>NZ_BAAHAC010000030.1:0-144249 GCF_054777875.1 Spirosoma koreense | reverse complement strand
ACCAACTTATTCACCATCACTAAATACAGTGGGCTTGATCCGGCGGTAGGTGGTTCAGCTGATTCAGTGTTTGGGGTGGATGTTGGAAACTATCCCGTAACCCGTGGCTATAATTTAGGAATAGGGTTGGGAATTTAACCTAATCAACTTTCCCTTTCAGGTTATATTTATGTTCCGTTCGGCGCTAACTCTATAAAAAGTTTTAAGCTTTCATTTTCCTATTAATCAAAGCGAAGGTGGAAGGGTTATTATACTCAAAAGCAATTGGTTGATGTTATGAACAATGAAAATAGAGCTTTATTTACTAGTCAATAAAAAAACAGATTACTAACAAACGATTAACACTTTTCAGGACGTGTCATCCAAGTTTCGTTCAGTTAAATGGTTAGTGCTTGGAAGATATTGGACGTATAATTGACTATCAAATACCTAATTATATGGTATTTATAAGCCCTTATTAAATCGTTCACGAAAACCCTACCTAAAGCTTTTTAACGTCGATCGCTCATTTCTTCTAATCGGTGAAAATTTGGCTACTCTGTCAGCCTGTCAGTTTTCTATGGATGATATACTATGTATGACAAGCCCATGACGCTCATTATGAGAAGCGTAAAAAAGTAAACGTATACCTTCAGGAGTATCAGCGATGAATGATGATTACCTACTCCAGTCATCTTCTTACCTATATTAGGGTGATTTCTTTCGGGCCGATGCATAGCCGGAGTCCAACAAAAATCGTTTGGCATTTTCATCGGTTAGATTCAACTCGATCATGTAGCGAATAGCCGCTTGCTTATCCTTGGCTTTCTGATAATACTGTTTGCAAATTTGATGGCCCACAAAATAGCCTAAATCCCTGACGGGCTGACCCGCAATCGCTCGCTTGCCGTATAGCCAACCCCCTTTCCAATCCACGTCAGCGTACATCTCTTTTTGAAAGGCATCCCAGATCAATTGCTCATGGGTTAGCCCAAAGGCGGTATGCCCCCCAGGATTGACGACGGCCAAGGGTTGTTCATAAACCAGTTCAGCAATGAAGTCAGCCATGCCCTCCTCGATACATCTACCCAGTAACTGCTTGTGAGTAGCCGTGTATTCCTTTTCTAACTCTTTACTTTTCAGGATACGATCTTTATTACGCTGCGTCCACTGCTGAGTATGCACAAACTCGTGCAACACCAGGGGAACCGCCCAGTTGGGCTGGCTATTGGCCGCCACTTCGGTGCCAATGTAGACCGTCCGGTTATCAATGGTACCCCCGGAGTTATTGATGCCCACACAAAAGTAGATGTCGCCATCCCGAAAAGCCGGGTAGATGCGCTTAAACAGGGCTATTCGCTTTCGAATTTCGGTTTCCTGCTCTAAGACCGACAAGATCCAGGGTCTTTTTTCAAGGAGGACCATCTTGTCTTTTTCCATGAAGGCTCGCCAATTAGCCGTGCTGCCGCCCCGCAATTCCATAAATTCTTTAAGACCTTGACTAGCCTTATCTACATACAGCCTCCGGATAAAGGCAGCCTGCTGAGCGGTATCCCTCGTGGTCATTACACTATCAAAAGCCTGGTAGAAACGAGGCAAATCGTCCGTGTGCAGGTTTATTTGGGCTTCTACAGGAAACCTGGTAAGTAAGAAGAGACTACTAATAGCCACAAACGAAAAGCAGTTTTTGAGGGATGGAAGCTGGATAGGTAGCACCATTCAGATGAATTGATAAAGGGTTGAATGCATTCTGTAGAAAAGCAAGATTGGCAAATACTTACTAGTCGAGTATTCGGTTGATGTTGGGGATGAAGCCATCCACTCGATCACTCGTTGCCCCTACATGCCCTGAACGGATTAACCACGCAGTGTCCGAAACCCATTCCGATTGAGCCTCTGGGCAATTGGACTCCCATTCTGACCCGACTGTCGAATAGTGCGAACTAAGATGGCGGCACGTGGATTGTTTACGGCCATAAGCACTCTTCCGAGAAACCATTAAAGAAAACGTCCGTCTGATAGCTGGCTGAGCGTAAAAAAGGCTCACACCGTCACGGACCGAGCGTATTCGAATGACTCCTGTGTTGCCCCCCTTGCCTTAACCGTTTGCTCAATGTTATTAGCGGGCATTGTTAACCGCTCGGTAACTTTGGGTAACCAAACTCCTCTTTCTCGTGGCACCACAAGCCCCTTGCCCCACCGATTTTCACGGCGTCAAAGCCGCCAGTTTTCAAGCGTGCTTTGATTATTATGCCGCCCTCAACTACTGGCCCGAAACCCTCTCCGGTGGTAACACCCTAGCCGGATCGTTTCAACCGGGCCCTGAACGCCCCGTGCGGACGAATATGTCTGAGGCCGATTTTATTCAGCGTCGAAATGAGTGGGCTGCTCAACAGGTTTATCCCCACCAGGTTAGCGCGGTTGGGGGTGGCTACGACGTGGGTACAAAAGACCTGTTTGGGCTTATTCCAATCGATACGACCTCGACCTACATTCCACCCCTGATCACGTGCATCTGGAAACCCGTGGCGGAGCCGGCCGAGACGCACGTGATGACGGTAGCCGACTTTGTGGTCAAAAACCAGGCCATGGCCGATATGGGGTACGTGTTGCACGATTTGTGCGGGTATTCAAAAGACGCTAGTTCGGCCGGGATTCGCCTGGTGGGGACTTGGCGAAAGCGGCCACACGGCGGCTTTACCCAGTATGTCAACATGACCCGGGATCAGGCCAAAGGTCACTTTCAGGAACTGACGCCAAAGGGCTACCAGATAACGCGTTTTTGCGGATATTGGGTCAATGGTAAAACGTATTACGCGGCAATCTATGAGCAAACCAGCGGAGAGTGGTATCATTATTTCGATATGAGTAGTGATCAGTATCAGGCTAAATACAATGAGCTAGCCCCCCGCAAGCTACCCATTCGGCATCTAAGCCGATACGGTGACCGCTATTCGGTCATCTGGGGACACCCGCTCTAAGTAGCGGCCATTGGCGAAGGGCGGTCATTGTCGACAATCGTTTCCTGGCTTTAAAACGGTTGGTATTGACTCCCCCTGGACTTCATTGAAACAAAGCATGCGGTTCGGAAAGGCTTCTGTCTTCACCGCTTTCTTTAAAATCCCGTTGGCCAACTGACCGCTTTTCATCCATCAGCAGCCCTTCGGGGCTTAGTTTGACAGCCATCAACCGTTTACGATTGGAAAAGGGCTGTGAACAAATGTAGCGTACCGGCTATCTCCTCCTGTAGAACACGATTACGGACAAGTCGAATCAACCAACTTTCTGAATCTCGGTCGCACTGAGGGTGATGGTGAATTCGCGCCGTTGACTGTTCCAGCAATGGACTCGTTGGCCGTATTGACTGATCACCGGAACTGGCCAGTCAATAGCACCATCGGCTGCTTCTAACTCGGGAGCCGCCTTCGGATTAATGAGCGTAACTAAGTCGTTGAGCTTGAACTCGTGGTTTGTCGTCATTGATGAGGTAAATTTCTACCTTTACTGCCTGGTAAACGTTTTAAAATCAAGGTAATGAAAGCCGCCAATATCCGTTTTTTTTCGCCCACTGAAAACAAGCAGCCTACGGCCAAGGCTGAAAAAGCCACTAAACCAGCTAAGGTAAAGTTAAGCGGTTACGTTTCATCAGCCGGGAAACTTGTTTTTCCCGCCAAGACCGTAGCTCACATAGGGGTTGATCTAGATAATACATCCTTCAAAGTAGGTATGGACGAGGGCAAGCGCAAAGCCAAATCCCTATACCTGGTGCCAAGCAGTACAACTGAGGAAACCTTCGTTTTCGAGAAAGCGGCTAAAAGTTATACCTTGGCCTTACCCTTTATCTTAAAGAAAAGCGGAATCGATTTCGCCAAAACAAAATACGACTTTACGATTCGTCTGTTCGCGTATGAAGGCACAACCGCCTTTGAGCTAAAAGTAGCCCCTGAAGCAGCGGCTCCCAAAGTGCCTTATACCGGTAAGCCAAGAGGCCGGAAGCCCAAACAGGCCTCGGATGCTGAGTAATAGTAAGGAGCCCTGACTAGTCAGGGCTTTTTTGTTTATTCTTTAGCTGTTTTGATTATTGCCGGATTTCTGTTTGACAAGACTTAAACGGTAATTCAAGCTCTGTCAACTTGCTCAAAAGCTCTACCTTTGAGTCGACTGAGTCTACAAAGTAACCGAAGCCCCGACTTTATGCTCTATTACCAAGTGCAATTTCTCACCCCCGTTCAGGGGGAGTGGATCAGCGTCAGTGAATTTGATGATTCCACCGGAGCGCTGCTGCCCCTGTCGGACTCATCCGAACAGTTGAGCCTGGAAGAAGCCGAAACCCGGCTGATGGACTTTTCCAAAAAGTATCCCTTTCTCACCTTCCAGCTCCATAAAGTAATCCTGTAAGGGCAGAGCTACTAAACCTGGCTTGTTCATCGACATTTTCCTCCGTAGGAGTATGGAATACGGTAAGATACGACATCTAGCAAGGATAATCCCTCTCTTATTGATCAAGATGTATGGCTCAACAATACGGTAAGAGTGTCTGGTGTACGCTCAAAAGTCCGCGGTTCGAAAGCCTCATAAACCTGCTTCGAACCCTAGCATTTATTATGCTTCTCTGGCCATCGGCGAGGCTATTGGCCCAGACCCAGCCCGAGCCAAACCAGGCCTGGCTTAAGGAGTATGATGAATGCCAGGATTATGGGGAGGTCTATGTGGTCAAAAAGATTACCAGGGCCTGCCATTCCTACCAAACCTTCCTCACCGATAAAAGCGGACACAAACGAACCCCCGCCTACCGCGACATTGGCGAATTTCAGGAGGGGCTGGCCGAGTTTGTGCCGATGACGCTTAGTCCCCAAGGCCATGGACTGCACGGCTTTATCGACAAACAGGGGCATATCATTATCCAGCCAAAATACACCTCCACCGACCGCTTCCGCAATGGCAAAACCTGGGTCATTTATCCGGCCGGCACTCATTACGGGCTTTCCTACATTGATCGGAGGGGAAACGAGCTGTATAGGATTCCCATCCAGCACTACGCAAAAGACTATCTGATCAGCGAATCGACGTTTGATTTTTCCTGTAACCACGACACCAAGGAAGATGTGCTGTGGTGGCGAAAAGGCGAATACTTTATTCTCAACTTCAATTTTACGCCCTTTGTCACCGAGCAGATCCAGCGATCCAACCACGTTACTCCGTTTAACTACCAGGGGAAGTTTGGCATCATCGACAGCAATTTAGTACTGAAAGTTCCAGTGGCCCTCGATGCCATTGATATCGACTACACCTACTCAGGACAAGGTCTGCAACGCGTGCAATATGGGAATAAGTATGGGTACGTGAGTCCGGTAACGGGCGAACTGATCGTTCCCTTCAACTATACCGATACGCGCAAGCCTACCAACGGTCTATTCTGGGTCAAAAAGAATAACAAATGGGGCTGTATCGACAAAACGGGTCAGTTGCGCATTTCCCATTTGTACGACGAAGCAACTGGCTTTACGGCTGAAAATAGGTCGGCGGTGGCCATCAAGGGTAAATTCGGTCATATTGATAAATTAGGAAAGGTGCGCACGCCGTTGACTTATGATTTTGCCTCGTATTATCAGCATGGCCTCTCGATGGTTCGCATGAAGGACAAATACGGCTTTATCGATACGACCAACCGGTTGGTTATCCCCCTTATCTACGACGAAGCGTTCCCCTTTGACCGAATCACGACGATCGTCGAGCGCTACTGGCTTCGGTATGAACTTTCCCTGGATGGTAGGGAGAAATTCATAGGCTTCTCCTACAAGCTGGATGCCGTGTTGATTATTCTTGGCCTACTGCTCTTTGTTTGGTTCAACAGTCTGTTTCTACGGGTCATCAGCAAGTTTAGGCCCGTGCGGTAGAGGTGTTAAACTGGGGGATGAAATAGCCTAGGCCCTTCCTTGTCAAAAACCTTAATTGAAGGTTCGTTTAATAAATGTTAAATAGCCAACACCTACATTTTTCTACGCTGTGGTAGTTGGGTTTTGAACTGAAGAGTCGAATTCAACCCCTCGTTGACGCAGATACTTATATAATGTTGTTTTAGAGATGTGTAACTCGCGTGCGATCTGCTTTACAGAATACTTGTTTTCATTGTACCAATGCAAGCTTTCTGCTCAGAAGCTTTAGATAGCCCTTTACGACGGCCTAAGAGTTGACCTCGTCGCCGGGCGGTAGCAACTTCATGGAAAAAGTAACTGTATCACGTTGCTTTCGTGAGATGTAAGAAATCTAGCTTCGTTGCATCAAGTAGTTTGTAAGAGCTGAAATTACAGATTTATTTGGTATCTAATGCTCTTCATTTAGAGCCCTTTAAAAAAAGTCGTTTCGGTCCTATGCACCACACAAGATCGATCAAGTAGCGTTTGTGTTGAAAATTGTTAACGAAAAGTTGCCATTTCCGGAAATCCTATGAAAAGTACAATTTGTAAATGGATAGGACAACGAAACTCTTTAAGTTCAATTAATGGTAAAATACTATTTTTTACAAGCCTTTTTAACTATAAAGATACTCTCCCGTTTAGGGGATTATTCGCGTTCAACTTGTAGTAAAGAATAGCTAAATCGTTTTATTTCGGGATGCTTTTTTGGGAATCGCTTTTCGAATTAATGTTGAAAACTCACCTCGAATTAGCCTATAATCGTTTTTCTGTGAAACAGACCCCACTCTTTTAATGAAGTAATAACACTTGCCAGTGATCGGCTATAATCGGTTAGTGTATAGTCAACCCTGGGAGGAAAGGTATCATATACAGTTCGTAGAATCAGGTTATTGGACTCCAGATCCTTTAATTCTTGGGAGAGCTTTTTGTCTGTAATTGGGGTTAACTCTCTCGAAATCTGTTTAAACCGCTTAGGGCCACTGGCCAAGGTAATCAAAATAGGTAGTTTCCACTGACCATTAAGTACTTCCAGGGCATCACGTACTGGAAGTAATGCATCGGTGCATTCCTGTTGAAGTGTAGTTTCTAGGTGGGAATTTTTGCTGACTTCCATGGGTAATCTTTACTAGCTGAATCGATAGCGCTTTCTGAAAAGATAGTATTGTAAATGTGGTGATAAAGATAAATAGGTTTGCAACTTCATTAATTTAACTGACTCACTTAGTATGAACGTAACCATTTTCGGTGCGACTGGTGCCACGGGAAAAATTGCCATAAAAAAGGCCTTGGAAAAAGGTTATCGTGTAACGGCTTATGTAAGGAATAGATCTAAAATGGATATCGTAGATCCACGATTAAGGGTCATTGAAGGCGATTTAAGTAATGAACGAGCAATTGAGCAGGCCCTTGAAAAAGCCGACGCTGTTTTGAGTTTTCTGGGACCAAAAGGTAAAGTTACAGACAACACCCTGAGTGATGGAGTAGGTAATATTGTTAGGCTTATGGAAAAGCAACAGGTCAAACGATTAGTTGCTTTAGGTACCCGCAATATCGAAGTAAAGGAAGATGGTCCCGATTTCAGATTCTGGATTATGGTCAATCTATTAAAGCTAGTTGCCAGAGGTACTTATCAGGAAGTCATCAATATGGGCCTCCATATTCAGCAGTCTACACTTGATTGGACGATTGTCCGAATACCCTGGCTCACAAATAAGCCCGCAACTAGAAAACTTAATGTTGGCTATTTCGGAGAAAACCAAAGTCTAACACTTAGCCGAGAAGACATGGCCCATTTTTTCATCGATCAGATAAGCGATCGGCACTATATTCAGAAGGCTCCGGCATTGAGTAACATTTAATATCATACACACCCTGAACTAATTTGACAATACCTGTCCAGGGTATACTAGGATTCTTAAAGTCATTAAGTTGACTTGACATCGAATAGGCTTTCCACGGTGGCTAAAATAGCCTCTTCCTTGGTTCTGGGTTGCCAACCTAATACAGTTTTAGCTTTGTCATTGGAAAGTGTAATGTATGACACATTCGGGTTGGTTAGGATTGATACCGATTGGGCAATTCCACCTTTTTGTGCTTTAAGCAGTTGGGCAATATCGTAGAAAGTCATTACCCCGTCGGAAGTAGCCAAAAACCGTTCACCTTTTGCTTCTGGATTAAGCATGGCCTTGATATGAATATCGGCTACATCGCGCACATCCACTACACCAAATGAAAAAGCCGGGCTTTCGGTGATGGTGCCATTGATAATTCCGCTAACGATATCTACAGAAGCCGATGAAATAGACCCAATAACGGGCCCAAAAATGCCCACCGGATTAATAACGGTCAACTCCATCGTACCGCCTTCTGCTTCCATAAATTGCCAGGCTGCTTTTTCGGCGACAGTTTTGGATTTGATGTATGCCATAATCGGTGCCTTTTCATCGGTCCAATCAGCTTCGGTAAAGACATGATTGCTCGGCTCTCTACCATAACCTATGGCGGCAAAAGAAGAGGTAAGCACGACTCGCTCTACGCTGGCCTCTTTAGCAGCTCTCAATACCCGTAAAGCTCCATCACGGGCAGGAATGATGAGATCATTCTCATCTTTGGGTTCCTGGGCAGGAAATGGTGAGGCAATGTGCAGCACATAGTTGCAATGGGCAACGGCCTCTGCCCAGCCTGCGTCTGCTGTTAACTCGGCTTCGTAGAAAGACAGATTGGTAAAGTCAATTATACCTGCTTCATTGAGTGCCCGGATGATGGTGTCTTTCTTAGACAAAGAGCGAAGGGTGGTCTTGACGATATAGCCTTGCTGTAGAAGTTGCAGAATGGTGTGTATGCCCACAAACCCGGTTCCACCGGTTACCAAAACTGTTGCATTCATGATTATAGCCTTTGTTAAACGGGAAAGTTGATTTGGGTTATTGATTCGGCATAATCCCAGAGTTGTTTGGCTAAAGCTTTATCATTCATGGCCGGGGTAGAATGGTTCGAGCGTGCCGGATAACCCGCGTATTCTTTATCGCCATTGGGTCCGTAAAATTCACCGCCTTTGACGGAGGCATCCGTGGCGGCAAAAAGGGTTGGCAGAGCGCCTTGCCAGGGTTCCATCACGTCGTCAAACTGAGCAAACATACCCGATAATTCCTCGCTGGGAATATGCCTTTGCAAGTCGGTGCGGGTAACACCGGGATGTGCCGCGACAGAAAGTATAGTACTTTGGATAACCTTTAATCGCCTGTCTAATTCGTAGGTAAATAAAATGTCGGCCAGTTTGCTAACGGCATATTCGCGCCATGGCTCGTAGGGCTGCTCTAATTTCAAGTTAGTGAAGTCGATACCTGATGCACGCGTTGCGGCTCCACTGGAAAGGGTGACTACCCTTGCCTTCGGCGTATTTTTCAATAAAGGAAACAGATGCCCTGTCAGGGCAAAATGGCCCATGAAATTCACGCCGAATTGCATTTCAAATCCGTCGTCCGTTTTGGTGGGGGGCGGTATCATTACACCAGCATTATTTACAAGGATATCCAGGTGCTGATGATGACGTTTATAGTTTTCGGCGAACTCTTTCACCTGATGGAGGCTAGCCAGATTGAGAAGGCCTGTTTCCAGAGTGCCTGTTCCGAATGAACCCTGCCTGATTTGTTCTATGGCAGTTTTTGCTTTCTGAGCATCCCGAACTGCGATGGTCACATTGGCTCCTGCTTCATAAAAGGCTTTGGCCGTCTGATAGCCGATACCGGTGTTGGCCCCGGTTATAATTGCTGTTTTCCCTGATAAATCAGGCATGTTTTCTGTTGTCCACATATATACTGATTGTATTTCAGTTGCAAAATTCTAGCAAAGTTGCGGATGGAACATTGCTGTGAGGGTCAATTTTTGTTTGTTGTAAAGGTCAGCTCTTTAAAAAATTTAGTATTGTGCAGATACTCGATCTGAAGTTACCAGCAGGCCATTTTTTGATCTGGTGTACAGGGTGCTGGTGGCCTGCGTACTGTTGTCGTTGACGAAAGCATTATTTTCTATACGTCATTAACCAAGAGACCAAAATGAGCTAGCCAGCCTAAACAGTAGCCTTTAATTTTTTAGGTATCAAAATATACGGGCAGGTCTCATAGAGGTCCAAAACAGAATTAAACCGGGTATAAAAGCAACCAGGAACAGGGAAGAAATGCCTAAAAATCGATCCAAAGCGGTCGGAAACATGTGCATATGGGCCGCATGATAGACAAAGTGGGGCGTGCTAAAAACCAGATTTGAATAAGCCATTAAGCGCACGGTCTTTATGTCACTGTCGAGGATAGCAAAAACAGATAAAGAAGTTAAGCCACAAAAGAAAGCGCCAACATCTCGAATAAGGTGTTCATTATAAGGTCCGTAAATGTCTATCCAATGAAATCCGAAACCGGGGAAGCTAGTATGAAATTCATGGGGGAAGAATAAGGCCCATATGCCAGAAACTCCGTTGATGACTAATAAAAAGTAATTCGATGCTTGTACTTTATTCATAATTGTGATTTTAGATGTAAAAGTTGGTCGTTACTGTATTTAGCTTAAGATGAAAGCCTCGTCCTGTGAATTTTGGTCTGAATTGAAATTATGTACTGGGCCAGTATTTAAAATTTACTATTGGTATTGTTAGCGAGCCAGAGTGTATATGGTCTGTTTTACAGCCATTTATGGTTTACTAGGCAAGCATCTGGTTTTAAGCCTTTTGAAGCCCTTGGGTTGCTCACCAATCTACCGGATGAGGTTTAAGTAAATAGAAACAGGCATCAACGCTAGTAGAAGCGGGATTACGACCGAAAAGGAAACGCCTATAAAGGAGATTACGCCAGTATACTTGACATGACTCAACCCTAACGACTGAAACGAACTTCTAAACCCATGTAATAAATGCCAGAACAATGAAAAACAGCCAAACAAATAGATAAATACTTCGACTGGATTATGGAACTTGGACAGCATCATCTCATAGAGCGGTAGCTCTTCTCCATACAAAAACTGATTCGTTCGATTGGGAATCCAGAAATTCCGGGTATGAATTACGAGAAAGAGGAGGATAAGCGTACCTAGAAGGGTCATACTTCGACTGTACCAGCTACTATTGCTTGATTGTTTGTTCACATAATACCGTACAGGGCGAGCATTCTTGTTTTGCTTCCATAACAATAACCCCTGAATGATATGGAGGATAAAGACTGCGACCAAGACGACTTCAATCGTACGTATAATCAGGTTCGTTGCCATAAAATGAGCCCAATGCGTAAACAGTTTGCCGCCATCATTGAAAAAGATCATGGCATTTATCGAAGTATGGACAATTAAGAAGCTAATTAAAAATAGCCCAGAGGTTGCCATAACAATTTTCTTCCCGATAGAGCTAGTTAAAAACGAGGTGAACCAATTCATGTTTAGTGGATGAAATTGAGGGAATAATTAACTCTGGGTTTCCTGACGAATATGTATATACGTAGTTTGGAAAAGCCAAGCTTATATGGTCGAGGAAATGGGCTTATCCAGTGAAACCTTTTTCTCCCGATTTTCAGACCGAAAGATCATTCGAAGCATCTGATCAGACGTTATATAGGCAACGATCCAATTATAGAGCGTTTTAACTTTGTTATTGTAGTTAACTAGCGAGATAAGGTGAATAAATAACCAGCTTAACAATCCAAGCAGGCCACCAAAGTGCACTTTGTGTTTGAAGAGGTCTGCGAGGGCAGTCTTTCGACCAATAATGGCCATATCGCCACGATCAAAGTAAATAAACGGCGTCGGGGACTGATTGCGCTGAATGCGAATCAGGTTTCGGGCTAGATGCTTTCCCTGCTGCATAGCAGGCTGGGCTAATTGCGGATGCCCATTTGGGTAAGCATTGTCGCCAAACTGAATGCTAATATCCCCAATGGCGTAAATGTTTGAATAGCCCTCTACCCGATTAAAGGAGTCAGTGATGAGACGATTGGTATTTCTGCTGTTGTTTTGATGCAAACCTGGAAATGAATTGGCCGTAACCCCAGCTGCCCAGATCAGGGTTCGGGCTTTTATACTGCTTCCATCTGAAAGTTGCACCGTATCATTCTCAAAACTAACCACCCTTGTGTTCAGTTTGATATGTACCTGTTCCTGGCGTAGGGCGCGAAACGCATCTTTATGCGATTGATCACTCATGGGGGCGAGCAGGTTAGGCGATCCTTCAATCAGATAAATTTCGGCAGCCGCATTTTTTAACGTCGGATAGTCCTCTCCCAATATATACCGCTTGAATTCGGCGAGCATACCCGCCAATTCCACTCCCGTCGGCCCACCGCCTGCCAGGACTATCGTTAATAGCACTTTACGCTTATCATGGTCACTCTCCAGAGAAGCCTGCTCAAACGTTTTGATTAATTCATTACGCATAAACAGGGCGTCATCAATTCCTTTTAGACTGAATGCATTCGCCTGAATATTCGCATTCCCAAAGTAATTGGTTTTTGACCCAGCCGCCAGTACTAGAATATCATAGCTAATTTCGGAATGGTCGCTAAGAACCAGGCTGTTGTTTTCTGGATTAATCTGCGCTAACGCTGCCATTCGATAGGCAACATTTTTGTGGTGGAACAGCTTCCGGAATGGGTAACTGATGCTGGATGGTTCCAGGAAACCAGTAGCAACCTGATATAACAAGGGGGTAAAGTAATTATAGTTGTTTTTATCAATCAGCGTGATGGCATACCCTGGATGACCCACCATTTTTTGAATAAAATTTAGCCCCGCAAAACCACCCCCGATAACGACTATATGTTTTCTCCGTTCTTGTCTCATTTCAGCCTTCATTCTTAACGACAAATTTGTAGTCTAGCCAGTACGCCACTTACTTTTCAAGTACATATAGTAATTGATTCAGGCATACTTCATTGAGTTATTAAGCTTCGATTATTGGTATAAGTAGATGGTTTCTGGTTTTTGAATGTCCTCAATCCATCGATCGATGTAAACCAGTAAATCCTGACGGGCTGGACTTGAATTTAATTCACCAGCGCTGCCAAATACAACCAGTCCTAAAGCTATACAATGAGCTACATCTAGCCTAAAGAGTAGCCCAAGGCAGTATCCTGCGATAAAGTTTTGACGGGCATCCGGCGCAAGTTCAATGGATTCAGGTACCCGATGCCTTGCCAGTACAAAATGTTCGTTTTTACTCAGAACAATAGCTTCGTTTGCTGAATAGATAAGTAAACGACTAATGGACATTGTCCTATATAGGGAGATGTATTTCCGTTTAAGATCAATAAAGGTATCTTCCAGCCTGGCCGTATCGCCATGAAATCCGTTGAATATTTTCCAAAGATTTAGGGCTTCTTCTTCATCCAAGGCTAACGTAACCTGGCCATAAGTTGAAAAACTGCTTATTATATCAACCGCTTCATCTACTTGAAAGGTAAGTTTATGCTGTGGATCACCTAGGTAGAAAATGAATTCCAAATCAAACTTTTCAATTGGCCTAATGACATCAAAAAGCAACCCAGACCATAAATCGGAAAAGCCTACTAGTCTTGACCAATCATCAAATGCAATTATTCGAGAGTTTTTGAATAATGCCTGTAATTCGCCAATGACTAACCCATTTCGGAAATATTGCCAGCTATATTGCTCACTGGCAATTTGGACAGTGTCAAAATCAAGACTATCCAGTTTCGATAAATCATGCGGCTTATTCAACGTAATACTTCGTATTCCTAAAAACTGAAGAATATTCGGCAAAACATGTTCACTGACTCCAAACTCGTCCATTTGAGAGTTTGCCCGGAACGGGTTTGTTGTATGAAGTGCCCGTAACCGATCCAGATAAACGTTCCCAGCGCCATTCAGCGTTTGAATTTTTGATTGTAGCTCGGTCAAAATGGGTCTTACATTGATAACCTCTAAATCGAATATTTCCATAGTTGAAAGTTCATTTTAAGGGATATATGCCTACTTAGATTTCATTCATATAGAGCTAAGTTGGTAAAATGCTCCTTGGCTTTATGCCAGAAAAGAATTAAGAAGAAATCATCTTTTGGATAAGTGGCATTGACTTACAAATTCATCCCATCCAGCAGTGAGCCAGGAGGATCATTCAAGCGTAGAGAATCGTCCACAAACTCATCTCCTTCCGATAAACTGTCCTCCGTGTGAGGTAAACTGCGATGCCGATCGGAGTTTAACATTGCACGGTCCCCAAGATTATCTGGGTCTGCTTCTAGTTCAAAGAAATTGAATTTCATAATCGTAGTTTTTAAATTAAGAATGAAGTACTTACTTATGCTAATGGTGGACGACCTTGACAACCAGTTACCTGAGTGAAATGAATGGGAAGATTCGGTCCGGCATTTCCTTTGGCTATAGTATTTCCAAAGCCTGTGCCACAGTTGATATTCTCCAGATAAGGGCTATTTGGGCGTATATTGACCCTTTTTAAGATATAAAATTGTTTTGGAGCTTTGTGCATATCCAAAACCGGGTATATATCCAGAATTCTGGAGGATAGGATAAAGACAGTTAACAGAACAGGGTGCGTATACTTTTCGACAATGCCTAGAGTCTCCTGAATTCTAGCCCTTTGAGAATCGTTTTATCGAATGATTGTTTGAAATGCCCTAATTTTATTCATTGGGTTCTACTGACCTCAGTAGAAGATTAATTAACCGTCGTTGGTAAACAGGCAATCATTCGACTGGGTAATTCTTTTACCCTATGTGGTAGAAGGCGTTGTCTTCTCAGCCAGTCTTTAACTATGCAAAGGCTTATCATTCTGGTTATTCTGAGTTTACTAAGTAGACTTATTTATGCTCAGCATGCCAAACCATCCGAAGTGTCTGCCAAAGGGATTGTTTCCATGACTGATACGCAGCATGTAAATAAACTGCTTAAGACAAGTTGGCTATACATATTTAAACCTCAGGAACTGAACCATGATTTGGACACCGCGCTGGTTATGCTCCGTCAGGCGCAGGAATTGAGTAATCGGTTGGCATATCCGCGAGGGGTGGGCATGGTAAATTATGGTTTTTTTCTGGTCTTGCTTGAGAAAGGGGATCATAATATGGCCAATCAATACGCCCAACGTGCCATATCTATTTTTACGACAGCTCATTGTTGGCAGGAACTAGGTGACCTTTACCTGGATATGACTCGTTTCTATACCCTGGAACGCGATGAATTACCTGAAAGGATATCGCTTTATCAAAAAGCGCTTAATAACTATAAGTTGGCAGGTAATATATATAAGCAGGGGGATGTGTATAAAGAATTAGCCGATCATCATCAGATTCAGGAAAATTATACTCTTTCTCTAATTGAGCTGCACAATGCATTAACCCTTTATCGACAGGCAAACCGTTCTAATCTAGAGCGGATCTATGATTTACTAGGTTTTGTGTCTGGAAAATTAGGCGATTATAAGGAAGCTCTAAGCTATGGATACTTAGCCATTAAAACAGCTGAAAATCAGCATGATTCTACACTTCAACTTTGTACGATTCATAATCGGTTAGGCTTGGTATACCACGCCCTGGATCAATACAAAGAGGCAAATATTCAGTACCAGACAGCCTTACAAATTGCCTTAAAGCATAAACAAAATGCATATATTCTCAATGTTTCAGGGAACATTGCTCAATTACTCCTCCAGCAAGGAAAGCCAAGTCAGGCACTACGTTTTTTTACCAAGATGAGTACGCAGTACCCTCCGCTATCCACTGAAAGCAGACTTACCATTGCCCTCCATTTACTGGATATCTATTCCGATCTGAATCAAGTTGACAAAGCGCAATTTTATTGCGATCAACTATTAGACTTATTGGCTAAAAAGGGAAATGGAAGTGTAGAATTATCGGCGATTTATGAATCTACCATTCGTTTTCTGATCAAAAGTAACCAGTATAAAGCAGCCTTAACCTATTTAAAAATTAACCAGGAAAGAGGTCAACGAACTAGCTCAACAACAGTTTTGAGTAAAAACCATTTTTTATGGTTTAAGTTAGATTCCCTTATGGCCAACTACCCTGCTGCCATCCGACACTACCAGCAGTATGAATCGCTTCAGGACTCCCTGCTGAATCTGACCAAAAGTCGACATATCGCTCAATTGGAGATTCAATTTGAAACCCAAAAAAAAGATCAGGATCTACGACTTAAACAACGTAATATCCAATTGCTCACTAAACAAAGTCAACTTCAACAAAATCAATTAGAACAGACAACCCTGCTGAAAAATGGGACGATTGCGTTTACAGTTCTATTGGTTCTCCTATTAGGTGTAGGGTATAGTAGATACCAAATCAAGCAGCGAAGTAATACCTTGCTGGAGGATAAGCAGATCGAGATCAATCGCAAAAATCAAGAACTGGAACACAACTTAATTGAAAAGGAAAAAATTTTGACCGACAAAGAGCAACTGATCCAAGAAAAAGATCATTTGCTGGATGAACGGGAATGGATGCTGCGTGAAATTCACCATCGGGTGAAAAATAACCTTCAAATCATCACGAGCCTATTAAATTCGCAGGCTAGTTATTTAACAGATAAAGCTGCGTTAACGGCCATCCTTGAGAGCCAGAATCGAGTACACGCGATGGCATTAATCCATCAGAAGCTGTATCAATCGGACCGGTTGTCCAGTATTTCGATGGGAAATTACATTCAGGAGATTATTAACTATTTACTGGTGACCTACAATCGGGGAACTACTATTCAGAAACGTATTGAAATCGATCCGGTAGAATTAGATGTCACATTGGCAATACCCCTTGGATTGATTTTGAATGAAGCGGTCACAAACTCGCTTAAATATGCTTTCCCTGATAGCAGATCAGGTTCTATAGGTGTAAAGTTTAGTCAATTGAGGAGTAGCCACTATCAATTAATTATCTGGGATGATGGTATCGGGTTTCCTGACGATATTGACCCAACCCAAATTAGGACGCTTGGAATGAGTCTGATACGTGGCCTGAGTGAACAAATTGAAGGCACTTTGACGATTAAGCAAGAGCAAGGTGTTCAACTGTGTTTAACATTTACAGAAGGACAATTCTTGTAAGAATTGTTTACCAGTAGCCATTCATTATAAACTACAAAACCCTGCTATTAGATCAAGTAGCAGGGTTTTGTATAGAATCAGATTTGCAAGAACCTAGTCATTCTGATTCCAATGTACTCAAGTAATTAGGCACTTATAAAGCTGGATTGAAAATCCTAGGAATCACTATAAAGAAAACACAAGGGCTTAAATTTAGTGAATAGCGCTCGACTGTTGAGACTGCGTCATTGCTCTCAGCCAGTCTTCGTATAGTATGTGACCGATTCGAGGGTTATCACCTGGAGTTAAGGAGGAATCATTGACGACTGTTCCAAAAAAACCGGCAGACTCGTCAGTAATAACTTTATGAGAATCACCAATTGCGTTCAAATAACGTCTTACAAATTCATCCATTGGTATTTTCTCTGGTCCCGCTACTTCAATGGCTGCATTCAAAGGTTCGCTTACCGCCAAATCCGCCAGTGTTGCCACGACATCGTCGGCCGCTATTGGCTGCATTAGAGCAGGAGGTAGTGGGATTGATTGGTCTTTATTACTAGTATATAAGAATGAGCTAGCGAACTCATAGAATTGCGTAGCATGTAAAATGGTAAATGGAATTGAGCCCGATTTAACAATATTTTCCTGTGCCACCTTTGCCCGATAATATACATTGTCTGGCATTCTCTCAGTCCCCACAATAGTTAGCAAAATGTGATGCCGAACCCCTGCAACCGATTCTGCAGCCTGCAAATTCCGGCCTGATGTTTCAAAAAAGTTTTGAGCGACACCAGCCTCAAAAGAAGGATAATTTGAAACATCGACGACAACTTGTGCCCTTTCAAGAGCAGTAGCAAGTCCTTCACCTGTTACAGTATTAACGCCAGTTTCTGGGGCAGCGGCAATGGCATCAAAGCCAAGTGAATGAAGTTTTGCTGTTAACTTCGAACCGATCATTCCAGTACCGCCTATAATTACAATTTTCATGATTTTAAACTGGGAAGTGATAGTTTAACTTATTCATTTATCCAGTCGTCGAACCGGATTACGCCAGGATAAAAATCACCCTGTGGCACCAGAAGGGATTTCGGGATGTCAAAGAACATATACTTATTCTGGTCGTTGGCTTTAACTGACTTGTCTCCTCCCTTAACTGAGAGGTATTGGGTAACGAACTCTGTCATTGGCGCGCGCTCAGGGCCTGCGATTTCCACCGTGCTGTTTTTGGGAGGTTCCAAAGCGAACTGGGTTACTAATGCTGCCACATCTTCTGCGGCAATCGGCTGGTAATCCACAGTGGAAACATGAATGTGTTCTTCATCGGATTGTACGGCAATAATGGTCGTAACATGCTCGTGGAACTGCGTAGCGCGGATGATCGTATAAGGAATGCCTGACGCCTTGATAATATCCTCCTGCTCCTTTTTGGCGCGCAGGTAGCCGATGTATTGTGCCCGATCTGTTCCTACGATCGATAGTAAGAGGTGGTGTTTGACACCGGCCGCTTTTTCCGCAGCAGCTAGGTTCCTGCCGGCGATTCGGAAGAAATTGATTGCGGTATTTTCCTCGGGAGAAGAGGAGTTAGAAAGATCAATAACCACTTCAGCGCTATGCAATGCGGCCGATAGCCCTTCACCAGTCATTGCATTGATACCGGTAGAAGGAGAAGCTGCGATCACCTCATGCCCTAACAGCCGCAGTTTTTCGCTCACATTTGATCCGATCAAACCAGTGCCGCCAATAATTACAATTTTCATAATACGCATTAATTAAACATTATTCGGAATTGACATATACTGATTGAAGTTGCTGGTAGTAGTTCCATTTTCAATCATAACTTTATGTATTGCTCATGCCCTTTGAAGTCAATGATCGAAGTTTTAATAGGACTCTACTCAAAGGTTGTACCAATACGATTTGGGTCGACAAAACCCTTAAATCATGCGAATTGCTCAGTTTATGCTAGTTATTTACAATCTGCAAAAATGTACATCTCCAGTTTTATGGATAAACCTAAATTTTCGTAGCAGTGACAGATATATTATGGCTACAGTAATGCTAGGAGTACAAAAATTTTCAGACTATGTAAAGCTTTAGTTAGTTCTTAAAAGAGTGCTTCCAAACTCAAAAAGGAAATAATACAATATGTCTCTTCAGTGCATACTTTACACGATTATACATATCCAGACAGTAGATGATTTTACAATCATCTACTGTCTGGGCGTTAGGAACATTAGCCAAGATATTTTTTCAACTCAGCAGCTGCGTGAACAAACAATGACTTTACCGGAGGCAATTCGGCTAGACCATTGAGTAGACCAAAATCATGAATTACACCATCGTATCGGATTGTGGTAACCGGTACACCAGCTTCATCCAGCTTGCGACCAAACGCTTCCCCTTCATCCCGTAACACATCATTCTCGGCAACTTGAATAAGTGTAGGAGGGAGCTCTCTTAGCTGCTCAATGGTTGCCTGCAACGGTGAAGCAAATATCTGTTTTCTATCCTTCGGATCTGGGATGTACATATCATACATCCACTTCATTAGGGGCGTTGTTAAGAACCGATCCTGACCATATTGCATATAGGATTTGGTCTCAAAATCAGCATCAACGATTGGCCACATCATGATTAACAGTTTAATATGCGGACCACCATTCATTTTGGCCTTTAAGGCGGTCACAGCCGTCATATTTCCACCAACACTATTGCCTACTACCGCTAGGTTTTTACCATCAACGCCAATCTCATGGCCGTTATCGGCAACCCACTTTGTTGCAGCAAAGATTTCATTAATAGCGCGTGGAAAAGGGGCATCAGGCGTACGTGTATAGTTGATAAACACGGCTGCAAAACCTGATAGAACAACGAGATCTCGAACCATCCGTTTATGCGTTGGAAAATCGCCAAGTACCCAACCCCCACCGTGAATAAAAATAAATACGGGTAATAATCCCGGTACACCCGTCGGCCGCAAAATATCTAAATCGATCGTATAGCCATCAACCTCAACGGTTTTCTGAGAAAGGTAAATTCCTGATAAATCGACAGAAACAGATGCTTGAGCGTTTTCCAGAACTGCCCTGGCTTGCAAAGGGGGCAATTGTTCGAGAGGTGGGCCTCCGCTGCTATTTAGGATATTTAAAAAGGTTTTGACGCCAATGGAAAGATTTGGGTCGTCGTTTACAGGTACTGGTTGTACATGATTAACCACTTCGATTGTGTTCATAATTAACGGCATTAAAAGGTGAAACAATTTGAAAAGCAAAGGGAACCGTGGCATGACTGGTTGGCATGTCGTTCATAATTGAAGCAAAGTAGTTGGCAACCGAAAAACCGTAGACGTAGGTCTACTCGGACAAATGGCAAACTTTGATACGTGGTATATTAGGGAAGATGTAATAAGCCTACTTTCCAGGTGACGTTATAGGTTGACTAAATTAAACTCTTACCAATCGTTCATATCACTAATTTTATTGAAGTTTGGAACAAGCATTTAGTTGCTAACGAATGTATATATACGTTATCTATTTAATAAGGCTAAACCCAGAAACTAAAAGATTTCAGTAAGATCAGTTGTTAGTTATGGATGAAGGCTTTCGGGACTGTTCAAGATGAAAGCTTACAAATGGAGTGAGCTTTGCACTTGTAAATTTCCCATGAAACCGATGCCCATTCACAAAAAGAGCTGGAGCTTGGTTCAGACTTAGATTAGTTCCCTCCAACCAATCAGACTTGATAATTGTATGAATGTGATCACATAGCAGGTCGGGGATGAACCGATCTTGTACAAGTCCGAGTGTTGAAGCAAGTTTTATCAAAGTCAAGGTATTGATTGTCGGCAGGGAGAGTAATGCATTATACATTAGTTGAAACTTATGTTGCCTTTTGGCAGCTTCTAAAGCGATTGCTGCTAATACAGATTCTGTTTTTTTCAAATCAGGGAAATACCGATATCGATACTCAATTTGGTCAGAGAACGGTGCAATACTAGCGCTGATAATTTGCCGGGCTATTCGGCTTTGGGAAGTGGTAACATCACCAAACTCGGTGATGTTCAGCAATTCACAACTCGTGAAATAACCTGGTTGATATGTGCTCATAGTGACCAATCTAAGGTGGAAAATCAAGTCCTTATTCAAGCAGTTGAGTAAGATGCACGTGGTGGCAGTTGCATCTCGGCAAACAGATTCATTAAGTGTATTCCGAAAAGCATGCCAAACTGTCGGAGATATTCTAAATAGGGAAAATCGAACAGAAACCTGTGTTTATAGGCCATTTTTCGTCTAAATCACTGAATTTTAGAGAAGACGCCCTAATAATCGCTCCAATGAATTGGAGTTATTTAATCAATCGCTCCAATGAATTGGAGCGATTGATTATGCCTTGCTAATGCCTGGTAATTCTGTTTTGCCCGCCCTACCTACTCTAGATTCAATTTTCCAGTATTAACTATCAATGGATTTGATACACTCCTCACTTCACTGAGATTTGGCCATTAGTTTCAGGATTTAGTTATTCGTCAGTTCACAGGTAATTCGGCCATTTTAGACTGTTGTCTGAAAGACTGTAAGAAATTTGGTAGCTAAGTTGTAAAGAGAACCGATATGGGGCGGCTATCTTTTTTTCTCCGAATTCATGGAATCCTTTTTTTTGTTGTCTGGGCACCTTCACTCTGGGCAACATCTCCATCACCTAAATACATAGACAGTCTTCGTGTTCAGCTCCAAAAAAGCACGAATGATATTAGTCGAGTTGGATTCCTACTGGCACTAGGACATGCATTCGTCATGAAATCGGGGGAATTGGCGAGCGATTTAGACACTGCCTATCAATTAAGCTTACGCGCCTATGCACTAAGCCACAAGGTAACGTATCAACGAGGGAAAGGATTGAGTTACCTGCTCGCGGCTGAAGCATTACGTGAGCGCAGTTATACACAGCAAGCCTGGCGATTAACGGAGAAAGCGAAACAAGTGCTTAACCGATATGGACATGCAGAAGACCTTGCGGATGTGTATATGGTTCAGGCCTTGTTTTACTCGGTATCTGATCGGGATTTATCGGTTCAAATTCAACTTTATGAACGAGCGATTCCCTTACTGAGTCGAGCAACAAATACAGTAAAGCTAGCGGAAGCCTTAAAATACCGGGGAGACCTTTATCAGTTGCAAAGTCATAATCTGAAAGCACTTCAGGATTTACACATAGCCCTCAAATTGTATCGTTCCATTAGGTATACTAAACTACAGGAGCTTTATGATTTACTAGGGTTTGTTTACAGCAAAATGGGTGACTATGAAGCTGGTCTGAACTATGGCCTTTTGGCCTTGCAAACCGTTGAGGCTGCCAGAGATACTAATAAACTGGCAAAAGTGTATAGTCGTCTGGGAATCACCTATAACGAACTCAATCAACCTGATAAGGCGCTAATCTATTTTCACAAATCGTTGCGAGCCGCTCAAAAACAATACAGGCCGAACACAATCATTCTTTTGGGGACAACGATCAGTGCCATACTTACTAGTTGTGATGCAAAAGCCCTCAGCACGCTTAGAATCCAGGATGCTGTGGATCATATGGAAAGAGTTATTCAGAAACTCCCTAATACGAAAAAAGATATTGATTGCCAATTGGCTATGGCGACCTGCTATGTGAACTATTACAGTAAACTGAAGCCTGATTATACACGGGCTAAATCCTACAGTAACCAGTTGGAGGCAATGCTCAAGGAGAATCTCGGCAAGGATTACCATTCTTACATTTATGCCGTGTTGATTCCCTTTTATATCCAGAGCGGACAGTATGAAAGGGCGCGACGACACCTCATTCAGAATGAACAGTTAAGCCTGACAGCACATTATGCCAAAAAATTAGCGGTTAATCATTTATGGTGGTTTAAACTGGACTCAGCTCAAGCCTTTTACAAATCGGCTATCATCCATTATCAACGTTATAAGGCAATTAACGACTCCCTAATCAGTGAAACGACGAAACAACGAACCGCCTTGTTCGAAGTTCAGTATCAAACCAGGGAAAATAAGCAAAAAATTATTCAACTAAATCAGCAGGCAAGACTTAAAGAAATAGCCCTACAAAAAGCCCAAACAACCCGCAATTTTATCATTGCCGGAGCAGTCATGTTGATAATCCTTTTAGGATTAGTCTACAATCGGTTTCAACTTAAACAAACGAGTCATCAACAATTAGTAGAGCGGCAGAAAGTGATTGATCACAAAAACTCAACCCTACAAATTTTGCTGACTGAAAAAGAATGGTTACTCAAGGAAATCCATCATCGGGTAAAGAACAATCTTCAGATTGTCATGAGTTTGTTAAACTCACAGGCAAGCTATCTGGCGGATAAGGCTGCCTTATCCGCCATTCAGATCAGTCAACATCGGGTACAGGCAATGGCGTTGATCCATCAGAATCTCTATCAATCTGACAACGTCAATCATATTGATATGCGCCAATACATTCAGGAAATTGTGACCTACCTGCGCGATTTTTACGACTTGCCTCAACCAGTTACCTTCTCCTTAGCCGTACAGGAAACTCACCTGACTATTACCGAGGCCATACCAGTTGGTTTATTGATTAACGAAGCGATTACCAATGCCTTAAAGTACGCCTTTCCCGATGAAAGACCCGGTGAAATAAGGGTCTCGTTTCGTTCTATTGAGTCCAATAAATTTGAACTAACCATAGCTGACAACGGTATTGGGCTCCCACTCAATCCAACTACAGCCCATACACCTTCGTTGGGAATGACACTCATGCATGGATTTAGTATGCAACTAGGCGGTGAGTTGACGATAAAGAATAATAACGGGCTACTTGTTCATTTACTTTTTTCAAATGAGTTGACTGATGGCTAATCAATTGCATGTCTTGCCTAAGAATGAGTATGTGCAATTGAGTTTCAACATCCCTAAGCAGTATGTCTTTTAATCAGGTGAATGAGCATCCGGTATCCCAGACCATCTTAATCGTTGAGGACGAGTTCGCTGTGGCGAACGATTTACGACTCATTTTGGAACGGGCCGGTTATATAGTCAGTGGAATTGCGCTAAGTGTAGCTAAGGCATTGGAATTGAGTAAATTAACTCGACCAGATTTCGTATTGGTCGATATTTATTTAAAAGGTCAAGAGACAGGTATTGACCTCGCTCGATACCTTAGTAGCAATCAAATTCCGTTTATTTTCCTATCGGCAAATACGAATACCAGTGTATTAGAAGAGGCTAGAATGACGAAACCATTTGGCTTTTTAGTGAAGCCATTTCGAGAGAAGGATGTTCTAGTGGCATTGGAAATAGCATACTATCGCCATGCGTTAAGCCTTGAAAATCAACGCTGTCAAAGGCAGAAACAACAAATCAATTTGCTCAGTACAATTGCTGAACCAGGTAATTGGGACAATTGGTTGCTTAAGCTACTAGCATATTTTCAGACGTACATACCGTTCGATTTTATTCAAATTACCTTTGACAGGAAGCCGTTTTCTGAATCCCAGGAATCAACTTGTTACATGAGGATCTCAGAAGACGAATTTAAGTTTGTTCCAATTTCAGTATTTACGGTCGAAAAAGACCAAACTGAGAAGGAGAAATACCCGCTACCACAAGTCAATAAGAACACGTCGACATCTTTCCCGAATAGTGATAGCGATACTACTCGATACAACCATCATTTAATTAAAGAGCTTATTATCAATACATACAAGTATAAATCCAATCTCAATACATCCATTTATACTGCGAATTGTGGCCAGTTTTTATTCGATTTTTACAATCAACATGATCAACTTTACCAGGAACAGCATTGGGCACTATTGGACCAGTTAAAACCGGCACTAACATTTACGATTAAACAGATGCTGGCCTATGACCAAATCGTGCAGCAGACCGCCCGATTACACGAAGAAAATGTGTCTCTACGCCAAAAGCTGAGTAAGCAGGATGAATAGTTACTTCCAAAAAGTTGATTCGTGATTAGTAACAAAACAAATAGTAGCCTCGGGAAAAGTTATCAGGCTGTATTCAAAATGACCTATTCCAAGGCTCACATTGCAGGATTTAGCCTCAGTTGCTATTCACGGCCTACTCAGGATTCAATTTGGAGAACTCCAGTTTTTTGGAGAATTATTAATTTCCTGGAGCATTTTTTGTGAGTTATCACAGCAATGAATGTTGAGCAAGGTATAGAATAGAGTGAATTGAAATTTTTTGTAATTTTTTAATAATGCTTTGCGTAAGCAAGGAATGCGAATTCAATAATGAACACCTACTAGGTAATAAAAGGTATAGTTGTTGTCGTACTAACTTATCCTCTTTTCACAGTAGCCCAAACTGTAACGTCTTATGCATACTTCCTCCATCGCAGGACAAAGCTCGATAGAGCCTTATACTATATTAATTGTCGAGGACGAGTATATCATTGCCAACGATTTACAGCTCATACTTGAGCAGAATGGGTATGTTGTGCTTGGTATTGCAACATCAATGCGCAAAGCAATTGATATGATCAGCCAACATCAGCCGAAGTTGGTGTTGTTGGATATTTATCTGAAAGGCCGGGAAACAGGTATTGATTTAGCCCATCACCTGGAAGAACTAGGCATTCCATTTATTTATATTTCTGCCAATGACAACCCAGGGGTATTAGAGGCCGTAAAAGCTACTCAACCGAGTGGGTATATTGTTAAACCGTTTAGGGAGCAGGATATTTTAACGGCTATTTCGATCAGTCGATACAAACAAGCTCATAGTGTTGAAGTAAAACTTCGGGAGGAAAAATTATTACAAATCGATCTTTCAGAAGCATTATCTCTTTCAGAAAGCTGGACCGATCGACTCACAAAAATTGCCCAGTTGTTACAACCTTATATTCCCTTTGATTTTTTAACGGTTCGGTACCAACAGCGTGGGAGAAGTTCAAGTTTTCATTATTACCGAGTTGGCTATCAGGAATTTAATGTGCTAACGCTAGAGGATATACTTCAGTTATCTGGCGATAAACGAACCGGCGAAATTCAGGATCAAATTACCTTCTTTCCTGAACAATTCTCTCGTTTTAACTTTGAGAGTTTTGATGAGTTAGAACGAAAAGATCCCTTTGTTCAAACCCTGGCAAAATCATTTCGATTGGTAGGCGCTATGGCTGCCCCATTCCAATTGAGTAATGGTGATCGATTTTTGCTTTGCTTTCTAAGTCGTAATCCTGATGCGTTTAAAGTATCTCATCAGGCTCTCCTTGAACGTCTTGAGCAGCCGCTAGTCTTAACGCTTGAACGCGTTCTGGCTTATGAGGAAGTGGCTCGCCTTAGTGAAAAACTGAAGCAGGAAAATTCCTATTTACAGCAAGAGGTTCAGAAATTCAATGACTTTGAGGAGATCATCGGCAGAAGTGAGCCCTTGCAAAACGTTTTCAGGCTTGTTAATCAAGTCGCTCATACGGATACGACAGTTCTCCTTTTAGGGGAAAGCGGAACGGGAAAGGAATTAATAGCCAGAGCTGTACATCAATCGTCTTCACGTAAAGGGAAACTGCTAATTAAAGTAAATTGTGCTGCGCTTCCTACCAATCTGATAGAAAGTGAACTTTTTGGCCATGAAAAAGGGGCATTTACGGGGGCCTTCGAAAAGCGAATTGGCAAGTTTGAACTGGCTCAAGGAGGGACCTTGATGCTGGATGAAATAGGTGAACTACCCCTCGAATTACAGGCCAAGCTTTTACGGGTTCTTCAGGAAAAAGAGATAGATCGAATTGGGGGTAAAACACCCATTAAAACGGATGTTCGGGTGATTGCAGCCACAAACCGAAATCTAGAGGAAGAAGTACGAGCCGGTCGGTTTCGATTGGACCTCTATTACCGATTGTCCACCTACCCAATTATTATTCCTCCACTACGAGATCGATTAACAGACTTGCCTTTACTAGCTACGTATTTCGCCCGAAAAATGGCCCAGAAACAGGGTAAGCCATTTATTGGCTTTGCCGAGAATGTAATGCCTTCCTTACTGAATTATAATTGGCCGGGCAATATTCGGGAGCTAGAAAATGTGATTGAACAAGCCGTAATTCTCAATTCTGGCCAAAGTCCTATCGAGCTAGGTCGATCACTTGGTAAATCGTTATTGGGCGAACTGCAATCCAGCTATCAGCCAGCTAGTCAGCCTATAGCAATTACGCAGTCAAGTCGAACTGAAAGTTCACCCGTTGATTTTGAATCCATAATAAAGAGCCAACAAGAAGTGGAAAGGAATTACATATTGGCCGTTCTACAACAAACTAATGGCCGAATTCGCGGCAGTGGTGGAGCTGCTGAACTGCTGAACCTTAAACCAACCACGCTGGAATATCGAATGGAAAAAATGGGGATTCGTAAGGTATTGATCATAAACCCTCCCGCTACCGAATGAAACCTTTCTAAGAGATTCCAAAAGGGCCACTAATGAAAAAAGGCGGTTGACTGCGAGATAGATGCCTTTCAGTTTTCCTCAGTAAATATCAGGCTAATCAGCACGCCGGTTTCACTTGTTATTGTTAAGGAAGCGTCCAATTGTTGGCTAAAGCCTTTAATAAGCGTCATACCCAATGAACGGCTTTGCGAAACGTCAAAGCCGGGAGGTAGGCCCACACCATTGTCAGCAATAATCAATTCACAGGAAAGTTCAGCTATTCGCCTGAGCGTTATTGTGACGGTTCCAGACTTATCAACTGGGAATGCATACTTTAAGGAGTTGGTGATCGCTTCATTGATGATTAGACCAACTGGAATTGCCTGCGTAACCTCTAAATCGATCGATTCTACGTTTAACTCGAACAAATGCTGTTGCTCGACTTTGAATGAATTACGCAAGTAGACTACAACTTCCTGAATAAAGGCTCCCATGTCTAAGCGGGCCATACCTTCAGACTGATAGAGTTTCTGATGAATCATGGCCATTGTCTGCACCCGGTGTTGACTCTCTCGAATGGCCGTAATAGCTGCGTTGTCGACAAGGTAACTAGCCTGCGTGTTTAATAAGCTCATGACCACTTGCAGGTTATTTTTCACCCGATGGTGGATTTCCTTCAATAACCATTCTTTTTCGGTTAGTAATTGTTGTAGGCTGCTATTTTTTTGATTGATTTCCTTCTGTCTTGCCTGAAGTTCAATATGTTGAGTTTGTAAGATTTTCTGTTGATCCAGGAGTTGTTTATTGTTTAGTTGCTTCAATCGATACCGGTTATAACTTAAACCCAGTAAGGCTAACAGTAAAATACTTCCCACAATCAACGCATTCCGTTGCGTCTGGTGAGACCTGTTCTGAATCGTTAACAGGTCTATATTTTTTTCTCTAAGTGCAAGTGTTTGTTCCTTCTTTTGGGTTTCATACTCTATAGTCAGCCGAGCAATTTGCTGGCTTTTTTTCTCATTAAAAATTGAATCCGTTAAGTTTTTATACGTTTGATAATGGTTGATAGCTGCTTTATAATTACCCTGTGCCGAATCTACTTTGAAACGCATTAATTGGATTTCAAGCTGCTGGCTGGGAATTATTCGTTTTTGCGATATGGACAATAGATGATGAAGAAATGGATCTGCTTTTTTAAATTGAGCATTATCTACATAAAACTGACTAATTCGTTGCCAGGCAGAACACTGAAATTGTAAGGCAACCTGTTTACTCCAGGCTACACTAGCGAGGTAGTACCGTTCGGCTTTTTTATACTGTTTTAAGGCGCTGTAGCAGTCTCCATAACTTTGATTTAGCAGAATATTATCTTCATAGGTGACTGATTTAATTTTGCCTGAAATCGTCTGTAAAAATCGTAAGGCTTCCTGAGATTTTCCTAATTTTAGAAAGGTAATTACCATCCGAGTGATAAGCCCAATTTGAATGACCAATTCACTTTTCTGGCGGCTAATTGCCAGTGATTTTTGATAATATGTTAAGCTTTTTTCATATTGATTAAGTCCGAAATAAGCATTACCTAACCTGAAATAGGCATAATCTAATTCAGCCGATTGCCCATTTTTCTCCTCGGCTTTTACAACCTGAAGTATGTAAAACAATTTTTGATTTAAATCGCCCTTGGCCTGACTTAAATCTGACAGAAAGTAATTTGTGTTGGAAAGATATCCATATTCACCTGGCCGATTGTAAACACTTGACATTGCCAGATTACGATAGGCTGCTGTTAATGCTCTGAAACCAATGACATTTTGGATTGCCAGGGCTTGGGCTGCTCTTTGATCTGCGCGCCAGGTTTCTCCGCTATCTAATTGGAAGTGTTCGAAACCCATTTCTAATAAAATCAACAGTTCCAGCGCCTTACTCCTGATTTGACGAGATAGCGTTAATCCTGTTTCCAGCGCTTTCATATTTTCCCGGCAATCATCGCAATAGGTAGTTGTTGCCATTCGCAGCCATACCTTAACCTCCCCTGATCGATCCCCCGCTGTTTGCCGTGCCTGAATTACCTTCATAAAACTGGCCCTCGCTTTTGGCCAGTCTTTTTTAAGGATATAGGCGACTCCTATTAAATTCTGACTCTCCTCTGCCAAAAGGTTATGACCAATTGATTGACAAATCCGTTCTGCCTTTTGGAAAAAATAAATAGCACTATCGCGCTTGGCATACCGAAGTTGGGTGGGTCGAAGAAGTCGCTTCCCTTGCTCGAGAAATAATCGTATTCGGCTCGAATCACTTAGTTGCTGGGAGATGCGGGCAACTTCTCCATTATTCTGCTGCTCAAGATGATAGATAGCCTTCAGATATAATGATTTGTCAATTCCATGGTTAAAGTGGATTGTGCGGCTTAACAGTTCTGCTAATTCAGAAAAGTGACGTGCACTGTCCGACAATGCTTTATCAGCTATCGGACTACTTAAGTAGAATTCGCTTAAGCGGAGTAATGTCCATACCTGATTTGTATCTGTTACGGTTTTAGTGACCGATCTGAGAAGGCGATCCACTTCTTCTCTTGAAGCAGAAGATTGCGCCTTACTATAACTTATAAATAGGAATAACCATGCTAAACATAACAGAACACCTCTCGATCCACACGAAGGCATATAAATGGAAGATTATACAAATTAGTCTACTAGTTGAACAGACAGAATTTGATGTTCAGTTATTCATAGGCAAATAGGCCTACAAGAATCAAGCCCTGATTGTAGCTTTTTCTCAAATGAATTAAGTGGGGGGATTTGTTATGGATTAATAATGCAAACAGATTTTGAGAGAATGCCTGTTGATGGCCCTATTAGAGCTTCAAATAACCATTAAAGATTATTTAACTGGTAAAATTTGCTCTGAAAATGCACTAGATAATTCGAGAAAAGTTGTATACAGCAAGGAGGACTATCCTATCTGAAGAAGAACCGAGAGGTTTTTTGACATATTCCTTGCAAGGCAAAATTGGGTTACTCCAACTTATTGGAGTAACCCAAAGAACTGTAGATCGATTGGAGATATCTTCTAGCTTCAAAACTCAAATGTTCGCCTAGATTTATAAGCGATCTGGAATTATTACCCTGTCTCTGTATTGCAATTATTTATAATTCCTATTCGCAGAAAATTTTGAATGGAACAATTGATTAAGCTGGCGAATTAAGGATAACCGTATACTCGGAATTATCTACAATTTTACGTTGCTAATTTTTTTGGAGTTACGCTTAGATTTGGATTTATACGACAGAATAATTCGTCGCCGTCCAAGATAAAATAGGTATACAGCATGTTTTGGGGTATTATGAAGATTTTATTCGATGGCACATGCTTTGATTTAGTAATACCATCTATATGAAGGTAGTCTATTTTTTCATAATGCCTAGGGTAGTAATTTTCAACATATAGTAAATTGAAAATCCGCCATTCTTATCAATGATTTTACGGCTTTATTGGGATTGTAGAATATTCTGATTTCGGCCAAACCTAAAAAACATGAGGACTATTTCGGATTGGATTTTAATTGTCGAGGACGACGAAGACGATCGATTGATAATAAATCAGGCTTTCGAATCAGTTTGTCCGGATCTTGCTCGTGTTTTTGCAGTTGACGGTGAAGAAGCACAACTTTTCATACAAGCTCCACCTTTTCCCTTGTTTGTACTCTCCGATTTGAATATGCCTCGTCGAAATGGCCTGGAGCTGCTGCAGCAATTTCGACTCCAATCCGTTTTCAAAACGATCCCATTCGTAATTTTCACAACTTCATCCTCTGAGGAGGATCGAGATAAATGCTATCATGCTGGCGCTAATGCTTTTGTTTACAAACCGGTTCAATTCGGTCATCTTACGAACCTAGTGCAAAGTTTGGTTAATCTTTGGGGGCCAAAAGATTGAAAACACTGAGCTTATGGGCTTTTACCAGAAGAAAAGGAGTGCCCTGCGGCCGTCCTCAATAGCCAGCACTTGCCAGGCATACGGGCCAAAGTTTATGATGTCGTCTTTAACCATTCTCTCTATATCGTATAGGTCAACAAGATGTAGTAACAGTCTGGTTAGTCTACTTTCTTAATCTCAGTCGCACTGGGGTGATCTTAAATTCACGCCGTTGACTATTCCAGCAGTGTACCCGCTGACCATATTGACTGATCACCGGGACTGGCCAGTCAATTTCACCGTTAGCCGCAACTAACTCTTGAGCAATCTTCGGGTCAATTAGCGTTACCAAGTCATCCAGCTTGAACTCAATGTTTTTCTTCATAAATTACTGGAGTAACTAGTCTGCTAGTTAATTTAGGATGAACTATTTTAATGGCTATAAGTCAATATACTACTTGCCTACTGCTATACCAGCTTAATAGTCAGTAAGCCAGTGCTTATTGGCTACCTTTGTTGTTGATAAAAGTCTTAAAGTCAAGTAAATGAAAGCATCTAACATCCGTTTTTTTTCGCCCAGTGAGAATCAACAGAATACGGCCAAATCTGAAAAAGCCTCAAAGCCAGCTAAAGTAAAGTTAACCGGTTACGTTTCGACGGCTGGTAAACTCGTATTGCCGGCCAAGACCGTGGCTCATATAGGTGTCGATCTAGACAGAACATCCTTCAAGGTAGGCATGGACGAGGGCAAGCGTAAAGCCAAATCGTTGTATTTAGTGCCAAGTAGTACAGCTGAGGGGACCTTCGTTTTCGAGAAAGCGGCCAAAAGCTATACGTTGGCTTTGCCTTTTATTCTAAAAAAGAGTGGAGTTGATTTCACCAAAACCAAATACGACTTTACGATTTGTCTTTTCGAGTACGAAGGCACCACCGCCTTTGAACTAAAAGTAGCTCCTGAAGCACCGGCCGTTAAAGTACCTTACATAGGCAAGCCCAGAGGCCGAAAGCCAAAGCAGGCCTCTGACGCCGAGTAACGATATTGAGCCCTGATTGAACAGGGCTTTTTTTGTTTTTTCTATAAGGGAGATAATGCCCTTCTTTCAACCGCCTTTTCGATTAGAGACCGTTCTTGCTTCGGTTTCCAACAAATTTTATCCAAACTGTCAACCTGGCAGATTTTACGTTTGGAAAAGCCCTAAGTGTTGATTTAGCTTTGGTTTGTCACAAGGCTAGAACGCACCTTCATGTTTTGTGACAATTTGCCTCCAATTTTATGCTCTTCTCAATCCCTTTCCAACATTTCTATTTCGAAAGACCTCAAGAATGATTAGAACTTCATGCCTTTTCCTATTTTGCATAATATTTACGATGTTCATTAACTGTCAAATAGCAGACTCATAACAGATTTAAGTTGTACCAATTGGATTTTGAACTGATGGTCCATTTAAACCCCTTGCTGTAGGAGATACTTATAGCTTTCAGTATCTTATGAGTACACCTACCAACGAAGTAAGAAAATTATAACACCAAAATTCTTCGCCATTAAGCCTACTTATAGAAACTAAGATGACACTTCCTGTTTACCTAGCTCAAAATATTGATCAAATTAAATCATTACCCGAACAAAATATTGCTTTGTGGAATAAAAGCTATGATTATTTTATAGATGCTTATCCAGTAATTCAGGATATATATAAATTATTCCCAACTCGAAATATTCAAAGAAAGGACGTTATTCAACTTTTCGAGAACGACTATTTTATAGGATTTTTAGCGAGTATGATGTGGGGAGGGATCAATGCTACACAATCTAAGGAAAGAAATGATACACATTTTGGTAGATTGCTTGAGCATACTGTCAAAAAACGTAAAGAACTTGAACAGAGTATTCAATATGCTGAAAAGCAGATAAAGAAAGGCAACTTTAAAGAATTGTTTTTGTCTTTCGATTCAGGATGTAATAAAATACCTGGTGTTGGTCCTGCTTATTTTACAAAATTGTTTTTCTTTTTGGGCGAGATAAATGATATAAAAGTTAAACCATTAATTTTTGACAAATGGACTTCTAATGCTCATTGCGCTCTTTCGATTCAGCTAATCGAAAATTATCCAGAGCGTAAATTCTATTATTCCGGTATAAATAATAATTATAAATACCAAGTAAACTATAGTAACAAGCAAGATGTGTATGCTCAATATGTTATTGATTTGAATAATTGGGCTGATACATTAGAAGTACCCGCTTCTAAACTAGAGCAATTTTTATTCGGATTCTCATTAAAAACTACAAAATCAAAGACCAATCCTAGGTTGGAATTATGGAATATAATTGAAAACCATTTTATTTCATTTGGTGCCAAGAACATTTCTTCAATATTATTGCCAGAATTAACAGAATCACTGAACCGTTCATTCACTGAACTTTCCTCGAACGATAAATACTTTCCTTTGCAATTAGAACTAAAAAAAGCCGTTCAAAATAACATCTTTAGCGTGAGTTTAACTATTGATGAAATTGAGGAGATAATTCAGCAACCTTTACCCGTTTGGGCGTTTACTCACGCAAAAAGCTTTTGGGGAAATAGCGGTTCTGAGTACCATGTTCAAAAGAATGCATGGTTATCACAAGGGTTTAAAGTAATATTATCAAATGTCACTCCGGAAAGAAATGGTATAATTACTTTTACTAAAACTCAAGCTGCACACATATTCTAAAATTTATTACTGATGCCTGAATTAGCCTGTAAAGTTGCTGACTTACAGAGGCTGCTCTTATACTGAAAATCGGAACTGCCTGCTATAGGCTTTACAGACTTCTTCAGGTGTCAATTAGACTTGTTCTTTCGCATGCTTTCAATAACAGCTTTTATGAATCGGACCTATAAACATCCGACTCTATGTTCTTGATTTAAACTACGTTTTTAGTTATTATAATGGGCTTTAATGGCAATCTGACCAAGCTGGAGGGTGGTCATGGGTAAAAACTACTACGTATTTCCATTTGAATTCGCTTTGCCACCAAGCTAAGACGCAGATTGACTAATCGTATTGGGGAGATTGTTTTATATAACCGGTTTGAATGGGACCTCCTTAATTTGTTGTAATAAGCTTAAGAATTTTTCCGCTTCAGTTAAAGTCTCTTATCCACTTTCCTTCTCACAGAACTCATAATTGACGACCCAATCTGCTTCTGATTCATTTTACATATCATTTACGGTCATCCAATAACTGTAAAATAGGGCAATTTTAACGGATTAATATAGTGGCGATTGGATGTTGAATTGTGGGCCCAATTTCAACCCCTCGCTGGCGGAGGTACTTATATAATGTTGTTTTCGAGATATGTAACTCCCGAGCGATTTGCTCCACCGAGAATTTATTCTCTTTATAAAGACTTTCGGCGATGCGGGCTTTTTGCTCACCTACTTTGGTAAGCCCCTTGCGACGGCCTAAGAGTTGACCCCGACGACGAGCGGAGGCTAAACCGGCCAATGTTCGCTCCCGGATGACTTCCTTTTCGAACTCGGCTAGGCTGGCAAAGATGCGAAAAACGAGCCGACCCTGAGCCGTCGTGGTGTCAATAGGATCGTTTAGGCTGACTAGCCCAACATGTTGCTCCTCTAACTGAGTGACGATCTCGATCAAATGATTCAAGGAACGCCCCAGTCGATCTAGCTTCCAGATCATGAGCGTATCGCCTTCCCGGATGATTTCTAGTAACCTATTTAATTCAGGCCTTTCGGTTTTAGAGCCGCTAGCTTTCTCCTGAAAGATTCTCAAGCAGCCGGCTGCTTTGAGGGCATCTAGCTGAAGAGCTAGATTTTGGTCTTGAGTTGATACACGAGCGTAACCTAACTTCATGATACAATAGTGTCTTTCCCACGTCATGGACGTGAAAGTGAGCAATCTAGTTTCGATTCAGAAAGCAGGTTGTAGGCGGTGAAGATACAGAATTATTGGGGCAGCTAATTCATAAAATTACTAGAATAGGTTGTATCGGTTATTAACAAGTAAACGGATCTATCTTCTTTATCAGAAATCGTTCGTTTAAAGGGGTTCTTTTCTTGGTTATATCAAAAAAGTACAATTGTTCTCAAAGAGATACTAGCATGTTGCCTACAGGCCATCTATTAGCAGAGTACTATTTAATCGACCAGGTAACCCTGTTAAAAAATGGTTTTCGTCGGTCATGCCAAGCTTCTCTAGTTGACCCATCCGGTTTTAGTAAAAAAGCAACAGGTGTAATTTTACGGTGCTTACCTACTAGCACGACGGTAAACATCCTACGCTATGGCCCTCATCGAGCAGCTTTCCCACCAACTAGGCTTATCGCCAGAATTTCCGGCCGAATTTTATAGCACGGCCGAATCGATTCAGCTGGCCAGGCATGATTACTTTGTTCAACAGGGAAAAGTGGCCAACTTCATTGGTCTGGTCACCGAAGGATCGTTGGTTTCCTCCACCCAGACCCAGGACGGTGAGCAGTCCGTGGACGACTTCTTTTTACCGGGCTCCTTTGTGGCCTCCTACCGGAGCTTTCTCACCCGGTGCCCTTCACCAGGCAGTATTCAGGCCTACAGCCCTACCACCCTATATGCGATTCCCTATCAACGCTATAGCGCTACTGATCAATCGCTGGATTGGGTGAAACTCTTCAAATACATCAGTGAGCAGCTCTTCATACGCAAATGCGTCAAAACAACGTCGTTAATGACCGAAACGGCCGCCCAGCGTTACGCTAATTTAGTAGCTACCTATCCACTGATTGAACAGCAGTTTCCCCAGTATTTGATTGCCTCCTTTCTCAAGGTTCGGCCCGAAACCCTGTCGCGGATCAAAAGTCTTGATCTACATCAAGCAAAAGCCCATCCCTAGCCGCCTACTTTTGAGCCATGAAAACAACGGCAGCACGCATCAACTTGCTGATTCTTATCTGGATGACTACCTCCGTCGGCATGGCTCAGACACAACTCCTTCGTAAAGACTTATTGCAGGTACTACTTACCAAACAATCCCTTTCTCAAATTGACATTAAACAAGTAACCCTACCGGCTGGCCAGGCCGCCCCTACGCATATGCATCCCTGTCCTGTGGTGGGCTATGTGGTATCAGGCAGCGTGTTGTTTCAGATCGAAGGGGAAGAAAAGCGGGTGATCCACCAGGGCGAAGCGTTTTACGAACCCAAAGATAAAGTCATCCTCCACTTTGATAATGGCTCACCCCAGGAGCCGCTCACTTTTATTGCCTTTTATTTAAAGGAAGCCGATGAGGCCCTGATCAAACTCGTCAAATAACCCTCCCGGCACAATCGATTAAGATAGGTGGCTAGCCTTAGTCAACTAGGTATGCTGATGGGTAATCTTGCCGTTTTATGATAACCCTCCTCGTTTTGGCTGAACGTTAACCTGTTTGACCAGCTGGTTTTTACTCTGCCGCAGGTATGAGAGTCCTCCTCTTCGATATAACCGGCCCCAATGATTAGCTACTTCGGTATCGACAGGGCGACACCCCTCAGCCAATATACAGGCGCTACTTTTCGTAAATGCTTGACCCATACCCCCAGATCAATCGTTTTCCAGGTCGTCTAACGACTTAGACCTGTATATTCACCCATAACCAAACGGACTTGTTAGTATACTATACGGTAAGTACATGACGATGATGATACTCCACCCAGCCTGGTGCGGGCTTTGCCGATCTAGCCTTGTGGTACAACCGGGTCAATGAATTGACCTTGCTTCGGCTGGAATCCGATGAGCTAACAGGCGGGGCTGGTTGATAAAAGGTTACCTGCCCGGGTCTATAACTAGGTTGTCCTTATGGAGTAGGCCTACTCCATAAGGACAACCACAAGCAACGGTTACTTAGCCCGATGAACAATCATCGAGGCCAGAACAAGAGCGCCGTGCATGATCACAAGTTTGGCCAGTTCAATCGGGTCGACTTCAAGGAGCGCAGCGAACAGGCGTTTAATCTACAGTCGGTCTACCGTCGGGAGCTGGAAGTGAGCTTCCGCTACCAGAACACCATGAGCAATGGGACCCGCCAAGGGAAGGCGGCCATGACGCTCGAACTACGCGATGGGCATCAGGAGCACCAACTACAGGTAGCGGCCGATCGCCGGCGGGCCGAAGAACTACGGCTACAGGCTGAGCAGGCTAAAAAAAATAGAATTGACAGCAACAAGAATTGAGTAGTCAGCAAAAACAGCAGCGAAACCGAGGGTTAAGTTTATAAGTTGGCCATGAATCAATCTTGCTTCTCTTTGGAAGAATCGGTTTTAGGCTTTTCAGTCGAAAAGATTGAATAACCTAACCCTATACTGAACCAAGGTTTACCTTGGTATTGCCATCCGAAATTCTCCTGATTTACACGGCTAAGGTTGTCGTTACCCATAAAAACGCCCACCTGTATCTTCTCATTCTCAAACATGTAACCAACCGATAATGAAAGGGCAGTAAAATTATTGGTCTCTGTCAGTAGGTTAGCGTTTCTTTCAACGGAAGGCGCATCTAAAACAACATTGGATATACTGTATCCTGTGAGCACTGTGCTGGTAAACCGCCTTCTTTCTTTGTGTGGAAATTTGTATCCTACTGCTGCGCCAAAATTGAACGAGCCAGAAAAATCATTTTTACCAGACTGCGGTCTAAACCTGAAAGGAAAGTTTATTAGCCCAATGCTAAACCACCAGCAATTGTGTTATCCCCCACGGCTAACTGTTCAATAGCCTCCACCGGAACAGTAAAGTAAGCTTGGTCCTCGCTGGGTCTGGACTCTTCGGGCTTTCCTGTGTATTTGCTAGCGGCGGAGCTTATCACATTATATTTTTTAAATTCTAGTATGTTATTGGTATAGTCTAATATCCTGATGACAGCAGTTTTGTTATCATTGATAACATCGATAACAGCAAAGCGCTGACCAGGATTGTTCTCTATGGGTCTACCACCAGTGGCAGCACCTCTTATATCTGAAGGGGTAAGCAATACAGGCTTAGTCCATCTGTATATTCCGTTTTTAGAATACTTGGAACTCTGAGCAGAAACTATACCTGATATAAACAGAAATAAAAAGATGTACAAATAAGTTTTCATAGCTACATCAAATTAGCAGTTATAGTAACAGATTTGATCCGCTAAGTACAGCCGCTGAGAATTGATGATCAACGGGAAAATTCCCGTAATTATATAATAAGATAATTACATGTTATCATTAGAAATAATATCATACGTTAGACAAAAAATGCTATGCCGTAGCTGATCGTCAACTGGCCGATGAGATATAGCTACAGGCAGAGCAGGTTAAAAAGATAGCACTGAGTCAGCAGTGGGAGTTAAAGATTTAGCACGAGCAGGGCCGTATCCGCGGCTTGGAGATAATCCTGTAGGTAAATTCACGGTTGAAAAGGGGAAAAAGAACACCGATTAATTTTGTCCGTCATGAATAAGCGATTTTCAGGGCCACGAGCCGATTACACCAACACCGTCGACGGCAGTGTGATTGCCATTATGGATCTAGACCAAGGCAGTAAGAGCGTGACAAACGATATAGAAAACGGGCTTGAGGATGTTCGGGCTGAGCTGGGGGATCTGGCAGGGTACCGCACCGGCGGACCGGCGGTGATCTACCAGGATAGTACGGGCCGCTGGAATGGGCCGGGCCGCCGGTACGGTGCGATTAATGAGCCGGTCGGTGCAATTTTATGTCCTCGGGGAGTGGGATCAACAGCAAGCAGCCAATCGCCTTTTACACCTGCTGTCCTCACAAAGGCATTGATAATGATACCCTTAATTAGTTCTTTTGTTGAAGTGAAGCATTGATTTTGTTAAACAAAAAAGCGTCTTTTAATGTGTTAATAGGATCAAAAGACGCTATTCATGAAAGCTGCCGATAGTCATCCCAATCAACACGTGTGCGTGCTCATCGCAACTCCTAGCCCAACTGATCAGCACTTGATCGCTCAGCGTTTACAAACCTGCTGGTCCAAGGTCGAGTTGCTTTATAGTGCGACGGTTGATGAAACCCTCATCTGTTTGTCGACGACGGCCATGGAGTACTATAATTTTCCGAGTCTGCTGCTCCTGGACTTGGACATGGCCCCTCGGCCCCTGGCTTGGTCGCTACTGGAGCAAATCCGGGCTAGCTATCGCTTGTTACCCATCGTGGTCATCAGTTCGGATCAGCAGCTAGAAACGATTCAGCAAGTGTATGAGCTAGGCATTCAGGCTTTTGTCTATAAGTCGCCGGATCAGGATCGCTGGCAAGCGCAGTTGGATGAGCTAGCCCATTACTGGTTGACCATCGTTACCCTGCCCAAGCAACTTCCCCTATAAAGAGGGATCCAACGAGCCTATGACAATAGAATGAAAAGAAAATAAGGTCTGCCGACTCATCCCTTGCCGAATACAGTCCATTTTATTCGCTGCTGTATATCCCTAAAAGTTCTATTGATTGTTGGTAGTCAGATTGTTAGCTTTACGGCGCTGTTCACGTTCAACTCATGAAGCCGACCGCTACTCCTACCCCGACGGACTTTGAGACGTTGCTTATCCGTTATATTCGTCAAGTGAGTAAAACCTATCCGGTGCCTGAAAAGATGACCCGTGAGTTACTGCGGGAGATCAGGGCGAAGAAGCGAAAGCCCTATGAAAGGCCTTAGGCTGCCTCAGGACGATTGCTGGATGGCATTCGAGGTTTTTGTCTCTAATCGCTTAGAGGATCACCCCTGATCATGGCCCTTAAACAGGTTACTATATAAGAAATAGGGTTACATAATGAAAAAATATCCAGTTTATTTTTCAAAAAAGACCCCTGTCATTAAAATAATCTAGCTAGCGGTGTCGTCTTCTTTTGTGTAAACAACTTCTGAAGAGATGATAATTTGCTTTGATGTTATTGACGGCAACCGAGAAAGTCGTCAATTTATTTGTGATGTTAGTAGGCTAGAAGTTGGTTTAAATCTAATTAACTATGCAGTTGGTCAAGGTCATCTAGTATTGAAAGTGGATCTGATCCACGAAGATAGACAGCTGACTCTGCCCATCGATGTATTTGATGGGCTGAAGGTTCCAATAACGCGCCAATTAGCCTGGGAGTGGCTGATGAGCAACCATGTCAATTAGATGACAGGGGCTTCAAGTGTGTTTTTCCGGCTCTTCAATTTATTGCGAGTATAGGGCAAAGCCATTTCAAGAGTAATTCTTGACGGGGACACTGACTTTATTGACATCCGAAGCTAATCCTCAATCAGGTGGTGACATCGTATGTCACCACCTTTTTTGTGCCCTGGTTAAATTGGACTATTTTGAGGGTTGTCGTATAAGAGTTGTGGCTGTTGCAAAAGTCAATAATGGTCCAAATCTCTTCTGATAGCTGCCCGATTTTGACGTAAAATTCGATCGTATAGAATTAACTACTGGTGTAGAATCAATCGATTTTAGACTTTTGCAACAGCCACAGTTCTTATGTTAAGCGATTATTCCGAGAATTAGATCAGGTAAAAGCACATTAATTACGGGCCAGTTTGGGCTTAACCAAGTACAAAAATAAAAAACACAAACGCCTAGTCACACTAGGCTCCCCTCAAAGGCTTAGCGTGAAAGTAATAGTCATCAACCCCCCATCAATCGAGCGATCCTGAATGATCATACCCGTCTCCTCATTGTAGAGCCGATCCCCTACCTGAGGTAAGACGCCAAACGCGTTGTAATACTTCTGAATGCTGGTAAAGCACGTATTGAGCCGGTCAATATAGGTGTCGGCGGCTATGACATCCTCGTACCAATTCGACACACGAGATAGTTTTTTAATCTCGGCTAGGATTCGTTCCGAAAGCAGAAATACGATTTTAAAATCTTTGATGGTCCAGTGGTCATAGTGGATGCTATCCACAACTGATTGGGTCGGCTTACTAGGAAAGTTCATAAGTTGCTGGGAAGGCTACACCAGCAACTCGGATGAAACAGAGCGGAAGGTATTGGAGTCCGTTAAACGATTGGAAGATGAAGCAAAGGTAGCTGATATTACCCTCATATCACGGATAAAGAAATATTATAATTAAATGATAATTAGAGGCTTAAATGGTAATTTATTTGTATTATTTTGGCTAGGTTAGATAGCCATAAAGGACCAAAAGCGTTGTGTAACCGATTATATGTTAAGCGATTATTCCTAGATCAACCCCACTATATAAGCCATAAAACCAGGCCTGATTGCACGTGGGAAAGGGAAGGCAAAGGAGCGATATCATGTTACTTTAGTATCCATAGGTTAGCCCTAATAACTGAGAGTAAAGCCGCTTCACTTTTAGCTTTTTGAGGGGCTGTGTGGCTCATTAAAAAATCCGGGTCCCCTTAAACGAATGAAGCGCCTTTTCTCAAAAAACAAGTCTATCTACAGACCCAACCCAGGCCAAAAACTCTTCATCTATCTAGCCCTGATCGGTCTGCTCAGTTGCACCAAAGAGAAACTACCGGCAACCACTTCCGTAGCGGCTCAAACCTATTTGGATGAGATTGTTAATGCCATGCAAGCCTTCTCCGTCAATCGAAAAACTATTGACTGGACGGATTTCAAACAAAAAGTGTCGGCCAAGGCTCAAGGAGCTCAAACGAAAGAGGATTTATACCCCGCCATTGACTTGGCTTTGACCTTGTTGGCTGACAACCATAGTTCTTATGTACCCGCAGCGGGCGGCATCCAGCTTGTTGGCACTAGAAGCATTCGTTGTACCGATGTGCTCGCTGTGGCCCTACCAGCTACGGCGACGATAGGCTACCTGAAAGTGCCCGCCAGTGGAGGCTATGATGCCAAAGGAGCGGCCTACGGCCTGATGGGAGTCGCCTATTCACAAGCGCTTCAAGACGCCATTAAAGCCGCCGATAAAGAGGGCTTGCAAGGGTGGATCGTGGATTTACGAGGCAACGTAGGGGGGGATTCCTGGGCGATGCTGGCCGGCGTAGGGCCCATTCTGGGAGAGGGTATCGCTGGCTATTTTGTGGATCCGGATGCTGTGTACTCAGCCTGGTCGTATACCAATGGACAGGTAGCGCTCAACAATGGTGCTCCCATTTACAGTCTTCCCACACCTTACGTCTTACGCAAGGTCAACCCTAAGGTAGCCGTCCTCACAGATCAATATACCGCTAGTGCAGCCGAAGCGATTGCCGTTGCCTTCAAAGGCAGGCCTAACACACGCAGTTTTGGCAACCCAACTTGTGGCCTTTCGACGGGTAATCAAGCGGGGCGCTTGAGTGATGGTGCCGTGTTGAGTATAGCTGCCAGCAAAATGGTTGATCGCACCAAGACCGTCTATGGTCAGGCGGTGCAACCCGATGAACAACTGTTGAGCCAGCCTGCGGTGAGCAAAGCCATCGACTGGCTACTTCAGTAGATGTGTTGACTGCTTTTATTGCTTTACAGCGAATTATAGCTTAGTCGTTGAGATAATAGACAGTTGTAGTGTCAAGCATCTAACCGTACGTTGCATCGCATCGATCAATAGGTACTAGGTTAACATATAACAGATTATACAACAGATTTTGAACATACATCACGATTTGCATCTATCCCGTAAATTATGCGTTATTTATTCTTCTTTCTGCTGTTAGTATCGGTTCACACTTCCCTGAAAGCGCAGCAGACCAACGATAACTATAAGCACTATACCATAAATCATTCTAAGCTCGGAAAGATTGAATATCACCTAGATACAATTAACAATAAAACAGAACAACCGTTGTTACTGTGGCTTGACGGGTCTGGATGTTTACCCATTCGTATGATCTTTACCGATGGTAAAAACTGCTGTCTCTTCTTTAACACGGTCATGATTGATGAAGACAGCCTTTCTCGTCATTATCACATTGTATTTATAAGTAAACCGGGCGTTCCTTATAAGGAACCGGATACAATAAGAGTTAAAGATTTTGATACGTTCAACCTAGGGCAATACATTGAGAATGAACGTAGTGGTTCAAAATGTGCAAATGAGTTTGTTCAACGCAACAGCTTAGATTGGCGAGCGGAGGCCGGGGCGGAAGTGTTAAACACCATTTTAACCAAAAATCTTGTACCTATTAACAAAAAGCGCATAATAGTTGCTGGTCATTCAGAAGGAGCACCAGTAGCGGCAAAACTGGCTACCTTAAATCCTCATGCAACTCATGTTGGTTGTTTTGCCGGTCCAGGATTGACTCACTTTTACGATTTTATGCTCGATGCTCGGCTAAAAGCCCGTGCCGGACTGCTGACCCCTGAGGCTGCACAAGGCCGAGTTGATAGCTTAATGGCAACAGTAAAAAGTATTATGGCACAACCCCAGGCGACAAACAAGTTTTGGGAGGGAGAAACTTATAAAAGGTGGTCAAGCTACGCGGAGCCGATGGCGGACAACCTACTGAAGCTACGTATTCCCACCTATGTAGCTTCAGCGACGTTAGACAAGAATACGATTTCCGAAAGTGCCGATTATTTGCCTATCATTTTTGCACAGCAAGGCAAGACCAATTTAACGTATCGGTCCTGCTTGGCTTGCGACCATTGGTTTAATGATACTCGACCGAACGGCCAACGGCTTTGGAAGCGGTACTTCAATGAGTTTCTACAAATGGCAAATCCAAAGTAGCAGGGGAGCGAAAGAAGAAAAACACAACGTTGGGCATAGGCGAGCCGCTGACAAAACGTATCACTTTTTAGAGACCTGTTTTATAACTGATTTTATGTTATTCGATTGATCCCGGAAAGGGTAAATTTATGTTTTAGGTTTAATATTGGAAAACTCATATCATTAACAAAATAGACTCGTTTCACCAATGGCATTTGATAAGCAGGTAATCATATTTCTTTACGCTTATCTAAGGCAAGCTGATTTGTCCATTGATCGAGTGCGTTGGACTGCTTGGATAGAGCTTTCTCACTTTTACAAAGACAGACTAAAGCCTGATCAGGTCATCAAGATATTAGAATCTGTTGCTGGCAGAGAATCACTTTGGTTAAAGGGGGTTATTCGAAGTAAGGTTACTTTTGACTCCTCTGAATACAATATCCTCCATTCTACACTACTCTATTATCAAGAGTTGATAGATCAACCAGCACCAACTACTATCCAGATTGGAACGTGCTCCATGTGGGTCAAATACCTAGCGTATAAACTTCTGGAACCACTCTTAGGTCGAAGTGAGCAAAGCCGGTGTATGTCTCCAGAACATCTTATGGAAAACCCATCAATAAAGACAGCTTCTTTACAAGAGCTTACCGATGTTAATACCTTGCTCAAAAGTGTTGTATAAGTGGCAATATGTTAATCAGTCGTCAACTTGGGTAATGCCAGATTTCTGACTGAGAATATAATGGCGATACCGGCCACCAGTAAAAGTTGACACTGTCAACCAAAAAGCATTCTCAGATATATCCCGGTAACCGCCGAATAAGTTGTAGTAATAATAGGTTTTACCCGGTTCTAATTTGAGAAAGACCGTTTTATTGTTAGCCAAAATAAGACCTAAGCTATCCAAGTCTGTTTCCAGGAGTGTATATCCTGCTCGGTTTTTGGCCCCCACGTTTAAGGGCGTTGAAGGATCTAACGTAGTGCGGAGATCAGAAGCAGGACTCCCCAAATAAAGCTTGGTATAAGGTCGATTTTGCCCACTTACCTGCCCTATAACCAGCAGACTCAACCAAGTCAGCAGAACGAAGAGTTTCATACAATCAAACTTGTTATATAATCACGATTATGTAAAGTAATACAGTTTGTAAGACAAAATGGAGTAGTGTCTTACAGTGTGTAAAACACATTTTGCCAGGTTAGCCCCAGTTAAAATTAGAAATTAATCTGGCTTTCCAACTCATACACTTCCTTCAGTAAATAGCCTCTGATTTCGCCATCCTCTTCCAGAAGTAATTGTCGATGAAGAATTAGATAACGCTCTTTAAGGGCCGAAAAAGTATCGCTGGCCATAAACTCAGCCAACCATAGACTCATGTCGAGTAAATCGGCTTGCTGATGCGAATATGAGAAATGCTCCGTGAAACCTGGTTGAGCCATGGTTGACCACTCATATTTGGGAAGCGGTTGAATGGGATGGCCAAAAAACTTATCCAGTACATACGTGTTAGCACAGAAGGTTTGCCACAACTTCGCTTTCGCTTCGGTTAGCTTACCCGTCTTGAAAAGCAGTACCGCCCACTCAAACAGAAAGTCTGGAAAGCCAATGTCATCGGGAAAGGTTTTGGCGAACCAGCGGGTATAGGTTAAGCCGGCTTTGTAATCCTCCAACTGGATATAGTACCGGGTGGGCAAATACCGCAAGCCTCGGGAATCGTCGTAGCCGCCAAATTTCCGTTTTTCAGCGGCTAAAGCCCGTTTAATATCCGTTATTTTCTTGATCAGCTGTTGGGTCTGTTTGGGCGTCATGGGCTAAGCCAGCTTGGGTAAAAAATGTAGTTTACTAGTACCCCCATTGCTTCGAGTTAGTTTAAAATAGCACGCATAACTGACTCGTGAAAAGGAATCTAAATTCTAGATGTTTGAAGAACCTGTTCTTAAAAAAATGATACTTTTACTAATTTTTCTATTCTCGATGGCCAGCCACATATTCATCGAAAATTACAATTATATTTATGGAATATGTTGAGTTGTTAAGGGCATGGGATCGGGGTGAGTCAACCCAATCTATTCTTGAGCAGGCCGTCCGTCTAATCGCTTCACACTCATCGCCAAAAATTCCTGGCCTCGTCGGGTCCGGTAACCCATCTGGTTCAACCGATCAGCAATAGCTCGGTAGGTCAATCCATCTTTGCGATACAACCGAATCAATTCCGCCGCTTGTCGATTGGCTAAATTAACCTGAGCATTTTGCTGGCGAGTTTCTAACCCTCGACTGGTTACTTCCGGAGTAATGTTAGGCATCCCCAGTTTATGCCCCTGTGCTTTCTTAGCGGTTAGGGCCGCTCGGGTGCGTTCGCCGATCAATTCCCGTTCATGCTGGGCCAACACAGCCATAATACCTACGGTTAGGGTGTTGGCATCGGGAATGTCACAAGCGACAAAGTCGACTTCGGAGTTACGCAGGGAAAAGATAAAGGACACATTGCGACTCAGCCGGTCCAGCTTAGCAATCAGCAAACGTGCTTTATGGAGTTTAGCATGGGCAATGGCTGCCGCCAGTTGAGGTCGATCGGCTCGCTTGCCCGACTCGACTTCGATAAATTCATCCAGCAGTTGGTCGCCGGCTTTGAGGAATCGTTGGACAATGTCCTGCTGGGCTGACAGCCCCAATCCACTTTTACCTTGGCTTGCGGTCGAGACACGGTAGTAAGGGACATATTTCATAGTGTGGTATGACGTATATAGGTTAAGGTTGAATAGGAGATTGAAAATACTACTTTATCTCCCTTTCCAAATTTAATTTGGCTTGCTTAAAGTGCTTTTCCAGCGAAGATAGACAAAAATAGGAGTTTGTAACATTTTCACAACGTGCGTTGTGAAAATGTTACAAAGTGAATTTATAAAAACAGCTCACAATATTGGTTACTTATCGGCTAGGATAATTGAAAGTTCATCAGTCGGGCCACTTCTCTAGTCCAGCAGCAATCCGGAGCGCTCGTTGCACATCCTCCCAGTAGTAGCCACTGTCATATCCAGTGGACAGTCGGTCGCAGATGCTCAAAAAATCAGTTGCATCTTCCACGCGCTGTTTCTGGATCGCTACTGGATCAGGCTGGGAGGGAGGTTGATCAGATAGGGGTTCCATATCCACAAAGGTAAGCTTAGGCCAATGAAAAAGCCCCAACGGGTTTAGCGGTGGGGCTGAAGAAGCATAACAGATATAAAACGGCAGGGCAGGGATTTTATTGTGGAGGCTGGAACAGGAGTAATCCTATTTTCCACTTTTCTTAGGGGCATTTTTGGATTAGCTCCGCAGCGGTGCCCCCTTATTCCTATACCCTTTCGTTAAAACACACCGAACTGGTTAGTTTATGATAGAGGCTTGCAAACTGATCGTGGCTTCGGCTTTATCACTGACGGGTACGCTGGAAACAACCGCAAACTTGGTGGTGGTTACGTCGTTTTCGATAAAAAACGATAGGGGACCATTTTCAAAAGTTACTAACGAGCCGGACTTGGAATAGTTAAACCGAAGGTCAAACAACGCTTCCTGTTGCTCCCCAATGGCTATGGGAAACTGTTGGGTAGCGGTGATGATGGGTCTGGGGTCGGATTGAAGCGCCTTGTTTACAAAGGCGTAACTCAGTATGTAGCCAGTATTGACACTAAACGAGGGAGCGTTCTGCCGGCGAACAACCGCTTTGACGGCGTAGGTAACCGAGCCTACCGATCCACTGAGCACATTCGTCTTTGCTTTCGCAATGGATAAGGTAATGTTGGCCATGGCGGGCGTTACTTCACCGAGTGTTGAGCCATCGTTGCCCAGAAAAATTAGTTTCTCAATCGAAAACTCGCAGGGGTAGGGGCGTATCGTGCCATTGGCGAGCTGACAAGTAACGACCGGTGGTTGGGGGTCGGTCGGCGGGGTGTGATCGGTGCAGGCGATGATCAATAAGCCCATCAGGGTAGCCGTCGTGATGCGTTGAGTGTGCCGTTGAATAAACCAGGCAATTTGTTTCATGATTCAGTAATGGATTAAAGGAGTAGGGAATGGCCCCATCCGGTCAGTAAAATAATTCGCTACGGTATAGCCAGCTGAAACAATTGAGCAACCGGTTGTTAAGGGGGCGTTGTGCATGGTTGCTCATGTATGGATGAACTGCGTTGATGAGGCTAGCCCTTGCGGGCGTAAGAAAATGTTCTGCCCCTGATTGGGTAAGGTGGGGTGGTCCTGTTTAGCCGGACAGTTAAGTATGCAAGTTTTGATTTAACATTAGATAATAGTTCTGCTCAAATTGCTCAGGGCTAATATTGCCCAGCGAGGAGTGTCGCCGTTTCCGGTTGTAATAGCACTCAATATAATCAAACAACTCAACACGAGCATCTTCTACGGAACGGAACACGCCATTTTCAACCAGTTCAGCTTTTAACCTCGACCAGTACGACTCCATAAACGCATTATCATAGGGGTCGTCAGGACGACTCATACTTTGCCGAAATTGATGGTCAGCCAGAGTTTGGCGGAATGCTTTACCAATGTACTGCCCACCCCGATCGGAATGGATAATACTGCCTGCTGCTAACTGATTGGCGTTAATCGCTTTACGCAACGCACTGTGGACCAGCTCTTCTCCCATATTATCTGCCACTGACCAACCTTTGATTTTGCGGCTGAACAAATCCATCCAAGCCGCTAGATATGCCCACTCGCTACCCGCCAACGGTATGTAAGTAATGTCGCCAACCAGCACTTTACCCGGTGCCGTCGGAAAGTCTACTTCCAATAACAAGTTGGGACAGAATGGCCCACTGTGATTGCTATCAGTGGTGCGGGGAATAAAGCTGCGGGGTTGAATGGCCCGTAGGTCTTCCGCTTGCATGAGCCGTCTAAGTTGGTGGCGACCTACTTCAAAGCCCTGCTCCTGTAGTTCGGTCAACAACCGACCGCACGGGCGGCCCCGGACTGCCATAGCGTCGTCGATGGTCCCCAAAACTGTCCAGCATTGCCTGCCGTAATTTTTCTTTCCCTTCTGTCAGCCGATGGCTTTGGCCAGCTTGGTAGGCATAGTAAGCACTGCGACTGATAGCGAGCGTCTTACAAAGCCTTTCTACGGGAAAATCGGCTGTTAACTCGGTGATTACCTGGTAAGAGAGCGTCAAGTCATGCGGCTGAAAATGGCTAAGGCTTTTTTTAGTATATCGCGCTCTTGTTCGGTTCGGCGCAGCTGCTCCCGGAGTTGATCATAGTCCTGCTGAGAGATTCCGGTTGGGCTCTCAACGGCCTTGTTTGTATGTCCTTTCCAACGATAGAGGATATTTTCGGAAATACCCAAGGAGCGGGCTACATCCGGCACACTTCGTTGGCCAGTAGTCACTAAGCGAACGGCCTCGTTTTTGAAGTCTTCGTCGTACTTTCGGCGTGGTTTTACTACGTTGTGCTTCTTGGTCATGGTACAGCTAAGTTAAGCAACTCAACTGTCCGTCAAACCTGGACCATCTCAAGGCACGAGCTGAAGAAATACGCCTTAGATAGAGCGACGCATACCAGTCGGAATCAATGGGGAAGGCAACCGGGTCAAATCTACCAGTAACCCATCTGATTTGGGCGAAGCATCGACTGGCTTCACGCATTCAACGAGCGATAAGGGCTAAACTGGATTCTTGGGTATGAGCATACATATCGTCTCACAAACTCAGCTACAATGTGAGATTTCTAGTTTGATTAATGAGACGACTTTTTGAGATTAAGGGATAAATAGATTGTTTTTGCCAGGATAACTACTGTCTCAATCTCAACAATTGGGCGTTTGATATGATAGTGAATAAGCGATAGTTGATCAGTAAAGGATATGTCTGGTCTACCAACGGCGAGCCGACACTCTTCTCATTTATAATACCCCCACACTTCTCGGGAACTAGCCCGGTCGCGCTGGACGAGTTGATGGACCACAAACTCGTCCAGTAAAATACGGCCATCCAACCGTTCATCGGACAGGGTATTAACCGGCATAACGGTCAATTCCTTCGCTGGAACGTAGCTATACGTGAAGGCAACCGGTAACGCGTACCGGCCCCTATAGGCTGATTTGGTCGTAGACAAGTGGCCTAAGGCCTTTTCAACGGCCTCCTTAAAACCAAAACCCACGTTTTCGGGGCTTACTAACCCGATATTAATCACCTGCCCGACATCTGTTATCTCAAAACCAACATAGACCCGGGCATATACTTTGTCCTTCCAGGCCTGCACTGGATACGTCAGCTCAGACGCCAGGACTTCGTTAAATTCAGGGTCGGTGGACAGGGAGGTTGAGTTCAGTTGGGCCATGATCCGCAGCGAATCATATTGGCTAACCAGTTTGATGACCTCATCGACCGTAAGCGAGGGCTTGGATAGGTTGGTTTTGAGCTTGAGCCCGTGATCGCCAAGAGCGCTCAACACCGAGTGGCCCGTTAGCGTAATGGGTTGCGGAACAGCACTCCCTTTTTGAATATAATACTGTTGATCGACTCGATAATAACCCGCGAAGGGCTGGTCTTTATCATAGCCATTGCGAATGGGGGTTTTGATTAAACGGGCTTTTGCACTTTTCAACACCTTCGTTTGTCCCCTGTTAAGTGCTGTTGTATAAAGCTTGTAAGTCAAGCCAAGCACACTGGTCATCTGACGCGTATACTCAACCCCATCGACCGTAAACCAATCCGGAGTGACACTTCTCATCGGTAAATCACCCCCTAGCTGGCAGAGCACTTCCTGGCTGAATAGATTGTAGGCGAGCAGACAAGTAAGCTCCTGGCCCGATTTGTCTAACCGAATTCGCCCTTCTTGCCAAATGGGAAAACTACTAAATTCACTGCCTAACAGGGTAAATTGTTTATTGAGGGAAGCACTTTCCGATCCATAGTTAGTGGACTGGCAGATCGTTAATACTTGGCCATAGGCATCTTTAGTGACCCTACATTGTCCCAAGGCAATGCCTGCACGGCTCGCGAGCACGATACTAAACAGGAAAAGTAGTTTCATCGGTTTAGGCATAAGAATAGCGTTATTGAAGTAACCAAGCCACCGCTTCACTTAATACGGCTCCAGAAACAGCTGGCGCGTCTACTTGGATCGAAGAGCCATAGGCTTGTTTGGAGCGGTTGGCCATGACCGATTGCGTTAAATTTAACAGGGCACCATCACTTAACCTGTTGGTTACATTAGCCGTTGATAACCCACATGTAGCTTTCCCAAAACTACGGGTGTTTGGCCGTCCGTTGAAAGCGATAGCGACTGCTTCCCCCGAACTGGCGGTAGCCTGGTCGGTGAGTAGGGCTACTTTAACACCTGCCCTTCGAACCTTGTAGGCCGATCCCACTTTTGTCAATTCAGCCTGACTCAGGAACGAACTACCTCCCTGGTAGGACCAAGGCGAAGCATTCCCATCGGGATCAATAAAATAACCACATACGCCCTCGCCTAATAGGGGGCCTGCACCAGCCACCATTGGCCACATATTTCCACCGGTGTTACCTCTCAGATCGACAATCCATCCGCGGAGTGAATCACTGTCTGCCCTTTTGATGGCGTCCTGGATCGATTGGGCGTACTGGGTGGCCTCGGTACCGCCCCCATTGAAGCTAGTGATCTTGACGTAGCCGATTCGTGAATCAATTGCCCCCGTAATTGGAGTAGCATCCATGCAGCTTACTTTGCTAGTTCCATACATAACCTTCCCGGCACTCGTGTAGTACATGCTGTGATTGTCGCCCAGGAGTGTCAACCCAAGTTGAATAGCGGGGTAGGTATCGGCGATGGTTTGTGCGCCTTGAGCCTGAGCATTGACTTTGGCCCTGAATACGGTCCAGTCAATCGTTTTTCGATTGATTGACTGGTTCTTCATTACCTCTACGACTTCATCTACATAAGCCTGGGCCGTTGCTGAGGTTAGCGCAGGCTCCTGTTGATGGCAACTAGTCAACGCCATAAAGCTGAGTAGTATAATCCACGAAGCGGCCAGCCCGTTGTAGAGAGTCATCACGATAGGAGTCGGTTAAGCGAGAGAATCAACGAAGTGCCGTTTAAGATACTATCGGCATACGCGTAATCTATAACTATAAGCAGATCCAATGTAGTTATACTCGGTATGCCCTACTTACTCATCGATTGGCTAGCCTGTTAAATCTGGGATTATAACAAACTATGATCAGGCAACAGGCGAAGTGATCGAGGTTCATTGTCATGAAATCAGCGTTAACCCTTGTTACTTTCATAGTGTCTTAATTCTCAACAAAGGCTCCCAACAGAGACGGAGAAGTATCTGTAATTTGGGCCTTAAATGAGCCGATTCAATAGGGAGAATGGGTCCAGCGACATAAAAGGTAAATTAGCGGATGAAGTCGTGACCCACCCTGTAGACACCTATTGCTTTTTGGGGCAGACCACTTTCCGTTCGCCAAGACGAAACGACAAGTCCGTCACTAAGCCCGAGGCGTTTCGGTTAAATAAAACCCTGAGTTGTTCTCGGCCATCATCTAACAAAAAATAATCCTTCTTTTGGGCATACAGCTCTTGTTTGCGCGTCGTGGTGGCCGTTAGATGATTACCTTCAAGAATTACTCTAATCCATTCCCCTGGCCGTAGTAGGTACTCCCCCACGTACGTTTGCAACAGCCTTCTGCTAAGCTGAATCTTGTTGCGGGCGGGCCATTGGTAAGGCTGGTGATAAAGAATCGCCAGGATCTTGCGCGTGATGATATGCAAATCCACGTCTTCCATGTTGTTGAGCATAATGATACAGATGTCTTCGGCGGGCACACGAGCCAGCTCGGACTTGAAACCCCAGATATCACCACTGTGCCAAACCACTTTTGCCCTACCCACCGAATCGATCATCCAACCATAGCCATAGTTGTTCTTGACGGGAGTGTACGCCCGGTTAAGTAACGATAAGCTCACTAGTTTACCCATCTGTAAGCCCTGATGCCATTTATAGAGATCACCGATGGTGGAATAGATGGCTCCGGCGGCACGAGGGCCTCGATGGTCAATCAGGGTGGCCGCACGAACCGTATCGTTTTGGGGAAACTCCCAATAGCCCGTTGCCTTATTGGGACTCGACAGGCCAATGAAATCAAACCCACTGTGCTCCATCCCAAGTGGCGAAAACAGGTAAGTTCGGACGGCCTCATAGTAGCTCATGCCGGATACATGTTCGATAATGTACCCCAGCAAGATGTAGCCTGCGTTACTGTACTTCCAGTCCGTTCCGGGGCTAAAATCCAGGGGCCGGTCTCTCAAGGCGGCCATAAATTTAGCCTCTTCGGAACCGGGATACGTTTTCGCCCTGGTGTTCGAATCGTCGTCCGAAAGGCCGGATGTATGCGTTAATAATTGGTCAATCGTAATGCTATCGCCCTGGGGGAAGTCGGGATAAAACTGACTGACTTTATCGGTTAAGGTCAGGCGGTTTGATTCGACTAGCTTTAAGATGAGGGTAGCGGTAAAGGACTTGGTGAGGGAGGCAATCTGGTAAATCGTATGCGGATCATTGCGCGTTTTCTGTTTGATATCCTGGTAGCCATAGCCCTTATTAAGTAAGGGTTTACCCTGAGCAGTGACCAGAATACTGCCGTTAAATTTACCTAACGCAGCGTAGGTATCGACTAACTTTTCAATTTGTTGGCTGACGGACTGAGCGTTGGCGCAAAAAGCCCCACTCATGACCAGGAGAAAAAATACACGTTTACTTATCATTGGCGATGATCAATTACTGAACCGGATTAGGTTGGCAAATCTCGATGCGCCGAGTCCAATCCCCTAAAAAATAGGTATGACATTTTCCCGCCAATGCTATGACAAGGCTAATTCAGAGCACCGTAGGCAACTTATCGAGAAACGAGGGTGGGTTGGGCAGTTGCAGGGCGATGCGAAAGATGACGACTAGATTCACGCCCAGACAAATCACATAGACGGGGATAAATAAGGGAAAGGGCAAACCGATCAGGAATGACAACCCTGCCAATAGTAAGGGAATGAGTAGCATCATCAACAGGGTACTCAACGTCCAAATAAGCTGAAAGCTAACAATCTGTTGCCCACGCTGCCGAACAAGCCGATCATCTCGGTAGCGCCAAAGCAGGATGGCTGGTAGGATAATATTGGCCAGGGGCAGAATGATACCGATTAAGGCGCTCCAGTTGAGCCAAAGTAGGTGGGTTAAGCTGGTGGGGTTTGGAACGGTGTTGGGTGGTGACTGGGGAGCCATTAAGTCCTGCGGGCTTAGCTGTAAAGCCCTGGCCAAGGTGCGCAGCGTATAGGCGCTGCCTACCGATTCCCCTTTTTCGATTCGCTGAATGGTGCGCAGCGATAGCCCGGCTACGTGGGCGAGTTCTTCCTGGGAAAGGTTGCGTTGCCGGCGAAAGGTTTTGATCTGCCTGCCTATCTGCTGGCTTTGAGTAGCGGCATTGCTCCTGGGGGTGGAACTACTTTCCATTGGCCTATAGAATTTAGGTCCAAAGCTATTGATAAGTGGCTATCACTTGGCCTCCTGCAGCGACTTATTTTACCGCCATCGCGTGGCGTTTGCCCAGGCCGATGTCAAGCCCTCGATCCGTAAAGAAGCTAATACATGAATACTCCTTAGTCTTAAGTAGGTGCGATTATTGAGAATACATACCCAATAACATCACCTGACACTCGAATGCGTTTAAAAACAGATCGTGACAATTGATTTATATATTTTCAGAATACCCTCCCAGCTGAGACGTAGGCTTTTCATCTACGGGCTTCTAAAATAAGGTGTTTAAATTGACGCCTGGTTTCATACCTGTCAACTCTACTTCGCAGCCTTCGTTCCTCGAGCCTGCCAAACCCGATCCAGTAAATAATTCGGTACCCTACTCCGGCCAGAGTAGGTCGTAATGATTTATCTTGCAGTTCCGTGAACGACATAGCCAGCACGGCGCGGCTTCCGCTGATAACCAATACCTAATCTGACTACCGCCTACCGCCAATCAATCATACCCACTACCAGGATGAGCCTAAAGGATGATGGTTATGCCAAATGATAACCCGGAATTAGCTTCGTTACTCATTAATGCCATGCCGGGCAAGCATTTGGTCCTCTTACCCGATAGCCCAGCGTTTACCATTGTGGCCGTCTCCGACGAATATCTGGCCGCCTTCGGCTTGCCACGAGAGGCGCTGGTGAACTCGACGCTGTTCGAGGTATTCTTCCCCAATCGAGCCCAGGAAGTGGTTGCGCTACAACTCCGCCACTCATTGACTCAGGTCATACAAACCAAGCAGCCTCACCTAATGGCGGATCAGCCTCACCAGTGGCCCAATAGCCAAACCGGTATCCTGGAATGGCGTACCTGGCGTCCCAGCAGCAAACCGGTTCTGAATCACTGGGGCGAGCTCATCTGTATCCTTCATACCATTGAGGATGTCACCCAGGCCGCCCAGTTGGACCAGGCCACTCAGGCCAATCGCTATTTACAGACCCTGATTGATTTAATGAAGGAACCCATGCAGGTGCTCCAACCGGTTGTTGAAAACGGCCACCTCGTTGACTTTCGCTTCAAACTCACCAACCAAGCCTATGCTGCCTACGCCAAGACGACGCCCCAGCAATTGCAGGGTAAACGCGTGAGCGAGGTCTTTCCAGGCTATCTCGACACGGTCAGCTTTACCAACCCCGTTGCCACCTACACCACCGGCCAGCCCCTCACCTTTGAGATTCACTATGACCAGGATGGGCTTGACTTATATAATATGATGAGCACCTTTAAGCTGGAGGACGAGGTCGTTGTGTATTTCACGGACTTCACTGGCTTGAAGCAGTTGCAGTTGCAACTCGAGGGGAAGATTGAGGACCTCAAACGCTCCAATGAGAATTTGCAACAGTTTGCTTACATTGCCAGCCATGACCTGCAGGAGCCGCTGCGCAAAATTCAGTCCTTTAGTGACCTGCTGAAGACACAATACGCCGATCAGCTGGGCGGGGGCATCGATCTGCTGGAACGGATGCAATCGTCAGCCAGCCGCATGTCCAGGCTAATCAAAGATTTGCTGGCCTATTCGCGCATCTCGACCCAGCAGGACACCACAATGCCCGTTGTTCTCCAGGAGGTGCTACAGGAAGTACTGGCCGATTTAGATCTCAGCCTGGCGGAAACCGGTGCCCAGGTGGAGCTAGAGCCGCTGCCCACCGTATTGGGCGATCCTTCGCAGTTAAGGCAACTGTTTCAGAACCTGTTGAGCAATGCCCTCAAGTTCCGCCGATCCGCAAGCCGCCCCACCATCCGGGTCAGTTGTCGGCGTATAGCGTCGACTAACCTGCCGGATTCGGCCCGGCCGACGGGGGCGGCTCGTGCTTATTACCAAATTGCGGTGGCCGACAATGGCATTGGTTTCGATGAGAAGTACGTAAACCGTATCTTTCAGCTCTTTCAGCGGTTGCATGGCAAGGAGCAGTATGCCGGCACGGGCATTGGCTTAGCCATCTGTGAAAAGGTCGTCGTCAATCATGGAGGAGCTATTACGGCCACGAGCCAACCCGGTCAAGGGGCCACCTTCACCATCTACCTGCCGGCGTAGCTGCCTGGGTTCGGCCCTGTTTTGTGGCTCATCCGGTCAGGTGGTCCTTTTTGGATACACCAACCTCCTTCAGAGTCCCTTCTCAAATTAAGCTCCCATCTGAGACGAGTGAGTAACTATAATTCGGGCGTTTTAAGACACGAAAAAGCACTGAGATTGGCTCAGTATGTCTCCTAAATACGACTTACCCACAATTCATCGATAAGATTATCTTTGCTGGCTGGCCCCATGGTGGCTAGTTGGCAGTCGCTCATGTGGAGCCGGAATAGCTACTTTTTCAAAGCTTACCTTACGGGCTCGGTCTGTATTGAACTGTAGGCCAGTGATTTGATGATGAACTCCTCGAAGAAAGACAACATTACCTAATTTAGGAACGGTGAAGCCATCCTGGTAGGTGCCGACTAAGGGATAAACGCGATCAGCCTTCAGACGGACGACGAGTTTAGTGGCTTCTACTTCAATACGAAGCGTTGAGTTGGTCTCCCGAGAAAAATAGCTGCCCGTGTAGACGACTTGTTCCTTTTGAGCAGGGCTAACGGGTTGCACTTTACGAAATCGAATCGTGTCAGCTGACGACAGGGTGATATAGAGTCCGTTGAGGCCATTGATGTTTAGTTGAACATTCGCTGACTTGAATACATTCTTAGTGACAGTTATTAACGGTGAATGGTTATCCATCACCACTTGATTTTCATTTATGGCTAATTGAAAGGTCGAGCCATCTCGCTCTAACACATACAAACCCGCTATGCCCTTGTCAGCCGCTAACGTCGAAGAAGCTCCCGCCTTTACGGCTGCTGCTGGTTTGGTTTTGTTCACAACAAACAAGCTATCCATAGCGCTTTTAAAGTCATACACACTAAACAGGGACGTGTTACTGATCACCGCTACCGATAAATTCAGCTGGGGAAACGCTTCCAGGTAGGCGCAGTAACTGGCGGTTGTGCCACTATGACTGACATTGCTCCAACCTAACACGGTACTGATGAATAGACCGGCTGCGTAGGGATTCATTGCCCCGTTCGCTAAGGGCTTGGTTTGCAGTTGCTGGGCCAGTAAGGAAGAGGTGCCCAAGCGGCCCTGTAGATAAAAGTTGTTCCACTTGATTAAATCCTCTGCCGTAGTCAGCAAGCCGCCATTGCCGTAAGCGTACTCATTGGGCATGTCGATTTTAAAGGTGCTATCGGCCTTGAAGTTGTCCGAGGTGATGTAGGCGATCGCCCGATTGGCAATCAAGCGGTTGGGATCGTCTCGCCACTGGGTGTGGGTCATACCAGCGGGTTCAAAGATATATTTCTTGGTGAAAGCGGCTAAACTCAATCCACTCACCCGCTCCACCAGGATGGCAAACAGATTGTAATTGGAATTGCTGTAGAGAAACTCCTGGTTTGGTTTATGGTTCAGCTGCTTTTGGCGAGCAATAATCTCCAGGGCGTCATTGTTGGAGTAAAAGGTTCGCCCCCGGGGCCAGCCGGTCAGCAGCGCGATGGCCCCCCAATCCCGTAGGCCGCTGGTATGATGCATCATTTGGCCAAGGGTGATGGGATCACCATAGTCGGGCAGTTCAGGAATGTATTTTCGCACATTATCTGTTAAAGCGATTCGTCCCTGTTGGGCCAGTAATAAAATAGCCGCTGCGGTAAACTGTTTAGAGACGGAGCCGACTTCAATGATGGATGTGGTACTCAATGGTACCTGTCTTTCTAAATCGGCCATGCCCCAGGCTTTGGAAATGAGGAGTTGCCCGTTTCGGGAGATCGCCAGTTGACATCCTGGCATTTTGGGCTGAAATCGACTAAAGGCTTTATCGATGAGTCGTAAGGTATCGGCCCAGGTCTGGGCCTGGGTTTGGGTAGAAGCTAGCAATGAACATACCAGCAAAAGGAGTTGGCGACACTTAATAGGAGGTTGCATCATCACTTGATAAAATAGCTCTACCCTTTATGGGACTAACTAGTAAAAACAACGGACTGATAAATACAGCCAAGCTATCATCTTTACCTACGTGATTGAAAAGTTATTTCGAAGCGATACATACTATAAAATCCGCTCAACATACTAGTTGCTGCATTGAGCCAATCCTGTGGTTAAGTCTTTTTGAGTGAGTAAAACGGCACAAAGTCCCCTTGACTGACGAATTTTTATGAGCCGGGCAACTATAAAAGAGCTATAGTACTATTTCAGTACTTATTCTCAAGAAATGCTCCCTCCTGAGACGAATAGCGATTTGTATTATTTATAATTCGGGGGTTAAAAGAGCCAACGGCTGATTTGATGAATAGTTGGCTCTCATCAAGTGCTTTTAGCTTGTTGTTGAACAACTTGGACTCCTCAACAAAGTCAGACAGAAATCTTTAATCGAATTTTGTGAGCAATTATACGCTCAAACGATTATCCTTCTATGACTACGCAAATCGCTAACACGACTGTCCTGGTTACCGGTGGGTCTGGATTTTTAGGCGCATATTGTATCCTGAACTTATTGCAGGCCGGTTATCGGGTTCGCACCACGGTTCGCTCCCTGAAGCGGGAGGATGAGGTCCGCGCCATGCTTAAAGCAGCGGATATGGAGGCCGGTGACCAGCTTTCGTTTGTGGCCGCTGATCTGCTCGCGGATCAAGGCTGGGTGGAAGCCGTTGCAGGCTGTGAGTATGTCCTACACGTGGCCTCACCATTCCCCGCCATCATGCCCAAAAACGAGCAGGAACTCATTACACCGGCCAAAGAGGGTACATTACGGGTGTTAAGAGCGGCTCGGAATGCCGGTGTTAAACGGGTGGTGCTGACGTCCTCGTTTGCCGCTGTTGGCTATGGACATGCCGCGACCACCGATATCTTTACGGAAGAAGATTGGACCGATCTGAAGGCAAGTGGTCTAAGTGCCTATGTCAAGTCAAAGACCTTAGCCGAACAAGCCGCCTGGGAGTTTATCCGCACCCAGGGTGATCCGTTAGAACTCGCCGTCATTAATCCGGTCGGTATCTTTGGGCCACTTCTGGGAGCTGACTTCTCGGCCTCGGTTCAATTAATCAACCAACTGCTGGCTGGCCAAATTAAAGCGTGTCCCCAGGTATATTTTAACGTGGTCGATGTGCGCGACGTAGCCCACTTACATGTGCTGGCCATGACCAGTCCTCAGGCAAAAGGAGAGCGGTTTTTGGCGCTGGCCGGCCCTTGCCTGTCGATGCACGAGCTTGCCCTGCTATTAAGAGAAAAGTTAGGTGATACAGCTCGAAAGGTTCCGACTAAAGAACTGCCCAACTGGCTGGTCCATTTAGTGGCTTTGTTCAATCCAGCCCTTCAAGGCGTATTGCCTGAACTCGGTAAGATCAAAACCGTAAGTAACCAAAAGGCCAAAAGCCAATTAGGTTGGTCCCCCCGCTCGAACGAAGAGGCCATTCTGGCCACGGCCAACAGTTTGCTACACCTTAGTCTAAGGAACACGCAGACAAACCAGTGATTGGCTGGTTTACCTAGAAAGCTTAAGATGATGGACCCTTCCTGCCATACCGCGCCCACTATTTCGGAAGAGCAGTTTATTGCTCAACACTTCTTCACCTACCTGGAAGCGGGAAGCCTACAGGTTTATGACGGTAGTCTTACGTATCATATTCATGCGGGGGATTGCTACTTAGCCACCCGAAATCATCTAGCCAAGTACCAGAAACAGTCTTACCAAGGTCGTTTTAAGACAACTACCGTCTTCTTCAGTGAAGATTTATTAAAAAGCTTGAGCGAAGAACAGGGGTACCAGGCCGACGTGCATCGCCAAAAAAGCGCTCTGATCCAGATTCAACCCCATCCGCCCCTACTACGCTTTATTAATGACCTCCTTGAGGAGCAGGTTATGGACAAACCCGAGGGCGAACAAGACCAAGTTGCTACAAAGAAAGCCTTGGTTATACTGTTAGTTGAGCTTGATCCTAGCTTGAGTCATGTGCTGTTTGATTTCAAACCGCCAGGTAAGATCGATCTGGAAGCGTTTATGAATCGTTACTACCGGTTCAATGTAAGCTTGGCTCGGTTTGGCTACTTGACGGGTCGTAGTTTAAGCGCTTTCAAACGAGATTTTACCCGGATTTTTGGCCTCGCTCCGGGTCGTTGGCTGTTAGCCAAGCGGTTAGAAGAAGCGTACTTTTTGCTAACAAAAACGGATCGGAGCGTTTCGGATGTTTGCTTTGCCATAGGCTTTGAAGATGTGTCGCACTTTTCGTTTTCGTTCAAGGCACGCTATCAATTAACGCCTACTCGATTAAGGAAAGTCTTGACTAAGGATATCAAATAACGCTTCTGTGGAAGACAGATTAGATGTAATGCTGAAGCTAGTTTTATTGTCTGTCTAACTCAGCTCGTATGTTTTTCGATTCACTGAATTATTTGTGAAGTGAAATTGTTCCTCTGGATAAAGGTAAAATTGCCTAAATTTGTGTCAGCACTGAAAGGAAACGCATGATGAAACGAGTTGCCTCACCCGAAAATCTTCTGCTCAGAGATGTGCCTGGACACATTAATGATAGTGAAATCCTTTCCTTTCTTTACACCAGAGAGGTCAATTGGCAGCATGTCAATGCCATTAAGACGTTGACTGATTTTAACGATACCATCATTTCGGACTGGCTTAATGTGAGTGTTAAAACATTCCGCGAATACAAAAAGCCGCCAACGACCTTTAAGGAAAACGTCAAAGAGCAGGTTTTACTCCTGTTAGCCCTTATCAAGCACGGCATTGCTGTATTTGGCTCGGTGAAAGAATTCGACCAGTGGCTGAACCGGTCCAACTTTTATTTTGACAACAAGAGCCCCAATGTCTATTTAAATACGGTCACCGGACTACGATTTGTCGATGATCGGTTGACGGCCATGGAATACGGAGACAATGTATAAGGGATGGAAGTATTTCGAATCAGTAAAGACGTTCATGCCCATAGCTTACGTTCATCAGGCAGTGCGAATCGGTGGAATACAAAAGGCCAGCAAGTTATTTACACCGGCGCATCGCGTTCCTTATCCTCTCTAGAACTAGTCGTTCACCGGGGAGTCATTCAGCTCACCTCTTCCTATAAGGTGATGGTCATCTCTATTGCTGATGATGATTACTTGATGCGAACGGTTCACCTTAAAGAACTTCCTGCCAACTGGCGAACCTTAGCGGGTTATTCTGTCTTGCAAACAATCGGGTCCGACTGGTACACCAGCCAGGAAAGTCTAATCCTGAAGGTTCCTTCCGCGATCATTATTTACGAGTACAATTACATCATCAATACCGAACATCCAGACTTCAGTCAGCATGTTCAGCTGGTTAGAACCGAGGACTATTTTTGGGATTCCAGGCTTCTCTAGGGGCTAATGAAGATAGATTAAAACGTATTCTAGAATCCTGTACGAAGAGCTAAAACAAGTTTCAGATATATGCTTCGGTAAACGGGCGTTTCGGGAGACAATTAGGTTATAAGTTTTACAACCGTTTTTTAGCGGGACTTATGCACCGATTAGGGGCAGATAAATCAAAAAAGTGGTCCCTTGCCCTACCTGGCTGGTGGCCGTAATGGCTCCGCCGTGATTCGCCACCACTTTCTCACAAATAGCCAGACCTATGCCTGTTCCGGTAAATTCACCCTTGCCGTGCAGCCGTTGGAATATCTGAAAAATGCGGTCCAGATATTTCTCCTCAAAGCCAATACCATTGTCCGAAATCTCGATCAGGTAATACGTTTGTACCTGCCGGGCAGGCTTCACCAATGCAGGTAGTTCATCAGGGCTTATCAGCTGCCCATGGATCTCAATCTGAGGTGTTACCCAATCACCCGATACATCTTTTCGGCGGAACTTGAGCGCATTGCTGAGCAAATTCTGGAAGAGCTGCCCCAACTGAGTGGCATCGCCGGGGATCGTTGGCAAGAGAGCCACGTGCACGCTGGCATTGGTTTCGGCCAGCACCAACTCTAAGTTGGTCAGGGCCTGATCCACCACCTCGTTCAGCGGGACGGGCGTAATTAAATCCCGCCGGGTAGCGATCCGTGAGAAGCTGAGCAGATCCCGAATCAACGTCGACATCCGACTGGCCGCTAGCTGCATCCGCTCCAGGTAAACCAGCTCGTCCCCGGTGGTAGCCGCGTAGCGCGTCTTTAACAAATCGCCAAACTGCTGAATCTTGCGCAGGGGTTCCTGTAAATCATGCGAAGCGATGTAGGCAAACTTTTCCAGATTCTCGTTGGAACGTACCAGAAGACCGTTCAAATCAAGTAAATCGGCATTGCTCACCGTTAGCTCTTGGGTCCGCAGCTGGACCTGCTGCTCTAAGTCGACAGACAGTAAGCGATATCGGGCTTCACTGTCCCGTAACTGCGACAAGGTCTGGTTGAGTTGCCCATTCAACCCCTCGATGTCGGTCACCGCCTGCTTTAAGCCCGTCAAGTCCTGGACGACGCTTTTCACATACCGGGACCCATCGGCATCCTGCTGAAGCGTACTGATACTGCGAATCCAGATCTGTTGCTTTGTGCTGGGCTGAATGAGGTAATATTCCGCCGTCGCCGTCGGTTCCCGCAGGGCAGTGGTCAACGCTTCTGTGGCCAGGGATCGATACCCAGGGTCGATGATCTGCTGAATCCGCTCCAGGGTAAGTCCTTCTTCAGCGCCAAAACCGAAGATTTCCCGGCACCGCTCATCAACCTCCACCTGGTTGGTGGCTAGGTCTACCTGCCAGATGCCGAGTTGGGCGACGGCCATAGCCGACTGTAGGGAGGCCTGTGCCTGATGAAGTTGTTGCCGAGCCAATACCTGCTCGGTGACTTCCACACAAACAACAGTCACCCCACTGATGGTCCCATCAATCTCTCGGTAAGGTTCGTACACAAAGTCAATGTAGGTCTGCTCAAGCTTACCGGCCCGCTGTATTTTGACGGCTAATTCGTTGGCCACGAAACGGTGTCCATTCATGAGCACGCCCGTTAATAATTCTTCAAATCCCTGCCCAGCGGCCTCGGGTAAGGCCTCAAACAGAGGCTTGTCAATGACCTCCATCCGGCTTCGTCCCCAGTAGGCTAATACCTGCTCGTTGGCCAGTTCAATGACGAACTGGGGTCCCCGAAATAGAGCCGTAGCGACCGGGGCTTGGGCAATGGCGTGCTGAAAGGCTGTTTGACTTCGCTCAAACGCCCGGCGGGCCAGGACGGCCTGGGTGGTTTCGGTACAGGTCACAAACACCCCGTTGATCTGACCCTCATCGCCGTAAGCTGCACTGTAGCTAAACGTCCAGTAGACATCCTCCAACCGCCCGTTGCGGTAGATCGGAATCAGTTGATCCTCACTCCAGGTCGCTTCTCCACCGGCCAGTACCTGATCGATCAGGGGTTTGATCACGGGCCAGGTCTCTGGCCAGCACGCATCCCCCCGTTGGCCCAGGGCCGTGGGGTGTTTGCCGAGCTGGCCCAGACTAGGTCGGTAGGCGTCATTATAAAATTGAATTAAATCGGCTCCCCACCACAAAAACATGGGAAACCGGGAATGCAGCACAATCCCAACAGCCGCCCGTAAACTGACCGGCCAGTGATTAGGCGTACCTAGGGGTGAGCTAACCCAGTCGTACCGGCGGGTGAGCTGGCCCATCTCCCCACCACCGGCGAGAAAGGAAAACGTAGGGTTAGTCGAAGGCGTATTCAAACGTATCGGGCTGTAAGCAAGCTAAAATAATCAACGGATCAGGGCTACTTACCAATCCTTTACTAATCGAATTTATCGGTACGGAGGGACTGGTTTGGTAAGCAAGCAGTTTTTAATCCGAACCTCCTGATCTACACGCGAGAAAGGGTAGGTCAGAATAATCCTGACAACCTCGTTCGTATAAACACAAATGAGGCGTCAAGGTTAAACGATCGTGCGATTACTTAGATACCGGCAGGTCATCGAGTCTTCTCTCCAATTTGTTCTGGTTACGGGTTTACCTGACTGAACGGTAAAGTCTTCTTTCAACGCTTCCGGTTGAGGTCGGCGTGATCTTCAGACTGCACGTACCATCCGCTAGTCCCAAGGCTTGTCAAAATGGGGGTAGCTGGCAAGTATCGGTGTCATTTCGATCCTCTCTTTTTATCGATTGCGAATTGATTCGTGGGTAGATGACTGATTAATTTTATTTAATCCGTAGGAGTGGATTCGATTGAGTACCTTTGAGTAAAAACACCTGGTCGTGGTATTAGGTGAACCGTCAAGATGACCTCCCTGATTAGGAACCGTTACAACATAACCATCACGGGAAAAGGCACTCAGCCGATTTTATTTGCACATGGTTTTGGTTGTGACCAGACCATGTGGCGCTACGTGGCCCCCGCCTTTGAAACCCACTACCAGGTCATCCGATTCGATTATATCGGCCATGGGAAGGCTTCCCTGGATGCCTATAACCGTGAACGCTACGCCAGCCTGCAAGGCTATGCCCAGGATATACTCGATATCTGTCAGGATCTGGATCTGAACGAGGTGATTTTCGTGGGCCATTCGGTCAGCAGCATGATTGGCTTATTAGCCTCTATTCAGGAGCCAAACCGCTTCGAGCGACTCATTATGGTGAGCCCCTCGCCCCATTATATCAATGAGAAAGGCTATACCGGGGGTTTTGAGCGAGTCGATATTGAGGAATTACTGGACACGATGGATAGTAATTTTTTTGGCTGGGCCACCGTTATGGGGCCTGCTATCATGGCCAATGCGGCACGGCCTGAATTAGGTCAGGAACTCACCCAAAGCTTTTGTGCCACGGATCAGGCTGTAGCGCAGCAGTTTGCCCGGGTCACCTTTCTGGGCGACAATCGAGAGGACTTAGCTAAGATCGGTCGACCCGCCTTGATTATTCAATCAGTCGCCGATGATATTGCGCCTGTTGCCGTGGGCGAATATATGGCGCACCAGATGCCCCAGAGCACCCTGCGGGTGATCCAGGTCCAGGGGCACTCCCCTCACTTAAGTGACCCGGCTGAAACCATTGTGGCTATCCAACACTATTTGCAAGCTGCCAACTAAGTCGTCTATGCAGGAGATCGCGACGCTGATGCCAGGTGGTCTGATCACCCTGAATGATCAAAATGAGATTATTTACCTGAATCCCTTTGCCGACCAGTTGCTGGGCTACGAGCCGGGTAGGCTGATAGGGCAACGAATGGATGTGGTGTTAACCCGGGCGAGTCGGATTTACGTTCAAACGAACCTGTACCCCTTGATTGCTTTGGGTAAGCTCGCCAATGAGCTGAACCTGACCTTGCAAACCCAGTCCGGAGCGCGTATTCCGGTTTTGCTCAATGCCATTCGGCAGGAGGATGCTTCGGGAGGAGGCTTTACCTATTTGTGTCTAATGCCGGTTTATCAGCGACGGCAATACGAGCAGGAGCTGCTGGCCAGTAAGCAGGCTTCTGAACAGGCACTGCTTCGCAACGATGAGTTAATGGCTCTACAACAGCAATTGGAACAGCATCAGGCCGAGATGGACCGCCAGGTGACTAACCTGAAGCAACGGAATGAGGAGTTGGAGCAATTCGGTCGCATTATCGCGCATGACTTCCAGGAGCCCTTGCGCAAGATCAATCTGTTGGCCAGTGCCCTACATCAGGAAGATACCAATCGGTTGAGTAATCTTGGTCAGCGAGGGGTAAAAGGTATGGTTCGGGCTAGTACCCGCTTGCGCCAGCTTATTCACGATTTGCAGGTATACTTCACGTTTGAGCCAATCCGATCAGCGGATGAATCGGTCGATTTGACGGCCTTGCTGAAGGAAGCGGTGGCTAATTATAGCTCCATGGGTATTCGGTTCGAGATCGCCAGCTTACCGACGATTGTTGGGAATCGAGCCGAGTTACTAAGTTTATTTGGTCATCTGCTAGACAACGCGGTGAAGTTTCGTCGGTTGGAACTGTCCCTGGTGGTGACCATCAGCGGTAGTGTGGTGAGTCAGAATCGGTATCAAACCACGCCCGACAAGTACCAATACATCGACTATGCCCGAATTCTGGTGAGCGATAACGGGATAGGGTTTAACAACCAGTATCGGGAGGAGATCTTTGGCATTTTAAAGAAACTAGACCCGCACACGCCAGGGATCGGGTTAGGGCTCTCGTTAGCCAAAAAGATTGTGGAACGTCATCATGGGATCATCCGGGCCGATTCGAGGGAAGGCCAGGGCACGACCATGACCTTATTGTTTCCGTTGACGTACTAGCAATACGTTTTTTCATTCAGTCGGGATGAGCCGATTGTTGAGTTGACCAATCGGATCGGCGTGTCCCTACAGGAAGCGTTTGGCTATCAATAACCAAATTTAGCTATCAACGGTAGACTTATCATAGGGGTGTCAAAATCTTACAAATCGCTCCTTTCGAGCACTATTGGCGCTTTTCGCCTTAGTATGATCGACTGAAACGTTGGAGAATGGCAGTACCAATTAAACGGTGGTTTATCGGGTGACAAAACACGTTGATCCGAGAACGACGAACTGCATATGCATACACGGAGTTTGGAATCGTATCGAGAAGGGGGCCTAGGGGCTAAAAACTCAATGGATTATACCGATCAAACTACCTCTTTGGCAGACATCATGACCCAGTTGGCAGATTATCTTTTTAGCCCTCAACTGGCTAGACCAATTTTGATACAACCATTTATCAAACTTGGCAATTATGAACTATTTCCTCACGCTGGTAGGACTACTCTATCTGTTTCCAGCCCTTGGCCAACCCATCCCCCCTCACACTACTGAGTCAATCCGGGATAAAGCCTACAAAATCGCTATTCGGAAGGCCCAACGCTATCTTGATTCGCTACGAGCCCGTCAAGACATTCCTGGTATATCCCTTTGTATAGGCACCACCAAAAAAATCCTGTGGGCGCAAGGCTTTGGCTACGCCGATCTGGAAGCCAACCTGCCCGTGACCATTCACACCAAGTTTCGGTTGGGTTCGGTCTCTAAATCCGTCACCTCGCTGGCCATTGGCCGATTAATGGAACAGCACCGATTAGACTTAGATGCACCGATTCAGCAGTACGTGCCGGACTTCCCCCAAAAAAAATTCATGATTACTCCTCGCCAGTTAGCCACACATACGGCCGGGATTCGCCACTATCTGGATACTGACCCCTTAGCTTGTGCTAAACGCTATGCCACCGTGCAGGAGGGTTTAACCATTTTTAAACAGGATAGTCTGCTGTTCCAGCCGGGGAGTGCCTATCAGTATTCCACCTATGGCTACTCTTTATTGAGTGCGGTCATCGAGGAGATAAGCCATACCGACTATTTGTCGTACATGCAACAAGCCGTTTTTACACCCCTGAAGATGAATGATACAGGTGCCGATTATGGCGACAGCATTGTCCTTAATCGCGTTCGCTTCTATGAACACCGACAGGGAAAACGGGTGAATGCCCCCTTCGTCGATAACAGTTATAAGTGGGCCGGAGGTGGACTTTTGTCCACGCCAATGGATCTGGTTAAGGTAGGCGCGGAGCTTATTCACCCCACTACGCTGCAGAAAGAAACGGTAGCTATCCTGCTGACCCCACAGCGGTTGCTGGATGGCACCAATACGCATTATGGAATGGGATGGCGGGTGGGTATCGACCACCAAGCGCGAACGATCATTCACCACGGGGGACTAATTGATGGGGGAAGAACCTTCCTGTTAGTGTATCCCGCTCAGGATCTGGTCGTAGCCATCACAGCCAATATGAGTGGCGTCCGTATTAACTTGCCCGAAGTCGAAACGATTGCCGGTTATTTTTTAGCCATAAAGCGATGAACAAAGCCATGATCCGTCTGCTGCACCTGGGCTATTGGCTACTCTACGGCTTTTTGGTTAGCTTTCTGTTTATCCTATCGCAATCGACCGACCAGTCGGTGTTTGCCGATTGGGATGACTGGGCGACTATTTTGGTGGCCACTCTGCTCATTGGACTCAGCAGCTTTTATGCCTTCTACGGTTGGTTAGTGCCCCGGTATTTGACCACTCGTCGCGTCAAGCGCTTTATTGGCCTAGGTCTGCTGGTCAGTATAAGCCTAGCCATAGGGTCAACGCTGCTCGTGTCACTAGCTACCACGATCCTGCTCTACCTGACGCTGCATCAAACGCACTTCTTATTCTTCCAACTTCAGGATCAGCTCATGTTGACTGTTGGTTTCAGCTTACTAGCCATCATCAATGGGCTGATCGGCGCGGCGATGCGGGGAGCGATCACCTGGTATACGGACATTCATCTCAGAGAACGGATGGCCAACCAAGCCTTACAGACCGAACTAAGTTGGTTGAAATCCCAACTTAATCCTCACTTCTTATTTAACACCTTGAACAACATTGATATTCTGATGGAGCGGGATGCCCCTAAAGCGTCCTTGTATTTAAATAAACTATCTGACTTATTGCGCTTTAGTTTGTACGAAACACAGTCTGATCAGATCCCCTTAGCCCAGGAGTTAGCCAGTATCGAGAAGTATGTTGAGTTGCAACGGATTCGAACGCCCAATGAGCAGTATATAAGCCTGCAGATCGAGGGTCAAGCGGGCAGCGTGCTCATTGCGCCGATGTTGTTTATGCCTTACCTGGAGAATGCCTTTAAATATGCCACCAACAAGAAAGTGACGGAGGCGATCCGTATTCAGTTTCGGATTGAGGGGGCTCAGATTCACTTTCATTGTGTGAATGTGATTGATCCGGATCGAAGGGTATCGAATGAATACGGGGGCCTGGGTCAGAAGTTGCTACGACAACGATTAGCGTTGCTTTACCCCCATACCCATACCTTAATCGTTGAGTCTACGGATATTATATACTCTGTTTCCTTAACTATATCGCTACCAGCCCATGCGTTGTCTGTTGATTGAAGATGAACCCTTAGCCATGCTGCGCTTAAAAGACTATGTCGAGCGGGTTCCATTTCTCACGCTGGCGTATGCGGTCGACAACGGCGTAGATGCCATTCCCATCCTGCACCGGGAATCGGTTGACTTGGTATTTTTAGATATAGAAATGGATGGTTTATCGGGGCTCCAGTTATTAGAGGCATTGCCCCGCAGACCCGCCGTCATTTTAACGACGGCTTTCGACCAGTACGCCCTGAAAGCCTTTGATTTACAGGTAATCGATTATCTCTTAAAACCCTACAGCTTCGAGCGTTTTTTACAAGCGGTGACACGCGCGCAATCAGTGCTGAAGACGGGGTCAGCTCAAGCGGATCCCTCATTTCTGTTCATAAAAACCGAGTATCGTCTGCAAAAAGTAAGCCTGGATCAAATCTTGTACATTGAAGGCATGCGTGATTACCGGCGTATTCATCTGGTGGCCGAAAAGATTATGACCTTAGAAACGTTCGGCGACTTGGCACAACAACTCCCGGCTCATGGCTTTTGCCGGGTCCACAAGTCCTATTTGGTAGCCCTGGATAAAATAGATTCGATTGAGCGGGACCGCCTAAAAATTGGGCAAGTGCTGATTCCGATCTCCAACACGTATCGGGACCATTTCTACCAACTCATTGGACGCTCGACCAAATGACGAACACAACAAGTGAGCTTTCGCATTTCGTTTGCGACTGATCAGATTGGACAGGTATTAAAATTCAGTGTCTTATAAAACCCTCATTTATATGACAAAGAAACGGTCATGTGTCTGCTCCTTAAGTCGGGCGTTTACTGATGGCGACATGTAACGTCAATGCTAGCCCCCCTAATATCACCATTCCGCCCGGCAATCACCAGGTAATTTTGCTAACTTACCCCTGTTATGCCCTTTCCTAACCCATGACTCCTCAAGAGCCAACCGCTGATCCTGCCAAAACCCTTGTACAACGACTGGATGTCGGCTTTGCCCTCCAGGCTGCCGGACTGGGGGTTTGGGAGCTAGACCCGCGAACCAACCAGGTGATTTGGGATGATCGGTGCCGTCAGCTGTTTGGGCTGGCCGCTAATAACCAGTTGCCTTACGAACAGGCCATCCAGTACATCCACCCCGAAGACCGGGACCGGGTCAACCAGGCTGTCCAGTGGGCACTTGATCCCCTATCTAGGGGAGTCTACGATCAAACCTACCGTACCCTGGGTGCCGATGATGGACTGCTACGCTGGGTGCGCTATAGTGGACAAGGGTATTTTGATGAGACGGGTAAAATGATTCGGTTCGCTGGCGTCGCCCAGGATGTAACCCTGCCAGTGGCCACCCAACAAAGTCACCAGCAAACATTGGCCCTCTTTGAGCAGGCTCCGGTAGGCATCGCCATGCTAAGTGTTGAGGAGGCCCTGGTCTTTCAATTTGTTAATCCCTTTTATAGCCATCTGGTGGGCCGTAGCCCTTCCGCCCTGGTGGGTAAGCCCCTGCTGGAAGCATTACCGGAACTGAGAGGACAGGGTTTCGACCAGGTGCTACGGGAGGTGATCGCCACAGGAATCCCTTTCAGGGCGAACGAACAAAAGGTCCAACTGGCAAGGGCCGGCCAGCTGGAGACCATTTACGTCAATTTCACCTACCAACCCCAAAAAAGCGCGGATGGCTTGGTGATCGGCGTGCTGGCCGTAATCACCGATGTGACGGCGCAGGTGCTGGCTCGGCATCAAATCGAAGCCAGTGAAGGCCAACTGCGGGGCATTCTGGAAACGGCTCCGGCGGGGATCGGCTTGTTTGTCGGACGAGACTTGGTGATTAAGAACCCCAATCAGACCTTCATCGATATTGTGGGTAAAGGGCCCAACATTGCCGGACTTCCCCTACGGGAGGTGATGCCCGAACTAGTCAGTGAAGACCAGTCCTTTCTCCAGATCCTGGATGAAGTACTGACCACCGGAGAACCCTTCCACTCGCCGGGGTCGTTGATTAGGATTGAGCGGCAGGGGGTGCTCCAGCACAAGTACTTCAACATCTCCTACTCGCCGGTGCGTAATGCCGCCGGTGCGGTTTATGCGGTACTCAATATGTCCATTGATGTAACGGCCCAAATCAAGGCTCAACAGGCGCTGGCTCAAAGTGAGCAGCACCTTGAACTCTTAAGGGACACCGTACCGGCCATGATCTTTTATCTGGACGAGGGGCAGCGCTACCAATCCTACAATAAGGTATTTCGGGAATGGTTCAATGTGGACGAAAAAGAAGCCCTGGGCAAAACGGTTCGGGAATTTCTGGGCGAGCGCGCCTATGAGTCAACAGCACCTTATCTGGCCAAGGCCTACGCCGGGGAGTCGGTTCGGTATGAGTTGTTTGCGCCCACCCGCATGCAGGCCGACAGATGGCTCAGCATTGTGTACACCCCTCATAAAGACCAACAGCAGCAGGTAATTGGGCTCATTGTGCATGCCACCGATATTACACCCAATAAGCAGATTGAGGAAGCGCTGCGCGCCAGCGACACCCGATACCGGGCATTGTCGGCCGACCTGGAGAAACAGGTGGAGCAGCGCACCCAAGAGCTGGCCGCTAACAACAAAGAGTTGGCCGAAGCTAACAGCCTGCTGGTGCGCTCCAATGGGAACCTGCAAACCTTTGCCTACGTAGCCTCTCATGATTTACAGGAGCCCTTGCGCAAGATTCAGCAATTCGGGGATCTATTGAAGAGCCGTTACGCCGACTCGGTGGGTGACGAACTGGTTTATATCGAGCGTATGCAGTCGGCGGCCTCCCGGATGTCCACCTTAATCAAAGACCTGCTGGACTTCTCGCGTATCTCCACTCAGCGGGATACCAGTGGTCCGGTATCTCTGGAGGATGTTGTTAGGCAGGTGCTGTCCATCTTAGAGCTAACCATCCAGGAAACGGGCGCTCAGGTCAGCGTCGAGCCTTTACCCACGGTCATGGGCGATGCCTCGCAACTGAACCAACTCTTTCAGAACCTGTTGTCCAATGCGCTTAAGTTTCATCGTATGGACCGGACCGGCGTTCCGGTAGTCCCTACCATTGTGGTCAAGTCGAGCTGGCTGGCGGCTGAACACCTTCCCAAGGATCTCAAACTCAGCCGGTGGGCCATCGCTTATCACCGGATTGATGTCATTGATAATGGGATTGGTTTTGAGGAGAAGTACCTGGACCGTATCTTCCAAGTCTTCCAGCGGTTGCATGGTAAGAATGAGTATGTGGGTACGGGGATTGGCTTAGCCATTTGTGAGAAGGTAGTCGCCAATCATGGGGGTGTCATTACGGCCAGCAGCCAGCCCGGCCAAGGGGCTACCTTTACTATTTACTTACCTGTGTAGCCTAAAGCGCTCGTACATATTTTGTTCGTAATCCGGTCGCGTGATCCATTTGGATTCATTTCCTTACTTAAAAGTCATTCTCAAATAAGGCTCGTGGCTGTTGCACAACTCATATTGGTAGTCCGCTTACGATAAATTAGTTGATTCGGACCGATCCTTTGGCTGAACTCCCCATTTCTGGGCCTTTTAGCGAGCAAATCTGTGGTTAAACTCTGTCTCAAAATAGTTGTGCAACAGCCACGTCCGATTTAGATCGGGAAAAACTTGCAAATTTTAATATCTATCAAATGCTATCAGGCGCATACGCAGTCACGGTAAATGCATGAAATAGCTAGTTAGATCAAGACTGGCCTCTTATCCTGTAAAATGTGATCTGCCAAAGGCTCGCAGGCGTCGATTTTGTCTCGAAGAGACTTATTGATCGGTCAAAAAGTACCACGATCTCTTAGAAAAGTCATTCATGCGCTTGTCCTGATACGCAGTAAGGAAATGACCCGATTTATTTCCGATTGGGTTTGATCCATTAATTCATGGACTAAGTCGGGTTCAAAACGTTCCAGATGCTCTACCTTGTGAGCCAATTGTGCCAGACTGGGCATACCAGCACTCAGGGCAGTTCCTTTCAATTTATGACCTGCCGATTTTAAGCCGTCCAGATTCCGGGCCTCGACTTGCTGAAACAGTACGGCTTGCGAACGGTGAAGCTCACTTTCAGCGACTTCGATTAGTGTCTCCAGAAATTCCATATCCTGGCCTGCTATGGTTTTAAATACCTGAGCGTCAAAGTGGACATCAGCCCTTTCTGCTTTATCAAGTACCTGCTGGTCAACAGATGGCGTTTCAAGCCATTTTTGGAATAAAGAAACCATCGACTTTTCAACGATGGGTTTCGTGATAAAATCGTCCATACCCGCTGCCAGACACTTTTCCCGTTCTCCTTTTACGGTGCCAGCCGTTAAGGCGATAATCGGAATATGGCGCTCCTGTTCCAGTTCCCGAATGCGTTGCGTAGCCTCATAGCCGTTCATGACTGGCATTTGAATATCCATCAGGATCAGATCTGGCTGTTGCTGGGTGTACAGGTCTATCGCTTCTTGCCCATTAATAGCTTCCAAAATATGGGCATTGGGAATCAGTTTGGTTACGTAGGTTTTAGCCAATAACTGGTTCACTTTATTATCTTCAACTAGTAAGATTTTTATGGGGGACGTGACAACCTCAATGGGCATATTCGTCTCCAAGGCCAACGTTTTGTCCTCCTGCTGACCTAATCGGGATAAGGCCCGAAACAAGTCGGCCATCTTAACGGGTTTCACCAAGCGCTGGCTGATCGCTAATGACTCGCTTGCTTTGATAAGTCGTTCGTCGTCGGATGAGCTATGGAGTAGAATAATGACTTGCTTTTCGGTAGGCGATGAGAAATTGGCCCGGATTTTCTCTATGGTTTCCAGGCCATCCATATAGGGCATATGGTAATCCATCAGAATCACATCATACGGCTTATTCTTACTTACTAGCTGGAGGGCCTCAAATCCATTACTAGCTTCATCGACACTAATTTGTTTTAACAAAAACATTTGCCGTAAGATCAATCGATTGTTCTCATTATCATCCACAATCAGTACGTTTTTGATCAGGCTTAGGTCCTGCCAGTTAATTGGATCACCGATTTCCGTTTTAAGCCGCACATCGAAGGAAAAGCAGCTTCCCGCTCCTGGTTGGCTAACTAACTCAAGACGGCTGCCCATCAACCCCAGCAGTTTATTGGAGATGGTCAATCCCAGGCCGGTTCCACCGTATTTTTTTGTGGTGGAGGAATCTTCCTGAGAGAAGGCGTCGAAGATGCGGTTCTGCATATCGGGCTTAATACCAATACCGGTATCTCTTACCTCAAAGCGGAAAGTGACGTAGTCTTGCGTTGGATCGGTTAATGGCTTTATTCTCAGCTCAATCTCCCCTTTTTCGGTGAATTTGACGGCATTCCCCAGCAGATTGACCAGTATCTGCTTTAAGCGTACCGAGTCAATATAAATAAACCGGGGTAAATCGGCGGGCAGATTCAGCAGCATTTCAAGCCCTTTGTTCTGAGCCTGATACGTAATGATATTGGCGGCCTGGCTGCTGATTTCGTACACATCTACTTTCTCAATAGCCATCTCCAGTTTACCAGCTTCAATTTTTGAAAAGTCCAGAATATCATTGATGATACTCAATAACGCATTCGCCGATTGATCGACAATGGAGAGATACTGGTGCTGGGTTTCGTTAAGTGACGTTTTGAGTACCAGGTCGGTAAAGCCGATGACGCCATTAAGCGGGGTCCTGATTTCATGGCTCATGTTGGCCAGAAATTCGGATTTGGCAACGCTGGCTTGCTCTGCCTGTTGCTTGGCTTTTTTCAATTCCTCCCGTTGCAGGCAGGACTCGGTAATATCTTGGGTAAATATCATGATGCCCCCAATAGAGCCATCATACTGATACCAAGGTCTTATTTCCCAGCGAAGATATTGATCATGATCCCAGTCGTTTGGGCGCCGGACATACTCATCATTCTTTTCTGCCGCCCCCTTAAGGCACCGCTCAAAAACGGCCTTCCAATCATCTGCCAGATTTGGGAATACCGCATAATGGGATAAACCAATTACAGAACCTTCCAACTGATAATCTTCCATCCACCGATTACTGACGGCCAGGTATGTCATTGTCCGGTCGAACATAGCTACGGCCGCCGGAGCATGTTCAACGAAGGTTGCCAGTCGTAATTTTTCGTTAATTAGTGCCTGTTCCGCTTGTTTCTTTTCATCAATATCCTGAAACGTACCATAGAGGAGTTTGCCCCCTTCTTCTTCAAATCCAGGTCTTCCGACTATCCGAACCCATACCTTCCGGTCGGCTGCTGTAACAATCTGTAGTTCTATATCAAAGGCGGTCCCTTCGCTGATGGACTTGTCAACAGACTCAACAATGCGTTCATAGTTTATTCCTCTAAAGAAGGTTTCGCCCGAATCAAGCAGGGGTACAAAGTCATCTGGAACTTCGTGAATCGCCCTGGTAACGGATGACCAGTACATCGTTCCCTTGGTAAAATTGGCTTCCCAAGTGCCAATTCGGGCCGCTTCGTTGGTCTGCTCCAGTATTTGCTTGGTCCATTTCAAATCGACATTGGTTTCGGCTAACTCTTCGGTACGCTGCCGGACACGCTCATCCAGCTCCTGAGATAATTGCCGGTATTGGGCTTCGCTTTCAGCCAAGGTCAGTACAGCCTGTCGTTGTTGGGTGATGTCAGTATGAACACCGACCCACTCCCGGAGGCTTCCATCGGCATTCAGCAGGGGAACGGCCCGAATGGCGAACAGGCCCCAACGATCGTCGTGCTGCCGCACCCGGTGTTCGAAAATAAACGTCCGTTGCTGGGCCACGGCTTGCTGCCAGGCATCGATGGTGGGTTGGACATCGTCCGGGTGAACGGCTTTGGCCCAGCCATAGCCTTGGTAGTCTTCATACGTCTGACCTGTCAGGGTTGCCCAGCCTGTTTGCTGGCCTTCCATTTGGCCCGCCGCATTGTTGGTCCACAGAATCCCCTGAACGGCTTCAATCGCGGCCTGAAAGCGCTCCTCACTTTCCCGTAGGGCTTGCTGCGCCTGTTTGAACCGGGTAATGTTGGGGCTGACCGTTGCTAACTCGGACACTTCGCCCGATCTCGGGTCACGGATGACTACGGTATTCCACTGCATCCAGAAGGGCTCACCGGTGCGGGCATTCACGAATCGAATCTCTTGGGATGCCGCACCAGTTTCCTGTAAGTTAGTCAGTGTGGCCCGAGCCAATGGCAGGTCTTGGGGGTAAATACAGTCCAGTACGGTTCTGCCCTCGATGGTATCCCAGCCTAACAGGGCCAGGGCGGCCGGGTTGCCGTACTGGATGTGCCCGTTTGGATCGGCCAGGCTAATGAAGTCTTGACTGGCTTCGAGAATAGTACTGAGCTTTTGCTGTTCGTTTTCTGCCCCCTGTTGGCACCCGATCAACGCCTGTTTGCGCTGCTGAACGGCCCTATAGTTGGTCACATCCTGCGCCACCCCCGCAAAGCGGTGGACGACTCCATTCTCGTTAAAACAGCTGCGGCCGGTAAACCTCACCCAGCGCAGCAGGCCATCATCGGCCCCGATGGTGCGGTAGGTCGCATCGTAGTACCCACCGGATTGAGGATTCATAGCGTACTGAACGGCCTGATTTACCTGGTCCCGGTCATCAGGATGAATGTGCCGGATGGCCTGTTCGTAGGGGAGTTTATTAGCCTGAGCCAATCCAAATAATTCCCGACACTGATCATCCCAGTTAACGACCCTGGTGAGGGGGTCCCACTCCCAAACACCCAGCCGGGCAGCTTTGAGGGCAAAGTCGATGTCTAACCGTTTGCTAAGTTCATTGCCCTGATCGGAGGGCTTCTGATTATGGGTCATGCGTGTCAATCCGTTGAAAGGGTAAGTTAGCAGTAGCCATAAACATGAATGAGATACTGACTGTCGGATGAAATACAGGATATACCTCCTTGCCGTTGGTCATCGAGCAACGAAACCAGAGATATAGGGGGCTCACAAATCAACGATGCTAGTTCAGTTAATTGATCAAATGCCTCTTCAAGCCGGGTATCCAGAATTTGATACTGATTTAAAGCTTCTAGTCGCTTATACTTATCAGGAGTCAAAGACATAGACTTCACTTATTTATCGAATAAGGAATCAAATTTACCTTATTATTAATGAAATCCATTTATTGGTAACAAAAGAGAGTTAAAATAAAGATGAATAAAACTAATGTTAGGTAAATAATAAGATTTTTTTTATGATGCCAGTACCCAGTTGGGCTCACTAGCCGTTAGTAGGCGATTGCTTAGATCTACGCTTACGATTAGTTCGTAAGGCGTCATTACAAGGACTGGAACGTAAGCATCTTACTCTTCGAACGCGCTTGAAGAGACCGCTCCGGCCTTTAGGTTTGAAGGCTGGTAAGATTCCAAGATTTGGGTAGCTTGCCAGACAGACAACCGAGCGGGCTTCCCTACCGTCTCCGGCTAGGCTCGCAACCTATGGGCCGATTCAGGTCCCGCTCGGTCTTTCTTACTTAACCTCGAATAGAAATTAGGGCGTTGTGGCCCATTAGCAAGGTAGCGAGTGATGAGTAAGCAGTCTGATTGTTGAACCATAAAATTAAGCACTCGAATGGACATTCGCCATTTCATGGGTATTGATGTTTCTAAGAACACTCTCGACTGGGCTATTTATGCTAATAAAGCCATCATCTGGCAAACCCAATCTGAAAATTCACCCTCGGCCATTCGGGCAATCATCAAACAACTCCTGGCTATGCCCAACTTCCAGTCAGTAAACTGTGTGGTCTGCATGGAACATACCGGGCTTTACAACGCACATGCCCTAGAGGTACTTTTTCAGGCTCAATTACCAATTTGGCTGGAAGCCTCCCTACATATCAAACAAGCTGGTGGTTTACAGCGAGGCAAGTCCGATAGTATTGATGCTCAACGTATTGCGGAATATGCTTATCGCTTTCAAGATCGTATCCGGCTGTGGCAACCAGCCCGGCCAGTGATGAAAAAGCTAGCTGAATTCACCCGCCTTCGTCAGCGCTTACAGGGTATGATCAGCCAACTGAAGGTGCCTTTAGCTGAGCAAAAACGATTCGGTGACAAAGCCCTGACTACCCAACTAGGTCAGCATTGTAGTAACTCCCTAAAGGCGCTACTGAGTGATTTAAAAGGCGTTGAAAAAGGAATTAAACAACTCATTGCTGATGATCCTACGCTGAAATCACTCTTTGAGTTGATCACCTCTATCCCTGGTGTTGGTCAAGTCGTAGCTACTGAACTGATTCTGGCCAGCGATGAATTCAAAGCCATTGACGATCCCAAAAAGCTAGCTTGCCATGCTGGCGTAGCCCCTTTCAAACACTCCTCGGGCAGTAGTGTCCGGGGCAAAACCCGCGTGAACCACCAGGCTCGAAAATCACTAAAAACGGTCCTCCATCTGGCAGCCATGTCGGCTCTACAAGTGAAGGGTGAGCTACAGGATTATTATCAACGAAAAGTCAAAGAAGGCAAAAATAAGATGCTGGTTATCAATGCACTAAGAAACAAACTCATCCATAGAGTCTATGCAGTCGTCAAACGGGGCAAAAAATATGACAAAAATTATACGCCAATCCTTGCTTGAACCATAGAAATCGGCCCGGTGACCCGTCGAACCATTTGCTTCTCTAAATCAGTGGCGGTCCACGATACCATAATCGGCCTGTTCATTAATCAGTTCTTCTTCGCCGATAAACGCAATTAAGCCACTACCCTATCCTTTAATGCCATCAATCCATTACAGACTTGATTAGCCATCCACCTTCCGTTAAAGTAACTTGATAATGTCCCCTTCAATAGCTGCTGGCTTGGTCGTTGGAGCAAACCGTTTGACCGGCTTTCCACTCCGGTCAATCAGAAACTTGGTGAAGTTCCATTTGATGCTACTGCCCAAAAATCCCCCTAGCTCGTGCTTTAGATACTTAAAAACCGGATGCGTGTGTACGCCATTGACCGCACATTTCTCCAATAACTGGAATGTTACCCCGTGATTGAGCTTACAGACAGCTTCAAGGGTATCGTTAGTTTCAGGTTCTTGCTGGGCAAACTGGTCACAAGGGAAGCCCAGCACCACTAAGCCCTTCTCCTTGTAGTGCTGGTGGAGCGTTTCCAAGCCTTCAAATTGAGGAGCCAGCCCACATTTAGTGGCCGTGTTGACAACTAACACGACTTTTCCGTCAAAGTCTGACATGTTAACCTGTTGGCTTTGTGGTGTCTTGGCGAAAAGGCGGTAAAATGCATTTTCCATTAATTTGCTACGAATACGTGCTGATTCTCTCGAGTACAACACAAAGTTACAGTGTTACACCGGCTAGCCTTCACGAAGGCCTATTGAAATACTACCTTTTGGTCATTCATTGAGGATTTTCACTCCTTAACCAGAGCGTGCCTGGGCAATCCATCTCAGGCTAAACTAGTCTTGTAATTAGATGAACGTTGTTTTACAGTAGAGCAGGTTAGATGCGAATCTCAAAAAAAGGCTCCCATCCGAGATGAACGAGCGTACATGTGTCTGCTTCTTAATGAGAGCGTGGCTATTGTACAACTCGACTAGTGCATAACACTGCTCTTAAGTCGGGGGTCTGAATCGTGCCGATCCGGCAGTCTGACTCAAGAGCATTCGTTCCTGTTTATAGACAATTGCTAGCTACCTTTCAGCTACTGGATAGGTAAGGGGGATTCCCAATGAGGAAGCCTAGAAGCATTCCGTCGGATCAGGTAGCCACCCAAAAAAGCTGTCACTAGCATCGAGATAATGACAACGGGCCAAAACTCACCCATTGGCAGAAGCCGAGTGAACGTTTCAGCCCAAAAACCGGCGTACAGACCGACTACAGACCAACTCATAAAATTGTAATGCCAAAAAATCCATTTAGGGATGCGCTTTCGCAGATAGACGGGAATCATCCCTGCGGTCAAACCCAATAAGCTCATGACGGCAAGCCAGTGAAAGGGCCCGAATTTACCCGTCAAATGATAAACTTGGAAGGCGGTAAGGTTCAAGGTAAGCATACTGGCGATGTAGACGTACCCGACTTGTTTGTGAAACAAACCTCCTTTAGTATTCAAAAAAACGAGGGTACCGGTAAGGATAGCCAGCAAAGCCGCTAAAAGATGAACCAAACCGGCGGTAGAGTGAAACATACGGAGCAATGAGTGAGTGGACTTATGATGCAAAAGTAAGTTAAAGCGTTTCTGGGCCCCTGAATTTATGACCAACCTAGTTTATTGAGAGGTTAATAGGTCAATTTGCCGGATGAACCCGTATGCTAGGAACTGGACCGCGGTGGTGCTGGGTATACTCGGGTCGGCGCACCGACTGCTGGCCACTTGACAGCTATCGAAAAATAATCGTCTCGCGAAACCCTCAAATTATTGAGACCGATGATGATGCCTTGAGCCTAGCGATGAATTAATTACGCGGCCCCTCTGAGCGGTCTGCCATTAGGTTACGGCTCAATAAGACGCTTTCATTTCTGAGCAACTGGTGCATATATAAAGGGTAGTTTATACCTCTTGCTTTGATTTTTCTAGTAATTTGTAGCGTTATCTAGTTTAGCCAATAACTCGATACCAGGATCAATCATGTCTCAACACGAAGTCATTCAGGCCTTCAACGCCCTACCGCCCAAGCAAAGGTTAGCCATTGCCAAAAAAATACAATTGCAAATGGCGGATGAACTCTTTGACGATTTAGATGCCGAACTACCCAATGTGTCTATATCAACCCAGGAAATTCAGCAAGAGATCATAGCCTACCGGAATGCCCAAAAAAAGAAAGATTAGGTTAGTGATTGATGCCAATTGGTTTATCTCCGCTTGCATTAGTCGAAACTCCCGCCGAACGCTTTACTATAAGATAATAAAAAACGCCCATCTTCAAATCTATTATTCGTCTGAGCTGCTAACTGAGTTTGAGGGCGTTATCAGCCGGCCAAAGTTTTCAAAGGTGATCAGACCTCATCAAGTAGCTCGATTCAAGGCATTTACTCTGTTTTACCTTCACGAAGTGTCGCTAGGTGAGATTCCTTCCCTTTCACGGGATGAGGCCGATAACTATTTACTAGCGATAGCGGAAAGCAGTCAGGCTGATTTTTTAATCACGGGTGACAATGATCTGTTGACATTGGGTACCTATCAGAACACGACCATTGTGACAATGGGTCAGTTTCTGCAGATAGTTTCCCTGATCAGGTAAGTCTCCCCGCTTATCTCAAAGAAATATCAGCGATCTATCTAGGTTTGTACTATATATCCTTCTACTGAAAACAAATCAGGCTGATTGCATATGCTTCAAAAAATGGGCGTTTAATGTGACTACCAAGAGTGACCTCCAGTAGTCTAAAAACACCTGAAAGTAGGTTATGCTGCTAATGGTGCCTGCTGTTCATTCAGTCCTTTCGACTTTATTTCCGCCGAGAAATCCGCTCCCATCCGAATAGCCGGTGTCGCCTGGTTTTTAGCCGGTCCGATGCCCCTTACATGACCGGCTCCGTGCTGACGGTGGATGGCGGACTAACCATTACATTCTAAAAAACATCGGCAAGCTGTCGCATTAACCCGTAAACTTCTCAAAACCGCAAGGAAAATTTGATTGTAATAATATTTTCCTCTTTCTTTGTTATGGAAAATATAACAAGATTTTTATTTTCCATAGCTAGCTCTTATGAAGGATGAAATCTTACAAGCATCACTGAACCTGTGCTTACAGTATGGCATTCGGCAAATGTCCATTCAGAAGCTCGTTGAGTCGCTCAACATCTCCACGAAAACAGTTTATAAATATTTTAAAAATAAAGAAGAGCTTCTGGAAGCGGTCCTGTATCACTACCACGGCAAACAGTACCAATTGCTGGAAAACCTCCCCACAGGAGAAAACGTGGCCTGTCTCTTTTTCACGATCTGGCAAACGGCCATTGACAAAGAGTACCAGATCAATAAAGTCTTCTATGAGGATCTACACTATTACTATCCCGAGCTGGAACAGAGTGTGAATGCCGTGATTGGGCCAAAATTTGAGCAATACTTTCTGTCCGTTATCTACCAGGCTATGGACGAGGGGGCCTTTCGAGCCGACATTCTACCCGACGTTGCGCTACGAAGTGTACTGGTGCTTCACCAGGCTGCGGTTCGGACCGAGGAGTTTAACCGGTTTGGTTTATCGGCCCAGGCCTTAATGATTCATACGATCGGCCAGTACATCCGAAGTCTCTGTACGCCCAGCGGGCTTCAAGCCCTCGATGAGCATATACAGTCGCTACTGGCAACGCCCGTCGCGGTGATGACAACCGGGTAAAGGCGTGGCCCAACTAAGCAACCGGTCTCTAGTCTTTTCCTACCCACCGCATAGCCCTTTTAACCTAATAAAAACCGATGAAATCAATCTTTGTGCAGTCGTTCCGTTTTCTTTCCGTCGTGATTTGGCTGACGACCGCTTCTGTGTCCCTTGGTCAGACGCCAACCAATTTGCCCCAGCAAAGCGCATCACTCGCTAAGAAATACACCACCAAAGACACGCTCTTTAGCCAGCCGTACGTGGACGTGGATGAGTGGCGGGATAAGCCGGTGCGCCATCGGTACGTGCATGGTGGTTTTAAGGGAACCGACGCTCGTTTCTCATTTTACTTCCCGCCTAATGAAACCTATCAGGGCCACTTTTTCCACTATATCACCCCCTTTCCCGACAACGAGAATTTGTCCCAAGGAGCCTCCGGCGAGGAAGATAAGATCGGCTTTTCCGTAACCCACGGGGCTTATTTTGTTGAAACCAATGCTGGTGGCAAGATCGACTTTGCCAAGCCCCAATCTCGGGATGCCAGCATTGGCGCCTACCGGGCTAATGCGGCATCGGCTCAGTATTCCCGGGTGATCGCGGCCCAACTATACGGGGGTAAGCGTCCGTTTGGCTATGCCTTCGGGGGCAGCGGGGGTGCTTACAGGACCGTGGGTGGCATTGAGAATACGGAGGGGATTTGGGATGGGGTCGTGCCGTATGTACTGGGTTCGCCCATGGCCATTCCCAACGTCTTTACGGTTCGGATGCATGCCATGCGGGTATTGCACGATAAATTTCCTCAGATCATTGATGCCCTCGAACCCGGTGGCAGTGGCGATATGTATGCGGGTTTGAATCCCGAAGAAAAAGAAACCTTACAGGAGGTCACCAAGATGGGCTTCCCACCCCAGTCCTGGTTTGGCTACCAGACCATGGGTATCCATGGGTTTCTGGTACTCTATCAAAGTATTGTCGGCATCGATCGGGCCTATTTCGAGAAGGATTTCTGGAACACCCCCGGCTATTTGGGGGCTGCCGCCCCGGCTTCCCTGCTGAAAGCGCGTATTCAGCAGAAAAGTACCATCAAGGCTGGTGTCAGCAGTGACCAGGCGGTGGCCTTAGGCTTAACGAAATCGATGTCAGCCCAAGACCGGGGCACGGCCGATGCGGCCTGGAAAAGCCTGGGCGGGGTGGAAGGGGCCATGCCCGTTGGGTTTCAGCTGCAAAATGGATTACCTGACATTGACTTTATGGGGGGTGACCTGCTTATTAAAAGCGGTGCTGCTGCTGGTAAGACCCTGCAGCTGACCAAAATTTCGGGGGACAAAGTCGTTCTTGGCCCGGTCGATCCGGCCTTGCTGGCTCAGGTAAAACCGGGGGACAGCGTACAGGTCGACAATTCGAACTTCCTGGCGGTACAAACCTATCACCGGCATCAGGTCCCTGACAAGACCTATCATGTATACGACCAGTTCCGGGATGCCACCGGCAAACCGATCTACCCTCAGCGACCCATGCTCTTAGGGCCCATCTTTACCCAGGGAGCAGCTGGTGTATTGCCGACGGGTAAGTTTAAAGGCAAGATGATTCTACTCGAATCACGTTGGGATCGGGAAGCGTTCGGCTGGCAGGCGGATTGGTACCGGGCCCGCGTGAAGGAGAATTGGGGCGACCAGACCGATCAGCATTTTCGACTCTGGTATACTGACCATGCCCTGCACGGCGATATAGCCATCGAAGATGACCCCACCCGAACGGTGAGTTATCTCGGCGTGCTTCAGCAGGCGTTGCTGGATTTGAGCGCCTGGGTGGAGAAAGGTATCGAACCAGCCGCCACGACCCACTATACGATTGCCGACGGACAGGTTGTTGTTCCCCCTACGGCAGACGAGCGCGGTGGCATTCAGCCGGTGGTCAGCGTACTGGCCAATGGTAGCAAACGAGCCGTGGTAAAAGTGGGGCAAGCGGTTCGCTTTACCGCCGAGGTAGCCGTACCAAAAAACAAAGGTAAAGTCGTGAAGGCGGTCTGGAATTTTGAGGGGTTACCGGGTGGCTTTACCATCAGTGATCTTCATGGCTGGAACTTTGACAGCTCGGATGTCTTCCCCGTACCGGCCCAACTCAAGCCATCCGATAAAACCGGTTCCCATGCCCAGGTGTCGTCTACCTACACCTTTACCAAAGCCGGTACCTACTTCCCAACCCTTCGCGTAGCCGCTCAGCGGGAAGGCGATGCGAAAACCCGGTTTACCCGCATCCAGAATCTGGACCGGGTCCGGGTCATTGTCGAATAGGGACAAACTCCTTCACGTAAGAAAACTGTATTCCATTTTAACTATTAACTGAGATGAGAAACGTACGTATCCTGCTTCTGTTCTTACTGGTTGGGATGGCCCATGCCGGTTTTGCGCAAACGACGACCCCGCCTGATTTCTTCGCGGATAAATGGGAAATCAGTGCCGTCGGAACCCCCGTTGGCGACGTAAAATTTACAACGGATTTAGTCCGCAAGGCGGGTAAACTGACGGGAGACTTGACGAATACGACTGATCCAGGCCAGGCCAAACGCCCCCTAATCCGGGTTGAGGAGACGGGCGAGAAGGTGGTTATGTACTTTGAGTCGTCTCAGGGCGGGGAAGTGCCCATTGAGCTCACCAAAGTGGATGACGATACCCTGAAAGGTACCTTGTCTACGTTCGATGCGACCGCCAAACGCTTAAAACCCTAACGAAAGGTTGACCTGAAGGGGTGAAACCACCCCTTCAGGGACGAGTCAAACAGGCCCTGCTTTCTTAGGCCAATGCCTGATCAATTCGGGTGTATTTGCAGAATCGTACATAAACCCTCATGACTCGCTGACGGCTCTTTTTGATTTCAGAATAGTCGTTAGGTAGGTGGGTTTCGTGAAATCTGATTTCACGAACAACAATGTGAAACGATTTAGTAGCCTAGACACCCCATTTTTAACGTTGCCTTTTTCGTTTCAATCAATTGCTCGTTTGAATGAAATGTACTCAAATGGGCATAAAGTCGTCTTTCAAGGCAAAATAGTGATTGGATGAGGGTTTATGTACGATTCTGCAATGCGACCCAAAAAATGATAAGCCTGCTCGAACATCCTTATAAACTCTTAACGACTCTAGCAGGAACACCGGCCACGACCGCATTGGCTGGTACATTCCGGCTTACTACGGCACCAGCAGCGACTACTGAGTTTTCACCAACTGTCACTCCTGGTAAAATGGTCGCTCCGGCTCCGATCCAAGCATTGCGTTTGATGACAATTGGTTTGGGGATCAGCGTTTGACGATCAGTTGGGTCTAACGGATGGTTTTCAGAGGTCAGATTGACCCGAGGCCCAATTTGCACGTCGTCTTCAATCGTGATGCCGCCAATGTCCAGAAAAGAACAGGCATGATTGATAAAGATGTTTTTCCCCAGCGAAATGGACCGACCAAAATTGGTGTAGAACGGCGGGAAGATTGCTGTCGTGGCATCAATCGGACTGCCGATAATGCTGCTCAATTGAGTACGTACCTGATCAATATCGGTAGCGGTGGCATTCATCTGAACACATAACTGGATAGTTCGCGACACAACGGTAGCAAACTTGTCATACTCCGGATCATCCTTTCGTAAAAGCTCCCCCGCTTTTAGCCGTTCGAAAATGTTAGAACTGGCTACTGGTGAATTGTTTTCAGACTTACTCATCTTTTTTACAGCGTGTTTCTGTAATTACTTTGTATAGTCGCTATCACTCACTTTTTCCATCCAGGTAACTACGTCACCATTCAATTCTTCCTGAATAGCGATATGACTCATGGCTTTCGTGGGTGAGGCTCCATGCCAGTGTTTTTCGTTCGGCTCAAACCAGATTACATCGCCCGGATGAATTTCTTCGATGGGGCCACCTTCGCGCTGCACCCAACCCATACCCGAGATAACAATAAGCGTTTGACCTGCTGGATGGGTGTGCCAGGCGGTTCGGCCCCCCGGCTCGAAGGTTACCAGCGCTCCAGCCCCTTTCGTCGATTCTTTTTTTGAGAACAAGGGATCAATTCGCACCGCGCCCGTAAACCAGGCTTCGGGCCCAATGGCTGATGGCTGCGTTCCATTTTTACTGATGGTCATATTTTTTTAAATTTCGCTCCGTCAATTACTGTGCTGTAATTAGCGAAACCGTTTTTCAATAACGTAGTAAGCTAACTAATCTATGTCCGGTTTTGCTAATACGGTTTATTCCCATCTGTGCGATCTAAACCAACTTTTGCATCACTTTATCCGGGGTAATTGGTAGGTCACGAATACGCTGACCGGTGGCGTTGAAAACGGCATTTGCCACGGCCCCGGCAAACCCAATCAGCGCGATTTCCCCCATGCCTTTAGCACCCATCGGATTGATGATCGGGTCGGGCTTATCGATGAAAATCGTCTCGATAGCCGGTACATCGGCGTGAACCGCTACGTGGTAATCCGCCAGATTGTTGTTCACAAACCGGCCAAATCGATGATCGATAACGGCTTCTTCCGTCAGCGCCATACCAATGCCACCGGCAACTCCACCGATCATCTGACTAGCTGCCGTTTTAGGGCTAACTATCCGGCCTGAATCAGCCACGCTAACGGCTTTGGCTACCCGCACGACACCCGTTAGTGGATTGACACGTACTTGTACAAAATGCACTGAGAAGGAATACATCGAATAATTCTGAATGTCCGGTCCGCCTTTCGAATCTTTCGTTTTATCGATTACCGTTAGGTTATTCGCCCGCATCAATTCGCTTACAGCTACTTTTTTAGCCGGTTCTTTGTCAACCGAAAGCACCCCGTCAGCCAGTGTCAGTTCATCCGCCTGCCGACCGGCCAGCGCTCCTCCGTCTTTACTAGCCAGTTCTATAAGCTCCTGTTTGATGGCGGTGCAGGCATCAAATACCGCCGATCCCACCGCCGAGACAATGGCTGAACCACCCTGTGTAGGCGCTTTCGGCAGCGAGGTATCCCCATATTCTACCTTAATCTTGTCAATTGGTACATCCAGCACATTGTGGGCAATCATCGTCAGCGCCGTTCCTGTTCCTGGCCCAATGTCGGTCACTGCACTTTGCACCGTCAGGGAGCCATCGGCTTTCAGCAGGGCGCGGGCACTGGCCTCCCACCGAAAAGCGTTAAACACGCCGGTACTCATACCATACCCAATCAACCAGTTACCCTCGCGCAAACTACCCGGTTCGCCTTTTCGACTACTCCATCCAATCGCTTCGGCTCCTTTCTGATACGCTTCCTTCAGGTGCTTGCTTGAATACGGTCGGTTATGTTCGGGATCGGTTTCGGTGTAATTACGCAGTCGAAACTCAATGGGGTCGAGATTTAGCTTATGAGCCATCTCGTCCATGGCGGATTCCAGCGCAAAGGCGCCAGTAGCTTCGCCCGGCCCGCGCATCCAGATCGGTACGCTTCGATCAAGTCGGACCAGGCGGTAGCGGGTGCTCACGTTGGGACAAGCATACATGAACTTGGTCATGTTAACGGTCGCTTCGGTAAAGTCCTCATAACTGGCAGTCTCTGCGGTGGCTGCGTGTGCAATGCCAATCAGTTTCCCATCCTTGTCGGCTCCCATTTGAATGGTCTGCACGGTATAAGGCCGGTGACCAACCAATGTAAACATCTGACTCCGATTCACTACCAGTTTCAAAGGGCGGCCAATCTTCCGGGCAATGGCTACCACCGCCATTTCCTGCGGCCAGGTACGTAGTCCCATGCCAAATCCGCCCCCCATGAATTCCGTATGGACATGAATATTTTTTGGGTCGATTTTGAACGCCTGCGCCATGGCATTTTGAGTAGCGTTCACGCCCTGCGTTTTGGCGTAAATAATCAACGTATCGGCACCAGTCCAGTGGGCCAGAATACCGTGCAGCTCCATTGGATTATGCACCTCGATGGGGATGATATAATTGGCTTCTAATGTAACGGGGGCCGTCTGATATGCGTCAGCTTGTCCCCGCGAGTAATTACCGCCATCATTCCCCTTAGGCGAAACACCCTCTGCTACGTGTTTTTGTAAATCGGTACGGGCCGTTTGCTTACTGTATGTCGCTTTAACCAGCGAAGCGGCATAGGTGGCCCGCTCGAACGTGTCGGCCACGACAATCGCAATGGGCTGCCCGTCGAAGAGAATCTTCGGACTACTCAGAATGCGGTACGTTTCTTCCGTCTTTGGTTTAGGGGGCGGTCCATCCGCTGGCCCTCCCACGGGTGCATCCCAGCCCGGAATAGGCGGCATGTTCTGGTGCGTAAACACGCCCAGCACACCCGGTGCACCCTGCGCTCGTTTCGTATCCAGACTAGTGATCGTACCCCGGCCAATCTCGCTGCCGACAATCACACAATAGGCCATGTTGGGTAGCTCGAAATCAGCGAAGTAGTTAGCTCCGCCAGTCACTTTCAGTCGTCCATCAACCCGGTCGATAGGCGGATTTTTCGTATCTTTTGTCATGGATCAGGCGGTTTTTGTGGCCATTTTCAGGGCTTCGACAATCGAGTTAGGAGCCAGTGTGAGTTTAAAATCATTCTCGCCATAGCCTTTGGCCCCAGCCATAGTCAACGTAGCGGCTTGTTTAAAGTTGGCATCCGTGGCTTCTTTGCCTTTTAAAAACTGCTCGGCTGCGGTCAGTCGCCAGGGCTTGTGAGCCACTCCACCCATCGCCAATCGAACATCTTGTATTGTGCTACGTTTCAGGTCGAGACCAACACCCACCGATACCAGCGCAAAGGCATACGACGCCCGGTCGCGAACCTTGAGATAATAAGAGTTCTTAGCAATTTCATTCATCGGCAAATCGACCGACATAATCAGTTCACCGGGACCAAGCGTATTGTCTTTTTGAGGCATGTCGCCGGGTAACCGATGAAACTCACTAAATGGGATTTTGCGATCACCTTTCGGACCTGATACATTCACCGTCGCATCTAGCGCCACCAGCGCAATGCACATATCGCTGGGATGTACTGCAATACATTTTGTACTTGTTCCAAAAATGGCGTGCATCCGGTTAGAGCCGCCGATGGCTCCGCAGCCGGTCGGTCCGTTCGGCTTTCCTTTGTCGGGACCAGCCTGCACAGAACCACGCTTGTTGCAGGGCATCGACGTATCGTAGAAGTAGGGGCAACGGGTGCGCTGCATCATATTCCCGCCCACCGTGGCCATGTTCCGAAGCTGCGCCGACGCACCGGCGTTGAGCGCCATGGATAGCAGCGGAAAATGCTTTTTCACCAACTCGTTATCAGCTACGGCTGAATTTTTGGCCATGGCCCCAATACGTAAACCGGTGCCCGTTTTTTCAATCGACGTCAGGGGTAATTTGTTAATGTCGATTAGCCGCTCGGGAATAATAACTTCCCGTTTCATGAGGTCGATGAGGTTGGTACCACCCGCCAGAAAGTAGGTACCACTTTCTTTCGTGATCGCTGAAATGGCGGCTTTGGCGTCTGTAACTCGCGTAAACTGAAATGGGTTCATACCTTGGTTCCTCCCTTTTTTACATCCATGATTGCATCGACAATGTTGGCATAGGCTCCGCATCGGCAGATATTGCCGCTCATGTACTCGCGAATTTCCTCCGGCGAATCCGCATGGCCTTCCCGTATGCAGGCCACTGCCGACATGATCTGACCGGGCGTACAATAGCCACACTGAAAGCCGTCGTGCTTAATGAAGGCTTCCTGCATTGGGTGCAATCGACCCGTCGATGGTGCGGCATTCCGACCGCTATCACCATTGGCTAAGCCCTCAATGGTTATTACGTTACAACCTTCCGTGGTCATGGCCAACGTTAAACACGAGTTGACCCGCTGCCCGTCAACATGCACTGTGCAGGCTCCGCATTGACCGTGGTCGCAACCTTTCTTGGTGCCGGTCAGATGAAGTTGTTCACGTAGCAAATCGAGGAGCGTAACGCGGGGTTCAATGCTGAGCTGCTGAGCCTTCCCATTGATGGTCAGCCGCAACGGCATCTGCTCAACGGCCAGCGCCACTTTCTCGTGGAGGCCACTGTCAACCGCTGTTAGGGCAACAGGCGGAGTTAGCGCCATGGCAGCCAGTGCGGAGGATTGCTTCAAAAAATTCCGCCGGGACGAATCAGATGGTTCTAATTCATCACCTAAATAGTCATTTTCAGCCATACAGCAGACGATTTAACGTTGATAACTTCGTTCACTACGTATTGGATTTATAACTCCATTTCCAGGGAAACCGTTATAGTTCCAGAGCCCAGGGCGGTAGCAAGGCCCGTTGGGTTATCGATCCGGCCCAGTTTGGTATAGCTGTAGGAGGTCCGAAAGGTTTCATAGAATAGCACCAGCGTATTGGAGCCGTACAGCATCAGATCGCCCGCCTGAATGGTGCCGGGATTGGCGGCATTGGTTGGTAAGTTGGTTGGCAGATCGGCAAATTTTTCATTTCCATTCAACTCCTTCATAGACAGCGTAAGCGGCAACCGGGCTTTGAACGCAGTTATGGTTGGGTTGTTGAGGAGAGTCGCCTGAAAGGTGTGTGAGCCAAACCGAATGCGTAGCCGATTGGACGAACTATCCCGAACGGGGTTCGTATCCGTGCCAGTACTATCCAGCTTAATTGGTTTCTCTTCTGCCATCGGGATATCTGTTTTACAAGCCATACCACCCACAAAAAACAGCAGGAGCGGTAGGAGAAGTGTTCTGTTTAGTTTCATAATCGTCGATGATGACAAGCTTCACTTATAGGCATTTATCCTGATACTCAGCAAATCGTTGGCAAAATTACCGCGTAGCAGTACTGTACCTTTTATACATTTTACGGTTTTACCTACCACTTTTACTGACCTTGGAATGAGTCACAGGTTCCCTCCGTAGATTTGATTAAAAATCGAATGGCACGCGCGGTTAGCCTTAGGTCGGCGCACCGATTGCTGCCAAACCGTAAGCAATGCTAGTCTACGACACGATAAAAAAATACGCGGATACCTTTGGGAACAAAACCCAGCACCCGCTAATCAGTTTGGTCGATTTAAATCTGTCCAAGCCGTTAAAACGGGAAAAGTTTACGCTGAATTTTTATGCCGTTATCCTGAAAGAAACCCATTGTGGAGACATACGGTATGGCAATCAATACTATGACTATGCCGAAGGAACGCTGGTCTTTTTTAGCCCTGGACAGGTCATTACCCATGAGCCCGAAGGCGAAACGCACCAGCCCTATGGGAAGGCGCTCATCTTTCACCCCGATCTGATTAAAGGCACCCCTTTAGGCAAGCAGATTCATGAGTATTCGTTTTTCGGCTATCATTCCCATGAGGCATTACACCTTTCCGATAAAGAAAGGGAGATCGTGACGACTTGTTTCAGCAACATCACTTCTGAAGTGAGCCAAAATATAGATCGTCACAGTAAAGAGCTAATTGTCGCCAACCTGGAATTGCTGTTGAAATACTGCACCCGGTTTTATGATCGTCAATTTATCACCCGCGAACACGCCAATCACGGGATCATTGAGCAGTTTGAGCAGAAACTAAATGATTATTTAACAGGCGAAAAGCTGCGAATCGATGGCGTGCCAACGGTGGCTTACTTTGCTCAGGAGCTTCACCTATCGCCCAACTACTTTGGCGATTTAATTAAAAAGGAAACCGGCAAATCTGCCCTGGAATTCATCCAGCTAAAGCTGATCGATCTGGCGAAAGAGCGGATTTTTGATACCAGCAAATCCATTAGTGAAATTGCCTATGAACTAGGTTTCAAATACCCTCAACATTTTACGCGATTCTTCAAACAACAAGTTGGCGCTACTCCCATCGCCTATCGAAGTGGATTGAATTAGTAAACAGCTAAACTTATGAAAAACGTACGTGCACGAACAGGCTTTATAATAACAATAAGCCTAGCAAGTCTTTACCTGCATCCATGCCAAGCGCAGACGAAAGAAAGCGGAACTAAACGTAGTACGGAGAGCGCCATTTTTCCGAAAGGTGAAAAGGGTCCTGCCCAAACATTTACTGGTACAGTATGGGTTCAGAAATTGGTAGCCGCCGATTCAACGTATCAACTGGCGAGTGGCAGCGTCACCTTCGAGCCGGGAGCCCGCAGCTTTTGGCATTCGCATCCGAGTGGGCAGATTCTGTTGGTCACGGATGGGGTTGGCTATCACCAGTTGAAGGGAAAGCCTCGGGAGATCATTCGAAAAGGGGACGTGGTGAAGTGCCCGCCAAATATTCCGCATTGGCACGGCGCTTCCGCTGACAGTCCCATGACGCACATTCATATCGTTCCTAACACTGAAAAAGGCATTGTTAACTGGCTTCAGGCCGTCACGGATGCGGAGTACAATAGCTCCCGGTAGCTGTACGCTACCGGGAGCGACAGTGAAAACAAGTCCAGTTTACCATAAACATAAAAACTGATGATTTTAGACGAAACCTATACGTTATTGAATGGCGTGAAAATACCAAAACTGGGTCTTGGCACCTGGTTTATCAACAATAAAGCGGTTGTTCAAGCAGTCCAGGATGCGGTAAAAATCGGTTACCGGCATATTGATACGGCTCAGGCCTACCAGAATGAAAGCGGAGTGGGCGAAGGTATCAGAGCCTGTGGCATACCCCGAGAAGAGCTGTTCGTGACCACCAAACTTGCCGCTGAAGTAAAGTCATACGAAGAAGCCTTAGCTTCCATTGATGCCTCTCTGGAACGATTAGGGCTTGAGTATATTGACCTGATGATTATTCACAGCCCCAAACCCTGGGCAGAATTCAGCGGGACTGACCCTTACTTTGACGGGAACCGGGAAGCATGGAAAGCACTTGAAGAAGCCTACAAAGCAGGAAAACTTCGCGCCATCGGCCTGTCGAATTTTGAACAGGCAGACATCGACAATATCCTGAATTCCTGCTCAGTAAAACCAATGGTCAATCAAATTTTAGCGCATATCAGCAATACGCCAGAGGAACTGATCCACTATTGTCAGGATAACGGTATTCTGGTGGAGGCTTACTCACCCATTGGCCACGGCGAATTATTGAAGAATAAACAGCTTGCCGACCTAGCCCAAAAATACGATGTTTCTGTGCCTCAATTAAGTATCCGGTATTGCTTGCAGCTTGGCATGCTCCCACTTCCTAAGACCGCCAATCCAGAGCACATGAAAGCCAACGCCAACGTGGAGTTCGTTATCTCGGAAGAAGATATGGAGGACTTAACGAATATGGAACAAATTGAGCATTACGGAGAGGCTAGCAAATTTCCTGTCTTTGGAGGGAAATAAGTCGATAAAAATTCTTTGATCCTGTTTTAACTTGATAAAGTTTATGCGTAGTTAGGGAGTTTTGCCGCAGTGGCCGGTACGCTGGGGCGAGACCACTGAAACGGACCGATGTGAGCGGATCACTCACGTGTTGGCGTCGCCGTCATTTGCCTCAACCAGAGAATACAGCATTCTCACTTTGATGAGCGTTTAAGGAGATGCATCACTAACAAGTAACCACGTTTTGAGTTACCATTTTAACTAATCAATGGAAACGGATGAAGAACATGTCGATAACCTTTCTGCTAGCGGGGGCTGTCATGGGCCTACTTTTAGTTGTCACGGTAAACCAGGCCCGTACCAACCTGAACCGATCGCTGAAGGCTAAGTAGTTGAGCGGGACGGGGGTGGAGCGCCCCTGCGAGGCCGAGTAGGCAATTCCTCACTTGACTAATAAGAAGCGGAACGTACTGAAAAGGGGAGCATTTTTTGAGAATTTTCTAACGCAATAAAGGTACGCTGAATCGCCTCTGGCACTTCTGGGTCCATATTATCTTACTCGCAGAAGCTGGGCTAGGATGCCATTGGGTAACACCGACGCTTTTCCCAACTCGCAAACTTTAAAAGTGTCCAGCTTATACTTTTCCCTGTTAATCACGGCCTATTGGTTATTGAGTAGCTTCAGGGCAAAGTTCAGTTCGGTATCCACCCCATCAAGCAAATCTTCGATCGTCGGCTCAATCCAATAGTCGGGAAGGACTCCTCTCCCTTTGGTATAGTTTACCGAATTAACCGTTTTGGTTAAGGGCACTTCAATCCGGATTTGTGTATGGGGTAAGGTTAATTTGGCAAAAGATCGCGCCGTAGGCCCTTCCATGGCCCCTCCCGTTTCTTCACCAATAAACACCGCTCGCTGATTCGACTTCAGAAAACTACAGACAACCCCAGCCATCGAGCCCGTAGCTCCGTTGGCCAGCACCAGCAAGTCCCCAGTGTAATGAGCCGCTTTGGGGATTTGCTCCAGCAAAAGGGGCGTCCAGTAGCGGTAATAAGCTGGTTGGGGCCGGTAGTTGCCCGATGCCGTTTTATATACGGTTGAATCGGCTACATACAGGTCTTTTGCGTTGGCTAAATACGGACTTACCTCAGGGAAACCAACATATCGTTTCTCAATGTAGGCAAAATGCCGGTAAGGCTTTTTCAGTAAGTAAGTCAGCAACTCCTCCCCTGTATGGTCTCCGCCTTCGTTATTGCGTAGATCTAGAATCAGGTGAGCAATGTGTTTCCGGTTAAGTTCAGTAAAGACTGCTTGATATAGCGAATCAACGTTTTGCCTGAATCGGCGCCTGTGCCAGCCCAGAAATGAACTAATCTTTAAATACGCTACATCGCCTTTTAAATAGGTAAATGTAAGTGGTTTATTGAGAACCTGCCTTTCCTGATAAAATGTTTGATATTGGTCTGAACTCAGACCAGCTACCACCATGGTTTGTTTGGTTGAGGGTTGATCAATGGGAATATATTCCAGACGAAATGAAGTGGCCTCTTCGACAAAAATGGGATACAGTCTGTCAAATAGGTTCTCCTCCTGGGTGGTCGAGTAATCTTCCAGATGACGGATCTTAAAGGTTTGACTATAGCCATCGGCAGCGATAGCTGGCAGTAATTGGGTTAAGATCGCTTCCATGGGCCGGCCGTTGATCGAAATAAGCTCGGAACCCACTGGAACGGGTGAGGGGGTAAAAGCGCTCTTGGTAATATAAAACCGGCGGTTAATGATCTTGAAGGTAAAGGGAAACCGCTTGGCCTTGTTGAAGTCCTGATTTTTAATATAGTCAAGGGAAAGTCTGGGGATCAGATGCTCATCGTTTAGTCGCCCACAGCAGAGCGCAATCAGTTTATAAAACTCAGCTTCGCTCATGGGCCTATTGAGTAAGCCAGCTTGCTGATTCAGATAGGTGTGGATGGTCATCGAATCGGCATAGCGGTACAGACTCGGATAGGTTGTTTCCAGGGTTTTGCGGAATATCAGAAAATCTTCTTGTAAGAGCTTTGGTAGATATTTTTTTTGGGAAGTCTGATTCCCATCATCTTTCTGTTGAGCCCGCGTATTGATTGATAAAACAAGCAGCAAAACTAGGAGGTGAAATTTCACGCCTGGCAGGACAAGGGGTTTCATTCGTAATACAAATTAGTTCAAGACTCGATGGCTTCCAATCGAGCCGGAAACTGAGTTACTTACAAAAGGTTACAGTGGATTTTCAGCACGAAGCGCGTAATGGGCACTAAACGTGAGAAAAGGGTGCTGGCTAGGGTTTGCCGAAAGGTTGCTCACTCTACTTGATAGCGATTAATCACTTTGTCTCAGGATGGAGCCTTTTTTGAGAATTCGCCTTTTGGGTACTAGTCGGCCTGCCTAGTAGAAAACGCCTATTAGCTGCAGCTTTATATTGACAACATTGCTAAACCAGTAGGTTAAAAATAACTTAACCACCAGTTTTCTTTATGACGTTGTTTGTAAGCAGCAAACTTTTTACAGATTGGATATAACAAACCAATCAAGCTTACCCAAACCACATAAACCAGGGTCGCATTGCAGAATCGTACATAAACCCTCATCCAATCACTATTTTGCCTTGAAAGACGACTTTATGCCCATTTGAGTACATTTCATTCAAACGAGCAATTGATTGAAACGAAAAAGGCAACGTTAAAAATGGGGTGTCTAGGCTACTAAATCGTTTCACATTGTTGTTCGTGAAATCAGATTTCACGAAACCCACCTACCTAACGACTATTCTGAAATCAAAAAGAGCCGTCAGCGAGTCATGAGGGTTTATGTACGATTCTGCAATGCGACCCAATGATAGCCTAAAACGCCCTCATTTTGTCGTAATTACCCCCTAAGACCAAGATCAGTATAGTTAATTTTGTCGTCAATCGTAACCACGATCACACCACTTGACGCTTAGGCCGACTCGTTTATTATTAAGCCTAGCACCGACCTGCCTAACCATAAACCCAACCTTGACCAGGTAAAGTAGCCACGCCCCACGGGCGATTCCCGATGAACACACAAGAACAAATCCAGGCCTATATCACCAACCAAACTGAACCAAAACGCACTGATATACAAACATTGCACCACCTCATACAGCGTGTGATGCCAGCGGGGAAGTTGTGGTTCTCGGATGGAAAAAACAGCGACAATAAAACGGTGTCTAATCCGTCCATTGGCTATGGATCACGTACAATAACCTACTCGGATGGAAAAACCAAAGAGTTTTATCAAGTAGGTATTAGTGCGAATACCACTGGCATCTCGGTCTATATCCTTGGCCTTGACGATAAGCAGTACTTAGCGCAACGGTTTGGTGAAACGATTGGCAAGGCGAGCGTGAGCGGCTATTGCATCAAGTTTAAACGGCTGAGCGATATATACCTGGATACACTTGAAGCAGCCATACGAGCCGGGATTGAGATGACAAGTGAAGAGTAAGTTTCAACCCTCAATCTTAGAAAAACGCTACCCGAATTGAGACGAAAGCGTAGCCGTTATGAATATACGTCATGAATAGGAAATTTCGTGAGTCGGTATTTAGACTGACCCGTTCTGAAAGAAATAAATGGCCATCAGATGTGTTTACGTAAATGCAAGCCCGATTGCCACAGGGAGCCTGTGAATGCCATGGTATTGCGGTATAAACTACGAGTAAAGCTACTAATTTCACGCGAGTCAACAGACTACAAGCCGCCATCCAGCAAGCGGGCTACGATCCGGCCCACATTGCCCAGCCAAATTCATCCCCACCGTCGGAAAGTAATACTAAACAGCAAACTGCCAAAAGCTGCTACCAAAAAAGGAAAGGGCATATCAAGCCAGGTAAGCCGTTCATAGCGTATCCGCCCTTCAAGATTGTAGCGCTCGAATAGGTCAATAACCTCCGCGGGCTGGTAGCCTGCCAACCGAAATTCGAGTTTAGCCTGACCCCCGGCGAGCGCATCTAACTGGTGGCCTTCCTGCATGAGTCAGAATACGTTGAGACTATGTAACCCGAAAGCAATACTCGTGTGACGAACTGTTGTCCATCGGCCGAACTAACATAGCAGATTTAGTCGCATAAAAGTAATGGGTTGTCGAGTTGATCGCTATGACTTATAGTGCTACAGAAGCATGCTGCTACCTTAGATGGGCAGCAGCATGGGCGTACGAATCAATTTAGCCGACGACAGTTGCTTCGATTTCAATGGTCAACTCCGGAAAGGCCAGGGCTGTCACCTCTACTAAGGTACTAGCTGGCATTATGCCATATGCGCTCAACCAGGCGACAACGGCACCGTAAGCTCCGAAGAAATCCGGTATGGACGTCGTATAAAAGTTTAGCCGGACAATGTGGGCCGGATCGTAGCCCGCCTGCTGGATGACGGTTTCCAGATTTTGCAGACTCGCTTGCAATTGCTCACTCAGACGGCCGCCCAAGGGTTTTCCGTCCGCGTCTAGGGCGGCCTGCCCGGAGCAATAAAGCGTTTGCGAATGGTGCTGAACCGATACGGCTTGGGCGTAGCCAAAGTTGGCCTGCCACTGCCAGGGATTGATTGGGGTAAGATTCATTGTCTTGTTGGTTTTAGCTTATACTAGGAAAGGAAAAAGTGGGTAATGAACGTCAAGATGTTCAGGGAAGAACGAACTGTTTTTATACCTGATTTCGCTTAAACGTAGTGGCTATCGGCGTGACTCAGACCTGCGCCAAACTAGTCATCAAGGCTTTTTCCAGCAGATATCCTGCCGTTTTCTTCGCTTGCTGTTTCAAGCTGGCTAAGTTTGGATAGAGTAGTCGGCCATGTCGTTTGACCGCTTGGCCCGCCACAAATACCGAATCGATGTTGGCCACACTGGCCTGTGAGACAACGGCCGCTATGGGGTTGCTCATCGGCGAAAGATTCAGCGCATCGGTATTTACCAGCAGTAGGTCAGCCTGTTTGCCCGCTACCAGCGAGCCCGTTTTGCGATCCAGGTGTAAGGCTTTGGCTCCGTTTATGGTACCCCACCTCAACGCATCGGCCATCGTCAGCGCTATCGTCTGGGGCATTTGGCCAGCCCGAAGATGTGTGTCGTTGGCCAGCGCCCGTTCCGTTTGCAGGGCTATCCGCATTTGGGTGAACAAATCACCACTCACGCCCGAAACCACATCAACACCCAGCGACGGTTTCAATCCAGCCGCCAAGGCCTTACCGGTAGCCGGAAAACCCAGCCCCATCTGCATCTCTACTTCTGGTGTAATCGATAGCGAACAACCGTGGTCGGCTAAAAGCTTGAAGTCGTCTATCGACAGAAAATTGCCATGAGCGAAATTCAGGTCAGGGCCTAACAAGCCCGCCGAGGCTAGCTTAGAAACCGCCTGGTACTTATCGGCGAACGTACCACAACCGACATGCATCGAGATGGGCAGGTTCAGCCGTCGAGCCAGGTGTATATCCTGGGCGGCTACGTCGAAAGCGGAATATTCAGGCCCGCGAATCGCCATAGCCGGGGTAACCAGTTGATCAGCTGAGCTAAAATGCTGCTGGCAAAGCCGCTCAATATCGGTCGGATGGGTACGTTGACTTTCGTAAAACCATTCCCAAACCGATGTACCCGGTGTTCCGTAGCCGAAAACGGCTCGAATACCGGCCTCTTTCAGCCCGGCAATGGCGCTATCAGCATGGTCGGGGGTATTCATAATGTGTGACCAGTCGAATAGGGTGGTTACTCCCGCATCCAGGGCTTCTAAGGCCCCCAGCAAGTTGGCGGTATAAACGTCCTGCGCCCGAAAGGATGCGGCTAGTGGTCCTAACACATGCTGCAGGTATTCCATTAGGAAATAGTCGCCAGCGGTACCACGCACTACGCTCTCCCACAGGTGGCGATGGGTATCGATGAAGCCGGGCATAATGATTTGGTTGCTGGCGTCAATTCGCTCACAATCATCGGCGTCAATACTGGGCTGGATCGCCGTAATTCGGTCGCCGGTCAGCAGTACGTCGGCGCGTTCGTAAATGGTTTGCTGCTCATCCATCGTAATGACGCAGCCGCCTGTTAAGAGGACTTTCATTAATTTCAACGGAGTTGTGTGTTTACGTATTCAAATGATTGGTTTGGGCAAAGACAGCCCGGCTGGCTCGTTAAAGCCAGAAAAGCGAATGCATGGCTGGTGAATGTTAGAGAGATCGGGCGTGCTGAGTGATCCACTCTTCGGCCTGGACCAAACTCTCGACCAGAATGGTAGGCACCTGCCAGGACTTCTGCTGCTGTAAAGCGACTGATGACATTCTGGAAAACAGGTCGGGTGAGGTAATACTGAGGTTGTACCGCAACCCAGCCTGGTAGCAGCGGGGAAACATGTCGGTATTAATCCAGTCGACGACGCCAATCCAGGCCCCTTCGATCTCCTTAGTGTCATGAACGTGAACCCGGCATTGCTTCTTCAGGCCTTCATTCAGTTGCCAGGCCATCATTTTTAGTGATGCTTGTTTGACTTCGTCTTCGGTTGAATAGCCCACCCATTTCATGAGCAAGTAGTTTTTAGTCGGCTCGTAGCTCAGTACCGCGTAAATCTCGCCGGCCTGATTTTTTATTTTTTCGAGGGTTACCACCTGGTTGATCGCTGCTGGGTTAAAAGTACGAAAAATCAGGTTCGTCGATAACACCGGTCGGGTATCCATAAAAAGAAGTCGGTTTGAGGTTGACAGGGTACTCACTACAGGCTGCTGGCTACTTTTCCGATTGAGGGAAATAAAAGGTTACCTTATGCTCCGGTGCCCGTTCGAGAAAATCCCTGGCGTCGAGGTTGGGAAAGTCGGGGACCTGGTTTAAATCAGGGACATCCTCAGCAGAATGTACGGGCTTGCCGACGGCCCGAAAATACGCTTCCAGTTTACCCGGTGTGGCCATGGTTAACAGTTTACCGGCAGTTGTGCCCCTGTTCCGGTAGGTATGCAAGGCCTGGCTGGGAATATGAATAGCGGCTCCCGTAGTGGCCTGAATCGGCTGGCTGAGATCATGGAGGAAAAATTCAAACGAGCCATCGAGCACGTAGAACACTTCTTCATCAGGGTGGCTGTGGGGTGGCGGACCAGCCAGGGGTGGGACCGTCTCTTCCCAGACACTATACTTGCCGGCTGTTGCCTGCGAAGGAACCAGCAACGTAATCAATGTGGTCAGCACGAATAGCTGCTCGTGGGATTGGGGTAAGGCGGTGTTAGTGAGTGTGTTCATGGTGTTTTTGTGTTTTGTTGGGGCAAAGTAAAGGCTGACAATCGCCTTTCGCATTTGATTCAAATCACAAAAACAAACGGGAGTAAATTTTTTTAAGTACGTTTCTCTGTCATGATTCTTTAATCCAATACGTTCATAATGAGCAAGTAGCATTGTGGACTACTGGTTACTTCTCAATTAGTACAAGCTAAAGCTCAGTTCAAGCGTCTTTTCTACCAAGTCATCCAGCCAGCCATCTAATTCGGCTCAGTGAGGACTTATTTTTACCCCATCCTGCCTGCGGTTGATTCTCCAAATAAGTAGAGCGAAAAACGAGTGTTTATGCGCGTATTATTCAACATTGAGCGACTTATTAATCCATCGGCAGCGGAAAAAGCAGCCCTAGAAAACGTACTACATACGCGCCTGTTGAAAAAGAATGAACCATATTTAAAGGCGGGTGACGTCTGCGATCGGATCGCTTTCATTGAAAAAGGGTCGGCCCGGTGTTATTATCAGCTTGAAGACCGGGAGGTTTGTAAGGATTTCATTTTTGAAAACGGTCTGCTGGGTTCCTTTGCCAGTTTCTTTTCTCAGGAACCATCCATGCTCCATATCGAAGCCCTGGAAGAGACGCAGGTCATCGAGTTGTACTATGAGGATGTATTGAATCTATACGATCATTTCCCGGCCTGGCAGAAGTTAGGACGCATCATTGCCCAGGATCAATTTGTTCGGTCCGAAAAACGGGAAGCTGCTTTTTTAAAAGATCACCCTGAAGTCCGATTCCGCTCGTTGGTGGCGGAACATCCAAAAATCTTTAAGCGGGTTCCCTTGCAATACATAGCCAGCTATCTGGGTATAACCCGAGAAACCCTGAGTCGGTATCGTAGTAAACTAAGAACCGTTTAACTTTCGGTTGACTAAAGAGGGCAAGCGTTTATCGAGTTGTCTTCCTACCCTCGATCGGTTAATATTATTGAATCGATACTCAGGGATTCTCAAAAAAACGCTCCCAACAGAGACGGAGAAGTATCTGTAATTTGGGCGTTTTAAAAGATGCTAAACTCACATTGGTTAGTGGGCCTATTGATAGGCGGCCAGTCGTGTTGCCTGAAGGGCATCGCAGGCGGCAAAGTGCTGGGTGTAAAATGGCTAGACTGTAACCGGAAGATAAATGGTAAAAGTAGCCCCCTGGCCAGGCCGACTACTGGCCGTGATGGCCCCCCCATGATTAGCCACCACCCGTTCACAGATGGCTAGGCCAATACCCGTGCCGGCAAACTCATTCCGGCCATGCAACCGCTGGAAAACCTCAAAAATGCGGTCCACATACTGCTCATCAAAGCCAATGCCGTTATCAGCCACCTCAATCCGGTGATAGTGTTGAACCGCTCGAACAGGGTTCACCGGTACGGGTAACTCGCTTACCAATAGGGTGTGCGCAGTGATACGAATAACGGGCGCAACCATGGGCTGACGAAACTTCAGGGCATTACTGATCAGGTTTTGAAATAGTTGGGTGAACTGAGTCTTATCGCCCTGAATGGTTGGTAAAGGCGCTACGGTTATCGTGGCATTCGTCTCCGCGATTACTAAATCGAAAGTCGTTAGTACCTGCTGAACGATCTCTTTCAACGGTACTAGCTCATCACTAATTTGCCGGGCCGAAAGTCGGGAGTAGGCCAACAGATCCCGAATCAGGGTAGCCATGCGGCTGGCGGCTACTTGCATCCGGTCAATGTAGTCACTGTCGCTCGCCGATAAGGAGCTTTGACGGGCCTTGAGTAGATCCCCAAACTGCTGAATCTTGCGAAGCGGCTCCTGTAAGTCGTGCGAGGCTACATAGGCAAACTTTTCCAGGTTCGTATTGGACCGGATGAGTAATCGATTCGCCTCGGCTAATTCGTCATTAGCCACATGTAACGCCTGAGTTCGCTCATCGACGAGTTGTTCGACTTTTTTTCGCTGCGTGACCTGAAACGTATTTTCCAGCACCCACACCGCTACTTTTTGGACCCTACCGGCTCGATCTTTTAGCGGTATGTAGGCGAACGTAACATAAATGGTTTCTGGCTGGCCATGACGGATGAGCACCATTTCGACCTCATTGGCATAATAGGCTTCTCCCGTTTCCACGACCTGGTTGAGGGCCGGTTCATAATACGAAGCTACTTCCGCAAAGGGTTCCCAGTAGTGTTTACCCATAATGACTTCATAAGGCTTGCCGGCCACCTCCAGAAACGAGTCATTGACACTTTCGGCCACTAAATCCGGTGCATTCAGCAGACAGATCCCAATGGGGGCTTGCCGTACCATTTCCCATAAAATCTCTTCGCTGTCTTTTATTTGTTGCTTATCCATCACTTGCTGGGTGACCTCTTGGGCGACACCCGCGAAACGCAACAGTTCACCGGCTGGCGTGAAGTAGCTTTGCCCCCAAAAGCGGACCCAGCGAAGGAGGCCATCATCGGCCCCTATGGTGCGATACGTCACATCATAGGCGCCACCAGAAGCCGGGTTTTGTGCCCATTCTACCGCCTGCGTCACGCGAGTCACATCCTGGGGATGAATGTAGTGGATCGCTTGCTCGAAAGGCAATTGATTATCGGTCGCCAAGCCGAATAGCGCTCGGCATCGGTCATCCCAGAGCACCAGGTTGGTGAGGGGGTCTAGCTCCCAGACGCCCAGACCAGCCGATTTAAGCGCAAAGTTTATATCCAGCCGCTCATTAAGGGGTCGGTTGTCAAAAGGCGGATGGGGGTCAGTCATTGAAGGCGGGTCGCTAGGTATCCATCGAAACGACTAAAATAAGAACAGAAATGTTCAAGTGTTGCCAATGTTAGCCAATGATCGTTATCTAAAAGTGACTAAGCGATCAGGGCTTTGTATAAGACAAAGCGTAGGGGTAGGATTTTAAGGATTGGGCGTAACGCCAAGCCGATGTATTGAATCAGTCTTACCCCGCACGGGTAAGGCTAAAGATTTTACCACCTACATGAAACTGGTTTATTTATCAATAATGTGAGGTTACTAGAACTGTCGTCCTTTGACTGTACCCTCAGTTTTTAAATCTCACAATTGCTCCCGCTTGACAGGAAATAACCTTCTTGGATTTATTACGTAATTGGGATGTTTTTAGATAGTGCCCTAGTTTAAACTAACAGCCCTATTAATCAGTACCTTTGGTAATAATCCTACCCCATGACTTATACAGATACGGAATTAGCCAAAGATATTGATCGCGTTAAGCGAATACCTATTGTGCCTACCTTGCTTGACGTGATCTGTGAGACAACCGGCATGGGCTTTGCGGCGGTGGCTCGCGTCACCCAGGACCGATGGATTACCTGTAGTGTGCGTGATGATATTCAATTCGGGCTCGTTCCGGGAGGAGAATTGACCGTCGAAACAACCATTTGTGATGAAATTCGGGATTCGCATCAACCTGTCGTTATCGATCATGTGCAGGAAAATGCGCTGTTTTGCTCCCATCACACGCCGGCCATGTATGGTTTTCAAAGTTATATTTCCTTTCCCATTATGCTGAAAACAGGTGAGTTTTTTGGTACCCTGTGCGCGATTGATCCCAAACCGGCCCAACTCGAAAATACCAAGATTAAAGGCATGTTTGCGGCATTTGCTGACTTGATTTCGTTTCATTTGCAGCAAGTTGACTTGCTCGAACAGAGTGATCATGCGGTTGAAAATTTGAGCCGCCAGCTGACCCAATCGGCGGATGAAAATCGGCAGTATCGGCATATTTCCAATCACAGTCTCCAGGAACCACTCCGAAAACTCAGGCTCTTTAGTAGTATGTTAGTGGAGGCTGTTCGGAAAAAAGATGCCGACAAAGCCGAGTTGTTAGCGGAGAAAATCAATGCGGGAGCGGAAAAGTTTTCGACGATGATTAAAGACTTATCCGACTTTTCGATCTTAGATGATGAGGATGGCTTGGTTGAACGAACGGATGTGAATGATGTTGTCGCTGCGGTATGCGCTCAATTAAGTCCACTGTTCAAATTGAAGCAGGCAACGGTGGATGTTGGGGTCTTACCGTCCCTACCTGCTATACCTCAACAACTGGAAGTTCTCTTCTATCATCTGCTGCATAACGCCATCAAATTCGCTAAAAAAGAGGTTCCCCTGCATGTATCGATTCGCAGTCAGGACTTTGTTCAACCGGCGTTAAACCATCCCTTGCCATCAGGCAATGAAACTCGTTACGTCGAAATTCGGATAGCTGATAATGGTGTCGGTATTGAGAAGTCCCAGCTTGAAAAGATTTTCGACTTATTCTCTCCATTATCCCATAGCCAGCAAGGAGAGGGCTTTGGGTTGGCCTATTGTCGTAAAGTAACCCAAAATCATCAGGGACTGATTCGTATTCAATCCGAAGTTGGTCAAGGGACTATCGCTTCGGTGATTTTACCTATTTTTTAATAACGCTCTCTCACCTGCCCAAAATAGTTTTGACAAACGCATGATGAAGGTGGTCCGTTTGTCCAATGAGGTTTTCGGACTTCGAGAAGTAAAGTACGAAAAGAACTTGCTCGCTGACAATCGGTTATTGATACTATCGTCTCACAATTCGATCCTACTTGATACCAGTAAGTATCAATAATTCGGGCGTTTGCAACACCGTGAACCAGCAAGTATTGGTTGGCTAAAAGGACAGGGTAGTCACGGTACATCACTGGCTCACTACTGACTCAACAGCTATTCTGATGACCCTCCCTTCAAGACTTTGCCTGGATTAGTATCGGCTTACTGACATCAGATTTATATCCTGGAGGATCAGTCGTTATATTTGAAGAAATATAACGACTATCTCAATCCTCTTCTATGAACGATAAGCTATACAAGGCTTTACTAGTAAGCATTATTCTTGGCACTGGACTGACTCAATCGGCATTCGCACAACTCACCCCGTCCGGGGATTCGACCCGAACCTTTAAATTAGGGGAAGTCACCGTACTGGGCCGACGAGGCATCGATTCCACCAATACAGCGCTGAGTGATCGCATGGAGGCTTTTAATCGGCTCGATGTGGGGAGAGCCCTGAATCTGCTGCCTGGAGTGAACGTATCCAGCGTAGGGGCTCGAAACGAAACCATGGTCTATGTACGGGGCTTCGATTTAAGGCAGGTGCCGGTTTTCATCGACGGAATTCCGGTTTACGTTCCTTATGATGGTTATGTCGATCTGGGGCGGTTCACCACCTTCGATCTGGCCGAAGTCAGTGTCGCAAAGGGATTCTCTTCCGTCACTTATGGCCCCAACACGTTGGGCGGTGCCATCAACCTGGTATCCCGCCGACCCCAGAAAAAACTCGAGTTCGATGGGCGGGCGGGCCTGCTGAGCGGAAAGGGGCATCGGCTGAATCTGAATATCGGTAGTAATCTGGGCATGTTTTATATACAAGGGTCAGCTTCCCAGCTTAAGCAGGAAACCTTTCCGCTATCCGCCGATTTTGTGCCGCAAGTACAGGAAGATGGCGGTAATCGCGAAAATGCCTATCGCAACGACCGCAAATACAGCCTTAAAGTGGGCTTTACGCCCAATGCTACGGACGAATACACCGTCAGTTATATCAATCAACACGGCACCAAAGGAACGCCCCCTTACGTCGGTAGCGATTCCCGCCAAACGGCCCGGTTCTGGCAGTGGCCTTACTGGGATAAAGAAAGCTGGTATTTTATTTCCCGAACCGCCCTCAGCCCTTCCAGTTACCTGAAGGTTCGGCTGTTCTATGACCAGTTCAAAAATCTACTGAGCGCGTTTGACAACAATACCTATACGACTCAAACCCGGGGCTCCTCCTTTAACAGTTATTACAATGACGATACCAAAGGTGGATCGCTCGAATATGGGAGCCGACTGACTAAGAGCCACAACCTGAAGGCCTCTTTCCACTATAAACAGGATCGGCACCGGGAAAACAACGCGGGCGAACCGGTTCGTACCTTCATTGACCAAACCCTATCGCTGGGTGTCGAAGATGTCATTGCCTTGGGAGATCGTGTATCAGTCGTACCCGGCATTAGTTATAATTCGCGGCAGAGTCTACAGGCCGAAAATTACAACAGCACCACCAAAACGATTTCGCCGTTTCCGGGTAACAACAGCGGGGCATTGAATGCCCAGGCGGGCCTGTTTTATAGCCCTAGCGGACAACGCCAATTCAGTTTCACGGTTGCTAAGAAAACCCGATTTGCCACGGTTAAAGACCGCTATTCTTACCGCATGGGAGCGGCCATTCCCAATCCCAATTTGAAAGCAGAATCAGCCCTACATCTGGAAGCAGCTTTTGCCGATCAGTGGAGTAAATACCTATCCCTACAGGCCAGTGCATTCTACAGCCGATTGACGGATGCCATTCAGCAGGTGAATAACGTACAGCCCAACGTGTATCAATTCCAGAATACGGGGCTGGCCCAATTTTATGGGGGTGATGTATCGCTGAAAATTCCCGTGAGCCCAGCCTTTCAGGCCGGTGTTCAATATTCCTACATTCACCGGGAAAATTTAAGTAATCCCGATTTGAAATTTATCGACGTGCCGGATCATAAAGTATTTGTTTATGCTCAGACCCAGCTGCTGCGTCGGGTGGCGCTTGTGGGCAGTGTCGAATATGATTCTGACCGATACAGCACCAGCTATGGCACGCAGGCCGCTCGTTTTATGGTGGCGAATGCGAAAGGGAGCGTTCGCCTGCAACGGTATGTGAGTCTAGAGGGTGGCGTGAATAATCTCTTCGACCGCAATTATGCCCTGGCAGAGGGGTTCCCCGAGCCGGGCCGCAATTTTTTTGTTAACCTGGTTATCAGTAATTTGTAAAAACGAGCATGAAGATCATAAACGCACAACTGGCCAGTTACTGGCAAGCATCCGTACTAATCGTTTGCCTGCTAACTGGGCTGACGAGTCAAGCGCAGACAGTATTGACCGTGTCGGGAGAAGTCACCAAGCCGTTAACCTTACAGGCAGTCGATTTGACAGCCATGGCCCATACTCAGGTAACGGGAAAAGATCGCGATGGGAAAGAACATCAGTATGCCGGCATCCTGATTGTAGACCTACTGAAACAGGCGGGTGCCACCGTAGGTGGTGAACTACGGGGCGAAAACCTAACCAAATATGTCATTGTCAAAGCCATTGATGGGTATGAGGTCTTATTCGCCCTGGCTGAACTGGATACAGAGTTTGCTTCACGATCGGTTATTCTGGCGGACAGCGTGGATGGCGCGCCACTAGGGTCGGGTGTTGGCCCGTATCGAATCGTCGTACCGGGTGAGAAAAAGCCGGCCCGCTGGATTCGGGAAGTGAAGTCCATTGAGGTACGATTTGCTAAATAAAGGACTATGCGATACTGGAAGCGTAGTTTTGTCGGCGCCATGGTGGTGGCTGCCCTATCGGCCTGGACGATGGTCGACGATCCTGTGCCAACCGGACCCTACCGGTTACGCTATCCGGCTTCGTTCGGTAGCCGGTTCACCATTCCGGCCGACAATCCAACCACGCAGGAAGGGGTTTACCTAGGGCGACTGTTATTCTATGAGCCCCGGTTATCGGCTACCCAAACGATTTCGTGTGCGAGTTGTCATCAGCAGGCCCGGGCGTTTACCGATGGTTTAGCGCTGAGCATTGGTGTTCATGGGAAAACGACCCGACGCAATTCGATGTCGCTGACGAATTTACTGTGGGTCCGTCAGTTATTCTGGGATGGTCGGTCCACGAGTCTGGAAGAACAGGCGCTGGTACCGCTGGGTCATACCGATGAGATGGGTGCCAAACCCGGCGAAGCAGCCCGCTTTTTACAGAAAACCAAACCATACCCAGCGCTATTTAAACAAGTTTTTGGTTCCGACACCATCACCGATGTTCGCATTGGAAAGGCCCTGGCTCAGTTTGAACGGACGTTGATATCGGCGAACTCCCGCTATGATCAGTACGTAGCGGGTCAGTACCAGTTAACCGAATCGGAACAGCGGGGGATGCAGTTGTTCAACCGATCGCCCTCACCGGACCGCACCGTTCGGGGTGGCAACTGTGCCCATTGTCACGGGGGGGCAAAACTCTACCAGGAATTATTTCATAATAATGGGCTGGATCGGCAAGCTAGGGATTCGGGTCGACAAGCGGTTACGGGGTTAGCCCTCGATCAGGGCCGTTTCCGAGTGCCGACCTTACGGAATATAGCCCTCACCGCTCCCTACATGCATGATGGCCGGTTCAATAGTTTAGAACAAGTGCTGGACCATTATAGTGAACATATTCAGCCTAGTCCAATGCTGGCTCCTGAACTAGCTGTTCAGCCGAACGGGTTTCATCTGACAAAGGATGAAAAAACGGATTTAATTTCGTTTTTACGGTTGTTGACGGATAGTACTTTTATTCATAATCCCCAATTCGCCAATCCCTATCTCAAATAAGGCTCGTGGCTGTTGCAGAAGTCTGAGTCTGAAATCGTTTAATGCGGCTTAGGTAATGTGCTTTATTGAGCCGATTAGTGCCTATAAAAATGGAAGCTGAAAAGGGTGTTTTGGTTTAGTACGACTTTAAACACGGTTCAAAAGATTTCTTATATAACAACCCTAAAAAAGTTCAATTTGGTTAGGCATAAAAAAGGTGGTGACATACGATGTCACCACTTAATTGTAAGTTTGTTAGCCTATGCCCTAAGCCAATAAAGTATTCGAGCTTTCCTAGCCCGTGGAGCTTTTTAATAGAGATGGTTTTTGATTATAAAATCCCGACCTAGTTAGCGTGTAAGTGACACGCCTAATGTCAATTGATAGTTTGGGAACATCATAACTAAATTGGCGGCTTTCCTGACTATCCTCTAGGACAGTTAACCGAATAGGCATAGGTCGCAAAGTACTCCCCAATCTGATTATGTCAACAAAGACGGTACCGGTAAATATATTATTTTAAGAATACGAGCCTTTTTGAAAAATAATGCCGATATTTTTCACCCTATTGCTTTTAGCCAGATACGACGAAACAAGTTCTGAGCGGCTTAAGAGTCTAAAAGTCGACGATAATTATCGGATACCAACAGCCCGAACACGTCTGTAAGCGACTAACTTGAGTTTACAATTATTAGTAATAACCGTCTCAAAATATGCCCCCTCCTGAGATAACTGAGTAGCCATGTATCTGCTCCAAAAAGGGCATGGTTTAAAGAATAATGACCTAGCGGGACAGTGCAAGATCATAGGTGGAAGCAACTGGCTTTTTAACCACTCATTGCTTACATTCACCCACTTAAACCCTTAACCCGAAGCATGGCTACCAAAGGGCAAATCTTGGATATGACTCCCGTCGGTATAAAGTTTACTGTCTTACAAGCCAGTGCCGACACCCTGGGCAAGTCCTTGGAGCTTCACTGGGAGTTGTTGCCGGGTTGTAACATGAAGGACCCCTTGGTGCATGTCCACCCCGAGGCCATCGAAACCTATGAGGTGCTGGAGGGTGAGATGGAGTTCTTTGTCAGGGATCGCTGGATTGCTGCTAGAGCGGGAGACCACCTCTGGGTTCCCAAAGGGGTTACCCACTGTTTTCGCAACCCGACCAATCAGATCGTACGCGTCCTGAACACGCATCAGCCAGCCTTGAAGATGGAACACTATTTTGAGGATGTCTGTCACCTACTGGATAAGCTTACCGACCAGCGTCGAAAGCATTTTCGGATGAATCTACGCACGATGCTGTATATGAGTGTACTGATGAATAACTATCGCGCCGAAATCATTGCTAAAAGTCCGCCCGATGGGGCCATCAAAGCGTTGGGTTGGGTAGCCAAGTTTTTAGGATTACAGTATTAGAGGGTGGGGTAATCAGGCCGTCACAAGTAGACGCTGTTAGAGCAGCACTCAGCTCTGATACTAAGAACTTCATCGTTTCCGGAAACGCTCTATTAACAGAATGCTTTTTATAACTGAGCGCCATTTTTGCTTAAAGCTATAATCAAACTCCCTGTCAACCGGTTTGGCTACGCTGATGATCAACGATGTCTGGACTCACCCAACATCTCGTAAGGGCTCCGACTGTTGTCGAGTAAACGCAGAATCATGTTAAAATTCGTAGCCGTAGGCTTGAGGTCTATAAACGTATCGATGATGGTCGTGTGCTGATATACAATCAACGTACTGCCCACGGTTGGATTGATTTTATTGAGATACACCTCACTGGCCCGATCCGACAGGGAAGGAACAAAGGTCAGGGCGATGTTTTTCAGGTTGAGCTCGAGGCCCAGCTGTTCTAATTCTCCTTGCCGTTAGGCCGGATCATACTTCTTCTCATTCCCATAGATAAAATAGGCCTTTCGGTAGGTGGGCCGCTGGCTGCTCGCTGCTTCCAAAAACCGCAGCCAGGCTTTTATCTCGGGCCAGTCAGGATTATTGCCCACAAAATAGAGCAGGCCGTGGTGGCGCCCGTATTTGCAAACTGGACAGGTTTTTGTCCCTTTGTCAGGGCCGAAGGCATGAAACGGCGTGAACGAGGGACTCGCTTCGCCAATGGACAGGCCCGATTGTTTGGCGGCCTTTACGGCCTGAGGGTAGTGGGGAATATTCAAGCCCAGCACAATGGTGTGTTCCGCGATTTGCCGATCCCCGTCTAGTAGCACCCGTAATACGCCACTGCCGCCCCGATTTTCGAGTGCTTTCCGCTTGGTTGTGGTCAGTAAGGGATCATCATCAAAAACAAATTCGTCCAGGTAATATTCGGTGTCGATGGTTGGCTCTTTAACGGCGATATGGATATGAGCGGGTAGATCCCGATTCGGATAGGGAGCTGGCCGACTGGTATAGAGGGTGTATTTTCCTTCGGCATCCGTTTGGATCCACCCCCGGATGTGACCGTGACGCCGAGCGGGTCCCGTTTGTTGATCCGTTGCGGCGTAGTAGCCGTTGCGATCCGTATGCCAGTAATACAGGATGACGTCGGGAGCAGGGGTCTTGCCGTCTGGTTTATACACGGTGCCGGTAACGACCAATTTTTGTCCTCCCTCATACCAGCCCGCGCTGGTATCCACGCTGTTGATAATGGCGGGCAGGCCGACAAACAGTAATTCACAGCCATCACACACCCCACCAACCGGCTTGTTAGTAGCAACTGGTTGTCGAACAGGAGGCTTATCGGGCTGGCCCTGGCAGCCCGATAAGCCGATAAAACAGATACTGATCAGCAAAGCGATGAGTTTGAATGTCATGACATGGCGTTTTGACAAAACTCCCGCCAAGGAATGGACAATCAAAATCGAACTGGGCAACATGATGAGTTTCTGTTGTAAGAGGATGACTAGCCAACCCCTTTCTTAAACGCCGACACATAATTTCGGCTCAATCGGACCTCAACCTGGTTCACCAGCCGGATGTCGTAATCGCCGTTCAACCTTGACTTGACCGAGACGACTTTCTGTCGGTTAATGATACAGGATTTATGAATGCGGATGAAGTGCTGGATAGGAAGTTTGGCGGCAATCGACTTTAAGGACTCCGCGTGAATAAACTTTTTTTGGCCCGTATGGAGCACTACATAAGGACTGGCAGCGGTAATAAAGATGATGTCTTCAATGGCTACATTCGTTTTCTGTTGCCCGGTTCCAACCCAGATCGTTTCTGGGTACGAGGCCGGTGAGACCCGAGGCTGATTCTCGGTAAGGAAATAGCCGACGCCGGCCGCTCCATAGACCAATGTATATTTCGATAAATCTTCACTGAGTGTATACAAGAAGGTGCCCAGTGGCTGGTAGGTATGATCAAACAAAAGGAGCGATAGCCACCAGACGAGTAACGAAAAGATTACCGCGTGGAGAAAACAACAGCTTAGACTAGTGACTACAATTGACCCTCCCTTGCTTCTTATCTGATAAGTAAACCAACTGAAAAGTTGTTTCTGAAGGAAAATGATGGGTATAAATAACAGCCAGACACCTCGAAACAGCAGGGATTCGGAGAGATAAAACGAGGAGTTTTGGTGGATTGATCCAAGTAAGTCCTGAAGGATGGCTAGCCAAAGCAGGACCAGGCTACCCCCGGAAATGGGCTTCCAGTCCATCGGATTAGAGGCTAGGTTATTCTTGATTTCCTGCAGCGATCCAGCCTTCATCAGATAGATGACTTGTCGTTAGTTATGACTGCTAAGTTAATGGCTAAAGCCATTCTTTCTTCACTTGTCCGAATCACTCATAAAGCTATGTGATCTCAGATAACACTCTCACGTGAGACAGAGAGATTTGCGTATTTGTAAACGGGCAATTGAAGAGACGGATAGCTTACTACCTGTCCTAAAAAGTTAATTTGGCTACGATACGCATAAATCTGGATACGCCCCTGTATTGGCTAAAGCAGACCTTTGTCAGTATCAAAACCAAATTAATTCTATGATTTTAATAACCGGTGCTACAGGCCAACTGGGAACCAGTGTCATCCAACAGTTACTACAAAAACTACCCCCTAGTCAGATTGCTGCTTTTGTACGGGAAGAGACTAAAGCGGCTACTTTAAGGAAACAGGGGGTGAGAATATGTCTGGGCAATTATAATGATATGAACTCACTCAACCAGGCGATGCAAGGTATTGAAACAATCCTGTTGATTGCCGGTACGGATGAAGTGAACCGGCTCCGGCAACATCAACAGGTCGTCAATGCCGCCAAGCAGGCAGGGGTTCAACGGATTGCCTACACGAGCCGGGCATTGAAAGACCCGGCAACCCTGGTTAATCCCTTAATGAAAAGTCACTTTCAGACGGAAGATTACATTAAAGCGAGTGGACTGAACTATACCCTATTTCAAAACAGCCTCTACATGGAGGCTATTCCCCAATTTTTAGGTGGGGAGGCTGTTTTTGAGCACGGTATTCGGGTGCCTGCCGGGCAGGGTAAAGTGGCCTTGGCACTACGAAGCGAAATGGGAGAAGCCATGGCCAATGCGCTGGTAGCTACTCACGGACCCACTACAACGTACCACTTAACGGGAAGTGAGTCTTATTCCTTTTATGACGTAGCGGCTGCCTTAACCAAACTGGCTCGCCAGTCGGTCGCCTATACACCCACAGAGCCTGATCTGTTTGCAAACCAACTCATTCAACGCGGCTTGTCAACAGTAATGGCAGGGCGAATTATCGGATTTATCACCGATATTGCCAATGGGCAAGAAGGACTGGTTTATCCTGATTTAGAACGATTGCTAGGCCGAAAGCCGACTACACTTCAAGAAGGATTGCGATTGCTGTATAAATTGTAAGCCATTGCCTCTGGATTAACGTCAGGGGCGATAAACTCGTCGAACGATGCCCACTGAGCCGCTTCACCGGATTGATACCATTTCCGCTTATCACCAACTGGCTAATCTTCCCAAGCTCACTCATCCACTCATCAGTCTGGTTCGGTTTGAGGACGTTAAACCAAGAGGGCTTGAAAAGTGCCAAAGCCTGGTGAATAACTTTTACTCCATTGCCCTAAAACGAAATTTTAATGGTCAATTGAAATATGGTCAACAGCCATACGATTTCAATGAAGGGGTGATGGTTTTTCTAGCGCCTGGTCAAGTACTGACGGTTCGGACGGAGGAGGTGCAAGCACACACGGGTTGGCTGTTAATGATTCATCCCGATTTTCTGTGGCATACCCCTTTGGCTAAACGGATTCGCGGGTACGAGTATTTTGACTATTCGATTCGTGAAGCCTTGTTTTTGTCGGATGCCGAGGAGTCAAGGATCGTTCACCTCATTCAGCAGATTCAGCAAGAATACCAGGCTCCCATTGACAAGTTTAGTCAGCCCATCATTATTGCTCAACTCGAGGTGCTGCTCAACTATTGTGACCGTTTTTACCAGCGTCAGTTTATCACCCGCCAGGTAATCAACCACGAATTTCTTGACCGATTTGAGGCTCTACTGGAGGCTTATTTTAGGGGTCATGAACTGACAGAAACTGGTTTGCCAACGGTAGGCTATCTGGCTGATCAACTCAATTTATCCCCTACCTATCTGAGTAGTTTGTTGAAATCGCTGACGGGGCAAAACACCCAACAACATATTCATGATAAGCTCATTGAAAAGGCCAAAGCCATGTTGTCAACCACGACGTTGTCGATTAGTGAAATTGCCTATGAATTGGGTTTCGAGTATCCCCAATCGTTCAGCAAGTTGTTCAAGACCAAGACCAACTCCTCTCCGGCAGCGTTTCGTGATTCATTCGGTTAACCTGGCACAGGCGTTATTGACTAATTAGGTCTTACAAAAGGCTGGTTCGACAAATCACTTGTGGTTTGAAAAAGGGATTAGCGCTGCTCGCTTCCCCTCGATAAGCCGAAGCTGTCGTAGAGCCAGGGGTAATCGATCTGGTCTCCGATCAGACCGCTTTTTCAGCCGGGTCAAACACTTAATCCCCAAGAACTGTTTATGAACAGACCCCTGAAATCCCCCCAGATCCCACACAGATGCCTGGCCATCAACAGCCCTCCCAATTAGCAGCCAATCTTGCCCAACGACTTAACGTTGATTTAGCTCTTGAAGCGGCTGGCTTAGGCCTGTGGGAATTGGACTTGGCCAAGGGGGTGGTCAACTGGGATGAGCGCTGCCGGGCACTCTACGGCTTCACCCAGGGTAGCCAAATTGCTTACGAGCAATTTATTGAACGGGTGCACCCCCAGGACCTCGTGCTACTGGGCGAAGAGCTGCAGCGGCTGGCCACGCTGGACTCGGATGGCCGCTACGATGTAACCTACCGCGTCTGCAAGCCTGGGGACAGTAGCCAGCGCTGGGTACGCTCCTACGGACAAGCGACCTTCGCCGAGTCAGGCGAGGTGGTCCGCTTTGCGGGGGTAGCACAGGAGGTGACCCAGCAGGTCCGAATTCATCAACAACTCGAGGAGCAGGTGCAGCTTCGCACGCAAGAACTGGCGGCCATTAACCAAACGCTAACCACTACGAATGAGGAGCTGCTAAACAGCAATCAAGCCCTGGAGAGGGCCAATTCGGATCTGACCCGCTCGAACCAGAATCTGGAGCAGTTCGCTTACATTGCCTCCCACGACTTACAGGAGCCCCTGCGTAAAATTCAACAGTTTGGGGATATGCTCAGGAGCCGCTTTACGGACGTCGGGGGGGAGACCGTCGGCTACCTCGACCGCATGCAAAGTGCCGCCAGCCGGATGTCGTTGTTGATTAAGGATTTGTTAGCCTACTCTCGGATAGCGACTAGTCAGGTCATCGCCCAACCCGTAGCGCTTAGCCAGGTGATCGATCAGGTGGTCGAGGACCTCTCGGTAGTTATTGACGAGAGTGGCGCTCAGATTACCGTTGACGCTTTGCCAACTGTAGCGGGCGATTGGACTCAGCTCAGCCAGCTCTTTCAGAACCTGCTGGCCAATGCCATCAAGTTTCGTTCCCGGGCTACGGGGGATCAGCTGGTAGAGCCCCAGATTCGAATTCGGGCCAGTCTGGCGGCCAACCAAGACTTACCCGCTTCCCTAGTAGGCTCACGCTACGGGGTGGCGTATCACCGCATTGAGGTAATCGATAATGGCATCGGTTTCGAGGAGAAGTATGTCGACCGCATCTTTCAGGTGTTTCAGCGGCTGCATGGTCGAAGTGAGTTTGCCGGTACGGGCATTGGTCTGGCCGTAGTCCAGAAAGTAGTGACCAACCACGGGGGTACCATTACGGCGCGGAGTCAACCGGGGCAAGGGTCCACCTTTACTGTATACCTGCCCAGCTCCCCAGGGAAGTAGTTCTGCGGCTGGAACTTCGATGGCGCGGGTATAGAAAACGTAAGCTATCCTGTTCATTACTTCATCTCACAAAACGCTCCAACTTGAGACGAAGTGTTTTTTTATGTGTTTACGTCTAAGTACGTCACATGAATGAGCTTAGGGTAAAGAAACTGAAGTTGATGGCTAAGTTATCACCTACGTTCGCTAAACAACCAATAAAGGCATAAAATAATCGGTCTTGTTCTGAGTAATCCGCTGGCCTCAACCCTTCCCCTTTCAGTTTGCTGCACCCACGGACCGGCCACAATGTCTTATATCTGGAAAGGATTGGTCCCTGACTATGAACTCGACTTATTTTGGCGTCACTTTTTTGCCAGGCTGGTTAGTGGGCTGAACGACGGTAAAAAGCCGCCCTAGCTTGGTCCCAATCCTGACCCACAAGCGAACTGATGTTTGCTGGGTGTTTATTTCCATGATCCGGTAGATCCGCCTACCGAATAGCCATACGTCGCCGTTGAGCAACAACAGAGGAGTGCATACGTGTCTGCTTAAGAAGCAATTTTAGCGATTGAGTGCGGAACCGATGGGTTCCGATGAAACAGGTGGGCAAGCAGGATTCCAATCAATATAGGTGGAGCAAATAAGGCAGCGACTTGTAGATTATTAAGAAAACAGATTACTTGCTTTCAGTAGATCGCTTACCGGTTCAACCGGCAGTAGTCAGCCGCTCCCTACAAGTCCATTTAGCTAATAATGAACAGCATGTTGAACCAGGCAACCCATCAATTGCGCCAGCACATCAGCCACTTTGCCCCCCTGACGGACAACGAATGGGAAGCGCTTGTCCCGCATCTGGCGATGACGCCCCTGAAAAAACAGCAGTGCTTGGCCCAGCAGGGCGTAGTGGCCAGTCAAATCGGCTTCGTCATCGAAGGCCTGTTTCGGCAATTTTATACCAAAGATGGCCAGGAACGAACCACCTATTTTTTCCTGGAGGATCAGCTGGTGGGCGCCTACATGAGCTGTATTACCAACCGGCCTTCGCCCGTTACCATTCAAGCCCTCAGCGAGACCACCTGTCTGACATTTCCCTACGCCGTGCTACAAACGCTTTTTGAGCGCTATCCCGGCTGGCAGTTGTTTGGTCGGCGGCTGGCCGAATACATCCTGGTCTCGCTAGAAGAACGCATGGCGGGTCTGCTACTGCTCAGTCCTGAAGAGCGCTATCTGGATCTGCTGGAAGGGGACCAGAAGAATCTACTCCAACGGGTGCCGCAGCACTATATCGCCAATTATGTAGGCATCACCCCCGTGAGCCTGAGTCGCATTCGCCACCGCATCAGCCAAAAGTAGTTTCCTTCTGATGACTGGCCAGCCCGTTTGTTTCTTATCTTTTGTTATCGTTTTGAGTGCTCACCGCCCGCTAGTTTTGTACCAAGCCAATCGAAACTTTATGTCAACGCGCGCCAATCACCCCAAAATCATGCCAGCAGCCCCCCCCTACATGGACACTATTCCGAAAGGCACGATCAGCCAGGAAGTCATCCTGCCTGGCCTGGTTGAAGCGGACGGATTATTCATCCAAGAGCGCACCCTGGAGCCACCTGCCGCCGATCAGGTGCTGGTGGAGGTGGAGGCCAGTGGCATCTCCTTTGCGGAGCAAGCCATGCGCCGGGGCCGGTATGGCGGCCAGCCCAAGTTTCCCTTTGTGCCAGGCTACGACCTGGTCGGCCGGGTGATCCAGGTAGGGCCCAATGTAGACCCCGCGCTGATGGGCCAGCGTGTTGCCGCTTTAACTAAAACCGGGGGATGGGCTAGCCATACGATCCGACCCGCGGCCGAACTATTGCCGGTGCCCGAGGGACTCGACGCGGCCCAAGTCGAAGCCCTGATTGTTAATGGCCTGACGGCCTGGCAAATGTTGTACCGCCAAGCCAAGGTTCAGGCGGGCCAAACGATTGTCGTCTATGGGGCCAATGGGGGCGTGGGCACCGTACTAATCCAGCTGGCTCGCTACCAGGGCCTGAGGGTCATCGGCCTGGCCTCCCCAGTGCATCATGATCGGTTGCGCCAGCAGGGCGTCGAACCCCTGGATTACAGGGCCCCGGATCTGCTCGCGCGGATCCGTCAGCTGGCACCCCAGGGGGTGGATGCCGTCTTTGACAACGTCGGTGGCCCCAGTGTTGCCCGCTCGTTTGGGCTGCTCAAAAGAGGGGGGACTTTAGTGAGCTATGCCATCGCATCGGCCGTGCAGGGCGATTCGTCCCTGATTTGGTCTTTTGTCAAACTCCTGAGTCAACTTGCCTGGTACACAATTTTACCCAACGGCCGCCGGGCCAGCTTATACCATATTTGGTCGGGTCAAGGGAAAGCCAGCTTTATGGAGCGACTGAAGGAAGACTTTGCTCAACTCATGAGTCTACTCGCCAAAGGCGTACTGATCCCCCCGATTGCCGCTCGCTTCCCGCTCGACCAAATTCAGGCCGCTCTGACGATGGCGGAATCGCGTTCCCTGTATGGCAAGATCATTTTAGTACCCTGATTGCCTAAAGGGGTAGCTACGTTCAGGTGTACTACCTTGTGGGAGCCCCATCAGCCCGCCTGGGCCTTGGAGACTATTTAAAACAAATGACAACTTGAAATAACTAATAAACTAATTTATGAAGACCATTGGACTCATTGGCGGGCTTAGCTGGTACGCTACCTCCGTTTACTATACGGCGCTTAATCAACTCACCAATCAACGGCTTGGCAACGCCCACTCCTCGAAACTGCTCTTGTTTTCGGTGGACTTCGAAGAGGTCAGATTGCTCCAGGAAAGGGACGACTGGAAGGCCATTGAAACCATGTTATCAACCATTGCCCTCCAACTCGAGCAGGCAGGGGCCGACTGTATTGTGATGTGCGCCAACACCGTTCACCTGGTGGCGGACACGGTCCGCCAAAAAATAACCATTCCGTTGATTCACAGTGCCGAGGAAACGGCCAAGGAAATTGCTCACCAACACCTGACGAAGGTGGCACTACTTGGCACAAAATTTACCATGGAGAATCCTTTCTTTAGCGATCGTCTTTCCCAGTTTGGTATTGCCACCCTTTTACCCGACGAAGCGGATAGAGCGTATATCCATGGGTCTATCTTTAACGAATTGACCAAAGGAATTTTCAATGACGACACCAAACATAAATACATTGACATTATTGACACCTTAAAACGGAGCGGAGCTGAGGGGGTTGTCTTTGGCAGCGCTGAATTGGCACTCCTGCTCAAACCGACGGATTGCCCTCTTCCCATTTTTGACACGATTGCTATTCATGCTAAAGCCGCGGTTGATTTTGCCTTAGCCAACTGAGGAAAGCGCAGCCGCCAACCGGTGTTTTTTAGCCGTGGGGCCCGGCGTTGTTCACTTGGCGATGGATAAGCCAAAGTCGACAAGCAGTCTGAGGAAGCAGGCTTTTGTTGGCCCTTGAGTAAGCCAGTGGCTTGACGACTTTGCCCGATTTTCGTATCGATCGAATCAATGAGAAAAAGACCAATGCGGCACAGGAGTGGCTAAGTCAAACTCATGATTAGTAGATCGCATAAAACGCTCCCACTTGAGACGAGGGGACGAATTTTCGGTGAACTCTTTCGAGCAAGAGTCAGACTATTTCTGACAGAAATATATGGAGCTTAAGCTCTTAATAGCTTCAAACCTTGACTTTCGTAGAAGGGAAAATTACCATCGTGGCTTATGAGAATCAACCGCTCAGCAATGGCCTGACTAATCAGAATATGGTCGAAGGGGTCATTGTGTATCGGGATCAAGGCTTCTAGCTTTGCCAAGTGGACGATCTTCGATGGCAGTAGTTTCACCCCTAGCGTTTCGCGTAGCGCATTGGCAATGTCGGCAATGGTAATCCCATTTAATTGGAAGTCAGCCCGCTTGAGCTTAGCCTTGATAACAATCTCACGAAGGCTTTCATAGCTGACGTAAAATTCATTAGCCCGGTTTTGAAGAATCATTTTAACAGGGGCTTGCAAATCGGGCGAATCGGTTAGCCACCAGATCAGGATGTGCGTATCCAGTAAATATCTCTTCATTTCTTAATCGTCACGCGCAGGTCATCTTCCCAAGCCGACGACTCGCTGACGATTTTGTCCTTAAATAAGCCTAGCCCTGCCTTCATATTTGACTTGGGGGCAAGCTGGCCACTGGCAGGGGACTTTTTAACTGACGATTTGGAGGTTTTGGTATCTGTTGCCATTGCCTGTAGAGTTGCTTTACAAATATAACGTTTTTACCTCGAAGTTAAGTTTTGATAGCGCTGTACAACGGTCAGCGCTTTTTAAGCTCATCCTCCTGAAGTTCGGATAGCTCCCCCAAAGTGAGACGAAGAAAGCATCATCTGTCTGTTCCAGGAATGGGGCATTTTAAGAGACACGTTGCCAGGTTTTTAACTCGGATACTAGCGTGGCAGCGATGATTAATGAGCCACCCAATAAGAGCCGCCAGGTAAAGGGCTCTCCTAACAGAAAAAAAGCGGCAACAGAGGCAAAAATCGGCTCAAATAGATAGATGAGGGCTACCTTCTCGGCTTCGATATATTGTTGAGCTTTATTGGAAACCGAATACATATAAGCCGTGGACAGCAGGCTTGAAAAAGCCACTCCGACCCAGAAATGCTTATCGGTCGTTATCCACTGGGAATCCGTACTGAAAGCGCCCAATGCAAAAGCCAGCAGGCCACACAGGGCAAACATCAGCGTGACCGATGGAATCAAGGTTTGGGTCGTTGACTGTCTCGATACGTTGATTAAGTAGAAGGCAAAACCGACTGTTCCCAGTAGTGTATAGATGTCACCCAGGCCAATCGAAAAACCGTCCTTGATTGAGATCGTGTACAACCCGGCTATGGCCAACAGCGAAGCCAGCAATAAGTTTGTCGCAATAGGCTTGCCATAGATCAATAGATTCACCAAGGGAAGCGTGACCACGCACAACCCCGCAATGAAAGCACATTGCCCGGCGGGACTATATTTTAGACCGTAGGTCTGTAGCACAATGCCAAGAAACAGTGGTATAGCTAGAAAGGCCGCTGTTCGGAGGGTATCTGCAGTAAACTGGTGAATGCTGGCCGGGAAAAGGAGCAGCATGACTAGTGCAGCCAGGCAGAACCGGTAGGCCAGGAACACAAAGGGAGCCGACGACCCAACCCCGCTTTTGACCAGCGGGAAAGAGATGCCCCAAAAAGCGGTTCCGATAATCAACAGCAGAATGAAAAGATTCTTTTTACTCATGGTGACAAAATGGACTGCGACCTGGCCGACTAGTCAGTCAATTCCTTTTTCATTAGTAGGTCGGTCTGGGCGTCGTCGCCAAATTGAAAAATATGTTTGTCGAAGGCGACAAAGCCATTTTTTTCATAAAAGCGGATCGCCTTCGGGTTTTCTTCCCAGACACCCAGCCAGAGGTGGGTTTTGTTTTGTTGATGGGCAACAGCCAGTGCTTGCTCATAGAGCCGTTGCCCCACCTTCTTCCCGTGATAGGCGTTTAAGACGTATATACGCTCGATCTCAAGGGCCGTTTCGCCCTGTGGTTCGGTTTGGGCCAGACCAGCATTGATCTTCAGATACCCAACGGGCGCTTCGAGGTCCCAGGCTATGAAGAATTGAGAATCGGGGTGGCTTAGCTCGGCCGAAACTTTCGCATCACTGAAGTTTTCCTTTAGATACGTTTGCATATCCGCTTCGGTATTGGCCTGGGCAAACGTCTCAAAAAAGGTTTCTCGTCCGATCTGCTGCACCGTAGCCAGGTCGCTTAGTTCGGCTTTACGAATCGTGATTGGTTCCCTGTTCATGCGTGATTTCATTTAGAAGAAAGTTTCATCAACAACAGCCCGGCTACAATCAGCAAGGCTGCGATCAGGCGAGCCGCGTTGATAGACTCGCCAAATACCCAGATACCCACCAGGAAAGCACCTACGGCACCAATGCCTGTCCAGATCGTGTAGGCCGTGCCTAAAGGAAGGGTACGCATGGCCAGGGCCAGCAGGGCAAAACTGGCGATTAAGGCAACTGCGGTAATGACAGAGGGAACAAGCCGGGTGAAACCTGCCGACTGCTTCATGAACGAGGCCCAGACAATTTCCAGCAGGCCCGCAAACAACAAATAAATCCAAGACATGGCATTAACCGTTTTAGGTCGGGCCGTCCCGAATCAGTTCCCAATAAGGGGAAGGTCGTCCTTCTACTTGGCAAGATCTCTTCTGATCGAAGGATGCATAGCGAATGATAAATCGACTACGCAAACGCAGTTTAGTTAATTGTAAGGCTATTGCCCACTATAAATCTCCAGGCCGAGTGCGTTTTATCGGACGATGGTTTAAAACACCTCCGTGAGCAAACAACGGGCACTCCCGCCACCATAGGCTTCAATGGTTGACAAATCGGGGTGGATGAGTTGGCCGTGCCTGGTTAATTGAGCCACTTGACTCGGTTCTAATGAGCGGAAGGCTCGATTGGACAAGACGATGAATCGTTCACCCTGGCTACCAGCTACCTGGAGGAGATTACCCGCAAACTGTTGCATTTGGTCAAGGGAGATAACCAGGAGTTGTTTGCCGGTTCGGGTTAAGCGCTCTACGAGCGTTTGGCGCTCAACTACATCGGGGATCGCATCCAGACAGATCACGCAAAATGCTTCCCCAATGGCCATCACGATGTTGGTATGAAACACGGGCTGATCAAGGGCAAATGCATGAAATAAAACGGTTTGGTAGCCCATTCGCTGAGCGAACACCTGTAGGGCTTCCCGGCTGGTTCGCACCGATTGACAGGCATAGGCAATTTTATTGACCCGATCCAACACCACACTACACGTGCCTTCCAAAAACTGGCCTTCGGCTTCCAGATACGACAGGTCGATGACGGATTGGGTGGGACGCCCCCCTTCGACCAACTGGTCGATGACCTCCGGGCGTCGCTCGGCCCGTCGGTTAGGAGCCTGCATGGGATACAACACATGTAGTCCTCCCGGATGAAACGAAACCCAGTTGTTGGCATAAACCCCATCGGGTTTTACCGGTCCATCCGTATCACGCGCTACGGTTACCTGAATCCCGGATGCCTGCAGCTGAGCAACCAGTCGATCAAACTCCATGAGGGCCAGGGTTAGTTTTACCGGAGATTGCTCAGTTGCCTGGTCTAAAAAGGTATTCGACTCCGCGGTCTCTCGGTTATAACCGAAATGCTCCGAACGGATCATTAAGACATGATTGGTTATCTGGGCTGGCTGGATCATGAATTGGCGGGGTGTATAGGGCAGCGTCCTTTTTGCATGGCAACCGCTACGGCCTGGGCCTGCGGGTCAGTCTGTTGAGTCAGTTCCTGAATAATGGCCTGATGATTTTTATCGTCCCGATTCTGAGACAGCTTGTCCACGGCCTGTAGCTGACGGATCGTCAGCTCAACCCCCACAATGCCCCGCAGTTCAGCCCGCAAAAAGCCTTCACTCATTGTGTCGACGGAAACGGGGTTGACACTAGCCTGTTCATAGCGAGCCACCAGCTTTCGTAACGAGTTTAGCAGCTCCTCACCGTCGATAATTCGGACGGAACAGTAGGCGTGAACGGCTTGATAATTCCAGGTCGGCACATTTTCATGATCGTACCAGGACGATGAAATATAGGCGTGTGGTCCTTGAAAAATAGCGAGCACTTCATCCGTTTCTGAAAAGCTTTTCCACTGGGGATTACCCCGTGCGATATGGCCAAGAAGCACGTCTTCGCCGTTGGCATTGGTGTCCAACTCGAGTGGAATGTGGGTGGCATAAGGCCGATTGTCTATCTGGTTAATTAGCAAGCCAAAGCTATACTGCCGGATAAAATCCCGAATGGATTCCTGATCGGGATTACGAAACTGTTTTGGAATATACATGTCGTTTAGAAGCTAGTGCGTTCAAGCGGTAGGGTGACACAACGAAGCAAGCCACCTAACTTGGCTACTTCGTCGAACGGAATTTCCACCACGTTGATCTGATGATTTTCCAGGATGGACCGAATGCGATGGTATCCCTGCCGGATGAACACCAGCTCCGGCGAGACGGACAATAAATTGGGCACCAGATTGACCATTTCGTCGGCGGTAATATCAATTAGGTTCGAGGGGTCAAATTCCTCATAGAACGCAGCCGGAAGCTGATGAAAACCGGGCCTGTAAAGTAAAGCGGACCGATGACCGACCGGATTGAAGGCACAATCCAAATGGACAATGTTCGTATACCGATCCGATGATTGAATGATGGGAAGGCCAATAATCTGCCGGTGCGGAAACTGCTGCTGTAAATAAGTCAATCCCGCCGGATTGGTTCGATTCCCAACCCCGACATAACAGCGATCTTTCCCCACAATAACATCCCCACCTTCCAGGGTGCTATCAAGGGGTGGAATTAACAGTTTCTCGGCAGGAATCGTGGCTAATAAATCCGTAATGCCTGTATACTCCGCCTGGCGCGTCGTTAGTTTCATGTTGGCCCGAACAAAATAGTCATCAATGACAAAGCCGATGTCTCGGGTAAAGAGTTGACCAACACCCGACAAATTGGTTGGTCGGTGGACGATGATCCCCAGTTGCTCCAGCATTTCAGCGAGGTAGTCCATTTCTGCCGTTAAATCATTCGCTCTGGGGAAGGTTCCCTGTTCAAGATGATAGGTACAGACGGGATTATTTTGGTTCAAGGGGTACTCCGTGCCGATCCCGACAATAACCCGCTTAAGGGGAGCCATTTCCGATTGAATGTTAAGCACCATGTCGGTTACGCGAATTTTTCTACAAAGAAAAAGTAATTAATTAATCTCTGGAAATGCTTATTTTCGCTTAACTAATCTCCAAAAAGCATAAATGGATTTACGGCAATTACGGTACTTTCTGGGTGTCGCCCAGACGCTCCATTTCTCGAAAGCAGCCGAGCAATTGAATATTGTTCAATCAGCGCTGAGTCGGCAAATTCAACAATTGGAAGATGAATGGGGCGTTCAACTGTTTGAACGGGATAAGCGCAACGTACGCTTAACCGTAGCGGGGATCTTCTTGCAGCAGGAGGCTACCCGCTTACTTAACCAGGCGGAACATATTCGTCGGCAGGCGCAACTAATCCATCGAGGAGAGGCCGGTGAGCTGCGCATCGCTTACCCCGGTTCGGCCATTTATTCGGTGTTGCCCGATTTACTCAAACAGCAGCAAGAGAGGCTACCCAATGTACGGGTATCGCTATTAGAACTGCTGGACGCCAATATGTTTGCGGGACTCGTTGATTTGTCCGTGGATATCGGATTTACGCGCGAACCGATTAGCGATCCCCGGCTTCAATCCCGATTGTTGATTAGCGAACCCCTTAGTCTGGTGGTTCCGGTGGAACACTGGGCGACAGACGCCTTAACTGATCATCTGCCTAGGCTGGCGGGTGAGCGATTTATTTTACCCCCTCGTTATGCCGGGGAGATTTATCACAACCTGATCGAGCAGTTGTTTGAGCAGATCGGTTCGCCCCCTACCCCCCTTCTTGAGTCCAATTTTGGGGCAACTATCCTACAATTAGTTGAACAGGGGTTAGGTATTTCGATTCTGCCCTATTCGTATCACAAGGGGGCGGGTCCTAAACTGCGTTTCATCAAACTGGTGGGCGATCAATACCAAACCAATCTGTCGATGGTCTGGCGTCGGAACGATCCTAATCCAGTAGTGAAGAGTTGGCTTACTCTTATATCACTAGACGGTGATACGATATAATTGCTGCTTTCTCAATGTATTCCTTACTATAAACGACTGCTCATCAGGTTTTGTCCACACACGAGCGTTTACTAGTAAATGGGATTACATAGTTGCAATGGTTGTTCCTGAATTGTTATCCTAATGACTTGCAATTCTCCTAAAACGCTCATTCTTGAGAAAAAAGAGCATTCCTGTATCCCTATTAAAGGCTGGTTTTAATAGTCAGTAAAGAAAACGGTCTTTTACTCTACTGATGGATTAACACGCTGAATACAGCTTATTTTGTTCCATTTCAAGGCAGATAACTTGGTCAAACAATTAAAGTAAGCTAAGCTGTGTCGAATATTGAGTTTTCTAACTCCATAGTTTCATATTGGCCCGCACGGGCGTCCCCGCCGTTTTGCAGTATAGACCTACGTATAAATATGGACGAGTTGCAAAATCGTCCGCCCATCACACCTGAGCCGGAGTCACTTTTTAAAACCAACGCGTCCTGATCGGAGTTGAGTCAGCGGGTCTGTCACCTGACAGTACGATCCATTAAACCGAAACGACCCATGACAATGCACTACGTCCGGCGAGGCACCGGCACACCCCTACTCTTAGTTCACGGGATTGGTAGTAGCCACCGGTCGTGGGATCTGATCATCGACGGCCTGGCCACCAAACGCGACGTTATCGCGGTAGATTTACCCGGCTTCGGAGCCACACCACCCCTGATAGGCGAGACCTCCATTCGTACCCTTGCCGACGCCGTGACCGATTTTCTGGCCAATAATAATCTGACGGGCATCGACGCCGTCGGCAGTTCGATGGGCGCGCGGTTAGTGATCGAACTAGCCCGGCGGGGCGGGGTGCTGGGTGCCGTCGTGTCGCTTGACCCGGGTGGTTTCTGGCAGGGCTGGGAAATTCCGTTCTTTTACCACTCCGTGCGGTTATCAGCCCAGCTCGTCGGCACATTACAACCCGCACTGCCTTTTCTGACCGGCAACCCCGTTGGCCGGACCTTGCTGTTCGCTCAGTTTTCGGCGGCTCCCTGGAAAATCCCCGCTCCGGTAGCGCTACAGGAACTGCGAACGTTTGTGCCCACGCCCGCATTCAACGAACTATTGGACAATCTGGCCCATGGCGAAAAACAGCAGGGTGCCCCGGCGGGTCTCATTCAACAGCCGTTAGTTATTGGCTGGGGACGCCGGGACCTGGTTTGTCTGCCCGGTCAGTCGAAGCTCGCACTAAGTTTGTTCCCCGATGCGCAACTGCACTGGTTCGCCAACTCGGGTCACTTTCCCCAACTCGACGTTCCTGAAGAAGCAATACAACTGATTCTGGACGTGACCGACGGAACGTATCAGGCTCAACCGGAGCGGACTGAGGCCCCAGTGGAGGTGAAGCCCCCAAACAACATACTGATTGGTGTAGGTGTCGCCGTTGTGGTGGCGGGCCTGTTTCTGGCACTTCGCAGCGCCAGGTAGTAATCTCGGACGACGTGAGAGAAATCCGAGGCTACAAAAAAGACTGACCCGGCCTTCTCAGGCGCAAAGTCAGTCTTTTTTGTCAACTAGTCCTCGCCAGATCAACCCTTTAGCTGCTGATCCAAAATCTGTTTGGTTAGCGCAACATGTTCCTTAAACACGGCCAGGGCCAGAGTCGCTAAATGCCGCGTCTGACTTTCGGCAGAGCTAGTTTTGCCCATTGAATTCTTCAAATAATTCTGGGCCAGATCCCGTAAGAATTCGTGGTTTTCGAGTTGGGCCTGAATATACGCTTTGTCGAAGGCAGCACCGGTGGCCGTTTTGATTTTAGTCAGCGTTGCCTGGGCCTTGGCGTTCATGGCTGGTACGGGGGTACCCAGATCTTTAAGTACAGACGTAACGGCCTTGGCTTCTTCCAACTCAAAACCAGCAAACTCCTTGGCGTACTTATTGGCGGCTTTGCTCACGGCAATCTGACTAGTTGCCAGTGACAACTCGGCAGGCCCGAGAACCTTCTGCCGAAATTCCTTTTCCGAGGCTGCCGTAGGCGAATCATCTACCAGAATGGCTGCTTCGCTTGTAAGCGAGGTTAGCAACGAACCCAGGAGAGACATACCACCACTAAGGGCAAGACCACCTGTTACTGACTTTTTAAAAAAGGTTCTGCGGGGCGTTGAGTCTGTGTTACTCATAAGCGTATCTTAGTTAAGTTTAGTGCCGGATGACCCGGCTTGATAGGAACAAATGAACGTATACTTAGTTTCCCTATCAATTAAATAGGCTTAATTGAATAATAAATGAGTATTTTTTTGCCAGGAGTGAGCAGTATTATCAAGAGTGGGTGTAATACGTATGAAATACCTCAACCCTCTTAAATTCCATTTGCGGGGTTATTTTGGTATTGGTCGGCCAAAAACTGATTCACTCCGCCTTATTCGGGTTCATTGAAAAGGGGATAAAAGCAAGATTGCCGGGTTTGCAATTTTACAAATCACTTTGCCAGTAAAATAGTGTTTGTTGGTTCGTATGCTACGATTTAGGGTTGACAGTTGTTAAAAACAATCGTCGCATAAATCGCTCCCAAGTTAGACGAAGATACGTTCATATTTCTGCTTCTGTTTTAGGGCGTTTCAATTATGATCGTTGTTTGAAGACGAATTAAGAAAGAAGTTATACTCGTGATTTTTACCAATAACTATATTTCTAGTTTTGCCTATATTGTTTTGCCTATCAACTTCGTTTTCAGGGTAGATGTCACTTAAGACCCCGGCCCCATGCGTACCATCGTCTTCTTTTCCTTCATTATTGCCGCAAGCACTCTCTTGGTTCCCTTCGCCTGTTTAGCCCAGAATCCAAAATACATTGTGACAGTAGTAGCCGATGGTAAACCCTTAAATCTTAGTCAGGGCATTTCACTCACGACTAAGACCTTGGATTTAACGGCCCAACTCACTCAGGAGAGTTTACGAGAGTACCCCCAATTAAAGCCTAATATAGCCATTAATAAAGCAATTTTGAATTTAGTACGAGATACTAAACGGGTTGGGTATCTAGATTGGTCAGGAGAGGAATCAATAGTTACTTTGCTCAAAGAGGCTAAAAAAGGGGATCGGTTGGTGATTCAGTTAGAAGACGTAAAGGCACAAACTAAGAAGGGGGTTGCCCAGAAAGTGAATGATGATAAAATTATTCAGATTTCTATTCAGGAGTAAATCATTCTGGTTCAGAAAACCCTCTTTTTCAATCTCAATAATCAAGTGCCAACAACACATAGGCCATATTCTGGCATTAGTAATCATTTTCAACACATCGGCTTTGCAAGTTGCCGGCTCGGTCGTATTTACGCGGTTTAGTATTCGGGTATTCTGAATATCCGAATACTAAACCGCTGCGGAAGCGCATTCCCCTATTAATGCGCAAGCTTACGGCAGCAGCGCCGTTGCGAGGAGGCATGCCGATGAGCCGAAGCCCGATAGCATCAGCCGCGTGTCGGGCTCAAGCGGCAGGAGCAGCGCCAACAGGTTGATAGCCATCATTGCTCCTGCGAGGACCAGAAAGCGGCGTCGTCCGAAGGCGGGCCACAACCCGGTGAAATGTAGGCCGACAATGATCCCGATAACAGGAAAGAGCAGCGGCTCCAGACCCCGCGCGGTGAGCCAGGCCTGCGCAAGGACGATCGCGGCGATCTCGACGACGATGGCAGCCACATAATAAGCCCAGCGCGGCTGCAGGTGTGCCGGCTGCGGTCGGCGCTTAACGATCCAGATGCCCGACACGGCGAAGATCAGGATGCCGAGCACCTGGAGGACCGATCCGGGAAAGCCGGCCACGACGCCCGTACCGGCCAGCCACCAAAGCCAGCCGAAGCCGAGTCCGATCAGCGAGCCCGTTCTCACGTCCTGGCTCCCTTGTTCGGCCCAACCGCCATTAGCACATTAGTGACATAGAATGGAAAACCTGTAACCATTTTCATTAAAATAAGTGAACGTATGCGACGGATTTAAATGTACAGATATTAAATAATTACAGTCTCGCAAAAACGCTCCTAAGTGCGACAGGCAGAAATTCTATGTCCATAAATAGGGCGTTTTGTGATAAAGGCTTCAACGCATCAATGGTTGGTTGATGCGTTGAAGCCTTTATCACTTAATTAGGCTAACCTATTCGTTTCGCAAACTTTTTACCGGGTTTACCAAGGCTGCTTGAATACTTTGAACACTGATGGTAGCCAAAGCGATGCCCATGGTTAACAAACCTGATCCCACAAAAAGCCACCAGGGTAGGCTTGCTTTGTAGGTGAATCCCTGCATCCAGTTGGTCATGGTGTACCAAGCCAAAGGGCTGGCAATGGCAATCGCCAGCAGGACCAGTTTGAGAAAAGCCCCCGAAGCTAAGCCAACCAGACTGACCACCGATGCGCCTAAGACTTTACGCACACCCAGTTCCTTTCGGCGCTGCTCGGCACTGAACGAAGCTAACCCAAATAAGCCTAAACCCGCGATGAAAAGTGACAGCACCGCGAAGTAATTCAGCAGCTGGCCAACCAGTTGTTCCGGTTGATACATGCGCTGATACTGCTCATCAGCGAACGAATAACTAAACGGAACGCTCGGAGCCAACTGCTGGTAGAGGGTTTTCAGGCTCGCCAGGGCCTGCTGGGTCTGGCCCGGCTGGGTGCGCACCAACAGATTACCCAAGCTGGCCTGCTCGCCAAACCACATGATGAGGGGTTTAATCGGTTCGCGTAGGGACTGAAAGTGAAAGTCGTTCACTACGCCGATGATCTTACCCGGCTTGCCCCAGAAAGTAAGCGGCTGGCCGATCGGATCCGTATAGCCGATTTGCTGGGCGGCCTGCTGGTTAATCACATAGCCGGCCGAATCAGTTGAAAAAGAGGGCGAAAAGAAACGTCCCTTCAGGAGCTTCATCTTCAGTACTTTGTCGATATCATAGCCGGCCGAAACTTGGGCGAACTGGGCGGTTTTACTAGTCCCTTTTCCAGGCCAATCGACCCAACTGGTAGTGCTACCAATGTTACTGGGTTGATAGTCCATCCTGGCCACTGCTTGAATACCCGGCATACGTTGTAATTCTTGCTTGAGCGTTTCGTAGTTGGCCACTAAGCTACCCTCCAAGGGGACATAAATCAGATTTTCTCGGTCGAAACCCAGGTTTTTGGTTTGAATAAAGTGGACTTGTCGGTACACCACAAACGTACCAATCATCAAAAACAGTGAAATCACGAATTGAACCACCACCAAGGCTTCACGCAGCGGCAGGTGGCCTCGTCGAAGGAGTAACGCGGAGGTGGCACCCATGCCTTTTAACACACGAACGGGCTGGAGTGAAGAGAGAAAAAAAGCCGGATAACTGCCCGCTACCAACCCTGTACCCCCTATAATACAGCCTAGAGCGACCCAGAACTGGCCATCCCCAAGCGGCAGGGCTACTTGTTTACCACTCAGTTGATTAAAGCGGGGCAGAAGCACACCCACTACCAAAAGTGCTACCATAGCCGCCAGGGTCGTCAGTAAGATGGTTTCGACCAAAAACTGGAGGATCAACCGCCATCGCTCGGCTCCTACCACTTTGCGGATGCCGATTTCTTTGGCTCGTTTAGCGGAACGGGCTGTGGACAGATTCATAAAGTTGATGCAAGCAATCAGCAAAATAAAGATGGCTACCCCACTCAGCAGATGGACATAGGTGATACGCCCCCCGGATACTTCACCGTTTTCGGTTTGATCGTGTAAATAGGCCTCTTCAAACGGCTGAAGAAATAACTCGACATCAAACCGATTCGCTTTACTGGCTGTAATCCCTAAATAGGGGCGTACATAATGCTTAATTTTGGCTTCGAAAGCCGACACGTCGGCGTCTGGCCGGAGTTGTACATACGCCAGGGGACTTGGACTATCCCATCCACGCGCCCAGGGATTACGGCTTAAAAAATCATCCCAGTTGAGCAGAAAATCGTCCTGTTGGGAGGAGTTGCGGGGCAAATTCTCGAAGACGGCCGTTACCTGATAGACGGCCTTATTGTCGAGTTGAACGGTTTTGCCCATGGCTTGTTGAGGGCTGCCAAAATACGTTTCGGCCAGTTTTCGGGAGATAGCTATATTGGTCGGGTCTTGCAGGGCGGTTTGGGCAGAGCCCACCACTAGCGGTACGCTAAACATCTTGAACCAATCCACACCGGCCCAGTCGCCAATGTGTTTGGCAAACTGATCACCGGCCCTGACTGTCATGGCCATATGCCGATCGGTATAGCCCACGGCCCGGACAATTTCCGGAAATTTTTTGGGCAATTCCTGGGCAATGAGTCCAGGGGTAGCCGCCATGGCCATGCGTTTGCCGTCGGCGATTTGTCGCCACATGAGTCGGTAGAGGTGAGGCCCGTTGGTATGATAGCGATCCACGCTTCGTTCATCCTGAACCCATAGAAAAATGAACAAGCCACAAGTCAGTCCCAGAGCAAGTCCCAGGCTGTTAATGATTGAAACGGTTTTGTTCTGGCGGAAGCTGCGGAGTGCGATTTTGAGGTAGTTGCGTAGCATGCTGCTTTCTGTAAGTAAGCCCCTAATTTTTAGCTGGAAACTTTGGTTTCGGGCTAAGGTTACAGCGGGCTACTTAAACTTGTGTCAACGGGGGATGCCTAGATTTGCTTGAAAGGAGATGATCCGGTAATCCATTAAGAAAAGGCCGGCTTTTCTCACCTAGACGATTCATTTACAATCTCCCAAAATGCTCCTACTTAAGACCAAGAAGTATTCAACTATCTACTACTTGGGAAATACTGTTGGAAATGTGATACGTACGATAGCTCTTAATTGGTCAAGCGATAGATAGCGCTTAGTTGCCAAACTTGACTGGTGGTCGCTGTAGGAGAGGGACCTACCAGATTTGCACTGTAGTTGGTCAAGCCCCGAGCGTAGCTAGCACTCAACCCTACACGATGAAAATAAGCTGTAGCATTCAGACGAGGACGCATATCCAAATCGGGCATGGTATGTTTGTGATAAGTTACGTATAGCTCATTCGTCGGGGTTGAGCCCTTCCCTTTTCCCAAGTCCGTAAGTTGAAGGACACATCCAGGCCGGCTGTTAAATCCAGACTCACTTGTCGATTGCCAAAACGATGGCCCAAAAACGGATGCAGCGTAATATATTCATAGGTAAAGGTTGAGCGGCCTTGCTGAAAACTAATGAATCGCCCCAGATCACTGCCACCTATGATGCTGGTTTGAGTCGCCAGCGATTCATAGGCGAGCTGTAGCCCAGTGATCCAGTTTGTTTTGGCCACACGTTGAGCCTGCATGGTCACTCCCCAAGAAAAACTACTGCGGTTACTCCAGGGATCATTGGTATAAGAAGCAGAGCCAACCTTGGGTGGCGGAAGTTCCCGGCTAATGTTAAAGAAGGATTGGTGAACAACATTATTACCCTGAAAGGAAAATAGGCTACTTGTGAGTTGTGCGCTTACCTCAATATACTGGGCCGAAGCGGTTAAGGTGCTGGTTAGTAGGAAGCCAATAAGTAGATAAAAAGTTTTCATATGCCTTGGTGTGTTTGTTGAGTGAATCAATCGGTCGTGTCATTGGCAAAAGGTCCGCCAAAATACTAAAATTATGGACGGCTTATATCTGGATGAATATTCTCACAAAATGCTCCCTCTTGAGACGAAGAAGCATTCGTGTTTCTGGTCCATAAATAGGTCGGTTAAGTAGACTGTGACCAAAAGGAAATAATAAGCTAATGAAGTCGTGTTTATCAGAATAAACCCTAGCTTACAACTTACAAGCTACCATCAAGGCATGGCACTAAACGACTGTAGATAAGATGCATCGGCCAATTTTTCTTTCCGTTAAGACGGAAAGAAATACATGGTGTGAAAAATTGCGGAACCAAACGGGCTGGATTATGAAAAAAAGTGGGTGCTCTGTCGTTTCAGCAACAAGACGCACCTCCTTAGGGGACAGCCCTTCTTGATAAGCCTATTAATGAGCTTAGTTGTGACAGCAAAAATAAAGAGCCGGATTGCATCCATCGATCTCTTAAAAGGAGTCGTGATGATACTGATGGCCATTGACCATACCCGGGAGTATTTTCATGCACCGGCTTTTCTGTTCGATCCAGCTGATCCTCTTCATTCGTCAGTACCCATTTTCTTGACCCGGTTCATCACCCATTTTTGTGCGCCTGCCTTTAGCTTTCTAGCCGGGCTTTCTGCCTATATGGCTGGCCAGGGAAAACCCCAAAAAGACCGCTCCGCCTTCTTACTGAAAAGGGGGATGTGGCTAGTGGTGATGGAACTGACCGTGGTGAACTTTGGATGGTATTTCGATGTGCACTTCAGAAATATTGACCTGCTGGTACTTTGGTCGTTAGGTATTAGTATGATGGCATTGGCAGGATTGATCTATCTCCCAAGAGGCTTGTTATTGGGGCTTTGCTGTCTGTTGATCTTCGGCCATAACCTGCTGGATAATATCCATTTTGAAAACAGTATTAGCTGGAGCTTGCTTCATGAAGAGAACGTGTTTCCTGTTTGGGGCATTTACAACCTCTATGTTGGATATCCTGTTTTACCGTGGATAGCGGTCATGGCGTTGGGCTATTGGTTTGGCTTATTTTATGGGCCACTATATGACGGGACTAAACGAAGAAAGTTGTTTAATAGAATAGGCGTTTTTGCCTGGCTACTATTCATATTTCTTAGAATCACCAACCTATACGGTGACCAAAGCGCTTTTGTCCATTATCATTCGTTTAGTAAAGACCTGATCTCTTTTTTCAATCCCACCAAATATCCCCCTTCCCTGTTGTATTTATTAATGACAGTAGGGACCGTTTTAATTTTTTTGGCTAATTCAGAAAACGTACGGGGTAAAGTCGTTACGTTCTTTTCTACCTTCGGCCGGGTGCCTTTTTTCTATTACATTCTGCACATCTATTTTATCCATGGGCTAGCGATGTTGTTGGCTGAATTGTCCGGTTTTGGCTGGCGCCACTATCTGTTAAGGGCTTGGACCAGTTTTAATCCTGACCTGCAAGGCTATGGCTATCCGCTTTGGGTGGTTTATGTGGTTTGGGTAAGCTTGATTGGTTTGTTATATCCAATCTGTAAAAAGTTTGCTGCTTACAAACAGCGTCATAAAGAAAACTGGTGGTTAAGTTATTTTTAACCTACTGGTTTAGCAATGTTGTCAATATAAAGCTGCAGCTAATAGGCGTTTTCTACTAGGCAGGCCGACTAGTACCCAAAAGGCGAATTCTCAAAAAAGGCTCCCAATTGTGACGAACGAGCCTTTATGCGTTGCCTCAATATTTGGGCGTCTGGAGAGACAATCACGTTCTGGTTCGGGAAACAATTCTCTGTTTTCAAGTATTAATTGACTATAGCATCTGACAAAAAAGCTTGATTCCACTAATTGAGACGAATAAAACAAGTTTAGAAAAAGGTAATCCGGTTATCACAAAAGGCGATAATGAGGGGTTCCGGTAATACGATAACTTATGAAGACAATAGGACTAATTGGTGGGCTTAGCTGGTATGCTACATCCGTTTATTATAAAATGCTCAATGAACTCACAAATCAACGGCTTGGTAACTCCCATTCGTCTAAACTCCTGCTCTTTTCGGTCGACTTTGAGGAATTCAGAGTACTTCAAGAAGTGGGCGACTGGGACGCAGTTGAAAACATGTTATCGGGCATTGCGATACAACTGGAGAAGGCGGGTGCAGACTGCATTGTGATGTGCGCCAACACCGTTCACCTGGTTGCTGACGCGATCCGCCAAAAAATAACCATTCCGTTGATTCACAGTGCGGAGGAAACAGCCAAGGAAATCGTTGGTCAAAACAGGCATAAGGTGGCTCTTCTGGGCACAAAATTTACCATGGACAATCCTTTTTTTAGGGATCGTCTATCCCAGTTCGGCATTACCACCATGTTGCCCGACCAAGCGGATAAAGACTATATCCATGCGTCTATTTTTAACGAGTTGACAAAAGGAGTTTTCAACGACGAGACAAAAAATAAATACATCGAAATTATTGACAAATTAAAACGGGGCGGAGCAGAAGGTGTTGTCTTTGGCAGCGCTGAATTTTCCATACTGCTTAAACCGACAGATTGCAGTATTCCCATATTTGACACTATTGCCATTCATTCGAAAGCAGCGGTTGATTTTGCCTTAGCCAACTGACGACAGGGCAGCAGCCAAGATGCGGCTTTGTACATGTTGGGTACGTCGTTGTTTATTTGGCTATGTGCCAGAATCAGTAGTCTGTTCAGCTTGACAAATACGGAAGGCCTTAGCGATAGCGTAAAATTCGTTTTAGAAATTCAGTGTAGGCTTATCCAAAATTCTAGATTCAATTTTCCGGCGATAGGTCGCCCCTGTAGTCAAGTAAGCAGCCCGACTGGCTCTGTAAAGGCCCCTACGTTGGCATTACTACATGGGACCGCTGGGTGGGATAGCTACTAACGTAGGAATGGGCTTGTATACGACAGCTAGCAAAGCCCCTATTCTAACTACGACTCAAAAAAACGCTCCTACTTGAGACAGGAATGATCACAGTCATAAAATCGGTCGTTTAGTAAACGGCTTGGTTTAATAACGGTCAACCCCATCAGTCACATACGTTCGTTGATTTCTGCTAGTAAAAGCTAGTAAGCCCTAATGAGTTTATAATCAAGTGGCAGCCAGCGTATACCCTGGTCTGAATAAGTAGCGAGCGCCATTTACCCGGTTGACCGACACAGTTGATCCGTTTGTCGATTCATTTTCTAGCACTGCTTTCCATCCTATATCTTCGTTTCGAACGAACCGTAGCCCAATTTCCATCCCTTGGGTCCTGCTATTACTTACTAGCTCATTGGTTTCATTTTTAGTCGCTAAGACGATGTCGATTGTTCAGCCCTCACCCTGCAGCTGGCTCCTAAGAACCCTACTGGTTAGCTCGTTGCTGCTCACCCATAGTGCGGCAATAGGTCAGTCAAGCCCCGAGAATCAACCCTTAAGCGGTGATTCGACCCAAGGCTATTGGCGAGTATACACCGACTATGCCACGCGCACGACCTACGTTAGCTTTTATGCCAGTCGGCATGAACTACTCTACCAGGAAAAAATCAAAGACCGCTATGTCAACTTATCCAAACGAACCATACGCCAATTTGACGACCTATTAATGCGATTGGTGAATCATAACCTGGTAGTTAATCAGGTAAAATCATATGACTTACTGGCCAGTAACCAATGGATAGCGAGTTCGCCTAGCGAAAAAACAAGGACTGAGTCCGAAGATAGGGTGCCCCTGAGTGTTGGCTTACATCGACCAATGGTCAATCTAAAGCTTGTTAATCCGGGTCAGCTCCTGCTTACGTACCGAAATCCCGCTGGTGAACAACTGCTAATCACCATCGCCGACGATTCGTTTCACTATCTCTACAAAAATCAGTCGAAAGAAAAAGAGCACGCGGGTCTAATCAACATAAGCCACCTTCCCACTGGTATCTATCGGGTGGGTGTTGATGGCCCCCAGAAGAAAGCACTCTACCAGGTAAGCATTGACCAAGATGCGAAAAGCCTCAACCTACGTACCCTGTTGAATCAGTTTTAACCCCTTACCGCACGACTAGTTACTGAGCCAAGATGAGAAGAACTGTTCCGTGGAAAAACAACGCGCGTTTACCCAATACAACGCTGTACATCGGCTATGGGCTGTTAACGCTGCTGTCACTCATTGGGGTGGGCATTGTCATCCGGCGAATCGTTGTCCTATGGCCAACGCTGGTCGGTGGCTATCAAACAGAAGTGGCTACGTCCAGGAGGGCTTCTCCATTTGGACAAATAGACGTTTTTTTTGGCCAGCACCCCCTATTAACCCTAATCCACATAGGACCCGCCTTGCTTTTTATTGGTTTGGGACCCCTTCAATTCAGCCGACGAATTCGCCGTCGTCACCTCAACTGGCACCGATGGAGTGGTCGCATTTTTGTAGTCGCTAGCAGCGTTATGGGTCTAACCGCCCTGTGGATGAGCTTTACCATGCCGGCCATTGGCGGGTTCCCTCAGGCAGCCGCCACCACGCTTTTCGCCCTCTTTTTTCTGGTGGCGCTCTACCAGGGATTTCGCTCTATTCGACACCGCAACGTTGCCTTGCATCGGGAGTGGATGATCCGGGTGTATGCCATTGGGCTGTCGGTGGCCACCATCCGGCTGGTTAACGCGCTCTTATTTGCGACCAGCCCTTGGACGGGCCTGGCCCTAGCTGATTTTTTTGGTACTAGTTTTTGGATTGGTTTTGTAATACACCTCATCGGAGCCGAAGTTTGGATAACGTACACCCGTTCCTCACCCAAAAGCCCCGGTTCGTTGCCCCACTAGCCGAATGTTTTCCGCGGTTTCACCCCATTCAAATGAACTCGATTCGCCAACCCAGACTGATAGCCATTGGGTTTCATAGCCTGATTTGGAGCATCTACCTGCTGCTCCCTTACGTGGTCTCAACGGCTGCTGATGGGTATAAACTAGGCGTACTACCCGGTCTGTTTTTCACCCTGACGGGCCTGATTCACCTGGCCATCTTCTATCTCAACGCTTATGTGCTATACCCCCGCTGGCTAAACCGGCGATTCTGGTGGTTGTACCTATTGGCCAGTGTTGGACTTATTGGCTTATCCTTTCGGTTAAAGTATCAGATGCTGGTTAGCTGGTTTCCGGCTGTTTTGGGAGAAGCCAATGCGGACAAATTTATCTTTGGCCCCTCGGTTGCTTTTTTCTTCATCAGCCTGGTGTATCGAAACATCCTTGATCAGCGGCAAGCCGAGCAGCAGCAGACCAACCAGCAGGCCCAGCAACTCCGGGCGGAGTTAAGTTTTCTTCGCTCGCAGGTCAGTCCCCATTTTTTGTTTAATGTCCTGACCAATCTGGTGTCCTTAGCCCGCCAGAATTCGGACCAACTGGAGCCATCCCTGCTGATGCTCTCCGAGTTGATGCGGTATATGCTTTATGATGTTCAGGGACAAAAAATCACCCTTCACCAAGAACTGGATTACCTCAACAGCTATATCAACTTACAGATACTCCGGTTTGGCCAGGATGTACCTATCACGTGCCAGATTGAGGTCGATCAAGCGGACTATCCTTATCAGATAGAACCCATGCTGCTGATTCCATTGGTCGAAAACGCCTTTAAGCACGGGGTTAATGTGATCGAAAATTCCCAGATTTATATCCGCCTGGCCGTTAGACAGAAGGAGTTAGTTTTTAGGGTGCGAAATCGGTTCGATGCGGAATCGGCGGCTCATATCGATACGAATCGGGGAATCGGGCTGGCGAATCTGCGGGCGCGCCTGGCCTTGCTTTACGGGCATACCCATACCCTACTCATTACCGATACGAATAGTTGGTTTGACGTTACCCTAACCCTGTCTTTATACTGATGCGCTGTCTGGTGATTGATGATGAATACCTGGTGCGTGAGCTGCTGGAAGACACGATCCGACAGATTCCGTTCCTGGACCTGGTAGCCACCTGTAAAAATGGGCTGGAAGCGAACACCATTCTGCAAACCGAGCCCATCGATCTGCTATTTCTGGACATTCAGATGCCCCGCCTAAGCGGACTTGAGTTTCTTCGGTTGCTGGACAAGCCGCCCCTGGTCATCTTAGTTACGGCTTACGAGCAGTATGCGCTGGAAGGGTATAGTTTCCAGGTAGTTGATTATATAGTCAAGCCCTTCCGGTTCGAGCGTTTTGTAAAAGCCTGCAACCGGGCGCATGAGTTGTTCCGGCTGCAACAGAGTGCCCTGCCCGAATCGGCTCCGGAAGTAGCCGATTTATTTGTTCCTGTCGAATATAGCCAAGTAAAAATTGACGTATCCGACATTACCTACATCGAGGGCTTAGGCGACTATATCAAAATTTTTCTGTCCTCGAAGCCTAAACCCGTGCTGACACGGATGTCGATCAAAGCGATGGAAGAAAAGTTGCCAGCGTTGGCCTTTGTTCGAACGCATAAGTCGTATCTAGTATCTGTCCGAAAAATTACAGTTGTCAAGCGGGATTTGGTCTGTATCGGGGGCAAAGAGATTCCGGTAGGGGACTTCTACAAAGAAAACATCAACCGACTTCTCCGGGGTTCAGGTGGTGCTTCCAGCTAGCATGGGCTAATGGCCATTGCCAAACCTAAACGAGATAGACGGTACGGGTGTCTAATGTGCAACAGGGAATGACCAGGATCTGACCACTAAACGGGCTCTGTATCAATCTCAAATAAGGCTGGTTTGACTTGTACGGACAGGTAGCCAAAACCGGGCAGTCGGTGCATACCGAGCTACAGGCGGCTCATCTGGCCGAGGGGTATGGTATGAGGTCTTCGCCCTCAATACCAGCACGACAACCAAAGTCTTGGTGGGCTATACGGCTCCGGTATCCCAGAAGCCAGCCCAGTGCGTTATCCGGCCCGCTTCGTTGACTCGCACATAGCTGTGGGCGGTAAGAAGTTCAGAACCATCCTGGTCAAGTTGGGTCCATTCCGTGAGCGCTTGGCCGTGCTGTTGCCGAAGCCAGTTTATGCGGAAGCGGCCGCCTGGAAACTTGTGCTGGAAACCCTCGATATGCATCAAAAGATCATTAATTCCGCTACCAGCCACTCCGGGATTGGAATAGACTACCTCATCCACGGCGCTACCGTGTAACAGGCGTTGCTGCTCGGCTTTAGAGGGGGCGGCAAAGGCATGTAAGTAATTTTCGAAGATGGCTTGCAATTCGTTGTCTGTCATAGCAGTAGCTTTAAATTAACACTATGAACGGGAAATATGCCTAGGCATGCTATTGATCTTGGGCACAAGTTTTACCTAACAGCGATCGCACAACGTAACGCATAGTCGAAGCGCTTGCTTTTGGTATCCAATTCATCAGACAAAATTCCCGCTGTTTCTTTATCATTAAAAGGTCAATTAACGCCTATTTATGATAAAATTTAGCCATGCCCCCAAGCAATGCTACTGTCTATGCTAAGGGCAATGCCCGAAACTCGGTGGGCGTTAAGCTTACTTGTCGGCGAAAAAACTTGATAAAATTAGTGGGCTCTTCGAATCCTAAATCAAAGCTAATCTCTTTAATAGAGGCCCTGGTATGTACTAGCAGGCGCTTGGCTTCTAAAGTAACCCGTTCGTCAATGACCTTCTTGGGCTGTTTTCCCAAGGTTCTACTCGTGGCCTGGGCCAGGCGTTTCTCCGACACACTTAGTTGGCCAGCGTACTTATGTACGGAACGCAAAGTCTTAAACTGCTCCTCTACTAAGTTGCGAAACAGCAACGTATAGTGTAGATCGGGCCCTTGTTCGAATAGCGGATCGTCCTGCTGCTTTATACGTTCCGCCAGAAGCAGTAGGTTGTGCAACAAATTTTGTAATATGACGGGTTGACAGGCGTCAGGCACTTGGCTCAGTTCGGTGGCAAACTGCGCGAACAGTGTTGTAAACGTTATGTCTTCTCGGCCGACTGGCACTGCCGGACTGTCAAGCCAATCCTGAAATAGGGTTGTCATATGCAGAAATTGCCTGTCTGCCTCACTTCGGGCGAAGAATGCGTCGGTAAAGAGGATCATCTGCCCATCATAGTCGGCTGTTTTATCAAAGGTGTGGACGCGGCTGGGCCCGACAAATAATAGGGTACCTGAAGCTAGGAGAACGGGTTTGAAGTCTACCAGGTGTACCGCTTGTCCACGCTCGATCCAGATGATATGATAAAACCCCGCCCGGGAGGGCGCAAACAAGGCGGGAGCGTTGGTATCTAAGATACGCCGGATGGCGGTTAATTCGAGCTCTAAGGCCAAATCAGATCGAAATTTAACCGTATTGATAGATGCCATGCTGGGAAGTATTAATTACGTAACGAGAGATGCTGACCGTTTTGACCCTTTCGTCGTAGATTAGACCGCCATTGAATTAGTAAGTTTATGTTGATGCGACCCGGCCTAAAACTGTTAGCTACCCTAAATATGTTCTCTATCCAACTGTCTTACAAAATGGCTCATTCTTGAGACGATGTACTCTTTGTGCATCTGCTTCTAAAATGGGGTGTTTAGCCTTCAACACCGCTTTCCAGGATACTAAACGTTTTCGAACTACAGTCAATTTGGGCCATGGCCCCATAAGGAAGGCTAAAAACGGGGCAGGTATGGCCAAAGTCCATTTCCGTTATAACAGGCATTGTCGTTAAGCCCTCTTCGTGGAGCACCTTCAGGAGTTCAGCATTGTATTCCTTCACATAAGCATTGTGATCGGGCCTACCCAAAATAAGACCATTCGCACGGGTCAAGATGCCTTGCCGGGCATAATTCCGTAGCCACCACCGAAAAGAGTCGGGGGTTGGCTGAACCTCGGAGGTTTCAAAAAATAAGATCGAGTTGGTCCACAGGTCTTTGTCAGGCCAAAATTCGGTGCCTTTTAGCATTTCTAACACCTCCATGCAACCCCCAATTAACCTACCCTGCACGATTGTCTCCCCTTGCAGAAAATTCCACCCTGGATTCGGTTCTAACTTCCGTTTCCTAGTTTGTAATGAGCGATCCGACCAGTCCAGCAGCTCTGATGTCCACCCCATCTGATTGGGTTTTACTTCTCCGATCACTTCTGCTGAAAAGAGCGTTCGCTTAATATCGGCAATCTGATAGGGATGCATGCCCCCGTTTTCGGCGAAACCAACCAGCAAAGACGTACCGTAGAAGGTTGACAGACCGGCTTTTAAACAAAGAAAATGAGTGCTGGTACTATCGGAAAAGCCCATGAATATTTTTGGATTTTGCCGGATAATCTCGACATCTACATAGGGTAAGAGACGACAACTGTCGTCTCCACCAATGGTGGAAATAATGGCTTTTATGGCTGGGTTGGCAAAAGCTTCCATTAAATCCTGGGCACGTGCCTGGGGGTTTTTGTAGATCCACTGCGCCGATTTTAAGGCATGTTTTGTTTCAACAACCTCCACCCCAAATGTCGCTCGTAACTCTCGCTTGCCTTGTTGGTAGCGCTGGGGTAGTTCGCCTGCTCCTCCCCAGGAAAGTGAAATGGTAGCTACTTTATCGCCGGGCTTTAGGACTGTTGGTTTAACTAAGTTCATTTACTTTCACCGCCTTAAGGCTTCGTTATGTAAAAAGTTGCTGTGCAAGCTGTTGACTGATAGCTAAAATACAAACTAGTAGGCTAACTAGTCATGTAACATCATCTCTTTAAACCCTCAATTTGAGTTACACGGAATTGTAGGTAAGTGACGTATTTTACGAGCCACAGCTTCGTACCCCAACGGTAATCGCCCACTTAGAAAAGTGTCTGCCCATCGTCCAATTACGAGTAAACCCCCGTCGCCACAACCTCATTACTGTAAACTCTACTGCTTAAAATGTGGTTGGATCAATTGACTATACCCTACAAGATGGATACTGACAAACCAACTTTACCCCAGCCCAACAAACTAACTTCCTCACCAGCTACTAAGCCTGCCAGACCCAAACGGCCTCGCATCAAAAAGACGAGCTGAAGCTTCTAAAATCAATAGCCAGTTAGTGAATAGGGGTCTTGGTTTTATAGATTAGTTAACATAGTACGTTTGAAGCGCAGTTCAAATTAGGTCACTTTTCACTACTTTGACTGCTGATGAAGAGCCACCAGTGTGAGCAAGTCTGAAGTTAACATGGG
>NZ_BAAHAC010000029.1:0-985757 GCF_054777875.1 Spirosoma koreense | reverse complement strand
TGGAGGTGCAGAGATGCATAGAGCTGAGCCGTACTAATGACCCCGAGAGTGAGTTGTTGTTTTGTTTACGATAGATCGATGATTGGCCGGACGGATAGTCGGGTAGTGCCCGGTTTCTCTCTGTGGGAAAAAAGACTCACGAGCTATTAGAGATATTGAGAGGTTAGCTTCTCAGACGAGTCAACAGGTTGGTGCTGGTAAGGCGGGTGGACACCTCTATCCATTTCGCACAGAGCCGTTAAGCCCCGTACTGCCGATGGTACTGCTGTCACAAGCGGGAGAGTAGGAAGGTGCCACCTGATGAAACCAAGGCCGGCGATCATTCGATCGCCGGCCTTTTTGTGTTTTAGACCCGTGCACGTTCGGGTTACATTCAGGCGAACTCAACAGCCTGTAAGTTAGGCAGGGTTATTTTTTCCAGCAGTTGCTCTTCTAAAAGTTCAGCCCAGGCGTTCATGTAAGCGATGACGTCTTCTCGTACATTGTGTTTTAAAAAGCGCTTTTCAATAGGAAAGCGTACAAGAACCTGTCGGTCATCCAGTCGTTCCAGGTGTTTTAGGTCTTCCAGTCTTAAGCCTGCATAGAGCATTTCATTAATCAATAAATCGATGGGCATCTGACTTGTTGGGCAGTAGTCGTCTGCCTGTTCGTTCCAGTCACCATGCCGTTGCATCGCATACTGATGAATTTGGTTTTTGCTGAGCTTTGTAAGTTCCTGCGCTAAATTGCCACAGTTGCAGCCTCCCATGTGCCCCCATTGATAGGAAGCGCCATTTTTGAGGTTTTGAGCGGTTCGCCGGAGCGCATTGATCAATTCCGGTGTTGGACGAGCCATAATGGTAACGGTTATGTTTAGCAGAATCTACTGGCGGAACAGCCTGGTTAGTTGTTTTGTTCGCTTGATAAACGAAAAAGCCCACCGGTTAAAGTGGGCTTTTGATTATCGGACTAATTCCATCAAATCCTTATCATTGACTTCTTTTCGAATATCGGCCATATCCAGGAAGCGAGTATAAATGCCGTCGAGCGTCGGTTTATCGTAACGGAAACCGAGCAACTCTAGCCGATGTTTCAGCGCATGGCGTCCGCTACGGGCCGTTAGAACAATTGACGACTTTGGAACGCCGACATCATGTGGGTTCATGATTTCGTAGTTTTCAGAATGCTTTAAAAAACCATCCTGGTGAATTCCGGATGAATGCGCAAATGCATTTCGGCCAACAATGGCTTTATTAGCCTGAACCGGCATACGCATCATTTGAGATACAAGATTACTGACTGGGAACAGGCGCGTCGAATCGATGTTGGTGTAGAGGCCTAATTCTTTTTTCACTTTTATGGCCATCACAACCTCTTCGAGCGATGTGTTACCTGCTCGTTCCCCGATGCCGTTCATAGTCACTTCAACCTGGCGTGCGCCATTCATAACACCCGCCAGTGTATTAGCTGTGGCTAAGCCTAGATCGTTATGGCAGTGAATAGAAATAGTTGCTTTATGAACGTTTGAAACGTGTTCGTAAATGTAGGCTATTTTCTTGCCGTATTCGTCGGGTAGGCAGTAACCAGTCGTATCCGGAATATTTACGACTGTTGCTCCGGCATTAATAACAGATTCGGTCAATTGAGCCAGAAAAGCCAGATCGGCCCGACCGGCATCTTCAGCGTAAAACTCTACGTCTTCCACATACGTCTTGGCATGTTTGACTGCAGCTACCGCCTGTTCAAGAATCTTCTCCCGAGTGCTACTAAACTTATTACGGATATGAATATCGGATGAGCCGATACCGGTATGAATGCGGCCGCGTTTTGCCCACTTAAGTGCTTCACCAGCCGCATCGATATCACCTTTAACGGCCCGGCTAAGTGCACAGATCGTTGGTTCCGTTACCGCTTTCGATATTTCAACGACCGACCGAAAATCGCCGGGACTCGAAATCGGAAAACCAGCTTCGATAATATCGACGCCCATGCGCTCCAATTCTTTGGCAACTACTATTTTCTCTTCAGTAGTTAACTGGCAACCTGGTACCTGTTCGCCGTCTCGCAGTGTGGTATCGAAAATAAAGACTCGTTGACTCATGATCCGATATTGGTAGAATGTATTATTGATCGATTGTAAATAAAAAAGGCCTTTCTAATGGAGAAAAGGCCTTTTTATGACATGTCCATTTCCCCGTTCTAAAAAACGTTTAGTTTTTGCAGTCGGTAGGGTAAAGAAATAGCCATAAAAATCGTTTGCGAAATTTCGCTGGTTGCGTAAATACGCTACAAAAATAACCGTTTTAAAAAATTTAGCAAGGCTGCAGGTAAAATATTTACAAAACTAGGCTGTTGTTATGCCATCAACCGCTGCAAAATTTGTTCGCCCATAGCGTCTGTACCCAGAATTTTCTCGGAAGGAGTAGTGTGATTGGCAATATCACGCGTCCGAAAGCCTGCTTTCAAGACTGCGTCTACCGCGTCTATAATGGCCTGCGATTCTGATTTTAAGCCAAAAGAAATATCCAGCAACAGAGCCACGGACAGAACGGACGCTAATGGATTAGCAAGCCCTTTACCGGTTATATCATGCGCTGAACCGTGAATTGGTTCATAAACCCCCGTGCTATCACCAACGGAAGCAGAGGCCAGCATACCCATTGAGCCGGCAATCTGGCTGGCTTCATCAGTCAGAATATCACCGAACAGATTGCCTGTTACGACTACGTCGAATCGTTTGGGATCTTTAATCAACAGCATGGCAGCCGCATCGATGAACTGATGCTCAAGGGTGACATCTGGGTATTCGGGCGCTATTGCTAGTACCACTTCCCGCCATAAACGGCTGCTTTCCAGAACGTTGGCCTTATCTACTGAACAAAGTTTTTTGCTGCGTGTGCGAGCCGCTTCAAAGGCTTTACGAACGATTCGTTCTACTTCGTACTTGCTGTAAATCATCGTATCATAAGCTGTATTGCCTTCGTCGAGTCGCTCGCGTTTACCGAAATAAACGTCTCCAGTCAGTTCGCGGAAGAACAGAATGTCGGCTCCGCGCAGAATTTCGGGTTTAATGCTCGACGCATCCAGGAGTTCGTCGAAGAGTTTGATCGGGCGAAGGTTGGCGTATAAACCCAGCTCCTTACGCATCTTCAGCAGACCCTGCTCCGGCCGGACCTTCGCCGAGGGGTCATTGTCGTACTTAGGGTGACCGACCGCTCCGAATAGAACGGCATCGGCACTTTTCATCTTGGTTAGGGTTTCGTCGGGTAGGGGCGAGCCGGTTGCTTCGATGGCTACGTGGCCGATGAGGGCTTCGTCGTATGTAAATTCGTGCCCAAATTTCTGAGCGATTACTTCCAGGACCTGCTTGCCAACGGCGGTTACTTCGGCTCCGATACCATCACCAGGAACCACTAGAATGTGTTTTTTCATTGTAAAGAGCAAACCGGCTGAAGAGCGAAAGCGTGAAACGACTCTGGCGCTCTTTCGGTCGGTAAGGCATTTAAAGCTAAACGGAATATAAAAAATAGTAAGGTTTTAGTAGGCTGCTGAGTTTACTGCGGCCGGACGGCTTCGGCAATGACGTTCTTACCAATGACCTGCCCAACGGTCAGTTTATCGAATAGCCGGCTGACCGGGAAAACGACTCGATCATAAAGAATAACCGATTCTTTCGTGATCCGGCCATCTTTGCCCATCCATTTGTAGAGCAACGAGATGAAATAACCGGCAAAATCGTAATATCGGCAATCGGTAACGCGCAACCCGGCATCTTCCAGAATTTGCCGAACCAGCTTTTTATCATAGCGACGGTAATGACCGACGTGCTCGTCCATATTGCTGAAAATTTCCTGCCGGGCAGGAACAAAAACTTTAATGCGTCCTCCAGGCTTAAGCTTGCTGTATAACTCCTTGACAATTTCGCCGTGGTGCTCGATATGTTCGAGTACATTGATGGTGTAAATCAGGTCGTATTTCTTGGTGAGTTGACTGATGTCTGTGTAAACAGGCTGCTTGATCAAGGGCAAAAGCTCCGGGTCGATTTCGGCAGCATCGACACTGCCCAGTGGAAACCGATTGGCGTATTCGCCGTTGCCAGCGCCAAAATCCAGAACGGCTTCACCGGGCCGGATATCGCTGGCGACCCACTTATATAGACCGCTGTTGTAGTTAACAGCGTGACTCATCATGGCTAAATTATCGGATCCGTTATATTCTACTTTTTCTGCTGTTTGCTTGGCCTGACTCATATTTGTTTATGGATGCATGAAACCTGATCGCATTACCGTATTTTCTTACAGAATACGAAGTTATTAAACGAATCGCTATAAATAGTCAAAACAGCTATGTATCGGCCTGAGACGAGCCGTTACTCCAACGTATTCAGCATCTTCTGCGTCGCTTTGATGGCCGATACGGTTTGGTCAGAATCGAGGCCTCGGGTCTTAAATTCCTGTTTTCTGTGTTGCCAAGTGATCGTGGTCTCGCAAAGCGCATCGGTTCGCCCACCGGTTGGCCCTGTTGGTATCCGAACCGCGTAGTCGGTCAAAACGGGCAGGGTAAGTTTCTTTTTGCTGTATATTTTTCTCAGGGCATTCATAAACGCATCATACTGACCATCACCCTGTGCACTTTCTTCAAACAGCTCTTCCTCAATGCGTATCTTCAGCGTAGCCGAAGGTTTAAGGTCTTTTGAGTGAGTCAGTACGTAATTAAGTACCTCCACGCGCGAAGCGATGGTTTTAGTATTCAGAACGTCAGAAATAATGTAGGGCAGATCTTCTCGGGTAACGACCTCTTTCCGATCACCCAGTTCGATCACCCGCTGGGTTACTTTTTTAAGATCATCGTCCGATAGCTGAATACCCAGTTCGCGCAGGTTATTTTCGATATTGGCTTTCCCTGACGTTTTACCCAGGGCGTAGCTGCGTTTGCGTCCGAACCGTTCCGGGAGTAAGGCGTTGAAATACAGATTGTTCTTTTTATCGCCGTCGGCGTGTATACCGGCTGTTTGAGTAAACACATTGTCGCCAACGACGGGTTTGTTGTCAGGAATTCGAAGTCCCGAAAACGTTTCCACGATCTTACTGACCTGATAAAGCGATTTTTCGACGACGCCCAGCTTCACGTCGGGCATAAAATCGCGCAGGGCCGCAATAGCACTGGCCATCGGTGCATTCCCCGCTCGTTCGCCCAGGCCGTTGACGGTCAGGTGCATGCCGTGTGCTCCCGCCCGGATGGCTTCCATCACATTGGCGATACTGAGGTCATAATCATTGTGCGCGTGGAAGTCGAAATGTAACATAGGATAGCGACCGACCAATTGGCTGATAAAGGTGTAGGTTTCTGCCGGGGTGAGTATGCCTAAAGTGTCGGGTAATAAAATCCGGCGAATAGGCTGCGTTTGGAGGAAATCCAGAAACTGAAGCACGTATTCGGGCGAGTTGCGCATGCCATTGCTCCAGTCTTCCAGATAAATATTGACCTGCAGGCCAGACTGCTGCGCTTCCTGAATAAGCTGCTCAATATCCGCAAAATGCTCGCTGGGCTTCTTGCGAAGTTGGTGAGTCAGGTGATTCATAGAGCCCTTGGTCAGCAGGTTCATTACCTTCGCGCCCGACGCCCGCATCCAGTCAAGAGAAGCTTTTCCGTCGACAAAAGTCAGCACCTCGATTTTATCCAGCATACCGGCTTTGGCGGCCCATTCACTAATCTGCCGAACGGCCTCCAGCTCACCCGCCGACACCCGCGCCGAAGCCACTTCGACCCGGTCGACCTTGACTTCGGTGAGCAGCAACTGGGCCAGCGCTAATTTCTCAGACGCAGAAAACGACACTCCACTGGTTTGTTCACCATCGCGGAGTGTCGTGTCCATAATTTCAATGTAACGACGGGGCATAAGTAATGTATAATGAATAATGTATAATGAATGATGGACAATGAACTTACTAATTAGCCATTATACATTATTCATTATACATCTTATTAAAAGGGCCTCGATTCGGCAAAGGATTCGATTTCGTTTTTCATCGATAGTAAGTAATCAATGTCATCGTAGCCGTTAACGAGATTATGTTTTTTGTAGCCGTTTATGTTGAAGCTTTCGCTCTCGCCCGTTGCTAGTAAGGTGACCGTTTGCGAAGGCAGGTCCACTTCCAGCTCGGTTTGGGGGTCGGCTTCGATGGCAGCAAAGATTTTCTCCAGAAATTCGGGACTGACTTGTACAGGCAGAATACCGATGTTCAGCGAGTTGTTGCGGAAAATATCGGCGAAAAAGCTCGACACGACGCACCGGAAACCATAATCGTAGATAGCCCAGGCTGCGTGTTCGCGGCTCGACCCGCTGCCAAAGTTTTTTCCGCCAACCAGAATTTTACCCGAATAGGTCGGATCATTCAGGATAAAATCGGGCTTCGGTGTATCGTCGTTATTGTACCGCCAATCGCGGAACAGATTGTCGCCGAAGCCTTTACGCTCAGTTGCTTTCAGGAAGCGAGCCGGGATTATCTGGTCTGTATCTACGTTCTCGATAGGCATCGGAACGGCCGTGCTACGGAGTATGGTGAATTTGTCGTAAGCCATTTGGATGAATGAATAATGTATAATGAAAAATGAATAAGGATGAATAACGACAACAGGGCTTTAGACTGACCCGAGCCTCCGTTGTGCATTATACATTATCCATTATTCATTGATTAAACCCCTGGGGTCGGTAACAACGCCGGTAACAGCAGCCGCTGCGGCTACCAACGGGCTGGCCAATAACGTACGCGCACCCGGACCCTGACGGCCCTCGAAGTTGCGGTTCGAGGTCGAAACGGCGTATTTGCCCGCGGGTATTTTGTCTTCATTCATCGCCAGGCAGGCGGAACATCCAGGCTGGCGTAGTTGAAAACCAGCCTGAGTCAGAATATCCAGAATACCTTCGTCTTGAATTTGCTTTTCAACGACGTGCGAACCCGGCACTAACCAGGCTGTTACATTGTCGGCTTTCTGACGGCCTTTAACAATCGAGGCAAACGCCCGAAAATCTTCGATCCGGCCATTAGTGCAGCTTCCAAGAAACACGAAATCGACGGGCTTACCGATCATAGATTCGTTTTCCGAGAAACCCATGTACTGCAACGATTTTTTGTAGCTGGCAGCCCCATCTTTTACCGCTTCAGATACCGGAATCCTGTGGGTTACGCCCGTGCCCAGACCTGGGTTCGTCCCGTAGGTGATCTGAGGTTCGATATCGGCCGCATCAAATGTCAGGTCGACGTCGAACGAAGCACCTTCGTCGGTTTTAAGCGATTGCCAGTAAGGCACTAGCTTATCCCACTGTTCTCCTTTGGGAGCCAGTTCACGGCCGTTGAGGTAATTTAGAGTGGTTTGATCAGGGGCAATTATACCACCCCGTGCGCCCATTTCGATGCTCATGTTACAGACCGTCATACGGCCCTCCATGCTCATGTTCTCGAACACGTCGCCGGCATACTCCACGAAATAGCCCGTAGCGCCACTCGCCGAAATCTGCGAAATAATATACAAAATTACGTCTTTGGGTAGCACGCCTTTGCCTACCTTACCGCTCACCGTAATCCGCATTTTCTTCGGCTTCGGCTGCATAATACACTGGGTCGCCAGCACCATTTCGACTTCCGACGTACCGATGCCGAAGGCAATGGCACCGAACGCGCCGTGGGTCGAGGTGTGTGAATCTCCGCAAACGATGGTCATTCCTGGCAGCGTGATGCCATTTTCGGGGCCGACTACATGCACGATCCCGTTTTTGATGTGGCCTAGTCCCCAGTGCGAAATTCCGTATTTCGTGGCGTTACGCTCCAGAGCCGCTAACTGATTAGCGGATAGCGGATCGGCCACCGGTAGGTGCTGATTCAGCGTTGGGGTGTTATGATCGGCAGTAGCGAACGTACGACCGGAAAACATGACGGGTATATGCCGCTCTTCCAGACCCAGAAACGCAACTGGGCTGGTAACTTCATGGATAAAATGCCGGTCGATAAATAAAACATCGGGGCCATCGTCGACATGCCGGACGACGTGTGCATCCCAGACTTTATCGAACAGGGTTTTTGGGGTACTCATAGCAAAGCAGGCATTAAGTAAATTATGTACTTCTCTGCTACAAAATTGATAATTACCAATGGATAATACATCTCGCAATACGCCCAATAAATAGCGGTTTTAGCTCTGATGTATTCTATGGCCGGAAAACTATATTTAGGTATGTAGCTGAGTCGAAGAGTTGGATGTCTGGATTAGACAAGCGGACAACTCATTCGATGGCTGACTGTTTAATCTAGAAAGCAGGCTTGGTAAAGCTTTATTGCTTTTCCCAGTAAATAGTTTTAGTAATAATGCCTTTACGAGCAACGATCTTAAGTTTATTGTCAACCAGCAACAGCTCACAAGTGGCGGTGATGTCTTTTTTAGGGTTGTAAACAATCCCCTTCCATTGACCGTCCACAAACTTGATGTCTTTCAAAACGATGCGTTTGGCCGGATCAATACCTACAAATCCAGTACTGGTTTTACTGATGACAATAAGGGCACCATCGTCGTCGGTTTTATAATTTCCTGCAAGGTTATCACTTGGTTTCTGGGCGAATAAACGGCTGGTAAAACTTAGTAACAGGGTCATTATAAACAGTTTTTGTCTCATGGGGCGATTGGTTTATAAATACTTAAGTCTTTTTATATCGAATAAAACGAGCGGACTAAATAGCTGGGCGGCTATGCCATTCGTAGAAAAGGCTGTGTGGGTCGCGTCGTGCCCGGATGACCTGAAGCCTTTCCAGGTGGTTTTCCGACAGAAATGGGGCGGTACGTTTGTGGAGTCCTTCGTCGGCGAGCTGGATTCCAGTCGACAGGTGAGCCATTTGACGCATTAGATTCGAGGCCCAATCGCCATACTTAGCCGTATCGATGTGATTTTTCCAGGTGCCATACAGCGCCAGGTAAACACTATCTTCTTTTGAATAGGCCATGTTCGTCGATAGCTGGCCTGGGTGCCAATTGAGCCATAAGAAGTGCGATGGCGCAGGAGGAAGCGTTCGGGCAATTTCTTTAATAAATGGCATCAGGTAGTCGAGTGGCGCGTGGGTCCACATATTATCGACGCTCCAGCAGTGGTTTTCAGGATAGTGGCTCATGGTTGTTTTGTACAACATATCGATACCTGGGTCGAAAGCAGGGGTAGCAATAAGGGCTTTGTGCTTTATAGGGCTGTTTTTCATGAATGCCATAGCTTCGTCGTACTCGTCCTCGGTATCGGCAAAAATGGGGGCTATGGCTTCGATGCCTGGCCCAAGCAGGTTCAGCATATTACTGCTCATGAGCAGTTGAAATTCAACAGCCTTCGGGATAGTGGGCCCGACTTCATACGCCCAGTTATATACGTCTTCCAGGTATTTAATATGAAAATCATGAGCGATAACGGCCCGATATTTAGGTAGTACATAGAGTTTCAGATGGAAGCAAATGACAATACCAAAAAAGCCGGGGCCTGCTCCCCGGGCCGCCCAGAACAGGTCTGCATTTTGCTCCGTGTTAGCATGAACCAGTTCGCCATCGGCCGTAATAATGTCGAGGCCAATGACGCTTTGACAGGCAATCCCCAATTTTCGGCCGTTCCAGCCATACCCTCCCTGCAACAGGTATCCACCAATGCATACACCTTTACAATGCCCAGCCGGAAAAAATAGGTTGTGTTTGTACAACGCCTGCATCAGTACGCTACCACCAACGCCAGGGCCTGCTTTGGCTGTCATGGCATCCACGTTGATGTCGTAGCTGTTGAACTGTTTCATCAGCAGTAAAATGCTGTTATCGCGCACATGATTAGCGCTGAAGCTATGCCCACCTGAGCAAACAGTGATTTTCTTTCCAACTGAACGGGCGTATTTCAGGGTAGCGATAATATCCTGAACGGTTTGTGGCTCTACTACCATTTCAGGCCGTTTGCCAGGATCGATTTTGTTGAATAGTGTGTCTAGTACCAGTTTATCGAAACCAGCATCGGCGCGTTGAGTGATGGTGCCTGCTACCTGCAAATCGTTCGGTTGCTGGCTGAATTCGGCGTGGAGCGAGGGCAGGAAAGCCGCCAGGTGAGACATCTCTTCGGAACAATGTCGAAGTAGATCTGGGGCAAATGTTGGGGGTAATAACCGGAACTTTCGGATAATGTCAGCGATGTACGCGGCTACGGCACTGGTTTTGCGGAGGCTGACGTATTGACCACCCAGCCAGAACCTCGACCGCATTTCGGAACCGCCTTCAACGGTCCGGACCTGATGCACCAGATAGCCATAATCGATGGGTAAACTGTCGTGACCCAGGCGCGCGCAGATGTAAACGGCTTTATCGGGCTGGTTGACGGAATCGAACGAGAAGCCAAACTCAATGGGCGATTTAAACTGGATAACGGCGCCCAGTAACTCTTGTCCGATATACTCTTTAATGAGCGAGTTCCGCCCTACATAGGCTACATTGTCTTTCCCATCTTCCCAGCGCGCGCTAACGTGGGCTTTGGGGTGCCATAGTTTATAACGGCTATCCTGACAACCGTGCCAGCCGAACCACCAATCCCACATAGGCGGGGTTACGTTAGGCATGAATGTATGGATGGCTACGTGAATGCTTCCGTCGTCGAATCTGGTATAGCCGTTTTCGCCGTTGGTATATCCGTCCTTTTCCAGATATCTTGCGGCTATAAAAGGAGGCAGGATTTCGGTGGATAAAGGCGAATGGTGTAAGGCTTCCTGCACGTGTGTAGCCAGGGGCAGAAGCTCTTCGTTATAAAATTTAGCGAAAGGAGCAGTGTAGTCCGGTGATTGGTAGCCGGGATAATCTTTTGCCATAGGGTTGAGACGTTTGAAGAGTTCTCAAACCTACCGGGATGAATTGGAAGGTGCACTTGAATTAATTCAAGAAATGCAGCAATCCAGCCTTACTGAGCGGATTGACGGGCTAGCGTCGGTATTTACGTTTTAGTTTGCTTAGCCACTCGGATGAAATGCCCATAAATTCGGCAATAAAGCGAGAAGGAATGCGCTGGATAATCATCGGAAAAGTTCTGATCAGGTATTGATAAAGCTGGTCCGACGTATAGGCAATGATTTTGAGCTTGAAGTCATTTTCTTCCTGTAGGGCGGTTGTTACGACTGAATGATAAAATCGAAAGAAGTTGATATCGGTATAAATCAATGACTCAAGTTGCTGTTTGCTCAGGGTCAGTACCATCGAGTTGGTGATGGCACGTAGCTCACACTTGGTTTTTGTGCCCGAAAAAAAACTGTCCACACAGCTCATAAACGGGTGCAGATCTTCCATGAAGAAATTGATTGTCTTTTCGATCTCAAGGTCTTCGTCGATATACCTGCACACAAAACTTCCCGACAAAATAAAATAGACCTGGTCGCATACCTGACCGGGCCGAATAAGTTGTGATTGATTTTTTACGTTTAGAAATGAAACGTATTGAAGAATATTTTCCAGTGATTGGGGCGATACATTCGCTTTGGTCAATTCGGAAATGAGGTAGGGAGGCAGCATAGTTACAAGAGGATAGCCGTTTAGAAGCGTTGGCTATTCAGACTATAACTATTGGGACGATGAAGCTACCAGGGGTAACCCAGACGAGGTACGATAAGCTTGTTTGGGGGTAAAACCGTATTGTTGCTTGTAAGCTTTGATGAAATGAGATACGCTTTCGTAACCGATTTCGAGACTTACTTCCGATACGTTTTTGGTGGTATTCCGAAGCAGAAAATGGGCATGTTCAAGGCGCTTTCGCCGAATCCAGTGACCAGGCGAAGTGTGAAAATGATCCTCAAAATCCCGTTTAAAAGCCGATAGACTCCGACCGGATATTCTGGCTAATTCACTCATGGCCAAAGGCTTGAGCAGATAAGTACTCATCAGGTAATCAAGGTCTGTTTTCTGACCCTGATAAATGTGCAGCAGGAGCGCCCGTAATTGTCCGATCGAATCGAGTTCGAGTAGATGCAGCAGCAGCTCCTGAAATTTAAGGCGGAGCAGTTCATTGAGGAAAGGGGTTCTAGACCCAAAATAGGGTAATAACGAGTCGATAAAAGTCGTAAAGGCAGCCGAGGATGAAAAAGCCAGAATAAGATCGGATGGCAGGGTCGTTGATGCCGCCTGAAATAGCGTCAGGTGCTGACTAACAAACTCTTTTAATAATTTTTCATTGACGAAAAACACCAAACTGCGGTAGCTGTTGTCGATAGACTCGTTCATTGAATAACAGCCCCGCTGAAAAAACAAAATGTCCCCTTTGTGTACATGTAGCTCCTGGGTGGGGGAACTAAACTTTTTCGCACCCTCCAATACCACGATAACTGCGTGCTCTTCGAAAAAAACCTCGTTCCGTTCCGGATATACGTCGCTCCGATAAGCCACAAAGGTCATCTCCGAACCGTCGGTTCGCTGAATGTTCAGTGACTGAAACTGATCGGGTTGGATGGAAGAAGGAACACGGAGCATGGGTTATACTAAGAACTGGAACAGATCCGGCTGATCATTCAGATACTCGTACACAATACTTTGCGCTTCCATACGCTGAATGAGCGGCTCATAATCTTCGCGGTTTTTTAGCTCGATGCCCACCACCGCCGGTCCGGTTTCGCGGTTCGTTTTCTTGACGTATTCAAACCGGCTGATGTCGTCTGTGGGGCCCAGTACATTCAGAAAGTCGCGGAAGGCGCCGGCCCGTTGTGGAAACCGGATGATGAAATAATGCTTCAGGCCCTCGTATAACAGCGACCGTTCTTTGATCTCCTCCGTGCGGGTAATGTCGTTGTTGCCACCACTGACCAGACACACGACGTTCTTCCCCCGAATTTCGTCCTTTAGTAAGTCCAGCGCGGCAATGGTAAGAGCACCGGCCGGCTCAGCCACGATAGCATCTTCGTCGTATAATTTCAGGATTGTCGTACAGACCTTCCCTTCAGGAATGAGCAGAACACGGTCCAGGTTTTGGCGGCAGACCTCAAAGGTGGTATCGCCCGGTCGTTTGACGGCGGCTCCATCCACAAATTTATCGATCTGATCAAGCGCGATTACGTGGCCTGCGTCGATCGACACTTTCATAGACGGCGATCCCAGTGGCTCAACACCGATGAGTTTGGTTTTGGGGCTTAACTGCTTAAAAACGGCCGAAACGCCGGCTGCCAGACCGCCCCCGCCGATGGCCATCAGCAGGTAATCGATCTTTACGTTGGAGTCTTTAAAAATTTCCAGTCCAACAGTACCCTGGCCTTCCATCACCTGCAAATCGTCGAAGGGATGAACGAACGTGCTGTCATGAGTATTCACAAATTCGATAGCGGCATGAAAAGCATCATCGAACGTGTCGCCAATCAATACGACATCCACGAATTCTTTTCCGAACAGTTTCACCTGCTTTATCTTCTGATTCGGCGTAGTGGTTGGCATAAAAATGGTACCGCGCACGGCCATTTTCCGACAGGCGTAAGCCACACCCTGCGCGTGGTTACCGGCGCTGGCGCATACGACCCCGTTCGCGAGAGATTCGGCCGGCAGGCTAGCCATCTTATTGTAAGCCCCCCGGATTTTATACGACCGGACTACCTGTAAATCTTCCCGCTTGAGGTAAATAGTAGCTCCGTACCGGTCCGAGAGGTTGATGTTCTCCTGTAAGGGCGTATGAGCAGCAATACCCTGAAGCCGCTCGGCAGCCAGGTAAATATTATCGAGGTCGGGGAAGATGATTCGAGCGTCTGTAGGCGTCACATCAGTAATAAAAAATGTACAATGAATAATGTATAATCGGCGAAGTGAGGATGCCCCATCCCAACAAATTTACATTATTCATTGTACATTAACCATGATTGATTTCCAGGCTAGCTCCGCTCCGGCCGTAGCGACCGTACCGCTGCCCCTGCCTGCCACATTTCCGATTCGCGAAGTTCGGCCAGTTCACCTTCCAGCTTCTCGCGGTAATCGGGTTGCGAGTTACGCGTAATGCTGATTTCAGCCTGCTCCTGCGATTTGACAGAATTATACAGTTTTTCGAATACGGGCTTGGTTGCATCGCGGAAAGGTTTCCACCAATCCAGCGCTCCACGTTGCGCCGTAGTCGAGCAGTTGGCGTACATCCAGTCCATGCCGTTTTCGGCGACCAGCGGCATCAGCGACTGAGTCAGCTCTTCGACGGTTTCGTTGAAGGCTTCCGAAGGACTATGGCCATTGGCGCGCAGCACTTCATACTGAGCGGCAAAGATTCCCTGGATAGCGCCCATCAGCGTACCCCGCTCGCCGGTCAGGTCAGAGGTTACTTCTTTATAAAAATCAGTTTCGAACAAATACCCTGACCCCACGCCGATGCCCATGGCGATGGCTTTGTTACGGGCGTTGCCGCTGGCATCCTGATAGATAGCAAAGCTGGAGTTCAGCCCTTTTCCTTCAACGAACAACCGGCGCAGCGAAGTACCTGAGCCTTTAGGAGCCACAAGAAACACGTCGACGTCAGGAGGGGGGATAATACCCGTTTTATCTTTATACGTCACGCCGAAGCCGTGCGAGAAATACAGTGATTTTCCGGGAGTCAGATACTTTTTAACGGTTGGCCAGAGTTCGATCTGAGCCGCATCAGACAATAAGAAACAGATGATCGTGCCTTTTTCGAGGGCTTCTTCGATTTCGAACAGGGTTTCGCCCGGCACCCAGCCATCGGCGACAGCTTTGTCGTAGGTTTTGCCTTTCCGCTGTCCGACGATAACGTTGAAGCCGTTGTCGCGCATATTCAGCGACTGACCTGGGCCCTGTACGCCATAGCCGATCACGGCGATGGTTTCATCGGCCAGCATCTCGCGGGCTTTTTCTAACGGAAATTCTTCCCGCGTTACAACTTGCTCTTCAACTCCTCCGAAATTAATCGTTGCCATTGTTTAATTGGTTTTGGTACTCGTATCTATGGTTACTAATTGGTTACGCAAATAAAAGCCTGCCTTTAGGCTTAGGAATGGGACGGCCTAAGCCCTCGGCCGTCTCCAGCCATTCCTGGATAACTACTTCAGCATTGGATAACGCTTCCTGATATGTTTCGCCGTCAGCCATGCAACCGGGAAGCTCGGGTACTTCAGCGATGAAGCTATCGTCTTCTTCGCTCCAGTAAATGATAATCTCATATTTCGGTCCCATCATCGTCAATGTCTAGCTTATACTTTAGAACCAAATTCCGAACTTGTTTTACCTGATATGCTTTTGCCTGGCCCTGCTTAGACTGAAGATTGATAATTTCTTCAATTCCATCCTTGGAATAAATATGATGGCTTGCCTTTATTCGCTCGTCGAAACCAAGTTTGAGTAATAAATTTCTTACTTCTTCAAAGCTGAAATTGGCGTCAGACTGCCCCCGTAAAAGCTTGATAAGCAATTTTTCAAATTTACTCATTGGTTTTCTTACATATATTGTACTGTTTCAGCAGCGGGCAGGTACTCTACCAGACCTTTCTCCGTTTTGCCGACGGCTACACGGCCAGAACGAACGAATTCCAGAATGCCAAAAGGACGGATATACTGGAAAAAGTCCATGATCTCAGTGTCGCTCCCCGTCTTCTCGATAACGACATAATCCAGGCCCCAGTAAACCACCCAGGCTTTATAATGCTGGTTGATGGTTTCCACATCCAGCGATTTGCCACCCAGCGGTGTCGATATCTTGAACAGCGCAATTTCGTTGTAGACGATCTCGTCGTTCAGGTAGCCGAAAACGGCCATAACTTCCACGATTTTGCGGATCTGCCGGACGAGTTTTTCGACTTCCTCGCGAGTTTCGTGCTTAATGACGATGGTGAAGCGTGAAATGCCATGCCGTTCTGTTTCCGACACGGTCAGGCTCTCGATATTAATCCGTCGGCGGGTGAAAATGATCGTGATGCGGTTGAGCAGTCCGATCGTATTTTCGGTGAATATACAAATGGTGTATGTAGTCATACGTATCGCGGACTCCAGTCCGGTTTCGATGAGGCTATTTAGTAATCGGACTGAAGTCCGTTATACCCTTATTTCAGTCTGATGTGCGAAACACTGGTTCCGGCAGGTACCATCGGGAAAACGTTCTCTTCTGTTTCTACGATCACTTCGAGCAGGAAAGGACCATCATAGGCCAGCATCGTATCGAGGGCTGCCGACAGGTTCTCCCGTTCGCTGCAAGTCTGACCGGCCATACCGAAGCCCTTGGCGATGGTGATAAAATCAGGATTCTGTAGCTCCACAAATGAATAGCGCCGTTCGTGGAACAGTTGCTGCCATTGCCGAACCATACCCAGGAAGTTGTTATTCAGGATGATAGCTTTGACGGGTTGTTTGTTTTGAACAATCGTTCCCAGTTCCTGCAGGGTCATCTGGAAACAACCGTCGCCAATGACCGCAACGACCCGGCGGTCGGGAGCGCCAACCTGTGCTCCAAACGCAGCCGGTAAAGCAAAACCCATCGTTCCCATGCCTCCCGACGTAACCAGACTGTTCGGCCGACGGAACTGGTAATAACGGGAAGCCATCATTTGGTGCTGCCCCACGTCGGTTACCAGAATAGCCTCGCCCCTGGTTTTTTTCGACAACAAGTCGATGACCTCCCCCATTTTAATTTTGCCATCGGAATTGGTCAGCGCAGGAACCGTAATGGTTTCGTGTTCAACCGCGTCGTACTTTCTGAATTCGTTCCGCCATACGGTGTGATCGTTGGGCTCGACAAGCGGAAGCAGTGCTTTGAGCGCTTCTTTTGCATCGCCGACTACAGGCGCGTGGGCATGCATGATTTTACCGATTTCCGACGGGTCGATCTCAATATGAATGACTTTCGCTTGCTGGATGAACTTACTGGCGTCTCCCGTCACGCGGTCGTCGAAGCGCATACCGATAGCGATGATCACGTCGGCCTGATCGGTCATGACGTTTGGACCATAGTTGCCGTGCATACCCAGCCAACCCACGTACAATGGATGGTCGGTCGGAATCGTAGACTGTCCCAGTAGAGTCGTGGCGACGGGAATACCGGTTTTCTCGACGAAGGCTTTCAACTCCTCCTCCGCTTTGGCAATCTGAACCCCGTGACCCACCAGCGCATACGGTCGTTTGGCTGAGTTGATCAGTCGGGCCGCGGCTTCGATCTGCTCTTGTTTGGGAATGAGCCGGGGCCGGTAGCTGACAATGCTCTGGCACCGTTCGTACACGAACGGCTTCGTCATCAATTCCAGCTGTGCGCTTTTCGTAATGTCGATCAATACGGGGCCGGGTCTGCCCGACTGAGCGATGTAAAACGCTTTAGAAAGGATCTCTGGGACTTCATCGGCCGCCGTGATCTGATAATTCCATTTGGTGATCGGCATCGTCACACCAATTACATCGGCTTCCTGAAACGCGTCTGTACCGAGTAGTTTTTTGGCAACCTGGCCCACAATGCAGACCATCGGCGTAGAATCGATCAGGGCGTCGGCAATGGCCGTGACGAGGTTAGTCGCTCCCGGTCCGGAGGTAACCAGGCATACCCCAGCCCGGCCCGTTACCCGGGCGTAGCCTTCGGCAGCATGACCGGCTCCCTGTTCGTGGCGCACCAGAATGTGGTTCAGCTGATGCTGATAATCATATAGAGCATCATAGACGGGCATGATGGCACCGCCGGGATACCCAAAAATGGTTTCGACGCCTTCGGCAACAAGGGCCATCATAAGGGCGTGCGAGCCGTTAATGTAAGTAGGTGCCGAAGCCGTTTCGATAACTTCCGGCATGACGCTGGCGATTGCTTCCATGATGCTTGCTCGATTTAAGGTCGTATTCAGTTTGTTGTGTTACTATGTGTCTATTAGTATTCTCTAGACTTCGTCCGTTACGCACCCCTCGCTCGCTGACTTGACGTTCCGGATGTATTTACCCAGTACGCCCTTAGTAAATAATGGATCGGGTTGTTGCCATTCACTCTTCCGGTGCGCCAGTTCCTCGTCGGAGACATGTAAGGTCAGTTCGCGCTTGGTAGCGTCAATGGTGATCTGGTCGCCGTTGCGAACGAGCGCAATAGGGCCGCCTTCGTAGGCTTCCGGCGTTACGTGACCGACTACGAAACCGTGAGTACCACCCGAAAACCGTCCGTCCGTGATCAGGGCTACTTTATCGCCCAGTCCTGCGCCCATAATGGCCGAGGTAGGCTTCAGCATTTCGCTCATGCCCGGACCACCTTTGGGACCCGCATTACGGATAACAAGAACCTGGCCCGGTAGAATTTCGCCTTTTTGCAGGGCGTCGATGATTTCGCTTTCGTGTTCGAAAGTTTTGGCCGTACCTTCAAATTTCAGCCCTTCTTTTCCCGTGATTTTGGCTACCGAGCCGGTAGGGGCTAAATTACCACGCAGGATTTGTATATGCCCCGTTGACTTGATGGGTTGGCTTAGCGGAAATATAATCTTCTGGGTGTCAAAATTCAGGTCTGATGCTTCGGCCAGATTTTCCGCTACGGTTTTACCCGTAACCGTCAGGCAATCGCCGTGAATGAAGCCATTCTGATACAGGTACTTTGTTACAGCTGGTACCCCACCGATGCCAAGCAGGTCTTCCATGTAATATTTACCGCTTGGTTTCAGATCAGCCAGTAAAGGCGTGCGATCGCTGATCGCCTGAATTTCGTCGATGGTGAGTTGGATACCGGCTGCGCGCGCAATCGCCAGGTAATGCAAAACGGCATTCGTTGAGCCGCCCAGGGCCATCACAAGAGTCAGTGCGTTTTCGAGCGATTGGCGGGTGATGATTTCTTTCGGGGTAATATTCCGCTCCAGCAGGATGCGCATGGCGGCTCCGATTTTCTTGCATTCTTCCTGCTTACCTTCGTGTGTAGCTGGATACGTGCTGCTGAAAGGCAGGCTCAAGCCCATCGCTTCAATGCTGCTGGCCATGGTGTTGGCCGTGTACATACCTCCGCAGGCACCGGCACCTGGGATAGAATTTTTTATCACTCCTTCATAATCCTCGTCGGAAATGTTCCCGGCGTAGCGCTTGCCAAGGGCTTCAAAAGCTGAAACGATATCCAGTTTTTGACCTTTATAATGACCTGAACGAATCGTACCACCGTATACCATAATACCCGGACGGTCGAGTCGAGCCATAGCCATGACAGCGCCCGGCATGTTTTTGTCGCAGCCGACTACCGTCACGACACCATCGTACCACTGAGCCGCTACTACCGATTCAATAGAGTCGGCGATAAGATCACGGCTAGGCAGTGAATAACGCATGCCGTCGTTGCCATTGGTCATGCCATCGGATACACCAATTGTGTTAAAAATCAGACCGACCAACCCATTCGCCTGAATACCCTGCTTGACATAAACGGACAACCCATTCAGGTGCATGTTGCAGGTGTTGCCTTCATAGCCCGTGCTGGCGATGCCAATTTGGGGTTTTTGCATGTCTTCGTCACTCAGGCCGACGCCATAAAGCATCGCTTTGGCAGCTGGGTTACTGATTTCCTGGGTTATCGTCCGACTGAATCTGTTAAGCTCGGTAGTTGGTTGGTCAGCAATCATATTTAACGATTAGCGAAATTTCGCTGATAGTGTAATAACGCCGTAAATAAACATTCAGTTTTTGGGAAAGGCAAGAAAAAATCATTTTTTGTTAGTTAGCCAGTGCACCTGTTACTTTTGAATTATGACAACAGAAACAGCCTCGCACTATGACCATCTAGAGCAGATGTCGGTGCATCATTTGCTGGTAAGCATAAATAAAGAGGATAAAACCGTTCCGCTAGCCGTTGAAAAAGCTATTCCGCAAATTGAAGCACTGGTAACGGAAATCGTTAAGCGCATGAAACAGGGTGGGCGACTCATTTATATCGGTGCCGGAACCAGTGGGCGTTTGGGTATCGTGGATGCATCCGAATGTCCGCCCACGTATGGGGTGCCGCCCGACCTGGTGATTGGCCTGATAGCCGGTGGCGACGGAGCCATTCGAAAAGCAGTTGAATTTGCCGAAGATGACCCTGAACAGGCCTGGAAAGATATGGCGCCCTACCAACCTGATGAACTGGATACTGTCATCGGTATTGCAGCCTCCGGGCGTACACCCTACGTTATTGGTGGTTTGCAGGAAGCCCGTCGGGCTGGATTACTGACTGGCTGTATCGTTTGTAACGAAGGGTCGGCGGTAGCGCAGGCGGCTGAGTTTCCGGTAGAAGTGGTCGTTGGGCCAGAGTTCGTTACGGGCAGCACGCGCATGAAAGCCGGAACCGCTCAGAAACTAGTCCTGAACATGCTCTCGACCTCAGTGATGATTCAGCTGGGTCGGGTAAAAGGCAACAAAATGGTCGATATGCAACTGAGCAATATCAAATTGCAGGACCGGGCGGCTAAAATGGTGATGAGCGAACTGGGAGTCGATCGAGCCGAAGCCGAAGCGTTGCTGCAGCAATTCGGAAACGTGCGTGGGGCTATCGATGGGTACCAGCCGGCGAAAAATGAGTGAATATAAAATTTACGGGTTCAGGGAAAGTCCAGCCCGGCTGGATGGCTCCACCGGTCGGAGCTGATTGCATTTAATCAGTAGCTGTGCTGTTTCGGCCAGGCATCGGATCAGTGAGAAACCGCCAACTGCTGGAATCGCCTTAGCCGACAGAAGTGGATGCGCGTATTGATCGAGCGCCAGCTGCCAGCCCGTATTTTTCGGATCGGGAAAATGTTGAAACGTGTATTCATGTATTCGTTTGAACCATCGGAGGCAGTCAGGGTGGCGGGTAGCGGCATAGCCTTTTAAAAGAGCAGCCAGTGCTTCTACCTGTACCCAGGCCCATTTCTGATGCCAGTCTGGAAAAACGCTGGGCTGCCGTTTTAGATCTACATACTGATCCAGCCCCCCTGCTGATTCGTTCCACGCCTGTTCGCAGATTTGCAAACACCAGGTAACAAGTTGAGTGGCCAGTTTTCGATTGATAAATCCCGCCGAGTTGGTCTTGAATACAGAAGCTGCATTGTCGGCGTACAGGTCAAACAGATAGCCAGCAGTCTGGAAGATCAGGCCCACGTTGAGCCGACGGCCTTCGGGGGTGTTGATAAATGCGCCATCCGGTAAGATGTATTCCCGGAGCGTACTGGTACGTCGGTCGACAAACTCGTGCAATAGTTCCTGTACAATGCTGTCGATCTGCTGTTTCCAGTCGTCTTCCTCCAACAACGGCTGCATTTCCTGTGTAGCTTTCAGTAAAGCAAGCGGTTCGCTAAGATGACGAGTTGGCCGGTGGTCACTACGCATCAGCTTCGTTTCCTCAATGAAGGCGTTCCGGCGTGAAAGCAGCTCCGAAAAAACTTTTTTGGCTAGTGTAGCCCACTCGTCGTCGGTAGTGGCGCGATACAGTTGCGCGTATGCCATCACAGAAAAGCTACTTGGCACAGTATCCGAAGCCAGAGCAACCGGGCGCCCGCGTCGGTCAAGCTGGGTATAAGAGGCTGCGCTTTCAGGATGCGCAAACTGACGGAGAAACGAAGCACCATGCAGAGCGTGTGCTAGCCAGGCCGGCTGGCCGTCGAGCGTACTATAAATCCAGGCAAAGGCCCAGGCTTGCTGGGCCTGCATCGTAACGAATTTGTCTCCCTCGATTACGTCGCCTGTTGCTGTCAGCATATCGAAATACCCACCGCATTGCGTATCCTGGCTGTGTTTGAGCCAAAATGGGACCACCTGACGTAATAATGCCTGATGATACGTAGCCGAGAGTTTTTGAAAATCCAGCACGAACGATTTACGGTTTATTTCGTGGGCAACAGCAAATGGATTAGGACGCCTTTATAACTATCGACCCGGAGGGCGGCACTACAACTGTAATGCCACTCTCCGGGTCGATAGTTATCAGCTTATAAATGGAGTGCTGACAATGGAAAGTGCGTTTACAGTATCCGATCGTCGATTAGTATACTTTTTCCACTTCCCGATGCTCTCGCTCTTCCGGCAGTATAAACTTCATGGGTTTACCAACCTGGCCGGGCAATAGAGCAATGGCCAGCACCTGATCGACCGTATCCGCGTAGTGGAAAGTCAGATCCTTGATATACGTCTGATTGATCTCCTCGATGTCTTTCCGGTTCTTGGAACAAAGAATAACCTCTTTGATACCCGCCCGGTTAGCCGCCAGAATCTTTTCTTTGATGCCACCGACTGGTAAAACCTTACCCCGTAAGGTTACTTCGCCGGTCATGGCCAGGTACGGCTTCACCTTGCGCTGTGTATAAATCGACGTCATGGAGGTCAGCATCGTAATCCCGGCCGAAGGGCCATCTTTCGGAACGGCACCCGCCGGAATATGAATGTGCAGATCGTAGTTACTGAAAATCCGGTAGTCGATGCCTAAATCATCGGCATGCGCTTTCAGGTAGGAGAGTGCTGTAATAGCCGATTCTTTCATCACATCGCCTAGTTGCCCCGATAGTGTCAATACGCCCTTTCCTCGACTCAGGCTCGATTCGATGAGGAGAATTTCGCCCCCTACCTGTGTCCAGGCCAGACCCGTTACAATACCGGCAATATCGTCGTCCGCGTAGAGTTCTTTATCGAAAATCTCGGCGCCGAGCAGTTTCGGGATATCGGTAGCTTTTACCGTATGGTTGTATTCCTCCTCCATGGCAATGGATTTGGCAACTTTTCTGACCAGTGCCCCAATTTTTTGTTCCAGATTCCGAACCCCGGATTCGCGGGTATACCCCTCGATAATGCGCAGAATGGCTTTGTCTTCGATCACCAGATCTTTAGGTTTCAGCCCGTGGTCTTTGCGTTGTTTCGGAATCAGGTATTTTTTGGCAATCTGGAGTTTCTCTTCGACGGTGTAGCCGGCAATATCGATGATCTCCATCCGATCGCGCAGGGCGGGCTGAATGGTGTCGAGCGAATTAGCGGTGGCGATGAACAACACCCGCGACAGGTCGAACTCGGTTTCCAGGTAGTTGTCCATAAAGGTCGAGTTCTGCTCCGGGTCGAGGACTTCGAGCAGCGCTGACGATGGATCGCCCCGAAAATCGGAACTAACCTTATCGATCTCGTCCAGGATAAACACCGGATTAGCGGTGCCACTTTTACGAATATTCTGAATCACCTTGCCAGGCATCGCGCCAATGTAGGTTTTGCGGTGACCACGAATCTCGGCCTCGTCGTGCACACCACCCAGCGACATACGGCAATATTTACGCCCCAACGCCTTGGCAACCGATTTACCCAGCGAGGTTTTGCCTACGCCCGGCGGGCCATACAGGCAAAGAATAGGGGCTTTCATGTCGTTCTTCAATTTCAGAACGGCGAGGTACTCGATAATCCGCTCTTTTACTTTCTCCAGCCCGAAGTGGTCCGTATCCAGAATTTTCTGTGCCCGCTTCAGGTCGAAATTATCTTTCGTGAACTCGTTCCAGGGCAGGTCGACCATCAGCTCGACGTAATTCATGGTCACCGGGTATTCCGGGGCCATTGGGTTGATGCGCTGTAACTTATTCAGTTCTTTATCGAAATGGGCCCGGACTTCAGTAGACCATTTTTTTCGATCTCCTTTCATTCGCAGCTCGTCGATCTCGCGGTCGGGGTTGTCCATTCCCAGTTCGTCCTGAAGGACTTTCATTTGCTGGCGCAGGTAATAATCCCGTTGCTGCTGATCGAGATCCGACGAAGCTTTGGACTGAATTTCGCGCTTCAGCTCAAGCAACTGAACTTCGCGGAGCATATACTCCAGCAACAGATTCGCCTGTTGGCTACCCTCCAGAAGCTCCAGAAGCCGCTGTTTGTCAGCCACTTCGGCGTTGAGGTTTGAGGATAAAAAATGCAGCAGGAAGGTAGGGCTTTCGATATTGTCGAGTGCAATCCGGGCTTCCTGAGGAATTTCGGGATTGAGCCGCAAGATTTTATAGGCGGCATCCTTCAGCGATTGCAGCAGCGCTTTGCCTTCTTTTTTGTTGACATTCGGGAAGGCATCGTCGATCTGCCGAACCTGCGCCATCATGAACGGCTCTTCCTGCGTGATCTGCGTAATTTCGAAGCGTTTTTTACCCTGAATGATAATCGTTATGTTTCCATCGGGCAGGGTAATCATTTTGATGATATAGGCTACCGTGCCAAATCGGTATAAATCGTCGGCAGTTGGTTCGTCTTTCTGCTGATTCAACTGGGCTGTTACGCCAATGATCCGATTGCCTTTGTACGCCCGTTTGACCAGCCGGATCGATTTGGAGCGTCCAACCGTAACGGGAATGACCATACCTGGAAATAAAACCGTATTGCGAACCGGCAGAATGGGCAGATTTGCCGGTAATTCATAATCGTCATCTAACCCTTCTGGCGAACCGAGCGGTACAATTTCCAAATTGTCCGAATCGAAATCGGCCAGCAACAAACGGGTAGCTAATTCTTTTTCTGAAATCATATATACACTGTCAAGCTGACAGCTTCTATTACGTGGTAGGTACCTAAACTGTTAAGAAAAGAGGGGTATATGTTATCTGCAAGCCCTGTGCCAGCAACGTATACTATGACTGGATGACAGACTTTACCAGGATTGCAAAAGTAACTAAATAGAATAGTTTGTAGTTGGATAAATTTATTAATCGAACGAAAGGTCCTGAATCGGCTGGTTTTTACGGAAGACAAACGTTTTTTTCTGCCCCTGATATTGAATATTGACCATATTGACCTGGTCGTCAAACAACTCCATCAGCACATTCTGTTTCAGCAAGCCACCATGAAATGCTTCTGGGTAGGGCATTTCCAGATAAACCCAGTTGGCATCTGCCTCCACCTCATGACCCACATATTTTATAGGTTTTGGCTGTTTTTGTGGACTGACGTAGTTGAAATGAGCAAGAATGTATTTTTCGATCAACGGCTCGTTTTTATCGTTCGGGCCGGGCGTACTGGACAGCATAATTTTGTTCCCTGTTGCCGCCGAGAGGCCTTTCTCAAAGTCATCCGTAAAGATGCGGACACTGATCTCAAACGTTCGCTCTTTCGGATTATACTGCATTTGGGTCACGCTGGCGTGAAAATCATGAAGCGTCAGTGGCCGACTGCCTACCAGGCAACCGGCCACCAATAGCATCAGACTGATTGATCGTTTCGTTAGTTTCAAGGATTAAAAAACGGCTTTGAAAACGTCGTTGAAAATAGCAAAAGCCATCAGGCCGAGCAGGATAACCATCCCCACCCGCTGAGCCCCTTCGAGGAACCGGTCGGAGGGTTTACGACCCGAGATAATTTCGTACCCCAGTATGGTGGCGTGACCACCGTCGAGTGCCGGAATAGGCAGAGCGTTCATAAACGCAAGCGCCATAGAAAGCAGCCCGGTAACCGTCCAGAACCGATCCCAGACCCAGATACCGCCAAACAAATTCTGAGCAATGCCGATCGGCCCACTCAGGGCTTTGGAAGCCGATACTTCGCCCCGGAAAATTTTGCCAAACCCTTTGATGTTGTCGAATACAACCTGGAAAGCTCGTTTGGTTCCCACGTTTAGGGCTTCGCCAAACGTGTATTCCTGCGTGGTCAGGGGTAACAGCAGTTGGGGATAGAAGCCAATGGTGCCGTCGGGCGTAGTCGTGATGTTGAGCGTAACGGATTGACCATTTCGGTTGACCGTCAGCGTCAGCGGTTTGCTCTTGAGCGGTTTGACAAGCTCCGTAAATTCGTGGTAAAAATGAATGGGTTTTCCGTTAGCGCTGGTGATAATATCCCCCGATTTCAACCCCGCCTTGACCGCCGGCTGGCCAGGTACCAGTTCTGCTACTTTGAACGGCTCGATGGGTTCGATAAACTGGCCGGAAGCTTTTTTATCAGCTAATTTATCGACGAAGTTATTGGGAATATAAATATCCTCCAGCTTTCCATTCCGTTCGACGGTGTAGGAACTGTTGTCGCCCAGAAACACGTCGGAACTGCGAATTTCATTGAAATCGGTAATTGGTTTCCCGTTCACCTTGACAATTTTATCGCCGGTGCGCAGGCCAATGCTTTTGGCTAAGTCGTAAGCGACAATTCCGTATTTAGCGTCTTTTGCGGCCAGGTAGGTATTGCCGTTTTTATAAGCTATAACGACAAAAATCAGAATACCCACGATTACGTTGACGATGATGCCGCCAAGCATGACAATCAGTCGCTGCCAGGCTGGTTTGGCCCGGAATTCGTACGGTTGCGGCTCTGCATTGACGTGGGCCGTATCGAGGGATTCATCGATCATACCCGAAATTTTTACGAACCCACCCAGCGGAATAGCCCCAACGCCGTACTCGGTCTCGCCCCGTTTGATGCTCCATATCTTTGGGGGAAATCCGATGAAATATTGCTCTACACGCATGCCGAATGCCTTAGCAGCCAGCAAGTGCCCTAATTCGTGTAATCCTACTAAAATGGACAGACCCAGAATGAGTTGTCCGGCCATAATTAAAATTTCCATGTATGCTAATCTGCTAGAAGGCTAAGTTACTTCCTGATTTATTTGGATCGACGTCCAAACAATCGTAGTAAAAGGATACCAAGAATAATGCCAATGCTAAACCATATCCAATATGTCATGTAATTTAGAAACGCTGGTTGAGGGTGGTCCGATACAAACAGTTAAACCAAACTTTTAATTCGATCCGTAGCCAGTTGGCGGGCTTCCTCGTTGGTGTAGACATAATCATCATAGGCCGGCGTCTGAACGAACGATACTTTGGCCAGACATAGCTCGATGATGTCTGAAATCTCCAGAAAACCGATGCGATCGTGCAGAAATGCCTCTACCGCTACTTCATTAGCTGCATTAATGATACAGGGAGCATTTCCCCCCCGTTCGAGGGCATCGAACGCGAGTTGCAAATTACGGAAAGTTTTCCGATCCGGCTGTTCGAATGTGAGGGAGGGGTAATCCAGGAAGTTAAACCGCGGGAAATCAGACCTTAACCGATTGGGATATCCCAGCGCAAACTGAATCGGCAGGCGCATATCGGGCAGGCCCATTTGCGCTTTCAGGCTGCCGTCTTCAAATTGCACCAGTGAGTGAATGATGCTCTGCGGATGAACGACAACATCGATCTGATCAGCCCGCAGTCTGAACAGCCACTTGGCCTCGATAACCTCCAGCCCCTTGTTCATCAGCGTCGCCGAGTCGATCGTGATCTTTGCGCCCATCGTCCAGTTTGGGTGCTTGAGCGCCTGCGCTTTCGTTACCGTCGATAGGAATTCGCGCGACTTGCCGCGAAACGGCCCACCCGACGCAGTCAGGATAATTTTCTCGATGGGGTTATGGAACTCACCGACCAGGCACTGAAAAATAGCTGAATGTTCGGAATCGACGGGGTAGATGTTCACGCCCTTCTCCGCGGCCAGTCGGGTAATCAGCTCGCCCGCTACTACCAGCGTTTCTTTGTTTGCCAGCGCAATGGATTTGCCCGCTTCAATGGCTTTGATGGTCGGCAATAGACCAGCATAGCCGACCATGGCTGTCAATACCATGTCCACGGTGTCCATTTGCACAACTGAGGCAATGGCTTTGGCACCAGCGTATACCTTGATGCCCATCGGATCGAGGGCGGCAAAAACCGGGTCGTAATAATCCTCATTACAGATTACCACAACGTTTGGTTTCAGTTCAACAGCCTGTTGAATTAGGAGCTGGGCGTTTGTATTCGTAGTCAATACCTCAACCTGAAACTGGTCGGGGTGGGCCTTAATCACGTCGATGGCCTGGGTTCCGATAGAACCCGTCGAGCCAAGGATGGCAATATGACGTTTGGGGGAGGAATTACTCATAAATATCTTTCCGATCACCTATTTTAACGACTTCTACCGTTACAATACTATCATCGACGGTATAAAGCACACGGTAATCGCCAATTCTAATTCGATATGTGTCCTCAACGCTCTTCAACTTTTTGCAGTCAGTCTGATGTGGATCGTTGGCCAAGTCGTCGATAGCCGATGCGACTCTACCAAGCATGGTCTTGGGGAGTTGACGAAGCTGTTTGGCGGCTGATTTCTTAAAGAAAATGATTAGTCAAGCCACCTCTCATCTTTCAACTGATTTTTCAATTCAGCCCATGAAATGGTTTCTTCTTGCTTTGTTAACTCTAAATCAAGCAAATTTTCAAGTTCTTCCTGAAGATAAACAATCACATCATGGCCTGTCTTGTAATGCCGTTTTAGTTCGATTAAATCAACAACCACCGCTTTTCTACGCCACTCAGCATCAGTAAGATAATTTATTGCTTCCATACGATCACGCCGTTTCGTTTACCTCCAGTAACCCATCCGCAATCTTCCTATCATTCGCCAGACGCGGCACTTTATTCTGACCGCCCAGTTTACCCTGCGATTTCATATACCGCTGAAAAGCACCGCGTGGCAGACTGGTCAGTTTCAGCGGTTGCAGAATTGACCCAGTAATCAGATCGTCGTAATAAACGTTTAGTTCTGTCAGGCGATTGTCTACATCTTGCGCGAAAGCCTGGATGTTGTGCGGGGGCGTAGCGAACTCAACCAGCCATTCGTGATAAGGCAAACCTTCTGTGGGACTGACCATGGGGGCAACCGTGAATTCGACAACTTCCGTTTCAGGGTGCTTCTGCATGGCGTCTTTCAGGGCTTTCTCGACTTCTTCGCCAATAACGTGTTCACCAAAGGCCGAAATGAAATGCTTGATCCGGCCCGTCACCAGTAGCCGATAAGGCTCGCGCGATACAAACTTAACCGTATCACCGAGCGAATAACCCCAGAGCCCGGCGTTGTTGTTAATAATCACTGCGTAGTTTTTGCCCAACTCGACTTCATCGATTGTGAGACGGCGCGGGTTTTCGGTGAAGTACTCGTCGGCGGCAATGAATTCGAAAAAGATGCCGCTGTCCAGGAGCATCAACAGCCCCTCTTCTGTTTGCGAATCCTGAAAAGCAATAAAGCCTTCGGAAGCCGGATATGTCTCAATTGAATCGACGCGCTTGCCTATGCTTTCAAACAGTTTGGCGCGGTAGGGTTCAAAGTTGACCCCGCCGTAAACAAAGACTGAGAAATCCGGAAAAACGTCTTTGATCAGTTTGCCTGTGCGTTCCCGAATCCGGTCGAAGTACATCTGTACCCAGGGTGGAATTCCGGAAATGAGCGACATCGGCTGCGGCAGAGTTTCGTCGATGATCCGTTCCAGCTTCGCTTCCCAATCGTCGATGGTATTGGTTTCGTAGCTGGGTAGCTGGTTAGTCCGCAGGTAGGCAGGCACGTGGTGGTTCGCAATTCCCGACAGCCGTCCGATGTTGATGCCTGCTTTTTGCGTCAGTTCCGGGCTACCCGAAAGAAAAATAAGTTTTTTATCCAGAAATGCGCTGTTTCCCGTTTCATCAATGTAGTTCAGCAGCGCGTCGCGGGCGGAGTCAATGTGGTTGGAGATCGAATCCTGGCTGATGGGAATGTATTTGGTACCCGAAGTGGTGCCCGAGGTTTTGGCCATATACAGCGGCTTTCCTTTCCAGAGCACGTCGGTTCCGCCGTTCAGAATCTGTTCGATGTACGGTTTCAGGTCCTCGTAATCTCGTACGGGAACCGCCTGCCGGAATTCGGCAATTGTCTGTACGTCTTTCAGGCGGTGGTCCTGACCGAATACCGTATCGCGGCCGCCGTCGATCAACCGTTGAAACCAACGCTGCTGAGCCTCGTCAGGCTGGTACATCCAGGCTTGCTGGCGCTCGACAACCCACTTGGCTAACGGCTTACTGACAACTGAACGAATTCCCATAATAGTGCAAAAGTAATGTATAATAGAGAATGAATCATGCAAAATGGTTCTGGCAGCTTCTCAAGGCTATTTCCCGTGATTGCTTGATCATTATACATTCCGGTGTGACGACATTGTCTTGAATAATCTATATTTTTGCAAACTTTTAAAACCTGTATCCGTAATAAGGCGTTCGGCGCTTGCTATATAATGGGACTTTTTAATTTTTTAACCAGCGATATCGCGATTGACCTGGGCACAGCGAATACCCTGATTATTCATAAGGATCGGATCGTGGTGGATGAGCCCTCGATTATTGCTATGGATAAGGCGAGCGGCAAAGTACTGGCGATTGGCCACAAGGCCATGCAAATGCACGAAAAGACTAACGAAAATATTAAAACGATTCGTCCCCTGAAAGATGGCGTTATTGCCGATTTTACGGCCGCTGAGCTCATGATTCGGGGAATGATCAAAATGATCGATACGGGCAGTAAACTTTTCTCGCCGTCGCACCGAATGGTTATCTGCATTCCGTCGGGAATCACCGAAGTGGAGAAGCGGGCGGTAAAGGATTCGGCCGAACATGCAGGTGCCAAAGAAGTGTACATGGTACACGAACCGATTGCAGCCGCTATCGGTATAGGCATCGACATTACGCAGCCCAACGGAACGATGATCGTGGATATCGGGGGCGGGACGACCGAAATCGCTGTCATTGCGCTGTCGGGTATCGTCTGCGAACAATCGATCCGGATCGCGGGTGATGTCTTTACCCGGGACATCGTCGATTACATGCGTCGGGAGCATAACCTGCTCATCGGGGAACGGTCGGCTGAACAAATCAAAATGGAAGTGGGCTCGGCTCTGCCCGAACTCGACAACCCGCCAGCCGATTATGAAATCCGTGGTCGTGACCTGATGACCGGGATTCCGAAAGAAATTAAGGTAACCTACAGCGAAATCGCGTATTCGCTCGACAAGTCCATCTCGAAAATCGAAGAAGCTACCATGAAAGCCCTTGAAATTTCGCCACCGGAACTGTCGGCCGATATTTACACCAACGGCATCCACCTGACGGGGGGGGGCGCCCTGCTGCACGGACTGGATAAACGGCTGGGTGCGAAAACCAAGCTCCCAATTCACGTGGCCGACGATCCGCTCAAGGCGGTCGTGAAAGGTACGGGCGAGGTCATTAAGAACCTGGATTTATATAAGTCAGTTCTGATCAGCTAACGTAGTGCCGGGCTGGCTGGTCCGGCTGCGAACCGACTGCTATGCAACCGGGCCCGGAGGTCCGGCACTACCACCCCATGGGCGAATTAGTAGACTTTTTTATTCGAAGTCGCCACTTCATACTGTTTGTGCTGCTGGAGGTACTTTGTTTCTACTTCATTATCAACAGCAGTAACTACTGGAGTGCTACGTATTTCAACACCTCGAACCGCTACGTAGCGAAGGTCATGGCCTGGTCGAACGCAGCTAACGAATACGCCCGTTTGCGGCAGGTAAACGCCGATCTGGCGCTGGAGAATCAACAGCTCAACGCCAGACTGACGCAGTTGCTGCAAAGTAAGCCCGCGGCACCTGCTGCCTATCAGGCGGATTCTGTGTTTGCAAGCCGGTTTAAATTTACGGTGGCGAAGGTAGTGAACAATACTACCCAATTCGCCAACAACTACATTACCATCGATAAAGGGACCGACGACGGAATTCGACCGGGTATGGCTGTCATTTCGCCGACTGGATTGGTGGGCAAAATAAAAGTTTGCAGTCCGCACTTCTCGTACGTTATCTCGATTTTGCACTCCGAGTTCCTGGTATCCTCAAAATTGGTGAAAGCCAACGAGATTGGTTCGACCCGCTGGGATGGGGTTAATCCACGGTTGATCAAACTGATGGATGTTCGGCGGGATAAACCCGTCAGTCAGGGCGATTCAGTCGTTACGTCCGGGTTCAGTTTAACGTTCCCACCCGGTATTCTTATTGGGCGCGTTCGGTCCGTGGGTGTACAGCCGAACCAGACGTTTCATGACCTGACGCTCGATCTGGCAACCGACTTTAGTAACCTGGCCTTTGTATACGTTGTCGAAAACCAACTGCAAAAGGAGCAGGAGCAATTGGAAAAAGTTGAAAAGGAAAAATAGAACAGTAGACGGCTGTCGGTAGCCATTTGCCATGTTTGTGGCTAACCACTGATAACCATCGACTGATGACTACACTAGATGACCCTACGCGAAATCCTGTCTACGGCCTTTTTGTTTGTTCTCTACCTGGCGTTGCAGATTCTGCTCGTGCGGAATGTCGTGTTGTTCGATTATGCGTTCTGCTTTATTTACATTGCCTGCATTTTGTTGCTGCCCAATGAGATCAGCATGACCTGGCTCCTACTCATCGCTTTCGTAACGGGCGTCCTCGTGGACACGTTCTACAACACGCTGGGTATGCACGCGGCCGCAACGGTCCTGATGGCTTACTGCCGACCGCTGGTGGTACGCGCCTTTATCGACGTACCGGGTTTGGAGACACGAATCGAGTTTGGGTTGCGACAACTCGGAGCCGGACCGTTTTTCCGGTACGTGTTAGTGCTGACGCTTATTCATCACACCGCCCTGTTTTTTATCGAAGCCAGCAGCTTATCGCTCTTCATACCTACCCTGATTCGGGTAGGAGCCAGTACCTTACTGACAACCGTCAGCATTGTGCTAATCCAGTTTTTCACCCGCAACTAATTGGCGTATAAAAGTGGTTGTGAGTTTACGGCTTTGCCTGTTTATAAACCGAATTATAGCCCAAAATCATGGCTGAAACACTTTTTATCCCCCAGACAACCGAGCGAAAAGCCATTTACGAAAGCCTGATTCCGCAGGTAGCCGCGCTCATCGAAGGTGAGTCGGATCTGGTGGCTAATCTTGCCAATATCACCGCTGCTCTGAAAGAGGCCTTTGGCTTTTTCTGGATCGGTTTTTATTTGAAAAAAGACGACCAACTCGTTTTAGGACCTTTTCAGGGGCCCATTGCATGCACCCGCATCGGGTTTGGTAAAGGGGTTTGTGGAGCGGCTTATTCCCGCCGGGAAACCATTCTGGTGCCCGATGTGGAGCAGTTTCCCGGCCATATTGCCTGTAGTTCAGCCTCGAAGTCTGAAATCGTCGTGCCCGTGTTCGACCGGAACGGCGGGGTCATTATGGTGCTGGACGTAGACAGCGACCAACTGAATGATTTCAGTGAGGCCGATGCCGAAGGGTTGGAGCAAATCGCTGCGTTGATTACCCGAACGCTGGCTGATTAAGTTCAAATTAAATCCCGCCGGGTTATTAAACCTGGAGGCCCTTCAACAGTCTTAGGTTCACAGTAAACCAAAAGAACCATGTTGAAGAAACTTGCTTTGAGCGGGCTTATGCTCTCGCTCCTTTCGTTACCACTGCTGGCTCAGCAAAACACAACCCCCGACCCACAAGCGCAGACAACCACGCGGATAGGGAAAAACCGGTCTATGGGTCAACGCCCAATGGCCGATCCGGAAACACGAGCCCGCAAAATGACGGACCGGATGACGCAGGAGCTAAGTCTGGACAAGACGACCTCTCAAAAAGTGTACGACGCCACCTTATCCCGTGCGCAGAAAGTAAATGCCATCCAGGCTAGCACCGACGATAACCATGCGAAAGCGCAGGCCCTGAAAGCCAATGCCGACGATTACAAAGCCAAGCTGAAAAGCCTGCTCACCGCCGATCAGTTTGCCAAGCTGGAATCCATGAAAGGGCATATGCGCAAAGGGCACGGTCGCCCCAACGATGCTAAAGAGGACACTGATCAGAAGTAGATCAGTTAAGAAGTAATTAAAATCCGGTCGCCTGTATGTTGGAATCATCCACCAGCATACAGGCGGCCGGGTTTTGTTTTGGGTAGACCTAAGCAGGTGTGTGCCCGTCTTGCAGTAAAGTTTTACTCCCGTGTTCTTTTAAGGTAAACCGTTTGCCTGATAGCTATGTCTTCGTTCCTTTCCCGCCGTTCCTTTATCGCTAAGTCGTCGTTGACAGCCCTGTCAGCTGTGGCGGCACCGACCATCCTATCCGCTAAATCAGCTCGAACCCGTAAGGATGTGATCACGATCGGCCACAATAATTTCCGGTATCGGGTGGTACCGGGCTGGGGTGTGCTGGACCCAGCGACGAATCCGGTAAACGACTGCCACGAAATGGTACTGGATGCCAAAGGCCGGGTTATTCTGTTGACGAACGAGACAAAAAACAATATTCTCATATACGATAAATCTGGTAAGCTCCTCGAAAACTGGGGCCATACGTACCCCGGTGGACACGGGCTGACCCTGGGTGGTGAAGGAAGTGATCAGTTCCTGCTGATTACCGATACCGACCGCCATCAGGTGATCAAAACCGACCTGAAAGGCCGGGAATTGATGAAACTGGACTATCCGAAAGAAAGCGGAAAATACGATTATCCAAGCCAGTTTAAACCGACCGAAACGGCCATCAATCCGGCAAATGGTGATATCTATGTCGTAGACGGCTACGGTCTGAACTACGTCATGCAGTACGATAAATCCGGTAAGCTGATTAAAGTGTTTGGCGGCAAAGGGGAAACTAATGACACCTTCGACTGCTGCCACGGAATCGCCGTAGATCGGCGGGTAGCGGGCAATCCGACTTTATTGATTACCGATCGTCGGCACAATGCGCTCAAGCGGTTCTCGCTGGATGGCAAATACCTGTCGACCATCGCTTTGCCGGGTTCGTTTATCTGTCGGCCCGTTCTGCATGGCGATAATATCTACGGCGCTGTGTTTCGCAGCACATCCGATGCCTACCCGGATTCAGGCTATATTACCATTCTGGATAAGAATGACAAAGTCGTTTCGACACCGGGCGGTACGGCACCAGTATATCAGGATGGTAAACTCGCCGAACAGCGTAAGGATCGGAGCAATTCACCATTTCTGCACCCGCACGACGTGCTGATCGATGAAGATGACAATATTTACGTAGCTCAGTGGGCCTCTAAAAAGACGTACCCTATCAAACTGGAGCGGGTTGCCTGATGTGCTAATGAGGAATGTATCTATGCTGCTGCAGGTAGCCACTGCGCCCCCCGCCGACTGGGTATTGTTCTGGGGGCATTTTCACCCACTCATCGTTCACTTACCTATCGGGTTTCTGCTTATTGCAGGCTTGCTCGAACTAGACCGACTGACGCGCCGGAATTCGGTGAGTCCCCACACTATTACGCTGATTCTATTCTGGTCGGCCGTTAGCGCCACGATGGCCTGTATTTTCGGCTACATGCTGTCATTGGCGGGCGGTTACGACGCCGAAACCCTGGAAGCGCACAAATGGCAGGGAATCGGTGTTACTGCTCTGGCGTGGGTTGCCTGGTCGGTTAAGTCGGAGAATCTGGGACGGTTTGTTTCGTTTGCTCCGCTCTTATATTTACCGGTCCTGGGTATTGCTTTGTTGCTTTTGCTATCGACGGGGCACCTGGGCGGTAACCTGACTCACGGGTCTGATTACCTCACTCAATATGCACCAGCCCCCATTCGGACGCTGACGGGGGTAGGGCCGAAGCAAACCAAAATGACATTCGAGCCAATCACCGATGTCGCTCAGGCGAAGGTATATCAGCAGATCGTCAATCCGATTCTGCAAACCCGCTGTGTTCAATGCCATAATGCCGATAAGTCCAAAGCGGGTTTGCGACTGGATGGGCCCGACCAGATCAGGAAGGGCTCCGAAGATGGACCGGTACTGGTAACGGGCAACGGCCGGAAGAGTGGTCTGGTAAAAGTTTGTCTATTGCCCGAAGAAGACGACCATCATATGCCGCCTAAAGGCAAGCCGCAACTGACCGATAGCCAGGTGGCCCTGCTGACCTGGTGGATCGATCAGGGCGCTACCTTCGATAAAAAAGTATCCGATCTGAAGGTCAGCGATGCCATTCGGCCTGTTCTGGCTTCGCTGGGTGGCAATGGACCGACATCAGCCGAAGGTGCCCGCGTGGCCAGCAGCGGTCCCGCCCCCGAGTCGCCGGTACTGACCATGAAAGTGCCCGCGGCCGACCCGAAGATAATCGACGAGGTGAAGAAAACGGGTTTACTGGTTCTGCCGTTGTCGAAAGAGCAAAATCAGCTCGAAGTGAGCGCCGTAAATATCCGAACGTTCAGCGATGCACAGGCCTCCGTTCTGCCAAAGCTTAGTAATCAGATCGTTTGGCTTAAGCTCGGCGATACGGAAATCACGGACGCGGCACTGGCGCAGGTTGCCAGGTTGAAGAATCTCCAGAAACTACATCTGGAGCAAACCAAAATTACAGATGCCGGGCTGAAACAACTGAACGGGTTGAGTAATCTGGAGTACCTGAACCTCTACGGTACGGCTATCACCGACGCGGGGCTGGCTGAACTGCAAAGCCTGAAGAGCCTGAAGACCGTCTATCTCTGGCAAACCAAAGTAACCGATCAGGGAGTAGCGGATTTGAAAAAGGCAATGCCCCAACTCGACGTCATTGGCGGACTCAATGAGCAGGCTATTGCCGAGCTGGCCAAAAAAGCCTCGGAAACGCCCAAAGAGGAAAAGAAACCGTAGCAGTCCATTGGTTGAGCAGGCTTTTATTACAACCCGAGTTATGGCAAAGGTCAATACTGATTTAAGGGGAGTAAAGTCCTTATTAAACAGTTTTAATTAGGCCTTGAATGTCAACGAGCTCTTCCAAAGGGTATGTCTTTACTGCTGGATTTTCTAAGTAGTGTTCTGGAGACATACATCGGTCTCGAACATTTCGACTTAAATAGGGCTCTAAAAGTGTATAAGTTAAGTATTTAATCCATAGGGAGCAGGTTTCGATCTGGACGGTAGCAGGGTCGGATTGATCTAGTAGCTCTTGGTAATAAAGCAGCGTAGCGCGTAAAATTTCGTATTCGGAAGGCTTAAAAGCAGCTCTATGTTGAATAATTCTTTCTAACCAAGAGGCTTCTATAATAACCGTAGAATCTAAAATATTAATTACTTGAGTCGGTTTAAGTTTATCCTGGTAAAAGTGAGCAAGTTCTTTCCAGGAAGTCCAACGAACTCGGTCAATGGACAAATCAGCCTGTCTTAGAAAAGTATAAAGCAATATAATTGTCTGCTGGTCAATAGTCATTCATCTGAAGAGTCTTTGTTTTGTCATCCCGACGCCAGGAGGGATCTTAGTGCATCCTGACTCACTAACGAATAAGCTTTAAGGTCCCTCCTGGCGTCGGGATGACAAAAATTAGCTATAACTCACGAACCTAGGCATTAATACGTCAGGGTTCGATCGCGGGAAATTGTGCGCCATTCGCCGGTTAGCCTGCCCGCTTCAATTGTGAACCCACGCTCATAAAGCGCACAGGTCGGACAAATGTGATTCGGCAAGCCATACAAGACGTCGCCAATGCGATAACCGTGATTTTCGCCCGCTTCCAGCACTAGGTGTTCTTCGCTCTGCCCGACGGCCTGTAAGTCGGGGGCATTCAGGAACGTGACCCGCTGCTCTAACGGCGACTCGGCCGCAATAGCTTTATGGCCCAGGTCCAAACAGATTTTTGTAGGGCCCGGCAGCGATATAACCCTGGCTACGACCAGCGCGGCCGACTGAAAAGGTTGCTCCGGCAAAATACCCAGATACGTCTTGTCCCAGTAGACAAACGTACCGGGGCTGCACTCGACCTCTCCCCGCTGAGCATGAATCGGGAAACTCGGGCTTCCTCCCGCAACGATGACCGGCTTTCCGAAACCGAGTGCAGTCAACTGGTCGCTCAATTGTTGTACGGGCGCAAACGATGCGTCGCACTCTGCTTTCCGGGCGGCTAGGTCCGGATTGCGCATGTGCCCATCATAGGCATGCAGACCTACGGGCCGTATGCCTTTCAGTTGGCTAAGTTCGGTATAGAGCGAAAGCACATTCTTGTCGGGTGTAATACCCGTTCGATTCATCCCCACGTTCAGATCGATATAAACTGGAACGACCAGCCCCGCTTCCTGAGCCTGGGTTGACAGCTCGCGGGCGGTGTCGAGGTTATCGACCAGGCAGGAAAACTGTGTATCGGGGTAAGCTTTCATCAGTGCCAGCAGCCGGTGCATCTTCACCCCGTTCGGCTGATAGGCCAGCAGCACATCCGGCGCGCCAGCCTGAGCCAGCATCTCCGCTTCGGCAATGGTGGCACACTTGAATTTGCGGATACCCGCTTCGAGCATGAGCTGCGTGGCTTCCCGGGTTTTGTGCGTCTTTACGTGCGGACGTAAGCGGTTAACATCGTCGATTCCATCGACCAGCAGCGCGATATTCTGCCGTACACGGTCCGGATAAATAACCAGAGCGGGGGTATCGATCTGGTTCAGGTCGTCGATTTGGTACCAGGACGTTTGCTCCATCGGTCAGGCAAGTTCAAACAGAGCCTCGATTTCGACCGGAATGTTGTCGGGCAGCGATCCCATACCCACAGCAGAGCGGACCCCAATGCCGTTTTCTTCACCCCAAACGGCCGCAAACAGTTCGCTGCATCCGTTGATGACATACGGATGCCGTTTGAAATCGGGTACGCAGTTGACCATACCCAGCACTTTAATGACCCGCTTCACGCGGTCGAGGCTACCGAGGTTGGTGCGAATGGTCGACAATATAGCCAGGCCTACCTGCCGGGCCGCCAGTTTACCTTCCTCAATATCCATATCTTCACCAATGCGGCCGATGATTAGGCTTTTGTCGTCTCTGACGGTACCATGCCCCGAAACGTACAGGTACTTGCCGTCGATCAGGTAAGGTTTATAAACACCCAATGGCTGAGGAGCAGGTGGTAAGGAAAGACCCAGTTGCGCAAAAGCAACCTCGGGTGAAATCGTGTTCGTTGGCATAAACAAAAGAGTTGCAGTTCCGGATTGACAGCTACTCAGTCCGAAAATTTGTTTGAGCGCTCAAATTAACGCTTTCGTCAAACATTCTTGTCCTCTTTGGTCCATCTGCCGGCATCGGTAAAAAAACTGCTTCATTTTAACCGAAAAAATCATATATAACCAAGTTTTAATCCTGAATTTGAACGGAACTACCCCATGTAAATGTTACCTGAAAGTGGGTTGGCTACATTGTTTTTTCGGATTGTATTCAGGCCTGTCTGGCAAATTCCCTATTGTGACTAAAGTGCCCTCCGGTCGGTAAAATTGGCTGTTTAGATGATAAAATAGGTTATTTTTAGCACGTCTTACCACGCTAATTTTGTAAGGTTCATTCATTCTCAACTCGTTCGTTAGCATGTCTGTCTGGTCTGACATACGATTTAGATACGCTCTGGTTACTGCAACGGTGGGCCTGTTCAGTACATCGGTCTGGCTCACATCCTGCCATAAATCTGTTGACAAACCAGCTGATATTGTGGCGGTTGAAGCCAGTTTGCCCGAAAAGGTCGATTACAACCTGCACGTAAAACCTATTTTGTCGGACCGCTGTTTTGCCTGTCACGGACCCGATAAAGCCAAGCAGCAGGCGGGTCTGCGCCTGGATACACCCGAAGGCGCTTACGAAGCACTGGCCAAAAGCGGGCACACAGCTATCGTACCGCGGGACTTGGCCAGCAGCGAACTGGTACACCGGATTCTTTCGACCGATCCCGACGAAATGATGCCAACTCCGAAGTCGAATCTGACATTGACGACGGAGGAAAAAGCCCTGCTCATTCGCTGGGTAGAGCAGGGGGCCGAGTACAAACAACATTGGTCGCTCATTGCGCCCACGATGCCCCAAATTCCGAAAGTAAGCGACGAGCGGTGGGTGAAGAACGATATCGACCGGTTTGTGCTGGCAAAGCAGCAAAGCCTCAAAGCGCCGGGATTTTCTGCATTGCCCCACGCGCCCGAAGCCGACAAAACGACATTACTCCGGCGTGTAACTCTCGATTTGACCGGTTTGCCACCAACACCGGCAGAAGTCGACGCTTTTTTGGCTGATCAATCGCCTAATGCGTACGAGAAAGTGGTCAACCGGCTGCTGAACAATCCGCACTATGGCGAACGGCAGGCCGTCGAATGGCTCGATGTGGCCCGCTACGCCGATACGGACGGGTATCAGGATGATGGCCTGCGTACCATATGGCCTTATCGTGACTGGGTCATCAAAGCCTTTAACCGTAACCTCTCGTTCGATCGCTTCGTTACCTGGCAGCTCGCGGGCGATCTTCTGCCGAATCCAACGCAGCCCATGTTGTTGGCGACCGCTTTCAACCGGAATCACCAGCAAAGTCAGGAGGGCGGTATTGTGGACGAAGAATACCGAACCGAATACGTAGCCGACCGGGTCAATACGTTTGGCAAAGCGTTTCTGGGGCTGACTACTGAGTGCGCCCGCTGCCACGATCATAAGTATGACCCCATTAGCCAGAAAGATTACTACTCACTGTACGCCTTTTTTAACAGCAACAACGAGCGGGGGCAAATTCCGTACAATGGCGAAGCGGCTCCGACCATTACCCTGACGACACCCCAAACGGACGCCCAGCTTAAATACATCCGCGAAGAGCTGACTCCACTGGAACAGAAGCTGAACATCAATCAATCGGATTATCAGCAACGCTTTTCTCAGTGGCTGGCAGGTCCTAAAGCCGCAGGTAGCCCGTCGAACGTCGGGCTGATTGCCCATTATACATTTGATGAAGCGGATCGCACAGATATCAAAGCGTATGTGAAAGCGGCCAACGAAAAGCGGAAACTGGAAGACGAACAGCGCAGAAAAGAAGAAGAGCGGCTCAAAAAACTTGGCAAAAAGCTGCCGGAAGAAAAGAAGGTAGCCAAACGCAAAACCAAAGAAGAGCTTTGGAAAGATCCACGAAACGCGTTTGCCAACGAAGTGAACGATACGATTCCGGCGTGGCTGGGTGGCGACTCGGACAACCTGCCATACAGCGTGCCGGGCCGGTTTGGAAATGCCCGGTATTTGCCCGGTGACAGTTACATCAGCCTGCCGTCCAATTTTGCCGTTTTTGAACAAAACGAGCCGTTTACGATCAGCAGTTGGTTTAACCTGGCCAAAGCGAACAGCGCTGCTACGCTGCTGGGCCGCACGACTGGCCCGATGGACGGTCAGCGCGGCTATCAGCTCGACTTGCTGGCCGACGGACGCCTGAAACTAACGTTGAACCACGTGTGGCCTGCCAATGCACTCGACATCGAGTCTGTCGATAAAGTGCCTGTTCATCAGTGGTTCCAGGTGGCTTTTACCTACGATGGGCGTGGGCAAACAAATGGCCTGTCGTTATATCTGAACGGAAAACCCATGCGGACGCGGGTCATCACCAACAACCTTCAGCACAGCATTGTCTATGGGAAAAATAAGACCCACTGGGCTCAGCATTCGTTTTACATTGGCCGAATGCACGATTATTTTTATCGGGATATAGCCGTCGATGAGTTGCGCATTTATAACCGCTGCCTGACGCCCCTCGAAATGACCGGGCTGGCTACGGGTACCGATGCCCTCGCGCTTGCGCTGCAGACGCCCACTACCAAGCGCACACCTGCTCAGCGTGCCAGCCTGTACACCTACTACGTTACGACGCAGGATTCGGTGTACCGGAAAAATTTTGCCGATGCCATGTGCCTGCGTGGTGAGCAACTGATGTTGTACACGAATTCCGACCAGGTGATGGTCATGCATGAGCGGAAATACCCGCGACCGACGCATCTGCTGAAACGGGGAGCTTACGACGCACCGGGCGAACTGGTGACGCCCGCCGTGTTGCATAGCATGACACCACTCCCCGCCAATTTCCCCAGGAACCGGCTGGGGCTGGCCAAATGGTTGCTGATGCCCGAAAATCCACTGTTCAGTCGGGTAATGGTCAATCGGTTCTGGCAGCAGTACTTTGGCCAGGGAATTGCTAAAAACAGCGACGACTTCGGCAACCAGGGTGCTTTGCCGAGCCATCCCGAACTGCTGGATTATCTGGCAGTGCGCTTCCGTGATTCGGGCTGGAATACGAAGGAAATGCATAAGCTGATCGTTATGTCGGCGACCTACCGGCAATCGTCGGTGGTAAGCGAAAAAGCCAGAGAAGCCGACCCCGACAATGTGTATTTAACCAGGGGAGCCAGCTACCGGATGTCGGCCGAACAAGTGCGCGACAATGCGCTGGCCGCGAGTGGCCTCCTGACGCAGCGGATCGGTGGACCAAGCGTACGACCGTATCAGCCCGCTGGTATCTGGGAAGCGCTGGCTACGCGAAATGCCGTAAAATACATACAAAGCCAGGGTGATAGTTTATACCGGAGGTCGATGTACACGATCTGGAAACGCTCGTCGCCCGCGCCCATGATGCTTAACTTCGATGCCTCCGAACGACACACCTGTATTGTCAAGCGACAGAAAACCAGCACGCCGTTGCAGGCGCTCGTGACGCTCAACGATCCACAGTTTGTGGAAGCTGCCCGGGTGCTGGCGCAGCGGGCCATACCAACGCCAGGAGATCACATCGGTATAATCTTCAAATCGGTGATTAGTCGGCCCGCCCGAATCGAGGAAGCCGCGCTGATGAAACAGCTCTACGAGGAAGAACTGGCTGATTTCAGGAAGAATCCGAAGCGGGCGTCGGAGTTGCTGTCAGTAGGGGAGTATCCGGTGGATAAAACCCTGAATCCGGCCGAATTAGCCGCCTGGACCGTGGTGGCGAGTACCATTATGAATTTCGATGAAGCGATTATAAAGCGGTAAGGGCATGGGGCTCGGGGCTAAGGGTTATTTCCCTTTACCCCATGCCCTCTGCCCTCTGCCCATGCCTATGGACATTCAGGATCAAATACACGACCAATTTAGTCGCCGAAATTTTTTGGGTCAGGCGGGCGCGGGCCTGGGTACCATTGCCCTGGCGTCGCTGCTGAATCCGACGAGTTTATTCGGTGGTACGACCGCTCCCGGTGAAAACCCAGCCGTCGGGAAACCCCATTTTCCGCCCAAAGTGAAGCGGGTGATCTACCTGTTCCAGAGTGGAGCGCCTTCGCAGTTGGAACTGTTCGATTACAAGCCGAAACTCGAAACCATGTGGGGGCAGGATTTGCCCGCATCGGTTCGAAACGGACAACGGCTGACCGGCATGAGCGCCGGTCAGAGTCACTTTCCGCTGGCAGCCTCGAAATATAAATTCGCGCAGTACGGCCCCAGCCGCATGTGGATCAGCGAACTACTGCCGCACACGGCCCGCATCGCCGATGATCTGACCTTTATCCGGTCGCTCAACACGGAGGCCATCAATCACGACCCCGCCGTTACGTTCTTTCAGACCGGAAGCCAGCAGGCCGGCCGCCCGTCGTTCGGCTCGTGGATTAGCTACGGATTAGGGTCTGATAACCAGAATCTGCCGGCCTTTGTCGTTTTGCTGTCGAAAGGGCGTAACGGCGATCAGCCGCTGTATGCCAAACTCTGGAGCAACGGGTTTCTGCCGTCGGTACATCAGGGCGTAGTCTTTCGATCCGGACCGGACCCCGTGTATTACCTCAACAATCCGCCGGGTATCGATAAACCCAGCCGTCGTCGGATGCTCGATTACCTGACCAAGCTCCATCAGGAGCAATTCAGGCACGTGCTGGACCCGGAAATCAATAGCCGGATGGCGCAGTATGAAATGGCGTACCGAATGCAAACGTCGGTCCCCGAAACCCTCGACATCTCGAAAGAACCCGATTATATTTTTGACATGTATGGCCCGGAAAGCAGGAAGCCGGGTACGTTTGCAGCCAACTGTTTGCTGGCGCGCAAGCTGGTCGAAAAAGATGTGAAGTTTGTCCAGCTCTATCATCAGGGCTGGGATCAGCATGGGAATCTGCCGAACGATATTAAAATTCAGACGCAAAGCGTCGATCAGCCGTCGGCCGCTCTGATTCAGGACCTGAAGCAGCGGGGATTGCTAGACGATACGCTTGTGATCTGGGGCGGTGAATTCGGGCGGGGGAGTTACTCGCAGGGGAAACTCACCAAAGACAATTACGGACGCGATCACCATCCGCGTGCGTTTACCGTCTGGATGGCCGGTGCCGGGGTCAAAAAAGGACTGGTTTATGGCGAAACTGATGAGTTTGGCTATAATGTCGTTAAAGATCCGGTGCACGTTCACGATTTTCAGGCAACGGTCCTGCACCTGCTTGGCATCGATCACGAAAAGCTGACATTCAAAAACCAGGGGCGACGGTATCGGCTGACCGACGTGCACGGCAAAGTAGTGAAATCTCTGCTGGCCTGATCAATAAAATTCTACCACAAAAAGTCCCTTCCGATAAGCAAAACCGGTGGGGACTTTCTCTTTTCAGGCAGAACGTACATTTTTGCGGGCAGGTAGCTTTCTGCCGTTTACGGTTCAGAAGCAGGTGCCAAAGATAGCCTGACGAAACCCCGCCAGGAATAAACTCGTTAGCAGTAGCAGGGGCTTGCCTTTGGCAGGTGGTCACAACAACCCTATTTGTAACGTATGCAGCAGCAATTAGATGTATGGATTCGGGCTATCGTTCGTTGGTTCGGTTACATCCCTAACCGGGATTTGTCGGGGTGGATACTCCTGATCACGGCCTGCCTGCTGGGCCTGATCGTCGATTTTGTCATTACTCAGATAATCCGGTTCATTGCCCGCCGACGGCCCTTTCAAACGATTACCCTCCTGAAAGTCCATGCTCGCTGGGCGTTCTGGGTTTTTGTACCGTCTCTGTTTTTTCTCCTGGCAACCGACCTCCAGTCGGAACGGTTTCTGCGTCGGCATCCGATTGCCGACAAGACGGCCGAAGTCCTGTTTTTAATTACTACGACCTGGTTAATCGTTCAGGTGCTGAAAGTGAGCGAATTAAGGCTTGTCGATCAGTACGATACGACCAAAGATGCTAACCTGTCCCACCGAAAATTTGTTACGCAGGTGCGATTTATCCGGCGAATTGTTGCCTTTGCCGTTATCGTTCTGGGGGCGTCGTTGGTGCTGATCTCGTTTCAGGGTAGTCGTAAAGTTGGGCTGAGCGTGCTCACATCGGCCGGGGTCGTGTCGGTTGTCATTGGGTTTGCTGCTCAGAAAACCCTCGCTAATTTGCTGGCTGGTATTCAGATTGCCTTTAATCAGCAAATTCGGTTAGACGATGCCGTTGTGGTCGAGAAAGAGTGGGGGCGCATCGAAGAAATTAACCTGACGAACGTTATCGTACGACTCTGGGACCGCCGTCGACTGATTCTGCCCATTACGTATTTCGTAGAAAATCCGTTTGAAAACTGGACTCGCTCCGATGCGTCGATCATCGGGTCGATTTTAATTTATTTGGATTATACCATACCGGTCGAGCGAGTTCGGGAAAAGGCGCGTGAACTGGCCCAGAATGATCCGCTCTGGACCGGCGAGACGTTTGCCGTGCAGGTGACCGACATTCAACCGAGCAGCATTCAGGTACGGGTGCTGGTTTCAGCGCCCGACTCGCCGTCGGCCTTCGATTTGCGTTGTCACCTGCGGGAGGGGCTCATCGCTTTCATTCGAGATGAGTATCCGCAAAGCCTGCCTCATACTCGGTTGCTATTATCCGAAGAGCCTAAAGCGAAGGAAACTACGAAAGTTTCTGAGCAGATCGACCAATAAAAAAAGCCTGGCAGAAAGCCATTAGCCTGGGTCTTGTACGACTCCACATATGGTAAAAGACCGTCGCGTTGCCGCTTTGACTTAAAATGAAACTCCAGTATATCATGTTGACCATTCGCGACAACCTGAACGAGACGTATTCTGATGTGTATACCGCTGAAGCGCTACAAGCGCTTTCGGTACTGGCCCCTTTTAATAAGCGTATCAAAGAAGTCATGACCGCTCGGCTGAAACGCCGTGCTGACCGGCAGCAGACCCAAACGAAAATCAGCTTTCCGGATCCGGAGAGCACCATTGGGGGAACGGCCATCCGAGTGCAGGACGCCCGCGATGGCAGATTTGAAGGAGCCGTGATTCCGGCTGATCTACAGCGCCAGTGGATACAGGGCACCGGTCCGGCTGCTAAGCCTAACGCGCCTGTCGAAAGTAGTATTCGCAATGTGGCGTATGCCCTGCTTTCCGGGGCCGATGGCTGGATGTTCGATGGTGAAGATGCCCTGGGCCAAATCACGACCATGTCGCTCGATAACCAGCGAAACCTGAAACTGGCCATTCATAAAGACCCCCTGTTTCTCTCCGTTGCCGAACAGGTAGCTGCTGAGATGAATCGGTGGGCCGAGTCGTTTCTGGGCCATAAGACCATCCTCGACTGGAAAGAGCAGCTAAACTTTACAACGAAAATATTTCGGGCGCGCGGACTGCACCTCGACGATCGTCATATTCGCGATGCAGACGGAGTGGCTATGGCCGCTTCTATCGTCGACCTGACACTCTATGTAGTAAACAACTACCAGGCGCTGCAACAGGCAGGCTCGTCGATTGTGTTGTACTTGCCTAAAATTCAGACAGCCGAAGAAGCCGGTATCTGGAATGCGCTGATCAGTGCGCTTGAGAATCATCTGAACCTGGCCATTGGTACTGTCAAGGTATACGTACTGGTCGAGCAATTGGAAGCTACGTACCAGTTGATGGAGATTCGGGCGGTTCTGGGTAAGCATTTCGTGGGATTCAATACCGGTCGCTGGGATTATATCAACAGCGTCTCCGACGCCATGGCCTGGGATAATGGCTTCGTCAATCCGAATATCGAGTCGATTACGATGACGTATGGCTACATGCGGAATTACGAAGATCGGGTTCGGCGGGCGGTCAATACCCCCGACCTGAACGGTAATTTCGCCTTGTGGCAGGGTGGTATGGAGCCAAATATTCCGGTCGGTTCGGAAGCAGGGGTTGCCGCCAGCATGCAGAAAGCTGTTTCCGGAGCTGAACGCGAACAGCGCGAAGGGGCCAGTGGAAAGTGGGTAGCTCACTGGAAAATGGTCCACATTGTCAGACCCGTCTGGGAAAAAGCGGGGGCCGCCAATCAACTGGGTCGTGAGTTTCCGCGGCTAACCTATACCCAAATGGATGCCGATGGTCTGATTGAACTGGAGTCTGCTCCGATCAACATTCGGGGCGCCCGGAACCTGTTGAGCGTAGCACTCCAGTACGGCAATGCTTTTGGACAGGGTATGCAGGCCGCTGCGCTGAAACCCGCCGACTTCTTTGGTAACGACGATATTTTGTACCTCATGGAGGATATGGCTACCGGCGAAATCCGGCTGAGTATTCTCTGGGAATGGTTGCACAAAGGGGCCAGGCTAACAGAAGCCGACCCGGAAACCGGCGTTGAAGCGGGCGATGTTTTTTCGGAAGCGTTGTATAAAACATTGCTCGATCAGGAGTATGATAAATTGCTGAGAGCCAGCTCTAAGGATGTATTCGATGCATCAAAAACAACCACCTTGCCCATTGCCAGAGAAATTGCCACCGTCTATGTACTTAGCCCGATAAAAGCGCCCTGGTTTGTGGATCTGCTAAATATCAACCTCAATAATACTGACCTGACGGAGGCCAGACGCCGAATCGACCTTTACATGGATACGTTGACAAACGAGGGAAAACGGATTACGGAAAACCTCGATTTTATGCAAAGCAGGTGACCGCAGATTTCAGTGCATTGTGATGAGCCTACTGGATACTAAATTGGTGAAAAGCATACTAGCCCCCTAATCTTCTTAATCCATTAAACCCTAAACTACCGGGCGTAATCAAACGTTATAAACAACAACTACTTTGTTTATAGCGACTATGAACCGCCCGTTACTTACCTGTCTGTTCCTGCTGCTGAGCATTTCGGGATTACGCGCGCAGGTACAATACACCACTGAAGTCCCCCAGGTCGACGACGTGAACGACCAGGATGTCAGCATCAAGCGAGTCGAGCTAACCGAAAAATACACGATCATCTACATGAAGTTTGAAGCTAAGCAACAGCGCGGGCTATCCAGACGATCGTGGCCGTTCCCAATTCCCACGCCGGACGGTGGCATAACCATACCACAAACTGCTCAGAACACTATCGGGTTTGAGCCTACCTCCCGGCTGTACGTCAATCAGGGGGAGCGGTCTTATAAATACATCCGGGCCGAAAATATTCCGCCCGAGATGCGCCGGGCGGTGCAGCCGGGCGAACGGGTTGATTTTGTGGTTTATTTCGAACGGATCGATCCGGGTTATACTACCTTCGATCTCTTCGAGTGTAAAGACCGGGGCACCACGGTTTGCTTCAACTTCTGGGGGGTACACATCATCAACCCACGCCGGAAAGAAGCCTATTCGCAGCGTACGCCCAGAGCACCGGCGCCGGTTCAGCCAAAGCCGCAGCAACCCCGCTACACGCCCCGTACAAGCCCAGGCCTTGGTACACCAAAGGAAACGCCCAATCCAACTGTGCCTGTTGCACCCACACGCGTAGCTATCAATGGGGTAACGACCGACGCTAAAACGAAAAAACCAATCGTCGCTACGGTGACATACCGACTGCTTTCGGGTGCTGAAGCCTCCGGCGACGATCCGGCCGATTCGGTGCGTAGTGTCGATCCAACCGGAAAATACCAGATTCCAATCGAACGCAGGGGAGTGTATGTATTAACCGCTTCGGCGAAAGGCTATTTTAGTCGGAGTGATACACTGGCAACCAACCGCGTCGACGTAGGGCTGGATTTTAGTTTGGTGCCGATTGAAGCCGGGGCCAAAATCACGTTGAAAAATATTTATTTCAGCGCGTCAAAATACGATCTCAAGCCGGAATCTTTTCCAGAGCTAGACCGGCTCGTGGGGGTTATGCAAGCTAATCCGACCATGCAGATTCGGTTGGAAGGGCATACCGATACTGTCGGGGAGTTCGATGCCAATGTCGAGTTATCACGCAATCGGGTCAATGAAGTGAAGCGATACCTGGTCAGCAAAGGTATCGGTGCCGGGCGGATCGAAACCGTCGGGTACGGTCCTTCACGACCCATAAATACCAATAAAAGCCTGAAAGAGCGCCCCGAAAACCGACGGGTCGAAATGGTTGTTGTAAACGTGTAAAAGCCATTCAATAGTCATTGCCAGTCATTTTGTTGTTTCGATTGTTGATAACCAAGAATGCCAGTAAGCCGCTCTGGCTTACTGGCAATGACATTACATGACTTGGCATGAAACCTAATTTTGATCTCAACGTGGTGCTGGCTCAGGTTGAAGCCGCTATCAGACCCTATCCCAAAGCGGCTATGTTCGACTTGTTCGAGCGTGGGTACAACACGCTGTTCGAGCAACTCATCTCGTGCATCGTCTCGATCCGGACCCTCGACGAAACAACCATACCGGTGTCACTGCGCCTGTTTGAGAAAGCGCGAACGCCCGAACAGCTGCTGGCACTGGATATTCCGACGCTGACCGAGCTTCTTTACGGCACGACCTATCCTGATCAGAAAGCGTATACAATGCGTGGCATTGCCGAGCGGATCGTAAACGAATTTGGGGGCGAACTACCCGCCGAGTATACCACGCTCACTTCCCTGAAAGGCGTCGGTCCGAAATGCGCAAATCTGGCGCTTGGGGTCGCTACGGGTCAGGCTGCAATCAGTGTCGATATCCATGTGCATCGGGTAGTGAACCGCTGGGGATTTGTGCAGACCAAACAACCGGAGCAGACTTTAAAAGTGCTGGAAACAAAGGTTCCCCGCGAGCAGTGGGTGAGTATCAACCGGTTGTTGATGCCCTTCGGAAAACACGTCTGTACGGGCACACTGCCGCATTGCTCTACCTGCCCGGTCTTACCCTGGTGCGAACAGGTGGGGGTGGAGCGGCATCGTTAATTGTCCTCCGTCATGGCCTCTTTCAGGCTTGCCAGCGTCTCGCGGCACCACTGGTTGAGTTGTTTGTAAAGACTTTCCTGCTGCTGAGCTGTCTGCTCGACCAGCGTCTGATTCTTTATCGTATCGGCCGTCGCCCGGTTGATATCAGCAACGGTGGTACTGGTTGCCTGAATCGGAAGATTGATGCCGTTGTTCTCCGCTACCAGATCGGTCAGCGTAGCCCGGTAACGGCCATATTTGGGTTCGATGGTGAGTATATATCGGACAACCTGACCATTGATGGGGTACGACGATCGGATGAACAGAATGTTGTGTTCCTGATCGTACTGCTGCTCGGTGGTTAGGCTAGCCCGGTAGTGTTGTTGGGCCCAGGTTTTTGCCTGTTCCATGAGCTGGCGAGCCGGACGCTTGCTGTCGGGTACCCGCACAATTTCCTGATATTGCACCTGGCCTGATTCATTCGTCGGTAGCCTGATCTGTGCCAGCGCATTAAACGAGCAGGCAAGCAGAAGCAGCAATGCATATTTCACGAGACTGAGTTTTGGCGATAAAATAAAGCGTATGGTCATCCGTCTGGTCTGATTAACGGTACGAATCAACGAAAAAATCTATTGTCTGACGAATCGTATAGCGCAACCTCCTCCTTTAGCCAGATGAATGGGTAGTTTGGTTTGGCTGGTCACGCGCTTTTTCTCGATGGTATACGCTTCAGGATTTGTCTGCCAGTCGGCGCTAGTTGCATCCCGATACAGCGTAGCTTCATACGACCGTCCGGTTTCTAAAAAGTCTAATGAAATCGTCTGATCCCGGCTGTCTTCGTCGGTGATCGAGCCGAGAAACCAGTCGGATTTTCCTTTGGCTTTGCGGGCAATCGTGATATAATCGCCGGGTTCGGCGGCCAGGATTTTCGTATCGTCCCAGTCGACGGCTACGTCCCGGATAAACTGAAGGGCATCCCGATGTTTCTCATAATTTTCCGGCAGATCGGCGGCCATTTGCAACGGGCTGTAGATCGTAATGTACAAGGCCAGTTGCTTGGCGAGCGTCGTACGAACCCGCGTGGTTCGTGTGCTGTCGAACTGATCGAGTTTGAAACGAAACAACCCCGGTGTGAAATCCATGGGGCCACCCAACATCCGGGTGAAGGGCAAAATGGTAGTATGTTCGGGCGTAATGCCTAGTGTAGGGGCATTGTTGAATTCGCTACCCCGGGCGGCTTCGCTGGCCATCCAGTTCGGATACGTGCGGTGCAAGCCCGTCGGCCGGGACGATTCGTGCGAGTCCAGCATGATTTTGTACTGAGCCGCTTTTTCGGCTACGCGCTGGTAATGGTTCACCATCCACTGGCCGTCGTGGTGCTCGCCCCGCGGGATAATCCGACCTACATAACCGGTCTTCACGGTATTGATGCCTTCCTTCACCATGTACTGAAAAGCGGCATCCATCCGACGTTCGTAGTTGGTTACCGAACCCGACGTTTCGTGGTGCATGATGAGCCGGACCCCTTTTCGCTGGGCGTAGGCCGTTAGGGAGTCGAGATTGTAATCCGAGTAGGGGGTTACGAAGTCGAACACGTTCTCTTTCCAGTTGCCGAACCAGTCTTCCCAGCCCACGTTCCAGCCTTCGACCAATACACCATCGAATCCATTTTTGGCCGCGAAGTCGATGTAGGTCTTTACATTCTGCGTATTCGCGCCGTGTTTGCCACCCGCTTTTTCCCAGGTCGCTTTGCCGACGTGCATTTCCCACCACATACCCACAAATTTCTGCGGTTTGATCCACGACGGATCGGCAATGGTCGAGGGCTCATTGAGGTTCAGAATAAGTTTGGAGGCTAGCAGGTCCGTGGCTTTATCGCTGACGATGATGGTTCGCCAGGGCGTTTTCGCGGGCGTTTGTAAATACGCTTTGTTGCCCACCGCATCAGGAACCAGTTGCGTGGTCAACCGGAGCGCTTTCTTATCCAGCTTTAAATGCATAACCGGATAGTTAACCAGAGCGGCTTCGAAAAGACTGATATACAACCCCTCACTCGTTTTGAACAACAACGGCGACTGAATAACGTCGGCACCCGCCAGCGACTTCAGCGCGATGTCTTTCTCTTTACTAGCCGCTGCCAACGCATCGACTTCGCTCAGTTTGGTGGTGTTATAGAGGTATTCGTTGGTGTCGTAGTCGCCGGGTATCCAGAAGGTTTTGTGATCGGCCGCCAGCGTGAACTGGGTTTTCTCGTCGTCTACAACAAAGTGAGTGAGTGCTTTTTGCTCCGGAAACTCATACCGGAAACCAACGCCATCGTTAAAGACCCGGAACCGCACGCGCACCGAAATACCGGATGACGCTTTATCGGCCAGTGTGAGAGTTAGCTGCTTATACTGATTGCGAATCAGGCTCACCTCGCCCCAGACCGGCTTCCAGGTTTCATCGACGGTGGTAGAATCCGAAGCGGTAATCGTAAAGGTGGTCAGCGCCAGTTGGGGCTTACTGAAAACAAAACCCAGGCCAGACGGTTCGATAACTTTTTTGCCTTTGTATGAAACCTGATAGGTTACGCTGCCATTGCTAAGGTTTCTGACCGTTACTACGACAGCCTTATCGGGCGAGGAGAGCGAGGTTGTCGACTGAGCATACAACCCCCATGCCGGGCCCAGGAGAGCCAGGCAGGCGAAAAATCGAAGGGTAAATGACATGCTATCATAGGTTTAGGTGAGGCTTTGGTTGGTACTTATTTGCCCCGCTTCCAGACAATGTAGTCCGTTACGGGTGCTTCGCTGAGCATCGGTCGGATGAGCTGTACGACCTGCCCGCGGTGATAAGCTGCGTGATGGCTCATGTGCGTGAGCAGATCGATCAGTAAATCCCGATACGGTGTACCCTGGGCGTTTACGTAGTCTATGGGTTGGCTCAATTCCGCTTCCGTCAATCCCGACACATAACTGCTGATCTGTCGATGCTGTCGCTCGGCGGTTTCACTCATCCAACTGACCGGAATATCTTCCCAGATTGACACAAATACCGACTCGTGTGCCATGCGGCCGTACCAGACATGCTGAGCCGCCAGCACGTGCCCCATTACGGCCACTGCGCGCGCTGGCGGATTCTGGACGGAGTCGAGCGCGTCGATAACCCGCATATTTGCCCAGAGTTCGTAATCCAGTAACTGAATCAGGTAGTCTTTCATTGGATGCCACGCTTCGTTGCCTGATAAAGAGCTTCTACAATATTCGTTCGTGTGTTCAAGGTACTAATTTTATTGTTGTTTCGGGTCGGATATACCCGATTGGACAGAAAGACGTAAGTCAGGTTATAAGCCGGATCGGGCTCGACCCACACAAACGTACCTGTGAACCCTGAATGCCCGAAGCTGGCTTTCGTTGCCGAGCGGGGCGCGTTGCCCGTATACGTGAACGATGGTTTGTCGAAGGCCAGTCCGCGCCGGTTGCCTAACTCCGGAAACTGGTAGCGCGTAAACTCGGCGATGGTTTTGGCCGAGATAAATTGCTGCCCACCGTAGCTACCCTTCTGTCGGTACATTTCGTACACCTTCATCAGATCGTTGGCTGTACCGAACAAACCCGCGTGCCCCGACAGGCCGTCGAGCATGGCCCCGCCTTCGTCATGAACGCGCCCCCAGATGAGCGTCTTCCGAAACAGCGAATCGTATTCGGTCGGAACGATGCGGTCGAGGGAATAGAACCGACGGGGTTTGAAGGTCAGCGTGCTGGCTCCCAGCGGTCGATAGAAGGTCGTTTTGAGGTAATCTTCAAAGTTTTCGCCGGTTAACCGCTTGACGATCTGTGGGTAAAGGATAAACGACAGGTCGGAGTAAACGTACTCTTTTTTCGCGTTCAGGGGCGAGTCGCGGATTTGCTCAAAGATCGTTTGCGGATACCGCCGGAACTCATACAGGCTATCGGTTACCTCGATCGGATACCGGCTGGAGCGTTCAGGTTTGAAGGTTTTAGGCTTCCAGGTGCCATCCGGATTTTTAGTGTCCATCCAGAATGCTATCCAGGCTTTCAGCCGGGCCTGGTGTGTGAGTACATCCCGCCACGCCAGATTGGCTTTGTTCGATTTCTTGAAATCGGGTAAGTAATCGGCCATTTTACCGTTCAGGTTGAACTTTCCTTCATCAACCAGCCGCATCAGCGCGGGCGTGGAAGCACTGACCTTGGTAACCGACGCCATATCATATAAATCATCCAGCTGAACCGGTTTGGGTTCGGCACCCAGCGAGGCATCGTAGGTATGGTTTCCATACGCTTTGCGGAAAATTACTTTACCGTTGCGGGCCATTTGCACCACGCAACCCGGAAATGCCCGTTGCGTAAGTCCTACATTGACCAGCGAATCGACCTGTTGCGCCAGATACCGGCTGTCGATACCCACCTCCTCCGGAATAGTGTATTTCATGCGGCCATTGGGTTGAACGGACAATCCATCCCCCAGCCGAAACCGCTGGTTGACCGTGACCGGTAGTTTACCCGATGCTCCGATTCCCCCAAAAATCAGCTGAGCCGCCAACTCTTCCGTATAATTCGTGAGCTGATACGGCATCACAATGGCCCGCGCCTGCTCGATGCTGCGAGTAGACTGGACCGTATCCATCGGAAAGGTCAGTTTATCTAAAACGTATGCATTTCCGAATACCGTAACGACAGCCTTGCCAGTTGCTACAAACTCGCTTACCAAGGCCGCCGTTCGGGCCTGCATGCCGTATTTTGCCGTTGGACGGATGTTGTTCAAGTGGACATCCACCAGAATCAGGTTATAGTTCTTAAGCGAATCGCGCAGAGTCGCCAGCGTGGAATCCGGGGTTTTGGAAGTCAGGTTAAAATGATCGACCTGTGTATAATTGCTGGCCATTTGCTGAAAAGCTGTGATCTTATCGCTTTCGATAGACACCGAGGCAATGCGGAGCGTATCCAGCCGCTGTAGGGGTAGCAGATTCCGATCATTTTTGAGCACCGTCAGGCTGGCTTCGGTGAGTTTGCGGTTGAGCAGATCGTCTTTGGGCTGGTTAAGGTCGTCCACCAGATTGTCCAGCACGATGGGTTTGTACTGATCCAGACCAGCCCAGGCTTTGGCCCGCAGTACTTTCAAACAGCGGGCATCCAGCGAAGCCTGACTGATGTGTCCGGTTGCCACGGCTACTTTAATTTTGGCCAAAGCGGCCGGAACATCTTCGGTAAATTCCAGCACATCGAGGCCCGCTTCGATCCCCATCTCGTCGGCCTGCCCCGACGGAAAATATTTGGTCAAGCCCTTCATGTTCATGGCGTCCGAGAAGACCAGACCCTGAAAGCCTAACTCATCTTTAAGCAGGTTCGTAACGATAGGGGGCGACAGGGTAGACGGACGATTGCGGGTAGTGTCGAGCGCCGGAATATTCAGGTGAGCAACCATCACCCCCGAAGCACCGGCCCTGATGAGTTCGCGGAATGGGTATAGCTCCAGTGAGTCGAGCTGAGCACGGGTTTTGCTGATGAGCGGCAGGTCGTAATGCGAATCGGTCCCTGTATCGCCGTGGCCTGGAAAATGCTTCAGGCTAGTCAGCAACTGGTTATCCTGCATGCCGCGCATATAGGCGAGGGCTTTTCGGGCCACGGCATATTTGTCTTCACCGAACGACCGGAAATTGATGACTGGATTATTCGGATTGTTATTTACATCGACCGTTGGGGCAAAATTGACCTGCATACCCAACCGACGCGCTTGCCGGGCCACGCTGGCTCCCATCTGATACAACAGCGAATCATTGCCTTGAATGGCTCCTAATGTCATCTGGTAGGGATACCGAACCGTACTGTCCAGGCGCATGGCCAAACCCCATTCGGCATCCATCGCAATCAGGAGCGGTACGGGCGAGGCTGCCTGCAGGCGGTTGGTCAGTTGGGCCTGCCGCATGGGGCCGCCCTGAAACATAACCACTCCACCCAGTTTATTTGTGCGGATTAGGTTCAACAGTGAATCTTCGTAAGCGGGTTTCCGGTTCGAATAGCCCGCTACCATAATCAGCTGGGCAATGCGATCATCGGGCGACATATTCGTAAACACCGAATCGACCCAGCAGTTCTGGCGGGCATTGAGTTGAAGGAACGTAGGCGTTGTTTGCGCAAAAGCCGTTGTGAAGAGCAAAACACTGAAAATAGCGAATAAAATGGACCGGCCGAAGGTCATAGATAAATGCATGAGGTCGTGAAGCGTCAAAAATACAAAAACTATCGCCTGAGTCTACGAAACGGCTACCGGATGAATTGGTTCGATTACCGATGGCCAGGAAAGCGATAATAATGCAGGTTTAGGAGTAACAGCGATGGGAGTGGAATGGCTGATTGATAACTCTTTACGGCTTGTTTTTCAGCTGATTAATAGGGAATAGCCAATAGCTTATTAATAGTGAGCAGAGGCCATGTGATCAAATAAAACAAATTAGCCTTTCGATAGGAGGTCCATTGGCAACCATTCATAAAAAGATTCTGCCATACTCTGGACTGTCTGTGGCTTGATTCTCAAGCAGGTCTTTCTATAGGCTGATCCATTATATTTATAGCGGCCTTGTAGGTAAGCGGTCAAAAAGACTGAAACCTAAGAATAAAATGACCTTCTTCTCTTTTATGAAGTACACCCAACAACCTGTCCTCGTAATCAAATCCTTAATAGTCCCTACATTATTGAAGACTGTAAATCTGTTGGCCATTTTTCTTTTTGTATGGGTAAGACCGATCTCCGCTCAGAACATTCGTTACGTTTCAACAACAGGCACTAATACAGATCCAAACACAGCAATCAGTTGGGCCACGAGCACCACCGATCTCCAAGGCGCAATCAGTTCTCTGTCGGGCACCGATGATCAGGTTTGGGTAGCGGCAGGCACTTACAAGCCTACCACTGGCACCGATCGCACCATTAGTTTCATCATGAGAAATGGGGTTGCTATTTACGGAGGATTTCCTGCTGATGGGTCGGGGACGATGTCTAACCGCAATCCAGCTCTGCAGCCTACTATTCTATCAGGTGATATAGGCGCCCTCAATGACTATTCTGATAACACTTATCATGTTATTTATACCTCCAGCCTGAATAATAGCGCGGTTTTGGATGGCTTTACTATTACTAAGGGCAATGCCAGCGGACAAAGTGTTAGTAGTAGTTCAGGAGGAGGTATCTATAACCTCAACAGTAGCCCCCGACTAGTGAACTGCATCATTAAGGATAATCGAGCTGGAGCCGGGGGAGGAGGGGGAGGAGTATACAACTACAACAGCAATCCTCAATTCATCAATTGTTTGCTAGTGGCTAATCTGTCGCAAGGTCTTGGTGGGGCAATTTACAACGCTACACAAGCTAGACCTACGTTCCTTAACTGCACGATTGTTAATAACTCAGCCCAGGAATTGGTAAATTCAGGCGGTGCGATCTATAACTTCAATAGTAGCTTTCCTACACTGATGAACTGTATTGAGTGGGATAATGGAGGAGAAGATGCTATCGCTAACGATGTTTCTGGTATTACATATGCTAGCAATTGTTTGCTCGAGCCAGGTGTAACTAACTTATTCCCACTCGGCCCAATCTTAAAAATAAATCCCATATTTGTCAATGCCGCTGGAAACGATTTCCGTCTCCAGCCGAGTTCTCCAGCTATCAATGCAGGTAATAGCCTGAGTTACACGACTGCCAATGGACCCACCACCGATCTAGCAGGTAGCTTGAGGATACAAAACGGAAGTATTGATATCGGAGCCTTCGAAACGGGTCTTTATGCTGACTTAACCCCTGTGTTATACGCCCGGCCCGGAATTGCCAATAATAGCCTGACACTGGTGGTAGATGTATTTAATATTACTCAGACACCTACTAATGGGAATATAATTGTTCGTATTACGAAAGACCCTAAAGTAAATTTGAGTTTTGATAATAGTCTAACCAGAGTTGGTGACAAGCCAGTACAAAACAGCAACTGGACTCTCAATAGCACCAATCCGAACTACTATGTACTCAGTACCAGTCAATCCATCACTGGTGGTGATCTCCGTTCGATCGGACTAACGGGTATGTTGGCCCCAGCGAGTACAGCTGGAACGCTGAGCATGAGCGCTACAGTCGAGGGCGGTGGCGAAACTAATCTGGAAAACAACACCGATGCCGATAAGATCGAGTATTTTCAGCAGTGAACTTAATAAAGTTATCGCTCTACGGTTGAACGATAAGACGATGTTTGCGGACTGCTCCCCGTTCCTGCACCTCTAAGATATAAAGACCGGGAATTAAATTAACAGCAGGTCTGAGTTGTACTTCCTGCTCACCAACTACTTTTCGCGTCAGACGTAGTTCTGCTCCAATGCCTGAATACAGATGTAGTTGGGCCGTGTCAGGCTCATCCAGTTGCAGTGTAAAGATACCATTGCTCATGGTAGGGTTTGGATATACTCCATATCGCCCATCAATGATCACTGACTTAGCAGCGAAGGTCTTGCTGCTGCCATCGGTATCAATCTGCCGCAAACGATAATAACTGGTGCCTCGGTAAGGATTAGCATCAATGAATCGATATGAATTAACGCTGTTACTGGTGCCTGCTACATCACTCACCTCACCGACTGCTTCAAAGCGGACCAAGTCTTTGCTGCGCTCGATTACATATTTCTGGTTCGCCTGCTCCCAGGAAGTGCTCCAGTCAAGTAGAGCAGTGTAATTCTCCTGAGCTTTAACGGTGAAGTTTACTAATGAAACCGGTAGCGACACACCTGTCGTATGGGTAAGAATTGTGGTGAAATTGTTCTCAAGTGGCTCTGGATTCGCTGAAGCAGCGCCAGTTACACCACAGGCTGCGCCAATCGTATTTATGTATGTATTCTCAGAGGCACGAGTCACTTTGGCGGAAATGACTATGTCAAAGCTAGTCGAAGGTTCAATAGGTATGTTTTTCTGTATGCCCTCAATACATCCAGAAAACGAATTATAAGTCACATCAAAATAATTTAGTAACTCACCAGACACTGCATCCACAGGATTGACTGCATTAAATGTGCAATAAGAAGTTAAGCAAATAACGAATCCCATTTTGTTAGCTGCCCTGTCGCCTTTTATAGCTACAACTCCGTTGTTGCCAATCGTAAAGGTCATTGAAAAGACAGAGCCAACATTGTCTAGAGGAGCTGGAGCAAGGTCCCGACTGATAATGGCTGCATCAGACCCCCGCTGAGCAAAGGTATTTAAGCTAAACAGAAGGCAAAGAAGCCCAATTAATATAGCGTAGAGTTTCGTCATGTTAAAAGTAGAGGAGCAGTATTAACGTATAATCGGGGCAAAAATAGCCAGACTTTTACTATTAGAAATGGAGTTCATTTAGCATTTAGGCTATTCTTACAGGTTTTGCAGGAATCCGAAGCCTTACCGGTTTTACTGCTTAAGACTAATACCCTAAAATTGCCTTGTAGACAGTGTGGGGCTTTTGTCAACAAACGGAAGATAAGGTGACAAGATGTGTAAACAAGCTTTTTATATAAGTGGTCTAATTGTCTTGAGTAACACCCACTAAAATACGTACGGTGCGAATTGGATAAACCAATAAAAAAAGCACCTACAAATTTCTTTGTAAGTGCTTGATTAGTAATGTGGGCCAGGCAGGGCTCGAACCTGCGACTTACTGATTATGAGTCAGGCACTCTAACCAACTGAGTTACAAGCCCGTTGCTGATCAATTGCTTGATTTCAGCAGGGCAAATTTATAGCTTTTTCTGCGGGATTACAAGACGGGGCGAATTATCCAGCGAAAATCCTGTCAATTCTCTGAATCCTGTCCGGTATCTTTGTTCAATGGCATCGCCCAACAAGAAAAAGATCCTGAATGACCCGGTTTATGGGTTTATCACGATTCCGACCGATCTGCTCTTCGATCTGGTCGAACATCCATATTTTCAGCGGCTTCGGCGGATCAAGCAGTTAGGGCTGTCGGAATACGTGTATCCCGGTGCGTTGCATACGCGCTTCCATCACGCGCTGGGAGCCATGCACCTGATGGGGCAGGCCATGAGCACCCTGCAAAGTAAAGGCCATGCTATTTCCAGCGATGAGTGTGAGGCCGCTCAGATCGCTATTCTCCTGCACGACGTCGGACACGGACCGTTCTCGCACGTGCTGGAATGCTGTCTCCTCGACGACGTACCGCATGAGCAGATCTCGCTGATGCTGATGCATGAGCTGAATGGGCAGTTCAAGGGGGCGTTAACCCTGGCCATCCGCATGTTTGAAGGCACCTACGAGCGCCCCTTCTTTCATCAGCTCATTTCGAGTCAACTGGACATGGACCGCATGGACTACCTCAACCGCGATGGCTATTATACGGGCGTGGCCGAAGGAGCCATCGGTGCCGAACGGATAATCAAGATGCTCGATCTGGTCGACGACCAGCTAGTGGTGGAAGCGAAGGGCATTTTAAGCGTAGAAAACTTCCTGAACGCCCGGCGGCTGATGTACTGGCAGGTGTATCTGCACAAAACCTCGATCTGCTGTGAGTCGATGCTGATTCAGATTCTGCGCCGGGCGCGGTTTCTGATCCGGCAGGCTGGTTTCGAACCCGTTTACGCGCCCGAACCCTTTAAGCTTTTTCTGCGGGAAAGCGTTTCGCTGACCGATTTTCAGACTAAGCGTATCTACCTGGATGCCTTCACAAAATTGGATGACTTCGATGTCTGGTCCTGCATCAAGCAGTGGGCGCAGCACTCAGACCTGGTTCTGTCGACGCTTTGCCAGATGCTGCTTGACCGAAGATTATTCAAGATCATTCTGTCGACGGAACCGTTTGCGGGCGAACTGCTGAATGAACTGGAGGAACAGTTGCGTGGGGCGGGGGTTCCGGATGAGATCATGGGCTATTTTCTGGTCGAAGGGCAGGCAACCAATGCCGCTTATTTACCTTCCGGCGATCGGATTGCGATTAAGCTGAAAACGGGTCGTGTCATCGACATTGCCGATGCCTCCGACCTGTCGAATATTCAGGTACTGACCAATATTGTTCGTCGATACTACGTCTGTTGGGCCAAGGGCATACCCCTTCCGCAGTCGGTTAGCTTCTGAATGGACGCTGTGGGGCCGATAGTCGATTCAATCGCTACGGTGTTTGTCGGGTCAATGCAGGAAACTATTTCAAGCAATGTTATACGAAAAGTGCAATTTGTTAGTTACCTTAGCGCCCTAATCGCTCGTTGCTAACGAGTGTTTTGCGACGGCCGTCATACGTATATGAAGTTTACAGTCAAGCAGATAGCTACACTGCTGGGGGGCGAAGTCGCCGGAAATGATGCACTGGCAATCACCGGATTAGCCAAAATCGAGGAAGGGAAACCAGGAGACATTTCGTTCCTGTCGAATCTTAAATATGAACCGCATCTGTACACTACACAGGCTTCTGCGGTGATTGTCGATCGGTCGTTCGAGCCCAAAAAGCCGGTTCTTTCTGCACTGATTTTTGTCGAAAACTCCTACTCGGCGTTTACGCGTCTCCTTGAAGAATACCATAAGCAATTGATTTTTTCGCGTGTGGGCGTCGAGCAGCCGTCTTACCTCGGTGAAGGCAGCCAGGTGGGTGAACAGATCTACCGCGGAGCGTTTTCCTATATCGGCCGCAACTGCCAGATCGGGCAGAACGTCAAGATTTATTCGCAGGCGTATGTTGGCAACAATGTACGCATTGGCGATAACACTATCATTCATGCCGGTGCCCGGATTCTGGACAACTGCGTTATTGGCCGGCATTGCGTCATTCATCCTAACGCCGTTATTGGCAGTGAAGGATTCGGATTTGCTCCTCAGCCCGACGGAACGTACAAAACGATTCCTCAGCTAGGGAATGTCATCCTGGAGGATTGGGTCAATGTCGGATCGAATACGACGATCGACTGCGCCACGATGGGCTCGACGATTATCCGCCAGGGAGCTAAACTGGATAACCTGATCCAGATCGGTCATAACGTCGAAATTGGTCGAAACACCGTCATTGCGGCCCAGACAGGCATATCGGGCTCTACTAAAATCGGCGACAACTGTGTTATTGCGGGTCAGGTTGGCTTTGCCGGGCACTTGTCGATTGCCAATGGTACCAAAGTGGGGGCCCAGTCGGGTGTGGGGAAAAGCATATCCGAAGAAGGGACCTCGATCAATAGTTCGCCCGCTTTTGGATTGAAAGAAAGCATGCGTTCACTGGCCATTTTCCGGCGTTTGCCCGACCTGGAACAGCGCGTAACGAAGTTGGAAAAGAAAAATGAAAAATAGTCGTCAGAAGCTTACTTACATCGACTCTCTACTGACGATTATCAACTGATAATGAATACCAAACAACAGACGATTCAAAAAGCCGTTTCGGTATCGGGAGTAGGCTTGCACACGGGTGTTTCGGCAACGATGACCTTTCTGCCCGCTCCGACCAACCACGGCTATAAATTCCAGCGCGTTGATCTGCCGGGTCAGCCGATTGTGGATGCGGATGTGGATAACGTTGTCGATCTTTCGCGCGGCACCACCATCGAACAGAGCGGAGCGCGGATTCATACGGTCGAGCATACACTGGCGGCACTGGTTGGTTTACAGTTAGACAATGTCCTGATTCAGCTTGACGGACCGGAGCCGCCAATTATGGATGGTTCTTCGATTCAGTTTATCGACGCTCTGCGCGACGCGGGTATCGAGGAGCAGAACGCCACCCGCAACTACTTCGAAGTAAGCGAGTATGTCCATTACCGGAATGCCGAGAAAGACATTGAAATGGCTGCTCTGCCGCTGAACGATTACCGCCTGACGGTTATGGTCGATTATAATTCACGGGTAATCAGCAGCCAGCATGCTTCCTTGAATGACATCAGCCAGTTTCCTGATCAGATCGCCAGTAGCCGGACGTTTGTGTTTCTGCATGAACTCGAAGCACTCTATAAACAGAATCTGATCAAAGGCGGAGACCTGACCAATGCGATCGTGATCGTCGACCGCGATGTGCAGGATGGTGAGCTAGATTACCTGGCCGACTTGCTGCATAAGCCGAAGGTGAGCGTAAACAAGCAGGAAGGCATTCTGAATAATATTAAGCTGCACCACCCCAATGAAATGGCGCGGCATAAACTGCTCGACGTGGTAGGTGATCTGGCCTTGATCGGCCGACCCATCAAAGCGCAGATTCTGGCTGCCCGGCCAGGCCATGCGGCCAACGTAGCCTTCGCCAAAAAAATCAAAAAACTGATTCAGAAAAGCGCGGCCAATCAGGTGCCGCAGTACGATCCGACGCAGCCGCCCGTGCTGGATATCAACCGGATTTCACAACTGCTGCCCCACCGATATCCGTTTCAGATGATCGACAAGATCATTGCACTGGACGAAAACAGCGTGGTGGGTATTAAGAACGTGACCATGAACGAGCCTTTCTTTCCCGGTCACTTTCCCGGAAATCCGGTGATGCCGGGGGTTATGCAGCTCGAATCGATGGCGCAAACCGGTGGAATTCTAGTACTTAGCACTGTTCCTGATCCTGAAAACTACTGGCCATATCTGATCGGGATCGAGAATTGCCGCTTCCGGCGCAACGTTCTGCCAGGCGACACCGTAATCTTCCGTTGTGAGTTTACGTCGCCCATGAAACGGGGTATTGTAAAGATGCAGGGACGGGGTTACGTAAGCAACCAACTGGTGTGCGAAGCCGATATGATTGCCAGCCTGGTAAGAAAAAAATGAATAATGAACAATGAATAATGTTGAGTTGCGTCTGCACCTGCTTCATTCATTATCCATTGTTCATTATTCATTGTTCATTATTTGAAGAAATGATTCAACCATTAGCATATATTCATCCGGAAGCGAAGATTGCGCAGAATGTGGTAATTGAGCCGTTTGCCATTATCCACAAAGACGTTGAGGTTGCCGAAGGAACATGGATTGGTTCGCATGCAGTGATCAATGAAGGAGCCCGGATTGGGCGCAACTGCAAAATTTATCCGGGGGCGGTAATTTCATCGACTCCCCAGGATTTGAAATTCAACAATGAATATACCCGGACCTACATTGGGGATAACACAACGATCCGCGAGTATGCAACCATCAGCCGGGGAACGGAAGAGCACTGGAAAACCGAAATCGGAGCCAACTGCCTGATTATGGCCTACGCGCACGTGGCGCACGACTGCCGCATCGGTAATCACTGCATCATTACCAACAACGTGCAGATGGCCGGTCACGTACACATGGGCGACTGGGCGATCATTGGTGGATCGAGCTCAGTACTTCAGTTCACCCGAATTGGGGCCCATGTCATGATTTCGGGGGGCTCACTGGTTCGTAAAGACGTGCCGCCCTATACTAAAGCCGCTCGCGAACCGCTGTCCTATACCGGTATCAACTCGATCGGACTGCGTCGGCGCGGGTTTGAAAATGACCAGATCAATCAGATTCAGGAAATCTACCGCTACATCTACATGCGCGGCCTGAATAATGCCGATGCGCTGACGCAGATTGAACTCGAACTACCGCCTTCGGATGAACGTGACGAAATCGTGAACTTCATCCGCAGTTCGGAACGGGGCATCATGCGTGGCCCATCGACGAACGGTGAGAAAGAATAAGCTTCAATGAATAATGTAAAATGACTAATGCATAATGGATAATGATTTTCGAGAGGGCGTCATTATCCATTATGCATTAGTCATTATTCATTTATGAAAATAGTCGCCGAGCAGTTAGGAAAACGGTACCGGAAAGAATGGATCTTCCGGCGCGTTGATCTGACCCTGCGTGCCGGTACAAGCTACACGTTCGTAGGCCCGAACGGAAGCGGTAAATCCACTCTCCTGCAAATGCTGGCCGGGAGTATACCCGCTACCGAAGGACAATTGACCTACTCCCGAAATAATTCGGTGATCGAGCCAGACGACTGGTTTCAGCAGATTAGTATTGCCGCTCCATATCTGGAACTGGTTGAGGAACTGACCCTGGACGAACTGCTGACGTTTCACCAGACCTTCAAACCTTTCAAAGCGGGTCTAACGGCCCAACTCGTCGCCGAACGATTATTACTCGCGCACGCCCGGCACAAAGAAATAAAGTATTATTCGTCGGGGATGAAACAACGGGTAAAACTGGGCCTGGCGTTCTTCTCTGAATCGCCGGTCGTTATCCTCGACGAACCCACCTCCAACCTCGACCGCCAGGGCATGAACTGGTATCAGGAGCAGGTGCGCCAGCTCGCGCCCGATCAGCTCCTGCTGATCGGCTCCAACCAACCCGAAGAGTACGATTTCTGCCCCAATGTGCTGGATGTGATGCAGTGGAAATAAGTGCCACTTATGCATGTTCTGCAAAACCAAAAGCGGACCTCTTTTTGAGACGGCCCGCTTTGGAAACTTACTCTGCTGCTTTTACAAAAGATCAATCAATATCATTGCCAGGTGAATGACGAAGCTGGTGGCGAAGGCCGGGAAAATATACTTGACCGACATGGCCGACAGAATCGGTATCAGCACCAGCAGGAAGCAAAGCATGCTGGTCAGGAATTGCCAGTCGCCACCGTGCAAATAAGCCATCAATAGCAATACCGTTGGCGACAGCAGGCAGCCCTGAATGGCAAGCGCCGTAACGGCCCAGCCGAAGCGGTTGAATTCAGCTTTTGCGACAAAGTTTTTATAAGCGGTTAACCAGTTAGTGGCCGGCGCGTTGGTATAGACGGTTGAGTGAGTCAGGGTTGCCATGATCGTTGTGCGTTTATTTGATGGCACAAAGTACGCGCTGGCCTCTGGCACCCCACATGACCTGTATCAGCTCATCCCCTGATCTTTTTACACTCGATTAATTCGTCCATTTTCCGTTTACTAACCGCCAGATATGTAACGGGTTGTCGGCCTTCAGCTCGTCAGGCAATAGTGCGTCCGGAAAATTCTGGTAGCAGACTGGCCGCGTAAACCGCAGAATGGCGTTGGTGCCGACGGACGTCGAGCGGGAGTCTGTGGTGGCCGGGTAGGGGCCACCGTGCTGCATGGCATGGCTGACCTCAACACCCGTCGGAAACCCGTTGATCAGCAGACGCCCTACTTTTTGCTCCAGAATCTCCAGCAGATCGGCGTATTCCAGCAGTTCCTCCTCCGTACCGTAAACGGTGGCGGTCAGATGCCCCTCCAGTTCATGAGCCACTTTCAGCAACTGATCGCGGCTACCCGCCTGCACTACGATACTGCTCGGTCCGAACACTTCTTCGGCAATCAGCGGATTGGCCAGCAAGGTTTCGGCGGTGGTTGTCAGGAGCGTCGGGGTACCATGCGCAAAGCTTTCAACGGCTGTAGCCTTACCAACTACCTGAACACCCTGGGTACTACTTAATTTATCAATTCCGGCTGTAAATGCCCGCTGAATACCCTGAGTCAGCATGGCAGCCGGCTGGCTTTTGAGCACGGTATTTCCGGCTTCCTGCAAAAAAACATCGGCTTCGGCAGATTGCTGAATGACGGCCAGCCCCGGATTCGTACAAAACTGACCAACGCCCAGCGTTACCGAATTGATGTAAGCGGAGGCCAGCGCTCCACCTTTTTCCTGGAGAATTTTTGGTAGAAAGAAAACGGGATTGGTACTGCCCATTTCGGCATAAACCGGAATGGGTTCCGGACGACGGGCGGCTGCATCGAACAGCGCTTTGCCACCCCGCAACGATCCAGTAAATCCGATAGCTTTAATGGCCGGATGCTCCACTATCGCCATGCCTACTGCTGTCGTACGACCGTGGACCAGCGCAAACGTTCCCGCGGGCATGCCGCTGGCGGTCACCGCGCGCTGAATTGCATCACCGACCAGCTGCGAGGTGCCGGGGTGAGCAGGGTGGGCTTTCACCACGATCGGGCAACCAGCCGCCAGGGCCGAAGCCGTATCGCCCCCTGCGACGGAAAAGGCCAGCGGAAAATTACTGGCGCCGAAAACACCGACAGGTCCCAGTGGGCGTAACATCTGCCGCAGATCGGGACGAGGGAGCGGCTGACGGTCGGGCAGGGCTGTGTCGATACGGGCGTTGACCCACGAACCTTCGCGCAGGTAATCGGCAAACAACCGCAGCTGCCCGGTGGTGCGACCCCGCTCTCCGGTCAGGCGCGCCAGCGGTAAGCCGGATTCCGCCTGAGCACGTGTCAATAGCTCATCGCCAATGGCTTCGATTTCGGTAGCGATCTGCTCCAGAAACCGGGCTTTTTCAGCGCCCGACTTTTTGCGATACTCGCCGAAAGCCAGAGCTGCCTGCTCACATGCCTGAGCAACTTCCTGAGGAGTAGCTTCCTGAAAAAAACCGGGTAAAGGTTCACCTGTGGCCGGATTGATACCCTGAAATGAGTCGGCAATGGGGGTGGAAGGTGCGTTTGTCATAACGAACGGAAAGGGCTAAAATGAGTGGGCAAAAGTAGCTGGATTTTTTCGTGCTACCACGGACTTTAGTGCGTAAAGTCGTAGGCTAGGCATAAGATCAAGCCACTATGAACTAAAATCTGTAGTATCATCAACGAACCGCCGAGCGGAGGGCCTAAAACCGCTGGGGCTCTCCCGTTTCTGCACCGTAAAAATAGCCCAAATCATTTGTATCAGCCTGCCTGGTTAGGCAAACCGATTCGGGCTGAAGGCCGATACTTCCATGCTGTCGGCTGCGCCATCTACCAGCTCGCTCACTAGTTTTCCCGTGGCGGGCCCAAGACTAAGCCCCATCATTCCATGCCCCGTTGCCAGGATAACATTCTCGTATCGCTCCGTCCGGCCAATATAAGGAAGACCGTCGGGGGAGCAGGGACGTAAACCACGCCAGACGGTATCGATACCGGGCATGTCGACCGGAATGTCCGGGTAATACTGGTTGATCGACTGAACGATGCCCCGCACTCGATTCATGTTTACGGTCATATCAGTGCCCGCTACTTCGAGTGTGCCAGCAAAGCGCAGATTAGATCCCATGGGTGTAGCGGTGGCGCGGGCTTCGAGCATGATGGCCGGTACACGTACGTTGTTTGCAACATGCCGAAGCATGAAACTATATCCTTTGCCTCCCTGCAACGACAGGTTTACGCCCAGGTAGCGGGCAATAGTGGGTGACCAGGCTCCGCCAGCCACAACAACGGTATCGATCGGAAAATCGCCCTGCACGGTTTGTACCGACGTAACTCGCGAACCGGTTTTTTGGAACCCTGTGACGGTATGATTTTCCAGAATCGTGACTCCTACCTGCCGAAGGTAAGCGACCAGCGCCAGAATGAGTTCGTTTGGATTTAGGTGGGCATCGCCCGGAAAGAGAATTCCCCCGCGAACTGTGACCCGTGTAGCGGGTTCCAGATCCTGCACCTGCTGGCTGCTAAGCACCTGCGCTTCGATACCGGCCCGGTTGGCAATGTCGGCTTCTTCGGCCATTTCATGTTCGGCAGAAGCGGTTTTATAGAGCATCAGCAGGCCCCGTTCCTGCCATTCGAATACCAGATCGCCATTGGCGGCTAAATCCTGATACAAAGTCTTGCTCAGCAGGCTCAGATCGCGCAGCAACGGAATCGACCGCTCAACGTGTTCGGGAGTTGAATGCTGGTAAAACAACCAGCCCCAGCGCAGCAAGTCGGCATTCAGCCGGGGTTTGACATAGAACGGACTGGTCGATTTGAGCATCCAGCGCATACCCTTCGCAATCATACCGGGCTGGGCCAGCGGAATGATATGGCTAGGCACGATCATGCCTGCATTCCCGAAAGAACAGCCATCGGCAATGGTACTCTGATCGAACAGGGTTACCCGGTGCCCTGCCTTGTGGAGATAGTACGCCGAACAAAGTCCGACGATGCCTCCGCCAACGATACCCACCTGTGTCATATTACCTGAAACCCGTGTACATACGGATCGTCTTCGTCCAGAATGATATGATTATAACCATAAATGCGCGCCCAACCTTCGATACTCGGCACAATAGCCGGCCGGCCCGCCAACTCGGTTTCTGCTTCGATGCGCCCATTGAAAATCGAGCCGATAATACTCTCGTGCACGAACGTATCACCCGGTTTGAGTTTTTCCTTCGCGTACCACTGCGCCATTCGGGCTGAAGTGCCTGTGCCGCAGGGCGACCGGTCGATGGCTTTATCACCGTAGAAAACGGCGTTGCGGGCAGTCGAAGTTTCCTGTAAGGGTTTGCCGGTCCAGAGAATATGGCTCAGTCCGTTGATGGTTGGGTTTTCGGGATGTACGAAGGTATACTGTTCGTTCATTCGTTGCCGCATGACCCGTGCCCAGCCAACCAGTTGCTCGGCCTTATAATGCTCCAGCCCCGGAAAATTGGGCTGTGGATCGACAATCGCGTAGAAATTACCACCGTAAGCCACATCGACGATGAGCGGTCCCAGCTCGGGGCATTCGACGGTGAGCTGTTCGGCGGCCAGATACGACTTGATATTCGTAATTTTCACCGAGGTAACCTTTTTCCCGTCCTGCTGGTATTCCGCCCGAACCAGCCCCGCCGGTACTTCCAGATTCAAAACGCCCGGTGTTTTGGGTCGGATCAGGTTCTGTTCGATGGCTACGGTTACCGTGCCGATTGTGCCGTGTCCGCACATGGGCAGGCAGCCCGAGGTTTCGATAAACAACACCCCGGCGTCGTTGGCCGGATCGGAGGGCGGGTACAGAATGCTCCCCGACATCATGTCGTGCCCACGGGGTTCGAACATGAGCCCGGTACGTATCCAGTCGTACTCACGCAGAAAGTGCTGTCGCTTTTCGCTCATGTTGGCGCCCTGCAGGAAGGGAATGCTGCCGCCCGTCACGACCCGAACCGGATTGCCACAGGTATGGGCGTCGATACAGAAAAAATGAAAGTCAGACATGGGGATTAATGGATAATGTATAATGATTAATGAATAATGTTCAGACAATAGAATCAACACAAACCAGCATTATTCATTAATCATTATACATTGTTCATTACACATTGACTACCGGCCGCTTGGCCAGTGCCGTTTCAATGATGTTCAGAACCTGTTCGCGTTCGGCACCGATGAGCGGCAGCCGCGGGGCACGAACGTATTCTGAGCCGAGGCCGGTTGCGGTTGCCGCCAATTTAATGTACTGGACCAGTTTAGGGTGAATATCCAGCTCAAGCAGCGGCATAAACCAGCGGTAAATTTCCAGTGCTTCGGCCACCTGACCGGCTTTGGCTAGTTCATAAATAGCGACGGTTTCCTGCGGGAAGGCATCGACCAGACCACCTACCCAGCCATCGCAACCGAGTAGCAACGCTTCCAGGGCTAGTGTATCGACACCACCCAGCAGCTTATACCGATCGCCAAAGGCATTTCGCATCCGAGTCACGTTGGTGAGGTCGCGCGTCGATTCTTTTACGGCCTGAATGTTCGGTAGTTTAGCCAGTTCTTCGAACATCGCCACGGTGGTCATGATCTTGTAATCGTACGGGTTGTTATAGATCATGATCGGAAGCGCGGTTTCCTGCGCTACTGCTTTGAAGAATGTCACTGTTTCGCGGGCATCGGCGGGGTAACGCATCGGCGGCAGCAACATTAACCCATCGGCTCCGTTAGCCTCGGCTTCGTGCGCGCGGGCAATGGCCTGTTTAGTGGCCTGCTCGGCAATGTTGACCAGCACTGGCACCTGACCGTTGCTGACGCCGAGGGCTGAATTCAACAGCTCAATTTTTTCGTCGTTCAGCAGCGTACTGGCTTCACCCAGTGAACCACCGATGATGAATCCATGTACCCCCGCGTCGAGCTGTGCGCGTAAGTTTTTCTCGAAAAGTGGCAGATCCAGCTGATCATCAGCCGTAAAAGGAGTCAGAAGTGCGGGATACACACCTTCCCACTGGACAGAAACCTTCATAATCGTAGACAGATTTGTAAGCGTGATATTCGATACTCAAAGTTCAATAGTTAGGTGGAAAGTAGCTAGTTAACAATTCGTTGGTTCTGATACTATTTTCACTAGATTTGCAATTAAGGGAAGAAAATTCTGTCAAATGGATACCAATGCGCCCGTTATTGTTCAAAGTTCCGACCGTCGATGATCGCTCCTTCCGGGTGGAGCAGGATCACCTGCCGCATTTTTATGGTCAATTGCATTTTCATCCGGAAATACAGCTGACGCTGATTCAGCAGGGTGAGGGTACGCTGATCGTGGGGGATAGAATCGATCGTTTCGATCGCTATGATGTACTGCTGCTAGGGGCCAACCTGCCCCATGTATTGCGAAGTGATCCCGCGTATTTTCAACCAAATGCCACCTTACGCGCTACTTCGGTTTCTATTCTGTTTCGTCCCGAGCAACTCGAAGCAAATGTATTGGCTCTGGCCGAAACCCGGCATTTAAAGACCCTTTTGCAGGAGGCCCGGCACGGGGTGCGGCTGCGCTGCCGGGAAGGCAGCGACCTGGCGATCTACCTGGAATCGTTACCGGATTTGCGGCCATTCGAGCAGTTGATGACCCTGTTACGCGTGCTGGATACCCTGGCGACGAACCCCGAGCGGGAGGTATTGTCGGTAACGGCTTATGAGCAACCCCGGCGACCCGACGATCACCGGCGGCTGGAACAGGTTTTTTCGTTTATTTTTCAGAACTACGCGTCGCCTATCTCGCTGGACGACGTGGCCAACGTGGCGAATCTGACCCCTGGTGCGTTCTGCCGGTTTTTTCGGCAGCATACCCGCAAAACATTTTCGCACGTATTGAACGAGGTGCGGATCGAACATGTCTGTCGGCATCTGCGCGAATCCAAACAAACCATAGGGCAAATTGCGTTTAGTAGTGGATACACCAACTTATCGAATTTTAACCGTCAGTTCAAAGAGATTACCGGCATGCCACCGGGCGAATACATTCGGAGCTATCAGCTGTAGGGTAAATCTACCGGCATAGGCTAATTTTATCTTTCGTTTTCAGGTGGCTTGTTTATCTTTGACAACAATATCCGGTAAAACCAGCACGTTTGTTTCAATAACGATTACCGACTAACCCTCATCTATTTACCCGACTCGTTCGTATGCTCTTGCTCCAGGTTCCGGCTGCCGATACGGCGGCCGCATCGCTGTCGGCCACGGCGGCTGCCCAACCCCAAAGCCTGCAACTATTTGATTTAGTGGCCAAAGGCGGTTGGGTAATGATTCCCATCGCATTTTTGTTTTTTGCCACGCTCTACCTGATTTTCGAGCGGTTCTTCGTAATCCGTTCGCAAACCAAAGCCGACGCTAATTTTATCGATAACATTCGCGATATGGTAGCGCAGGGCAACATCAAGTCCGCCGAATCTTTTGCCAAGAACCAGCGCACGGCTATGGGGCGCGTCTTCGAAAAAGCTATCGGCCGGATTGGTTCGCCCATTCGGGAAATCGAAAGTACGGTCGAAACCGTCGGCCAGATCGAGCTGTCGCGCTTAGAGCGAAATATGGGGTATCTGGGGATTATTGCCGGTATTGCGCCGATGATGGGTTTCATCGGAACCATCTCGGGGATTATCAGGATTTTCTACGACATCTCCCTGTCAGACAACATCAGTGTCGGAATCATTGCCGGTGGTCTGTACGAAAAAATGATCACCTCAGGAGCGGGTCTGATTGTGGGGGTTATCGCCTATACCGGCTATCACCTGCTGAACATGATGATCGAGCGCTTTACGCTCAGCCTCGAAATGAATGCGTTCGAGTTTATCGAAGTCCTTCAGAAACCCACCTCCGAACCCGCACGGATGCGGTAATAATTAATGAACAATGAATAATAAATAATATAAAACGGATGCTCAGTCATCATCTATTTTACATTATTCATTATTCATTATCCATTGCCTTCTATGAAACTTCGTCGAAAAAATAAGTTTGCTGCTGAGGTCGCTACCTCGTCGCTGAACGACATCATGTTCTTCCTGCTGTTGTTCTTCCTGATTATTTCGACCGTAGCCAACCCGAACGTTATCAAGCTGATGCTGCCTAAGGCGGCTGCGTCGCAACAACTGAGTAAAAAGCAGGTGACCTTGTCGGTCGATAGCAACAAGCAGTATTTCATCGACAAGAAACCCGTCGATCCGGCTAATCTGGAAACGGAGCTGAAAACCATCATGGCCGGTATCGCTGAACCCACGGTGGTCGTACGTTTCGATAAAGCTCTGACGGTTCAGGACCTGGTCGATGTGCTGCAAACCGGGGCCAAACTGAATATCAAGATGGTAATGGCGACATCGAAATAAGGCTGGGATTTTTAGGATTTTACCGATTAATCTGATATTGAGCCGATGCAATCCATGCATCGGCTTTTCTATGTAGTACAAAAGCTCCGCTTTAGCATGTTTGAGTAAACGGCTATTCTCTCATCCGAAGCCGCACTTCGGTACAGCCTGGAAAAGTCTTAAATCAATCGGTCAGGATTTTTAGTTGATAGAAAAAACTAATCACTTATGCTGGCCGACTACACCGAAGCCCCTGTTTGTCATGTCGATGACCTTGTCGATGGCGAACTGAAAGAAGTTCGTGTGGGTGATACGAACGTATTACTTGCCCGTGCGGATGGCCAATTTTACGCTCTTTACCACAAATGTTCGCACTATCAGGCACCGCTGGTCAAAGGGGTTCTCAATGGACATCGGCTTATTTGTCCCTGGCACAATGCCTGCTTCGATGTACGAAGCGGCCATCGGCTCGAAGCACCCGCCCTGAACGGTTTGCCCACTTATGAAGTCCGCATCGAGCAAGATCAGGTATTCGTACGCCTGACAACGGCTAAGGAAAGCCTGGAAAATCCAATGTCGGCACCTGACGAAACCAATCCGGAAACCTACGTGATTGTCGGAAGTGGAGGAGCCGGTGCGTTTGCCGCGGAGGGTTTGCGCGAAGGGGGCTTTACGGGTAAAATCGTGATGCTGACTGAAAGTGGGGAAGCACCCTACGACCGACCCAACTGTTCGAAAGATTATTTGCAGAACAAAGCGCCCGACGAATGGATGCCCCTTCGTACGGACGAGTTTTATCTGGATTATGGCATTGAGATTCGGACGAATCAGCACGTAACGGCGGTCGACTCGGCGGGCAAACAGATTGAACTGGCTTCTGGCGAGCGTATTTCCTACGATAAAGCGCTCATCTGTCCGGGCGGTAAACCCAATCCGTTGCCAGGCCCTGAAAGAGCACTCAAAGGTGTTTATGCCCTCCGTAGTTTGCACGACAGCCAGACCCTGCGGGAGCTGGGCAAACAGGGAAAGCGCGTGGTAATTATCGGCAGTTCGTTTATCGGCCTGGAAGGAGCTATGAGCTTACGAAAACTAGGAAGCGAGGTCGATGTGGTTGGTTTAGAAGAAGTGCCGCTTGAGAAAATACTGGGCAAAACAATTGGCCGGGTCATGCAGGGGTGGCACGAGAAAGAAGGAATTCGATTTCATCTGGGCCGTAAGGTGGAGGGGCTCGAAGGTGATAGCTCCGTCAGTGCCGTTGTTCTCGATAATGGCGAAAAACTTCCGGCCGACTTTGTGTTGGTGGGATTGGGTGTCAAACCGCGTACTGATTTTCTGAAAGGGATTCCACTCGAGAAAGATGGCGGGGTCATAACCGACGAACAGCTTCAGGTTGCCGATGGGCTATACGCGGCTGGCGATATTGCTCATTACCCGACAGCCGATGGTTTTCAGCGGATCGAACACTGGAAAGTAGCCGGTCAGCAGGGGCACGTAGCTGGTCTGAACATGGCAGGAAAAAAAGAACCGTATCGGATGACGCCATTTTTCTGGACCAATCAATACGGCAAGCGGATCAACTACGTAGGCCACGCCACTCACTTCGACGAGATTCTGTACGAGGGCGATCCTGAGCAAGACGAAAGTTTTCTGGCTTTATACGTGCAGAATGGGCAGATCGAAGCAGCCGCCGGACTCAAGCGCGATCAGGATATTATTGCGATTAAAGAATTGATGCAGGAAGGTCGCATGCCGTCTGTCGACGCGATTCGTAGCGGAGTAACCTGGGTAGAACTGCTGAAAAAGGCGTAACTTCGGCAGTATAATGCCTCTTTCGTGATGGCATCGAGGGAATTATGGCATCACGAAAGCCGAAACCTGTTTACCTTTGTCATCGGACCGCGTTAAATCCCGGTTTGGTTATGACGCATCAGCTTGTACTCAAAAAACCACTCGCCTTTTTCGATCTCGAAACGACGGGTGTCAATGTTGCCAAAGATCGGATTATCGACATTTGCATTGTCAAAGCAATGCCCAATGGCGAGGTTATCAGTAAAACCCAGCGCGTTCATCCTGGAATGCCGATTCCGCTGGAGTCCAGCATCATTCATGGTATCTACGATGAAGATGTGAAAGATGCACCGCCGTTTAAAACCGTGGCTCGTACGCTTGCCCAGTTTATGGATGGCTGCGACCTGGCCGGATTCAACAGCAACCGATTCGATATACCGCTGCTGGTCGAAGAATTTTTGCGGGCAAACGTCGATTTCGATATTAAAAATCGTCGTTTGGTGGATGCGCAGCGAATTTTTCACCTGATGGAGCCCCGAAATCTGTCGGCTGCCTATAAATTTTATTGCAACAAAGACCTGATCGGGGCCCACAGTGCCGAAGCCGACACGATGGCTTCGCTGGAAGTGCTCGACGCGCAGGTCCAGCGCTATCTGGGTATGGTTGCTAAAACAGACGCCGGGCAGGATGTGATCTTTGCCAATGATGTGGATATGCTTCATAGCCTGACAGCCAACAAAAATATCGACCTGGCTGGTCGGATGATTCTGAACGAGAAAGGCGAGGAGGTATTCAATTTTGGCAAACATAAAGGCTCACCCGTGCTGGACGTCCTGCAGAAAGAACCGTCGTTCTACGACTGGATACTAAAGGGGGAGTTTCCGCTGGATACTAAACGGCGGCTTACCGAAATTCGGTTGCGCATGTTCAGCAATGGCATTAGCCGGAAATAACGGTTATCCGACGCTGTTCCATCAATAGCGAATAATCGTTACCTTTGCGATACTTTCTATTAACCGGCAAGCCATGCAACCCACGCAGGAAGTCCTCATTCCGGAAGTTATTCAACAAATACCTCTCACGTATTATCTGATTCTCAGCACCGCGCTGTTCGTCATCGGTATTATTGGAGTGCTTACCCGGCGAAATGCAATCGTCATTTTCATGTCCATCGAGTTGATGCTCAACGCGGTCAACTTATTGCTCATCGCCTTTTCGTCGTACCGGTCCGACTCATCGGGACAGGTATTCGTCTTTTTCATTATGGCCGTGGCCGCTGCCGAAGTGTCGGTGGGGCTGGCTATTATTGTTATGATTTATCGGAATACCCGCTCCATCGATGTGGGCCTGCTCAATAAACTGAAATGGTAAAATGAGCCGTTAGCTGTTGTAACCAGCCGTTCAGGAATAAGTTGATTCCAGCGACGGCTTCTGCTACCAGCTATCGACTATCGACTGTCGACTAATGAAAATAGAATTACTCTGTGCGTTAATTCCGCTCTTTCCATTAATTGGTTTTCTCATCAATGGCATTGGGTTCCGCCAGGTGTCCAAGGGTGTCGCCGGAGCTGTGGCGACGGCAGCTGTTCTGGCTTCCTTTCTAACAGCTGTCTATCTGTTTAGTACTTTCAGCGGTAACGCCGGTCCGCTCGTCGCTACCCTTTTCGACTGGATCAGCGTGGGGGATCTGCACATTAATTTTTCCTTCCAGATCGACCAGCTATCGCTATTGATGCTGCTGGTGGTCACCGGCGTCGGTTCGCTGATTCACCTGTACAGCATCGGTTATATGAGCCATGACGAAGGGTTTGGCAAGTTTATGGCTTTCCTGAACCTGTTTATCTTCTTCATGCTGCTGCTCGTGATGGGGTCTAACTACGTCATCATGTTCATCGGCTGGGAAGGCGTCGGCTTGTGCTCGTATCTGCTGATCGGCTTCTGGAACAAAAACATCAGCTACAACAATGCCGCCCGGAAAGCCTTCGTCATGAACCGCATCGGCGATTTGGGCTTTCTGCTGGGTATTTTCATGCTCATCAATACCTTCGGAACGGTCGAGTACGTCGATATTTTCAAACAGGCGACAAGTCTGGAAATGGGCGATAAGACCGTGCTGGCGATCACACTTCTGTTATTCGTCGGGGCAATGGGGAAATCGGCGCAGATTCCGCTCTATACCTGGCTTCCGGACGCTATGGCTGGCCCAACGCCCGTTTCGGCGCTGATCCACGCGGCTACGATGGTGACGGCGGGCATATACATGGTCGTCCGCTCGAACGTGTTGTATACGCTGGCTCCCCTTACACTCGAAATTATCGGTGGTATCGCCATCGCAACGGCGCTGCTGGCGGCTTCGATCGGGCTGCTGCAAAACGACATCAAGAAAGTACTGGCCTACTCGACGGTATCGCAACTAGGATATATGTTCCTGGGGTTGAGTGCCACGGCTTATACGGCAGGTATGTTCCACGTTATCACCCATGCCTTTTTCAAAGCGTTGCTCTTCCTAGGAGCGGGTAGCGTTATTCACGCCATGTCGGACGAGCAGGATATCCGTAAAATGGGTGGCCTTCGCAAAGCCCTGCCCATTACGTTCGTGACGTTCCTGATCGGTACCATTGCCATTTCGGGTTTGCCACCCTTCGCTGGCTTTTTCTCGAAAGACGAAATCCTGGCGCACGTTTTCGAGCACAACAAATTACTGTGGGGGCTGGGCGTGCTGGGTTCGGGCTTGACTTCCTTTTATATGTTCCGACTGCTGTTTCTGACCTTCTTCGGCGAGTTCCGGGGAACGGAAGAACAACGCCATCACCTGCATGAATCGCCCGCTAGTATGACGGCCCCTCTGGTAGTCCTGGCTATCCTGTCGGCTGTAGGTGGCGGTCTTAACCTGCCGGGTTCGGGGTGGTTGGGGCATTTTATGGCACCACTGTTCGAGGGTTCGCGGCAGGTCAATCCGGAAGCGTTTGCCGAATCGACCGTTGAACACAGCACCGAATACATTTTAATGGCTGTTTCGGCGGGTGTGGCGCTGCTGTCGCTCATTCTTGCGTATGTCATGTACGTTAGTCGACAGAGCGTTCCCGAGCCCGATGCGGCCGAGCGTTCGTTACCCGAACAGGTTATTTACAACAAGTATTACGTCGATGAGCTGTATGATGCCATCATTGTGCGGCCTATTCGTGGGCTGGGCGATGCGCTCTATAGCTTTGGCGAAGGACTGATCGATGGGGTCGTGAATGGAGTAGCCTGGCTGGTTAGGCAGAGTGCCGCTCAGCTACGGTTGCTGCAAAGCGGTTCGATTGGCTTCTATGTGCTGGCGATGGTTGTCAGTATTGTCTTGATTTTTGCCCTGCGGTTTTTCATTCGGTTTTAAATCGGTCTTAGCGTTTTCTTCGATTCTCCGGCCATAAACATCTAAGCACCGAAAACATATTTAAAATGCTTACACTGTTCCTGATCTTGTTCCCCGTTGTTGCAGCAACCCTGATTTTACTATTGCGGGGCGAACGAACCAAGCAGGCAGCTTTGGTCGCTGCTCTGGTCGAACTGGCCCTGGCAGGTTATGCCTTTCTGAGTTTCCGGCCAGATGCCAGCTCACAGTTTGGTTTTGATTATGCCTGGATTGGGTCGTTGGGTATCCGCTTCAGCGCCGGTATCGACGGAATTAGCGTACTACTAGTTTTGCTAACAGGGTTACTGGTGCCTTTTATCGTCCTGTCGACGTTCGACCGGACGTACGCACGGCCTTCGACCTTTTACGCGCTCATGCTGTACATGCAGGCCGCACTAATGGGGGTTTTTACGGCGCGTGATGGGTTCCTGTTTTATTTGTTCTTCGAAGCCGCGCTGATTCCGATCTATTTCCTGGCGGCCATGTGGGGTGGCGAAGACCGGATTCCGGTTACATTTAAATTTTTCGTTTATACCATTTTCGGTAGTCTGTTCATGCTGCTGGCTCTGGTTTATCTGTATTATCAGACACCAGCTACGGGCGGAGCGCCCCACTCCTCTGCCATTGCCGATTTTTATAAGCTCAAGCTCAGTGCTGAAGCGCAGAACTGGGTTTTCTGGGCCTTTTTCATTGCTTTTGCGATCAAGATGCCCGTCTTCCCATTCCATACCTGGCAACCCGATACGTACGTCGAATCGCCTACACCAGCTACGATGTTGCTGGCTGGTATTATGCTCAAAATGGGTGTTTATGGGCTGATTCGACTCATCTTGCCTATCGTACCGCTCGGAGTCGAAACCTGGGGTAAAACCGCCATTATTCTCTCGGTTATCGGGATTCTCTATGGAGCCATTATTGCCATTCGTCAGCGAGACATGAAGCGGCTAATTGCTTACTCTTCTTTTTCGCACGTTGGCCTGATGGCCGCCGGGGTATTCTCGCAAACTGAAACAGGAATGCAGGGCGCGCTGGTACAGATGCTGGCGCACGGGATTAACGTGGTCGGGCTGTTTTTCGTAGCTGATGTTATTTTCTCACGTACCAACACGCGCCAGCTCGACCAGCTCGGCGGCATTACCCAAACAACTCCCCGGCTGACGGTTTACTTCATGATTATGCTGCTGGGTAGCGTGGCGTTGCCGCTGACAAACGGGTTTGTGGGTGAGTTTCTGTTGCTGCATGGCGTATTTACGTACAACCACTATCTGGGATTAGCGGCTGGCTTTACCATCATCTTCGGCGCGGTTTATATGCTACGGATGTTTCAGAAAAGTATGTTCGGTCCTACGTCTTCGCGAACCGAATCCTTTACGGATTTGACAAGCTCCGAGAGCTGGGTATTTATTCCACTGGTCGTTATGGTCTTCTGGATTGGCGTTTATCCCCACACATTTCTGAGAGTGACCGAACCGGCGGTGGCCAACCTGATGAAGTACATTGGCACCACAACTGTATCTATGAAATAAGAAGCTGTCAGTCGATACGGTTATCGACTGACAACTGTTGACCAACCAATTAAGTTATGTTACCCATCGTTCTGTTATCGGTTTTTGGCATTGTGTTGTTGTTTCTCGGTTTTCTAAAATCGAGAGCTGTGCTTCTGCCTGCTACGCTTTTGTTTCTGCTCATTGCCCTGGCGGCTAATTTCTTTGACTGGAATAAAACGTACCTGTACTTCAACGACATGCTGCGAACCAGTAACCTGACGATGGTTTTTACCGCAATCGTGCTAGGTTCTGCATTCTTAGTCGTCGCTCTGTCGAGCAGTTTTCTGGAAAACGACGAAGCACAACCCGCCGAATACTACGCTATCGTCTTGTTTTCGCTGGTGGGAGCCATTATGATGATTGGCTTCGAGAATCTGACCATGCTCTTTGTAGGGGTCGAAATTCTGTCGGTTGCTATGTATGTACTGACCGGCAGCGACAAGCGTAATCTGCGTTCTAATGAAGCCGCGCTGAAATATTTTCTGATGGGATCGTTTGCCACAGGAATCATGCTGTTTGGAATTACACTGCTGTACGGGGCTACCGGTTCCTTTACACTGGCTGGCATTGCAGCAGGGGCTAATCCTCAACAAAGTATTTCATTGCTGACCGTATCGGGCCTGTTGATGTTGTTGATCGGACTGTTGTTCAAGGTGTCAGCAGCACCGTTTCATTTCTGGACCCCCGACGTATACGACGGAGCACCGACTATTTTTACTGCCTTTATGTCGACGGTTGTCAAAACGGCAGGTTTTGCAGCTTTATTGAAGTTATTATCCGTTTCCTTCTCCGGTATTTATTTCTGGTGGTGGACCATACTGGCTATCATTACGGCCATAACCCTTGTCGCGGGTAACATCACCGCCGTTTATCAGAATAGTTTCAAGCGGATGATGGCTTACTCCAGCATTTCGCACGCGGGCTATCTGCTGATCGCGCTGGCTGCGCTCGGCGCCCAGAGCAAACAGGCAATTGTGTTTTATTCACTGGCTTATTCGGTAGCAACTATTTCAGCATTTGGGGTATTGCTACTAGTAGCGCAGCAACGCAGTACGCAGACAATCAGCAGCGAGGGGGCAATCACTGAAAGTTACGATTCGTTCAATGGGCTGGCTCGGCAGAATCCACTGTTAGGATTTGCTATGGCCGTCTCCATGCTTTCGCTGGCTGGCATCCCGCTTACGGCTGGCTTTTGGGGTAAATTTTATATGTTCTCAACGGCGGTCGAGCGCGGACAGATCTGGCTACTGGTCGTTGCCGTACTGATGTCGGCCGTTGGGATTTACTATTATTTTCGGGTCATCATTGCCATGTATTTCCGGGACGGTGCTACTGAACCCATCCGGGTAGCTCCCGTGTACCAGTATGTGTTGCTGGCCGCTACCATCCTGACGATCGGCCTGGGTATTGCGCCGGGCTTGTTGCAGGGCCTTTTTTAGTGATGCCTGTAGTGGATAAATACCGTAGACTAATTTATACAGACTGATTTTGTAATCATTTGCCAGACAGGTAGTACTTTTGATGAGTAGATCGATAAATTATTTTTTATACCCAACGATTCTTTTCCGGTAAAACAGTGAACGTGAGCACAATCGAACAGCCGAAACGTAGAGAATTTAAGGACTTCTTCTCGTTCTTTCTGACGGCTCTGCTGGGCGCATCCATCAATTTTATTAGTCGTATTTTTTACCGGGAATTCTTCGATTTTGACACCAGCGTACTCTGTGGCTACCTGACAGCAACGGTGTTGACCTTCTTACCAACAAAAAAATATGCTTTCTCGGCCGGCAAAACGGGCAATACAGGCCGGGAAGCGATCAAATTTCTGGCTATTTCGCTGGTGGCGCTGGTCGTGCAGGTATATGTCGCCAAGTATACGCTGGAGTGGATTGCCAATCCGCTGTTGCCGATGATTGGCCGAACCTGGCGCGAGACCGGCTCACACCTGGTTGGTATGGGATTCAGCTTTCTGGCCAATTATTTTGGTCATAAATTACTGACATTCCGGAGTACGGGGGTGTATGATCTGTTTCGCTCGAAACCGCCGAAAGAAAAAGAAGGTCAGTTTTAGACACATCACAGATAAAATTATTATATAATAGGATATTTTTTATATCGATCCTCTTCTGGGTCGCTTCAAGGGCGTACGCATTGGATTATTGTGAAAAAACGTATATTTGCGCTGAAAACATAAATAAGACTACATAGTAATGAAAAAGGCTTTTACATTGTTGTTTGTCGGTAGCATGCTGACCTTTGCTGCCTGCCAGAGCAAACCAAAAACTGAAGAAACATCAACCGATTCAACGGAAGTTATCACCACAGATACGACCATCATGGCTAACGACTCATCGGCAACGATGACGACCGAAACCGACACGACGATGGTGCCTGACTCGGCAAAAAAATAAGTTAACGTAGTTTAACCAATGAAAAAGAGCCTTATCTTGTAAAAGGCTCTTTTTTGTTTTTGCTTTGACTGACGTTTTCACTACTTACTTTCCAGCCGCTTCGGTTGACTATTGTCGACAATTGTGGCAGCACTACCAATTTAAATTCCTGGTCGTTAAGCCGCGCCGAACCCGCCTGGGCGATTTTCGGGTCCTGCCCCATCATCAGACGCAAATTACCGTAAATGCCAATCAGAATCCGTACGCCTTTCTGATCACTTATGTGCACGAAGTGGCGCATGCTGAAGTAAATACGCACTATCGATTGCAGCGCCGGAACCGCATTCGACCGCATGGAACCGCCTGGCAACAGGCTTTTCAGCGACTAATGCAACCCATGCTGACGGAGGCTGTTTTTCCGATAGACATTTTACAACCTCTTCGGCAATACCTCTCTAAGCCGGCGGCAACAACGTATGCGAACCCCCGCCTGATGGCGGCTTTGCGGCAAGCCGACCCCCCGCCAGTCACCAGCCAGAAAGCTAATCAGATCTTACTGAGCGATGTGCCGGAAGGTGGCCAATTTCAATTTGCCAAAAAGACATTCATACGGGGTACGCTACGCCGTACCCGCGTCGTTTGTAAAGAAATCTCATCGGGAAAATCATACGCAATTTTGGCCCATGCATGGGTAGAGGTTAATGAAAAATAAGCAATGGAGAATGGATAACGAACGAAAGGCTGCCTGGCGAGTTGGCCTGAACGGAATTATCTTGTTTATCATCCATTCTTCATTCTTCATTCTTCATTCTAACACATTGGCGCAATCGGTGCTACGAAGCGGCAACTGGATTAAAATTGGCATTACGACTGCGGGCGTCTATCGACTCGATCAGGCTCAACTAGTTAGGCTTAACCCCGCTTTTGCTACAGCTGATCCCCGGCTAGTACGACTTTATGGCAATGGAGGAGCCGTATTACCACAAGCCAATGCAATAGGCCGGGCATCGGACCTGACCGAGAATGCCATTCAGGTAACTGGCGAAGCCGACGGCCGGTTCGACGCGGGCGATGCCGTCGTATTTTTTGGTCAGAGTCCACATACGATACGATTCGATTCGACCGCTCGGCGGTTCACGCATCAGATCAATCCTTACTCCGACACCACTTTTTATTTTCTGACGGTCGGTACTGCGCCAGGTTTGCGAATTGCCGACCGGTCAGCCGGTCGGTTGCTGGCTACGCCAACCATTACGACCTTCGAAGATTACCAGTTTCACGAGCTGGATCAATCGAAATTACCTACCGTCCGCTCAGGTCGCGAGTGGTTTGGTGAGTACCTGACCAACGATACTACGAAAACTATTTCATTCGATGGGGCTGGTACATTGGCAAACGCCCCCGTTATTCTTGGAGCCTCGGTGATGGCAGCCGCTATTCTGCCAACTCAGTTCCAGCTTCGACTCAATAATCGGTTAGTTGGAACCATGGCTATGTCGACGATTATCGGTGGTACAGACGGACAATATACTGACCAGGGCGTGAGCCGAACGGATACGTTTCGTACCAGTCTATCGGCAGGTAATGCGGCCCTGCAGGTGGCCATAACGTTTCAGAAATATGGGCTCAATAATGCACAGGGTTATCTGAACTACCTATCGATTCAGGTTCTGCGGGCGATTCAGCAGTATGACCAGCCCTTGTGGGTTCGGCGGTTACCCGCGGGGCAGTACGGCGTTCGACAGGCCCGGTCTGATCTGCGTGTTTGGGATATTACTAACCCATTGGTTCCTGTATCTCAGTCATATACACTATCGGCTGCACAGGAAGCCGATTGGATGGCTACCCAAGCCGGCGATTATTTTTTGTTTACCGATGCGCAACGACTGACGCCCGCATCGCTGGCTGTTGTAGCAAATCAGGATATTCATAGCCAGGCCACGCCCAATCTGATCATTGTTACTCCAGCTACCTGGCGAGAGCAGGCCGATCGGCTGGCCACTTTTCGGCGGGAGCATGATCAACTGGCAGTGCTGGTGGTAACAACACAACAGGTATACAACGAATTCGGTGGCGGGCAGGCCGATCCGACGGCCATCCGGGATATGGCGCGATACTTTTACCAGAAACAGGCCGGGCAACTGCGCTATTTATTGCTCTTTGGCGATGCATCTTACGATTACCGGAACATTGCAGGATTAAGTACGCCCACGAAGATGGCCAACATGGTGCCCGTCTACGAAAGCCGGGAATCGTTACACCCCGTTTCGAGCTATTCCTCCGATGATTATTTTGGCTTTATGGACGCCACGGAAGGTGATTGGCCTGAAATCACTAATGGAGATGGGAACTACCCGCTCGATATCGGCATCGGTCGATTGCCTGTAAAGTCTACCGACGAAGCACGCACTGTTGTGGATAAGCTCATCCGGTACAGTACGGACCAGTCGCTGATTGGCGACTGGCAAACACGTGTGACACTGGTGGCCGACGATGGCGACGCAAACATTCATCAGGAACATGCCGATCTGTTGGCTACTCAAATCGGGCAAGTAGCTCCTGCTTATCGACCCGAGCGTGTTTTTCTAGATGATTATCCACAGGAGATCACTAGCAACGGCGAGAAAGCGCCTATGGTCAACCAGCTTATTAATCAGGCCGTTGCCGACGGGCGGCTCATCATCAATTATAGCGGTCACGGTGGGGTATCGGGGCTGGCAGAGGAGCAGATTGTTACTTTACAGGACATTCTTTCCTGGACCAATCGGCGGCTTCCCTTGTTCGTGACGGCCACTTGCGAATTCGGTCGCTACGATGATCCTACAATTTCTTCCGGAGCCGAACTTATTCTGCTTAGCCGGACAGGCGGAGCCGCTGCTTTGTTGACAACAACCCGACCGGTTTATGCCAATACGAATTTACTCCTGAATCAGGCCTTTTATGGTGCTGTATTCAAGCCCGTCGACGGGAAGATGCCCCGGCTGGGCGATGTTATGCGGCAGACGAAAAATAATAGTTTGTCAGGCGTACTTAATCGAAACTTTGCGTTGTTGGGCGATCCGTCTATGCAACTGGCCTACCCTCAGGCCCAGGCGAAGCTAACTCAGGTAAATGGCAAGGTCGTTACAACCAGCCGAATCGATACACTGCATGCGCTGCAAACGATCGAATTAACCGGTGAAATTCAGCGGCAGGCTCAACGACTTTCGGATTTTTCGGGAACAATTCGGGTAAGTCTGTACGACAAAGCCATAACGCATACCACGCTCGGGTCGGATCCCAAAGTTCCTAAAATGACCTATCAGGCGTTTACTAGCCCGATTTTTATCGGTCAGGCACTCGTGCAGCAAGGCCGGTTCGCCGTCCGATTCACGATGCCGAAAGATATCAATTATTCAGTCGGTCCGGGTAAACTATACCTGTATGCTATTCGATCGGATAGTTCGCTCACGGCCAGTGGGAGCTCCGATAGTTTACTTGTAGGGGGGAGCCTGTTGATCGATAGTGTCGATACGCAGCCTCCGGTCATGCAATTAGCCGTAGTGGGTGGGGTGGCTGGGCCGGAAGCCATGTACGTTACCGGACCTGATGTGACGCTAAAGATTAATCTGGCTGATAATAAAGGTATTAATATTGCGCGCTCGGGTTTAGGCCACGAACTGACAGCGCAGCTCAACGATCTGCCGGCGGTGGTGCTGAACGAATACTACGTAGCCAATGGAAGTGACGGACGGCAGGGCGAAGTAGTATTTACGTTCCGGAATCTGGCCGCTGGCAGGTATACAATTCGGTCTAAAGCGTGGGATATTAACAATAATTCAACCGAGGGGGCGTTGACCATTGTAGTTTCTGACCGTCCGAAGCTGGTAGTGCGATCGTTGCGGGCGAGCCCAAACCCCGTTGCTACGCAAACGATGCTAACTGCCGAGCTTAATCGATCGGGGGAGCCGCTTGACTGGACATTGAGCGTATACGACCTGAACAGTCGGTTAATTAATCAGCAGAGCGGGCAATGTACCGATTGTGGTGCAACGCTGGAAGTCGGTAGCTGGAACGGCCTTGCCCAGACTGGGCAAGCAGCGCCAAACGGACTGTACATTGTTCGGCTGGAAGTGCATTCGGCCGCCGATGGCACGGTCGCAACGGGTGCCGGGCGATTAGTATTAACGAAATGATTTACTGCGATATAGAGCATACCTTTTTCTAATCAAACCTTTCATTGTAATTTTGACCGTACAGAACGGGACTACTTCGTGCAAGCCTGGTTTCTGTCATTGACCAACATTCATTATATGAAGCGTAATTTCTTCCGAATTCTTCTTGGCGCTTGTAGTTTTTCTCCGTTCATCGTTTTTGCCCAAACTCAACTCAACGGTCAGCAATCGATACCGACTTCCTCGGTGCCATTTCTGAATTTCACACCGGATGCCCGGTCAGGAGCGTTGGGTGAAGCGGGCGTAGCTCTGGCCGATGCGGATGCAAACTCGGTTTTCTGGAATCCGTCAAAATTGGTTTTTGCCAAACAGAGTTCCGGCGCTTCGATTTCGTACACGCCCTGGCTGCGTAACCTGATCGGAGATATGTACTATAGCTATCTGAGCGGCTATGGTAAAGTTGGCAAAAATTCGGTCGTATCGGGATCATTGATGTATTTCGATCTGGGCTCGGTAGATTTCACTACCGATAAAGGCGTCGCTATCGGTACGTTCAATTCGCGGGAATACGCCCTCACGGCCTCGTTTGCCCAGCGGCTCTCGCAAAATTTTGCCCTCGCCGTCGATCTGAAATACCTGAACTCCAACCTGGCTGCCGGTAGCTCTATTCAGGGGTTGAAACCTGGTGCTACGGCTGCTGCAGATATCAGCGCTTATTACCACAACGAAGCACGCGACCACGCTACCGGACAGGGTTTGGGCTGGGGGTTTGGAGCCATGATCTCCAACCTGGGAGGCCGCATCAACTATGGCGGCAACGAACGGTATTTTATTCCGACCAACCTTCGTTTAGGAACCGGGCTGACCTATTATGCCGATCAGTATAACAAGTTCAACTTCGTGCTCGACTTCAACAAACTGATGGTACCCACCCCGAACGTTGTCAATGGTGTCAATCTGAATGGGAATAAAGATTATTTCAGTTCGGTATTCGGGTCATTTGCCGATGCGCCAGGTGGCTTCAGCGAAGAATTAAAAGAAGTAACTATTTCAACCGGTATCGAATATTGGTACAACGATGCATTTGCTGCCCGCGTCGGTTATTTCAATGAATCGAACGATAAAGGTGGCCGCAAATATTTCACAACCGGTATTGGACTGCGCCTGCAGCAGCGCTTCGGCGTCGACTTTTCCTACTTATTACCGGTCAAACAGGGTAATCCATTGGCCGAAACTTTCCGGCTTTCGCTGCAGTTCAACTTCAATAAATCCAACCGGATCACCGACGATGAGGTGACGGATGACTCGAAATAAAAGAAGCGCGAATGCATGAAAAAGCGAACGAGTGAAATGCCTCCCGGTTCAGTTCACTCGTTCGCTTTTTCATGCATTCGCGCTTTTATGATAAAACATGTCCTTAAATAGAAATCAAGCGCCTGCTTTTCAGGCTATTCAGGAGGTCCGGCTTCCTACTGTGCAAACCCATCACTTAGATAATGGCGCTCCATTATACCTCATTTCCGTTGCTCACCAACCGGTTCTGCGGTTAGAATGTGTTTTTGACGCAGGCGCCTGGTACGAACAGATACCGGGCACCGCGTTCTTTGCCATGAAAATGCTGGCGGAGGGCACGCCGTCGCGTGCTTCAGCCGACATTAGCGAATACTTTGACCGCTATGGGGCTTTTCTGGAACTGAACAGTGGCCCCGATCGATCCAGTATCGTTGTTTATTGTCTGACCAAGTTTCTGCCCAACGTTTTAGCGTTGCTGCGCGAAATGATTATGGAGTCAATTTTTCCGGAGAAAGAGCTGGAAGATTTGCGCAACATTACTTTGCAAAATCTGCGCGTCAACTACGAAAAAAACGCTTACCTCGCTGGCGTCTTATTCCGCGAAAAACTCTTCGGAGCCAACCATCCCTACGGGCGCAGTCAGCGGCCTGAATTTGTCACTCAGTTTAGCCGGGGCGAAGTGGTTGACTATTACCAGCGTGCTATCCGGAACCGACCCTTCCAGATCATTCTAGCTGGTCATGCGACTGAAGACGACGTGTTGCAGATTAACCGGGAATTGGGCCAATTACCCATTCATACGGACAGCCTGGCCGCCGTGATTGATCAGCTTCCAACCGACGATGGGCTGCCTGTGCTGGCCGAAAAGCCTGACAGCATGCAATCGTCTATCCGGATGGGTCGGCGCCTGTTCAACCGGGCGCATCCTGATTTCTTCAAGATGCTGGTGACCAACGAGGTGTTAGGCGGCTATTTTGGATCGAGGCTGATGAAAAACATCCGGGAAGAAAAAGGCTTTACCTACGGAATCTCGTCGAACATGCCTTCCTTCCGTCGCGATGGGTATTTTCTGATCGGAACCGATGTAAACAAGGAAAATACGCAGCAGACCCTGGACGAAATTCGCAAGGAAATTCAGATCCTGCAAACCCAGCCGGTACCCTTCGATGAGCTGGAAACGGTGAAGAACTACATGGCTGGCGAATTTGTCGGTTCGCTCAACACGCCGTTCGAGATTGCAGATCGCTACAAGGTTATTCTGCTGGACAACATGCCCGCCGATTTTCTGACCACTTATATCGAGAAAATGCGGGCTGTCACGCCGGAAGACATTCTGGAAACCGCCAACCAGTATCTGGCCAACGATCAGTTGCAGGAGGTTGTCGTGGGAGGTAAATAGGCTTATTGCCAGTATTATTGGGTAGTCAAGCGGTTTTATAGATTAATTATTGGCTGATTAGTAACAATCCCTTAATTTTGGGGTTACATTCCTTTTACAGAGCCGGTAGAATCAGTCGGCGGCTGCTTTATCCAATAATTTGTTGCTAAGCTTTTTTTGATGAACATCTTTTTGATTAGCGTCACGACAGTAGTAGCTTATCTGTTGGGGTCTATCCCCACGGCGGTTTGGTACGGACAGGGATTCTTCGGTATCGACATTCGTCAATACGGTAGTGGAAATGCCGGCGCCACAAATACTTTTCGCGTACTGGGAAAGCGGGCTGGCACCATCGTGATGCTGGTCGATGTTCTCAAAGGCTATACAGCCGCTATCTTGTCGACCCTGCTTTGGTATCTGGATGTCATCACAGTCAACGAAATCCTGACGTTTAAGATCATTTTTGGCTTAGTGGCGGTCATGGGGCATTTATACCCGATCTTCGCCGATTTCAAAGGTGGAAAAGGAGTGGCTACTCTGCTGGGTATGGTGTTGGCAACGCATCCGGAAATGGCTGCCGTATGCATCGGTATTTTTCTACTGGTCGTTATTGCGTCGCAATACGTATCGCTGGGATCTATCATGGCTGCGCTGGCTTTTCCAGTCCTGTTGCTACTGCAAATCTTCGGTCAGAAAGAAAATCCACTGCTGATCGGTTTTGGCTTCGTAATTTTTCTGCTCGTCGTACTGACGCACCAAAAGAATATCGGCCGGTTGCTTCGTGGCCAGGAGAATCGGACGGTGCTGATCCGGTTTCGGAAGAAGTCGTAAGCGAAGAAACATCATCTTGATAAGAACAGACGCCCCGTCGTTGCGCGAAAAGTGCGTAACTTCGGGGCAAACTTTTTAAAGTAGCCAGCCGTCAGATTTAACGGACGATTATTTGTCAGCTACTATCGACTCCATGACAAATTACCTTGAAACAAATAAGCAACGGTTTTTAGAGGAGTTGCTTGCGTTGTTGCGGATTCCATCGGTTTCTGCCGATTCAGCATTTAAAGACGACGTACGCCGGGCGGCCGAATTTGTCCGGGATAAACTCACGGCGGCTGGTCTGGACAAAGCCACTCTGTACGAAACGCCGGGCCATCCGGTAGTTTATGCCGAAAAGATCGTCGATCCTGACAAGCCAACTGTATTGGTTTATGGGCATTACGACGTTCAGCCTGCCGATCCCTACGAACTATGGAATTCGCCCCCTTTTGAGCCAACTATCCGCAACGAGCGCATTTACGCACGGGGGGCCTGCGATGACAAGGGTCAGTTCTATATGCATATCAAAGCTATCGAAGCTATGCTGGCTACCGATAGCCTGGCCTGTAACGTTAAGGTCATGATCGAGGGCGAAGAAGAAGTTGGCTCCGACCATCTGGGTCCATTCGTTGCCGACCATAAAGACTTGCTGAAGGCCGACGTTATCCTTATTTCGGATACCAGCATTCTATCGAACGAGACTCCGTCGCTCGAAATAGGCCTGCGGGGCCTTTCCTACGTGGAAGTGCAGGTGACGGGCGCGAACCGGGATCTACATTCAGGTGTCTACGGCGGTGGCGTGGCTAACCCGATCAACGTACTTTGTGATATGATTGCTTCGCTCCATGACGAAAACGGTCGGATTACCATTCCTGGTTTTTATGACGACGTGGTCGATCTGAGCAGCGAGGAGCGGGCCGAACTAGCCAAAGCTCCGTTCGACCTGGAGGAGTATAAACGCGATCTGGCCATAAACGAGGTAATGGGCGAGGCTGGTTATTCAACTACCGAACGCACGTCGATCCGGCCCACCCTGGACGTCAACGGAATCTGGGGCGGTTACACAGGCGAAGGGGCTAAGACCGTGCTGCCCTCGAAAGCATCGGCTAAGATCAGCATGCGGCTGGTTCCCAACCAAACCCCCGACGAAATTACCGCGCTGTTTACCAATCATTTTAAAGCTATTGCGCCCGCAGGAGTAACGGTTCAGGTGACCCCACATCATGGCGGAATGCCTTACGTGACGCCCGTCGATTCAGTCGAGTTTGAAGCTGCCAGCAAAGCGTTTGAAGACGCCTGGGGTAAAAAGCCCGTACCAACGCGTGGCGGAGGTAGCATCCCCATCACTGCTCTGTTTGAACAAGAGCTTGGCATCAAATCCATTCTCATGGGCTTTGGTCTGGATACCGATGCTCTGCATTCGCCGAATGAAAGCTACGGACTGTTCAATTTCTACAAGGGTATTGAAACAATTCCTTATTTCTACAAGCATTACGCAGCTCTAAAACAATAACCATTTAGCCCGAGTCTATGCATTCGCTTCGGGGCAAGCTTATCGTTCACCTTATGAAAAAAATGCTGTCGGTTTTTCTGCTGAGCAGCCTGGCCAGCACGCTGGCTGTAGCTCAGCAAGCACCAACTACTCGTCCACTGACCCCCGCTGAACAGCGACAGAAAGAAAAAATAGAGCGTGAAATTCAGCGGGAACGTCAGATTCGGGCCGAGTGGGCGCAAAAACAGCGCGAATACGAAGCGAAGCAGGCCGAAAAAGAACGGCTAAAACAAGCCAGAAAAGCGGGTAAAAGTGCAGAAACAGTTGAACCGCCCAAGGAAAAAGTAACTCCCGCGCCAACAGTTGTTACTCCGCCCCCCGCGCCCGTCGCGAATCAGCCCGCGTCGGCTCCGGTCATGACGGCACCGGCCGAACCCACGCGGAAAGAGAAGCGGGAGCAGCGTAAAAAGGAGAAAGAAGCAAAAGAAGCGAAAACGGCCCCCGCGCCCGCCGTTACAAACACCCCCGCAGAAACCGCTCATCCTGAAACCGTCGAGACTAGCCCTGCCCCGGCAGAAGCTCCTGTAACGCCCGCTCCTGTAAAAGCAGCCGCTCCTGAACGGATCAAACGAGTCAGAAAAGCAAAGCCGCAACTGGCCGACTCGGTGGTCATTGTCAACAGCGAACCTACGGTTGTGCAACCCCGACGTGAGTTTCTACCCAAAGGGCATTTATTCGAGCCAATTTTACTGGATCCGCTGGAAGCACAAACGTATGGAAGTGTGTTGCCCGCTTATTGGACGGAGGGGAAGAAATACGCCGGGAGTATCGTTCCCTTTGCTTTCGGATTTGCCAAACCCTTTTATCGCCGGACGGGTGATGCCGGCCGGGCAGAAGAGTGGGTACTGGATCTGGCATCGTTCACGCAATTTGAGGCTTACCACGATGATGTGGCTAACAAAGCACGTCGGCGAATCATGAACACGGATTATAAGATCAGTATCATCTACAACATTCGCCGGGGAGAGAACAATTACCGGATTCGGGTTTATCACCTGTCGTCTCACTTAGGCGACGACTACATTTTCCGGAACCAGATCACCGCTCCTTCGCCTAACGCTGTTAATTATGAGTTGCTGGATTTTACGTACAGCCGAACCGTAAACAATTGGCGGATGTATGGTGGAGCGGGGGTCGTTTTGCGCAAAACCGAAGAACGTAAGCCCATAAGCGCTCAACTTGGCCTATTTTATAAGCGGCCATCTACGAAAGCGGCCCGGCTGGTAGGTGGTGTCGACGTTAAGTTCTGGCAGCAGACCGATTTTCGGCCAGGTATTCACGGAGGAATTGGCATCGAGTTAGGACGAACGCAGAATAACCTGACGTTTCTGCTCGAAGGTTATTCGGGTTTCCGGCCGTATAGCCAGTACGAAGACCAGCAAACGTCCTGGATAGGCGTTGGACTTTATTTGAATCCGTTCTGATCGACGTGTTTTTATAACGCGGGGAGTAACCGCAATTTTCGATTTATCAGCGCGGGTTCTCACCCACGTTACAACTTTTTGTATGGATTTAACCGCATTGACGGCCATTTCGCCCGTTGATGGTCGCTACCGCAAGCAGGTGGAGGCCCTCGCTCCGTATTTTTCAGAGTTTGGTTTGATACACTACCGGGTTCGTATCGAAATCGAATACTTTATCGCGCTTTGTGAATGGCAGATCCCGCAGTTGGCAGGAGTCGATAAAGCGCAGTTTCCGGTATTGCGGGCGTTGTACGAAAATTTTTCGGAAGCCGACGCCCTGCGCATCAAAGAAATTGAGAAAACGACGAACCACGACGTAAAAGCGGTTGAGTATTTCATCAAAGAAAAATTGAAAGGGTCGCCGGTCGAACCGTATCTAGAGTTCGTACATTTCGGGCTTACTTCGCAGGATATCAACAATACGGCTATTCCATTGTCGCTAGCCGACGCGCTCGATACAGAAATAACACCGTTGTATCGTCAGGTTTTTATGCGGATGCAGGAGCTAGCCGAACAATGGAAAGATGTACCGATGCTGGCCCGTACACATGGGCAACCCGCTTCACCGACGCGGCTGGGTAAAGAGTTGCAGGTTTTTGTCGAACGGATCGAAAAGCAGCTTCACTTGCTGTCGGAGATTCCGACGGCGGCTAAATTTGGTGGCGCAACGGGTAATTTTAATGCTCACGTGGTCGCTTATCCGAATCAAAACTGGAAGCAATTCGGTGACCAGTTTGTAGAAAGCCTGGGTATGGTTCGTAGCCAGTTTACCACCCAGATCGAGCATTACGATATGTTGGCCGCTACGCTGGATGCGTTCAAACGGCTGAACACTATTTTAATCGACCTTGATCGGGACGTCTGGACGTATGTCTCCATGAACTACTTCAAGCAGAAGCTTAAAGAGGGCGAAGTAGGGTCATCGGCAATGCCGCACAAAGTCAATCCCATTGATTTCGAAAATTCAGAAGGTAATTTAGGCATCGCGAATGCGCTTTTCGAGCACCTATCGGCTAAATTGCCCATTTCCCGGCTTCAGCGCGATCTGACAGACTCCACGGTACTCCGTAGCCTTGGTGTGCCGTTTGCACACTCGGTCATAGCGCTCAAATCGTTGTTGAGAGGCCTGAATAAACTGGAACTGAATCCGGCTGCTCTTCAGGCCGATCTGGAAGACAACTGGGCTGTAGTGGCTGAAGGCATTCAGACCATTCTTCGGAGAGAAGGGTATCCGCAACCCTACGAAGCCCTGAAAGCATTGACCCGAACGAATGAAAAAATTACGGCCGACACGATCCGGCAGTTTATCGACGGCCTGAATGTGTCGGAAGCTGTGAAAGCCGAACTCCGGGCTGTCACGCCGTTTACGTATACAGGCCTGTAAGGCCGACCGAGACAGTCGGCAGGAAAAGACCAATGCCCGTCGTTCAGTAGGGTGACACAACGAGTTTACCCTTTCGATAGCTCGGTGGCCCGGACCTGCGCAGCTTTGATACCCGTCACTAGTGTATTCGTTAAACTGCCCTGTTCGAACTCGCGCAGGGCGGCTTCGGTGGTACCACCTTTAGACGCTACGGCTTTAATGAGATCATCCAGCGATTTATCGGCGGTATTGATCAGGTGATAAGCGCCAAGCATCGTTTGTTTAACAAGAAGCGCGGCTACGGCATCGTCGAAGCCCATCTGTTTACCCGCTTCAATCATCGCCTTGACGACGTAATAAAAATAAGCGGGGCCGCTGCCGCTCAGAGCCGTCACAGCATCGAGCATGGCTTCGTCTTCGAGAAAAATAGACCGGCCCGTAGCGTTGATCAGGTTTTCGATCCGACGCAGGTTACCCAGGTCCACTTCTTTAGCCGCAGTAAATCCGGTAATCCCCATGCCCAGCATGGCCGGTGTGTTCGGCATTGCCCGCACGACCAGTGGATGACCCAGTTTTTCCTGAATCTGTGCGATCGGTATCCCTGCCATAATGGACAGAATTAACTGTTTAGGTTGCACGATGGCTCGCAGGGCTTCGTGAACGCTGCCAAAATCCTGTGGTTTTACTGAAAGAATGATCAGATCGGCTTGGCCCACGCGTGGTCCTATTGTATCGACCACGACGCCCGCCTTCTCCAATTTCAACGCTTCTGACCGGGCTGCGCTTTTTTCAATCAAAAGCAGGTCGTCTTTTTTTACAAGATCATACTGTATAAACGATTTGGCGAAGGCCATGCCCATGTTGCCGCAGCCAACGATAGCAATTTTCATAGCTTTGTCATTAGACGAATAATCGAAATCATCAGGATTCCGGAACGGTGTAAAGTTTTCCCTTTCGTCGTGCAGGAGCCATAGAGAGGGTAAAAGAAAGGGTCAGGCTTCTCAACCTGACCCTGCAAAACTACAATGATTTTGACTACTTCAGCACCTCTTCCAGTTTCTGCTCAAGAGCATCCCCGCGCAGGTTCTTGGCGATGATCTTCCCGTCTTTATCGAGCAGAAATGTAGCCGGAATAGCCTGAACACCATACTGCTGCGCAGCTGCCGACTGCCAATATTTCAGGTCGGAAACGTGCGTCCAGGTCATATTATCGTTACGAATGGCTTTTGTCCAGTTAGTTTTCGCTTGGTCGAGCGAGACGCTGTAAATAGCGAAACCTTTGTCTTTGAACTTGTTATACATCCGTACGACATTCGGATTCTCGGCCCGGCAGGGGCCACACCAGGAAGCCCAGAAATCGAGCAGCACGTATTTACCCCGCAGCGACGACAGTGGAACGGGGTTTCCGGTCGTATCGCTCAAAGCGATTTCGGGTGCTACGGCACCAACGGAAACACCTTTGATGCGTGCTACGCGGCCAATCAGTGATTTGGCATGTGGGCTATTCGGGTTTTCTTTTTCGAAGCGTTCGGCCAAAGATTCGTAGATCGGAAAGTCAGTTTCAATGTTAATAAAATTTAGCGCAAACAGCGAGACCAGCGAAGTGCCCATATCGGGTAGCATAGCCTTCACTTTATTGACCACGTCGGTTTCTGCGGCTGTGTAGGCCTGCTCGATCTGGGCCATTTTTTTATTATCTTTTTTCTCTGTAGCGGCCGCAGCTTCTTTATTCCAGGCGGCCACACGGTTATCCATATCGGTTTTGAGCGCCATCAGCTTCTCGTAGTACTCCATATTTTTAGAGCCCGTTACGGTCGATTTACCGATCTGTCCGGTTTTTTGGTCCATCCGGTATCCGTCGGCGGTTACATTCAGGGTTTCGCCCCCTTCGATCAACAGGGCCATTTTCTGACCACCGCCCACATTCAGCACCAACACCTCACCGCCGTTGGCTACTTTACCCGTAAGCGTAAATGTGTGGGCAGCCGTGACTTTCGTCGAATCAAGTTTGTGAGTAGGCTGAGCATTCGTTTCCAAATAAATATAACTACCCGGTGTTGCACTCTTGACCGTTCCATTTACTGTAAACGATTTGGTCGCCTGAGCGCTCACGACGAAGCTGGTAACCAACAGCAGGATACTACTAAAGATCAGGTTTTTCATAAATTTTATAACATCTTCGCTAACAACGCATTCACCAGTTTGGGGTCGGCCGATCCTTTCGATTTCTTCATGACCTCGCCGACAAACAGCCCCAGCAGATTTTTCTTTCCTTTTCGGTATTGTGCTACTTTATCGGGCCAGGCTGCCAGTACTTCTTCTACCAACGTTTGTAGTGCGTCGGTATTGCGATTCTGAACCAAACCGTGAGCCTGCGCGAGGTCGGCGGCTGAAGCATCGGGCTGTTCGACCATCAGCGTAAAGACCTGATGCGCTGCGGTTTGGCTCACCGTTCCGTTATCAATTAACATGATTAGCGCGGCCAATCGTTCGGCAGAAATCGGGAATTGGCGGTCGCGCAGGCTTTTTTCGTTGAGGTGTCCTTTCACGGGACCCATGATCCAGTTTGAAACCGCTTTATAATTGGTCGTGTGCGCACAAACGGCTTCGAAATAATCGGCTAGTTCTTTGGCATCGGTCAGTAGAGCCGCATCATAATCGGGCAGGCCATAGTGAGTAATAAACTTCTGGTAAAGCGCAGCCGGAAGCATGGGCATAGAGGCCTGAATAGCAGTCAGCCATGCATCTGAAATAACGACGGGTGTCAGGTCGGGGTCCGGAAAGTACCGGTAGTCATTCATCGTTTCCTTCTCCCGCATGGCATAACTAAGCCCTGTAGCCGCATCGAACGTACGGGTCTCCTGAACGATACGTCCACCTGATTCTGTCACGTCTACCTGCCGCCGGAATTCACTCTCTACCGCCCGCATGACGCTTCGGATCGAGTTCAGGTTTTTTACTTCCACTTTCGTGCCCAGGTGCGTGGCTCCTTTCGGTCGGATGGAGACGTTGACATCGCACCGCAGCGAACCCTCTTCCATGTTGCCATCGCAAATGTCGAGGTAGCGAACCAGCCGCCGGACTTCGGTCAGGTATTGCCCGGCTTCGTCGGCCGTGCGGATGCAGGGTTCGGTTACCATTTCGATCAGCGGAGTTCCGGCCCGGTTATAATCCAACTGAGTAGCCCATTCGTCGCCGTCGTGAATACTCTTGCCGGCATCTTCCTCCAGGTGAATATGGTGGAGCTGGATGGTCGTCTGGTAAGACTGATTCGTTTGCGGATCTTTAACATTTACCCGGATGCCCCCGCCAACGCAGATCGGCCCTTTATCCTGCGATAACTGATAGCCTTTTGGCAGATCGGGATAAAAATAATTTTTTCGGGCAAATACATTGTGGCGCGTGATTTCACTGCCGCAGGCTAAACCCATTTTGACAGCATATTCCACAACTTTTCGGTTTAGCTTAGGAAGCGTTCCCGGATGTCCCAGCGTAATGACACTGATATTTGTGTTGGGCTCGGCCCCAAATGCGTTGGCATCGGCCGCAAAGATTTTGCTGTGGGTCAGTAACTGGCAGTGAACTTCCAGTCCGATAACGGCTTCATACCGTGCCAGTACATCCGGCGAGAGGGTCGCTTCGGCTACCATTGTCAGAAACGAAATGATTTTAGGCAAAGATAGCGAAAAGCAGTGGAGGGCTAAGCGTTCGGCCCGGCACAAAGGTGGACAGATCCGACAGCTAGATCACATTCAACCGGTACTTCAGGTAGGTTTGTGCCAGCAAAGCTATCTTTTGTGGGTTTGGCACCCGTATGCGCTCGGCCTGGATTCGGGCGGCCGGCAGTTGTTTTATTTTATTGAATAAGGTCTGATAGTAGATATAAGCCAGATACACACCCATACGAGCCCCACGCGGTAGGTTTAAGATACCGGTATACGCTTCGTCGAAATCCTGCTGAATGTCGGTTTCGATCCGTTGTTTCGTATCGCAGCCAAAATCGTTCAAATCTACGCCGGGAAAATAGGTGCGCCCGCGTTCGACAAAGTCGCTTTGCAGGTCGCGCAGAAAATTAACCTTCTGGAAAGCAGCCCCTAATTTTCTGGCCGGACCGCACAACCGATCGAACTCTGCCTGATTTCCTTCGCAGAACACACGCAGGCACATCAGCCCAACGACTTCAGCCGATCCGTAAATGTATTCGCAATAGCCGTCTGTGTCGTACTCCTGGTAGCGCAGATCCATCTCCATGCTTTTAAGAAAAGCCTCGATCAGTTCCTGCTCAATCTTATACTGTCGCACGACGAGTTGAAACGATTGCAGGACCGGATTGAGGCTGATACCTTCTTCGATAGCCTGATAGGCGTCGTGTCTGAAACGATCGAGCAAGGTTTTCTTATCGTAATCGTGAAATGTATCTACAATTTCATCGGCATAGCGAACAAACCCATAGATGGCGTAGATAGGAAAATGGAATTTACGATCAAGCGTTTTGATGCCCAACGTAAACGACGTACTGTAACGCTCCGTAATCAGCTTACTGCATTCCAGTGCGGTCTTATCGAATAACGCCATCATACGAAAAAGAGGGTAGATTAAATATAGATTAAAAGGTCAAATTAAGGAAATTCTTTGGCAACTTCATCGGCCACGACTAAACCCGATATAAGAGAAGGAGGGACGCCTGGTCCGGGAACGGTGAGTTGACCGGTGTAGAACAAGTTGTTCACCCTTTTGTTCTTTAGAGATGGCTTTAAAAGTGCGGTCTGTTTGAGGGTATTTGCTAACCCATAAGCATTTCCCCGAAACGCATTATAATCACGTTTAAAGTCACTGTGTGCATAACTGCGCTTGAACAGGAGATAATTACGAATATCCTCGCCTATATACGCTTCGAGCCGATCCATCAGCAACTCGAAGTACTGTTCACGAGTTTCTTCAGTATCGACCAGGTCCGGAGCAACAGGAATGAGAAGAAATAGATTTTCGCAACCGGCGGGCGCTACACTCGGGTCGGTTTTCGACGGTGCCGAAGCGTAGAACAGGGGTTTTGCTGGCCAGCGAGGGGTTTCATAAATTTCTCGGGCATGTTGTTTAAAATCCTCATCGAAGAACAGGTTATGGTGTTCCAGACGCGGTATGCGTTTTGAAACGCCCAGATAAAACAGCAGCGATGAGGGCGCCATGACCCGCTTATTCCAGTAAGCATCGTCATAATTCCGGTGTTCTGGCCCCAGTAAGTGGGTGTCGACGTGGTTATAGTCGGCCCCGGCCACTACTACATCCGTCTCGAAAATACCGTCATTCGTTATCACCCGGTGGGCCTGATTATGCAGAACATCAATTTTCTGCACCGTCTGATTCAGTAAAAGCTTCACGCCTTTTTCTTCGGCCAGGCTGACCATGGCTTTTACGATCTCGTGCATGCCGCCCATCGGATACCAGGTGCCCATCGCCATTTCAGCATAATTCATCAAACTATACATGGCTGGGGTATTCTCAGGAGTGGCGCCCAGAAAAAGAATAGGAAATTCGACTATCTCCAGTAACCGCGGGTGGGAAAAAAACTTGCGGGCGTGGGTAGCAAAGGATTGAAACACGTCGAGTCGTGTGACATCATACAGTAGTTTGAGGCTGAGGAACTCTGTGATGGATCGGCTCGGTTTCCAGACGAATTTATTTATGCCAACATCGTACTTATAGGCTGCCTGCTGTAAAAACTTTCGCAGATTAAGGCCGCCACCCGGTTCGAACGTTTCAAATAAGGCTTCCAGCTTGGGCAGTCCGGCTGGTAGATCGACGGCTTCGTCGGGACCGAAAATGACTTTATAGGAGGGATCGAGCCGGACGAGCTCGTAATAATCTGCGGTTTTTTTACCAAATCGGCCAAAGTAGGTTTCGAAAACATCGGGCATCCAATACCAGCTTGGACCCATGTCGAAAGTAAACCCTTTTTCCTGAAAAACGCGAGCGCGGCCACCCGCGGTGGTATTTTTTTCGAGGAGGGTAACGTCATAACCTTTATCGGCGAGGCTGGTTGCAGCGGCTAAGCCAGCAAAACCGGCTCCAATGACAAGAACGCGCTGGGGCATCAGAAATGATTTGATAGAACTAAGTACGTAAATGCTTGCGGAAGCGATTTGTTTCTTAAACGTACTCAATAAACCCCACTGTCACGCTGTGATGAGCCCGATAATACTGTAAATGATTGATAATCAGGGGTAATAAAATAAAAAAGTTGGGTAGAAACCTGCCCAACTTTTCGAACCTTCCTCTTTTTTAACCAAAAACTACTCAATCAATAAATCTTAGACGGGAGACTTTCCGGAAAGTATCGCCTAAGCGTTAAAATATGCGTAAACTTTTAGTTGATCTTTCAATTCCTTACGGGCAATGTGAATTCTGTTCTTCACTGTTCCGATAGGGATGTTCAGTTTAGCGGCTATTTCATGGTATTTAAACCCGCGAAAATGCATCATAAACGGGGTTTTATACGTATCGTCGAGGCCGTTGACCGCCCGGTTGATGTCGTCCTGAGCAAATGACGAATACGCCAGGTTATCGGTGCTGCTTTCGATCGAATTGATATAGTGAAGATTGTCGGTCGTATCGATGAAGGTGTTTTTGCGCACCATCCGTTGATAGTTGGTGATGAACGTATTTTTCATGATTGTGTACAACCAGGCTTTAAGGTTGGTTCCATCGGTATACTTATCGCGGTTAGTGAACGCTTTCAGCAGAGTATCCTGTAATAAGTCGTTGGCATCTTCAACATCTTTGGTCAGACGGAGTGCGAATGGGCGTAACGATTTTGACACTTTGCCAATATGATTAGTAAATTCGAGAGCGGTCATGGCTGTTTACGTTTTACTGTGAAACCTGAATCTGCAAAGGTTTTATACAAAAACGCAACCAGTCTTTTCCAGCCAGGAAGTTCGTCTGTTTGTTTTCAGGTATAATCTGTTTAAAAACAGGAGTTTAACGCTTTAAAAATTTGTCCGCTTATATCTATACGTCGATGCGGTAAAGTGGCCAGTGTGGAATATTTCCCCCATTTTGTGGAACCACAGGTGTGGATTTTGTTTAGTCTTTCCACAAATATTTTGAACAAAATTGTAGAATTGTGGAATTGGCACAGCCCACTCCACAATTTATCTATATGTTTAAATGAGTTTCTGAACCAGGATCAGATCAATCCCTCGCGCAGCAGGTCGTGCAGATGAATAAAGCCCTGTACCCGGCCGTCCTGGGTCACGATGAGCTGAGTAATATCCCGTTCCTGCATCAGTTGCAAAGCCGCTACGGCGTAATCGTCGGGGGATACACATACAGGAGCAGTCGTCATTACCTCATGGGCATAAAGCTGCCAGAACGAATCGTGTTCATACGCCATGCGTCGGATATCGCCATCCGTTACAATACCTTTCAGAAGTCCATGTTCATCGACAACGGCGGTAGCTCCCAGCCGGTTGGCCGAAATCGTGAAGATGACCTCGCGGATGGGTGTACTGGGTAGTACCTGCGGGCATTGGTTATGTGGGAAAATATCTGCTACTTTTAAATAAAGCTTCTTCCCCAAACTGCCGCCCGGATGATAGCGGGCAAAATCGTGCCGGGTAAAGCCCCGCATTTCCAGCAAACTCACCGCCAGCGCATCGCCCAGAGCCAGGGCGACAGTCGTGCTGGTAGTAGGAGCCAGATTGAGGGGGTCCGCTTCCTGCTCGGCAAAAGCGTGTAGAACAAAGTTGGCGTGTTGCGCTAAATACGAATCGCGGCTACTGACGAGCGCAATCAACTGAACCCCAGTGCGCTTGAGAAGCGGCAGTAAAACCTTGATCTCAGCGGTGTTTCCGCTCTTAGAAATCAGCAGCACCACATCCTGCTGCTGAATCATACCCAGATCGCCATGGATAGCGTCGGCGGCATGCATGAATAAAGAAGGAGTACCGGTCGAGTTCAGAGTTGCTACGATTTTCTGACCGATCAGGGCACTTTTTCCCACGCCCGTAACGACCACACGGCCAGTAGTGTGCAGGATCAATTCCACGATGGCCGTGAACTGATCATCCAGTAAATCAACCGCTTTTTGGATGGCATTGGCTTCAGCCAATAACACGGAGCGGGCAATGGTCTGAGGATTTTTTATTACTTTCAACGTCAGTTATGCTAATCAGAAATAGTTTGCTGCGTATATTCGCTAACTTTATAAAGCAAAGATACGGCAAGCGAATAGAGTAAAGTAACTTTTGTACGATTTGTAGAATGATGCAGGTTGATCAGACGGTCTATACGACCCTCAAAGAGCGACTAAAAGAAATTTTCGGCTATAGTCAATTCCGGGGCGAACAGGAAGCCATTATTTACAGTATTCTGGCCGGGCGCAATACGTTTGTTATTATGCCCACAGGTGCCGGTAAATCATTGTGTTATCAACTGCCAGCCATTGTTAGTGAAGGCACGGCGGTCGTTATTTCACCCCTGATCGCCCTCATGAAAAATCAGGTCGACCAGCTAAATGCCTTCGGAATTAACGCGCAGTTTCTGAACTCGACGCTGTCTAAGGCCGAGATGAATAAGGTAAAAAAGGACACCCTGAGTGGTTCTTTAAAGCTGCTTTACATTGCCCCGGAGTCGTTGACGAAAGAAGAAAATTTGGACTTTTTAAAGAGAGCCCAAATTTCATTCGTGGCAATTGACGAGGCTCACTGCATCTCAGAGTGGGGACACGATTTTCGGCCAGAATACCGTAAAATACGGGGCATCGTCGACAATATTGGTAACCTGCCGGTGATTGCCCTGACTGCCACGGCTACGCCCAAAGTGCAGCAGGATATTCAGAAAAACCTGCAGATGGAGGACGCTAACCTCTATAAGACGTCGTTCAATCGGAAAAATCTTTATTACGAGATCAAGCCCAAAGTAGACGCCAAAAAGCAACTCATTAAATATATAAAGCAGAATAAAGGCAAGTCGGGGATCGTCTACTGCCTGAGTCGGAAGACCGTTGAGGAAATTGCCGAATTATTATCCGTCAATGACATACGGGCATTGCCTTATCATGCTGGTCTGGATCCACAGACGAGAATGAATAACCAGGATGCATTCCTAAATGAAGATGCCGATGTCATTTGCGCTACGATTGCCTTTGGGATGGGCATCGATAAACCCGACGTGCGGTTTGTCATTCACTACGATGCGCCTAAATCGCTGGAAGGCTATTACCAGGAAACGGGCCGGGCGGGCCGTGATGGGCTGGAGGGCAACTGCGTCATGTTTTACAGCTACGACGATATCGTCAAGCTCGAAAAATTTAACAAAGACAAGCCCGTTACTGAGCGCGACAATGCCAAGCACCTGCTGGCTGAGATGGTTTCCTATGCCAATCTGGGGGTCTGTCGTCGTCGTCAGTTACTGGGCTACTTCGGAGAATATCTGGAAAAAGACTGTGGTTTCTGCGATAACTGCATGAAACCCACGGAGAAATTCAAGGTGCAGCATGAGGTTGTTCTGGCTCTGCAAACGGTGTTGCAAACCGACCAGCGTTTCGATGTGACACACCTTGCAGACGTCTTGACGGCCACGGAAAATCAGTACGTGACCAGTTATGAACACGATCGGCTTGCGGTATACGGCAAAGGCCGGGAGTTTAATGAACACTGCAACTACTGGTGCTCACTAATCAAGCAGATCACCATTTACGGATATCTGGAGAAAGATGTCGATAACTATGGCGTCCTGAAACTGACGCAGCGAGGCCTGAATTATATCGAAGATCCGTATCCAATCTCGCTCTCGAAAGATCACGATTATGAGCAACAGGGGGCCGATGCGAAAGAAGACGAGGATAAAGATTCGATGCCCGCATCGGGCGGAGTTGCCTACGATGAAGAACTGCTGGGGCTATTGAAAGCGCTTCGAAAGAAGATTGCCAAAGAAAAAAATCTGCCGCCCTACGTTATCTTCCAGGAGACATCTATGGAAGAGATGGCCACAACCTACCCGACTACGCGGGAAGAGATGGCCCAGATCAATGGTGTGGGTATGGGTAAGGTTCAGAAGTTTGGGCGGCCCTTTATCGATCTGATTACCAAGTATGTCGAAGACAACGAGATTGAAACGGCTAAGGATGTCGTTATAAAATCTACGGTCAATAAATCGAAGGTTAAAATTTTCATTATCCAGCAGATCGATCGAAAAGTGGATTTGGATGAAATCGCCGAATCGAAGTCGCTAACGATGGAAGACCTGATGGAGGAAATCGAGCACATTTGCTACTCCGGTACACGGCTTAATCTCGATTATTACATCAATCAGGTAATGGACGAGGATCGGCAGGACGAAATCTACGAGTATTTCATGCGGGCCGAAAGCGATAATATTGCAATCGCCATGCGGGAGTTCGGGGGCGACGACTTCACCGAGCAGGATTTACGACTGATGCGCATTAAGTTTCTGTCGGAAGTAGCCAATTAATCAATGAATAAGGTACGATGTATAATGCATGAAGAGTTGTTGCAACGATTGTTCGTTATACATTATTGATTCACTAAATGAACATACTTATACTGGGTTCGGGTGGGCGCGAACATGCATTTGCGTGGAAATTGTCGCAAAGCCCGTTGTGTGATACGTTGTTTGTGGCGCCGGGGAATGCCGGAACAGCACAGGTAGCAACTAATTTACCCATTAGCTACAATGATTTTTCCGCCGTGGTTAAGGCGGTCCAGGATCACCAGATCGATTTGTTGATTGTTGGTCCGGAAGAGCCTTTGGTAAAGGGAATTGTCGATTTTCTGCGTAAGCAGCCCGATCTGGCAAATCTGCGGATTATCGGCCCCGATGAACGAGGAGCGCAGTTAGAAGGGAGCAAGGATTTCTCCAAGCAATTCATGCTTCGCTACGGGATTCCGACAGCTACCTCGAAAACATTTACCGCAGACACCCTTCAGGAAGGGCTTACCTATCTGGAATCGCACCCCTTACCCATCGTTCTGAAAGCTGACGGATTAGCTGCCGGAAAAGGGGTTATTATTGCCGAAACGCTGGCCGATGCCCGAACCGCTTTGCTGGACATGCTCGATGGGCATAAATTTGGTGAGGCCGGTAGTAAGGTTGTTGTCGAGCAATTCCTGCGGGGCATCGAGCTGTCAGTATTTGTGCTGACCGATGGAGTCAACTATAAAATTTTACCCGAAGCCAAAGATTATAAACGCATTGGCGAGGCCGATACCGGCCCCAATACGGGCGGCATGGGAGCCGTTTCGCCAGTTGTATTTGCCAGTCAATCGTTTTTGCAGAAGGTCGAGGATAAAGTGGTGAAGCCGACCCTGGCCGGTTTGCAAAGCGAGCAGATTACTTATCAGGGTTTTATATTCGTAGGGTTGATGAAAGTAAACGGAGAGCCTTACGTTATCGAATACAACGCCCGGATGGGTGATCCAGAGACTGAAGTCGTACTGCCCCGCATTCAGACAGATTTTGTCGAACTGATGGTTGCTACCGCCGATGGAGAACTAGATCGGGTTGCCATACAGGTGTCGCCCCAGACAGCCGTAACGACCGTTTTGGTGTCGGGCGGTTATCCGGGCGAATATGCAACCGGTAAAATCATTTCTGAACTTGAACGTTTAGAAGATGTGACCGCGTTCCATGCTGGAACGCTGGCCAAAAATGGTCACGTGTTGACCAACGGTGGGCGGGTTCTGGCCATAACGGCTCAGGCCAACTCGCTTGAAAACGCCGTCAGAAAGTCGCAGGAAGCGGCTCGGGCGGTACAATTTGATGGGAAACAGTACCGAAAAGACATCGGCGTCGATTTGATTCGGTACGCGGACTAGTCGATAGCCGCCAGGAAAGATTCGTTAGTAATAGGTGTACTAATGGTTGCTGACAGGGACTATCGGCCGTTCACTAACGACACTAAAGTATATGAGTTGTAAATCTTGTGCAACCGGTGGGTGTGGGTCCCAACGCGTAGTATCCGATGGTCTCGGCGGGGCACCGCAGAAAACGGCCACTTCAGGATGCGGAAGCGGAGGGTGCAGCACCGCAGGGGGAGGCTGCAATAAATTAAATTCGTTCGACTGGCTGAGCGACATTGCCATGCCAGGTATGAAAAGGTATGATGTTGTAGAAGTTAAGTTTAAAGGAGGCCGGAAAGAGTATTACCGGAACGTTCACCAGATCGATCTGACAACGGGCGATTACGTAGTGGTCGAGATGCAGTCTGGCTTTCATATCGGAGCCGTCTCGTTGCAGGGCGAACTGGTGCGGTTGCAGGTAAAAAAGCGGGGAATAAAAATCACTGACGATACGAAAGTGATCCACCGAATCGCCACGACCAAAGACCTCGAACGTCACGAACAGGCGGTTCTGCGTGATCTGCCCGCCCTGTACCGTTCCCGCGAGATCGTTCGTGAGCTGAAGCTGAACATGAAACTGTCCGATGTGGAGTTTCAGTCGGACAACACGAAGGCGACGTTCTATTACTCATCCGAAGAGCGCGTCGATTTTCGGGAGCTGATTAAAATGCTGGCGAGCGAGTTTAAGGCCCGGATCGAAATGCGGCAAATTAGTCTGCGCCAGGAAGCGGGTCGGTTGGGGGGCATTGGTTCCTGTGGCCGCGAACTTTGCTGCTCTACCTGGCTGACTGATTTCAAGAATATCGCTACGTCGGCTGCACGCTATCAGAACCTGTCGCTGAACCCAGCCAAACTCTCGGGCCAATGCGGCCGTCTGAAGTGCTGCCTGAATTATGAACTCGACACGTATGTAGATGCGCTGCGGGATATTCCTACGATCGATAAACCGCTGGAAACGCAAAAAGGGCGCGCTTTTCTGCAGAAAACGGATATTTTTCGCAAACTGATGTGGTTCGGTTACAGTGCCGAAAGTACCTGGCATCCGCTTCCCATTGGGCGCGTACTGGAAATTGTCGAGTTGAACAAAAAAGGAATCATTCCCGAATCGTTTGAGGTCCTGACACCGATAGGCGAAAAAGAACCCGTTACGGCGGCTGCTCTGAACAGCGATCTGCAGAAACTGGATGCAAAGTATACGTCCCGACCTGCGAACAAGAAGAAAAAGAAAAAGCCGCGTGGACCCGAAACCGGTACCCCGAAAGCAGCTCAGAACGGTAAAACCCGCTAACAAACAACCCCGATCGATAAGGTCGGGGTTGTTTGTTATAAAGAATTACGCTTTTTGACGCCCTAAAAATCGCCGGAATAGAATGGGCTGAAGACGTAATAGCTACTATCCCGTTGCGCCCGTTTGGGGGAGGTCTGAATATTCAGCGCAAACCGATGGCGTTGATTGGGACCGCTGGTCCACTGCTCGAACGGGCGTTCACGGGTGTAAAGCGTTTCGACTTCCCGAACATGGATGCTTTCTATAGTTGTCTGAGTGGTAGGTAATCCATTGATATATAAATCGATATCGCTGCTATACTCGTCGTAAAGCTGGAGATGGTTATCTTTTTTGCACTTGACAAAAGCAAGTTTGTTTTTGAAAAAAGACGCTTCGAGTAACGAGTTCATCGAAAAAGTAGCTGAATTGCCAAGAGGATTGTCTGAGATGGCGTTGGCCAGCATAAACTGCTTCCATTTCACTCGTGTATAATTGAGCGATGGAGTCTTGTGGGTTGTGCTGATGAAAATGCGGTACGATTCTTCGTAGTCATCAGCCATAGGCATTTCGTCCCACTTTCGATACACCAGCAGGTCGTTTACTTCCTCAAAAGCTAACGTCGACAGCTGTTGAACTGGCACTGGCTGCCCATTGATGAAAACTTTAACCTGCTTTCCATTAGAGAGTTTTATTTCTAAGCGGCCCTTGCGCAAACATAAAATCTCCGGATATTGAAACTGGGCAGAATTAGTCATAATCACCCGATTCTGGAAGCGGAGTGTATCGTTGAGGTTTCCACCTTCCAGCAGCGCGGACGAACAAAACCAAGGTATATCCGGCTCATTCAGTTGAGCAGCCAACACCCGGGTAGCATTGGTCAACGGAAACTTAACCCCTGGTCGCCTAACGGGAGTGTATTCGTCAGCCGGGTATTTATGTCGACAGGCGAATATCATTATACCCATAACGACCGACCAGCTCAGGTAACGCCAGGAGGCTGACCGGCCCGAGCGTGGGGCATTCATCATCCCGATGCGCTGGCGGAGCGTAGATCCATCGAAACGGTTGGTGAAGGCGTACATAGGTTTAGTTATCCTCGTTGATATAAAACAGTAAGTATCTTGTGCCAGCTTGTTTTCGCTCCTGTTGTTTTGCTGACGCATACCCGTATAGGACAGCAAGCGTATAAAGCCGGTCTATTTTTATACGTCGTATATCTTCGGAAGTAGCTGGTTTGTTGTTAATAAATACATTGGCAAGATTTACCGCATTGTCAACCGATAAGTAGCCATTTGGATCGACTCGAACAAAACTCCTGGGCTCCGTCTGTTCGATAATCTCTTTTGGAGAGAATCGACGTAAGCCAATGCCCAGATGCCCATACGTGCGTTGCCCTTCTGCAATCAGGTCCTCTATCTTTTTATTGACAGTCGACCTTGCTGTGGATAATTCTTCATCGCGGGCCATTGCTACGAGCCCCTGCGGGATGTGCAGAAAGTCGTTATTGAATGGATAAGACCCGACTGCGGCAACTGTGTTCAACGTATTTAAACCATTATATCCACCGTGTGACCGTATGGGGCCCCCGTTCACCCCCGTTTCCTCAAAGTCGCTGACGCCAACTACCGGTCTAATGATTTTTATCCTGATATCCGTGATATAGGCCTTCTGCGGATCGTACTTTAACGTCTGAACCTGCATTCTGTAGCCATGCCGTTCGAATTCCCGTTTTATGATGGCCAAGTCATCGAAACTTGTCTTTGGTGTAATGATCCAGTAGAGTTTGTCGCCTTCATACTGCATGTATCGCGATGGGCTCATATAGGCGGTGTCTGCGTGAGTCCATTGACCGGCCGTATCCACCCTTCTTGGCTGAACAGGCAACTTTTGCGTACGTAATTTACCAACTCCTGATTCAACAGATCCGGTTTTTGGCGCAGTCTCTTTCGTCGGTTGAGCTGGTTTCGTTTTTGGTTCAGCTATAGCCGCCAGCGTTTCTGCAATAGGGTTCGATACATAACTGTGTAGTTCCTTTATAGGTTGCGGACGAGCAAAGGCAGTTGCTACGGTGAAGGCAATTGCGAAAAAAACGGGGTACTTTAGCCAGGCGAAAGTCGAAGAGTTGGGTCGATTGATCATGGCAATCCGGGATTTAAGTTGCGATTTGCTGAAATGATTAGTCAAGACCGCCTTACTGGCTGAAAGGCTTACTTTCAGTAAATGGTATTGATAGGTTTTTACATCTACCCCTTCCGCCAGCACAACCTGGTCGGCCCTGAATTCGAGGGTTTGCTGTAGTAAATACCGGAACAGATAAGCCGCCGGATTGAACCAGAAAATGATGCACAGCAATTCGGTCCCGATCATATCCAGACTATGGAGCTCGCGAACATGAACCCGCTCGTGCCGAAGAATCTGTTCCAGCTCATCTGGCGTGTGCTGAGTAGGATTCATGACGACCCAGCCAAAAAACGAAAACGGCGACGAGATGCCTTCGTTCCAGACCAGTGTAAACTCATCGTATGGTTCATGTACGGATCGGTCGACGAGTTTTTTTAATGACACCAACTGGCTGATAAACCGGACGGACAGCACAAAAAGCCCAGCCAAGTAAAGTGTAATCAATCCTGATTGCCAGGACCATACAAATGGTCTGGGCTGAATCTGAAACGTGGCATGGGTCTTTTGATTGGGAGAGACAATGAGTATCTCAGGCTCCGGGTTCTGAAGCCTGGGTAATACTCTGGGAATGATAACCTGTGCGGTTCGCTGCATAACGGCACGAACGGGCTGCGGCCGCCAGTCGGGTAATTTGAGTAACGGAACGACAAGAGCACCGAGCAGACCCAGCCAGAGCGCCAGCCGATTAGCACCCAAAAACGTTTCGCGCCGAAGCAGAACGTAATAGGCAACGCTTACAACGGCCAGTAGCCCGTTGCCTGCCAATACATATCGCAGCGTCTCCATGCATGTATCCCGGACTTCAATCCGGCTTATTGATAAATCAAACCGGACTAAAATCCGGGATACGTACTTATTTCTTTTCGATCATAGCCAGAATTTCCCGGAGTTCATCCGCCGAAATTTTTTCATTCTGCGCAAAGTAGCTCACCAGGTTTTTATACGAATTATCGAAATAGTCATCGACCACTTTCTTCAGTACGAACCGATTCTGATAAGCCTCTTTGGTAATGATCGGGTAGTATTCATGCGTATTGCCATACGCTTTATGACCGACGTAGCCTTTTTCTTCGAGATTACGGACAATCGTCGAGACGGTATTATAGTGCAGCGGAGGGTTCGTAAACTGAAGAACCATGTCCTTTACGTAGGCCTGTTCCATCTTCCAGAGTACCTGCATCACTTCTTCTTCTTTGGCAGTTAACTTTTCCATAGGACAAACTTAAAACTATTTTTATCGTTTACAAACTATTTTAGTAGTTTTTCAAGGTTTGAAAAGCCAGCCGCCCCGTTGTAGCTTTGTGTATTATTTTGGGTAAGCATGAAACAACTGGGATTGGTCCTCTTGCTGGCGCTGACAATGTTCGGTTGCGATACGAACATTGTTTATAACGACTACACGGATATTGAGGACGGAAAATGGTATATCAAAAACGCGCCGAGCTTCACGTTCGAGATTAAGGATGCTACGGTGCCGTATAATATCTATTATAACCTTCGGAATAGTTTGTCTTATGGGTATTATAACCTATACCTGACGCGCTATTTACGCGACAGTCGTGGGAAGGAACTCGAATCGCGGCTGGATGAATTGTTGTTGATGGATCCCAAAACCGGTAAACCCAATGGCGATGGGCTGGGTGATCTATTCGACCATAAGTTTCTGATGAAGCGTAACTACCACTTTCCCAAAGCCGGTACGTATACGATGCAGATTAAACAATACATGCGCCAGGACCCTCTGCTCAACATTCTTAGCGTAGGTATTACGGTCGAGAAAGCTGGAGTTTCCAAATAAAGGCTGTTATCTTCAGATCAATGCTGTGGTCGTTAATACGTAAAAACCGCTTCTTTTTTTTCCCTTATCTGCTGATTCTGGCTCTGGTTGGTGTATGGCAATTGCTTTACACCCAGGAACAACTGATGCAGTGGGTTAATTTCCGGAATACCCCAGTCGCCGATCTTATTTTCCCCTATATCACCTACCTGGGCGACGGCGTGTTCTACGTCATTATCTGCCTGATCCTGCTGATTTATGATCGCCGGGTGGGTCTTATGGCCCTCGCCAGTTTTGCGCTTTCTTCGCTGACGTCCGAGTTTCTAAAAAGGATTATTTTCTCCAATTCCCCTCGTCCGCTGAAATTCTTTGAGCACTCGCCCTATAAATATCACATCATCGAAGGACTCGACATTCACACGATCAACAGTTTCCCATCGGGCCATACGACCACTGCTTTCGCTATGTTTAGCCTGCTGGCTTTTCTGGATTCTCGCAAAGACCGGGGCGGGCTATTTCTGGCGCTGGCAATCCTGACGGGCTATTCGCGGGTGTATTTATTCCAGCATTTTGTGGAGGACGCTTATGTTGGCTCGCTGATCGGAAGTATCTCGTCCGTTATCGTTTATTTACTTATGCATCGTTGGGTAACAAAGAATAAAAATTTGGGCGGGAATTAGAGTCGGTTTTATCTACCTTTGTTTGCGGCACCGCCGAACCATTGGCCAGGCGGAGCCGTTACCTCAGTAATACTTTATTACTGACTACAACCAACGCGCTTCGACAAACTCTCTCATGAGCGACGCCATCAAACATGAGTGCGGTATCGCCCTGATCCGGCTCCGCAAACCGTACCAATACTACATCGACAAGTACGGGACGGCTCTCTACGGAGCCAACAAGCTTTACCTGCTCATGGAAAAGCAGGTGAACCGCGGCCAGGACGGTGCCGGGATTGCTAACATAAAAATTGACGTTCCTGCCGGCCATCGCTACATCAGTCGCTATCGCTCGGTCGACCAGCGCCCGGTTACGGACATCTTCGAAAAGGTCAATAAAAAATTCCGTAAAGCCCTGAAGGGTAACCGGGAAAAAGCTAAGGATGCAGCCTGGCTTCAGGAAAACATCGCTTTTACGGGGGAAGTCTGGATGGGCCACCTTCGCTACGGGACCCACGGATCGAATGAGATCGAGAACTGCCACCCCATGTTGCGTCAGAGCAACTGGCGCAGCCGAAACCTGGTCGTAGCGGGTAACTTCAATATGACCAACGTGGACGATATGTTCGATAAACTCGTCTCACTAGGGCAGCACCCAAAAGATAAAGTGGATACGGTTACGGTGCTGGAGAAAATCGGTCACTTTCTGGATGAAGAAAATCAGCGCGTATTCGATCGGTTCAAGGGTATCTACGAAAATCCGGACCTGTCGGATATTATCGAGGATAATCTTGATCTGCAACGGGTTCTGCATCGCTCCTGCCGTGACTTCGACGGTGGTTACGCGATGGTAGGCATGACGGGCTATGGAGCCGCTTTTGTCGCCCGCGATCCGGCGGGTATTCGTCCGGCATATTATTACGCCGATGACGAGGTCGTTGTCGTAGCCTCCGAAAAACCGGCCATTAAAACTGCTTTCAATGTCGATTATAGTGCTATTCAGGAAGTAAAACCTGGGCATGCGCTTATTGTCGATAAATACGGTGAGTATGCCGAACAGGAGTTTGTAAAGCCGATTGAAAAGCGCTCGTGTAGTTTTGAGCGGATTTACTTCTCACGGGCGACCGATCCGGATATTTATAACGAGCGTAAGATGCTCGGCAAACTGCTTATTCCGCAGATCCTCAAAGAAATCGATTACGACCTCGAAAATACCGTCTTCTCATATATACCAAATACGGCTGAAACCGCATTTTTTGGTATGGTAGAAGGCCTGGAAGATTACCTGGCCAAGCAGCGAAAGAAAGCCATCATGGATGGTATTCTGTTCGAGGAAGAACTGGACCGGGTGTTGTCTTTCCGACCACGGATCGAAAAGTTGGTGTCTAAAGACGTCAAGCTACGGACGTTCATCACCGACGACACACAGCGCGACGATATGGTTTCGCACGTGTATGATACGACCTTCGAAGTCATCAAGAAAGGCAAAGACAATGTCGTTGTCGTCGATGATTCCATTGTGCGCGGTACGACCCTGGAAAAGAGTATCCTGCGCATGCTGGATCGGTTAGGCCCCAAAAAGATTATTATCGTTTCTTCGGCTCCCCAAATTCGTTTTCCTGACTGCTACGGCATCGACATGTCGAAGTTTAAGGAGTTCATCGGTTTCCGGGCTGCGCTCGAATTATTGCGCGAGCGTGGGCAGGAGAACCTGCTCGATGAGGTATACGCACAATGTGTGGCGGCCATCGAGTCGGGTAATGCAAGCCAGGAGAATTACGTAAAAGCTATTTTCGAGCCATTCTCACACGAAGAGCTATCGGCGAAAGTGGCTCAGATCGTGACGCCCGAAGATTTGAACGCACGGGTGGCTGTTGTTTATCAAACGGTTGAAAATCTGCACCGGGCCTGCCCGAATCATTCGGGCGACTGGTACTTTACGGGCAACTACCCAACACCCGGTGGCAACAAGGTAGTGAATAAAGCTTTTGTCAACTTCATGGAAGGCAAACTCGTCAGAGCGTACTAAAAAAAGCAATCCTGTATGAGGGGAGATGGAATGAGAGGATTTTAACTTCTTTCATCCATCTCCTTTCGTTTTTCTGTTAAATTTGAGAAACCCCGGTAACCTTCCTCCTTTCAATGCGTATTCCCGAAGAAACTGTTGAGCGAATTCGTCAGTCCGCCGATATTGTGGAGGTCATAAACGATTTCGTTTCGCTCAAAAAGCGCGGTAGTAACTACATTGCCTGTTGTCCGTTTCACAACGAGAAAACACCTTCTTTCAACGTCAATCCGAGCCGGCAAATCTATAAATGCTTCGGCTGCGGGAAGGCGGGCGATGCTGTTCGGTTCATAATGGATGTCGAGAACATCGGGTATGGTGAAGCGCTTCGGTATTTGGCCAAAAAATACGGCGTTGAGATTGAAGAGCAGGAGCAGACTCCGGAAGACCTGCTACGCCAGAACGAGCGGGAGAGTCTGCTGATCGTCCTCAATTTCGCTAAAACCTTTTTTCAGGAAACTCTGCTGACTAAGGATGAAGGCAAGAGCATCGGATTGAGTTATTTTCGGGAACGCGGCTTTACCAATCCAACAATTGAAGCGTTTGAGTTAGGCTACACGCTTGACCAGTGGGATGCGCTGCTGCAGGAAGGCCAACGCCGGGGTTATAGCCGCGATCTGCTCGAAAAAGCCGGGCTGATTCTGGTTAAGGAAGGGGAAGGGAGCCGAAAGGTATTCGATCGGTTCAGAGGCCGGGTGATGTTTCCGATTCACAACGTTGCCGGGCGGGTCATTGCCTTCGGGGCGCGGATTCTGAAAACCGATAAAAACCAGCCTAAATATTTAAACTCGCCGGAAACGGCGGTTTATCACAAAAGTCAGGTTCTCTACGGAATCTTTCAGGCTAAGCAGGCGATTCGCCAGGAAGACGTTTGTTTTCTGACTGAAGGCTATACGGATGTCATTTCCCTGCATCAGGCCGGTATAAAAAACGTCGTGGCTTCGTCGGGAACCTCACTGACGACGGAGCAGATCCGGCTTATTGCACGTTTTACGCCCAACGTAACGATTCTTTACGATGGCGATGCGGCTGGTATCAAAGCAGCCCTGCGCGGCCTGGATATGGTGCTTGAAGAGGGCCTCAATCTAAGACTACTACTGTTGCCCAACGGCGAAGACCCCGATAGCTACGTGCACAAAGTTGGTGCCGAAGCCTTTAAGGAATACATAAAAAAACATTCTCAGGATTTCATCGATTTCAAAGCAGGCCAATGGCTAGCTGAAGCGGGCGATGACCCACACAAGCGCGCTGAAGGAATTTCGGATGTTTGTTCGAGCATCACCAAGATTCCGGATCCACTCAAACGGCAAACACTATCTCAGCGGGTTGCGCAGGTTTTTCACGTTAGTGAACAGTCGGTTATCTCGGAAATTAATCGCTTGCTGCGAAAACAGCAGGAGCAAGTCCGAAAAAATGCTGACCGGCCATCACGCTCCAATCAGTTAGGCGGACCAGCGCCAATCGACGGGCCGAAATCAGCGCCGAATGAACCATCGCTGGACGACATAAATTCGCTGCTGGAAGGACTGAGTATAAATACGGGTAATATTGGGCAGGACGTGGTGGATTCGCCGGTAAAATCGGTAGAGCGCCAATCCGTCGTTCGAACACCATTGTCGTATCAGGAAGAAGAGTGTATTCGCTTGCTGATTAACTACGGCGCACGCGAACTGGAACCGGGCATTACGCTTTGCCAGTATATGCTGAGTGAGCTTCACGAAATCGAGTTCCAGACCGCACCTTTTGACTTGATCCTTACTATCTTCAGAGAAGCCTATAGCCGGGGTGATATTCTGACGGCCGGCGATTTCCTGAACCGGCCTGCAGCATCGTCTAATCGGCAGGATGATATCGATATTCAGCATCAGGCTATTCACCTGACTACTCCTCGTTATGAAATCAGCGCTGGCTGGCTCAAGCATGAAATCTTTGTACCGTCGGAGGAAGAGATAGGCATTCTGGCTGATGCCGCTTATCGAAATATCCTGCGGATCAAGAAAATGCTGGCTGAACAGCGAATGGCAGCACTTCAGCAACAACTTCGTGAATCGGCGAATAAATCGCCGGAGGAGGCCGATCAATTGCTCACGGAGTTCATGCACTTTAAGCGTATAGATATTGAGATATCAAGCCTTTTAGGAACTGTTATTTCAGGCTAAATTTGCAGCGTGAACACAAAAAATCCCCAGCCTTACAGACTGGGGATAACCTTTATCATTAGGGAGGGTGAACACTACGCTTGAGCTACTGCTGTGATGCTGATCAGTTCAGCATCGATCTTCCGGTTCAACTCATCCAGCAGACGGGCATGGGAGTGTAGTTGACCAGGTTTGGAAGGTTGCATAGACTGGTCCGACTTTTGGCCCGACATGTCCAGTAGTAGAGTCATAAGAACATCCGTTGAGTGCTGGCGCAATTCCAGCAATCGACGCAGGCGATTCCGAGTGGTAGCCGTTTCCCGACTTCTCGGACTCTGTAATGAATTGATTGCTTTATCAAGCTTAGCATAACGATAATGGAAGGCTTCAGTCGCTTTTGCCCACTTGATAACCAAACTTTGTACCTCTTCGGCTGAGATGTCATAGCCGGACGTTACTACTGATTTTTCCTTTTTCATCACCCTTAGGTTCAAAATACGTTTTTGCGATCGGATAATCAAAGTAGGGGCTGTATGAGACGGAAAACAAACCGATTTGCGTGAAATCACCATTTTCCCGGACGAAATCACCCATAAAGTTTTACTTATTTGAGTGATTTCGTCCGGGAAAATGGTGATTTCATACTTAAAGTATTACTTGAATAGTATTCTTAATTTACATTCATCCCCCGATACGCTTTATTAATCATGAACCAATCATCCCAAGATCAGGAAGTAGCCAAAAAATTTGCGCTTCGGCGACGGGATTTCTCGATCCTGGTTGCTCAATCAGAGTTATTCAATTGTGAAGTACTCAGCCAGCTTCTGAAGGAGCAGGGGTATAATGTAGTAGGCCGCGCTGTCGAGCTGGAAGATACTCTACAGCAAATTAGGGTCAAGCGACCAAAGTGTGTGATCCTCGAATCTGAAATTTCAGGACAGCGTAGTTTTGATATCGTGCAGCAAATGCAGCAGTCCGATCAACAAACTAAATTCATTTTATATACCCGTAATCCTGATTTACGGATGGTTGCCAGCGCCATGCAGATTGGGTTCTTTGGCTTCCTGTATGCTTCCGATGGGCTGGATGAATTGTATCGCTGTTTCCAGACGGTCAGTAACGGTGGCTGCTACTATAGCGACGGATTTATGAAGCTACTGAAAAACTTTGGGGTAGAAGTAATTTCCGATTCGACTCGTGATGAACTGAATCGGCTGACCAAGCGGGAACGGGAAATATTGCGGATGATCGCCAATGGTTATACCGCAACCGATATTGCCGAGATGTTGGCGATCAGCTACCGTACGGCTGTAAATCATAAGACGCATATTGCCAGAAAGCTAAATCTGGACAGTTGCCGTCAATTACCGAAATATGGTATTAATGTAAAAAACTATTTGTGAGAAAGCACTACAGGAGGGGAGTATTGGCGTGTTCCGGGTTGTCGACGTAACGGCCTTGTAGCCATTCCCGGAACTCATGCATTCGGGCACGGGGAACAATAATATTATACTGGTCGGGCGTATTCAGCCGAACGATGTATTTGCCATTTTCCCAATAGGCATAGTTCAGAACAGCCTGGCGGTTGACAATATAATCGCGTTTGATACGGAAGAATTGAGTGGGGTCCAGTTCGGCTTCCAGTTCGTTTAAGGTCTTAGCCACCAGGTAACGTCCTTTGACCAGCTCGGCGTAATAAAAACGGTCTTCTATGGTAAAGTAATACGCGTCATTGACCGGAAAATCCAGTTCGCCCAGGTTATTCTTTCCTTTGAGATAGGACAGGTAAGGCGAAGGGGTGGTTGGTTTCGGTGTGAAAGTAGCGTATAAAGCCAAAGCTTCCTGGGAGGCTCTGGCTGCTTCAGCTTCGGCAAGCTCCTGGGCTTCCCGGCGCTGTTTCATATAATCGGTGAGCAGTGAAACATTAAGGGCTATATACCCAATAAGCAGCACGGGAAGCAGGTATATGAAATACATCTTCCAGGAATAGGTATCGCCAATATAGGTGTGCTGATACTTAGCAAAAGAATAATCGGAATATTTCTCCGAAAGTAGAAAACGAACCGATTGGGTAACGGGATCGAAAAGCCAGAACGAAAGGGCTAAAATGGGTAGAAATTTCAGCTCGTATCGGCCAATTGACCGCCAGTCGTTTTTAACCGCTTTGAGTTTAAGCCAGTTGTGCCAGCAGTTAATTAAAAAAATAATGATAACCAGGGTAAATAGTTCAGGAATCAGCATCGTCCGAACCACTTTACCTATATAGTTAAGTAGCCCACCCTGATCATGAAGATAGGTTAGTTTGGTCTGAAACGCAAGTGTCCACGATACGGCTTCCAGGAGCAGGTAGATGCTCAGCAGTATAAATACGCTGTTCATCGGATTGCGCAAAAAGCCTCTGGTAAGACGAATTTCTTTCATTCTCGACGCTTCGATCAAATGAGGAACTAAGATAGTGGTAATATTTGACTAAATCCAACCAATTGATTATGACTTTTTCCTGATTGAGGCCCCTTTGTACGGCTTGTACCTTTGTATTGATCAAACGGCGTACTAACACGCCACTACAAACAACTACAAACCGTAAAACAAAAACGAATCATGGAAAAGAAATTCGCCTTCCAACCTGCTAAATCTATCAAAAACATCAAGACTTTAGTAGCTAAACATGAGTCTAATACAAGACTAACCATGGCAAAACTGGCTGAGTGCTGTGAAGCAGGTCCAGTTATTGACCGCGCTGTGGCTGTATTCTCACTTTAAAATAACGTTACACCATGCTGACCACACAGCAACTCTACAAACAGGAGTTAGCGCGCTGTCGCGAACACTTTGAGCGGGTAGATTTACCTAAAGAACAAGGGTATCTAATGAAGTTTACTACCTTCTCCGCTAACGTTGAAAATCTGCTGCCTTCGATTCCACGACAGCAGCACGAGACGCTCTTTCGTGAGCTATTGTTGCAGCAGATTTTCACCAATTTCGATCAACAATGCTTAACGGCAGGCGATCTAGTAAAGTTGCGTGGTATACGCAGTGGCTTTAACAAGGACGACGGTCCTAAGATCTATTGTACTTACCACATGGGATCATACCGGTTGCTGACCAGTATTCTCTTCCGACGGGGCATTGACTGTGTTTTGCTGGTGGGTAGTAATATGAATCGCTCTCAGGGCGATAGTATGACCGAACATATTGAAGGATTACGCCAAAAACACGGCCTGACCAATGTGTTTCGGGTAGTTGAAGCCAATAGCCCTTCTGCCGGGCTTACGGTGCTGCGGGAATTAAAAGCGGGGCGCTCTCTGATTGTGTATGTCGATGGGAGCCCTGAAACGACTCCTGAAGCGGGTGAAGAACAGCAGTTTCTATCCGTACGCTTTGGGCAACGACACGTCTTAACACGCAAAGGTGTCGGTTACCTGTCACACGCGGCTAATGTGCCGATTGTGCCTGTGGTAAGTTACCGACAGCGTGATACGACGAATGTACTACACTGTCTTAGCCCTATTCGCCCCATTCTGCGAAGCGACCGGGAGATGTATTGTCAGGAAGTAATGCAGCAGCTTTACGATGCCTTCTGGCCCTATTTAACGAAGTATCCGGAACAGTGGGAAGGATGGAATTATATTCACTCCTTTCTGGAGCCTGAAGCTCCAACTACCAGTCTCTTTGGAAGACTTCCCCGGCGGCTGGCCTTCAACGAAGATCGGTACACGCTCTGCGACCTCGAACAGGCACCAATTCTGTTCGATCGGCGGCTCTACCAGACCTACGAAATCACCGAGGATCTGCGTGACCTGCTCCTAAACCTGAGTGAAGTTGATTCCGTAGAGGAAATTGTAGGTAAGGAAATGTTTAGTGAGCTGGTCGAAATGGAGGTATTATGCTGACCAGCCTGTCTGTGAAAGTCGGGTAAACAGCGTGGCCGCATCAACTTGATGCGGCCACGCTGTTTACCCGATATGTAGTAAATTTTTACTATATACTTATGAACTCGTGTTAACTTCAATTTCTTCGCCTGACTTATGGAAAAACTTAAAGTTAACCATTCCTAACGAACTGTCCTTGACAAGTTTAACCCAGGTGTTATATTTTAGAAACCACTGCATTTGTTTCGAAAAAAGCCCCTTGGTGTAGTAAGCGTATAGAAACGGATTCATCGCGATCGAAACGCCCCGTTCGTTCTGCTTGGTCAGAATATAATCGAGATTGTTCTCGATGATGTCTGTTACCAATACGCTGGCCTGAATGGTCCCGGTACCACCGCAGGTTGGGCATACTTCACGCGTAACAATGTTCATCTCCGGCCGAACACGCTGGCGGGTAATCTGCATCAGCCCAAACTTGGTCAGTGGCAGAATGGTAAATTTAGAGCGTTCGGGTTTCATTTCATCACGCATGATGTCCTGCAAGAGTTTTTTATTCTCTGCTTTTTTCATGTCGATGAAATCCACGACTATAATTCCGCCCATATCGCGTAATCGAAGCTGGCGGGCAATCTCTTTAGCCGCTTCCCGGTTGACGCTTATAGCCGTGGCCTCCTGATCTTCTTCCGAATTCGACTTGTTGCCGCTATTGACATCAATAACGTGTAACGCTTCGGTATGCTCGATGATCAGATACCCACCACCTGGTAAACTTACCGATCGGCCAAATAACGATTTAAGCTGCTTTTCTAAACCTAAGGCTTCGAAAACCTTCGTTTTACCGGAATACAGCTTAACAATCTTTTCCTTCTCGGGCGCAATAGTATGAATATAGTTCCGGATTTCATCAAAAGACTCCTTGGTATCGACAGTAATACTCTCAAAAGACTCATTGAGCATATCACGCAAAATAGATGAAGCCCGGTTCATTTCGCCCAATACCCGATCGCGCGGTTTGGCCTCCGACAGGTTTTTAATCGCCAGTTCCCATTTGGCCAGTGAATTCTGCAAATCACGGTCGAGTTCTTCAACGTCTTTATCCTGCGCGACGGTCCGCACGATAACCCCGAAATTTTGCGGCTTCAGCGACGACATAAGCCGGATCAGCCGCGACCGTTCGGCCCGGTCCGTAATTTTTTTGGAAAGGTTGACACCATCCGAAAATGGCACAAGGACTAAATAGCGACCCGCAATAGAGATGTCGCAGGAAAGGCGTGGCCCTTTGGTCGAGATGGGCTCTTTGACCACCTGAACCAGAATAGGGGCATTTTTCGTCAGGACCTTATCGATCTTTCCAATTTTTTCGATTGCCGGCTCCAGTTGCATCGAACTGAGCCGCCCGGTCGTAACGCGCTTGGCGACTACATCTTTAACCAGTTTATTGAGCGAATTGATATTCGGCCCCAAGTCCTGGTAGTGCAAAAATCCATCTTTTTCATGCCCAACATCTACAAATGCTGCATTAAGGCCTGTCGAGAGTTTTTTGACTGTTCCTAAGTAAAGATCGCCAACCGTGAAGCTGCTGTCTAACTCTTCTTCGTGATACTCCAGCAATCTCTTGTTGTGCAAGAGCGCGATCCGATCACCTTTCTGAGTCGAACTGATAACTAATTCATTACTCACAAGATGAATGTACGGTTAAGAATGGCTGTATAAAAAGAAAAAAGCCACGTTCGGGCTTTACAGACCGGCACGGGGCTTAGGAAACCAGTAGGCGCAGGTGAGCAGTCAACAGCTGGCAGTCATCAGTGCAAAAGACCAACTGTCAACTGCCCAGTGCTTACTATTTCTTTTTGTGCCGATTCTTTCTGAGCCGTTTCTTCCGTTTGTGGGTGGCAATCTTGTGCCGTTTCCGTTTTTTACCGCAAGGCATAGTTCAATATTGTTTTATAAGTAAATACTTGTCGGCCGACCAACCGGTCAAAGCCCTTAAAATCAATGTATAATGAAAAATGTAGAATGAGGAATGAAAGCTGCCTGCAGCGTACGATTCATTGCCCATTTTACATTATACATTCGTCACTTGAGCCGCTCTTCGTATTCACGAACGGCAGCCAGAATCTGCGGATCCTTCTCCTGCTTCTTCACCTGAGCCAGCACCTGTTTGGCTTCCGCCTTCTGGCCCGCTTCCGCCAGGCAAATTCCCAAATAGAACTGAGCCTTTCGGCTGGCTGGATTGGTCACCAGAATCTGCCGGAACCGCTCGATTGCCCGCTCGTACTGGTTCGACCGCATAGACAGCAAACCTAAATTGAACAAAGCCAGTTCATTCGTTGGGTCCTGTTGCAGCACTGCCCGAAGCATCATAATTCCCTGCATCGGTGTGTCGGTATTGACGTAAGTCATGGCCATATTGGCCTTAGCCGACAGTAGGTTCGGATTCTTAGCGAGCGCCTGCTGATAAAATTCGCGCGTCTTCTCACCCAACATGGCTGTCTTCTTCGTGTCGACAGCGAAGGTATACGCTTCGAAGTATTGATCCCCGGCCCGCAGTAAATTAGGCTCGGTTGGCTGAGCTACTGCCAGTTTGCCCGCGTAGTAGGCAGCACTGTCGTAGCGGGTAAGCTCCCGAAAAAAGGTGATCAATTTCTCGCCAACGGCTTCTTTCTGCGACGTATTGGCTGCTGCGAAGTCCGCTTCCAGAGTTATGGCTTTTTTCTGCTGATCGGCCGACATTGGTTTTTCATGCAGAGCGGCAGCCTCAGGCCCCGTTGCAGCAGCTGCACTATTACGAGAATCGGTAGCCGCGGGCGTTTGCGAAGTACGACCGCTTAGTTGTTTGTTTTCATTACGCACGACACCTTTGGGTAGAGTATATAAACCCACCGTCAAGGCAGCCGCCACAAGTACAACAAACAGCACGGATTTATTCATAATGAATGATCGTCACAATGCAAACGCCCGGACTGGGCCGATAAAACAGCATGTGGCCATGTTCAGAGGCAACTAAATTACTCAGCCGCTACTTTAGCTTTGTCGCTGGTTTTCACCTGCTCAACAAACACCTTGGCGGGTTTGAAACTCGGAATAAAATGCTCGTCGATTACCATAGCGGTGTTTTTCGAGATGTTCCGGGCTACTTTCTTAGCTCTTTTCTTGTTAATGAAGCTGCCGAACCCTCTCACGTAAATGTTCTCTCCCTCGGCAAGCGAGTCTTTAACGACTGAAAAGAATGTTTCCAGTGTGTTTGTTACTTCTGCCTTGTCAATTCCGGTCTTATCGGAGATCTCGGCAATTACATCTGCTTTTGTCACGACTTCTTAAACTTTAACGTTTACTATGTTGTTGAAAATTGGGGCCTTAAAAATGGGAGCACAAAGGTAGGGGTTTCCCATAAACTTTAAAACCCTCTGCTTCCGTTTTTACTGGTAACGATGTTTTTTTTTATTTTATTTTGAATTGGCAATCAGACATTAAGCCCATCGAAGCCACGTTCGCTCCCGTCCTGGAACGGTGGTACGAACATCACAAACGGGATTTGCCCTGGCGACACACGCGCGATCCATATTCAATCTGGTTATCGGAAATAATTCTTCAGCAGACCCGCGTTGCACAGGGAAAACCATATTATGAGCGCTTCCTGGCAGCTTACCCAACCGTAGGTGATATGGCCCGTGCCGACGAGCGCGAACTGCTTCGTCTTTGGCAGGGATTGGGTTATTACTCCCGGGCACGAAACCTGCACCAAACGGCTCGTTATGTAACCGATAGCCTGGGTGGTAAGTTCCCTGGTAGCTATCAGGAGTTGCTGAAAATGAAGGGAGTAGGGGCTTACACAGCGGCTGCTATTGCCTCGTTTGCATTCGGCGAGCGAGTGCCGGTCGTGGACGGAAACGTGTACCGGGTTCTAGCCAGGGTATTCGGCATTGCAGAAGACATCACCACTACTACCGCGAAGAAGACCTTCGCGGCTCTGGCCACCAGACTGATTCAGGCAGCCGATGATCCGGCTACATACAATCAGGCTATTATGGAGTTTGGTGCTATTCAGTGTACGCCAGTCGCGCCCGACTGTCTGCTCTGCCCACTTCAGCAGCAATGTGTCGCTTATCTGACCGGACAGCAGCACCGTTTGCCCGTAAAAGCTAAAAAAGCACCTGTACGGGAGCGGTTCTTTACCTACCTTGTTTTTCGAAATAATGGGAAGTTAGCAATTCGGGAACGGACGGCGCGGGATATCTGGCAAAACCTGCATGATTTTTACCTGATTGAAACCGACGAGCCGAAGACCGAATTACGCGATCTGGTCATGCCCAAACCTCTTCAGGAGTGCGTATCACACGGAGTATTGGCGGCTCCTCCCATGGAGTCGATACAACTCCTGTCGCATCAGCGAATTCGGGCGAAATTTTATTTGATCGATCTGCCCGATTCGGCCCGGAATGGCTTGCCTACCGACTTACACTGGTATTCGGCTGACGAAGTAAACCACTTGCCGAAGCCCGTTCTGATCACAAACTATTTGGAAAAGCTGTTTGGATAAGACGTTAAATTTCAGTATCTTTATTCTTCTTAAATACGCTTACATTTTCATACGTAACCAACAAAACAACAAGTATGGCAAGTCTTAACAAGATGACCATCATCGGTAATTTGGGTGCCGATCCTGAAGTGCGATATCTGGATGGGGGTGCCGTTGTCGCTACCTTCAATGTGGCGACTACCGAGAAATATACCAACCGAAATGGTGAGAAAGTAGAACAAACCGAGTGGTTTCGGGTGGAATTGTGGAATGAGCAGGCTAAAGTGGCTGAGAAATATTTAAAGAAAGGTAATTCCGTTTATGTCGAAGGTCGGCTACGGACGGAATTATGGACCGATAAAGAAGGAAAAGAACGGACCTCTTTGCGGGTTCGGGCCACAACCATGCAATTGCTGGGTAGCCCCAACGGTGACCGTCAGGAAGAAGGTTATTACGAAGCACCTCGTCAGCAGGCAGCTCCGGCCCCTCAATCAGCGCCCGTCGAACGGCCCCGTCAGCAGGCGGCACCCGTCGCTCAGGCGGCTCCGGCGCCAGCCAGTCGTCGTCGGGAGCCCGATCCGGTACCTTTCGAGAGCAACAGTGGCGACGACGATCTGCCGTTCTGACCCACAAAACGGCTCTATTGTTGAACGAGATATAATTTACATGGACCCTAGTGATCCGCTGCCTAGACAGGTGCTCCCGGCCATACATGGCTGGGGCACCTATTTTGATTTATACGGGCCTTACCTGGCTCTGATTCTGTTGCTGCTTGCGCTGGCTGGCTTGGTGTCGGCCTCCGAAGCGGCATTCTTCTCCCTTTCTCCTGACGACCGGGCGCAGTGCCGCGAGAGTAGCCAGGCCGATAAACAACGGATTGCTTCACTTTTGGAACGGCCGAAACGCCTGCTGGCGTCGTTAGTCATCTTTAATAACTTACTGAACATCGCGATCGTTGTAATCGTAACGTATCTGACCTGGCGGTTCTCCCAGTCTTCGGCCGGGTTCGGCTGGGTATTGTCGGGCGTAACGCTGGCTGTTACCGTCGCTATTGTGCTATTTGGCGAGATCATTCCTAAAGTTTATGCGAGTCAGAACAACATGACCGTGGCCCGAAAAACGGCCGCGCTGGCTCAGCTCGGGCTAATCGTATTTCGCCCGCTGGCCATGTTGCTGGTCAGTCTGAGCAATCAGGTCGATCGGCGCATCGAACGACGGGGTTATAAACTCTCCGTCGAGGAATTGAGCCAGGCTGTCGATCTGACTGGTGGGGGGGCAACGGTCGAAGAAAAAGAAATTCTCAAAGGTATTGTCAACTTCAGCAACCTGACCGCTCGCCAGGTCATGCGCACCCGGCTCGACATTTCGGCCGTGGCCGATGACTTGCTGTTCAGCGAACTGATGACCCAGATCAACACGTCGGGCTATTCTCGGGTGCCGGTATACCGGGAGTCGCTCGATCAGGTCGAAGGAATACTGTATATCAAGGATTTGTTGCCGCATATCCACGAAGACGATTCGTTTCGCTGGCAATCGCTCCTGCGTCCTGTCTTCTTCATTCCCGAGAATAAAAAAGTAGACGATTTACTGCAGGATTTTCAGAAGCGTCGCGTGCATATGGCCATCGTGGTCGACGAATATGGCGGAACCCGCGGTCTGGTGACGCTGGAAGATATCATCGAAGAAATTTTCGGGGAAATCAACGACGAGTTCGATGACGAAACGCCCGTAGGCTACCGGCGCGAAGATGAACAAACCGTTGTATTTGAAGGAAAAACTTTATTGACCGACGTATGCCGGGTATTGAACATTGATCCAACCACGTTCGAATTGGCACAGGGTGACAGCGAATCGCTGGGTGGGCTATTGCTGGAATTATTCACACGGTTACCCCAGGCTGGCGATCAGACGAGTTATGCAGGGTTTTTGTTTGAGGTTTTATCGGCCGACGATAAGCGGATTCATGAAGTCCGCGTTAAAAAAATAGATCGGGTAGAGGAACCGCAAAATAAATCGGCCTGATCAATCGCTTATACTACGTGCAGATGAGTTTAATCAGCTGCATACAGATAAATAATTTTGGTATTTTTAGCCCGAAACTTTACCGTGAAAGTCTATGAATAGTTTACTCAGTAAATTGAAGTCTGTTGCCAAACGGACGCTCGCCCCTGAAAAACCTGTCACCGAGTTTGATTATTCTACGCTCCCCTGGATTGATAAAAAAGAGGCTGATATTCCGGCTTTCGTCAGACAGTTTCCGGCTGCTAAAGAATTGCCCTACGATCTGGAGGAAAAAATGCTTTTCTGGAAAGAAAATGGCTATGTTATTCTAAATCAGGCTATCCAGACGACATGGCTCGATCAGCTCTGGAGCGAAGTCGAAGAACTGATCGAACACCACGAGAAATACAAGACCCTGGTCCGAATCGATCTGCCTGAATATAAAGACAAACCGGTTCAGCCCGTGAGCGACGTGCCTATATCCGTATTGGACGGACCTTATATCAAGTTCATGGACTTTCACGATAATTCGGTGATCGGCAAAAAAATCATGCTGCACAAGAACATCGTCACTTTCCTGAATGCCGTATTCGGCGATAAGGTGATTGGCATGCAGAGCCTGCTGTTTAAGTATGGCAGTCAGCAGGCTACCCACCAGGATTTTGCTTATGTAGTATCCGAAATACCGAGTCACCTGGCCGCGGCCTGGATTGCCCTCGAAGATGTACATATCGACTCAGGGCCGCTTTTTTATTATCCGGGTTCGCACAACGTCGATAAATTTAATTTTGGTAACGGTATTTTCTTCAATGGCCAGTCGAAACTAAACCCGAACGATTTTGCCAAATACCTCGATGCATCCTGTGAGAAAGCCGGTTTAGAGAAGAAAACCCTGCTCATTAAAAAAGGGGATGTGTTGTTATGGCACGCGGCTTTGGCACACGGGGGCGACGAAATTCGTAATCCGGCTCTGACGCGCAAATCGTTTGTGTGTCATTACTCATCGAATAAAGCCTATGGACACCACCGCCAGAATCCGACCATCGAGCCTATTCGGCGGACTATTAACGGTGCCGACGTATTCGTGAACCCGAATATGCCGGATCAGGAAGATATTTTCGCAGCAGGGAAGACGATGTAGTATGTAAACGCTATTCAGAATTTAACGATACCTGTTAGCAAAAGCGCGCTGATCTTTAGCTAAAGCGGAAAGTTTAATCAAGTGCTGATTTGGCGATAGGCTTTATCGCTGGATCAGCACTTGTTTGCTAAAATAGGTATCTCCATTCCGGAGTTGAAGTCTGTATAAACCTGTGGCTAGGCCGGGCGCCAGCGAAAAGTGGGTCGGTTGATTGGCCAGCGCTGAAATCTGCTGCTGCGAAACGATTTGCCCGTTTAAGTTGAGGAGCGTCAGCATCCAGGAACCGTTGCGGGGCAGGTTTACGGTTAAATTGGTTCCGTCGCTCGGATTCGGAAAAATGATGGGTTGCGGCACTGGTTCGTTATTGGTGGCCAGCACGATGTTTTTACTGAATAGAGTAAGCCCATTGGGTTGCTCCAGACGGATGCGGTACCTGTTTTCATCTACATTTTGTACAGAATCCGCAAAAGAATAAATATGGCTTAGAGCACCGTCGGCGTTGGCACTAACTTTGCCAATCGTCTCATATTGGCCCGATGCCTCTTTGCGCTCTATGTAAAATTGGCTGCCAGCGGGTTCCTGAGCGGTCAGCCAGTGAATTAGGGTATTGTCTTCCCCCGGCTCGACCTGAACATCGAGAAATGGGTTGAGTGGACGGCCCATCGCAACCACCTGGAAAGTTAGCGAAGATGATCCCGCCAGAATAGGGTCTGTAGCAATGACCCGCAGGCTGTACTGGCCGTTGCTAAGCGTATCGGGTAGGGTAGCCTGAATGGACCCATCGCTTTTGCCACGACCGATCTCGGCCACAAACCACCCTTTTCCGTTCAGCAATTGTACCGCTACAGTGGGCGTACCTGCGAAACCGAGGGTTTCATACGGAATATTGAGGGTGCTTCCGGCCGGTATTTCCGAAGGAATCAAACCGGTTCGAATAAACTGCTTCGGCTGGTGCGGTTTCGATTGAGCAAAAAACTGATCCGTTAAGTTGGTGTTCCAGGCTGCGGCAAACTGCGAAATACCCTGAACCCCGTTGGGAATATTTTCGAAATGGCCGTGCGATTGCCGGGGCGATTGAATCGGGTCGGTATCGGGTCCCTGCCATACGTTATTGTTAGGCGTTTGCGCCAGTAAATTTTGCGCCTGGATGATATCGGCACTCGGTGTGGGTCCCGCGGGGGTGATCGAGCAACGCGCAACGACCCAGGTCATATTGCGCCCGAAATCGATGCGGCTCTGATCGATCAGAAACTGAATATCGTTCCGGTAGGTCTCCGTGGTGGTATGGAGCGGTACTGCGTCCGATTCACCATGATGCCACAGGACAGCCCGAATACCAAACTGGCTATTATAGTACTGCAGGGTATTGCGCAGGTTGGTATAGGGTTGCAGAAACGGCCAGATGGTGCTGTTGAATATATTTTTAGCTGGAATTCCGCTGGCAGAATTACTCCAGTTCTCGGCTACGGTTGCGGGAATCGCCACATTGAAGTAAGCAACGGGTACGCCATATCGGTCTGCTAGATAGTCGCCCAGTTCACCCCAGCACCAGGCCGTTTCGCCCGTCGGGAAAACCTGACTGGTGGCAGTCATGGTCGAAAAACTGGGGGTTGGAAAGGGTTTATCTGAAGACTCCAGTGCATCGTTTTTGTTCCAGAAACGATTCCAGGCATTGAAGGCCACGACCCGTTCAGAAGCTCCTTTTGCCCCCAGACTGGGCAAGCCCATGGCGTTCGATTGCCCTGCCACAACAAAAACTTCGCCGACACCGACCGATGCCACGAAGGCGTTGCTTACTATTTTTTCGTCGCGTACACCGCGAACTTCCAGTCGAAAACTGCCCGAGGGCGCGGTCAGGCTCCCCTGAAAAAGCCCATGCTGGGGTTTGTCCTGCAACAATGTCCAGTCTACATAAAGTCGGTTGGCAATGGAAGTCGGCACCAGCCGGGCTTCGATTCGATCGACGGGAATAGAAAATGTACCAGCAATGTAAAGAGGAGCGGTGTTGGTCTGACTACGTTGCACTACCATGCGCGAAAACGGGTACGTTATCGTCAGTTGGGCTACGGCAGACAGGAAGCTAAAAAGACAAAAAGAAAAAAAGAGTAGAGTTCTCCCGAAGAGCGTCATGGGTAGAATTAGTGATCAGCTAATCCTACAAAAATACGTAATTAATTCAAACAGAAGATGTTCGAACGTGGATGCCTGAAATTTTAATGGCGAGATTTTATTTATCGGAAGTGAGACCCCAAAATCGATGCCAGAGCTTGGTCAGGACGTTGAAGGAAAACAGAAATAAAAAGCTGGGTTGACAACTATACCCAAAGTCCCCGACCCTGGTTGAAATCATTGCCTAGTCGCTGAATGTCGCTGGCCGAATAGGTCAGGAAGCCTTTTTTTCGGAGTTCCCGTAACCGACGTTTTTCGAGCCAGGAAAGCCGGCCATCGATCAGTACTCCGAACACAATGAGTCGTTCGAGGCTCCGGCGCACGGCAAGCGGTGCCTGGAGCACCCGTTCCGGAAAGTGGCCCGTTAGGGGAACGTCGCTACGCAGCTCGAAGCGATCCATCAGGGTTTCAGTGAGCAGTGAGTGAGCGTAATTGTATTGACGCTTCAAAATAGCTACGTATTGCAAAGCCTCCAGAATCAGCGGACGGAACTCTTCGTTCTTGCCCCATTCGTCGTATAGCTCATAAACAAATTCGCGTATGGTCGTGGGGGCCATAACCCGAACCTGAGCTTCGTGCAGCACCTGCCACGATGCCCAGGCATTCCAGACAGCATAAATCGGCATACCGGCCAGATCTGTCATTTGCCGAAGCGCATACCGACCGATGACCCGTTTTAGCAGAAACTTGAAGACCAGGTTACTCAGTACGGCCTTGACGATGTTGATCAGGAAAAATAGACTTAGCCCCCAGGACGGCATGTTCAGATACGGATCGATACCGAAACGCAGTACCCCGCGATTCGTTTTCTCAAGGGCAGCATCGGCCAGTGCCTGCAGGTGCCGGTCGTACTGTGCATCGTGAGCGCGCGGAAACTGGCAAATCTGCATAATGGCTTTAACTCCCCGCAGGTTGAGTGCCATGAGCAGGTTGATCTCCAGATAAACCAGCAGTATTCCGTATAAAGTGGTTATGAGCGGTAGTTCATAGGTTTTCCCGAAAAGCGTTATAGGTGTAGTGGAAAACAGATCCGGCCACATATACTGAGGCCAGTAGAGCAATAACACACCCGCCACGCCCAGCAGGGCTGCCATGCCTATGGTCACCTGTTTTGTCCGGCGGATCACGCGACTCTCCACTTCGTTCAGAACGTAGGGCTCATCGGAGGGGTGTGATGCGTCGAGTGCCTGTCGCAGATAACGCAGCGCCAGATGATCGAGCGGACCTGTGTTATCGTTCGGGGGGCGAGTGGACATCATCGTAGTACATTACAGTGCAGCTACCTAACTAAACTGCTAAACCGCGAAGGTTGTTAACAACAGCTTGTAGATAATCAGGAGACTACAGGTAAATCGCAGGTTTTGGCCGCTTTAGCTGATGCATAACCGTTGGACTCCTCATGAAACAGTTTATTTTTTTCTGGCTGCTTACCAGTAACCTACTGGCTCAGACAGTTTCTACCCCTAAATCGCCGGCTGCTCAGCAGCGTATCAAAGATGAAATGACCGATGCGGCAACAGCGTTGCTGGGCATGCTCAACGCCGATCAAAAGCAAAAGATCACGTATCCGTTCGATGATGCCGAGCGATTCAACTGGCATTTCGTTCCGAGAGAGCGTAAAGGTCTGCCACTCAAACAAATGACCGCCGAACAACGTCAGGCGGCTATGGCTATGCTCAAAACAGCCCTGAGTCAGCGCGGATACGATAAAGCGATGGACATTATGGATACCGAGAACGTGCTGCGGGTCATCGACAACCGCCCCCCCAACGATACCTACCGCGATCCTGAAAACTATTCGTTTACGATCTTCGGCGACCCGACTACGAAAACCCCCTGGAGCTGGCGTATCGAAGGACATCACCTGTCGCTTCAGTTTCTGTCGGTAACCGGTCAGGTGCTGGCACAGACGCCTACCTTCTTTGGAAGCAATCCGGGTATACTGGAATATGACCCGAATATGGCCGACAAACGCATGGGCGATCCGCGCGTGAAAGACCTGCCGCAAAAAGGTCGACAGATTCTGAAGCAGGAAACTGAACGGGCCTTTGCGCTACTGAAAACCCTGGATACCGATCAGAAAAAGCAGGCTATCCTGGCTGGAGTGGCCTATCCGGAAATCGTTACCAGCAACAAACGCACGGCATCGCTGGAAAAAATGGACGGCTTACGCTACGCCGATATGAAAGCTGATCAGCGCAAACTGTTTATCGATCTGCTACAGGCCTACCTGACCAATTACCGCATTACGCTGGCCAAACAACAAATGGATAAGCTGGAGAAAGCTGGATTGGATAACCTACGGTTTGCCTGGGCAGGCGACCTTACCCCCGAACTCGGCGAAGGCAAAGGCTGGTACTACCGCATTCATGGACCGACCATTCTGATCGAGTACGACAATACGCAAACCAATGCCAACCACATCCATACGGTCGTTCGGGATCTGACCAACGACTGGGGTGAGGATTTACTAAAGGCGCATTATCAGAACGTTACTCATAGCAAGCCCTGAGGCCGTTTAACAATTTTTAAGCATCAATTAAGCCGGTTTCTTCTTAATTTGTAAATATTTTTTGTTATCAATTCATGAAGAAACTCCTTATCAGCGCATCGGTCTGCCTATGTTCGGTAGCCGCTATAGCGCAAACACCGCAGCAGTGGTATCTGCTCGATAAAACAGATAGCACTGCTGGTATAAGCGTCGATCGCGCTTACCGCGAACTTCTTAAAGATCGTAAACCTACGCCCGTGGTGGTGGCCGTCATCGACGGTGGTGTCGATACCACCCACGAAGATCTGCGTCGGGTTCTGTGGGTCAATCCGAAAGAGATTGCCGGAAACGGGAAAGACGACGACAAGAATGGATACGTGGACGATGTTCATGGCTGGAATTTTATTGGCGGAAAAGACGGACGTAACGTGACCTACGAAACCGCCGAAGTAACCCGCCTTTATGCGCAGTTGAAACCGAAGTACGAAGGGAAAGACCCCAAGTCGATTAAGCCTGAGCAACAGAAAGAATTTGCCCTCTACAAGAAAACCAAGGCCGAGGTCGAAAAGAGCCAGTCGCAGTATAAGTCGCAGTATCAGGGTATCAGCCAGTTCTACGCACAATATTCGTCGGCTGTCAATACCCTGAAGAAAGCGCTGAACGTAACGAAGCTCGATACAATGACGCTTCGCAAAGCGGCTGATACCTTATCGGATGCGAATCTGAAACGGCCCGTAACCGGTATTCTGCGGTTGCTTCGTCAGCAGGGGGCCGCGGATGCGGATGTGGTGATGAGCGAACTCGAAAAGGCCAACGAACAGCTCAAATCCCGCGCGGAGTATAGCTACAATCCTGATTTCAACGCTCGTTCGGTTGTCGGCGATAATCCGAACGATGTTAATCAGCGTGATTATGGCAATCCTGACGTATCGGGTGAGCGCCCGGATCATGGCACGCACGTAGCCGGAATCATCGGTGCCGACCGCACCAATAACCTGGGTGTAATGGGCGTGTCGGATGCCGTACAAATCATGGGCGTACGGGCCGTACCCGACGGCGACGAACGCGATAAAGACGTGGCCAACGCCATCCGGTATGCCGTCGACAATGGCGCGCAGATCATCAACATGAGCTTTGGTAAAGGCTATTCGCCCCAGCGGAAAGCCGTCGAGGACGCCGAACGGTATGCGCTCTCGAAAGGTGTATTGCTGGTGCAGGCTGCCGGTAACGATGGCAGTGATATCGACACGGCCGCCAACTACCCGTCGCCCCGCTACATGGACGGTACCAGCATTCCAAACGTCATTACCGTAGGGGCCAGTGCCCGGCAGAACACGGCAGAACTGGTCGCCAGCTTTTCGAACTATGGAAAGAAAACAGTGGACGTATTTGCACCGGGTAAAGATATTTATTCGACCGTGCCGGGCAGTAAATACGAAATGAACAGCGGTACCAGTATGGCTTCACCCGTAGTAGCGGGCGTAGCTGCCGTACTGAAATCGTACTTTCCTAAACTGACCTACGCCGATATCAAGCGGATTATTCTGCAGTCGGCTACGCCCTATTCGACCAAAGTGCAACGGCCCGAATCGGACGCGACGGTCGACTTCGCTTCGCTATCGAAAACCGGTGGTATTGTTAATCTCTACGATGCCGTTAAACTGGCCCTGGCTCAGGAAGCCACTGGTAAAGCGAAATAATCGTAAAAGCAAAAAGATACGAAACGGGCCATTTCCTGCTGAGGAAATGGCCCGTTTTTGTTACCACCAAGCAGACGCCTGAAGCCATTACTGCTTACTGATCTGCCTGACACCCAGCCGCTGGGCTTTTTCGTCTTCGACTACCACAAAAAAGACTCCTCCCGGCAAACGGGTTACGTCCATCGTGGTTGAATAGGTGGTTCCATCTCGTTGCAGCGTCGCTGTGCCGATGGTCAGGCCACGCAAGTCGACCAGCCGGAGCGTAGGCGTGCCCCGAAGCGAGGTAGAAGCTGATACCGAAACGGTTATCTGTTGAGTAGCCGGGTTCGGGTACACGTTCAGAGTACCTACGCTGGAAACGGGCTCGGTCGCCAGAATAGTAACGTAGACCTCGTTCGAGATGACTTCCCCACATCCGTTTACGCTGCCTTTCACCGAGTAGCGTCCTGTTTTTGTTGCACTGTAGGTAGAGCCGACGGCCCCCGAAATAGCTACGCCGTCGAGTAGCCACTGGATGTTGCTGACTGCATTAGTCGACAGGATATAGCTGTCGAATGTAATGGTCGGCGTTACTGCGTTGCGTACGCTTACAGCCACGGCCGATGACCGAACGGGTAGGCAGCTATTAGCCACCTGAACGGCGTAACTACCGGCGGAAGAAACCTGAAGCGTACTGCTCGTTGCTCCCGAAATCAGCTGACCGCTGTTATACCACTGATACGAAAGTCCGGTTCCGGTGTTCGCCTGCAGCGTAGCTGTCGAACCCTGGCACAAACTCACCGACCCGCTGGGCGTGATGGTTGCTGTAGCCGCTGCACCGGTGGTGGGCGTTACTGCCGTCCGCTGCGGGCTCGGGCAGTCGAGCGAGCGTACTTTGATGTTGTAGAGGTAATACCAGGCATCGGTCAGGGTGTCGGTCACGGTTGAACTGCGGGCGTAAAGCGATCCTTTGATCGTGACGATAGGCGCACCCGTTGAAGTTTTCAGCTGATAGGGAAAGCCACTAACCCCAGCGTTAGAGCGGAAAATAGAAGCGCCGTTGCCGTATTCGATGGTGATCTGATAATTGCCCGCTTCCGGGATGTGCAGGTTCAACGGATAAACCGCGCCCGGATCGTTCGGATCGTCGACTAACTGCCCGTTGGAAGTCGCCGTCAGGCTCTGGTTGCGCGTGGGCGTAACATCCAGCGTAACGCTGGAAACCGCCGTATTATCATACTTCCGAACCGTAAAGGTCAACTGACCCGCAGTACCGATGTAGAGTCGGGCGCTTTCAATCGTCAGCGGTACTGCCGTCGTAATAAGCGGAGACGGGCCGAAATTGCCGCTGTAGGTACCGCCCCCAAACGCTTTCTTGTCTACCGGCCCGATCGTTCCTGAAAAGTCGTTCAGTGTGGCGTAAAACTGTCCGCTGGCCGGAATCAATTTGACAGAAGTCTGATTGCCTACCGCCAGAAGGTTGCCACCCGTAGGAGCATCGTACCAGAAAGCAGCTCCACCGCCCGTGTTCTGGAGCGAGATCAGCGTGTCGCTGCCGCAACGCGTGGCCGTAAAGAGGCCAGTCGGCGCTGTGGCCGTAGTGCGGGTTTCGGTAACCGTATTGTTGGTCGGATTCTGGTCAGTAGTTAAATTGGTCGAGACAACGAACTTGTACGATTGCCCGGAGGATAAAGTGATTGCCGGGCTCTGAAGCGTCAGTAAGGCATCGCTGAATGGCGCAATCGAAGGAACTGTACCGGTTAAGGTTGCAAGTTCTGCGTTATTGGCGTCCGTAATTTTTACCGTAACGGGTATATTCGTTTGAGTCGCCGTGCCGTAGCTGCGAATCCGGACACCTACGGTTATGCTGGTGCTGGATAAGCCGCAAAAACTGGCTTCGGGCGAAATAAGCGCTATGGCTCCTACGTCATTACTGGTCTGCACTACATTCAGCACATAATCCTGGGTTTCACCGTTGCCATACGATCCGCAGGCATTGACTGCGTTTGGATCGGAGGTTTCTGTCGCGACGACCCGCAACCGGATCAACTGACCGACAGTCACACTGGCCGGAACCGTTACGTTGGCTGTAAATACACCTGTATTGGCCAGCACTCCCGACGTGACCAGCGTCTCGCCTGTTTCTAGAAATGTTCCATTCGCGTTCCAATCCGCAAACGCTTTCACCACGACATTCTTCTGAGCGCCACAAGTGCCCAGCGAAACCGTAAGCGGAATTACCTGCCCGGCCTGAATGGTCGTTGTTGTCTTGGTAAAGTCGGTGTAAGCCGTGCAGCCATCCGGTCCGGCCTGATTGATGCTGCCGAACTGAACCCGGCTGATTCTGGTGTCGGCCGTTGAGGTCGGTGCCGATGCGCAGTAAGCGGTACCGCCGATTCCGCTGACAATCAGAGCGTAATCTTGTTGATTGTTCCGGAGCGTATTCTTATGCGTAACGGCGATCGTGTACGTTTGCCCTGGCACGGCATTGTCGATACGGATCTGTTCAATGTTGTCGCGGATGTTGTCGCCGGGTGTAGCTGCGTTAGTCGGATTCGCCGGGTCGAGCGTCCAGGGCTGGCTGGTGGTTTTTCCGTCGCTGACCCGAACGTCCAGGTCGTTTACCAGTTTGGGGGTCCGGTCGTTCAGCGCAGTCGATGCCGTACCCGCCGGATCGTTCCAGCCAATACTGACCACCAGCGGGCCGCGGCCCGAGGCAACCACCTGAAGGGTATCGCGCTGTCCCTGGGCAAGGGTCCGTTCGCTCAGCAGGTTGCTTTTGTCGGTATTGCCGATCACACGGGCGGCCCGTTCGGTGTTAAGCATACCCCAGCCGTACTGGTAATCCGGACCGGGCGTCGTGCCCGTTTCGTTGGCTGTATGAATCACCAGGCCCCGCAGTGTAGATGAGCGCATGTATTTTCCGGCGTTAAGCTGAGCGTAATATTCCTGCAGAAGTAGCACCGAACCCGACACGTTTGGCGAGGCCATCGACGTACCGCTCAGGGTTTCGTAGGCATTATCGCTGGCCGAATTACCAGATAGCACACTCACGCCAATGCCGACAATATCAGGTTTGATCCGTCCATCGTCGGTAGGCCCCCAACTGCTGAAGTCCGCCAGTTTGGCATCGCCGGGATAATTATAGCCATTGGCTGGTGCACTGATCGCTCCAACCAGGAGTATGTTCTTGGCGTTGCCCGATGTACTGATCTGATCATACCCCATCTGGTTGTCGCGGGGTGCCGTACTGATTTTCTTATTGTAGTTCACCAGCAGATAGGGCTGTCCATCGCCGGGATAACTGCCGTGATCATTGCCCGCCGACTTGACCATCAGGTAATAGGGAGCGTTGTTGGCGATCTGATCCCAGCTTTGGGCACTTCGGTCATACAAACCAAATTTGTAGTCATACGTCCGGCTCACGGTCGTGTCGCCATACCACAGCCACTGCGTCGTGCCGGTCTGATCGGGGTTGTATTGGAAACCAGCCGTAGTGCCGTAAGAGTGATTGGAAACCAGCAAGTTAGGGGCGGCTGCTGTCATTTCCGATACGTCGCTGTTAAAATCCCAGGCCTGGAGTTTAGCGCCAAACGCCATCCCTCTGGCCTGCGGATTGACCCCCGCACCGATCATGGTCGTGGATACGTGCGTAGGGTGTTCTTCGTCCGAAACGGTCGTTGACGCTTTGTCGACCTGCGTAACCCGGCCAGCCAGTTCAACGTGGGTAGCCCGTACGGCTCCGCCATCCCAGATTCCCAGCTTTGTCTGCACCGACGCGCTGCTGCCTGATAAGTTCAGGCCTAAACTACCACCCGAATATAAGGCTGCGGTACCAGTCAGAACCGCCACCTGCGCATTGCCGACATGAGTATTATAATACAGCAGATTACCGTAGGCGTCAATGCCCGCCAGCATCAGCACCTGGCCATTGGAACGCACCTCGCGGACCGGGCGACCCAAGAGTTTGGCTAGGGAAAGCGCCCGGCTATAATCAGTTTCGTAGGTTTTCTGAAGCGTTTGCCGAAGGGATTCTATTCGCTGGCGCTGGGCGGCTGAGTAGGGGAGTGGTTGCGCCAGGGAAGCTGTAATCCCCAGGAAGAGAAAAAGCCCACTGAACAACCCGCTTTTATACGCATGTAAACGTTGTAGCATAATCAGTAAAAATCAGGCCGATAGCCGACCAAGCATGAAGGAATATAAACAATACGAAAAAGCAGGGGACGCTGTTGCGTTAGGGCCTAATGTTAAAATAAGTTTAATCTGTGATATGTAACTAGTTTTCCTGCTTAACCGATGGTACTGATAACAAAAAATAGTATACGGCATCTATCCCCTTTCGCTGCGCTTGTTCATGTAAGTAGTCAACGTGATGTGCCGGAAATATGGTAGTACCAGCTGGCGTAATAAGGAATGATTTGGTATAGAAAATGTAGTTCTTGTTTCGAAGACCGATGGCCGATACAAACAACTTGAAAATAAAAGGAAACAGAAACGGTTTTCTGCCGCCAATCAGCAGATCATTAAATACTTAGGCCGTATTTTAATTTCGTGTCTATTAAACGTTACGCTTCGTAACTTGTCCTACCCGTATAGCCAATCGCTGAAGTGTATGGACAAACTCATTAAACGGCAGCAAATCCGCTACTTATTTTCACGGGCTGGCTTTGGTGCCACGCCCGCCGAACTGGACGATGCGGCTCGGAAATCCCTGCATAAGACAGTTCGCCAACTGTTCAGAGACAGTGAATCGGTTGTGCCGCTCCGCGTCGTTGAACCTGAAGAAAACGAATCCAAGAAACAACTGCGTGGATTAGTACGGGATGGGCAGCTCGACAAGGAAATGCTCAAAGAGCGTATCCGGGAGAAGGCCGAAAAAGTGCGCGACCTGAATCTGCAGTGGCTCGACCGGATGGCTGTCGGCCAGGGGGCGCTTCGTGAAAAAATGGCGCTGTTCTGGCATGGCCACTTTGCCTGCCGGACCATGGGTCGTAATCCGCTTTTCATGCAGCAGTACGCCAACACGCTCCGGCAACATGCACTCGGTCGTTTCGGTGATCTGCTGATGGCGGTTTCTAAAGAACCGGCCATGCTCCAGTTTCTGAATAATCAGCAGAATCGGAAAAATGCGCCCAACGAAAATTTTGCCCGCGAGGTGATGGAGTTGTTTACGTTGGGTCGTGGCAACTATACTGAACACGATATTAAGGAAGCGGCCCGCGCGTTTACGGGTTGGCAGTTTACGCCCGAGGGGGAGTTTGTGTTTCGGGAGCGCGTTCACGACGAGGGCGAGAAAACCATTTTCGGCAAAACCGGCGCTTTTAGGGGGGAAGATGTGGTGGCCATGCTGCTTGAGCGGAAGCAAACGGCGCGGTTCATTACGGCAAAAATCTACCGCTTTTTCGTCAATGAAACCGAAGATCCGAACCGGATCGATGACCTAAGCGAACAGTTTTACCGAAGCCAGTACGACATTGCCGATCTGATGGAGACCATTTTCAATGCCGACTGGTTCTACGACGCTAAAAATCTGGGCGCTCACATCAAATCGCCGGTGGAGTTGCTGGCGGGGCTTCGTCATACGCTTGGGGTGCAGTTCGATCAGCCACAACCGCAGATTTTTGTGCAGCGTACTTTGGGGCAACTACTTTTCTATCCGCCTAACGTAGCCGGCTGGCCGGGCGGTAAAAACTGGATCGACTCATCGAGTCTGCTGTTTCGGATGCAACTGCCGAATTACGTGCTGAAAGCGGCCGACGTGACGGTAAGGCCTAAAGAGGATGGAGATGTGAACACCCAGCTGCTGGCCCGAAAAGGTGCCAATACCTTTCGTACGACCGTAAACTGGACGGATTTTGAAGCTGCTTTCGCAAAAACATCCGATACTGAACTGATCGATGCGCTTTCGGTAACCCTGCTGCCGTTTCCCCTTCGGCCGGAGCAGCGAACCTTACTCGAAAAACAAACAAAGCCTGGCCAAGCCCGGTCCGAAAAAATTCATGTCTTAACGGCAACGCTGATGAGCCTGCCCGAATACCAATTAACCTAAACCGGGATGTAGCTGATTGTAGAGATTACTCTGATTCTAGCCGCGATTTGGCTGGAATTAAAGTCAGAGCGATCCTCAAAATCAGCAGAATCCCGGTTCCGACAACCATGAACCGCAGAGACTTTCTTAAACAATCGGCGCTGACAACGGCCGGAACGATGCTGATTCCCCATTTTCTGAAAGCTTACGAAGCGCAGATGCTGGGACAGGTGTCGGCTCCATCCGGTAAAATTCTGGTGATCGTGCAACTGTCAGGCGGGAACGACGGCCTGAACACGGTGATCCCGTACCGTAACGATATTTACTACCGTGAGCGCCCAACCATTGCCATCCGACCCGAGAAGGTACTGCCGCTCAACGACGAAATTGGCCTGCACCCGGCCATGCAGCCGCTGAGAGCGCTGTACGATGAGGGACTTCTGACCGTCGTCAACAACGTCGGTTATCCAAACCCCGACCGCTCGCATTTCCGGTCTATGGACATCTGGCAAACTGCCAGTGATTCGGATCAGTACCTGCGGACGGGCTGGGTGGGGCGCTATCTGGATGCAGCCTGTTCGGGCAAGGCGCAACAACCGTTCCGGACGATTGAAGTGGACGATACGTTGAGCCTGGCCATGAAAGGGAACTCCCTGAATGGGCTGGCCGTCCTTGATCCCAAAAAACTATATAGTCAGACCCGCGGTAGTATCATAACGGGGCTAACTAACGAGCACACCGTGAATACGCATGAGCCGGAGCCTGTAGCCTATCTCTACAAAACACTGGCTGAAACCGTATCATCGGCGGAATACGTCTACGATAAAGCGAAGGTGTACACCAGGTCGACGACCTATCCGAACCACGAGTTAGGCAATCGGCTTAAAACCGTTGCCCAGTTGATTCTGTCGGGTGTTGATACCAGTGTGTATTATGTATCGATTAGTGGCTTCGATACCCATATCAATCAGCCGGGCCAACAGGAGCGGCTTCTGGGTCAGTATGCCGACGCGGTTGGGGCATTCATGGCAGACCTGAAAACCACGGGTCGTCAGAACGATGTGATGCTGATGACTTTTTCGGAGTTTGGCCGACGGGTGAAACAAAACGCCAGCAATGGTACTGACCACGGCACGGCCAACAACGTGTTTCTGATTGGGGGTGGGCTACCGACAAAACGAGTGCTAAACGAAGCCCCTAATCTGACGAAGCTAACCGATGGCGACCTGACCTACTCGGTCGATTTCAGGCAAATTTACGCCACGCTGCTCCGCGATTACCTGGGGGCTGATGATGTGGCCATTTTGGGTCGAAAATTCGATGGCGTGAAGATTGTATAACGGCTAAGGAGCAGGGCGTCGCTTAGTGAAAATGGGAACCGTCCTCTAACCCCTGAATGTATCTTTTAAATCAGAGCATTCACTTAAGTCGACGGAATATGCAGGGCTGCAGCAATTGTTTTAGTGCCCATATTTAGCTTTAGCCTACTTTATATTGCTCGCACCGTTGTTCGACTCCTTGCTCAATGCCTTGTTCAAGTCCTTTTCCTATGCCTCGTCAATTGAACGTTCTGCGGTTGTTATAGCTATCAGGCCGGTTTGGATCGAAACCTTACGAAAAATAGTCACTACTTCATCCTTTGTCAGGTTTGGTGGAGTCTGTGCACTATTTCTGCGGGCAGAAATACCTGCAAGAAATCGGTCAGAACATCCAACCGGGAAAACGATTCTTTGAAAAATTTGGCATGTGGTTTTGCGGGAGACATGAATACATTTACATGACTTTGTGTAATGTATTGGTTTCTTTGCCAGCGATCAATTCGCTTGTTCATCCCGAATAAAATTTAGCCGTTGCGGTGCGTGATTCTCCTCTATTCTGCGTTATTTCGCAGAACGAGTAAATTCATAAGCTTCTGAATGGTAGGTATTATCATGGGTAGCCTCTCCGACCGAAAGGTTATGCAAGAGGCCGCCGACATTCTGACTGAGTTGGGCGTGGCGTGGGAAATGGATATCGTGTCAGCCCACCGTACACCCGAAAAAATGGTCGACTATGCCAAGACAGCCCGTAACCGCGGGATTCGGGTCATTATTGCCGGCGCGGGCGGAGCCGCTCACCTGCCGGGCATGGTGGCCTCGTTGACAACGCTGCCGGTTGTTGGCGTACCGGTTAAGTCCAGTAATTCGATTGATGGCTGGGATTCGGTATTGTCTATTCTGCAAATGCCTGCGGGCGTGCCTGTCGCTACCATGGCGCTCGATGGGGCTCGCAACGCCGGAATTCTGGCAGCACAGATCATCGGTACGTCGGATGCCGAAGTGGCTCGTCAACTAGCTCATTTCAAAGAGAATCTAAAGGAGAAAGTGGCTGATATGAGCCGTCAATTAATGAATAATGTATAATGATTAATGAATAACTGAAGGGAGACAGCCTTCCAGACGATTGCTCATTATTCATTGCCCATTATTCATTATTCATTAAATATATGGAAACCGATAACCAACCATCCAACCCGCGTCAGACCGGAAATACCAGTTTACCTGCTATCACGCTCATTGCGCTGGTTGGCCTGATTGCCGCCCTGCTCTATATCGGCTACGGCTACATTTCAGATAACACGGACGGTTCTGATGAATTGACTTCTGTGCCACTCGATACGGCAACCCAGCAGCCACTGGCACAAAACGATCCGGAAATGCTGATGGCCCCGCAGGAAGCGGACACTTCGTCGCAACCAGCTCCCGTCGATCTTTCGGAAGCTACTCCGCCTGCCGATGCACCCGAAGCAAATCCGAAAGCCGAAGAAGTAGCCGAAGACAATCGTGAAACGACCGACGGCAAACCTGCCCCCGCCGAAAAGCCAGTTGCGGTAAATACGGAGAAGCCGAAGGTCGAAGAAAAGAAAGTCGAAAAACCCAAAGAGGAAAAGGCAAAGTCTGAAAAGCCCAAGGAAGAGGTTGCCATTGTGAAACCCAAAGTAAAACCGGGTGGCACGGGCAGTACGTACACAGTCGGAAAGGGCGAAACTTTCTACAGCGTAGCCAACCGATATAACATGAAAATCGGCACTTTAAAAGCCCTCAATCCGGATGTATCGGAAAGTAACGTGAAAGCGGGGTCGCAGTTGAAAGTGAAAGTGATGGCTGTTCATACCGTAGGACCAGGCGATGTGTTACGGGTGGTTGCGCAGAAATACGGCGTCAGTAAAGAAGCTCTGATGCGGGCCAATAAAAAAGACAAAGACATTGCTACCCGGGGCGAAAAGCTGATTATTCCTTTCCCCGATAAACAGTGAACTAATTGGTCAGTAATAAGTATCTGGTAATCAGCAGTTAATTTCAGAGGCTGACTGCCAGATACTTATCACTGACAACTATTTTTTCTCATACACCAGCCCGATCGTAAAGCGAAAATCGTTATTCTGGCGCCCTGGAACAACCAGACTTTCGTAGGCATTGGCTACGGTTGAGCGCAGGCTCGTTGCCGACGTTAGCTTTACCTGAAGGCTGACACTGGCATTCCAGCGGACGTTGTACTGCCCTAGCGCGGGTTGATAAAAAGCCGTGTGAGTGACCGTGAACCGGTCTTTGCCAAAGCCGTATTCACCGTAAAGACGCGCTGAATTTCGGAAAATATTGATGTCGTCCAGTTCGATGAAATCAGTGTATTCCTGCATAAGAACGTCGGTAATGGAGATATAAGCGCGTTTTTTGTTGAGTAGCTTATAGCCCGCACCAGCGGCTACCGTCCAGCGGTGATTGATCTGGCGAAGGTTGCTGCGCTCGTATGAGCCAAAAGCCAGATAATATAAGCGATCTTCATACCGGTAGGTGGTTCGTAAATCACCGAACCACTCACGCTCCGCCAGAATCCCGCTTTGTCGACCGTAAACAAACGACGGATTGCTCGACAGCTTGAAATAATTACTGAGTTGATAGTCAACGGCGCTGGTAAGCTGTAGGAGCGAACGATTTACGTTCCCCGCCGTAAACGTACCGTCGGCAGTGAAGCGGTATCGAAAGATGCGGGTAATGGGCTTAGCCTGTTTAGTGGTATCTACCTTTGCCTGATTAGCCGCCGTTTGGGTCGTATCTTTTTTGCTGATTTTCGCCGAATCGGGTAAAGACGGTCGCAACGGGTCGGGCTGTTCAACGATCTGGGCACCAGCCAGGTGGGTAGAAAATAAAGCTAGAAAGAGAAGGCATCGTTGAGCGTATTTCACAGAAAGAGGCATTGTTGAAGCCGCAACTTAGAAAAAAAAGATACATTTGACGACTGACCTGATGGTCAATTTAGCGTATAGCCTTTCCGTTCAATAACTCGTTTATCATGACTCGCTGGGGAATTCTAGGACCGGGCCGCATTGCCCACAAATTCGCACAAGACCTGCAAACCTTACCGGATGCACAACTCTACGCCGTCGCTTCGTCTGACCAGCAGCGGGCCGACGAGTTTGCCGGACAGTACAACATTCCCCATGCATTTGACTCCTACGAAGGTCTGCTGACACTGGACGATCTGGACGTCGTTTACGTAGCGACGCCCCACGTGAAGCACTACGAAAACGTGATGATGTTGCTGAATGGTGGCATCAGCGTGTTGGGTGAAAAACCCTTTGCCATGAATGGCGATCAGGTGCGGGAAATGGTCGAGACAGCCCGTACGAAGAATGTATTTCTCATGGAAGCGCTCTGGAGCCGGTTCATGCCCGGCATCATTCACGCCTTAGAACTGGCGCAGTCGGGCACAGTCGGGAAGGTCGTGTCCGTCAAAGCGGATTTTGGCTTTAAGGCGCCATTTCTGCCCGAAGGACGGCTTTTCGATAAAGCTTTAGGGGGCGGATCTTTGCTCGATATCGGTATTTATCCGCTATTTTTATCATACCTGATGCTAGGTAAACCTACTACGCTAAAAGCATCCGCGAATTTCGGTCAGACAGGAGTTGACGAACAGTGTGGTATGGTGTTGACGTATGCCGACGGGCAACTGGCTTTGCTGGATTGTACGCTGCTGGCTAAAACCGATTGCATTGGCCTGATTCAGGGTGAAACTGGGCAAATTCGCATTCACAGCCGCTTCCACGAAACAACTGGCGTGACGCTTCAGCCAGACGATCAGGAAGCTACAACATCTATGTTCGAACGGAAAACGCACGGCTACGATTACGAAGCGCAGCACGTTATGAAATGCCTGGCAGAAGGCCGGACCGAAAGCCCCCTGTGGTCGCTGGACGATAGCCTGAACCTGATGAATTTGCTGGATGCCGTGCGGGCCGAAGCCGGAATTTTTTATGAGTAAGGTCAACCTGTATACTGGAATCAGGGTCATGGCATAAAGAATTAGCTAAACCGATAATGTCTATGCAAACGACCGCGCTTCGTTTGGGTATATCGTGGGTATTGATCGGGTTTCTGGCAGTCACGCAGGGTTGCATCGGCTTGCTCGATCCGGATAATCACAACCGGGGCCTGATCGTATCTGAATACCCTACGGCGGTTCCAACTGACAAAAAATCGTGTTTCGATCCGAATTCGTTCGACAGCCGTCGGCAGCTACCATCCAGCGAAATTGTCATCGACAGTGATAGCGCCCTGCATGCCTACTTCGATTATGCAAGGTATGGCTACACTCCTCAAAATTTTCCGGCCGATCCTTGCCGGAACTACCAGCCCGAACCCATCGATTTTTCGAAGTATATATTGCTGGGAAATTACGCATCGGCCGGTTGTAACGTAGCCTTTACCCGGACTGTCGAGAGCGACGACCACGCCAGACAGTATGTTTATACGGTACGGGTCCGGGAGTCAGGGTTTTGTAAGCGCTTGACTTACAGTATGAACTGGGTGCTGGTGCCGAAACCGCCGGCAGGTTACCGGGTTGCCTTCCTGATTAGGTAAGTGCATACGTTTTCGTTTATCTTTTCTGCCCCTCCTTTTCTTTTTACCTTTGCGGCATGACTGATCGCTATGCCCAGCGCGGGGTTTCCGCCAGTAAAGAAGACGTTCACAACGCCATCGCCCAACTCGACAAGGGGTTGTTTCCTAAAGCATTCTGCAAAATTGTGCCGGATACGCTGGCGGGTGATCCGGATTTTTGTACGATTATGCACGCCGATGGAGCCGGGACAAAGTCTTCCCTTGCTTATCTGTATTGGCGCGAAACGGGCGATCTGAGCGTCTGGCGCGGGATTGCCCAGGACGCTGTCGTGATGAATACCGATGACCTGATTTGTGTTGGAGCGACGGGGTCAATGTTGCTGTCATCCACGATTGGGCGGAATAAAAACCTGATTCCGGGCGAAGTCATTGCTGAAATCATCAACGGAACGGAGGAAGTGTTACAAATGCTGCGCGAGCATGGCATCGACATCTACAGCACCGGGGGCGAAACCGCCGATGTAGGCGACCTGGTTCGTACGGTCATTGTCGACAGCACCGTCATTGCCCGCATGCGTCGGGATCAGGTGATCAGCAACGATCGGATTCAGCCGGGCGACGTGATTGTAGGCCTGGCGTCGTTTGGGCAGGCCACCTACGAGCGTACCTATAACGGGGGCATGGGCAGCAACGGCCTGACTTCGGCCCGCCACGACGTGCTGGCTCATTACCTGGCCGACAAATACCCCGAAAGTTTCGACTCCGCCGTCGATAAATCGCTGATCTATAGCGGTAGTAAGCAATTGACGGACGGTATTACGTCCGTTCCGGATGGCTTGACAGTCGGGCAGCTCATTCTCTCCCCCACGCGAACCTACGCGCCGGTCGCCAAAGTCCTGCTGGATGAGCTTCGGGACCAGATTCACGGGATGGTCCATTGTTCGGGGGGAGCACAGACGAAAGTGCTCCACTTTGTTGAAAACCTGCACATTATTAAAGATAACCTGTTCCCGATTCCGCCCCTTTTCCGGCTGATTCAGTCCGAAAGTGGAACCAACTGGCAGGAAATGTATAAAGTGTTCAATATGGGCCACCGGCTGGAAATTTACCTGTCCGAATCGAATGCGCAGCAGGTCATCGATGTGGCGAAATCGTTCGGAATTGAGGCTCAGGTGATTGGCCGGGTAGAGGCTTATACCGGTAAGCAGGTAACCATTCAGAGCGAAGTGGGTAAATTTGTCTATTGAGTGACTTACTTTCTGCGCTAATCGGAGTCGTAATGTGCATTGCACCTAACGACTTTGATCATGCAGAAAACTTTCACGCTCACACTGCTTGCCTGGATCATATTTGTTCGGGCAGCTATGGCGCAAACGACGCCGTTTTCTGCTTCCTGGAGTTTTGAGGGTGATCTGAGTGGAGCATCCAGTACGTCACTGGTAACGGCCAGCTCAGCCACACTAGCTAATGTTCTTGTTCCTAACGTGGGTGGTTATCCGGCTGGGCAGGTGGGCCGAACTGTCAATCTGCAAAACTGGACCAATCCGGCTTGCCCCGGTGATGAATACCTGGAGATTAAAATTAGTCCGGCTGCCAGCGTAACGATGGTGCTGACAACGTTGTCCTTTTTTTATAGTCGCTCTACTAGTGGTCCTAACACTATCAGAGTTAAAAGTAGTTTAGATGGCTATTCAACCGACATTTATACCAGCTCCATTACGGCTACCGGGACGCCTTATCAATCCGCTTCGATCAACTTAACGTCCATTAGCAGTGCCTTTGCCAGCCAAACGCAGCCGGTTTCCTTTCGTTTTTACGGTTGTGATCGAAACGCGATTAATGGAACGATGCGCTTGGATGAGATTCGAATCAATGCTACTGCGCTTCCGGTCACGCTTCTTTCCTTCACGGCGAAACCCGAAGGGGATCGAGTGCAACTGGCCTGGGCAACCACGATGGAACGGGATGCCGATCGCTTTGTAGTGGATCGTAGCAGTGATTTAAAAGAGTTTGTACGCGTGGGCGAACTCCCCGCCAACGGCACGACTGACGAACGCCAGTATTACGGACTGACCGATTTTAGCCCATTGCCCGGCATTAACTATTACCGCCTGACGCAGCTTGATTACGACGGTACTCCACATGACTTCAAACCGGTATCGGCCATTATCCGGGTCAATGAGCCGGTAGTCGCTGTATTTCCGAATCCAGCCGACCCGACTCGAATTCATTTGCGGCTATGGAAGGCCGACGATGCCCCGATTCGTTTGTTGACCCCTACAGGTCAGGTTATAAATTTCCGGCTGGAACGGCGGCAGGGTGAAGCCGATCTGCTGTTCGATCAACCTTTATCTCCTGGTTTATACTGGGTAGAAGTGCTGGTGAATGGGCAGAAAAGTGTCGTTAAAATAATTGTGCGTTAACAGTAACCCCGAAGCTCAGGCTTCGGCCGTGAAACCAACCCACTCGTGGTCACGACCGAAGCCCAAGCTTCGGGGCTACAATTAATGCTTACACTAACTCGGGCTCCTCAGACCGAACCGCTTTTATCTCTACGCGCGGTGGGAGCAGTTTGTACAGAACCGGCGTCACTACCCGAGAAAGTAACGTACTGGAAATCAGGCCGCCAATCAATACCCAGGCGAGGGGCGAATACAACGGGTTTCCTTCGATCGCCAGCGGAATCAACCCCCCAATCGCCGTCAGCGAGGTCAACACGATGGGCACGAACCGGATTTCGCCCGCTTCCTGAATCGCATCGATCAGCGACATACCTTCTTCGCGGAGATGGTTGGTAAAATCGACCAGCAGAATCGAGTTCTTCACTTCGATCCCGATCAGAGCAATCAGACCGATTACCGCTACGAACGAGAACGGATTACCGGTAAAATACAGGGCCAGCACCGCGCCAATAACCCCCAGCGGAATAACCGATAGCACAATCAGCGTGCTCTTGAACGTACCAAATTCCAGCACCAGTACCGAAATGAAGCCGAAAATGGTGATGAGAATAATGGTGCCTAAGCCGCCGAACGATTTCTCCCGACTTTCCAGCTCACCGGCCGCTTTGTAACTGAAACCGGTTGGAAACTTCATTTTATCCAGCTTCGACAACACGCCATTGAACACATTATCGACCAGATAGCCCGTTTTTACGAAACCCGTTATCGTAACATACCGATCTTTGTCGTAGTGGCGAATCTGATTCATGCTGCTCTCGAATTCCAGATCGGCAATCTGACGCAGCGGAACCGCCGAACCCGTCAGGGTATTGACATAGAGATTGTTCAAAACGCGCTGGTCGGCGAATTTTCCTTTTGGAAGCGTTACGTTGATGGCGTAATCGTCGCCGTTAGGTTCTTTAAACGTGCCTACGTTCAGGCCAGCGACAGCCAGGCGGATAGTTCGGTTTACGTCCCCAATCGAAATGCCAAGTAAGCCCGCTTTTTCTTTGTTGATCCGTATCCGAAGATCGGTTTTCTGGTTCGCGAGCGGGTTATTTACGTAGATCAGGCCGGGCGTTTGTTTGAACGCTTTCTCGACCCGGGCAGCCATGACCTTCAACGAATCCAGGTTTTCGCCAAATACGCGAACAGCTACGGGCGCTTCCTGATCGGGGCCCTGCTCGAAATCTTTTACTTCTATTTTGGCATTCGGGTAGTGGGCAAATCGCTCGCGTAGTTTGTCGATCAGCACGCGTTTGTCTGCCGGTTCGATGTCGACCAGCTGAACATAAAACTGCGCGTAATTGGGCGATTCGTTCCGCTGAATGATGTTGTAGTAAATGCGAGGCTGGCCACGTCCTACGTTTGTGGTCACGTATTTAACGTCGGGTTCTCGTTTCAGAGCACCCTCGACATAACGCGCGACACGGTCGGTTTCGGAGAGACTGGTACCATCTGGTGTTTCGATATTGATCAGAAACTGCGGTTTTTCGGAAGATGGAAACAGCGCAAACCCGACGATTTTAAACATATACAGCGCTCCGGTAAACAGGATCCCCGCTACCAGCAACGTCACAACCGGATGACGCAGGCCCCAGTGCAACAGGCGGCTGTACGATCCGCTGATGAGCCGTTTCAGCGCCCGCATGAAAATATTCCCTTCCGGATTGTGCTCTTCTTTCAGAATCCGGCTCGACAGAAACGGTACAATCGTCAGCGAGACAAACAAAGAAGCCAGAATGGTCGTCACGACGGCCATCGGCAGCGACCGGATGAAGTCGCCGGACGCTTCGGGCAGAAACAGAAGCGGCAAAAAGGCCAAGACCAGGGTAGTCGTGCAGCCGATAACAGCCAGCGTAATCTGGCTGGTGGCTTTGATGGCCGCTTCCCGCTTCGAATAGCCATCGCGCAAATACCGCTCGATATTCTCGACTACCACAATCGAGTCGTCCACCAGAATACCCAGCGCGACAATCAGACCGACGATGCTTAACTGGTTGATACTGAAGCCAAGCAAATCGAGCCCGGCCAAGCCAATGGCCAGCGACAGTGGTATCGAAATCATGACGACTACTGCAGCCCGGAAGCCGAGCGGGAGCAGAGTCAGTGAAACTAGTAGAATCGCCAGAGCGAAATCCTGAAGAAAATGGTCGAGTCGTTTGTTGACGCTGACGGTCTGGTCGAAATTTTTGACCAGCGAGATGTAGGGCGGTAAGGTTTTAGCAAATCGGTCGATAACCGGATTCAGCTGCTCACCCACTTTAGCAATGTTTTCGCCCGTTTTTTGACCCGCCGTCACAAGAACCGCTCGATGGCCATTCAACCGGGTAATGTGCGTTTCGTCTTCGTAATTAAAGTCGACATCGGCTACGTCGCGCAGGTAAATGATTTTCTGACCGTTAGTCGATACGATGGTGTTCCGAATCTCTTCGAGCGACTGATAATCGCCCGCGGTTTTGACGTTGAACTTCCGGGTTCCGGCCTGAATATTTCCACCCGGAATGTTGAGGTTTTCGGCCTGCAAGGCACCAATCACCCGGTTGACCGGTATGCCATTCTGAGCCATCCGCTCGATATTGAGCGACACCCGCACGGTGGAGGCCGGGTAGCCCCAGTCTTCAGCGTTTTTCAGGCTTTTGATTTTCTCGAACTCTTTTTTGAGATCATCGGCATGCTCTCCCAGTTCTTTCGCCGAAGCCACTTCCGACAGCAGGGCTACCTGCACGATGTTCACGTCGGTGGGCGAGAACTTTTTGATGTCGATGCGGTAGATGTCCGAAGGTAATTCAGCTTTCAGGGCGTTTACCTCCCGGATCACTTCCTGGTATTTTTCTTCGGGATCGACCCCGTAATCGTAATCCAGCCGGAACACGGCCAGCCCGTCATCTACATTGGTAATGACGTGTTGCATGTTCTCCAGCGCGTTGAAGCGCGCTTCGCCCGGATCGACGACCAGCTTTTCCATATCGAGAGCGTCGGTGCCGGGGTAAATTACGGCTACGGAAAAGCTGGGGGCGGTAAATTCGGGGTCTTCGCCCCGCGGCATGTTCAGCAGCGAGTTGACCCCAAGAGCGGCAACCCCCAGAAACAGCACCAGCATGAACTGCCAGTTTTTGACAGAAAAAGATGATAAATTCATTTTAGTGAAGAATGAAGAGTGATGAGTGAAGAATAGAATCAGGCTACCGAAGTATTTGGTAGCTTGTCTGTTTTACGAGAAGATTTTGATGATTCCTGCGCCAAATTCTCCAGCGCTGTTTTTTGAATCGATCCGAGAATTTTCACCAGTTCTTCGCAATCAGCTAGCATCGATTCGAAGGTTTTCTTATCAAGGTAGTCTGTAGCGCCTAGTAACCTTAACCAATATCTTGTTTCGCGAGCTTCCTTATAAGCTAATCCTGTCTTCGCAACAAATTCTTTTTTTGTAAGTCCACCTGTTGCCTCCTCAACGTTAGAACCAATGCTGGTGCCGCTTCGTAAGACCTGGTCTGCCAGTGAATAAATGCGATGTTCTCTACACAGCCATTGATACATTCGAATAATGCGTATAGAAAAGTTGAAAGACTTGGCCTGAATGATACTTTCTTTATCCGACATGGCTATCATCATTTATTCTTCATTATTCACTCTTAATTCTTCACTAAAACAGTAGATTCTTCCGTCAAGAAAGCGGAGCCCGCCGTAACCACATCCCTGATGCCAGACAAGCCGTTCGTCAGCAGTACTTTATCGTTATCCAGAAATCCGACCTGAACGGGCGTTTTGCGAACATGTTTCCTGTCATCGGCCAGGACATACACGAACCCTTCTTTGCCATTTCCCTCGACAATCGCTTCGACGGGAACGAGGCTGTAACTCCGGCTTTGGGCGGGCGTGAGGCTTACTTTAGCGAATAGGCCGGGAGCGAATTTGACCGAGCCCGGATTGATGCGAACCTCCACTTCATAGAGCTTGTTGACCGGGTCGGCCGCCTGCGCCAGTTCGCTGACGGTACCTGTGAAGGTGCGGCCGGGATACGCTTCGAGCGTGATGCTGGCCCGGTTGCCAAGCCGTAGCCGCGCCCAGTCTTTGTCGGATACACCGACGCGTACGACCCAGTCGCTCTGCCGGTTCGACGAGATCTGGTATACCGATGCACCAGGCGAAATAAACTCCCCGGCATTGACCATTTTTCGGGTGACGGTGCCGTCGACGGTCGAGCGGATCTGGGCATAGTTCTTATTAAACTGCGCGATGGTCAGGTTCTGTCTGGCGACGTTCATGCCGGTTGTGGCATTCTGAAGTTGTTCGAGCGTGGCGGCCGTATCGGCATATAGGCTCTTGACCCGGCCCAGGTCGCGCTCGGCTTTTTCGTTGGCTAGTTGTGCCTGACTCACCTGCGCATTAATTTCCGTCAGGTCGAGGGTCGCCAGCAATTGGCCTTTTCGGACTGGTTGCCCTTCTTCGACCAGCATCTGGTTGATAATACCGCTGACTTTGAAGGAGAGCCGTGCTTCCTGAGCCGACGAGACCAGCCCCGAAGCAACGACCGGCTCAGCCCGGACTACCGTACTGACGGGCGCCAGCTTGACCGAAACAACGGATTCGTCGGGGCCTTCCGCCGGTTTTTCGGCTGACCCCTGACCTGCTTTGCTGCCGCAGGACCAGAGCGCGGCAGCCAGAAGAACGGAATAGAGAAGCTGTTGTAATTTCATAGACTTATTGATTTGCTAAGGCTGATGTTATGACATCATTATCCATTATTCATTCTACATATCCATTGTTACTGCCCCACAGCCACCGCTCGGTCGAGGGCGGCTCGCTTGACGAGTACATCCGTGCGGGCCACCAGATGCTGGAGTTGAGCCGTTAGCCGGTCGTTCTGGTAGCGCAAAAACTCGATCAGCAGCGATTGTCCGTTGCGGTATTTGCTATCGATGACCCGGAAGGTCTGGTCGGCATTGATAACCCCGCTTTGGGTAGCTGCCAGGCTTTCGTTGGCCGCGTCGAGATCGTAATAAGCCTGTAATACCTGCAACTGAATCTGGCGCTGGGTTTCGGTCAATTTTGTCCGGAGCGCGTCGGTCTGGATTTTGGCCTGCTGAATCTTCGACCGTTTTTCGTAACCGCGAAACAAATCCCACTGCAGTCCTACCTGCGCGACCAGATAAGCCTGGTTCTGAAACGTGTAGCCAAAGCCTTGAAAACCAGTATTTCCACCGATATATACGTTCGGAATTTTGGCATTCGCTTCGTTCAGTTTGACGGCCGTACGGGCGGCATTGAGCGAGTTGGTCAACTGGGTTATCTCCTGTCTACCACGCAGAGCCGTCTGTTGTAGATCGGCCAGCGTTTCTTTCGATTCGGGCAGGATTTTAGTCAGCGACGAATCGACATCGACGGCAGCGGTCAGTTCGCGGTTGAGGATGAAATTGAAATAAGCGCGGGCGCTTTCCCGGTTTTTCTCCGCTACGGCCAGTTGCTGATCGACTTTGCTGATTTCGTAGCGGGCTGAAGTGACGGCTTCTTTGGTGGCTACGTTGTTGCTGACTAATTTTTCGTTTAATCGAGCCAGTTCATTCAGCACCTTGCGCGAATTTTCGAAAATGCGGATGGCGTCGAGGGTTTGCAGATACTGGTAATAAGCGGTTGCAATATTGTAACGCAGCTCATTTTCCACAACCCGTTTGCGCGCTTCTTGGGCGGAGAGTAGTTGCTTCTGAATGAGGTAATTATACTGGATATCCGTGTTGAACAGCGCGTACTGAACCGTCAGCTTCGTATCGTGAAAGTTGTTGGGAGCCAATAACTGATTGACGTTCTCGATATTCGTCGGGAAGCGATCCGTACCGATCAGCTGATTGAGAGTTTTATAAGCGGGATTGAGTAAATCACCGACCGGAAATTCCAGCCGACGCCCACCAGCCGCCACGGAATATGTCGGGTTGAACGCAATCCGTGGGTAAAACAGCGACTTCGCCTGATTGATCGATTCGGTCACCCGACTGATCTCGAATGACTCCTGTTTAAGCGCCAGATTATTTGCCAGCCCTTCGTGGATGTAAGCATCCAGAACGGTGGATTGCGGAGCGGGTTGAGCTGATCCGGCAAGCGGAATCAGCAAACTTAAGTAGCGAATGTGCCTGTTAATAAATTTCATGATCGCATCTCAATTAATGAACAGTGTTTAGTGTATTCGCAAAAAAATATTATAATCCCCGACGAAGCGTTTGACAGAACAGCTCGAAGGCATCATCCATGATCGGCTGGCGGTCACATTCCGGAAACATACCCAACCGCTTCCGCAAAAACAGCGCAGTATAACCGTGAATGCCGCTCCAGATCATCATAGCTGTCGAACGCACATCATGCTTCTGAAAAATACCCGCTTCCATACATTCCTCGACTACCCGTGTCAGCAAACCAAACGCCTGATCGCCTTCGATCCAGTCTTTCTTATCGAGTGTATCCATCGGGGCCGTCATGATGAACATCAGATCGAAAAGCTCCGGATTGTCGATGGCAAACTGGATGTAGGTGCGCCCCATACCGACCAACTTTTCAAACGGATCGGTCAACAGTAGCAGCGGTTGAAATTCTTCCACCATTTTGACGAAGCCACGTTGATGCAGCGCAAATAGCAACTCGTTTTTGTCCTTATAATACAAATAAATCGTTGCCGGGCTATATTCAATTTCGTCGGCTATATTCCGGATACTGACCTTATCAAACCCATTCGTTAAGAAAAGCTTCTGTGCGCCATCCAGAATCAGCTTCCGCATTTCCTCCCGTTCCCGTTCTTTCCGTTCTACGATTCCCATTGAGTAATAAATTAACGATGCAAACATAATGAACAGTGTTTAGTAAACAAGACAGATCGAAATTTTTTCAAGAAAAATCTCGCTACAAGGGAAATTGAGTAGCTTAAACCGTCTGGTACGTAGAATTAATCTTACAGCCTGCTTTGTTGTCTAATCGGTGAACCGCTGAAAAAAATAATTATGAAATCAGGTTGGAGGTGCTCGTTGACTGGTATGCTGATGGTCGTACTGACTGGCTCAATTGGTTGGGCACAGGGGCCTAAAGGATATAACCTTGGAGATGCAGTGGCTGATTTTCACCTCAAAAGTGTGGATGGCCGTATGGTTTCGCTGGCCGATTATCGGGCTGAAAAAGGACTTATTGTTGTCTTTACCACCAATCACTGCCCGTTTGCCAAAGCTTATGAAGACCGGCTTATTGCGTTACACCAAAAATTTGCTTCCCAGGGGTACCCGATTCTGGCTATCATGCCAAACGATCCAAACGCTTACGAAGAAGACTCGTTCGATAACATGAAAACCCGCGCCCGCGATAAGGCTTATCCCTTCGTATACGCCATCGATGAAAGCCAGTCGACCGCCCGGATTTTTGGGGCTACCCGCACGCCTGAAGTATATGTGCTGAAGCAGACGAGCGGACAGTTTATCCTGGAATATATAGGTACTATCGACGATAGCCCGCAGGACGGGGACAATGTGCAGCGTCGCTACGTCGACGAAGCAGTGAGTAATCTACTGATCGGACGACCTGTGCAGTCGCCAATTACCAAACCCATCGGTTGCGCTATCAAGTGGAAGTAAAAGTCTCCGGGGAGGTACCCTGGGTAGTCTGGTTCGTCTTTTTGGCATATTGTTTGCCAGATGGTTGACGATAATCAAACTACACAAAAATTATTATGAAAAAGCCCCTGATGATTCTGACACGATTTAAGCAGACGGCAGGTACAATAATGCTGGTCGCTTCGTTGGCGCTTCTGCAGGCCTGTGGTTCCGACAACAAGAACGAATCGCGGACAGAAGATGCCCTGGAAAAAACGGGTGATGCCATTGAAGCCGACACAAAAGATGCAACGGCTGAGACTAAAGAAGATCTGAAAGAAGCAGGAGATAAAGCCGATGCAAAAGGCGACGAAGTGGCCGCTGATTTTAAACGCGAACGCGATGAAGCCGTTGCTAAAATGCAGGTTCAGAAAGATAAACTGGATGCTAAAATCGATGAGTTAAAGGCTAAAGCCGATAAACAAAGCGATAAAGCCAAGGCAGAAACGGAGCGTCAGAAAGCTAAGCTGGAGGAAGAACGGAAAGAACTGGGCGAAGACATGGACAAAGCAAAGAATGCTACGGCCGATGCCTGGAAAGATGTAAAATCTGGCTTCAAACGGGCTGGTCGTGAGATCGGCGATGCGTTTGATAAAGCCGGTGATAAACTGGACAGCAAAAACTAACGATCTTATTTTTCAAGTACCGAACGAGCCGATTCGCTACCGCGGTCGGCTCGTTTTGTTGTCTTTAAGAGTGTGGTATATTCTCCTCATTTTTGTTGACAGCTGTTCAAGCCTGTGTTGATCACTCAGGTTAAAAACCATTTTTAACAGCATAAATATCAAAATGTTTTAGAATGAACAGAGTCGTTACGGCTTATTTAGTCTGCGGGGACAATTTTGTTAATAATCAACGGGTAAAGTCTACGGCTAAACACGGATTTCGCTTGGATTACAGGACGGAAAATTGTTATTTTGCGGGCTAAATTGTCTGTTAAAAGCGAAATGTCTGTCATTAATAAGATCAGAGAACGTTCAGGACTGGCTGTCGGCATCATTGCGGTAAGCTTAATTCTGTTCATTGTGGGTGGTGATTTGCTCGGTGGCCGTAGTTTACTATTCGGAGGTAACCAGCAGAAGGTTGGCGAAATCGCCGGTCAATCGATTAACTATCAGGACTTTAACGCCAAGGTCGATGAGCTGCGGGCCCAATATGAGCAGCAGGCCGGTCGTGCTCCCGGCGAACAGGAGTTGACGCAGATCCGCGAGCAGGCCTGGAACCAGATGCTGTTCGAAATCGCCTACCAAAAGGAATTCGATAAACTTGGCCTTCAGGTTTCGCCCGAAGAGCTAGTCGACATGGTGCAGGGGAATAACATCAGCCCCGCCGTTCGACAGGCATTCACGAATCCACAAACGGGCGTATTTGACAAAAGCTCGATCGTTAACTACCTGAAAGGGCTGAAAAGCCTGCCTATCCAGCAACAACAGGCCTGGGCCGGCTTTGAAAAGAACCTGAGTTCAGAACGTCTACGCTCGAAATACGAGGCTCTGATGCGCCTGGGTACGTTTGCTACCACTGCCGAAGCGCAGAAAGAGTATCAGGCGCAGAATTCGAAAGCCAACGTTAAGTTTCTGTTCGTTCCGTACTACACTATCAACGATACAACGGTTAAGGTGACGGATTCGCAACTGGAAGATTACCTGAATAAGCACAAAGATGATTATCCTGGTGTCGATAGCCGCTCGATCCAATACGTAACGTTCTCGGTCGCTCCATCGAAAGAAGATAGTGCTACGCTCTACAACGACATCAAATCGCTGGCCCGTGGGCTGGGTGCCGCTACCAATGATTCGGTATTTGCCCAGCAGAATAGCGACGTTCGCGTACAGCTTTATATGACTGCCGGCGAAATGCCGGAGCAACTGCGTGCCGCCATTCCGACCTTCTCGCCCGGTGGAATATACGGTCCATTTCGCGAAGACAATACCTATTTCATTTACAAATACGGCGGTACGAAACAAGATACCAACTATACCGCCCGGGCCAGCCATATCCTGATTCAAACGAAAGGACTGGCCGATTCGGCAAAGGTAGCTGCCCGTCAGCGCGCCGAAGATATTCTGAAGCAGATTCAGGGCGGAGCCAGTTTCGAGGCCCTGGCTCGTACCAACAGTCAGGACGGATCGGCTCAGGTAGGTGGTGATCTGGGTTACTTCAAAAACAACGGTCAGATGGTGAAACCGTTTGAGTCCGCCGTATTTGGTGCTACCTCGGTGGGCTTAATTCCGCGCTTGGTTGAAACCGAATTTGGTTACCACATTATCAAGGTGACGCAGCCAAAAACAAATACCTTGTATCGGATTGCGGCCATTGGCAAAACAATTGCGCCGAGCCAGACAACCCGCGACGAAGCGCTGCGTAAAGCCGATCAGTTTGCGTCTGAGGTACAAACAAAAGAAGAGTTCGACGCTAAAGTGAAGGAAGACAAATCGCTGGTAGTTGCTACTGCCGACCGGATTCCAGAAAGTGCCAATCAGATTAATGCCCTGACCGAAGCGCGTCCTGTCGTTCGCTGGGCCTTCGATGATAAAACGGATATCAATTCGGTTTCAGAACCCTTTGAAATCGGCGATCAGTATGTCATTGCGGTCCTGACAGGTAAAACGGAGAAAGACAAAGTAACTATCAACGATTACCGTAGTGAATTGACGGCTAAAGTACGGGCTGAGCTGAAAGGCGAACAGATCCTGAGTAAACTTGGTAATGCCAGTGGTTCGCTGGAAAGCATCGCTCAGAAATACGGTGCCGGTGCACTGGTAGAAACAGCAGATGATGTCAGCCTGGCAACGGGTTTCTTAAAAAGTGCCGGTGTCGATCCAGTAGCTCTGGGCAAAGCTTTTGGTCAGAAGCCTGGTAAGCGCACTAAGCCTTTTGCAGGCGACGCGGGTGTGATCATTATGGAAACAACCTCGCTGACACCAGCTCCGACCGTTGCCGATTATGCACTTTATAAAAATCAGATTCAGCAGAACAACGCTTCGCGGCTGAGTTTCTACATTAACGAAGCCATTAAAGAAGCCGCCAAAGTAGAAGATCGCCGGGCGAAATTTTATTGATAAACGGTTCAGTTGAACCAAAAATCCCTTACCTGATCATCAGGTAAGGGATTTTTATATATCGCGGACTTTAGTTTACCTAATTGTTCTGCCTGGTTCGGGCTAAAGTCCACGATACGGAACCTGTTTTTCCAGATACGCTACCATCTTGGTCATCGCCTTTGATCGATGGCTAATGGCCGTTTTTTCGTCGATGCTCATTTCGGCAAAGGTGCGGTCATAACCATCGGGCAGGAAAACCGGATCGTATCCAAAACCGCCGATGCCGCGGGGAGCTTCCAGAATTTGACCGTCTATCGTTCCTTCAAACTGGTGTTCGACGCCGTGGAGCACGAGCGTAAAAACGGTGATGAAGCGGGCCCTCCGGATCGGTTTGTCGGCCAGATTGGTCAACAGCTTCTGAATATTTTTGTCGAAATCCCGACTACCCGAGTAGTAAGCCGAATCGACGCCGGGTTCGCCGTTGAGCGCTTCTACTTCCAGCCCCGAATCGTCGGCGAAGCAGGAAATGCCGAAATGTGTCCAGACGTAATCGGCTTTCTGGCGCGAGTTACCGGCAATAGTGCCCGTTGTCTCAGGTAATTCATCCATACAGCCGATATCGCTTAGGGTTTTGAGCGTAAACGTAGTACCAAGCTGAGCTGAGACTTCCGCTAGCTTGTGTTGATTGTTGGTGGCGAAGCAAAGTTCCATAGGAACAAAAAAAGCCGTTCGCAGGCATAACTGCAAACGGCTTTTATATGAATTGAGGATTACCTTATGCGAATCTACCGGCCTGGCTGAGGCTGTGGCATTCCCTGCGGGCCCGGCTGACCTTTCTGGATATCCAGCAGTTCGATATCGAATAAAAGGACCGAGTTAGCCGGAATCGTCGGATTGCCACGCGGGCCATAGGCCAGTGTCGAAGGAATAATCAGCGTAGCTTTTTCTCCTTTGTGCATCTTCATGACGCCTTCTTCCCAGCCCGGAATGACCATACCCACGCCAATCTGAAACTGAGCGGGTTTACCAGCGGCTTGTGGGTTTGTCCGTGAATTGTCGAATTCTTTTCCGTTCAGAAGTTTTCCGGCGTAATGAACCTGCACCACGTCGCCCCGTTGTGGGGTTGGGCCAGAACCTGGCTGTGTTACCACGTAGTTTACACCCGATTCAGTTTTCTGCACTTTGCCCGCCAGGCCATTCTTAGCTACGTAGTCTGCAATCACTTTCTCATCGATGCCCTTTTGTTTGGTGGCATCGGCAGCCTGTGCTTTTTTGTATTCGTCTTCAGTCTGGATGTTCAGAATTTTGACCGCAATACCGATATCGGTACCCTTCTGAACGCCAGGAGGGAAGGGCTGCATGGCGCGCGTGAACAGCGAGTCGGCGCTAACGTAAAAAGTAGCGCTGTCGCCTTTGCCAAGCATGGTGAGGCCTTCTTCGTAAGAGCCTTTGAAAGGGGGCACTTGCAGAAGCATCTGAAACGGTGCGCCTTCTTTGTGGGTATCGCGCAGCACCGAGTCTTTGCTGTTCATGAGGGTCAGGTGAAGTGTCAGAATATCGCCAACCTTTCCTTTGCGCGTTCCTTCGCCCTGTTCGTGAATTTTGTACTTCAGGCCGTTGTCCGTCACCTGTACGCGGTCTTTACCGCAGGCCGCTACAACAGCGACGATCAGGGCGGCTTTCCCGAAATTTTTAAGAGACATGAGAGATTACTTAATTTATAAAAATGGTTTTTGGTACTCGGTTTACGGTATCAGCACCTGGTTTCCATCGGCTTAGAGCCCTACACCGAGTACCGTAGATTTACTAAACAGTTTCCAGCAATTGCTGCTGGTACTCGGGTATTATCGTTAAAAGTTTTTGTTCGGTTTCGGCCAGCGATAGCTTACTTCGTCCGCCGGCCGCACTCCTGTGCCCTCCTCCGTCGAAATGTTTACTGGCCAGGTCACGCACGGAGAAGCCACCGACGGAGCGAAAAGAGATCCGGATTTCATCATTCCGCTCGATGAGAATGGCCGCCATAACTACGCCTTCTACAGCCAGGGCATAATTCACCATGCCTTCGGTGTCGCCGGTTTTCGACCGATAGCGTTTTAACTCCGCATCGGTCAGCGTAATGTAAGCGAATTTATACTGTGGTAATACCTTTAGTTTTTCGTTCAGTACATAACCCAGCAGCCGAAATTTATCGAGGGTTACATTGTCGAAAATACGTCGGTGAATGCTGCTGACATCGATGTGCAGATCTACCAGGAAGGCTGCCATCCGGTGGACATTTCCGGTCGTATTCGAATGCCTGAAAGAGCCCGTGTCGGTCATCAGGCCGGAGTAGAGGCATTCGGCAATCGGAATATCGATCAGGTCCTTGTCGCCAAGCTCGACGATCAGCCGGAAAACCAGCTCCGCCGTTGCTGCGGCTGTAGAATCCCACAGGACCAGATCGGCGAACGACTCAGGCTCCAGGTGATGATCGATCATCACCTTTCGGGCGCGCGATTGCCGAACCATAGGGGCTAGCTCCCGAATCCGGTCAAGGCTTGAAAAATCCAGGCAGAAAATAAGATCAGCTTCGTCAAATAACTGATTGACTGCTACCCGTACCTTTTCATCAAAGGCAATGACCTCATCGTTACCAGCCAGCCAGTGGAGATTCTGCGAGTAGTCGGTTGGGGTTATGACCGTCACCCGATGGCCTTTTTTGCGAAGGTAGCCCGCCAATCCCAGCGATGATCCCATAGCGTCGGCATCCGGGTTCTGGTGAGTCGTAATCAGTACGGTTTGCGGGGAGCCGCTGATAACCGCACCGATCGCTTCAATGTCTTGCATACATAAACGGCCGGAGCCTCAATCGAAACCCAAAAATACGAATAATTTGCATATCAGTTGGTTTGTTGGCAGACGTGGCATTTCAGGTGAAAGTCCTTACCTTTGCGCCCGCCTGCAGAAAGGCAACCGAAATTTCGATACAACAACGAAGAATGGCAACGAATCGCACGTTCACAATGATTAAACCCGACGCTGTGGAGGCCGGGTATACAGGAGCAATTATCAAGCAAATTGAAGAAGCGGGTTTCCGCATCGTCGCCATTAAAAAAACGCAGTTGACGACCGAACGGGCTGGTCAATTCTACGCCGTTCATCGCGAACGCCCTTTCTACAACGACTTGCGGACCTACATGTCGTCGGGAGCGATCATACCGATGATTCTCGAAAAAGACAATGCTGTGGCCGACTTTCGTAAATTGATCGGTGCCACCAATCCGGCTCAGGCAGAAGAGGGGACTATTCGTAAGTTATACGCTAAGTCACTCGAAGCCAATGCTATCCATGGATCAGACTCCGACGAAAACGCTGAAATCGAAAGCAATTTCTTCTTCTCGGCAACGGAACAATATTGATCTGAACCGGGATTTATTTGATTGGATTGAGCTACTATGATTAGCCATTAGGTTTTAACAATCATGGGTTATCAGTCAAATCGAATAAATCCCGGTTTTAACTTTTCATAATATTTACAAAAGTCCCGCAGAGCGCATATGTCGCATTTGGGCGAGCGGGCGAGGCAGATGTAACGACCGTGCAGAATAAGCCAGTGATGCGCTTTCGGGACGTACTGCTTTGGAATATAAGGCATCAGGGCTCGTTCAACAGCCAGTGGGGTGGTAGCTGTCAAAGGAGCCAGTCCGAGTCGATGTGAGACGCGGAAGACGTGCGTATCGACGGCCATCGTCGGCTCGTTGTACACAATCGACAAAATCACATGCGCTGTTTTTCGACCGACACCCGGTAAGGTCTGCAGCTCTTCTACCGTAGCCGGAATTTCACCACCGAACCGTTCGGTCAGCGCTTTCGCCATCCCGACCAAATGTTTTGCTTTGTTGTTGGGGTAGGAGACGCTGCGAATGTAGCTAAAGACTTCCTCTACAGAAGCTGCTGCCAGCGATTCAGCCTCCGGAAATCGGGCAAAAAGCGCAGGCGAAATCTGATTGATTCGTTTGTCTGTACACTGGGCCGATAAAATGACGGCAACCAGCAATTCGTACGGATTGCTAAAATTCAGTTCGGTTTTCGGTTCGGGGTAATGCTGAGTAAAATACTCCAGAAATCGGCGGAACCGTTCTTTTTTCTGCATGTTGCTGAAGCAGGGAAAGCACAAATAGCCAAAGGCGAAATTGTAAAGGCGGAAGTGCCCTACAAGTTAGCCTTTGGCCATGCGCCGGGGTAAATCCAACCGCTCGTTAGGGGTGCCTTAAACGGGCAGGCGGGTTTGCCGGGTGGTGTTTGGAATAATTCAGAATGGTCTGAACCGTACTGGTTCGGGGCTGACGTTCGATCTTATTCATCAGCGCTCGTAGTTCAAGCGCTTCGAGAAAGAACGTCATCAGTTCCGGTTCCGACATTAGGGCGTCTTCAATGAGCAGATTTTCCTCGGGCGAGGTTTCCTCATAGACATACCGAACTACATCATCTTGGGTAAATGTTTTTATCATAACTTAGCGAACGTTTGCTCAGTTGTTTGCGCAGATTGATCAGCGCGTAACGCATACGTCCCAAAGCTGTGTTGATGCTGACACCGGTCGCATCGGCAATTTCCTGGAAACTCATTTCCTCATAGTGCCGCATGATAAGCACCTGACGCTGTTGTTCGGGCAATCGCTGAATCAACTCGCGCAAATGCTCGTGTGTTTCCTGCCGAATTTGAAGTGATTCCACAGAATCTTCTGCAAACTCAAGCGTGTTAAACACACTGCTTCCGTCTTCAAACACCACACTGGGGTAGCGTTTATCTTTTCGGAAATAGTCAATTGCCAAGTTGTGAGCAATTCGGATAATCCAGGGTAGAAATTTGCCTTCCTCGTTGTATTTACCCGACTTGAGCGTGTCCACGGCTTTGATAAACGTGTCCTGCATCAGGTCTTCGGCTATGTACTGATCTTTAACGATCAGGTAAATAGTTGTGTAAATCTTCGATTTGTGCCGTTGCACTAATTTGGCAAAGGCTTTTTCATTACCACGGATATACAGGGAAATCAACTCACTGTCGTTTACCTGGGCTTTTTCCATTTTCAGTAAGACAATTAGGTAACGTAGAGCGGTGTTCCGATAGTGTATAGAGCGGTTATGTTTTTTAGAAATTTTAATGAATCCAGCCTTAAAAATAAGAAAAAAAACCCGTTAAATGCAAATAAATCAGGCACAAAATCTTCTAAACGGTACGTCTTTCTTTGAAAAATTCACTTTGTCAGAAAGAAAATTGCAACTTTTATAGTATTTGCCGAACCTAGCTTATTCATAGAATTTATTGTACTTACGTTGGATCGTGCTGTATAGACTTGTTGTTAGACGAATCGGTTTAAAAATAGTTTCAAAAATTAATCAAAGATACCTAGAATAGTCGACGCCCGTATTTTTTGAGTATGATTATTTAGTTAAACGTCCATCGCTATAGGTATACGTATGGCGAGATTCCAGTACTAAATTTGGTGCAATCGATTGATTTACTGGACTAAATTAGTACTTTAGAGCCTCATATCGGCCACCAGATAGGCTGTATGTGATTATGAGATCATTTCAGCTTGTACTCATATTGCTCGGCTGGTGTATCACAGGTCTGAGCCAGGTGCCTGGCACCCTGCCAGAGCTGAATTTTGATCGGCGGGGTGATGCCGCGTATATGGATAGCCTGCTCAGGCTCGGTCGGGCGCATCGTGAGTTGGCCGAACGGCTCCCGCGTACCCTGGCTAATGACACCCTGCGGCTGGAGGGGCTCCGTTATATGGCGCTGGTCTTTAAACAAATGCGTGGTGTACGGCGCGATAGCAGTTTTCTCTACGCTAATCTACTGGAAGAACGGGCTTTAGCTTATCGTAATACACTGTATGCGGTGCGAGCCCTGATGCTTCAGGAGCATTACTTGCGAACCATCAGGGGAGATTATCCACAGGCCCTCAAGATCAACCAGCGTGCGTCGGAGTTATGCGCCCAGTTGCCGCGTGAAAGCTCTCCGCGCTGGCAGGTCCAGATGAATCTGGGCGACATTTATCTCTTGCTTAAAGAATACGACAATGCACTGGCCAGTTATCAACAGTCACATAAACTCCTCGGTTTAAACACATCGCTAACTCCTAAAAACCGGAAGTTACTGACCAGTCAGGCTATTACTCAGATGGGAGAAGTATATGAACTTCGCGGCCAGTATGACCTGGCTCATCAGCAGTACGAAACGAGCCGACAAATTGCAATTGATGCCCACTCGCAGGTAAACGTAGCTTATGCCAATGAACGGCTGGGCGATTTCTTCGTTAGTCGTCGTGATCCTCTGCAGGCTATCAACTCATTTGAAGAAGCGCTGACCGTCTGGACACAACTTCGTGACCGACTGGGGCAGGCATCCGTTTGGGCAAGGCTGGCCGAATGTTATACCCTGACGAATCAGCCTGCACTTGCTATCGATTTCGGGGAGAAAGCCTTTGCCATTGCCCGGGATGAAGGGTACAAGCGCATTCGGCAGATGGCTACACTGGCTCTATATCGGGCCTATCGGTTGGCTAACCAACCCGAACAGGCGTTGGTCATGTATGAAGACTACAGCGCGATACGGGACAGCCTGGCTGCCCAGAAGCGTGTGGAGGAATTGTCGGCTCTGCAAAAAAAATACGACATCAACCAAGTACGGGCCGAAGCGGATAAAGAACGGTTGATTCAGCAGCAACAGTTGATAAACGTCCGCCGTCTGGCCGAAGTCGACCGACTGAAAGCCGAGGCTGAGCGCGAACAGCTGGCTGGCGAAACCCGGCTAAGTCAACTCCGGCAACGGATTGAAAATGAGCGTGTTCGCGCCGATTCGGAAAAGAGCCGGATTGAGCAGCGCGCCCGGATCGATCAACTCAACCACGACATCGACCAGCAGCGGCTGATGCGGACGGTACTGGTCGGGGGATTGGCCATGCTACTGGGATTCGTTGTTGTCTATTACCGGAAAAATCGACAGATAAACCGGCAGAAACAGGAGATAGAAGGGTTAAACCTGGAGCTGGAAGATAAGGTTATTGCCCGCACGGCTGAGCTGAAACTTGCCAACGATCAGCTCCGGGCCAAAAATCGGGAAATCGAAGAAGCCCTGCTAAGGGGGCAGACGCTCGAGCGCAAACGCATGGCTGCCGATCTGCACGATAGCCTTGGCGGCTTGCTGGCCGCGATCAAAACGAGTTTATCAGCGCTGAATCCTGCGCATATGGCCGACGGAGAGCAGAAAATCTATCATAACCTGCTGAATATGACGAAGGAAGCCTTTGCCGAGATTCGTTATTTATCGCACAATCTGCAGCCGGACGAACTGGAAAAACAAGGGCTGTCGGAAGCGTTGGCGCGTCTGGTCAGCAAATTGAACCTGACCCAGAAAACGACGTTCCATCTGGATAGCGTGGCTTTACCCCGGCTGGGAAAAACGGCTGAGTTCAACCTATATTCAATTTGTATCGAATTGTGCAGCAATATTATCCGGCATTCCGAAGCCACGGAGGCCGACATCCTGTTCCGTCGGTTTAACAACGAACTGAACATGATTGTAAAGGATAACGGCTGCGGGATGAATCCAGACAATGCGACAGGTATGGGGCTAAAGAATATTCAGGCCCGGATGGACCTGGTCAAAGGCCGCTATGAAGTTCATTCGGGAGCTGGCGAAGGAACGACATTTATTTTTATCCTGCCCGTATCGTCGAATCTGGCCACTGCCTGATGCTTCGGAGCTATCCGGTTCATAAAACCTGCCCTTCTACCATAAATTCGTTCTTGTCGAAATAAGGTAGTTGCTGAAATCCAGACAACCGGTAGTGCTTCACCTGCCATTCGCGCCCGGCTATGGGCCCACTTTCCAATAGTAAGTGTCGCTCCGACGAATAAAGTGGATTTTTCGTCTGTAAAATCGCTTCGATTCGGCTGGGCTGGTGCGTCTGCGCATCAAGCCGAACAGTTAGCGAACGCACGGTTAGCTGATCTTCCGGATTTTTCAGCTGGTATCGGTACGTCAGCGAATCGGGGCGAATAATCTGGTAACTACTTCGTAAAGCCGGTTTGTTGATGTCGGCCTGCGTAAACAGCTCCAGTTCGCGGCTCCAGTCGATTTCTCGGGTGGTTTGCCGGTTCTGATTTTCGTTGATCGATACGGCCTTATTGACCGTAGGGTGCTTAGCCGACAGGTCGGCTATCTGACGTTTTACAAACCCCAGTACATCGTAATAAACGTTTGGCTGGGTCTGCTGAGTCGAATCGGTGCAACTGCTGGCTACCAGTGTGAATAGAAGAAAAAATAAAGAAACGGAACGCATAAAAGGGCCTAAAAAAACGGTCCGGCGGAAGGACCTTACCGAATCACCAACACGAATTTTCGTAAATCGGTTTGGGTAATCAAATTCTGAACCAAATTTGCACTCATAATGCTTTCTATGTAAATAGTTTGCGGTTTGTGGTTCGTGGTGTGAAGAGAGCATCTTCGCGGTTCTTTATACAGAACAACTACCTGCCTACTACGAACCACAAACGGCAAAAATCATCTCATTCATGGAATACGATGTTATTATGATTGGTTCGGGACCGGGCGGCTATACCGGTGCGATTCGTTGCGCCCAGCTCGGACTGAAAACGGCTATTATCGAAAAATACCCGTCGTTGGGAGGCACCTGCCTGAATGTCGGCTGCATTCCGTCGAAAGCCCTGCTCGACTCGTCGGAGCATTATTACAATGCCGCGCACACGTTTGCCGAACACGGCATTCAGCTCGCTGATCTACAGGTCGATCTGGCGAAAATGATTGCCCGCAAAGAGAGCGTTGTCGACCAGACAACCAAGGGAATCAATTTCCTGATGAAGAAGAATAAAATCGATGAGATCCACGGTGTTGGGTCGTTTGTCGATCCGCACACCATTAAAATTACCAAAGCGGATGGCTCTGAACAGACCATTACGGGTAAGAATATCATCATTGCTACGGGCTCGAAACCAATGTCATTTCCGTCGATGCCCATCGATAAAAAACGAGTTATTACGTCAACCGAAGCGCTGAAGCTGCCGGAGATTCCTAAACACCTGATCGTCATCGGGGCAGGTGTCATCGGGGCTGAACTGGGGTCTGTTTACGCTCGGCTCGGGGCTAAAGTGTCGTTTGTCGAGTTTGCCGATTCGATGATCCCGACGATGGATAAAACCATGGGCAAAGAGCTTCAGAAAGTCATTAAAAAGCTCGGCGCTGATTTTTATTTCAGCCACAAAGTTACGAAAGTCGAAAATACCGGCGACGAGGTTGTTGTGAGCGTCGATACGCCCAAAGGCGAACAGATTACGCTGACCGGCGATTATTGCCTGGTTTCCGTGGGTCGTCGGCCTTATACCGATGGCCTGAATCTGGAAGCGGCTGGTGTAAAAGTCGATAACCGGGGCCGGGTTGAGGTGGACGCACATCTGCGTACGAATGTGCCGCACATCTACGCGCTCGGGGATGTAATTCGGGGGGCTATGCTGGCGCACAAAGCAGAAGAAGAAGGGACATTCATTGCCGAAACCATTGTCGGGCAAAAGCCGCATGTACACTATCGGCTGATTCCGGGCGTTGTGTACACCTGGCCGGAAGTAGCTTCGGTCGGCTATACGGAAGAGGAAGTAAAACAGGAAGGCATACCCTACAAAGTAGGTTCGTTTCCATTTAAAGCACTGGGTCGTGCCCGTGCCAGCATGGATGTCGATGGGTTGGTAAAAGTACTTGCCCACAAAGAAACCGACGAAATTCTGGGCGTGCACATGATCGGTGCCCGCGCGGCCGATATGATCGCCGAAGCCGTTACGGCTATGGAATTCCGGGCTTCGGCCGAAGACGTGTCGCGGATGTCGCACGCGCACCCGACGTATACCGAAGCCTTCAAAGAGGCTTGTCTGGCTGCTACCGACAACCGGGCAATTAACATCTAAGGTATTGCGGCTGCTGGAAAGCGGCCGCGATACAGAAAAGCCCGGCCGCTTTCCAGCAGCCGGGCTTTTCTGTATCTTGCTTTTTTAACCGATACAACCACCAGTTCATGAAAAAAATAAGTACACTTCTTCTAACGCTTGTTGTTGGCTACGCCAGCGCTCAAACTACCGATTCGGTTACGATTCGGAAGATTTACAACGAAGCCCTCTCGAATGGAAAATCGTATGAATGGCTACGCTACCTAACCAAACAGATTGGCCCCCGACTGAGCGGATCGACCGGAGCGCAAAAGGCCGTCGACTGGACCAAACAGATTATGGAGCAGCAGGGTTTCGATCGGGTATTTCTGCAGGATGTTATGGTGCCTCACTGGGTGCGTGGAGCTAAAGAAGTCGCTTATATTCAGAACGGTAAACAGAAATTAACCGTGCCGATTGCGGCTTTGGGCGGCTCTGTAGCGACACCACCCAAAGGCGTCGAAGCGGGCATTGTTGAGGTGAAAAGCTTTGCAGAACTGCGCGCCATGAGCCCGGACAAAGTCAAAGGAAAAATTGTCTTTTATAACCGGCCAATGGATCCGACCAAAATCAACACCTTCGAAGCCTATGGCGGTGCTGTCGATCAGCGGGCGAACGGTGCTACCGAAGCGGCTAAACTGGGCGCTGTTGGAGCCATTGTTCGCTCCATGACCAATGTCCACGACGATTATCCGCACGTGGGTAGTATGCGTTACGCAACGGGGGTGCCGCTGATTCCGACTGCGGCCATCAGTACGAACGGGGCCGATCTGTTGAGTAAAACCCTGGCCGAAAATCCGAATCTGATATTCTATTTCAAGCAAAACTGCGAAACCCTGCCCGATGCGAAATCGTACAATGTTGTCGGTGAAATAAAAGGTAGCGAAAAGCCGGACGAAATCATTGTCGTGGGGGGCCACCTGGATTCGTGGGATCTGGCCGAAGGAGCGCATGACGACGGAGCTGGCTGCGTGCAGTCCATTGAAGTGTTGCGGATCATGAAAAGCCTGGGCATCAAGCCAAAACGAACCATCCGTGCCGTTATGTTCATGAACGAAGAGAACGGATTGCGTGGGGGAATTCAGTACGCTGATCTGGCTAAAAAGAACAACGAAAAGACCATTGCCGCGGTCGAGTCGGATAACGGGGGCTTTACCCCCCGCGGTTTTGGTATCGTCGGAACCCCTGAACAGCGGGCGAAAGTGACACCCTGGAAATCACTGCTGGCCCCCTATGGCCTGCATGAAATCGGACCGGGTGGGGGTGGAGCGGATATTGGGCCGCTGGCTCAGTCAGGCACGGTTCTGTTCGGATTTAAACCCGATTCGCAACGGTATTTCGACTATCATCATACAATGGCAGACCGCTTCGAGACGGTCAGCCAGCGGGAACTCGAACTGGGAGCCGCATCTATGGCAGCCCTGGTTTATCTGCTGGATCAATACGGATTATAAAGAGCTGTCGCCCCCATTTTTCTGAACTACGGATAACTTCGCTTCGCGAATGCTGTGGTTCAGAAGAATAAACAGCGTTAAGAGCCGGTCTACAAGGGCCTATGCACCGCTTACAGGTTTTTATCGATAAGCTTTCTGACTTCCTCAAAATCGGCTGGTAAGGGCGCGTTGCGTTTCGTTAATTTGCCACTTCGATTGACAACCGCGGCCGTTACTTCGCCATTGGCCCGCAGCCGCTCAATTGCATCGATAAGTTGTGTATCTGTCAGCAGCAAATGATCGCCGGCGAGGTTGTTGCGAGTGGCTATGTCGGGCCAGAGCGATTTATTGGTGCCTGAACTGACCACATACACCAAAGAAAAATCGCGGGGGCTGTAAACGCTCCGAAGGCGCTGTGCCTCCAGAGCGGCCTGGCGGCCGGCGTCGTCGGTGGCTGAAAGGAGCAGCACATAAATGACTTTCCCCCGATTCGCGTCGATAATCTGATCGAACAAAGAAGAGCCGTTACCCAGGTCGTCGTAAGTCATGAAGACGCTGGGGGAAATTTCCAGCTCACTAGCCCGGTTTCCCGCCTTACGCAGGGTCTGAATAGCCGCACGAATACGTGTACTATCTTTGACCTCGAGCCGGTACAGCTCATCCAGCGACTGGCCTAACTGCGGATTTTTTACTTGCGAGCGGGCGTAATCATACAACAGACGCGCAAAATCGAGGGTTGTTTCTGGAAGTGAAACGGCTAACCAGTAAGCCGATAAGTAATCAACAGCGTCGCTGTCGAACTGACGAATGGCGCGCTGAATAAGGGTTTCGTAGTTGACCAGCCGCTGCAAGGTATCTGGACTTCGCTTGATTAAACCGTCGAAAAAGCGAAGGTCTGCCTGCCGGGCCGTATTCGTCATGGCATAGTCATTGAGCCGCAGTCGTTCATCGGCCGTTAGGTTTTTGCCGTATCGTTCCAGCAGGATGGATAAAGCCCGTACGGTCAGGCCATTGGCGCGGGTCGACTCAGTCGAAAGGCGTTGGGTAGCGTAGGCCGCAAAGCGATTCATGGCCGAAGCACGGGCGGCTGTCAGCAAGCGATCATTTCCGGGCCGAAGCGAATCCGTCAGCGTCTTTAGCTCAGCCTGTTCGTAGGTAGCTTTGTCGTACATAAACGCTGCGGCATTGTATCGATCGGCGTAACCCACCCAGCGGCTAAGGAGCGGAAACGGTTTCTCCTTTGCCGCAAATGCCTGAAACGGTGCCCGGTAAGCACTCGATACCACGCGATAGGCGGCTTCGTTGCTCAGATTACTGATCTGGTTGCTCAGCTTTCGCCCGTCTGGTTTATTGGAATAACCGGCTTCGAAAGCCTTGTAGCGGGCAAACTGCTGATTAACCTGCGCATTGACGCCCCCAAACCGGAACGGTACAGCTACCGTAAACAACGAATCGGCATCCAGCTCGATGGTCAGTGAACCGGCTGAAGCCAGAAAGGCCGTCGAGATTCGCCCATAATTGAAGTACATCTCCTCCTGCGGAAAAATCAACGGCAACGACACCCGGAAGGTACCGTCTACATTCAGCGGAGCGGGCCGTACCAGTTCGCGATTAGCCTGCAGGATATTGTTCCGACTGATCAGTACCGTTGGCGCTTCGCGGTACAGACGGGCAGACAAATGGCGGATGCGCCCCGTGACAATGACCGAATCGGTTTGAGCTGAACAGAGCGTGGATAAGAAACAACCGGTAAAAAGCAGAAAAAAAAAGGGCTGATAAAAGGTCTTCATTGCTTCAGTAGGAACAGATAAAGCAATAACAAACGAAAAGCCCAAACAGTCAATAGTTCACGAAAAATGGTGAGCGCTTACGTTGTTTTTATGCCGTGATACTGGTCGGTTTCCTGATAGTCGGTACGCAGGGGATGGCCCACCCAATCGGTAGGCAACAGAATCCGCCGGAGATCGGGATGGTTCTCAAAATAAATACCAACCAGGTCGAATGCTTCCCGCTCGTGCCAGTCGGCCGTTCGCCAGATATGCGCTACGCTTGGCACCGATGGAAGCCGGTTTTTCTCACCGGTCCTCGGTACGACGACTTTCAGCATCAGATTGTGCGCATAGGGAATAGATGTCAGATTATACACAACTTCTACGGTATTGGCATCGGGGCCATTGTCGATGCCCGTAACACAGGCCAGCAGGTCGAAGAACAGGCGTTCGTCGTCGCGCAGAAACTGACAGTATTCGACCAACTGTTGTGGGGCAATGGTAAGATAAGGCTGAATAGTTTGGGTATTGGTCTGAAGACTCGGCCCAAATTGAGCCTCAAGAACGTCGGTTATTTCGGAGAAGGTCATATCAGCTTAGAAAGCAAATGGATTTTTGTCGGGCCCGGAGCGGGTATCTACTATGTTTAACAGCCGTATGGTCTCACCGTCAATGAGATAGTATAAATAGTGAGTTCTGTCAATAAGCCTTTTTCTCAGCAATGGATTTTCGGAGTGACTCATGCCAATATAGGGTTGACTGTCAATGAGATCTAGTTGCCGGTAAAACTCATTGACAAAACGGATAGCGGCTTCGATCTATTTTCTGCAATGTAGTCACGTAGCGAATCGAATTCTTTGACGGTCGTTTCTGACCAAATTATTTGGTTAGACATTCACGGTGTCGTTGTCGCATTACTTCGTGTGAGACGGTCTTGCCGTCCTTATGTTCCTGAATCGCCTGCTCCAGTTGTTGGCGCTGCTGATCGGTCAGGTCGGCGAGGGTGGCTACCCCAGCAGATTGATCAGCTACGATCAGCTTGGCGGAATCCAGTAACCGTTCCAGAGCCGACTCATCAGCGCTGTCAATAAACTGATGTAATCGGCTTTTCATTTCCTGAATGCTCATCGCTTTACCCGCTTGGTTACCGAAAGATACGAAAATTACCCCGACCCTATGCCAGCCAGGCCAGCCATTGTAGCCAGTTCTCGATCCAGAACAAAAACTTCGCGGCAAATTTAGCGGCCGGAGCCGACGAGGGTTTTAGTGTTAAACTATTGTTGTTGAGGTTTGTATCCATGTAGAGCTTCTGCTTCGGATCGACCGTTGCCCACAGCACGCTGGCTCCTTCCTGAATCGAGAACTGCCGCTGGCGGCTTTTCCCATCCCAGAAGAGCATCAGTTCTTTTCCATTGTCCAGATGCACCAGCACATCGACCGGCATCCTGGCGTCGCCATTACGTTGTACGGTGATCACCGCCCGTTTGTCAGCCTGGTTCCGGATCGACAACAGCTCGTAATCGACCACATTATCGCCGTAGAGGACCTGATCGAAAAACCAGTTCATATCCGTGCCGTATTTGCCGCCAAGCCGCCGGGGAACGATCTCATTGACGATATCGATAAAATTCTGCCCATCGGGGTGGCGGAATTTCCAGCGGGTGAAATACGTCTGCATGATTTCATCCATCACGGGGCGGCCGACCAGGCCTTCGAGCGTGCGCATCCAGGTGGCGGTTTTGCTGTACGTAAGCACGCTGTATTGCCCCTCGGGTAATTGCCAGGTATTCCCGAACGACGACCCCAGCGCCGGGTTGTCCTGATGAACGTAATCAGAGCGCGAGCTTTCCAGGTCGCCCATGCCGAAACCCAGCAGATCGATCTGCGAGCATCGCGGACCGTAGGTTTCATCCATAATCCGGCCTTCATAGTACTGGTTGAACCCTTCGTCGAGCCAGGCTTCTTCAAATTCGTTGGTAGCCAGTAGCTGCATAAAGTACTGATGTCCAAACTCGTGCACGGTTACCAACTCTGGAAAGCGAGCCCCAGCGGGCACAAACCAGGCGGTGCCTGCCGTAATGAATGTAGGATATTCCATCCCGAACGAACCTTGCGCGTGGAAAGGAGGATCGACGATGGTCAGGTTTGGAAACGGATACCGACCGAGGTGCCTGTCGAAGTACGCCAAAGCGGCTTTGGCTGCGTCGAGGTGCCGCTGGGCCTGATGCACGTGCTCGGGCTGCATAGCCAGCTCAATCGTTACCACTCCACCGGAAGGCCGCTTCCATCGATCGTTGATCACCTGAAAATGCGGTGAAGCCGTCCACGCAAAATCGACGACATCTTCGGCATGGTACAGAAGGGTTTTGGTGCCGTTGGCGTGAATTTTCTCTGACTGGAAAAGACCCGTGGCGCTCACCCAGAAATCTTTGGGTGTAGTCATACTTACGTCATACACCCCATAATCGGCGTAGAACTCGGAATGAGCATGAAACTGATGGCAGTTCCACTGCCCTGTTTTGGCATAGCGGGTACCCGCCGGTTCATAAACGCCGATCTTTGGAAACCACTGCCCAACCAGGAAAAAGTCGCGGCTGAAACCTGTCCGGGCAAAAATCTTAGGAAGTTTTGCCCGGAAATCGATGTCGAGTACGATCGTTTGGCCCGGCCCAATGGGTTGGCTGAGCGGCACGCGAATGACGGTATGATCGTTCCGGTTCTGGTCGTCGGGCTGGATAAACTGGTACGCCAGGTTTTCGCCACCGCGCACCTTCATCGAAACGATATCGATGGAACCGTAGGGGTTTTCTTTGGCATTCCGGTCGATCTGGTCACCCCGTAACTGCCCACCCGATTCGCGCATGAATGTAGACTGCTCATCACGGAAAGCGTTGAGGTAGAGGTGAAACCGCAACTGCCGAATCACGTCGGCCGACGGATTTTTCCAGGTTAGGGTTTCCTGACCTTTGAGTTTTTTGCTGACGGGATCAAGCGTTACGTCGATCTGATAATTCGCCAGTCGTGGGCTCAATGGCTTCGGGAAAATAGGTTTGGCAGCCCATACAAAATGGGGGAATGCGTAACCCAGCAGCAACAGAAAAGCAGCGAATCGGTTCATAGAACACTTTCCGTTAGGATTGGGGCACCCGCGCTTTGATGCGGGCAACTAATTCCTCGGCCTGCTGGATATAGGGATCCATTGTTTCTAAGCGGGTAATAAGATCGTTTTTTAGTGCACCCATCGCTGACTGATATTCTTGCTGTTGAGATTCGTCGAATGTATCGGCAAGCCGGTGTAATTCAGCTGCGATGGCTTTCTTCTCCTCAAGAGTCGATGCCTGCTGAATTCGTCTTCTATACTCTTCTATTTCTTTCATACTCTTTAATCGATCAGTCTTCTTTCAGAAGCTCCATAATCTGAGTTAAGTTCTTGCGGTACATTTTCACTTTGTCAATCAGAAACAAATAATCTTTCCGGGAAAGGGTCGGATCGGTAATAATTAAGTCGTCTTCGACGGATAAGATAGCTTTTTCTAGAAATGCTTTCAGTTCCAGCAAGTCCTTTCGTTCATCGTCGGTCATTGGGTTGGATAAAGTGGGGGTGGGGTAATGGATCAAATGTATCAAATTTGCCTGTATAGACCACTTTTGTTAGTGTAAGTCATCGCTCCTGAACCAGAAAATAACCATATTGATAACTGATTCGTTTTCGCAACCTGATCACTTGATCTATGAACAATCGTTTCCTTCCGCTGCTTTTCTGCCTGCTTAGTACTACTCTGGTTCATGCCCAGCAATATGACCTCGTCATCAAAAACGGTCGGGTAGTCGATGGTACGGGCAACCCCTGGGTGTACGCCGATGTCGCTATTCAGAACGGACGGGTCGCCCGCGTTGGTACTATTTCATCGACCGATGCTAAGCGAACCATCGATGCGACCGGTTTGATCGTTGCACCGGGTTTTATCGACGTGCATGCGCATGTGGAGGGGAGCCTGGAAGCGCAGCCTGGTGCACCTAATTTCATCCACGACGGCGTTACGACCGTCATAACAGGTAACTGTGGCGGTTCCAGCTCGAACCTGAAAACGTATTTCGATTCGCTGCGCACGCAGAAAATGTCGATCAATGTGGGTTCCCTGATCGGTCACAACTCGGTGCGGCTGAACGTGATGAAAATGGCGTTTCGTGAGCCAACCGCCAGCGAACAAACCGCTATGGAAGCGCTGGTTGAAAAGGCCATGAAAGACGGTGCCGTTGGCTTGTCGACGGGCCTGATCTATACGCCGGGAACCTATGCCAGAACGCCCGAAGTGGTCAATCTGGCCAAAATAGCGTCGCGCTACGGGGGCGTGTATGCTTCGCATATCCGAAACGAAGGCCAGAACGTGAAGCAGGCCGTCGAAGAAGCTATTCAGATTAGCCGGGAAGCGCACATTCCGGTCGAAATTTCGCACTTCAAAGTCGCCAGCAAACCGCTGTGGGGCAAAAGCACCGAAACCGTCGATCTGGTTGAAGCGGCCCGGCGAGAAGGGCTCGATGTAACGGTCGATCAGTATCCGTACACGGCTTCTAGTACCTCTCTGGAGAGTATCGTACCTACCTGGGCGCTGGCTGATGGCGATTCGGCCGTGCTGGTTCGGTTCCGCAATCCGGTAACCCGCGCCAAAATCAGGGCCGAAATGCTGGAAACTCTGAAGAAAAACCTGCGAAAAAATTATGATTATGCGGTGGTAGCCAGTTATAAGCCGGATACGACGTTCAATGGCCTGAGCATCAGTGCCATCAATCAGAAGATGGGCCGCAAAAATACCCCCGCCGAAGAAGCCGACCTGGTAATGGATCTGATGGAAAAAGCCAGTCTGAAGCGCATCCAGATGGTGTACCACACTATGTCTGAAACCGACGTGGAGAACATACTGCGCTATCCGAACACCATGATTGCCTCGGATGCGGGCGTGGCTACATTCGGGTCGGGTATGCCGCATCCCCGCGCTTACGGCACCAACGCCCGCGTGCTGGGGCGTTACGTGCGCGAGCGACACGTGATTCCGCTGGAGGAAGCCATCCGCCGAATGACATCTTTGCCCGCCCAGCGCTTCCGGCTTACCGATCGAGGTTTACTGCGACCTGGCTACGCAGCCGACGTGGTGGTATTCGACGAGAGAACTATTGCCGACCGCGCTACCTACGATCAGCCGCATGCCTACACCACCGGAATTTCGTGGGTACTGGTCAACGGCGCCCCTGTGGTTGAAGACGGAAAGCACAACGGACAGCGACCAGGGCAATTGCTGATGGGGCCTGGATACGGGAAGTAAAAGGATGTATGATGTAGGGTGTAGGATGTATCAACCAGGAAAATATACATCATATATCCTACACCCTATATTTTTAAGTATTACCGCTTTTTCAAGGCTGAATCACAAAAGCCAGGGACAAATCGAATCCACGGGGGTTATAGTAGCTGAACGTTCCATTTTACCGTTTTGGCAAACCCGTCTTTTCCCAAATCGCCCGACCAGCTATTTGGTATCCTATTTCGCGACGTGCAGTTAGGGCATGTCTTTGACGATTCGAAAACCTTCGTAGACTGCGTGCCTAAACTGGCTCCCTCCGATTTGGTAGCTTTGTATGAAAGCGAGAAAGACAAACCTGGTTTCGACCTGCGTGCGTTTGTCGAAGCATATTTTGTGCTGCCGGATAAGGTAATCAGTGATTACGTCAGCGATCGGACGATCAGCACTGCCGAACACGTCAATCGACTGTGGGAACGGCTAACCCGGCCGCCTGACCCACACGTGCAGGGAAGCTCCCGCGTACCCTTGCCTTATCCGTATATTGTGCCGGGCGGACGCTTCCGGGAAATTTTTTATTGGGACAGTTATTTTACCATGCTGGGGCTAAAACAAGCAGGTCGACCCGACCTGATCCGCAGTATGATCGATAATTTCGCTTATCTGATCGATACCTTCGGGTTCGTTCCCAACGGCAACCGGACGTATTTTCTGAGCCGGTCGCAGCCGCCTTATTTTTCGTTGATGGTCAAGCTGCTGGCCGAAATAGCCGGCCAGGACGTGCTGGTGGAGTTTCGACCGCAACTGCATCGGGAGTACCTGTTCTGGATGGGCGACGGCGGACAGAATACCGATACGGCAGAAATGGCCCGGCGAACCGTTCATCTGGCTCATCACAAGATCGTCAACCGCTACTGGGACGATACGCCGACTCCGCGCCCCGAAGCTTACCGGGTGGAGGTCGAACTCGCCCGTACGGCAGAGCCGCTAGGCGTCGATCCTGAAGAATTACACACGCACATTCGGGCCGCCTGTGAGTCGGGCTGGGATTTTAGTAGCCGCTGGTTGGCCGATTATAAAACGATGTCCAGCATTCATACCGCCGATATTGTGCCGGTCGATTTGAACTGCTTACTGTATGCCCTCGAAACAACGTTGTGTGAGTCTTACGAGCTAACGAATGAGCTGGCCGAAGCTGAACGGTTCGGTCAACTGGCTGAGACGCGAAAAGGACTGATTCAAACGCTGTTCTGGAACGAAAACACCCACTTTTTTCATGATTACGATACCCGTGCCCATAAGCCGACGGCGCCGGTGACCCTGGCGGGGGTATTTCCACTGTTTTTCAGACTGGCATCTCCTCAACAGGCCAACCATATTCACGACCAGTTGAAGGCCGACTTCCTGAAAGCGGGGGGATGGGTGACTACCCTCGATCAGACAGGCCAGCAGTGGGACTGGCCCAATGGATGGGCACCTTTGCAGTGGATCGTTTACCAGGGACTGATGAATTACGGCTTTGCCCAAACGGCTGCTCAGGGACGCGACAACTGGTTAGCCTTGAATGATAAGGTCTTCCAGGCGACGGGCAAGATGATGGAAAAATACAATGTTGTGGATGCGTCTCTGACAGCCGGTGGTGGAAAGTATCCCAACCAGGATGGATTCGGCTGGACCAACGGCGTGTATCTGGCACTGCAGGCAGAAACCAATTATGGACCCCACAGGGGTGAATGAGCGAAAAGGATTTGCGCTGGTTTACGTTCATTCACCCCTGTGGGCTTTAGTCCGGTCATTTTCCCTTTTATCCGTTTTTGGTTGTACGGGTTTGTCTGTTGATGTAGCTTTAGGAATCAATCATTTGGAATTCAAGCCATGACACCTTCGCGACGACATGCCGTACTTCGGCGTGTCAAAGACATTACCCTTAGTACGACCCTGAGCCTGGCCCTGCTTAACGGAGCCGTTATGCTCCAGAGTTGTGGCAACAACCGCTCTGATGATGACGAGGAACGGACTGAAACGAGTTTCCGACGGGGCGTTCGGACGTATATTACCGAAACGGCACCGGGAAATTTCAAAATTACGGATGAGGTGCAGACCGATCCCAGCCAGGCGGGTGCCATTGTCAACTATTTCGATGGGCATCGCGACACGCTGAGCGTAGAAGCGGCCAAGCGCCTTGTCGCTAATGATGAGTCGACACGCACATATCTTAATAACCCCGGAGGCTACCATCATCACAATGGCCTGGCCAATGCGCTCCTGTGGGGCGGGCTGGGGTATATGCTTGGTCGTTCGACCGCTCCGCAGTATCGGGCTGATGAACAACGCTACGGCGCGGGAGTATACGCTAATACGGGCCTGTACGACCGATCGAACCAAATCCGGGAGAATGTCCGAACATCACGCGTGACCCGTACGGTGCGGCCTTCGGGCGGGCGGAGTGGATTTTTCGGAGGACGAAGCCGGAGTTTCTCTTCATAAGTTGGATAAAATAAAGATAATGCCGCAACTAATTACCTGGCCGTTGCCGTTACCTGATTGTAACTGAGCATCTTTCGCTAAACGTATTGCTCAAAGGCTATTGTTGGAATACCATGAATCGGGAAAAAAACTGGGAACGGCTGCGGAACGAACCTTTTGATCTGTGTATTATCGGAGCGGGGGCCAGTGGGGCGGGAGCCGCTTTGGATGCGGCCTTACGCGGTTATCGTGTTGCCCTGATCGACCGGGGTGACTTTGCCTGCGAAACTTCTTCCCGGTCGACCAAACTAATTCATGGCGGGGTTCGGTATCTGGAACAGGCCATAAAAAAACTTGACCTGGCGCAGCTCCGACAGGTTCGCCACGGTCTAGCCGAGCGACGGACGGTCATCCGTAATGCTCCGCATCTGGCTCATCCGCTGCCCTTGTTAACGCCTGTTTTCAGCTGGTTCGAAGGCCTGTACATGACCGTCGGGCTTACCCTCTACGGATTTATTGCCGGTCATGACTCATTTCCCAAAGGAAGCTGGCTTAGCAAAGCGCAGGCACTCGACAAAAGTCCCCGACTAACGCGTCGGATGCATTCGGCAGTATTGTATTACGACGGTCAGTTCAACGATGCGCGGTATGCCCTGGCGCTGGCCCATTCGGCCGACGAAGCCGGAGCCGCCGTCGTGAACTATGCTGCGGTTACGGATTTCGTAACAGAAAATGGCCAGCTTAAAGTAGCCAAGGTCAGGGATCAACTGACGGGAGAAACTATACAGATTCGGGCAACGGTTTTTCTCAATTGTACAGGCCCCTATTCTGATGCTGTTCGGCTGCTGGCCAACCCAGCACTCGAGCAGCGCATTCGGCCCAGCAAAGGCGTACACATTGTACTACCGCGCGAAACCCTAAACAGCGACTACGCTATCCTGATCCCGAAAACCGCCGACGGCCGGGTTGTCTTTGCCATTCCGTTTGGCGATAAGGTTTTTGTCGGAACCACCGACGATGATTATTCGGATCTGAATCATGAACCGGTGCTGGAACCGGCTGAAGTCGACTACCTGCTCGAAACCGTACGGCCTTACTTAGCCGAAACACCTGATCGGACTGCGGTACAGGCAGGCTTCGGCGGTATTCGCCCACTAATCGTCAGTAGCCGCGCCGACACAAAAACCCTGCTCCGCGATCATGAAGTAGAGCACGACCCGGCGTCGGGCTTGCTGAGTCTGCTTGGTGGAAAATGGACAACCTACCGGGTGATGGCACAGGACGCCATCGACCGGGTCGGCGAAGTGCTGAACAAACCAGTATTTAGTCGTACCGCAACGCATTACCTGGTTGGCGGTGAAAACTATCGATTTGAGGATTGGCAGAAGCTCCAGACGAAATACAGCCTTCCAGCGGATGTTTGCCAGCACCTGATGCGAACGTACGGCAATCGGGCCGACCGGGTCGCCAGACTTACAGAACAGGCGCACGAGTGGTCTGAAAAACTGGTCAATAGCCAGCCATTTATAAAAGCAGAGATAATTTATCAGGTCCGGGAAGAAATGGCCGTGACGCTTCGGGATGTGCTGGCGCGTCGGTGGCGACTCGAACTGTCTGACTGGCAACTGACCGCTCAGCTTGCTCCGCAAGTGGCCGACTTAATGGCGTTGGAACTGGGCTGGAGCGACGCATACCGTGACAAGCAGGTACGGGCTTACCAGGAACTGCTACGTGCCTTTATAACCCAGGCTGGGCTGGCTCCCGAACGAAACCAGGTACTGACCTAACGTGAGCTTACTATTCTATAAAACAATAAACCCTCGCCAATCAGGTCGAGGGTTTATTGTTTTATAAAAGCAGAATCGAATGACTACAGTCCTGACCTAACTACGCGGTCAGCGACCAGCCTTCGCGATATTGACGTTTCACGAACTGATTCGCTTCGTCGAAATTGGTGATCTTCATGTTCTTACCGTCCCACATCAGTTTCTTCCGGCCAGGATAAGAGAACCCTTTGCCGTTTGCATTCGCCGTACGAACGGTATAGCTGCGGATCGCCAGGTTGCCCATCAGCACCGATTCGGTCAACGGACCGGCGAAGTCGAACGACGAGGTAAGTGCTTTGTGTTCTTTGCTGTTATAACCTGCTTTGCAGGCTTCGGTCCAGAACACCTGGTGCCCATTCTCGGGGAGTGGTTTAGCGCCGTCGGCTGGTTTCGGTTTCGGATCACCGACAATCTTCTGACCGTCTTTTGTGTAAAGTTTCGGGTCTTCACCGTACATCCCGCAGACCAGCAACCCTTTGTCGCCCTGAATCAGTACGCCGTTTTCGCCGTTTTCCGGCATGGGTTCGCCTTCGGGCAGCATATCCGGGCGGAAGGGTCGCAGACCACCGTCTTCCCAAATCATTTTTACGACCGACTTGTTTTTGGCCGTTGCCGGGAATTTCAGCTCCACGTGCGACGAGGGCGGGCAACCCTCGGGAATGTATTCAGGCGTCCAGTCTTTCAGGAAGACCTGACCGATACTCGTTTCGACTTCGGTCGGGTAACCAAGGCCGAGTACGCGGAACGGCGTGTCCATGATGTGGCAACCGATGTCACCCAGCGCACCGGCACCGAAGTTCCACCAGCCCCGCCACTTGAAGGGGTGATAAGCCGGTGTATAGCCAACTTTCTGGGCTGGTCCGAGCCACAGGTCCCAGTCGAGATCGACGGGCGTTTCGCTGGCGGGTTGCGGTACCGGAATACCCTGCGGCCAAACGGGGCGGTTGGTCCAGAGATTTACGGTGTGTACGGTTCCCAGCAAGCCTTTGTCGAACCACTCCACCATTTGTTTCTGCTGCGGGTTCGACGAACCCTGGTTTCCCATCTGCGTCACGACTTTATATTTACGGGCCGCTTCAGTGAGCATCCGGGCTTCGTAAATATTATGGGTCATGGGTTTCTGCACGTACACGTGTTTGCCCCGTTGCATAGCCGCCATCGCGACAACGGCGTGGGTATGGTCGGCCGTCGATACGGTCACGGCATCGATGGTTTTGCCTTCCTTGTCGAGCATCTCCCGGAAATCCTTATACCGTTTGGCGTTAGGATGTTTGGTAAAGTTCTCCTTCACGCGGGCCAGGCCCCAGTCGACGTCGCAGAGGGCGACAATGTTATTTGCTCCGTTGTTGTATGCGTTGTTCGTATCGCTAAAGCCTTTGCCACCGAAGCCAACACCTGCAATGTTGAGTTTATCACTGGGTGCAATGAAACCTCTGCCACCCAATACATGACGAGGCACGATGAAGAAACTGGCCGTGGCCAGGGCACCTGCCTGAATAAACTGACGGCGGCTCGTGCCCGGCATGGAGGTGCCCGGCATGGATTTGCCCGAATGGCTCTGACTTGTCGAATCTACGCCGGCCGAATTCGAGCCGGGCGTTGAGTTATCTGACTGGTTCATGAGAAACGTATAGGAGTTATAAGAATTGATAAGCGAATATCGGGCGAAATTTACCCAATTAGGCATTACGTTTTTTCGGTTGCCCGGCTTATCCCGTCGTTACCTGGTTAATAATTTATTAATTCCGGTAAAAACGGAGTCAGAATCGGTCCGTACGGGTTTGATGGCGGGGTTTTGACTAACGCCTGAAGAAGTCCGGTTCATTTACGCATCGCCTGATCAATTCTTCAAACTGGCTGCCAGCGTAACTGAGGTTTACGATCAGTCCTATATAAAGAAAACCACCTAAAACAAACCTGTTCGAACCGACTAATCCCCCCGTTTCTGTCCTGAATTATTTTATCTGTGAAACAACACCGTAAAATGCCCCTATTGATTTTGAAACAATCGAACGTTCGTCGCAGAAAGCGGTTAATCTATGTCGTAAACAGTACCCGAAAGCGTCTGACGATACGTCTATTATGTGCGGTATATCTTGCTTAAAAGTCAAAAAGAACATTCGCCAGAGAACTGCTAAGAGATTTCACCAAGTTTTGTAAGAACTATAAAGACAAAAAAAGAAACCGAAAAATCGCTGAAAAAAGTAAGGTCATAACCGATTACCTGCTCTCATTCAATGTATTTTTCTTGAATAATACTCCCATCATCCGCTCAAACTCCGCTTGCCAGGGCGCGGTGATTGCGATGCGCTCCGAGGTGACGGGGTGGGTAAACGCAAGCTGCCGAGCGTTCAGCAGCATCGTGTTCATCTCGAAATGATCCTTAAAGAGCTTGTTCTGCTTGTTGCAGCCGTGGGGCCGGTCGCCGATGATGGGGTGCAGAATGTGCGCCATGTGCTTGCGCAGCTGGTGCATCCGACCGGTGGTGGGCGTTAGTTCGATCAATGAATAGCGTGAGGTTGTATGCTTGCCGTGCGGTAATGGAATCTCCGTACGTTGAAGGGTTTTGAGGTGAGTCACAGCCTCCTGAATTACCCCCGTTTCGTCGTTTCGCAGCGCATAATCGATAGTCTGCTCGCCCGGTGTATAGCCGCGCACAATCGACAGGTAGGTTTTCTGAACACCTCCGTCGGCGAAGAGGGTTTGCATGGCCGAATTCATGGCTTCGGTCAGGGCAAACAACAGCACGCCACCCGTTTTGCGGTCGAGTCGGTGAACGGGGTAGACGCGCTGACCCAACTGATCGCGGAGAAGTTGAACAGCAAACTCGCTGGCATCGCTGGCAATGGGCGAGCGATGCACCAGCAAACCGTGGGGTTTATTGATCGCAACCAAATCATCCGACTGGTAGAGAATGGATAGAGACATAATGTTTTTTAGAGAAGATTTACCGGATGAACCGAATTTTTATCTGATTTTTCAGTCGGCTAATCCCATAAACCTTGTCTAAAAAAACTAAACCATGCGCTTTCGTTCCTTATCAAGGCTACTTGTTTTAACGCTATATCTAGTTTCGCCAACAATCTGTCGGGCGCAGAAAGCCACCGAAGTCCGGCGGTTTCAACTGAAACAGGTGCAACAGGGCGTCGCCGTCGATCAAACGCATTTCTACGTCATTAACAATCATTCGCTGAGCAAACACACCAAAACCGATGGCCGGGAAGTAGCCGCATGGACCGATACGACCGGCTTGTTGAAACACATGAATAGTGGCGTTGTGATTGGACAAAAACTGTATTGCACGCATTCCAATTACCCGGACGTGCCGATGGCTAGTTCGATTGAGATCTTTGACACCCGTACGCTCAGACACATTGGTAATCACAGTTTCGGGTTGTTTCCGGGCTCGGTTACCTGGGCTGATTTTTATCAGGGACACTGGTGGGTGGCCTTTGCCAATTACTCCAACAAAGCCATGGCCGAGGGGCGCGACAATTGCTGGACGACCCTGGTTAAATTCACGAAAAACTGGCAACAGCTCGAATCCTGGGCGTTTCCGGCGAATGTGTTACAGGCCTTTTCGCCCTACAGTACATCGGGCGGAACCTGGGGTAAAGATGGGTTTATTTACTGCACCGGTCACGATAAGCCCGAGTTATACGTGCTGAAACTGCCTGAACGAGGACATACCCTACAATACGTCAAAACCATTCCGACCATCAGCGAGGGCCAGGCGTTTGCCATCGACCGAAGCGTTAAAGGCAACATGGTTATTTACGGAATCACTCGTAATGATAACTACGTCATCGTCTCGACCATCGACTAACCCGTAACCGTTGCCGTGCTCTTAAAGCCTGGAAAATCAATGCCTGCCTGATGGGTGTAGCGAAAAGATGATCCAGCAATTAGCTTCGATTATACTATTGATAGTCAGAGAAGTAAGGAGATAAAAGACTGTTGGGTATCTGAAAATTGCTTTACGTTCGATTCGGCTACCGATTACTCATAACTTTCAGGCTGGCATTTTATTTCTGGTTAAGTTTCCAACGTATCCACACCGTACGACTCAGTGCATGAAACAACGGCTGTTACCGATGAGTCGAAATCGTTTCGGAAAAGCGGCTGCCTCGGAACGCGTCTGATGAATCACGTTACTGCGTTGTGTAGACTTTCCTAATCCAACCGGGCATGAATGTAGCGTTAACCCCCAGAGATATGTATCGGCTCAAGGTTGAGTTGGGCCGCTGTTACGGCAGTGTCGAGGATGCCCGACGCATCATGATCGTGGTCCTGCTCGATCCAAACAAAGTCGATCTGCACGGATCCGTTTACGCGGTCTGGCAAACGGTGTTGCAGTACGCGCAGGAGCGTGAGAAACTCATCGATTTACTGGCTTTCGTCGCGAGCGCCAACGAGCAGCCCGACAACCTGATCATTGGTCAGCTGTTGAAGGAACTGCGCGAAGGGCGGCAGAGCCGGTTGCAGTCGCTGACAAAAGCCATCAGGTCGCGGCAGTGTGTTTTGTTTCTGGGGCCGAATACGCTCCGGTGCCGACAGGGCGATTCGACACCAGCGTTCAATTCGGTACTGGCGCGCGAAATGGCGCAGGATCTGGACGATTGCAATGTGTATTTCGCCGAAAGCCAGCGCGAAAACCTGAGTTACATGGCGCAACGGTATAACGAAATGCCCAATTACGTACTGGGCGAGCAGGGCCGAAAAGCACTTAACGTATACAAAAACTGCGTCATCGACGACAGCGTTTACCAGGCACTAGCCCCACTACCCTGGAAAGTGGTAATCAATACCAATCCCGACGACCGGCTGGCGCAGATTATGAACGCCGAAAAGCCAGGGCGCTGTCAGTATAGTTATTATTCCATTGCCAACCAGTTGCGGCAGAGCGCTGCCATACAACCGCTCGACGATCCGGAAAGTGTACTGCTCTACAATATATTCGGTTCGTTCGATGAGCCGACCTCCATTCTGCTGTCGGAGAGCGAGCGGCTTTCCTTCACCCGCAAAACCCTGGCGAAAGACCCTCCACTCGACCCAAACGTGCGCAGCGAATTCGAATCGCCAAACTATTACCTGTTTTTAGGTTTCGACTTCGACCAGTGGTACGTCAAGATCATTTTCGATACCATCCTGAAACTGACCCGGCAGCAGGATCGCTCGTTTTCCGTTTTCCCCAAGGGCGTTGTGCTGAACGAAAGCAATCGCGAATTCTTCGAGGAGGAATTCAAGATTTATTTCGTCAGCGACGATATGGACAGTTACCTGAAAGACATCATTACCCACTACAACGCATTCAGTCCGGCGCTCCCGTAACATGGCTTCTGATCTGAAATACCGGTACCCTGGTTTGCGCCCCTTCAGAGCCAATGACCGGGATGTTTTTTACGGTCGTGAGCAGGAAGCCCGCGAACTGACAGACCTGATCCGGACCGAACGAACGGTTATTCTTTTCTCGAAATCCGGGCTCGGAAAAAGTTCGCTGCTCAACGCACGCGTGTGTCCGCAGCTGACAGCCGATGGGTTCTGGCCTATTCTGATTCGGTTTCAGCCCCAGATCGAAAACCGGGACACCGACACCCTGTTCAATCCGGCAGGGGTCATAATGGAACGGTTGCGAACCGAATTCGATACGGCTTACCAACAGCTCGCCAAAAAAATAAGCGACTGGAAAACGGAGTTGGCTGGGTTGCCTGAGTCGGTAGAGCCAGCCGCTGATGCGACTGCGGAAAAGTCCGTCGGACGGGCGCAGTTACAAACCGACATTCAACAGGGGGAGCAACAACTGGCGAACGCGGTATTGAACGAAAATGCCTACGTACCTGCTCAACCGATCCTGTTCGACGCCCAGCATCCGCAACTGTGGGAATACGTTAAGGTTTATCGGTTTCCAAACGATGCGGTTCCGGTTTTTGTGTTCGATCAGTTCGAGGAGTTTTTCGCTTTTCCGGTTGGTTCACAGCAACTGTTTGCGCAGCAGCTGGCCGAACTGATTCATGACCAGCCACCAACGCGGGTCATCAACTGGCTGCTGGATATACCCCCCTTCAAGCGGCAACCCCAAACGATGGCCTGGGGGAAGCAGCCATCCGTAAAATGTCTGCTGTCGATTCGCTCCGACCGGCTTTTTGAAATCGACGGACTAAAGACGTTTATCCCGTTGATTTTCCGGAATCGCTATCGACTCAATCCGCTGCACGATGATCAGGCCCGTGATGCCATCGACAAGCCCGCTCAGACCGACGGAATGTATCGGACCCCTAAGTTTCGGTTTAGCCCGGCCGTACGCGAAAAAATCATCGGCGACCTGAGCAATAAAGATTGCGAGATCGAAAGCTCGCAGCTGCAGATCGTTTGTAATCATTTCGAGAGCTATGTCGTCGAGAAATGGCCCACCGCAGACGTCGCCATCGTTATCGACACCATCGACAGGGCCAACAGTACGAAGCGGATTTTGAATCGATTTTATCGCAATCAGCTTCGTAGCCTGGGCACCACCGAAGAAGTCGAACTGGCCCGGCACGTACTCGAAAACGAACTGGTTGTCAACCACCAGCGGGTCGGTCTGGCCGAATCCAGAATGCAGGAGCTACTGCGGGGCCATACGCAGATCATCGAGAAGCTCCAGGAAGCCCGACTGATCCGGGCCGAAGAAACACACCTGGGCAAGACGTATGAACTGAGCCACGATACGCTTATCGAACCGGTCGAAAAAGTACGTCAGCTATTCGATACGATCCGCCAACGGGAGAATCGGGAACGCGAGCGTATCCGTGAGCGGGAGACCCAGCTTGAGCAACAAAAAAAGGCGGAAGTCGAGCGGCAGCACCTGTTGGCCGAGCAGCGACGGCTGGAACACGAACGCCGGGAAAAGGATATTCAACTGCTCGAAGAACAACACCAGCGCCGGAAACTGAAACGGCTGACGACCTGGCTGGTGGTTACCGTCGGGGCGGTCGTCGGGATGGGCTGTTTAACGTTTTACTCGTTGACGAATAATAAACGGCTCCTGGCCGATGCCAACAGCGAATGGGCGGCTGACGAATACAATGCGGGGAATCAGCGCATGGCGTTCCGGCTCTGGGAGAGCAGCCAGCAAATACGTCCGTTGTGGGATTTCGGAAAACGGAATGAGCTGGACACGCAAATTCGTGACCGGTTGCTGGTGCCTTTTGCCGGAAAAGACACGCAGATCGATCCGGGCGATACCAGTCTACACTTCGTGGCCAATCTATACCAGGGAAATTATTTCGAGGTCTGGAACAAAAGCCGTGACGCTGGTAACGGGCCGGAAGCTTATCAGAAACTGGACTGGCCGGAGCAGGACCCCCTGAATCTGAAAAGTGCCGTGCAACTCCAGCTACGAAGCAATTACTTGGTCGTTTTCGATACAGACAGTACCCTGCAGGTACTCGATTTAACAAAACAAAAGCGCATTTTTCCTCGTCAAGGGACATCGTATGCCTTTCCTTCGCTCCACAAACTACTGAGCAAAGGGCTCGTTGTAAAAACCGGTACTGGTTCGGTGCAGGCCGTTCGAACGGTAGTCGTTTCGCCGAAGGGACGCTGGTTGGCCATTCTGGATGCCAGCGGTGAGGGCGTGCATCTGTATAATCTGGAAAAGAATGGCGATGAATACGCCGGTTTCCGAAACCTTACCCAAACCATTCCTGAATTTAGTCTGGACGACCTGACTTTTTCGGCTTCGGAAGAGTTCGTGCTGGTTAAACATCCTACTCATAACCAGTATGATATGCTGGATTTACGAACGGGACAGCAAACTGCCTACTCCGCTACCGCCCAGGTGGCCTTTTCACCATCCGGCCGCTACCTGGTTCGTCTCAATCTAACCGGACAACTGGTTGTCCGTGAGCTCACTTCAGCCCAGCGCGAGACCGCTGTCCAGCTACCGCGTGCCAATCAAAACACCGCCGAGTTAGTTTTTAACCGGGATGAATCGATCCTGACCGTTGCTACGAAACAGGCGGCTGGTACTACCAATGAGTATACGCTCTACGCGGTTCAACTAGCGCAGCCGGCTTCGCAGCCCACCGTCATAGCCCGCAACGTCAGCGATTATACTGTATTCGGCTGGGCCGGGCACGTTTTGTATCGTACCGACGTACCGGCGTTGACCTACAATTACGATCTGATGGCAGCTACCAGACAGCCGGTTTTGTGGACAGATTATTCGATTGTCAAAGCCGGTAAATCGTCTGTACTCGTAAGATCGGCAGACTCCGGTAGCACAAAATTGTATGTCTATGACGTACTTCAGGGCAAGCAACGGGAAGTACCTCTGTCGATCCCGAATAAAACCAGTCAATACGCTTTTTACGCTTCTTCGAACGGACCGGATGAAAAACTGATCCGGGCTACCGCTGAGAAATTGACCTTTTTCGATTTAACGAGGCCGGGCCTTTCTGAAACCTGTGTGTATCCTGATCAGTGTCAAAAGCCGCTTCGAATCCGGTTCCTGCCCAACAGCCTTTTGGTGACGGGACCGCTCATAAAAATCAGCAACGAAGATGGAGTCGTGCTTAGTTTTTTTGCCGATCCCCATAAAAATCAGTATAACTACCTCAGCGAATTCATTTATCCGGTACTGACCGACAACGACCGGATTGCTGCGGGCTTGTAGCAGAAAGCCGGCTTAGAAAATCTACCATTTATTACCGCTACACACGCGATGGTCCACCCCGATACGTATGTCGGCAACACGAACAAAGGCCTGGGTTTATTTGCCAAACGTCGGTTTGAACGGGGTGAAATCCTCTGGATCGCCGATGATATCGATGCGCACATTCCGTTGGCTCAGTACCTGGCACTCGATGGTTTGCAACGACAGAAGCTGGACATCTACAGTTACCTCGATAACAAAAACCGGGTGATTATTCCCTGGGATGAGGGCAAGTACGTAAATCACTCGTGTGTGCCCAACTCGACTGGCTTGCAGGAGTTCGATAACGTCAGCGTGGCATTGCGCACCATCGAGCCCGATGAAGAAATCGTGGAAGATTACGACAGTTATTATGGTCATTTCGAGACGTTCGTTTGCCGATGTGGCGCGCCGAACTGCCGGGGGATTATCGCGCAGGACGACGCCTTTCGACCGGATCTACGCTTGCCTCTGGCCGTTATTGCCCCCGCGCTGCTTGGCCAGCCACAACAACTGCTCGTCGTTCGATCGACCGAGAATGCTGATTTTCAGGCTATGCTTCACAACTATACCGTTCAGAAACAGCTATGAGCGAACGCATAAAATGGTTGCTGTTCATTGTCGGTATCGAACTCGTTTCGCTGCTCGCCGACTACCTGATCAAGAAAGCTTCGTTGCAGGTCGGATGGACGGGCTGGAAACCACTGCTGCTGGGTGGGCTTATTTATGGCGGCAGCGCGGTGGGCTGGTTTTATGCCATGCGCAGTTTCAAACTGTTCACGGTTGGCGTGTTTCACTCGGTCATCGTGATTGCTCTCAGCCTGCTGCTCAGCCAATTCGTTTTCGGCGAAAAAATAACCCCGCGCGAACTGGCCGGGGTTGCCCTGGGTATTCTGGCGATCATTCTGCTGATTCGCCCGTAGCCGGAGGCTCTTTACCGATGCGCCAACCGGACGATGTCTTTTACCTCCAGAATTTGCTTTTCGTAACCGACCTTGGCCGTTTTAATCATGGCCTGCGCGAGTTCCTGCAAGGTCGAAAAGCCCGCCGGATAAAGCGCCCGACCGATGGGATAGATCCAGCTAAGGTAGTTGTAGTAGCTCTTTACGTTTTTCTGACCGGGTGTCGCTTTCATAAACCCCGGCCGGAACATGTACGACCGTTTGAACAGCCGCATCAGCGCATTTTCGGTCGCGCCTTTTACCCGTGCCCAGGCCAGACGACCCTGCTCGGTGCTGTCGGTGCCGGCACCCGATACGTACCCAAACATCATGTCCGGATTCAGTTTTGCCAGCAACTGCGCGGCATTGAGGGTGAGATCGTAGGTTAGGTGCTTGTACTCCTCATTGCTCATGCCTACAGATGATACGCCCAAGCAGAAAAAACAGGCGTCGTAGCCCGCCAGTTGATCGGCGATGGGTGTCAGATCGAAAAAGTCGGGATGGATAATTTCCTTTACTTTGGGATGCGATACGCCACCGGGCTTTCGGTTGATCACCAGGACTCGTTCGACTTCAGGATCGGCCAGGCATTCGAGTAAGACGCCTTCGCCTACCATGCCCGTGGCACCGGTTATAATCGCGCTGATTTTCATAAATTGCTCGTTATTCGATCGTTAACAGAATCCAAACGGTGCTGAAGTCGTAAAAGTTTGTACCGGTCCACCAAACCTTCTTTACACATGCGAAAGATTCATACTTTGCTGCTCATCGTCCTGCTGCTGGCCCCCGGCGCGCTGCTTTCTGCGCAGTCACTCACCAGCAACAGCCCGCGGGAAATTGTCTTCCGGTCGGTCAACGTCATTCCAATGGATCGGGAGCGGGTGCTGGAAAATCAGACCGTTGTGGTTAAAAATGGCCGGATCACCGGATTGGGAAAGGAAGGAAGCGTCAAATTCGGAAAAGATGCCTTGGTGGTTGACGCCAGCGGAAAATACCTGACGCCGGGCTGGGCCGAAATCCACGCACACGTGCCGCCCATCGACGATATCGAGCCTATGAAAGAGGTGCTGATGCTCTATCTGACCAACGGCATCACCACCATCCGGGGCATGCTCGGCCACCCCAAACACCTCGAACTGCGCAGTAAAATCAACAGTGGTGAAATTCTCGGTCCGCACTTTTACACGACCGGTCCGTCGTTCAACGGGCAGACGGTCAAAACGGCCGGGCGCGGTGCCGAAATGGTACGGGAGCAGAAAGTGGCCGGTTACGATTTTTTGAAACTGCACCCCGGCCTGACCAAAGAAACCTTTCCGGCTATCGCCAACACCGCCCACGAAGTCGGGATTCCGTTCGTAGGCCACGTCTCGTTCAATGTGGGTGTCTGGCGGGCGATCGATGCCAGCTACTCGTCGATCGATCACCTGGACGGGTTTGTCGAAGCGCTGGTGCCCCGCTCGGATACGCTGGCCGAGCCCGAAACGGGTTTGTTCGCTTCCTGGATTGCGTACCGGGCCGATTCGGCGCAGATACCGAAGCTGGTACAAGGGCTGCGCGACAAACAAATCCGGGTGGTGCCCACGCAGGCCCTGGCCGAGCGCTGGCTTTCGCCCCTGTCGGCCGAGGCCTTTGCCAATGCGCCGGAATTTAAATACATGAAACCGCAGGAGGTGACGAATTGGCTCAACTCGAAGAAGAGCTATAACAGCAACCCGAATTTCTCGAAAGAGCATGCCGAAAAGTTGATTCAGATTCGGCGCAAACTGATTTACGAATGTCAGAAAAATGGCGTCCAGTTGCTCTTGGGTTCTGATGCTCCCCAGGTCCTGAACGTGCCGGGCTTTTCGGTGCACCACGAAATGAAATACCTGGTCGATGCGGGTCTAACACCTTATGAAACCCTGCGCACCGGCACGGTCAACGTCGCGAACTATCTGTCCAAGCCGGACTGGGGTGTGATCAAGACCGGAAATGTATCGGATCTGGTTCTGCTGAGCGGCAACCCGCTGAAAGACATTACCCAGACCCGAAATATCGAAGGTGTCATGATCGGCACGAACTGGCTGTCGAAAGAGTACATTCAAAGCGAGCTGAAAAAGCTGGAAAAGCAATAGTTGGGTTTAAACACAGAGGCACGGAGAACACAGAGGTTTATTATATATCTCTGTGTTCTCCGTGCCTCTGTGTTTAAATCAAGGGCGGAGGAGAAAATAGCCGTATACCCAGGCCGTCAGGGCGGTCAGCCCGTGAATCCAGGCCGCGCTCGGTACTGTAGAAGGCAATAAAAGCACGATGAGCATATCGACGACCGGAATTAGTGAGCCCGTTAGGATGACGACAGCGAGGGGTTTTCGCCAGTTCAGTAGCGTAAATAGGGTCATCAACAGACCTGAAAACAGATCGCGAATCCCTTTAATGTAATGAAAAGCGTTGCTGGGCTGGTCATAGATCAGTCCAAATCCGCGCTCGGCGGTTTCCGGATCGAGCAGGAAGCGACCTCCGATAAACACCATACCGATACCAAATACATAACCGATTGCTTTGGCCCACAGGGGCATTCTTTCCGTTAACATGATTTCCTTTAAGGTTATTGACGAGGCAAAGTTCCTGTCTGGTGCCGGCGCCTGCATTCACCTATGTGAAGATCGATCAGTACGGTTTGCCCGCGCGTAGCGCCCGAATCCGGCTGAGCGATTGCGGTTTGATGCCCAGGTACGATGCCACGATATACTGCGGCATGCGCTCCTGCAAATCGGGGAAAGTGCGGAGGAATGTCTCGTACCGTTCTTCGGCTGTTTCGGTATAGAACGAGGTGAGTTTTTGCAGCATCATCACAAATAACTGCTCAGCTATCAGCCGCCCAAGTTTTTGCCCTTCGTGCAGGCGTTCGTAAAGCCGTTGTAAATTCTCGTAGTGAATCACAAACAGAGTAGTGTCCTCAACCGCCTGAATGAAGCGGGTCGATGGTGTATGCGTCAGAAAGCTCTCGTAGTTGCAGGTGAAGGACTGTTCGGCTGAGAAATCATAAGTGTGTTCGCTGCCATCGTCCAGAATGTAATAGCGAAGAAAGCCCTGCACCACAAAACCGACATGACGGCATACGTCGCCCGCCTGTAAGAAGAAGTCATTGGCCCTGATAAGCCTGGGCTCAAATAACCCTGAAATGATAGCTTCTTCCGACTGAGAAACTGTCACCCACTGGCGGATAGCCTGTAGGAGTGGGGCGTGATCTGTGGTCATTTCATGGTCAGCTTCTGACATATTTTCTGTGGGAAAAATGACATTTTGTCAGTGATGTCATTGGCGTGTTTAAGAAGATAAAAGTTGGCATTTTGGTTGCTGTAGCATCCGGCGAAAACTTTTCATGTTTCACTTTTAAATCTAAAAAACAATGTCACTGGTTAAATTCAATGGAAACGGAAACATTCCCTCTCTGCTGGATGAATTCATGGGCAGAGACATGGACGAGTTGTTTAACTTCAACTGGCCGGGTGTTAGCCGGGCGAGGGTAGGTACGCTGATTCCGGCGGTCAACATTAAGGAGGATACCGATGGGTACCATCTTGAAGTGGCGGCACCCGGTATGAAAAAAGAAGACTTTACCCTGACGCTCGACAATGGTAAACTGACCGTTGCTACCCAGCAACAGCAACGCAACGAGGAGAAAGATCAGCATGGGCAGTACACCAAACGGGAGTTCAGCTATCATGCCTTCTCCCGGTCGTTCTGGCTGCCAGACACTTGTGAACAACACCGGATCGAGGCTCGGTATACGGATGGCATTCTGCACATTAATCTTCCCAAAAAAGAGGAAGCCAAGCCAAAGGCCCCGACCCAGATTCAAATTTCCTAAGTAAATCCTACGAAAAAAGCGTCGGCTGGAGTGATCTTCAGCCGACGCTTTTTTAGGGTGCCTATCCCATCCACTCCCAGGCGCTTTGGTAGGCATTGAGGTTTTCCGAATAGCTAATGAAATCGGCGTAGAAAGGAAGGTTCGCCAGCGTAGCGCTGTCGCCCACGATGATCAGTTTTTTGCGGGCTCGGGTCATGGCAACGTTCATCCGGCGAATGTCGGAGAGAAAACCAATGTCGCCTTCGGTGTTGCTGCGAACCATGGAAATGTACACGATATCCCGTTCCTGCCCCTGAAAACTGTCGATCGTATTGACCGATATTTTAGGGCCATAAATCAGTAAATCAGGCGAGTGAGTCAGTAGCTCTTTTAGCAGACTGACCTGTTGTTTATAAGGCGAGATGATGGCGATGGTCGGGAAAGCCTGCGGTGTATAGCGCGTGCTCAGGTCGGTGACGAGCTGGGTTAGATGCTTCATCAGCAGAGCCGCTTCTTCCGGATTCGTTGAACTCGTCCCGTCCAGTTTTTCGTCGAAACCACAACCGGCCGTATCGACAAACGCCAGCGACGGATCGCCGTCGAACAGCGCATGGCGGGCCACCGATTCGTGTGCCCGGACTTTGTTCTCGTAAAACACCTGCGACGAATAGCCCATAATGTGCTCGTGCATCCGGTATTGTTCGTTTAGCAGCGTAACGGCTTCGGGGTGGAGAGCGACGCATTTTTCGAGCAGTGTCTCGCCCAGTCCGTTCCGGGCGGCTTCGGCTGATTTAATCGTCGGCGGCAATTGGCAGTGATCGCCCGCCAGTACCACTTTCTGCGCCTTCAGGATCGGAATCCAGCAGGCCGGTTCCAGCGCTTGCCCCGCTTCGTCGATCACGACGGTGTGGTAAGTGAGGTTTCGGACGGTATAATGGTTTGCGCCGACCAGCGTGGCCGTAATCACCTGCGCCTTCGCAATCAGGTCATCGATGACGTACTGCTCCGAATTCGCCACGTCTTTCATGATCCGGTGGGCTTCGTCGAACAGGGCTTTGCGTTGTTCACGCTCGGCTTTCCCGAAATTTCGCTTGTACTTGTGCGCCATCGTTCGGAACTCATTCGCCTGTTTCTTCAGCTTTTTGGCTTCTTTCATAGCCGGGTGTTCGCCCATTTTATGGTCCAGCGTCAGTGCCATAAGCCGCTCCGACACGCGGGCCGGATTACCCACTCGCAGTACGTTCAGCCCTTCGTCGTGCAGTTTTTCGCTGAGCAGATCGACCGCGGTGTTACTAGGGGCCACCACCAGCAATTTCTTGTTATCCTGCCTGATCAGTGCTTTGATCGCCTGCACCAGCGTGGTGGTTTTGCCCGTGCCCGGCGGTCCGTGTACAATCGCCAGTTCGTTGGCCGACCGTATTTTCTGCACCGCCGATACCTGACTGGAGTTCAGTGTAGGAAAGGACGACGGAGCCACTTCGGTATGAAACGTCGGTGCTTTTTCGCCGATCAGAATCTGAATCAGTCGCTGGTCGGGCTTGTTTTGCAGCGAATCGGCCAGTTTAAGGGCCTGTTCCATTTCGTCGTAGCTGTTGTCGTCGAACAATACTTCAACGCCCAGCTTGCCGTCGCGGCTCCAGTCGGGCAGTTCATCAGTGCGCAGGGTTATTTTAGCGCGGTTGCCACCCTGGTACGTAAGGGTGCCTTCTACCCGGTCGGTACTGGGGTCGTGGTTGCTGAATAATACGGCGGGCATGCCGAAGCGTAACTGGTGCGGAATGTCCTGGTGCGTGGTTCGTTCGACTTCCACCGTCAGGTAATCCCCGCGGCCCATTTCAGATCCCCGGATGGCAATGGGATACCAGGTCAGGCCGTTGGCCCGTCGGTCGGCAATCGAGGTGGTTTCGGTGAGTTTACGGTATTGATTGCGGTCTTCTTCTCGTTCAACCTTGAGTAACTGGAGCAGCTTTTTAAAATAATCCATACACAAAGGTAGCGACTTCCCGACACTGCTCCGGTGTAGGACCCAAGCCTGGATAGATCAACTGATCTGTTAGATAAACCAATATTTTGTTCGGAGAAAATAGAAAAAATAGAATTATTATAACGATAACTAGTCCATAATTTAATGAATTTACTGTCATTGGAGGCTTTTACAGGTGCAGTGTTTATACTTGCTGCATAATCTTTTCCCAAAGCCCGAATAGGTGGTGTGTTTTTCTGACAGGATTTGCTTCTTCTTTTTGATCCTGTCAGAAAAACAGATTCTATCAACAACCTGAGCTACACGATGACCATAAACATGTACCCACCGTATATTCGAAAACACGCCTGGCTGCCAATTGCCCTCCTGATTTGCGGCCTGATAAAGTTACCGCTAAAGGCGCAACAGAAACCAATTCCGAAGCCTGAAGAAACGCTGGGCTTTCCGGTCGGGGCGGATTTTAAACTGGCTACCTACGAACAATCGCTGAGCTATTTCAAAAAACTCGACGAAGCCAGCGATATGGTGAAACTGGTGCATGTCGGCGAAACGTCCGAAGGGCGACCGTGGTATTTTGCGCTGATTTCGGCCAAAAAGAACCTGGATAACATCGACAAATACCGCTCCATTGCTCAACGCCTGGCTCACCCGACTGGTCTGACGGACGAGGAAGCGAAAAAGCTGGCGCAGGAGGGCAAACCCCTGGTGCATATCGACGGTGGCCTGCATGCGTCGGAGGTAGCAGGGGCACAGCACACAATCTCGCTGGCGTACGAACTGCTCAGCAAAGCCGACGATCCGAAAATCAAGGCTATTCTGGATAACGTGATTTTGCTGCTCTGGCCGTCGCTGAATCCAGACGGGCAGACGATGGTAGGCGACTGGTACAAATCGAACGTGGGAACGCCCTACGAGATCGCGCCGTTGCCGTTTCTGTACCAGAAATACGTTGGTCACGACAATAACCGCGACGCTTACATGCTCAACATGATCGAGTCGCGCGTGGTGACACGCACCTGGCGGGAGTGGGAGCCGAACATCATTTTCGTGCATCACCAGACCTCGCCTTTCCCGACCCGTATCTGGCTGCCGCCCTTTGCCGAACCGATTGCATCGCAAACCCCGCCGATCATCGCCCGCGAAGTGAACATGATCGGTATGGCGATGGCACAAGCCCTGGAAACCAACGGACAGAAAGGCGCTACGCACATGGGCACCGGCTTCGATGCCTGGTATCCGGGTTATATCGACTACATGCCGGTATTGCAGAATATTCCGGCGTTCTGGACCGAGACGGCTTTGTACAACTACGCGACGCCCCATTTTTATACAGTTCGCGATTTCCCGAAAGACAAGAACGAGTTCCGGATCGAGTCGCTGTATGCGAGTCCGTGGCCGGGCGGCTGGTGGCGCATCAGCGATGCCATTGCCTACATGCAAACGGCCTCGCTGGCTACGCTCGACTACGCAGCTAAATACGGCGATGTGCTGCTGTATAACCGCTATCAGGCCGGGCGAAACACGATTAAAAAGTATGAACAGGAACCCCCGTATGCGTATTTTATCCCGCAGAAACAACGCGACCCGGCGCGTCCGGCCGAACTGCTGCGCCGGTTGGCTTTTCATGGCATCCGGATCGGGCAACTGAGTAAAGACGTAGCGTTCGACGGCCGGACGTATCCCAAAGGAACCTGGGTTATTCCAATGAACCAGGAGTACGGCGAGCTGACCAGGCAACTGCTCGACGTGCAGGTATACCCCGACCTGCGCGAGTTTCCGGGCGGTCCCCCCGAGCAACCCTACGATGCCGCTGGCTGGACGCTTCCGTTGCAGTTTGAGCTGAGCGTGATTCCGGCCACAACTCCGCTTACCGCTGATGTGAAAGGAGCGATTCAGATGGTGAGCGGAACGGCGAAAAACTGGCAGAATGACGATAAAAAAGATGCCGCTCCCGCCGATTTTGTAACAGGCATCGGGTTTGATACCAACCCGGTTTCGGCGGCCATTAAAGCGCCCGAAGGCCGACTAATAGGCTCGGGAGCAGTTGCCTTGGTCAGTCCGGTGCAGAATAATGCGTTCAAAGTAGTCGCCCGGTCGTTGAAAGCGGGTGGAACAGTGAAATACAATAAAGAAGCTCAGCGCTATGCCATCAGCGGAATTGGGAAGGGTCAACTCGACCAATGGATAAAGGAGCTGGGCGTTTTGGGCGAACTGACCGCCAGCGCAACCGGTGCTACCGTTAAGCCCCGTATTGCGCTCTACAAACCCTGGACCGCCAGCATGGACGCTGGCTGGAGCCAGTGGGTTCTGGAGCAGTTTGAATTGCCGTTCGTTACGATTACCAATACCGACATACTGGCGGGCGACCTGAGCGACCGCTTCGATGTTATCCTGATGGCTTCTGACCGGCCGCGAAACCTAAAAGATGGTTATGCAAAAGGTGCCGTTCCGCCCGCTTACGAAGGTGGCTTGGGCGCGCAGGGAGCCGCCAGTCTTGGATCTTTTGTCAGTCAGGGCGGTACGCTCGTCTGCCTGAACGAGAGCAGCGACTACGCCATCGATGCCCTGCACTTGCCCGTGAAAAATGTCGTAGCCGGGCTCAACAGCAAAGATTACTTCACGGGCGGATCGCTGCTGGAAGTCGAGACCGACGCGACGCATCCGGTGATGGCGGGTATGCCTGCCAAAGCGGTTGTGTTTGTGGATGATAGCCCCGTTTTTGCCACACTCGACGGCTTTAAAGGACAGGCGCTGGCTAAGTTCGCGTCGGCGGGTTCACCCCTGCGCTCAGGCTATATGCTGGGCGAAAAATATTTGCAGGGCTGCGCGGCTTCACTGGATGTGCAGCAGGGCAAAGGGCATGTCATCCTGCACGGTTTCCGACCTCAGTGGCGTGGTCAGCCGCTAGGTACCTATCGGGTGTTACTGAACTCAGTGCTATACGGCGGGGAGGTGTCCAGAGGTAAATACGGTGCACCGGAATTCTGGAAATCGCCGACAAAAAAGGAAGACGAGAAAAAATAGGTTTTAAACACATCTCACCTCCGTATGCCGTCCAGCAAATATTCCAGCCCGTTGAGCTTGATTTCGTACATGGTTTGCAGCAGCATACCCAGTTTTCCAGCCGGGAATCCTTTTTGCACAAACCATTCCAGGTACGAAACCGGCAAGGCGCGGATGAGCGTGCCTTTGTACTTGCCAAACGGCATCTGGTAATGCAGCAGTTCTTTTAACAGTTCGGAGTTGCCGTGCGGCTGTTCGTCGTTCATAGTTTTTTCACAAAAGCACGTCAACTGACGGCGGGTTCCAGTAGGCGGATCGTACCGGCGGTGGCGTCGATTTCGGTGTCGATACCCAGCGGAACCGTAAATTTATCGCGGATGTGCCCAATCATCGCACCCGAATAGGCCGGTTTCTGCAGCGGAATAACGTGTTCCGTTAAAATGTCTTCAAACGTGAGCGAACCGTATCCACCGCCTTTCGGCTCGCAGTCAGTGCATTTGCCGAACACAAACCCCGCTACCTGGTCCAGAATACCCGCCAGTTTCAGGTGGGTCAGCATCCGGTCCAGGCGGTAAATTTCTTCGTGCGTGTCTTCCACAAACAGAATGGTATTTTTCCAGTCGGGCAGATACGCCGATCCGATCAGATGGCTCAGCACGGTCAGGTTGCCGCCGACCAGCCGCCCACGAGCCAGACCCGGTTTGAGGGTAGTGATTCGATCCTGAACCTGCGTCAGGTTATCGCCTTTATCGGTGGGATTGCGCATGATTACGGTTTCTCCTTCCACCAACACCCGCTTGAACCAGTCGACTGTATACGCATTAAAGGTAGCCGATCCGACCGGGCCATGCACGGTCATCAGACCGGTTTTGGTATAGATACCCAGCAGCAGGGCGGTAATGTCGCTGTAGCCGATCAGGATTTTCGGGTTCCGCTGGATAAGGTCGTAGTCCAGCAGCGGCAGCAGCCGGGCGCATCCCCAACCGCCATGGATGGCCATAATGGCCTTTACGCTCCGGTCGTTGAAAAAAGCGTGCAGGTCCGATGCACGATCGGCGTCACGCCCGGCCAGGTAACCGTAGCGGTCGTATACGTGTGGACCGACTTTGGTCTGAAAACCAAGTGCCTGAAGCGATTCCTGCGCGATCTTCACGGTTTCCTGGCTGTAGGCCGGTGCTGCCGGACAAAACAGCCCGATCGTATCGCCTGGTCGCAGGCGGGCAGGCTTAATGAGCGGAGTAGGTGGCCGACGATCAGCCAGTGAAAGAAAGGGAGCCAGGCTGGTAGACCGAAGGAACGAACGGCGAGAAAACATCCGGAAAAGAAAGGTTTATCTGTGCAGAAAGATAACCGAAAACCACCTATCGATCAAGCCCTGATCTGGGGTTGTCGGATCCGTCGGCCGGATCTTTTTGGGCATACGGAGCCTGTTGCGCCGATTCAGTAGCTTCTGCTCAGGATTCTCTTTAAGTAAAGAGCCTGATAGCCAACCACGGAGTCCGGCGATCGTTAACCATCCAACCCATACTAGTATGATTGCTAAATTACCTGTTCGCTTTGCTTTCGCTGTGTTGAGCGTACTCTGGACGTTTGCCGCGAGTTGGGCCGCTGCGCCATCGACTACCATCACGCAATTGACCGCAGACTGGCAGCGGGCCAAAGAATACACGAAAGAATACCTGGACGTCATGACCGAGGATGGCGTGAACTACAAACCAACGCCGGAAATCCGGAGTTTTGCCGAACAGATGCTGCATCTGGCTGCGGCCAATTACAATTTTGGGGCGCTGGCCGGCGGGAAACCTAATCCATTTCAGGGGAAGAAGCTGGAGGAGATGAGCGAGCTGAAAACCAAAGCGACTCTGACTAAAGCCGTGATGGACAGCTACGATTTCATGATCGACGCCGTAAAAGGGATGACCGATGCGCAACTGGCCGAGTCTGTGAAAATGGGACAGCGCGAAATGACCCGCGAAGTCGTTCTGGCGAAAGCCTTTGAGCACCAGACACACCACCGAGGCCAGTGCACCATCTACATTCGTATGAAAGGCATCAAGCCCCCGAACGAAAAGTTGTTTTAGGCCATTTTGTCGGATGCCTGGTACGGCCCCACCGGGGTAGTACCGAAGTTTCCATTAAGCGAGATTATCAAAAAGGTCAATGGCTCGTTTATGACGACCGTTGGCCTTTTATTTTACCCGCCTGATTAGGCGTTGAACCGAAGAATTGATGGCATCGCTGATTGCGTTCTGTCACAAGAATTTTGTCGTCGGAAACATACCTGACGGTCATCAGTTAATAGGCATACGAATACGGTTACTATAGACCGCCCCACCAGGCACTTTTTGTTCATGAAACCCATGCATACCAGCCCCTGGCTCGTTGGTCTGGCTACGCTTCTGTTATTGGTTCGGTGCCAGTCGAAAGAGCCGCAGGCACCCAAAGCGGAAGGGTTCGATCCGCCTATTCCTCCAACCATTTCGTACCTGGCCGGTCCGGTTACGTTCGAGTTGGCCGAGCTGCAGCAGAAAATCAACCAGGAACTTGACCCGGTGCTCATCGGGAAAGAGAAAGATGGAAAAACCAGTGGGATTATTTCCTTTCGGGTGAAGCGGCTGGGCGATGTACAGGTTCAGTACGCCGACAACCAGATCAAGCTGTCGGCACCGCTTCAACTATGGCTGACCAAGCCTTTTAGTCACGATACGACGCCCCCCAAGAAGCCCTTTTGCGTACTGCATGTCGATTTCAAAAGCCCGATCAGCGTAACCTCCAACTGGCGACTGGCGAGTCATACTACCTTCGCGGATTACCAGTGGATCGTAAAACCCGAGCTTCGGTTGCTGGGCAAAGAGTTCTCTCTGACGAAGCTGGCTCAGAATATTCTGGACAAGCATAAAACAGATATCGAACAGGCCATCGACTCGGCCGTTCATAAAGATCTCCGACTCGATCAGATGGTAAGCCCCATCTGGCGGGATATGCAGAAACCGTTGCAGATCGATAAGGAATTTGGTCTCTGGCTGGTGCCCAAACCCATAAGCGTAGCGGCTGGCCCTGTAACGGGTAACGCACATCAGCTAACGACTCATCTGCGTATTGCGGTTGAGACGCAGACCGAATTAAAACCCGAGTCGCCGGTGCATCCAAAGACCCCATTGCCCCTGTTGCAGAAGCGCGATTCGGTATCGCAGACGTCAGATCTGCACCTGATGAGTTTTATTCCGTACGACGACATCAACCGGATGCTGGCTCGCAATATGGGTAAAGAACCTAAAAAAATGGCGTTGGGCGCGGTTACCGTAAAAGGCGTATCGGTGTACGGCGGTCAGCGCGCCCTGATCATCAAAGCCGATCTGAGCGGCCTCATCGACGGACCGGTCTATCTGCGTGGTCGTCCGGCTTTCGACACGCTGAACAACACCCTGATCGTTCAGAATATTGATTTCGATACCAGCAGCGAAAGCCTATTGTCGAAAGGCACCCATTCGTTAGGAAAGAGCGGTTTACAAAAACTACTGGAGGGCCTTTTCACTATCCATCTGGGCGACGAGATCGCCAGTTTGCCGCATATCATCGACAAGGCGTTCGAGAAAGCAGATGTCGGCAAAAAAACAGATCTGGGTATTCAGTCGTTTCGGTTTGTCCCCCAAAAGATCGCGATCCGGCCCGACGGTATCCAGGCGCTGATTAAGGTCGAATCGAAGGTCGGTATAAAAGTGAATAAATTATGATGCTACTGATTGGTGTTATTGTGGCTGTAATGGGCTGGCTGGTCTGGCGATATTGGCAGGGGAAAAAGCAGGACGCTGCGCCGTTGCCGGTCAGTTATCCAGCCCTGCTGTCGGAACACGTTGCCTATTACCGGTCGCTGAGCGACGAGAAAAAGAAGCGCTTCGAAGAGCGGGTCCGGCACTTTCTGAACAATACTCGCATTGAGGGCGTGGGAACAACGGTCGACGATCTGGACAAAGTACTGGTAGCGAGCAGCGCCATTATTCCCATTTTTGGCTTCGACGACTGGTACTACCCGCTCACCGACGTGCTGCTGTACGAAGATCGGTTCAATGCCGATTATCAAACCACCGGCGACGACCGGAACATCCTGGGCATGGTAGGCGAGGGGGGCGCTTTGCAAAGCACGATGGTTCTGTCGAAACCGGCTCTGCACGAAGGGTTTGCCAACGAAACGAGCAAAGGCAACACTGGTATCCATGAATTTGTGCACCTGCTCGATAAGGTCGATGGCGCTACCGATGGGTTGCCGGAACTGCTGCTGGCAAAAGACCACATCAGGCCGTGGCTCCAGCTGATTCACAAAAGCATTGGGGAAATAAAAACCAATCATTCCGACATCAACCCGTACGGCATGACCAACGAAGCCGAATTTTTCGCAGTCGTCTCCGAATATTTTTTCAAACGTCCGGATCTGCTGCACGAAAAACATCCGGAACTGTTTGCCCGGCTGGAAGAAATCTTCCGGCAGAACCCCCTGACCGAATCGGTTTAGGTACGCTGTTTTCGGATCGCTTCCATCAGCCCCTGCATGTAGCCGACGGCGTGCAAACTGCCTAACAGGCTGTAGCCCTGGTGGTCGTTGCTGTCGCCCGCCATCGTAGGCACGTGGTCGGGCCTTATAGGTCCCCGGTAGCCAATGTCGTAGTAGGTCTTCATGGCTTTGTACATATCGGTCTGGCCATCGTCGCCGAAAGTTTCTTCAAAAGTCAGCCGGTTGCCCCGAATGTCGCGGAAGTGAACGAAGAAGATTTTGTTACGCTCCCCAAAATACCTGATCACCGTCGGGATGTCTTCGCCCATCGTGGCAAACGTACCCTGACACATGGTAATGCCGTTGTTGGGACTTGGGTAGAGCGCCAGCATCCGTTTGAAAGCGTCGGCGGAGGTCATGATGCGGGCAATGCCCCGGAGCTTATCGACCGGTGGGTCGTCGGGATGCAGCGCGAGTTTGATCCCGGCTTTCTCCGCTTCTGGAACCACCGCTTTCAGGAAGTAGTCGAGGTTTTTCCACATTGTATTGGCGGAAAACTCACCAAAGGGGGTTAGCGGCTGGTTCTTCGCATCTTCGTAATTGAACGAACTCACCAGTGCACCACCGCGCGACGGTTTGGCCATGTTCGTCCGCGACCAGTTGATGACGGGCATCCAGTTGTAACAAACCGTGTCGACCCCCACCTTCGCCAGGTTTTTCATGAACGTAATGAAGTGGTCGATCTCTTCATCTTTGCCGTCGAGCCCCAGTTTGACCTTGTCCAACGGCGTCGGACTCTCGATGACCTGAAGCGTCAGCCCCTCACGCGCAAACCCGTCCCTGATCGCTTTCAGGACGTCGTAGTCCCACGCGTTGGCAGCTTTCATCCCGACCATGCCGGGGCTAGCGGGAGCAATGGCCCCCAGCGCACCCATTTGCACGGAGAGCTTCATTTTTTGCGGTTCGAATCCCCAGAAATAAGCCAGTCCCAACTGCAGGTTAGCATCTTTCGCCATGCTGACCGTTTGTGGCGAAAGCGGGTGAGCCGAAAGTGTAGTCAGGGTTGCCACGGAAGCACCCTGTTTGAGAAAAGTCCGGCGGGAATTGTTCATGCGGAGATGGAATTCGGGTCTTTCGCGGTAAGCCGTGCTACGATTCTAAACCGTGGCACGGCTTACCGTGAATGACTCGGCTTTAAGTCTGCTTCTTAAACACACACATCAGGTCGATTTACTGACGTGTATTTAGCGATCGCTGGGTTGAAACACAGCTAAAGCCTACTTTTCCAGATCGCCATCCTATCGCTTAAGGGTAAGTTTGCGTCAGACGGGTAGATGCGCTCCCCAGCCTTCTTACTACCTCAGTCATCGGCTCGCTCCAAACAATCCTAATTTGTTCGCTATGAAACGGTTCTCTTCTGTTTATCCGGCCCTTTTTTTCGTGACAGCTTACCTCACTGCCAGTATAGCCGTTCATGCTCAGCTGGGCGTCGGGGCAAAACCGCCCAAAGGTGCCGAAATGCTGTTCGACGGGTCGCGCAAAATACTCGACGAGAAATGGACGTACTGGCAGGGCCCCCGCTTAGCCGCTTCGCTGCCCATCAAGTGGACGGTGGAAAAAGACCCCGCCGGACCAGGCATGGTAATGAACAGCAACGACCCATCGGCTGCGGGCGGCAAATACGGAGCTGCCGACATTGTAACGAACGAGGTTTTCCGGGATTTTCGGTTGCACGTGGAGTTTTACGTCAGCAAATCGGGCGGCAACAGTGGTGTTTACCTGCAAAACCGTTACGAAATTCAGATCTTCGACGGCGATACGACCACGCACGGCCTGGGGGCGGTGATCAACGAATCGCCGTCGCCGTATAAACTCTACTCGGGTATTGGCAAATGGAATGCGTACGACATCGAGTTTCGGGCAGCCCGGTTCAAGGATGGCAAACGAACCGAACCCGCGCTGGTAACGCTATACCTGAACGGTAAAAAAGCCCATACGAACCAATCGATCATGCAGGTGTGGGGTGGGCCTAACTCCGGCATCGATGGGGGTAACGACGGTGGCAAAGGCGTTACCGATACACCCGGTGGTCTGAAACTCCAGGCCGAAGGGCACGACGTGCTTTACCGCAACATCTGGATCAAACCGCTGGAACTGAAGGAGCCGAATACGGATTTTTGATTGTAAATTCTGGTGCCTTAAATTTGTTCACTATAAGTAAACTTGCTTGGCTTGATAGATGTTCAACATAATAGCACGCCGTACATTGCTTGATTACTGTAAACTATATCCGCAGGCAGCTAATGCTTTAAGGCAATGGTATGCTGAATTACAGGAAAAGGAATTTACAAACTTCAACGAACTAAAAGCGGTCTATGGTAACGCCAGTCTTATTGCCGATGATCGAGTGGTTTTTAATATTATGGGTAACAAATTTCGTTTAGTCGTACGTGTAGTATTCAGCTATAAGACCATACAGATCAAGTGGTTCGGTACTCATGCGGAGTATGATAAGATAGACGTAGCCACAGTACAATACCAGAATTTATGAAATTAAAGCCAATAAAAACGGAACAGGAATACGACGAGATGATGACGTGGATCGACGCACAGTTTGATTTGAAAATTGAGCCGGATACGCCGGAAGGGGAGGTAGTCCAAGTCGCCTTATTGCTGATAAAAGCTTACGAAGACGAACATTATAACATACCAGCACCTGATCCAATCGAAGCTATTCGGCTTAAGATGGAAGAGAGAAAAGTTAGAAACAAAGATTTGGTTGGTAAATTAGGTAGTAAAAGCTATGTCTCAGCAGTGCTGAACCGCCGTAAACCAATGACACTGGACATGGCCAAATTCTTTCACAAAGAGTTTGGTATCCCGGCTAGTGTGTTGTTGGCATAGCTTAAGCAACATTAGCATCACCGCAAATCCCGGTTGATTTCGCTCAGCAGATACCCTTTGGGGTCACTGAAGTACTCCCAGAACATCACGCCCGCCAGGCCTTTTTTCTGCACGTACCGGCATTTTTCTTTCACCGACTGCTCATCGTCGTAGGAAACAAACCGCTTCAGACTGGAATTGTATAGAAAAGGGGCTTTGGCGCGCCGGTCCCAGTAGCGCTTGTAGGCTGGGTCGGTTAGTAGGCTATCTTTGATGAAGCTGTAGCCACCGCCCCGCTCTACTTTCACGATTGACCGCGGCTTTGCCTTCGGGTCGTCGGTTTGCAACTGCCACGCCCGGCCATAGAATGCAATGCCTAACACGAGTTTATCGGCTGGTACGCCCGCTTTTTCGTACAGTTTCACGGCCCGGTCGCCCGATTGTTCCTTATCGGTATCGCCCGTTGCGTACAGGTTCGTGTGGTGCCCGGCCAGTGGCCCGCCTGTAAAATGGTCGTACGACATGACGTTGACGTAGTCCAGGTACTGCTGCGCCTGCGCCATGTCGGTATGCGTAAAAATCTCGTCGAAACCAGGCAGGGCCGTCGTTACGAAATACTTTTTACCGGTTTGTTGCTGGAGTCCGTTCAACTGTTCGCGCAGCGCTTTGAACATCAGCGTGAAATTCTCCCGGTCTTCGGGCCGGAATACGTTGTCTTCGCCTTTCATACCGGGATACTCCCAGTCGATGTCGATACCATCCAGCTGGTATTCCCGGACAATATCGACCGCCGAAGCTGCAAAGGCCACGCGGGCGGTATCGCTCAGAACGGCGTCGGAAAAATTTTCGCTCCAGGCCCATCCACCGATCGAAATCAGAATTTTTAGCTCTGGGTTGCGGATTTTGAGATCGTTTAGCTTCCGGAAGTTGGTGGAATCCGTAGACAGATTATGCAGCCAGGCCCGGTTATTTTTAATGTCGACAAAAGCGTAGTTGATGTGCGTCAGCTTCTCGGCGGCAATAAGGTCGGTGTTGACCAGCCCACGGAACCCACCCACGTACGCCAGCACAATCGGTTGGGATTTTGGGTCCGGTTTGAAGCCGAAAGAGAGCAGCGCCAGGATAGTCAACGCGTAAAAAACAGAAAGAGGTCGGTACATAGGGTTTGGTCGATCGGTTGTCAGTACTAACCGCAGCGTAGGGGCAAAAGTTACCGGAAAGCGCTGCCTACTACTGAAACCAGTCCACACGATCCATTTATTATTATCGACAGTTCGATCCGCATTTTTCGCAGCTGGGCCGCCACGGCTTTTCCGGCAGGTCTTCACTGGTTTGGTTTGCGTGAATTTCTCTCACCAAGTCGATCGAGACCATGATCCGTACACCTAAAACACGGTACACAGTACTGGCGCTGGCCTTGTTGGTTGCTGGCTCTTTTTCCTGCAAACCGACGCCCGATGCGCCACAACCCGCCCCGCCTGCCAAAACGGTTCGTATTAGCGGAAAAGACTACCCGATTCAAACCATTGGCAACCAGATCTGGACGACCGCTAACTACGACGGTCCCGGCGGCATACCTTATGGTACAGGTGCTGAAAAGCCCGAGTACGGACGCTATTATACTCTGGACGAAGCCAAAGACATTCCCGTGCCAGCAGGCTGGCGACTACCTACCCGGCAGGATTATACGGCGCTGGCCGAAACCCAGGGGGTTGTCTTTACGGGCCTTCGGGCCATGGGACAGGAGGCTATTAAAAAATTAACGTCCAGCGCCAACTGGCGAACCATTCCAGGTACGAATGCGTCGGGTTTCAACGCGCTTCCGGCGGGTTACAGCTACCAGAATAGTGCGCCTGTGGACGGCGACATTGCTGAGTTCTGGACTTCAGAAGGCACAACGATCAGTATTCAGGAAGGGGCTACTGGTAAGGCACATAACATTGTCTTTTACGTGAGCGACAGCGCCGGTTACCGCTTCAATGTCCGGTTTGTCAGGAATTTGTAGAGCTTAGGTATCAGGGCCGGGCTGGCGTACGAGTTTTAATCCGTTTTTTGTCAAAGACGGGTTAAACTCGTGTTACAAAAGCTCGCATTTACCCCCTCCTTTTGCCGCATTCACACAGTCTCGTTGCCGACTATCGAGCGTATTTTTGTCAGGTAAACATCAAAACGCAAATACGCATGGCAACCAAAATTTTTGTAAACCTGCCCGTTAAAAACCTGAACAAATCGGTTGAATTTTTTACCAGACTCGGCTACACCTTCAACCCGCAGTTTACCGACGAAAACGCAACCTGCATGATCATCAGCGAGGATATTTACGCCATGCTGCTGGTCGAGAAGTTCTTCCAGACGTTCACCAAAAAAGCCATTGCCGACGCGACAAAAACCACCGAAGTGCTGATCTGCCTATCCGCTGAAAACCGGGAAGCCGTCGACGACCTGATTCGTAAAGCGGTAGCCGCCGGTGGTACGACCTACAGTGAGCCCCAGGATCAGGGCTTCATGTACAGCCACGGCTATCAGGATCTGGACGGGCACATCTGGGAGATCATGTGGATGGACCCCGCTGCCGTTGAGCCGCAGCCCGCGGCTGAGCTTATTTCTTAACAAAAAAAGGTCAGTTTCTGAACTATTACCGTGCTTACACAGAATCGCCGTGGTAACAAAGCTGTTGCCACGGCGACATACTTTACTAGTAGATAAGTCAGTTATTATTTTCTAAAAGGAAGGTTAAATTTGAGGATAATATCTTTAGAATGACAACGACAGGAAAACTTACAAATCTGCAACAGGAATTGCTGAAATTGTATGCTCAGGAAGTAAGTGAAACAGACTTACAGAATATTCGTGGCCTTATTGGCCAGTACTTCGCTAATAGAATTACAGGTATGGCAGACAATGCCTGGGAGCGGCAGGGATGGTCAGATCAAACAATGCATGACTGGCTTAACGATGAAAATCAGTAAGTGGTGATGAATATTGTTCTGGATACGAATGTACTACTCGTTTCATTACCGAGTCATTCCCCTTTTCATCGAATCTATCAGTCTATTATCCAGGGAAAATTCTTGTTGTTTGTCACAAATGAAACCTTGACTGAGTATGGAGAACAGATCAGTGTGCGTTTTGGTATTGAACGCACAGCTATTCAACTTCGCGAATTACTTAACCTATCCAACGTTATTCTAATTGATGTCTATTTTAACTGGAATGCAATCGAGGCCGATCCGGACGATAATAAGTTCGTTGATTGCGCTGTAGCCTGTGGAGCCGACTATCTGGTTACGAATGACCGGCATTTTAATGTATTGAATGACCTCGACTTTCCTAAAGTGAAAATTATAAAGGCGGAAGAATTTTTAACTGTCTTGTAAATCATGTATAAGACCTTCTGATTAAATCCGCCGTCACACGTATGGGCTGTTGACTGCCTGACGCAGAAACTGGTCTTGAAATCAGCCTTCATGAAAACATTCTACGCTGTGCTGGCCAATTCGCTGGCGGCTTTCCTGACCAATAACTTCGTCTGGTTTGCGGTAACGTTCTGGGTGTATCTGGAAACTAAATCCGTCGTAGCGACATCGGTAATGGCCGGGGTGTATTCGGGGACGGTGGCGCTTACCGGCTTTTTTCTGGGCTCGCTGGTCGATCGGTATAAAAAGAAAACCGCCATGATCGTGTCGAGTGTAGGTTCGCTGGTCCTCTACGCCGTTTCGTTTCTCATTTATATCCTTACGCCGTCGAAAATCTTTTCCGATCCATCGAGTCCAGTTCTCTGGGTATTCATTGTGCTGTCGCTGATCGGGGCTATCATCGGCAACATCCGCTCTATTGCGCTATCGACGCTCGTAACGGTGCTGATCCCGGAAGAAGAGCGCGACAAAGCCAACGGGATGGTCGGCACAATTAACGGCGTGGGGTTTCTGGTTGCGTCGATTTTCAGTGGGCTGATCATTGGGTTTCTGGGCATGTTCTGGATGCTGGTGTCGGCCATCGCTTTGACCGGACTGACGCTGCTGCATGTCTGGTTTCTGGATATCCCGGAAAAAGGAATTGCACACGGAGACGAAGAAACCAGGCGAATCGATATTCGGGGTACCATTCGCGTGCTGAACCAAATGCCGGGGCTGTTTCCGCTCATTTTTTTCAACACCTTCAACAACTTCCTGGGCGGGGTCTTCATGTCGCTGATGGATGCGTATGGCCTGTCGCTCGTATCGGTTCAGGCCTGGGGAACGCTGTGGGGAGTGCTGAGCCTGGGGTTTATCATCGGTGGGCTGGTCGTTTCGAGGAAAGGGCTTGGCAAACAGCCGCTCCGAACCCTGTTCATCGCTAACATCGCAATGTGGATTGTCTGCGTTTTCTTTACCATTCAGGCGTCGATCCTGCTGCTGACGATTGGGATGTTTATTTATCTGTGCCTGATTCCGGTGGTAGAAGCGGCCGAACAAACCATCATGCAAAAGCTGATTCCACCCGAGCGACAGGGGCGGGTGTTTGGTTTTGCCCAGAGCGTTGAAGAAGCTGCTTCGCCCCTGACCGCGTTTATGATCGGCCCTATTGCACAGTATATTTTCATTCCGTTTATGACCACCGGGGCGGGTGTCGGGTGGATCGGTGGATGGTTCGGAACCGGCAAAGACCGGGGCCTTGCGCTGTTGTTCACCGTGACGGGTCTTATTGGTCTGATTGTCACCCTGCTAGCCATGCGTTCCAACGCCTATAAAACCCTGTCGGAGAACTACCGGAAAGAAGCAGAGGTGCAGCCCGTCAGCGACTAGATCGAATCGATCACAAACCCAGCGTTGGTTATAGAGTTTGGGTTCCGTGCTTTGGTAGAGTAGTTAACTACCTAACTCTTGATCCGGAGCCTCTTTGGGCCCGACCTTTTCGATGGACCGAAGAACCTTTGTTCGCACCGGAGCCGTTTCGCTCTGTCTGTTGCCTGCATTCTATCCAACGGCTTTTGCCCAACCGGCTAAACCGATTGACAAACCTCACTGGCTGCTTGAGCTAATAAAGATTAACGATGGTCAACTCGCCACGCTGGCAACGGGTCAGGTTACCGAATCGGGGCTGTCTCAGGGCGCCCTAAAAGATTGGGACGATATCCCTAACCCTCAGTCAACAACTGATTTTGTCCGGCGCTCGGCCTGCGCGATCTCCTGCCCCGAATCGTCGTTTTACCGGTCCCAAGCACTGCTTCAACAAATACATGCCGCGCTCGGCTATCTGCTGAAAGCGCAACACGCCGATGGCACACTCGACCTGCCCGCTACGAATTTCCACTCGACGCCCGACACCGGCTTTATCGTCAAACGGCTTGTACCCGCTTATACCTTGCTGGAACGCTCGCATACACCCGGTCAGGAAGCCGTACTGCATACATTCAAAACCTTTCTCCTAAAAGCGGGCGAAGCGCTGGTGGTAGGTGGAATCCATACGCCGAACCACCGCTGGGTGATTTCGGCCGCCCTGACCCGACTGAACGAACGCTGGCCCAACCCGCGCTACGTGAACCGCATCGAGCAGTGGCTGGGCGAACACATCGACATGGACAGCGATGGGCAATACAACGAGCGCAGCACCCTGATTTATTCACCCCTGACCAACCGCCTGCTGATTACCATAGCCCGGGGCCTGAACAAACCCGCCCTACTGGAATACGTGCGTCGCAATCTGGCCATGACGACTTATTACGTGCACCCGAACGGTGAGGTCGTAACGGAAGCCTCCGGCCGACAGGACAAAGCGCTGGTGGGAACGCTGGAAAGTTATTATTTCCCCTATCGCTACCTGGCTCTGCGCGATAACGACGGCGAGATGGCTGCGATGTGTCGGCTGATTGAAAAAACGGCCCTGGCGAAGGTGACCTACCAGCTGGATTACCTGCTCGAAGACCCTGCCCTGTGGAAAGACCTACCCGCCAGTAAACCGCTGCCCACGAGTTACGTGAAAACATACCCGCATTCGGGATTGGTTCGGATTCGGCGCGGAAACTGGGATAGTACCCTGCTGCAGGCGAATCCTGTCTGGCTTACGTTCCACAAAGGTGAATCCATTTTGCAGGGTATGCGGGTTGCCAGTTCGTTCTTTGGAAAAGGACAGTTTCAAACCGAAAAGATCGAACAACAGGGCAACCAGTGGGTGTTAACCCAGTCACTGGACGGGCCGTATTACCAACCTTACCCGCGCGATAGCATCCCGGCCGATGGCGACTGGGAGAAGATGCCGCGGACCAACCGGGCGCAAAGCGAAGTTCAGAAGCTCCAAACGAAAATAACGATCGCCGAAACGACCAACGGCATGCAGGCGCAGATTCAGATCAGCGGGACGGACGTCGTACCCGTGGCGCTGGAGCTTATTTTTCGGCCGGGCGGTACGCTGGCTGGCGTCACCAAACACCCTACCCGACCGAATGCGTACATGCTGGCTAATTCTGGCTCGTACACGGTTGGAAACGACACGCTTACGTTCGGGCCGGGGCGCGTCGAACACAAAAATGTTCAGTTGCGGGGATCATTGCCGGCCATGGATGCGCCCAGCGTTTATATCACGGGCTTCACGCCTTTTGAGCATACAATCCGGCTTTCTTAGACATGTTTGAAAACGCGCTATCCAGGCTTTCACATCTTCGCTTTCAGAAGCTCGTTTCTGTCATCCCGGCGAAGGAGGGAGCTTAAGGCAGGCCAAACAATAAGCTCCCTCCTTCGCCGGGATGACAGAAAAAATGCGAAGCGATTATAGGCGTTAATGACAGTTTCCGTAAGCCTGTCTGCGCGATTAGCCGTACCTTTACCGATTGATAGTAGACAGCACAACCATGACTTTTGAGGAACTGAATCTGAACAAACCGCTTATCAATGCCCTGAACGACCTGGGCTATACGAAACCGACAACCATTCAGCAGAACGTTTTTTCGGTCGTAATGTCGGGGCGGGATGTGTGCGGTCTGGCGCAGACCGGTACGGGTAAAACCCTGGCGTATTTGCTGCCCTGCCTGCGTCAGCTTCAGTTTTCGAAGGAAAAACTGCCGCAACTGCTGATCATCGTTCCTACACGCGAACTGGTCGTGCAGGTGCTGGAAACGGTGAACCAACTGACTACCTACATGAACGTGACGGCAGTGGGGGTGTATGGTGGCGTCAATCTGAAACCGCAGGTGGCCGAGGTGCAGAAAGGGCTGGACATACTGGTCGCGACACCGGGTCGGCTGGTGGATTTGCTGTCGAGTGGTGTTCTCAAGACTAAAGCGCTCAAAAAACTGGTGATCGACGAGGTCGACGAAATGCTGAACCTGGGATTTCGGACACAGCTGAAAACCGTACTCGACCTGCTGCCTCCCAAGCGCCAGAATCTGCTGTTTTCGGCTACGCTGACGCACGAGGTCGAAGAACTGATCGACACGTTTTTTACCAGCCCGGTTCGGGTAGAAGCCGCACCGGTTGGTACGCCCCTGGTCAATATTACCCAGACGGCCTACCAGGTCCCCAACTTCACGACGAAAGTGAATCTGCTCGAACTGCTGCTGCGCCAGGATACCAGCATGACTAAAGTATTGGTGTTTGTTGCGACCAAACAACTGGCCGACCAGTTGTACGAGCAGCTCGAAGACGAATTTGCCGGACAGGTAGAGGTAATCCATTCCAACAAAGCGCAGAATTACCGCTCCGAGGCTGTGAATCAGTTTAAAGCGGGAACGGTTCGGGTACTCATTGCAACGGATATCATTGCCCGTGGGCTGGACGTAGCCGAAGTCTCGCACGTGATCAACTTCGATCTGCCGGAAGTGCCGGAAACGTACATCCACCGGATTGGCCGGACGGGCCGGGCCGATCAGAAGGGCATGGCCATCGCGTTTGTAACCCCAACCGACGAAGACAGGCAAACGGCCATCGAGATGTTGATGAAGTATCCGATTCCGATTTTGCCATTACCGGCCGATCTGGTTATCTCCGACATACTGACCGACGAGGAAAAGCCGACGGTTCACATGAAGACGGTAGTGGTTAAGGCCCCGAAACGCGAAGAGGTTGGACCTGCCTTCCACGAAAAACTGGCCAAGAACAAAAAAGTGAATGTCCGGCGCGATTATGCGGCCGAAAAAATGAAAAAATATGGGCGACCCATCAAGCGCAGCGGAAAAAAATAACGTCACCTTTGCCTCTCTCGGCTTATCCGAACCCCTGGTGAAGGCCGTGGCCGAGCAGGAATATAGCCAGCCTTATCCCATCCAGCAGGCCGCTATCCCACCCATTCTGCGCGGAAAAGATATTCTCGGCATTGCCAAAACCGGTTCGGGCAAGACCGCTGGGTTTGTACTGCCGATTCTGGAGTTGTTTCACCGGACCAATAATGCTAGCAGTCGGTATGCCAGCGTGTTGGTACTGGTGCCTACCCGCGAGCTGGCGGTTCAGGTTGCCGAAGTCTTTCAGACGCTGGGCGTGCATTTATTTCCACACGTAAAAACAGTACCGGTATATGGGGGCGTATCCATCAATCCGCAGATGATTGCCGTACACGGAGCCGATATCGTCGTCGCCACACCGGGTCGGTTGCTGGATCTAATTGAGCAACGGGCGCTTCGGCTGTCGGATGTCGAAATTTTGGTTCTCGACGAAGCCGACAAAATGCTTGAGCTGGGTTTTGCCGATGAAATGAACCAGCTCTTCGACCTGTTGCCCGAGAAGCGCCAGACGATCCTGTTCTCAGCGACGCTCGGCGACGCGATTCAGGACATCAACGCAACGCTGCTACGGCAGCCGGTCAAGGTAGAAGTAGTAGAGGAAACGGCGAACTTGGACTTAATCGAACAGACCGCTTACAAAGTAGCTGCCGAGCGAAAAGGGCCATTGCTGCGGTACCTGATCAAAAATGAGCAGATGAAGCAGGTGCTGGTCTTTGTGTCGTCGACCCGAACGGCCGATAATCTGGTGGTCAAACTGAATAAGAACGGGATACAGGCGGCCGCCGTGCATGGTCAGAAAGGGCAACAGATACGAACGGACGTGCTCCGGCAGTTCAAGGCGGGGAAGCTGACGGTGATGGTCGCTACGGATCTGCTGGCTCGCGGAATCGACATTCAGTTGTTACCCTACGTCATCAATTTCGAACTACCCCGTTCGCCCAAAGATTACGTTCACCGAATTGGCCGAACCGGACGCGCCGAAGCATCGGGGAAAGCCATTTCGCTTATCACGCCCGACGACGAACACCATTTCAAAATCATCCAGAAGAAAATGGGCAAGCGTGTTCCGCAGATTGATACAACCGACCTGGATTTGCAGGGCTATTAATAGCAGCGGGCGCTAATTTTTAAGACGATTATAATTAAGGGCTTGGCAAAGCACAACGGACCGTAATTAAGAATTTTTATATCAAGCACAAATGATGAGCAAGATTCTTGATTTCGCTTTTATTTTCTATTACCAATATTTATGCAAAGCTAAAAACGATGATCCAGTAAATAGTACCCTTACGCTTATAATGCTTGGGCTTCTATTTATTCAGCTTTTACTTTTTACTCTTATTAAACGAGTATTTCATTTGCCTCCTTTGCAAATAGACACGTTTGTTTTCGTCTTGATAGGGTTGTTCCTACAAGGCATTATCTACTACAATCTGCGTAGGTACTTTATCAGGACTAAACGATACAAGATACTAGTCAATAATCAATATAGTAAGTTCAATAGCCATTATGCCGTAGATTTTCTAATTATCATTTTTATACACTGGTTTCTATTAGGCATGACAGCATTAATATATTTTTTGTAAGATCATTCTGAAACAAAATAGAAGAATCGGTTTACTGCTCTATAACATAAGAACGGTGGCATTTATACATTTGCAGTGGCGGCATCAGGCAGGACAAATGGTTTGATGAACTTGACTCCAGTGGGCTTTTTAGACTCATCGCCACTCTTTATATATTCTTCTATTCGCCGTTTTCTATCCAGCATCTGCCTGGGGATATCCTTTGGGCGGTTCAATATCGTTGCCATGATATTCAGTTAGTTAATGGTTAGTCGCACGTGCATAGAGAATGCAATAATAAAGGGTCTTTCCATCTCTTACAAACGTATAACAGACAAACCCAGGGTACAACGTCGTTTGCCATTCATCCTCGAATACTTCCGTAAAAAAACGCGTTGTTTATTCGAGCAGGTAATAGAGTTATCTTGCTGGTTCGTATTCGATTCACAACAACCCCTATGAAAATCTTACGGATTCTGTGGCTGGCTTCAGCTACGCTCTTTTTTCAGTTCGTCCATGCCAAACCAACCACCCCGCTGGTCTACGAAGTAAACCTGAATGACCGCGCCGACGATCAGTTCAGTGTGACGCTGCGGGTGAATGGGCTGACAGCCGACAATGCCGTGTATCAGTTTGCCGCCACGGCACCCGGTACGTATCAGATTATGGATATTGGCCGCTATGTTCGTTCGTTCAAAGCGTTCGACGCCAAAGGACGGGAATTGCCAACTCAGCATATCTCGACTAACCAGTGGAAGTTTGACCAGCCCGAAAAAGTGCGGACGGTTCAGTACCGCATCGCCGAAACCTGGGATACGCCGGTCAATGAACACAAGCCGTATAACATGTGCGGCACCTCGATCGAAGCCGATCACGCGCTTATCAACGGGCAGGGCGTGTTTGGTTTTCCGAGCGGTATGCAGGCGGCTCCGATCGAAGTAAAACTCGATTATCCGGCCGAGTGGACCGTTGGCACTGCGCTCGATAAAAATGCGAAAGGGTATTTCACGGCCCCTAATTACGACCGGATCGTCGATTCGCCGATTCTGCTGGGCCGTCTGTCCAAAGCGTCGACGACGGTGGCGGGCGCGCAGATCGATATGTATACCTATTCGAAAACGGATAAAATCAAGTCCGAACAACTGCTGAACAACATGCAGTCGATGCTGAATGCCGCCGGGCAGTTTCTAAAGCAGTTGCCGGTGAAACGCTACACGTTTCTGTACCATTTCGAAGATCAGGACTGGGGGGCCTGGGAGCATTCGTACAGCTCGGAGTATGTAATTAAAGAATCGGATTTCTCGAAGGAACTGGCCGATAACATGACATCCATTGCCGCTCATGAGTTCTTTCACGTGGTGACGCCCCTGAACATTCACAGTGAAATTATTCAGCAGTTCAATTTCGTAACCCCCACGCCGTCAGAACATTTGTGGCTCTACGAAGGCGTAACCGAATGGGCAAGCGACGCTATGCAACTGCGGGGTAAGATTATGGACCTGCCTACGTATTTCAATGAGCTGAGTCAGAAAATTGCGTACGACAAAAGCCTCGATACCACCTACAGCCTCAGCAAACTGGGCCTGACCTGCTACACCGACGAAGGCCAGCGGCAATATGGCAACATCTACGCGCGTGGTGCGCTGGTCGCGGGTCTGCTCGACATCCGTTTGCTCGAATTGTCGGGCGGCAAACGGGGGCTTCGCGAAGTGATCAATGAACTGGCCGCTACCTACGGCCCCAACAAAGCGTTTCCCGAAAAAGACTTTTTCGCGCTTTTTACGCAGATGACGTACCCGGAAATTGCAGACTTCTTTAACCGCTACGTGAAAGCAGCTGAGCCACTGCCGTTTAAGGAGTATTACGAAAAATTAGGCATAACCTACACGCCGGTGATTCATACGGGTGAAAAAACGGCTTCGCTGGGTCTGCGGGTTACGTTCATCGATGGCAAATTTGGCTTGCGTAACCTGGCGGAACCGCTTCGAACGGCGGGCCTACAGGAAAACGACGAGTTGGTTGCGTTGAACGGGCAGCCATTCAACCAGGAAAGTATTCCGGTGCTGCGACAACTGAAGCCAGGCGATACCTACGATCTTACGGTTCGGCGCAACGGTCAGGACATAACCGTTAAAAACACGGTACTCGAAAAAGAGCTGGTGAAACAATACGTTTTTCAACTGGACCCACAAGCTACTCTGCAGCAGGTGCAGCTACGGGATATCTGGATGCGGAATTTGTAAACGAATCGCCTGAAGCCGGTCGGTAATGGCCCAGACTTAGTCTGCTAAAAAGGGTAGCAACTGGTTGTAAATCAGTTGCTACCCTTTTTCTAACATCGGGGTTTCAATCCGATTTGGTACTGGTTGGGGATTAAAACTCGAAATATCGGAGCAGACCAGATCGACAACTTTACAAACAACGGTATTTCAACTATTTCATTAAACCATCCGTACTTAAGATGGTCTGATAGCAAACAATGACATAACAGAATACGTTAATTGTCATTTGTAAACCATCGTTTCTTTAAGAAAGCTATCACCATGAAAACGATACACCACAAGTTGGTACTGACGCTATTGACCGTCGGTACGCTAAGCCAGCCCGTAGCGGCTCAGGCTATACAGGGATGGGGCTCCGGAACCAAAGGAGCCGTCATTGGTGCCGGTACAGGAGCCGCGCTGGGCGCTATCATCAATAAGAAAAACCGCGCTGTTGGCGGAGTTGCAGGAGGTGTGCTGGGGGGGGGCGCTGGATATGCCATCGGGAAGACCGCCAAACGACGCTGGAGTCCACAGGCAACCGGAACGGCCATCGGGACGGGTGCTGGGGCTGCTGCCGGAGCCATCATCAATAAACGGAACCGGGTAGTAGGTGGTGTTATTGGGGGCGTCGTTGGTGGAGCGGCCGGATATGCCATCGGGAAGCATAAAGACAACAAAAATAAAGCCGCCGAAGCCGCCCGTCAGGAAGCGGCCCGCCAGGAAGCTGCTCGTATAGCGGCTGCGGATAGAGCCGCTGCTGAGAAAGCGGCCGCCGACCGGGCTGCGTCTGATAAAGCTGCTCAGGCAAGAGCTGTCGCGCAGAATACCGCCACGCCCGTAAATGCCGAGCCTGGTCGTTCGGTTGCCAGCGTTGCTCCGCAGGTACAGGCGGCCAGTCTGTTGGACGCGAGCCAGCCGGTTAAATCCTTTGTCTTAAAAACGGGTTATCTGCCCAACGATACCTACGGTGATCCGATGACGCCATACCCGACGTCGGAATACCGCCGGAAAAGCTGGTAATCCACTCCCACATCGTGCTGCTCTGGCACTCGTGACCAGGCAGCACGCTTTTTTTGTTCATTCACGCTAAAAATATGATCTTATGAAAGCATACGTTCGCTCACTGATTGTGGGGGCGGCCCTGCTGAGTGGCTGCTCGAAATCGAGCGATTCCGTCAACATTCAGGACCTTGATCAGCAATTTATCGGTGCCTGGAACAATAAAGATTCAGCCAAAATTATCTCATTTCTGGCCGACGATGTCCACTTTTTGCAGGGGAATACCCATTTCAAAGGGAAAGCTGAAGTGACAGATAAATGGGTCAACGAAACCCTGTCTACCCTGACGGACCTGAAAACGAATGTCGTAAGCTCCGGCACCGACAGTCAGACAGCCTATGAAGCTGGTACGTTTTCGGTCGATGTGCTGCCGCTCAATCCGAAAGATCCGCATGCCTACGGCGAAGGGAACTACATTTTGTTATGGAAGAAAGGCAGCGACAACACCTGGAAACTGAGCTACGCGCAACTGGAAGATCTGCCGGTTCAGGTGAAAAACTAATAGGCCTGACTTCCTATTCATATGACGACCAACGAAATTTATGACGTGCTGACCGACGCCATCAGCTCGGTTATCCCAGACGACTGGACTATTGCCCGACTGACCATCCAGTTTCTGTCGGATGGGCGTGAGATAGAGTTTTACGGGACCTATCTCACGCCCACTGGCGATGCCGAACCGTTGACCACCGAATTTCCGGAGGAGGTAACGGAGGCTGTTCAGGCGCTTTACCTGAGCCGTCAGACCGAAGGCCAACCTCGGTTCAACCAGCTACAGATCGACCTGACGGAGCAGGGTAAATTTACGACAGATTTTAGCTGGGATCAGGAAATTCAGGATGAAGACGAGCACTTTTCTAAAGGCGGTACCGCGCGTGAATGGATGGAAATCCGCAAAGCCAGGTACGGGGCGACCGACGAGGAAAAGGAAGCATAGAGCCCTTATGGTTTGTCCCGGTAGCTGAACGTTGGCATCTGCCAGTCGAACCGAATGGACAGCAGCCGAATCGTTAAGCCTACGGCTGCCGCTATAATCATGGCGACCTGCATATGGCCGTACCAGTGATCAAGGGCGACATAAACTCCGCCCGTTATGAGCGACGCGCTGGCATAAATTTCTTTATGAAAGAGTAGTGGAATGTCATTACATAATACATCGCGCAAGACCCCGCCCGCACAGCCGGTGATAACCCCGCTGAACAGAACAATGGTAATCGGCAGGTGAATATCTTCGGCGATCTGGCAACCGATGATCGTGAAAACTACCAGCCCGAGCGCATCCAGATACAGAAATAGCTTTTTCAACCGACGCATCACCGGCGCAATCAACAGAGTAAATAGCGCAGCCCCCGCGGTGATGATCAGGTATTCGGGATGCTCGACCCAGGCCATGGGGTAATGACCAAACAGTACGTTGCGCACCGTACCGCCACCCAGGGCTGTAACCCAGGCCAGGAAACAAACGCCCACCCAGTCCATATCCCGGCGACCCGCAGACAAAGCGGCCGTCATGGCTTCGGCGGTAATGGCAATGATGTATAAAGTGTGTAGCATGGAGAAGGCGAAGTAAGGCTCCCCGTTTTTATTGGGCCAACATATCGGATTTCGGCTTTTTTGCTCGCTACAACATGACTTCGGCCATCGGTTCCTCAATCAGCCGGTGGCTGTTTCGATAGTGGATGGCCCGCTGCCCAATCAGCAGAACGGCCAGACCACCCAGTGCACAAATCGTCATGACGCTGACCATGGGAAGGGCCGTATTGTTGTGCAGAACACTGACTGCACCCGACACCAGTGCCCCAAAACCCATCCGGAAGCTACCCATCAGAGCCGCAGCACTACCCGCGTGCCGAACGAACGGAGCCAGCGAAAGCGCCGAAGCATTGGGGTTGGTGATACCCTGACCCGCCAGAAATAAAAACAGCATACCGATCAGGCCGTATTGTCCGTACCAACCGGCCCAGGTGCCGGCGACCATAAGCAAGCCTACCACCGACTGATAAACCAGCGTCGTAAAAATGATTTGCTCGCTGCTAAATCGTTTCAGGAAAACGCGGTTTAGTTGGGTCGGCGCAATCAGGGCGATAGCCAGAAACGCGAAAATCCAGCCGTATTCCTGCGCACTGACGTGGTAAATGTTCATGAATACGTCCGAAGAGCCAGCCAGGTACGCAAAAGGAGCTGAGGTAGCTATGCCACCGACGAGTGCATAGGTCAGGAACTGCGGTTGTTTCAGCACCGTAAGGAAATTGTTCATAACCGCCTGCGGCTGGAGAGAAATAGTCGTGTCGGGCTGCTTGCCGTTGGGCAGAACAAAATAAACGCCAACCAGTATCAACGCTGTGATACCCGCCAGGATGATAAAAATGGAATGCCAGCCAAACGCCACCGACGCATAACCACCCACCGTTGGGGCTATCATGGGCGAAACAGCGACCACCAGGGTCAGCAATGAAAAAACCTGGGCAATCTGACCAACCGGAAACAAATCACGAACCAGCGCCTGAGCCGCTACCAGCCCCACACAGCCACCCAGTGCCTGGAGCAACCGCATGGCAATCAGGGTATCGATGGACGGGCTCAGCGCACAGCCGACCGATGCCAGTACATAAAGGGCCAACCCTGCATACAGTGGTCGCTTTCGACCGAACCGATCCAGCAGCGGACCATACAGAAGCTGACCGACGCAAATTCCGATCAGATAAGCCGTTAGCGACAACTGAACCTGCGAAATCGAGGTGTGGAGGTCGCTGGCAATGGCCGGAAAACCCGGCAGATACATGTCGATCGAAAACGGGCTGACGGTGGATAACGTTCCTAAAATCAGGATAATAACACAATACTGTTGGCGAGTCATACGCGCTGATAAATGGTACTTATCTAAGAGACACGTATTCTTAACCGATTGTTCCGAAGACGGCTACAGTCTAAAATTCTTGCAGATTTTTCTTCTATACCTACAACAGTGAGTTCAGAATCAACGTTTTCGGACCATTCCCGAACAATTTGTGTGGTCAAGCATAAACAGCGATACCGATCGGGGTGATTTGTACAGGATTAACAATGGCATACCAACGAGTATCAGCGCATATTTATGCTGGATTTAATAAACCGCAGGAGTTGAGCCGACAGTGAATGCTCTGTCAATAACCTTGTATTTGGTGTACGACCCCGTTGGGGTCGAATATCTATAGAAATCCAACTTTGCTATACATATTCGACCCCAGCGGGGTCGTACGCCAAATACAAGGTTATTGAATTCGATTTTATTTCGCGGTCCAGCTGTTATTGCCTGCATCGGCGTCCATGAAAATTCCGCCGGTTAACGTTACGGATTGGACTTTCTTTTTGACGGGCAGTTTTAGAACGGCCTGTTTCTGGTTGGCCTGCCAGATGGCTGGTGTCTGATGGAACGTTTCTTTTGTGCCATCGGCAAACGTAACGACCACATCCACTGGCGCTACGTACCCCCCAATGTTCTGAAGCGTAACGGTACATTGAGTCGCTGACGACGCGACGCTTTGAATGGCGAAGTCGATGTAGTTATGGCTGAAATACCAGTTGTTCCAGAACCAGTTCAGGTCTTTACCGGTACCGCTGTTAAAACTCAAAAACATATCCCAGGGCGTCGGGTGTTTGCCATTCCAGCGGTCCATGAATGCATGCAGGCCTTTTCGGAAATCGGCGTCGCCCAACAGGTCTTTCAAGGCCAGATAACCCAGGGCCGCTTTGCCGTATTCGTTGTTCCCCATGGCAGCCCCGCTTAGCACATTCGTTGGGGTAATGATGGGCAAATCCTGTTCGGCCGACGGGTCGTTGATCCAGCCGTTCACCCGAAACATCTGGAAATTTCGCGTAGCCCGTTCATTACCCAGATCGGCCTGGCTGATCAGGTATTCGAGCGCTGTGGCCCAGCCTTCGTCCATAAACCCATACCGGGTTTCGTTGACACCCATGTAGAACGGAAACCAGGTATGTGCAATCTCGTGCTCCGCAACGAACCGGGAGAAATTCAGATCGGGGGTCGGGCTGTCGTTGACCATCATCGGATACTCCATGTCGGCAAAACCCTGTACGATGGTCGTTTTCGGGTACGGATACGGAACCCCCGGCCAGTTGTTCGAGAACCAGTCCAGCGCATGTCGACCAAAACCGACCATCTGATGAAAATCGGCGGCATTGTCTTTGAATGCCGCCTGTACACTCGCCCGCCGACCCGTTTTTTTATCGACAACAACGCTCGACGCATCCCAGACATACTGGTCGCTAACGCACAGGGCAACATCGGGAACGTAGTCGGCCTTAAAGCGCCAGGTATTGGCGGATTGCTGCATGGTCACGGATCGGCCTGTCACGTCGTTGATCGTAGCGACGTGAATCACTGAGTCGGTCTGCATCGATTCGGCCAGGCGTTTGGCGAAAGTAGGCTGCAATACCTCGGCCGGATTCAGTAGGTTACCTGTAGACCAGACGACGAAATTAGCCGGGACTTTCACGTTGATCTCGTAGTTGTTGAAGTCATTGTAGAATTCCTGCGCTTCGGTAAAATCGGTCTGGTCCCAGCCGTAATAATCGTCGCGGACGGCCACCCGCGGGTAGAAATAAGCGAGATAAAACGTGGTAGAATCGAGTTTGCCTTCGCGATTACTCTCGACCGAAATATCGTAATGCCAGTCGAAGGAAAGCTTAACGGAATCGTGGGGCATCAGTGGTTTGGTCAGAGGCATCCGGCGCCAGGTTCCCGCGCCATCGGGCCACAACCGGGTGGTATTGCCCTCGCTGTATCGGTCGATATGAATGCCACTGGTCAGGTAATCGACCGAAGCGGGTTGCTGCCGAATGGCGCCGGGTCGGTGGCTGTTTAGAAGCAGCTTAAAGACAAGAAATTGCAGCGTATCCGGACTATTATTGGTATATGTAATCTCCTCCGTCCCCTGAACCGTGCGATTGGGTGGAGTCGTGGTGATATTGATGGTGTAGCGTGCCGAATTCTGCCAGTACTTTTTTCCGGGCTTGCCATCCATCGAGCGAGTGCCTTTCTGGTAGGCCTGCTTTACGTTGCGCGGCATGTACAGACTCTGCGCTTGTGTAGGTGTAGTTGATAAGTTCAGGAAGGCCAAAAAGGCCAGGTAAATCAGGCAGTTGCTCTGAACGTACTTCATGGATAGCATTGATTAACGTAATGTGGCGCTCAAGTTAACCAGTTAGTTGCCAAATGAGACTAGAAATAGGATGAAAGGCGTGCTTTAGCGATTCGATCAGGTATTGGTTTCCGGTCTGGATGGCTTCAAAAACAATTCGTTTCGCTTCACTTGATAAGGCTATTACGGATTGGTCAGCTCCTTAATCGCCTTCGTGGCTTGCTCATCGGTGGCCGCTAAGGCTAATACGTTCCTGTAGTACTGAATCGCTCTGTTTCTGTCTCCTTTGGCCTGATAAACCCGCGCTAAACTTCGATGGACTTCCGGTGCGTTTGGGTAATAGCGTTCATTTAATTGAAGCAGATCAAGTGCTTTGTCAACCTGATGTTGGCTCTGCAGTAGAAAAAGGCCCGCCTGATTGATGACTTTACCGGGTGGTAACAGGTCGACTCCCAGTTGGGTAAATAACTGCTGATAATGACGGCTTATTCCGGCGCTTCCCTGAGCGAGAAGGGTTTGAAACGGCAGTGAATAACCCTCAAATATGAAGAGAAGTCCATCGTATAAACTTCGAAAAGGCACCGAAAAATGCGTTTCTCCTTCGTAAAAGGCATAACGATCGGAAAGCCATTTAGAGCCGTTATTCGCTAAACTGACTCTGAACGCATCAAACGCTTTGCCTCGAGCACCGGTATGCTGGCCGGGTTCGAAGGGATTATTGGCTTGACTAAGAAATAGTCTGGCCGGGTTGAATGTCTTTTTTCTAAACAGTGAATCGGCCTTTTGGGGTAAGTAGCCGTTCTTCCAGGTTAGGGTCGGATCTATAGCGATGTAGGCCTTGAAAAGACGTTGATCCAGTAAACTGGTTAGCGTAAATAGACCAGCCAGCGAATGGCCAGCCAATAGCCGGTAGGGGGCGGTTCGGTAATGCTGGTCGATGTGAGGAAGTAGCTCCTGCTCCAGAAATTCTGTAAACGGGTTTGGCTTGCCGGTCAGATCCGGCGTCATATCGCGTGTACGGTTCGTGTTGCGCACACCAACTACAATCAGTTCAGGAATCTGTTCGTTTTCGCTCCCGCTTAAGTATTCGATCATACTGGCGGCATACCGAAAGTGAGTATCTGCATCTAGTAGGACTAATACCGGATAGTGTTTTTGGGCATAAAAATCATCTTCCCTGTAAGAAGCAGGAAGGCTAATGAGAAAAGGCCTTGTTTCGTGCAGTATTTGAGAATAGATAGTGTCCTCTTTACCAACTGTAACCGGGCCGATAGATTGACCAAGACCATCCAGTGACAGGGTCAGGAGAAGTACAATCAGCCATATCTGGCAATGAACTCGTTTCGCATCCATATCGATATGAGTTACTGTTTCCTGGTAAAGATATTGATTTGGCTGACATTGTACGCTAAGAACATCTGTCGACTACCTCAATGACGGAGCCCGGAAACGGGCACTGTATATAAGAGCCAATTTCTGTCCGTTTCTATACTGAATCTGTCCACTTTTGGACAAGTTATTAACTGGCTAGGTGGTGAAAACCCCTCTTTTAAGCGGAATTGAGGGGTTACAAATGTTGGCTGAATATTTGTACGACAAAGTCTATATAAATACTGATACCAGTCTGATTCAACTACCGTCTATTATGAAACGAGTATTTGTAGATGAAGTCGGCTGTCGGCAAAGGCGCAGCCAAATGTGCAGGCAGATTCAAACCCCAGTGCTACAGCTATGGGGCGCTTAACTAACGCGAATGAGCCTCCACGCTGGGTCAACTGACTGCTGGGCCGATTCAGGCCGCCCGGGCTGGAAGACGAACTCGAGGGTGAACTGCTTGAGATGTACGCTTACTGGGTGAGGACGAAAGGCCTACCCGATAATTTCTTCGAGCCAGCGTTTGTGGAGCAGCAGATCCAGAATGCTTATTAGCAGGAACAGATTTTGGAGCACCTGATCAATTAATTGTTTTACAGGAATCGCCCTAGTCATTGGCTGCATGGGCCTGTATGGACTCGTCCTGTTCATGGTGGTGCAACGAAGAAAGGAGGTTGGCGTACGCAAAGTATTGGGGGCCAGTGTAAGCAGTATTCTGTGGCTGTTCAGCCGGGAGTTTGTCCGGCTGATCGGGATAGCTTTTTTATTGGCTGCACCCGTGGCTTGGTGGGTAATGAACAACTGGCTGAAAAATTTTGAATATAAAGTTTCGCTTAGTCCTTTTATTTTCCTGCTGGCGCTGCTGGCAACGGGAGCCGTTATGCTGCTGACCGTGGGTTTCCAGAGCGTAAAAGCGGCTCAGATGAACCCAGTAAAATCATTACGGAGCGAATAAGATCCGAGATATTCTTTTACCAGAACATACCAGCAAAAAGCCCTCCTGCATGTGTGTAGGAGGGCTTTTTTGTACCTTAACGTACGCGCATCCGGTACGTGCTGCGGCCAACCTGACCGATAACCGGACCACTGACTTCGATAATACGGGGGCGGGGAGGGCGATTGATTCTTAACAGATTCGTTTTCATGATCGTGTGTAGTTCGTGTATTTGTTGTTTGATGGTACAAAGATGAGTGATGAAAATTGTCTGACATATCGCAATCCTACCAGTCGTTAGAAATCCTTGATAAACTGTAAGAAATTGCACGTCAGTTGTATCGAATGCTTGATAACCAATGGGATGTTATGAATGGTGTTGTATTTATCTAATTTTTTCTAAACATGCCGATGAGGTTCGACCGCTTACTGAAATTCTATACCGCTTCTATCGATCCTAACCGTTCGACTTTAAGCAATCAGATTATTTTGTATCCATGCGCGTATAGTGTTTGTGAAAGTGTTGTTGAAATAGTTTTCTTAGTAACAAATTGATATATTTACCCATATCTAAGATGTTGATGATGAAACCTTTTACTACTGGAGTAGCGCTACTAGCCTTTGGCCTGGCTATACAGGCATTCGGACAAAGTCAGATCATTACGCCCGACGACCAGGACGTTAGTTTTAAGTCGGTCGGGGGTGCAACCAACGTATTTATTGGACAGAGCGCCAGCGCCGTTACCGGCGGTAACACGTTTATGGGTAGCCAGGCAGGGCAGGGCAACACAACGGGTGGGCAAAATACCTATTTCGGTTTTAAAGCGGGCGCGCCAAACACGGTAGGCAGCCACAACACCTTTGTAGGCTATGAAGCGGGCAAACAAAACACCGATGGTAACGACAACGTATTTATTGGTTTTAATGCTGGTCAGAAAAATACACGCGGTAACCGCAACCTGATCATCGGTCCAAACGCTGGTTTCGACGGAGTCGACGGCGAAGGAAATACCTTACTCGGGGCGAATGCCATGGGCGTAGGCCTGGGCTTATCGAATGCAACGGCCATTGGGGCCAATGCTCGCGTCCTGAGTAGCAATGCTCTGGTCCTGGGCAACAACGTCAACGTAGGGATCGGTACATCGACTCCGCAAAACCGGCTCGAACTGACGGCGGGTGCCGCCGGGCGTAGTGGCTTGCGGCTGACGAACATGACGGCACATTCGCCTGCATCTGACGTTACAACGGGTAAATTTCTGACCGTCAACGAGCACGGCGACGTAACTCTGGCCGGGCGTTTATCGGCCGTGGCGATGCAGATTCAGCCGGCCGCTACCCATCAATGGGCCGATTACGTCTTCGCACCGACCTACCGGCTGCAATCCTTAGCCGACGTAGAACGATATATTCAGCAATACAAGCACCTGCCGGGTGTTCCGAGCGCCGATGAGATGGTGAAACAGGGCGCCGACCTGACTACGCTACTGGCTACGCTGGTTAAAAAAAATGAAGAGCTGACGCTACATGTCATTGAACAACAGAAGCGTATCGAGCGGCTGGAGCAGCAACATCGCCGGTTGCGGAAGAAATGATGTTGGGCAGGGCAAAGGGGTGAGGGCATAGGGCGTATGAAAACTCCCCTATGCCCTCACCCCTTTGCCCTGCCCCTATTGAAACGCCAGCCAGACGTTCCAGAGGCCCAGAATGGCGGTAACGACAACAACGGTACCCATCGCCAGATTCTGGCTCAGCGAATTGCGGTAGGTGTCCCCCAGTAGACGGCGGTTGTTGACGGCTGCGAATAAAAACACGGTCACGAACGGCAACAAAATTCCATTGATGGCCTGAACCGCGACGATGACCGGAATAGGCGTTACGTTCAACAGGCCGAAGGTTAGTCCCGTAGCCATGACCGCTAGCCAGATGAGTCGGTAAGTCGGCGAGTTTTTGCGGACGCCCAGGAGGCTTTGGGCGGTCACGGAAGCGGCCAGGGGAGCCGTCAGCGACGAAGCCAGGCCGGCGGCAAACAAGCCAAACGCGAACAAAGAGCCTGCCCAGGTACCCAGCCGGTCGGTGAGCACCTGCGCCATGTGGGGGTACGAAAAATCGCCGGGGATGAGCAGGCCAACCAGCAGCAAGGCAACCGAGATAATTCCCCCGAGTATCACCGCTACCCAGATACCCAGCCGCATCTCGCCAAGCGATTGACCTGGAACGATGCTTGATCCGAAGAAAAGGTTGTAAGGGACGATCGTGGTCCCGATCAGGCTATTGATGAGCAGTAACGAACCCGGAGGAATGCTGGGCACGATCAGAGCTTTGGTCAGTTCGGCGGGTGTGACGGGTGTACTGAAGGCGACATATACAAAGGCGCCCCCCATGGCAAAGACAATCAACCCCAGAAAATTGGCCAGTGTCTGCGTCGATCCGATCCAGAGTAAGACAATACAAACCAGGCCAACAACGACGGTCAACGTTGGAATAGGAACCCCCGTTAGCAGTGAGAAACCAGAAACTGCCCCCAGGATATTACCAGCCTGGTAAGCAGCACAGCCCAGAAAAATAGCCAGAAACAGAGTCCAGGCAATCCAGCGGCCTTTTACCCCTGAATAAGTTTGAGTGATTACCTGCCCCAGATCATGACCGGTGGCGATGGTAATGCGGGCGGCTGCTTCCTGTAGCCAGACCGTACCGAAGGTGGCAAACGTGAGTGCCCAAAGAAGTTGTAAGCTAAATTTTGATCCGGCAATGGCGCAGGCAGTTACCGAGCCCGGACCGATGAAAGCGGCCGAAATAACCGACCAGAACAGAATACTACCAAGACCAGAGCGAAGTGAGAGGGATTTGGGCACGATTCAGGGAAAATGAATAATGGACAATGGATAATGAAAAATACAGAATTTTTTCATTATCCATTGTCCATTATTCATTCGGTGCTACGAAAGGTATTTCCGCAGCATCCAGGCCATGGCTTCGTGCGCTTCCATTAGCCCGGTCAGGAAATCGGCCGTACCCGCGTCATTCAGTTCTTCGTCGCACTTTTCTACGTCTTCGCGCAGTTCACGAACGATCTGTTCGTGGTCCGACAGCAGATTTCTGAACATGTCGGCGGTATCTTTTGGCTTACCGCTATCTTCTTTCAGGCTGGTGTTATGAATAAACTCGGCCATGGTGGCGAGGGGAGTGCCACCCAACTGGCGAATACGCTCGGCTACTTCATCGATTTCGGCTTCGATGGCTTTATACTGACTCTCGAAGAATTTATGGTACTCCATAAAATTAGGGCCAGCGACATTCCAATGGTATTTGCGGGTTTTAATATACACGACGTGCAGGTCGGACAGGAAGTCGTTCAGCAGAACATTATCCTGTTTGAGGACATCTTTCTCAAGACCAATATTGGGTTGCATAAGAGTAACGTGAGTTTAAAATGAGAGATTGGTTCGACAGGCCGGATTTCCGGAGTCGATTCCTCATTAACCAGGAGTTAGCCGCTTTGTTCGGTACAGTAAGTAATGTGTGGTCAGTCTAAATAGTATCGATGACAGCAAACCCTGTCTGGAAGATACGTTACACCAATCCTGCGAAAACGTCGTGCGTGTAGCGCACGTTCTGCTTATGAGCCTCTACCGGGCCAATCGTGTTGGGCGAGTCTTTCTCCAGGCATTGCTCCAGCACCAGCAACGGAGAAACGTTCAGGACTTTAAGGTCTCTTGCCAGCCGTCGGTAATCGATATCACCGTCGCCGAAGGTTTCCTGCCAGACCCCGTTTCTGGACTGACGGATGTGGATTTCCACGATGCGCTTCCCGTATAGTTTCACCACGTCGAATAGCGCTACCTGCGAATTGCCCGAACCCCGGTAAACCCAGTGAGCATCCAGGCAAAGCGACACGTGTTTAGAATCGGTTGCCAGCAGCATGTGATGAAATTCGCGGGCGGCCTGCCGGTGTTCCGGAGCGTGTGTATGATACGCCAGGGTAAGATCCCGTTGCCGAAGTTCAGCGCCTAACCGATCGAGATTTTTAGCCTGTTCGATGAGTTCAGCGTCGGTTTTATCGTCGTTGCTTCCCCACTTGATCGGGTTGGGGTTGGTTACGATGACGCGCGTACCGATCCGTTTGGCCGCATCGGCAATAGCCAGTACCGACTCGATAGAACGCTGGGCTTCGTCGGCCCGATGCAGCGAACTGTTGACGTACAGCGATGGCATGGCCAGCCGGTACTTTGTCAGATACGGAGCCAGTTGCTTTACTTCCTCAACGCTGGTAAACGACGGTTCGTAGGCCGTAAGCCCGGTCTTGACGTACTCCGACAGGCAGGCATCGGGGTCGGCCATCCATTGTTTTTTCTCCCGGCCATAAAACGTGCCCCAGGTATAGGCATTGCAGGAAACAGGCCAGGCTTTTGCCAGGAAACGGGCCTCAACAGGCTTTGTACCGCCCAGCGCAAGAGCACCTACGGCTGTGTTCAGAAAATCTCGACGGGTGGTAGCCATAGTAAACCTTGTTACGCTAGTGATTTGACCCAGCCAGGCCAATGACTTATTCGTAGCCTGAGTGGCTACAACGCCTAAGCACCGATCAGCAAACCTTTACTCGATTTCGCCGGCGCCCCCGCCCCCCGGCGTCTCGATCCGGATGCGTTCACCGGCCTGCATGGCCCGCGTGAAAATACCCGGCAGCGCTGTGATCCGGCCATCGCCACCGATCAGCGTCTGACGACCGGTGGCGCCAGGCTGCCCGTCGTTCAGGCCGTAAGGGGCCACGGTCCGATGCTGGCTCAGTAGCGTAGCCTGCACAGGTTCCAGAAATTCCAGCTCCCGGATAATCCCATCGCCACCAGGCCACCGGCCCCTGCCGCCCGACCCCTCGCGAATCGCGAACGTGTGCAGACGAACCGGGTAGCGCCGTTCCAGTTCTTCCGGGTCGGTGAGTTTGGTATTGGTCATGTGCTGATGAACCGCCGACCGGCCGGCCATCCCATCGGTAGCGCCCGCTCCACCCCCGATGGTTTCGTAATAACCGAAGGAGTCGGAAGCTACAGACGACTTTCCGAACAGAAAATTATTCATCGTTCCCTGACTGCAGGCCGCCAGCCCGAGCGCTTTCAGCAGGGTATCGACCAGCCGCTGGCTAACTTCGGTATTGCCACCCACCACGGCCGGACAATCCACCGACGCATCGGGGAAGACGGGGTTCAGAAAAGAGGATTCGGGTAAAATGAACTCGACGGGCCCCATCAGGCCTTCATTGAGCGGAATGTCTTTGCCGCACCACAACCGCAACACGTACAACACCGCGCTGTATAAGATGGAGATATTGGCATTCAGGTTATGCGGATGAACCCCTGAAGTACCCGAAAAATCGAACGTAAGTCGACTCTCCCGTACCGACATTTTTACCCGAATGGTATGTCCGTCGTCGAGGGCTTCTTCAGCGCTAAGCGTCTGGCCGTCGAGTGGTTCCAGTACTGCAGCGATGGCCGTGCTAGCCGACTGTTTCAAGCGGGCCATATACCGCTGTGTGGTAGACAAGCCGTATTGCCTGACGAGCTGTTGCAGCGCTGTTTCACCGGCTCGTAATGAAGCCAGCGCAGCTTCGATATCGGCACGGTTTTCGGCCAGCGCACGGGTAGGGTAGGGGCCGTTTGTAAAACGGGCTTCCAGCGGATCGGCGACTCCTTCGGCGGCATCCCATTGAAAGACGCCATTTTTGACCACGTACAGAGGCTCCAGTACCACCCCTTCTTCGGTCAGATTGGTTGCGTCGGGGGGCATGGACCCAGGCACTTTCCCGCCAATTTCTGCGTGATGCGCCCGGTTGATGACATACCCGATCCGTTCGCCCTGGTCTGTAAATACGCCACTCAGCAACGTTACGTCGGGCAGGTGTGAACCCCCGTATTTCGGATGGTTGGTGATGATTACGTCACCCGGTCCGAGCGGTAGCTTCTCCAGAACCAGCCGTGCGCAAATGCCCAGGCTACCTAAGTGTACCGGAATATGGGGTGCATTGGCCACTAATTCCGCGTTGGCATCGAGCAGAGCGCAGGAGAAATCGAGCCGCTCCTTGACATTGACCGAAAAAGCTGTACGCTGTAACTGAGCCCCCATCTCTTCCGCAATCGCCCGGAAGCGCTGGGTGAAGAGTTCGAGCTGAATCACTTCCTGGTCTTCGCTCTGGTTGTTCGTGACAGAAGCAGGGAGAAGGTCTTCAACATCGGCAACGTAGTCGATAATCGCATTTTTATCGGCCTGGACCACCACCCGCCAGCCAGCTTCGATAAAGGCCGAAGAGGTCGTGTTCAACAGCAGTGCCGGACCGCGGAAAGTATCGCCTTCCTGCAACCGGGTCCAATCGTAGGCTGGGTAGGCCTCAGTCTCAAAGGCGGGAACGGCGTGCCGGTGACTGGCCGGAGGGCCGCTCTGCGCTGGTTGTTGGTTGACAGTACTGACGATAACCCGGAGGCTTTCTACCTCAATGGGCCGACTGGCCGGATAATGACCGTATAGAAGTTGGTATTTAGCCTGAAAATCAGCTTTCAGGTGGTTGCTGAACGGCACATCTACTGCCGCTTCCTGGCCAGCCAGACGTAGAAAGACCGAAACGGTTTTTGGCTCGATCGGTACATCCGCCCCCACATCCTGCCGGAGAACCTGCGTTGCCTGCTGGATCAACTCGCTGATTCGTGCGGAGAGAGTATCTTCCATTTCGGTCAGCGGTTGCAGCACTGTTTGCGAGCCTATCCGCTCGATTTGCGCCTGCCCAATGCCGTAAGCGCTTAACAGGCCTCCATCGAAGGGTAAAATCAACTGCTCCATGCCCAGCAGACGGGCAATTGCGCAGCCGTGCAGCCCACCAGCCCCGCCAAAAACCAGTAGACTATAGGCCTGAGGGTCAAAGCCGCGGGCGACGGAAATTCTGCGGATGGCACCCGCCATAGTTTCGTTGGCAATGCGTTCGAAACCGCGCAGTAAAGCTACCGTGTCGGGCTGGGAACCGGTTTTTGCTTCAATCTGGCGTCTGACTGCCACTAATGCTTCCTGGGCTTTTTCCGGGAAAACCGGAATCCCAAACTGTTTCTGATGGAGTTTGCCCAATAACAGGTTTACGTCCGTAATGGTCAGCAATGGTACCTGGTCGGTGGTAGTTGCTCCATAACAGGCCGGGCCAGGATTCGCCCCTGCGCTTTGTGGTCCTACGCGTAACTGTGCGCCATCGAACCAGCAAACGGACCCGCCCCCGGCGGCTACCGTTTCGATCGCTAATGACGGCAGTTGAAGCTCGAACGACCCTATTTTTGTAGAAAACCGGTAATCCAACTGCTGCTGAATGCGGGCTACGTCCGTACTGGTGCCGCCCATATCGAGCGTCAGCACGGGCTGCTCGTTGCAGACGGCCGCAGCTCCGATGACACCCCCGGCGGGGCCACTGAGCAGGCTGTCTTTGGGCTGAAACAGGTCGGCCCGAACCAATCCGCCAGCACTGGTCATGACCCGAAGTGAGTGCCCGCCTAGTTGCCGGTGCACGTTATCCAGATAAGACCGCATTATAGGCGTCAGGTATGCATCGACGACCGCCGTCTGCGTGCGCGGAATGTATTGGGGGGCGGAAGATACATCCGTAGACAGGACAGTGTAAGGGAAACCGGCAGCGGTCAGTGCTGCGTGAAGCCGTCGTTCGTGGGTAGGGTTTCGGTAGGCATTCAGCAGGGAAACCGCGATGGCGTCGGGTTGGGTTTGGCGCAACTGGTCGACTAATGCGGCAATTGTCTGATCGGTCAGCGGAGAGAGCACCTGACCGCTGGCGGCTATCCGTTCCTCGACTTCCCAGACGGAGTCGTATAGCCCTTCGGCGGGCGGAATGGCCAATTCGAACAAGTTGGGTCGTTGCTGGGTGCCGATGGCCAGCAGATCTCTGAATCCCTTCGTTACGACCAGCGCCACGCGGCTACCTTTTCGTTCCAGCAGGGCATTGGTTCCTTTAGTGGTACCCAGCCGCATTTCCAACGTCGGAAAGGGTCGATGCAAAGGAGTTTGGGTCAGGAGTCGCGTGGCCAGAACGGGAGCTTCTTCGCCCGTAAAGAGTTCGATGGTTACCGCTGCTGGTTGCACCGAAAAGGGTCGGTCAAAGACCAGCGTGCTGTTCTGAGCCAAAGACCTGATCTGATACCGTTCGTCTGTTTCAATTATTCGGGCCTGATACCCGTCGAAGATGGGTGCTGTAAGCCAGGGCGCTATAAGCTTGTCACCGATCAACTGCCCACGGAGCCGACTGCTGCTGAGTACTTTGGTGCGGTGCAGGTTGCCTTCGGGGTCCAAAGCCAGCCCGTCGGTGAACGTTCCACCGGTATCAATCCAGATTTGCCACATGCGTCAGTTGATCAGGGTAATGCCCGCCTGCCGATACGCTGCTACCACATCGGGCTTCGCTTCGCTGTCGGTAATCAGCACGTCGAACAGGCTTAAGGGCGCAAAATAGAGGTATTTGGCTGTTTCTAACTTCGATGAGTCGCAGAGCAGGTAAACTTTTTCGCTCTGGCGGGCCATGGTCGTAGCTGTGCTGGCTTCCTTTTCGCTGTTGGCACTTAGCCCGTGCTGCAATGAAATTCCATCGACGCCAATAAACGCCCGATTGGCCCGGTAGCGCGCCATGTGTTCTTCGGCAATCAGTCCGTGTACAGCCTGCCGCTCTTTATCGACCTCCCCCCCCACCAGATTTACGGTCACCTCAGACGTCATCAACTCGGCCACGATGGGTAGGGAGTTGGTAATCACCGTTATCCGTTTGTTGCGAATGAACTGGCAGAGACGGAAAACGGTACTACCGCAATCCATAAAAATGATGTCGCCCTCCTGAATGTCCTGGGCAGCTAACTGGCAGAGGTAGTCCTTGCGTTCGGCGTTGACGGCGGTTTTGTTCGCAAACCGGTGGGAATCAGTGGCCAGACTAACTTTCATGGCCCCGCCCCGCGTCCGGTAGATCAGCCCCGCAGCGGCCAGTTGGATTAGATCCCGACGGATTGTCATCTCCGATGTCTGGAGCAGTTCGGCCAGTTCGTGAACATCCGCTGAGCCGCGTTCTTCGACCGTTTGTACAATTCGTTGCTTCCGCTGTTGGAAATTCATGACACTTTACGGTACTTTGTTCAAAAATAAACAAAAATAAACAATACTGAACAATGGTAAATGAACGAGTACAAATAACGGAGGAGAAACTGCTTTCCGACAACTGGTATGTTCTGAAACGTTTTACGTTCAACTACCTCGGTAAAAATGGCCAGTGGGCTACTCAGCAGCGCGAAGCGTACGATCGGGGCAACGGCGCTACGATTCTGCTGCACAACCCGCAAACCGATACCGTGATCCTGACTCGCCAGTTCCGGCTGCCTACCTTCGTCAACGGGAACCCCTCGGGAATGCTGATCGAAGCCTGCGCCGGTCTGCTCGACGATGAGCATCCGGACGATGCGATCCGTCGGGAAACGGAAGAAGAAACCGGCTTTCGGATTCAGTCGGTGCAGAAGATCATGGAAGCATACATGAGTCCGGGTTCCGTAACGGAAAAGCTGTTTTTCTACCTCGCCGAGTACACGTCCGACACCGAGCGTAACCTGGGTGGAGGTATCGACGAAGAAGAAATCGATATCCTGGAACTGCCTGTCAGTCAGGCGCTGGTCATGATGGAGCGGGGCGAGATTATGGATGGCAAAACGATCATGCTGTTGCAATACCTGCGTTTACGTCAACTCGCAAACAACCCAAATTAAGATGCTCATTCTCATTGCGGGGCCGTACCGTTCGAACACGACCGACAACCCAGACTTGATTGCAGCTAACATGCACAGTATGGAAGAAGCTGCATTGGCCGTATATCGCCGAGGGCATACACCGATCTGTGGCGAATGGATTGCTTTGCCGCTCATCCGGCAGGCGGGATCGACGAGGTTGGGTGATCCGGTTTTCAACGAAATTTTCCACCCGGTCGCCCTGCAACTGATTGATCACTGCGATGGCGTTTTACGCGTGGGTGGTCCATCGACCGGGGCTGATGAAATGATGAAACAAGCTAAAATGAAAGAAAAACAGCTCTTCTGGAGATTAGACGAACTGCCTGTCATTTCATAAAGGAGACGTGTTCATGAAACAACAGGCAGCGTAAGGGAAACCTTTATCAACGATACCCAGAATTCGACATCCTGATTATTTACCCACGGAGATCAGGTTAGCGAACAGCCGGTACGCGCCCGGTACACCGGCGGGCAGCTCGCGGAAAAAGACCAGCCCTGTGTACATGAAATGACCTTTGCCATATTTGGCGTAGATCAAACTACCCTGCTTGGCCGCTTCGTTCTGGTCATGAGCCGAGAAAATGGGCTCGTAGGCTTTATCCCAGTCCTGCGCGAAGTAAATCCCGCGTTCCTGGATCCAGTCGTTGAAATCGGCCTGGGTGATTTTATTGGGGTAATTGAGCAGCCGATGCTGCGGGTTGATAAACGTCATCGGCGCATCTTCTTCCGTCACGCGTTCGTTCACGACTTTGAACGGGTACGGGCCTAACTGATTTACTTTCAGGCCATTCTGAATGAAGCCCGAGCCGCCTGGCGTAACGTACTGCACTACCATCGTTCCACCGTTTTTGACGTAATCCATCAACTTTGGCTGGTAAATAGCCAGAAAATCGTCGGTGTTATAAGCCCGAACGCCCACTACGATGGCATCATAAACCGACAGATTGCCGTTTAGCTGAGCCGGACCAAGTAGGGTAACATGACAACCCATTTGTTGCAGCGCGGCCGGTACTTCATCGCCTGCACCGACGATGTAACCGACGTTTTTGGCCGTTACTTTCACGTCCAGCTTAACTAATTTGGCTTCAGCGGGCGGAAACAGCGTTTGCGTCGGAATGTGTTTATAAGCGATCTGGCGGAGGCTGGTCGTAAACGTACCGGTCGGCGTGGTCATCACCGCCTGTAGTTTGCCGTCTTTAGCCTGTGCGGTTGGAGTAACCTTAAATGTGGCCCGCTGTTCTTCGCCTTTGGCGGCCAGCGAAAACGGTTGAGAAGCGGGTTCGATTTGCCAGCCCGCCGGAGCATCCAGTTTCAGCGTGCCTGATACGTTCGCCCGCCCGGCTTTCAGAACGATTTCGGCGGTTTTGGGGCTGTTGTCGGCATAGATATACACCCGTTCAGTCAGGTTAGCCGTGACTTCGGGCTGGATGATGAACGGCCGGTAAATCTCCCCATCGACCGGGTCCGTCGATTTGTAGACCACAGGCCGGGTATAAGTAAAGCGCTGGCCGTTGATGGAAAACGTGTAGCTGGCCGACAGCGCAGGCGGGTTCTCAGGCAAGCCGATCAACTGTTGATTGTCGACCTGAAACAGGCCTTTTACGATGGGCTTTTCGAGCCAGTAGGGTTGCGAAATTTTTTGCGTGGCCGGAATAGACACGGTCGTTGGTAACACCACCACATCATTTGGTTTGAGCGCCAGGTTGAGCGTAGTGTCTTTACCGGTCGAATACCGAACGCTCACGAGCGTAACCGGCGCGTCGGCCCGGCTCACGATGTTGGTCGATAACGGAATGGATGAACCGGGCGTAGCAGCAAAAGCGGCCGGATTCGTCTCGAACCAAAGTCCCAGACATTGCTGAATGATCGTCTGAACGTCCTGCCGCTTGGCTTTAACGTACAGATTAGTCGTATCGAGCTGGCCGAGAGCGCCGTACAGTTGTGCCAGAGCGGGCACCGAAGCGGCTGGCTGGTCGGGACGGAAGGCGCTGATCAACTGGTTCACCTGTGTTTGAATGGCGTCGGTTCCTTTCACCCGCTTCCAGCTTATATCGATGCCATCGAGCGGATCTTTCTGCACCGGATCACCGCCTTTCAAGAGCAGATAATCGACGCGGGCGCCCCGGTTCGCCGAAGCACCGAACCCCTGACTTTTATGCTGACTGCGGCTTTCGGCGGCAATTTCACCGTAGGACCGGCCCAGTAGCGAGTTATATAATCCCGTTTCAATACCGATGAGGTTACCCGCTTCTTCGGGCTTTTTGTTGCTCAGAAATGCACCCGGAATAAAAACATTCCACATAATCCGCCGGGTCTGCCAGGGCTTTACGTAGGACAATTGTTCAGGAAACTTCGTCGGATCGTTCGAAATCTTAAACGCTTCTTCGGCCAGAAACCCCGACGCGCTGTGGTGACCGTGCCCCGCGCGGGCATCGGGTGGAAAGCGCGTAATGATCACGTCGGGCTGGTATTTGCGGATCATCCAGACCACGTCCGACAAGACTTTATCCTGGCCCCAGGTCCGAACCGCTTCGTCCGTCGATTTCGAGAAACCAAAGTCATAAGCCCGGCTGAAAAACTGGTCGGGACCATCAATGCGCCGGGCCGCCAGCAGCTCCTGGGTACGAATGACGCCGATATTTTCGCCCTGTTCCGGCCCGATGAGATTCTGCCCGCCGTCGCCCCGGGTCAGCGCCAGATATCCCGTGCGAACCAGCCGTTCTTTGGCCATGTAGGCCAGAAAAAGCGTGTTTTCGTCGTCGGGGTGAGCCGCTATGTACAGAACCGTGCCCAGCACGTTCAGTTTTTTCAGGTTCGACAGAATTTCGCCGGCGGGCGTCGGCTTGATGGGGCCGTAGGGAACTTGGGCGAACGTGGTCTGGGAGAAAAAACAGCTTACAATAAAAACCGGGAGGAGAGTACGGAACGTCACGTTTGGAGGTAGATTATTGGCGAATCAGACAAATTTACGATTCCAGCCGTATTCGGCCAAGAGCTGGCGAATGACAAAAAGAAAAGGCTACCCAATCTGAGTAGCTTTTTACCATACGTTACCTAACAACAAAATGGACTATTGGAAGATCGGTATCTTCTGAAACTGATCGGGTAGAGGCTTCGGTACGTTCGGATTGGTATTGACTTCGCCCTGCGGATAAATGAACCGCTGGGGCTTTTGAGTGCCGGTATAGAGCGGAATCGGCAACTGAACCACGGGCGTGGCCTTGGCCAACCGACGCACATCATTGAAGGCTTCGTACTGCATCAGGAAGAAAATATACCGCTGGGTAATGATTTCGTAGAGCAGCGCCGTTTGTACGGAAGTCGCTTTGGTCGGGTTGGCCAGTCCGGTCGGGCTGAAATCGTCCAGTGTATAAGCATCATATTTGAGGCCCGTTGCCGGTAGCGTTTGGCCATTCAGATAACCACCCGCCAGCCCACTTCTGACCGCATTGAGGGCCGTCAGTGCTTTCGCCGAATCGCTCAGCCGGGCCTGAGCCTCGGCCAGAATCAACTGGTTTTCGTAGTACGTCAGGATAGGGTGAGGGGCCGTCGATTTGAAGGCGCCATCGACTACGTTAGGGTCTAAACTGCCGGTAGCGGTTATGCCTACTTTAAAGTAAAAATTATACAGCCCGGTTTCGGCGGTTTTTGTGTTGGTCGAGCCTATCCGGGACTTCATCAGTGTGGGCAGGTAGGCACCATCAAAGCCCGTATCACCCGCCCGGTTGACCCGAAAAAAATCGTAGTTCTGATTGTAATCGACACCCTGGCTGGTGCCATGCGGTACCAGCGCGTCGCCCGCCGGGCTGCTGATGCCCAAAGCCGCACTGGCAACTGCCTTGGCGTATTCGCCGGTGTGCAGATAAAGCCGGGCTTTGAGGGTATTGGCGGCTGCTTTCCACTTCGCCACGTTACCTTTGTAGATGAAGTCCTGGCTGGAAAAGGCCAGACCCGCCGGTGCCGACAGGTTTTGAATGGCGTTGTCCAGGGTGGTCTGCAGAGCCGCGTACACATCGGCCTGTTTGTCGAATACCGGCGTCGGGTATTTCACGTCGTCGAAAGCCTGGCTATAAGGAATGTCGCCGTAGAAATCAGTCGCTTTGGCAATGAGCAGGGCTTCGAGTACCTGCCCAACGCCTTTCGTCCATTTATCGCCCACGGCATCAGCTTTCGTCTGGATCAGCCGGGTCTGGCTGGCTACGGGGTACAGGGGGTTCCAGGAGAAATTCTGCGACGAAACGATGTAGTCGGCATAGCCCTGGTGCTGACGGGCCAGCCCGTTGAGTGCGCCCGACCAGATCGCCGAAATACGCACGTCGGTATCTTCGTGAAGCAGCGACACGCCCAGCAGCGTACCCGACAGGAGCGTGGCCACGTCGACGTCCGTAACGGCGTTCGGGTTGCTCTGAATGTTCGACTCATTGAATAAATCCTGACAGCTACTGAGCAGATTGACGGCTAGCAGAACAAGGGTAACTTTATAGGCAAATGATGTTTTCATGATCAGCGTACGTTTACGTGTCCGAATGGCTAGTAGGTGATTTTCAGCGAGAAAAGCAGTGATTTCGTGTTAGGGTTGGTAAACCAGTCCTGTCCGCGCGATAAGCCAGCGCCCGTAATGTTCACTTCCGGGTCCGTACCCGTATAGTTCGTCCACAACACCAGATTCCGGCCGGTCAGGGCAAAGTCGACCGAAGACAGGTGGGTAAACCGGCGGAATTTTTCGCTGCGGAGGCTGTAGCTCAGGGTAATTTCGCGCATCCGGGTCGAGCTGCCGTCTTCGATAAACTGCTTGTAGGAAGCGGAGTTGAAGGCCGTTCCCCGACCCTGATACCAGGCCTGATTCAGCGCGACGGGTCCGGCACCAAAATCTTTGATTTCGCCCTGAAAAGCGGTTCCGGCGGCAATGGTTTTTCCGGTCACGTCTTTGATGCCTCCCGCGGGTGCAATGGCGGTATGACCCTGGTCGCCGTGGGTACCGATGTTGTAGAGTGCCCCACGGGTGCCGTTGTAAAAGTCGTTGCCCGATACCCGATCGAACAGAACGTACAGCGACAGCCCTTTATAGGAGAACGTGCTTCCTAAGCCCCCCCGCCATTTTGGGTTCGGATTGCCGATGATCTCGTTGTCGGTGCCGCCCTGTGGAAACCCGTTGGCATCGAGCTTGTATTTGCCCGATTCGTCTTTCAGGAAATCGGTGGAGTAAAAAATACCGAAGGGCTGCCCCGGAATCAACGACGAATTCTCCTGATAACTGTCGGGCAGGGTATAGACCGTAGCCCCGGCCAGGGAGATGACTTTATTCCGGTTGAGGGAAAAATTAGCCGCCAGATTCCATTTGAAATCACCCAGGGTCAGCAGGTCGGCCCCGGCTTCGAATTCGAGTCCTTTGTTGGACAGCTCGGCCGCGTTGATGTTACGGACCGTATACCCGGTTTCGTTCGGTACGTTCAACGACAGAATGACATCTTTGGTCGAATTGCTATAAGCCGTTGCCGAGAAGTTGATGCGGTTGTTGAGAAAGCGTAGGTCGACGCCTACTTCGGTTTCGGTTTTTCGCTCGGGGCGCAGGAAATCATTGCCCGCTGTGGTGCTGCGTACGTACCCACCTCCGTACAGCGAACTGGCCGACGACAGCCCCCCGGCAAATGCATCGCCGTAGATGGAGGGCGTTACGGGCACGAAAGTCGTGAAGTTCTGGTAGGGCTGCGGCTGAATACCCACCTGGCCCCAGGTCAGTCGCAACTTTCCGAAACTCAGCACTGAGCTGGTTTCCAGGCCTTTGAGCTTGCTGAACTGCCAGGCTAGCGCAGCCGACGGGAAAAAGAAGCTGCTGTTGGTTTTGGCGCCAAACGTCGAGGCACTTTCGCTCCGGCCCGTCAGGGTCAGAAACAGCATGTCGTACGCCTGCGCTTCGGCCTGTGCGTAGTAGGCATACGTACGGATCAGTGAATTGTAGTTACTCGCCGTCAGGTTCGAGTTCAGGGCATTCGTCAGAATGTCGGGGGCGGTAGGCACAATCAGATTGGTGATCGCATCCGATAAAATGGCTTTCCGGCGGCTGTTGTAGTTGACACCCACCAGCAAAGACCCATTGAAGTCACTGCCGAATGTTTTGGTCATGTTGGCAAACACATCCGTATTGAACTGCTTCTCGGTGATCCAGTTTTTCGACAGATAACCGCCGAGGTAAGTCGATGAATTCCGCGCAAAGCGTTCCAGCCGGGCATCGGTAAAGTTGTCGATACCCGTGCGGCCCGTAACGGTCAGCCACGAGTTGGGGGTAATATTCAGTTCTACGTTGCCCGTAATCCGATCGACGTCGGTGGTGTTTTTGTTATTATTGATGTTCCAGACCGGGTTCGAGTAAATCGAATTTTGATCGATACCCAACGGATTGCGGTACGAGACGTGCGCATTGTTGAATACCTGCCCGGCCGCGTTGGTATACGTTCCGGTGTAGTAGGAATTATCGAAGTCGGGGGCGGTTCGCGTACCTCCCAGCAAAATACCGTCGAGGTTGTCGCCCTGCTGGTTGCGGGACGAAAATACTTTCGAATAACCCACGTTGGCCGAGGCCCGAAACCAGTCGGTAAACTGACTGGCTACGTTGACCCGGGCGGTATTGCGCTGGTAATTGCTGAACGCTTTGACAATCCCTTCCTGGTTGAGATTCGAATAACTGATCATGAAATTGGATCGGTTATTTCCACCGCTGATGTTGAGGCTATTGTCGGTAAAATGGCCGGTCTGATACACGTCGTTTACGTGATCGAACACCTCTCTGGAATTTTTGCCACCGTGCGGATTCGCCGTCGTACCAGCCGCAATCGCGTACCGCTTCGTCCCATCCGGAAACGTAACGAAACCCTGGTAACCAGGCGCCGTCGGGTCGGTGATGTACGTATCCGGCCCGCCTTTCCGGTCGGAAATCAGATCGCCGAAGCTAACCTTATTTCCCTGGCTATAGAGGCCGTTGCTACCCTGCCCGTAGGTAGTCTGTAAGGGATGCATTTTATTGACCCGGTCGAACGATACGGTGGACTTGAACGTGATGTTGACCTTGCCCTTGGAGTCCTTGCCTTTCTTAGTGGTAATGACGATCACCCCGTTGGCGGCCCGTGTGCCCCACAAAGCTGCTGCCGACGCGCCCTTCAGCACTTCCATGCTTTCGATATCTTCAGGGTTGATGTCGTTGATGCGCGACTGCTGCACAATGGAGTTGCCCGCTGCTGATCCGTTGTTGTCGCTGGAGTTACTGACCGGAATTCCATCGACAATAAACAGCGGCTGGGCATTCCCGTTGATGGTGTTCTGCCCGCGAATCTGGATGTAGGCGCCCGCTCCCGGATCACCGCCGTTTCGGGTGATCAGAACCCCGGAAGCTTTGCCGCTCAGGCCGGTCAGCAGGCTGGTTTCTCCCGATTTGCTGATGTTCTTGCCGGATACTGTCGACACCGACGAAGCAAATTTGTCTCGCTCTTCGCGCAGGCCAAGGGCAGTGACAATGACTTCCCCTAACTGTTTGGCGTCGCTCTTGAGCGTAACATCGATGGTTTTACGAGAGCCGATTAGTTCCTCGACCGTGGTCATCCCGACGGCCGAAAAAACGAGGGTGGTGCCGGTCGTCGGTACGTTGAGGCTGTATTCTCCTTTTGTGTCGGTTATGGTACCGATTGTCGTGCCTTTCACCACGACCGTAACGCCCGCAAAACCGCCTGCGCCTTCTTCAGCGACTACGGTACCGCTGATCTTTCGGCCCTGCGCCCACGCCATTGAGTAACTGAAGCCTATGAGTAATAGGCTTGCCAGTAGTGATTGCTTCATAGCTTTAGGTAGATTAAGAAATACAAGTGCTGTTCGCAAAAGTATTATCTTGAATTTTATATAAAAATATTATTCTTAAATAAAATAAATATTTAGAATTATATTTTAACTATTAAAATTAAAATGAAATAAATTATATTTCTTAGGTATGTATCGCGCTTAAGGAAAAATACTTAGCCGATGTATTACGGATACACGCAAAAAAAATCCCCGGATGGCATGACCATCCGGGGATTCCTAAAGAAACATTCCTGCGAATCAGGTAGCGCAGGGCTACACGGCTTATTGCGCGAACGATTCAGCGCTGTCTACGTCGCTGTTATTGTCGGCATCCAGTTCGCTACCGCTACCCTGCACCACCGATGCGCCGAACGAAAGCTTACCCGACGTGCCATTGGGTGTGATGTTGCCATTCAGCCCAAACGAAAGCTTGTCACCAGCGGCAATCGTAGCGGTAGTCGTCAGAATGTAGAAATTGGCATTGGACGTTCCGTCGAATTGCCACGATCCGTTCTGGACAGGCTGGTTGTTAACCGTTGTTGCATCTGCCTGGAACGTGAATGTTACTCTGGATTGCTTGCTGACATAAACGGTAATCGTTCCACTGGTAGGCGCATCTCCGAGATTGAACACTTCGACGACGGCGGTCAAAGCACGGTTGCCATTCAGGGTAGACGGACTTACGGTCAGACGGGGCGACAGATCGGACGGACTCGAACAGGATGGGTTGGCCTGCTGGAAACCTGTATCGCCGGATTCGTCCGTGCCCGATGTCAGTCTGGGCAGATACGTCACATCGCCACCGCCCGTGATGCTTACTTCCGGACGATGATCGAACCAGTTACAGGTCGCGTCGGTCGTGCCCATCGACGCATTGGTAATGTCGAAACCAGCGTAGACCAAATTCGTGAAGCTGTTGTTGTGGATAACAGCCGGCGAACCGGTATTGGCACTAGCCGCCGACTTGCGAACCACGACCGCATTGCTAACGCCATCGAACTTGTTGTTCAGAATCTGAACCGGCGTTGCATCGGCTTCGTAATCTGGTGCCGAATAGGTCGTATAGGGCCCTCCTAACCAGGCGATACCGGTGTTGTAGCCGCTTACCTCGTTGTTCTGATACACGACGCTGTGAGAGGCTCCCGAACGTGACGTGACCCAGAAGGCTAGCTGCCGGTTTACGTCGCCGGTGTTGCCGGCATTCTCGTTCGTGAACTTGTTACCACTGATGGTGATCGACGCATCCTTGTTATGCCCATTCTCCCAGATGCCCCGGATAATGGCGGGCTGGGTAGCTTTGGGAAGCCCCGTAACTACAAACTGGTTGTTTATGATTTTCAGTCCGTCGTACGCCGTGCCGCCACTGGTTGCGCTCTGAATCCCGACCGTGGTGGCATATTTCGACGTAGCATCTGCGCTTTGGCCGCTACCATCCATGTAGATCTTATTGGCGCTGATCTCGATGTTTTTGCCGAACGTATAGTAAATTCCCAGGTTCTGAATGTCATCGGCCATGGCCTCTACCGCGTTCAGGTCTGCCGGAATCCGGATTTCGTTGTTCGTTATTTTCAGATTATCGTAGGCATCCACCGGACCACCGTTGTTATCCAGATCGATCGATGTGTCGAACCCGTTGAAGGTTAGATTGCTGATCGTCCAGTTTTTGAAGCTGCTCGTTGGCGTGTTGGCATTCAGGAACAGCGGTGTTTCCAGCGAAACCCCCGGCAGGTCGCCCGGTCCCAGGATCGTAGCGCTGCCCAGCGAAGCGGCCGTTATCGTTACGTTTGTGACATTGGTCGGAGCCGTGATGGTATAGTCATCGCCCGTACCGGTATACGAACCGACACCGTCACCGGCTTCACCATTGTTACCTTTTGCCCATTCTGCCTGCGCAATCGATTGGGTCCAGTCAAACGTACCACTCAGGGTCAGCGTCTGGCCACTAACCAGACACCCTACCGCGTTACTCAGCACCCGGTAGTTGTTTTCGGCCTGGCTGACGTTGTTGCCCGGCACCACCGAAACACCCGTCGGTATCTGGAAGCCCAGCGCTGCATCGGCGTCATTGCCGTATCCAAGCCAGTTTTTGTAGAGCACCTTATTTCCACCGTCGACGATGGGCGATGTTCCCGAAGCACCTGCGTTGGTACTCACCGTTGGGCCAACTACGCCACCGTACCAGTTACAGAGCGCGTTCAGCTTGTTGGCGCTGGCGTTGTAAGCGTCGCTCAGGCGAACGGCGGCTACGGTGATAGACTCGAAGGAGTTGTACGAGACCGTCAGCAGATTCGTTGCTGGTAAAGTATAAGGCCCGACACCACCGGCAGAGGTACGGATACCAGTTTCGCTACTGCTGAATTTGTTGTTCCGGATCGCTACCGGTCCAGCGGGCGTGTAGTTTTCGAAGAAGGCAATGCCCGCTCCGTAACCCGCGCCCGAAGCATAGGCATCCCGTTTTGCTTCCTTGAATTCATTGTTCTGGATAACCGCGTTTCCGGCGTTGGCGGCCAGCAGAATACCGATGTCTATTTTCGTAAACTCGTTGTTCTGCACCGACAGGTTATTGGCATCCGCTGTCAGGTTGAGCCATACCGGAAGGCTGTTTGACGAAGGTGTAATTCCACCGATGGCCGTCTCCGACGTAAATTTGTTGTTGGTGGCCGTCAGCGCTCCGTGACCGATGAAGATGTGGGAAGCGCTCCCGTCGTTCGTACCCGCGATTGCTTTGAAATAATTGCAGTTCAGGTTTACCGACCCCGCGTTCGAATACAGGTTGTTCTGGGCGGGAATGAAGTCCAACTCGAAGACCGAGTTGTTGATTGTCAGGTTCTGGCCGTAGTCGTTCAGATAAGCCACGCCCAGACCATCAATTTTAAACCCGTTGAATGTGACGCTCACCGGACCGCTCAGTGAAATCAGGCCCGTTGCCGTAGCGGGGGCTACCAGAACGGTTTCGGCCGTTCGGGTGGTCGTACCGCAAACGTCCCGGTTGGCACCTTCGAAGATCAGATTCTTCGTGATCGACAAGGTTTCAGAATATGAACCGGCATCTACCCGGATCACATCGCCAGGCTGGGTAGCCGGATCGTTGATAGCGGCCTGGATAGTACCGAAGTCTTTCGAGCGCGTGATGTTGTGCACCGGTGATGCACAGCTACCCGGCACCGGCTGGAAGCCTGCCGCTGGGTCGTTATCCGTTCCATTGTTGAGGAAGGGGACGTAGTTCTTGCCGGCCGCTTCTTCCCCGGCTATATAGAGGGTAGTGGCGGGGGCGTTACCACCGAACTGTGAGGTGAGTTGATCAGTATAGCCCGGCACGCTTACAGTACCGACCGTGGTAGTCGGTGCCGCTCCGTACCAGTTACAAGTCAGATCCAGCGTACTGAAGTCGCCCACGTTGCCCGCTGGTGTGCCAGAACTACGCTGAAAGGTGATCTGGCTGTACCAGTTGCCGCTGATATTGTTGTTACTGATCTTCATGCCGGGTGCGCTGGTCGGACCCTGGTCGAAGTTGAAGAGGAATCCGTGGGTGAAGTTGCCCGTAATGAAGTTGTTTATAATCTGAACGTTGTCCAGCGGACCAAACACCTGAAAACCGGTACGGTTGGCTCGAATGGTAGAGTTTTTAACAACCGTGTTCTTAGTGTTGTGCAGGTAGACACCGTTGCGGTTGTCTACTACCAGTACATTATCGACTGTCAACCGGTCTTTGTTCTCGATGATAAGTCCATAGCTTTTCTGGGACGCATTCCAGCCAGCCTGGTTGCCGCCGTAGTCGCGGGTAACGGTTAGGTTTTTCACCGTCACATCATCGGCATTGACGACAAATGAATAGGGGCTGGCGGCAGCAGTTGCCGGTGTACCATCTTTCAGCAACCCTTTCACAATAGTCCCGTCACGGGATTCGCCCTGCAGGGTAATCGACTTGGTAATAACCACGTCTTCGTTGTAGGTGCCGTTCATTGCCTCAATCACGTCGCCATTAACAGTAATCGGGTCGTTTATTGCCGACTGGATGGTGGCAAAGTATTTGGGGTGCGTTGTGTTTCTGACGGGTGCTACGCAGCTGTTGGGTACGGGCTGAAAGCCTGCCGATGGGTCGTTATCCGTTCCATTATTCAGATACGGAGCATAGTTTTTACCGGCAGCCTCTTCCCCAGCGATGTACAGGGTAGTAGCTGGTGCCATACCACCGAACTGAGACGTAGTCTGAGCCGTGTAACCTGGTACGATCACAGCACCTACTGTTGCGGTTGGCACGGCGCCGTACCAGTTGCAGCTCAGATCCAGCGTACTGAAATCACCCACGTTGCCCGCTGGTGTGCCAGAACTGCGCTGGAAATTGATCTGGCTGTACCAGTTGCCGCTGATATTGTTGTTGCTGATCTTCATGCCGGGCGCACTAGTCGGACCCTGATCGAAGTTGAACAGAATACCATGGGTAAAATTGCCCGTAATGATATTATTGATAATCTGATCATTATCCAGCGGCCCCCAGACCTGGAAGCCTGTGCGGTTGGCAATAACTTCTGAATTCTTGACCACTGAGTTCTTCGTATTATGGAGGTAGACACCGTTGCGGTTGTCCACTACCAGCACGTTATCGATAGTCAGGTTGTCTTTGTTCTCGATAATAATCCCCTCGGTTTTCTGAGAAGCGTTCCAGCCAGCCTGGTTGCCGCCGTAGTCGCGGGTAATGGTCAGGTTTTTAACCGTTACGTTGTCAGTAGCGACGATAATAGTCCGGGCACTGGCGGCAGCCGTCGCTGGCGTACCATCTTTCAGCAATCCCTTCACAATGGTTCCATTGCGCGATTCTCCCTGCAGGGTGATCGACTTGGTAATGAGCACGTCTTCGTTGAACGTACCATTGCTGGCCTCGATGACGTCGCCATTAACGGTAACCGGATCATTGATTGCCGATTGAATGGTGGCGAAGTACTTATTTTGGGTGATGTTCCGAACGGGTGCTGTGCAACTATTGGGGGCCGGTTCGAAGCCGGCAGCATTGCCGTTGCCATCCGTGCCAACCGTCGTATACGGTGCGTAGGTTACCGGGCCGGAAATCTTGGCCGTTATGTCCCCCGGCACGCTGCTACCGTACCAGTTACAGCTCGCGTCGACGGTGGCCGCGTCCAGGTTATCGATCGATTTGGTGCTGACCAGACTATTGTTATGCGCCTGGATACCCGTATTAGGCCCAATCGCATCATTCTGAAGCTTGATCGCCGTGGTATTGCCATCGAGCATATTGTTCAGGATGCTGACACCCGCGTTGCCACCGGCCACTTTGATTGCCGTAGCGCCCGACTGCAGGATGGTGTTGTAGCTGATCGTACTATTGCTCAACCCCAGCAGGTAGACCATGGAGTTGGCGTCGTTGTTGTCGTGGATGTAGTTTTTGGTGAAGGTCAGATTCTGATGGGCATTGGCAGCCGAGGCCCCAAAGATGACCGCCGAATTGGTCGTATGTCCCTTAAACTCATTGTCTTCAACCGTCAGTCCATTGGTAGCTTCCACGTAAATACCTGCCCCACCGGCCGCACCTGCCCGGTTGTTGGCATTGAACAGGTTATGCTTCACCGAGGACGCGCCGTTGGAGGATGGGTAAGCGCCGATAACGTTGTCGGTCAGAATGTTGTTCTGCAGCGCCAGACCGCTGGTCGTTGGACTGCTATAGACCCCTGCGCCGTATGTGCCCCCTGCCCCCGATATCGTAAAACCGTCGATGGTGACGTTATTGGCCGTTACGACAAAGCCGGCATGAGCCCCGTTGTTTCCACTGATGATCGTTTCGGTTGTGCGCGATGCATTTCCCGCTACGCCCACGTTGGCACCCTCGAAGGTCAGGGCTTTATTTGCCGTGATCTCTTCGTTGAAGGTGCCGGTGCTGACGTGGATAATATCGTTAGTGGCTCCATAATCGACCGCCGACTGAAGGGTCGTGAGCGTATTGACGACGTACTGATTACCGGTTTTGTAGTAAACCAGGCCTTTCCGGTTTGACCGCCCCCGGTGATAGATGGTCGTCTCAATGCCGAACAGATCGGCTAGCGTAGACGTGTTGAAGTTAGTACCCGTGAAGGTCGATGAACTGATGTCCAGCCGGAATGTGTTATCGACATTGCTCAGGTTAATGAGGCCATCGAGCGGGCGATAAAAGGTGTTCGCGCCCAGGGTATGCGCCCCGCTGGTGGGAGTTGCTCCACCAAACGAAATGTCCGTACCGTTTGGATTGAAGGTGTTGCCCGAAATGTTGACCCCCGGGTTATAATCGTCCAGATTCAGGGCCGACCGTATTTTCTCGAACGTGTTGCCCGTCACATTCACCGTACTGGCTGAGCCATTGATGTAAATGCCATTGTTCCAGGTAACGTGGTTACTAAATAAGCCGCCCGTATCTGAGCCCGTAAACAGGTTGTTCGCAATCGTTTTTACCCCGCTTCCCGATGAGGTAACGATGGCACGGACCGTCTGTCCCGGTGTGGTACCAACCCGCTCCAGTTTCGAATTCTGGAATGTTACCGGCGTTTCGCCCGCCAGTTGAATAATATTCTGGGTGTTATTGGTCTGGTAAATATGAAACCCGTCGATAACTACGTTGCCCGTGCCCGACACGCTGATCGTACCGTCGGCCAGCTTTGCTTCCGTGGCCCGAGATCCCGACGTACCCGCTACACCCGCATTAGGACCGCTGATGGTCAGCGATTTCGAGACGGTAATGTCTTCCGAATAAGTGCCCGGATCGACCTTGATCGTGGCACCCGCCTGGGCTATGGCAATGGCCTTCCCAAGGGTCAGAAAAGGCGACTCCTGCGTTCCGGCGTTATTATCATTCCCTACAGCGGTAGTAGAACCGCCGTCGGCGATGCTGTTGTCATTAACCCATAAGGTAGTTAGGGGAGTAACTGTACCGTTGATCGTAAAATCATCGATGGCCGTGTTGGACGTTGTCCCTCCCGCATTATTGACATATACCAGCGTTACAGTAACCGTACCCGCCAGATTCGAGGCTGCAGCGGTCTGAGTCGTACTGGAGGTTGACGTTTTAATCAGAAAAGGAGAGCCATAATCGGCGCCATTAACCTGCAGTTTGTACGTTGCGTCGACGGCAAAGGTTCTGTGTTGCAGCGATACACTGCTTATCGCCATGGAATACCCTTGTGCTACAGTCAGGGTAAGGGTAAACGTAGCGGCATTCGTGTTGCCCAGGGCATAGTCATCAGCTCCGTTGAAGGAGGATCTACCGAACGTACCCGCACCCGATGTCCACTGGGAGGAGACAATATTGGCGTTCAGCGCAGTGGGGGCTGCTGTCATGGGGCTGCCCGGCGGATTCGAAAGGTTATTGAAATTATGCTGGTATACCTGCGCCCTGGCTGTGGATGCCCATACTGTTGTCAGCAGAAGCAAAGCGTAACAAATACGTCTAGTAAAAGAAGTTTTCATAGCGTAAGGGTTAGATGTTGCGGCTTCCTGAGCAGCGTCAGCAAACCGGGGATGTAAGGTAGCCGTCCTGTTGAATAGTCGGCAGAAGGGAAATAAAGGGTACGCATGCTTCATGAAATTGTGGATTAAGTGAAAAGAAATTAGATTGGTATAGACGGAAGAAAGCTTTGCTATAGGTGTTAATTATAAGTTTTGAATACAAGTATTACTTGTTTAGGTCATATTGGTAACAAAAGAGCTTTGAAGGCACATAATCATAAATTGGAGAGGAGGGTAAAACGAGGATATATAAGTAGATCGTAATTATTAATTACTGCTAATTAAAACACTAAAATTTTATTTAATTTATTGATTTGAATTTGAACATCATTACCCTAAAACTATCATGTATACAAAGCATAAGTTAATGATTATCAATCATGTATACGATTTCATTCTAAGCTATAAAATTATGTTATCATTAAAATTTATAATATAGTATTTGTTAACAAAACTTATAATTCTATTAAAGAATAATGGCTGTTTGCTTAGTTGAAAAATCGACAGAATTTCGTCCGCTTTTTTTATGGATATATGGCTTATCTCGATAGATATTTTTTTCATCGATGCCTAAACTTATTAGATAGACTACCACAAATCAGCCGTATCGGGGTCGTGTTCAATAAGGATAACGAAACCCACTTCTGGCAACTGCCAAACATTTTTTGAAGGAAGCTTGCGCCACTCCTTCAGTTGCCGAAATAACCCGACTAATTCCCTGCCAGGTCCAGAGCGATTTACGGTTTGTCGGACGAAAGGCCGGCTCTTGTCTTTACCCATACGCTTGGGCGTAACCAGCATATTGACGAAACTAACGAACGAGGCTGTTCGCGACCGGCTACAAAGTCAAATCAGACGTAAGGGAGCAGGCATCGATACGGACTGAATAGGAACGGTGCAATTAGTGAACTACTTTCTCTTTTCAATCTACACACTCATTCTACCGCTTCCGAGTTCGAACGACTGCCGAAAAAAACTCCTCAAAAAACCTCAATTATCCTCGAAAAAAGTCAAAAAAGGCAGTTTTTCAGGTTGGTAATGCACAGTCAAATTCTATCTTTGCGAGCAGTTCACGTTTCTAAAACCTTACTTAATCGCATGAATTACAGTGTCTATCTGGTTCCCCTGTTGGGTGTTGTTGGCCTGCTGGTGATGTTTACGAAGTTTATGTGGGTTTCGCGCCAGGAGGCAGGCGATGCCCGGATGCAGGAAATTGCCGGATATATTGCCGATGGAGCCATCGCTTTTCTCAAAGCCGAGTGGCGTGTGCTCACGTATTTTGGAATTATCGTAGCCATTCTGCTTGGTTATTCGGGTACATTGGTCGAAAACTCGAGTCCGCTTATTGGCTTGTCATTCATACTGGGCGCTTTCCTTTCAGCGCTGGCCGGCTACATCGGTATGACGATTGCCACCAAGGCAAACGTTCGCACGGCCCATGCCGCCCGCACCAGTCTGACCCGCGCCCTCGACGTATCGTTTACGGGCGGCTCGGTTATGGGTATCGGTGTGGCCGGACTGGCGGTACTGGGCCTAAGCGGCTTGTTTATCATCCTTTATCAGCTTTACGTAAGCCCTACAGGTGATGTAAATGGCCTACCCATGGAGCGAACCCTCGAAGTGCTGGCTGGCTTTTCGCTGGGTGCCGAATCGATTGCGCTTTTTGCCCGGGTAGGCGGTGGTATTTATACCAAAGCTGCCGACGTTGGCGCCGACCTTGTTGGTAAAGTAGAAGCGGGTATTCCCGAAGATGATCCGCGCAATCCGGCTACCATTGCCGATAACGTGGGGGATAACGTAGGCGATGTAGCCGGTATGGGTGCCGATTTGTTTGGCTCGTATGTCGCTACGATCCTGGCTACGATGGTTCTGGGGCGCGAAATCCGGATTCCGGCAGACGCGAATATTTTCGGGCATGCGCCGATCGTACTGCCGATGGTGATCGCTGGTCTGGGTCTGATCTTCTCGATCATCGCTACTTATTTCGTACGGGTAAAAGACGATAACGGGAGTGTACAGGGCGCTCTGAATCTGGGTAACTGGGCGTCTATCGCGCTGACGCTGGTGGCATCGTACTTTCTGGTGACAAGCTACCTGCCCGATGTTACAATGGAAATTCGCGGGGTGGAATTTAACCGTATGGACGTTTTCTACGCCATCGTTACCGGTCTGGTGGTTGGTGCTCTGATGTCGTCCATTACGGAATACTATACGGCTATGGGGCGTCGGCCGGTACTGTCCATCATTCGCCAGTCGGCAACGGGTGCGGCTACTAACATCATCGGCGGCTTGTCGGTCGGGATGGAATCGACTGTACTTCCTATACTGGTGCTGGCCGCCGGAATTTACACGTCCTACCACTTCGCGGGTCTGTACGGAGTAGCCATTTCGGCTGCGGGTATGATGGCCACAACAGCCATGCAATTGGCTATCGATGCCTTCGGACCCATTGCCGATAATGCCGGTGGGATTGCGGAGATGAGCTACCTGCCCGAAGAAGTGCGGGGTCGTACCGACATTCTGGATGCAGTGGGTAACACAACCGCGGCAACTGGTAAAGGCTTTGCCATTGCGTCGGCGGCTCTAACGGCGCTGGCACTGTTTGCTGCCTTTGTCGGTATTTCGGGAATTTCAGCCATCGATATTTATAAAGCCGATGTGCTGGCCGGGCTGTTCGTAGGGGCCATGATTCCGTTTATATTCTCCTCGCTGGCTATTGCCGCCGTGGGTCGTGCGGCCATGAAAATGGTCGAAGAAGTCCGCCGGCAGTTTCGCGAAATTCCGGGTATTCTCGAAGGTACGGGTAAACCAGAGTACGATAAGTGCGTGGCCATTTCGACGCAGGCGTCCATCCGCGAAATGGTCCTGCCAGGCGCTATAGCGCTTACGGTGCCGGTTATTGTCGGATTTATCTTCGGGCCGGAAGTGCTCGGTGGCCTGCTGGCTGGTGTAACGGTTTCGGGCGTGTTGATGGGTATTTTTCAGAACAACGCCGGTGGCGCCTGGGACAACGCAAAAAAATCATTCGAAAAAGGAGTGGAGATTAACGGGCAGACTTATTATAAAAAGTCAGAGCCGCACAAAGCGTCGGTAACGGGCGATACCGTTGGTGATCCGTTCAAAGATACATCCGGTCCATCCATGAACATCCTGATCAAACTGATGTCGATCGTGTCGCTGGTCATTGCTCCCTACATCGCTGTTCAGTCGTCGGATACACCAGGCTACAAGCTGGAGGGGAAAGAAGCCGCCGGTACGGAGGTTCCGCTCGAGGAGTCGACAGCCGCCGACAATAACAAGGTTAGCACACCTAATGCGAAGCTCGGCCAGTTCAGCCTTCAGAAGCTGACGAGTGGGGTTGAACTGAATATTCCTGAGTTTGGAGTCGAGAATAAACTGCTGGGGTTTATCAAAAGCGACAAACCCGTCGATAAGGAAACCTGGTTCGACTTCGACCGGCTAACTTTCGAAACGGGCAGCGCTACGTTGAAACCCGAGTCGCAGGAGCAGTTGAAAAATATTGCCGAGATTCTGAAAGCCTATCCCGCCGTAGCGATCAAACTGGGCGGTTATACGGATAATACCGGACCAGCGGCCGGCAATCTCAAACTCTCGCAGGACCGGGCGAATTCGGTGCGGGTCGAACTAGAGAAAATGGATATCGACAAAGGTCGCCTGGAAGCGGAAGGGTACGGGCAGGAACACCCGGTGGCTTCTAACGATACGGAAGAAGGCCGGGCGCAGAATCGCCGGATCTCGATACGGGTGACGAAAAAATGAGTTGTTGATCGGAAGGCTGTTTGCGCTTTCTATACTACTTGAGAAGAGGAAATTTTGAACAGGTTCTACACAAAAAAGGCGGCTTTTCATGAAAAGCCGCCTTTTTTGTACCCAGTAGTTGGTATGAAAATGCAGTTAGGCCGCAGAATTAGTTGCCTAAAGCGTTGTATATCAATAATTGGTTCGTCGTGACGACCCGATCGCCGGGAGCCAGCCCACCGGCCAAATACGTTTTCGGGCCGATAGTTTTGTATATGTCGACTTCCCGAACGATGGGCTGATTCTCTTTATTGACGGCTACGACAAAATTGCGGTTCTTGTCGAAGACAACGGCTTTAGCCGGAATGGTCGTCCGCTGATCATGGCCAGCATACGTCACGCTTACGTTTGCAAACATTTCGGGCTTCAGTCGGTAATCGGCATTATTGAGCGTAACCCGTACTTTCAGGGTTTTGCTGTCGGCATCCAGCACGTTGAAAATCTTGTCGATCCGGCCGTGGAAAATTTTATCGGGGTACGAAATGGTGGTGATAGTTGCCGGGTCGCCTTCGTGTACATTAGCCAGATCTGACTCGTAGACATTAGCTAACACCCAGACCCGATCCAGATTCGATACGGTGAATAGGTTCTCCGGATCATCGGAGCGAAGTTCCATACCTTGAGAAGCGGTTTTTTCTACGATAAAACCACTCATTGGTGCTTTTACCAGGTATACGGAGCCATTGCCGCCGACAATTCGCCGTCGCTCAGCTACCCGGTTCAATTCGCCCTTGGCAGCCTGGAGTTGTTCCTGGCTGGCAACCAGTTCGCGCTGGGAACTAAGTCCCGCTTTGGTCATATCTTCCGTTACCTGCTGATTTTTCTGGGCTACGGCCAGTTCGCCCCGGGCGGCAACGGCCTGCTGCTCAAGATCGGCCAGATCGCCCGAACGAATGACGGCGAGAATCTGCCCTTTTTTTACGTAGTCGCCCAGGTCCGCTTTCAGGGTTTCGATATGGCCACCGACCAGCGGGAACACTTTGACGACCTGATCCTGGTTGAAAGTGATTTTGCCGGTCAGGTTCAACTCATTCTGAGTTTTTTCCAGTCGGGCGGTATCGAAGGTTGCCGTTGCCAGCAGATTATTTTCATGATGCCCCTTGGCCGTCGGCTGTTCATCTGTTTTAGCCGCGCTCCCACAACTCATCGAGCCGCCCAGCAGGCACAGGCAGACCGAAGCGACTAACCCCTGATGGCGTAGAAGCCTGGCTACGGAACGGTTATTTTTTTGAACGATCATGTTTGATAAGCTTTCCTGTAGACCCATTAAGTACTTTTCACTAGCCGGCTTCCGCCAAGGGCGTAGCCCGCCGGAAGGCCAAATGAACGAGTGCCTTTGCATAAGAATTTATTTCCCTGACAAAGGTCTCAAATGGCAGTTAAAGGCTTCTTAAACAAGAATTAAAAGACGATTAAACCCATACCAAAGCAAAGCCCTCCCCGGATGACTATCCAGGGAGGGCCTTTTTTCAAGAACGTTGAGTATGTAAGAAAATTGGAGTAGCTGGGTACTTATACCTAGCTGACTTTAGCAGATGACTTGGCATCGTCGACACCGGATTTGGCATCGTCGGCTAATTGGTCTACTTTATCGTTGTATTGATCTTTAAACTCTTCTTTATTTTTGTTGAGAGTAGCCTGAGCCTGATCTTTATACTGATTGTATTGCTCTTTCGCTTTGTCGGTATACTCACTTACCTGAGTTTTCGCTTGCTCAAAGCCTTCTTTTACCTGAGAAACACCTTTCTCCCATTGATCTTTCAGATCGCCTGTTCGTTTGTTCGCTTCTTCGGTTAGTTTGTCGCGGGTTTCTTTGCCACTGCGTGGGGCTGTTAAGATGCCGATGACAACTCCGGTGATGATACCGGTCAGAAAATCTCGTGTGCTTCTCATTGTTTTTTGTTTTTAGGTGAGTCTTTTACGTGTAGTTATTGGTAAACTATTGCTTGGCCTTCCGTTTTGCCTGACCAACGAGGTCACTGGTTTTATCGGCGGCCGCATCAATATAATCATTGTACTGGCTCTTGATGTTGTCCAGGCCGGATTGTAATTGATCCTGAAGATCTTTAAAGAATGAATCCGACTCCGAGGAGATGCGTTTGCGGGTCTTCTTACCGCTTTCTGGAGCCAGAAGAATACCGATAACTGCGCCAAATGCTAACCCCACTAATACTCCGGGTAGTGATTTCATGATTTCTAATCGTTTGTGAATGATTGACTATACCAATGTTGCGAATAGGCTAGAAAATACTGTACCATTTCTCTAAAAATAGTGTTAATCTTCTGTTAGTAAGATAATTAACTACAGGTTGCCCGCTGATTTTACTAACGACTTATGAGGATTTTTTTCTACAGAGCGTCCACAGTTTACGCCAGCTGACTGCCCCATACTGTAGAACCGGCTGTACTGATGAGCAGAAATCGTTAGCGTTTACGACAGCCTGGTCGGGTCATCGTCACTAATCGACCAAATAAAAATCCCCGCGCTCAATCTGGCGCAGGGATTCCGTACCCACCGTAACTTGTACTTAACCTAAAATGAAGTTCTGCAGGTCAACCTGCGCCTAACCGTGTTAGGAATATCGAGTCTGCAACTGTGTAAGCGCTGCAGGATTATATTTCTTGTTCGTTGTGTCTTGCCCTCAAACGCCACGACCCTGAATGAGACGCAGAATGATCGCAATCACTGCAATAACCAGCAGGATGTGAATCAGACTACTGCTGGCGATACCGGTTCCCAAGACACCTAAAAAACCCAGGAGCCAAATGATAATCAATATGACAGCAATCGTGTAAAGGAGGTTTCCCATGACTATATTGAGTAAATCAGAATAAGCTATCTCGCAATCGACAATTCTATTAGAAAAAGTTGTGCCAAACGTCGTAAGAAATCGTCATAAATTCGGCGGCTGCCTCTATACGCTTGTAAATGAGGTCTTAAATGGTATGGATGCCTGAATCAAGTAATCGCAACTAGCTAACTTATCTGTGCTGAAAAGTGTAGATTAAATTCTACAGGTGTAGAATTACCGTAGAAAAAAGACGCATAATCCAGAGGAATAATATACATACGATTTATAAGAGAACATTCGCAAGTGGTTAATATACCGAGCTTTACTACGTATAACTACCTGATTTGGAATAACCCTACAGTTTCGGCATCATATTTTGTACAGAGATCGTGTAGCGTGAACACACAAGTAACGAACACTAGCCGTGGTGAGAATGACAACAGGGGTTAGCGCGGGACAGCCATACAGACCAGCCGTAATGAATACAGCAACGCTTGCAAAACGCGTGTTGATAGTAGATGATGAAGCTGATATTTGTCTACTCTTATCGGGATTATTACGACGCCTGGGCTACCAGCCTACCTGCGCCCATTTTATAGAAGAAGGTCGCCAGTGTCTGAACACACAGCGATTTGACGCTGTTTTTCTAGATCTGAATCTTCCTGATGGTCTTGGTTTTGACCTCCTTCCCCATATCAAAGAGGACCAACACGAAGCCAAAGTAATTATGATCAGTGCCTTCGATGGACAGGCCGAACGCAGGCGGGCAACGGAGCAGGGAGCCGATTATTTTATTGGTAAACCCTTTACCCGGCGATCGGTCGAGATGGCTTTGCAAACCATTCAGGTTTGAGTAACTTTGTTCATACAGCCACCAATAGGCATATTCATAAGTGCATACTTGCTGAGCATGGGCTGTCTGAGTAAGTGTACTCCTCTTCATGGAAAAAATTCTGATCATTGACGATAATAATGATATATGCCTGCTGCTGGAGCGTTTTCTGAGTAAGCAAGGGTATAAAACCGCGTCGGTACAGCGGGGCGACGATGGGCTTGCGCTGTTACGTCGGGAAGCATTTGAACTGGTTATCTGCGACTTTAAACTTCCTGATATCGACGGCCTGGAGATGCTTCGCCGAATTAAGGTCATGCATCCCACAACGGCCGTTATTATTATTACCGGGTATTCCGATGTCCGGATGGCCGTGCAGACGGTAAAGCATGGCGCCTATGACTACGTAACCAAGCCGCTTTATCCCGACGAAATCCTGTACACGATCAAAGCGGCCCTTGAACGACGTATGCAGGCGATGAATCAGGCCAAAAGCACAACGCCTTCTACTCCCTCAACAACCAAAGCCACAGCAACCAAATCGGCATCGGCCAAAGCCAGTCTGGCTCCCGATGGAAAACGGTTTATTTTCGGTAGAAGCCGCGTAGCGGAACAGCTTCAGGAACATATCGATCTAATCGCGCCCACCGACATGTCGGTCATTATCACGGGCGAAACCGGCACCGGTAAAGAGTTCGTGGCCAATGCCGTTCATTTAAAAAGTAAACGGGCCGATAAACCTTTCGTCGCGATCGACTGTGGTGCTCTAAGCAAAGAGCTGGCCGGTAGCGAGCTCTTCGGACACGTCAAAGGCTCATTCACCGGGGCTATGTCCGACAAAGCCGGTAGCTTCGAATTCGCGAACGGCGGCACCATTTTTCTGGACGAAATCGGCAATCTTTCCTACGATAATCAAATCAAGCTGCTTCGGGTGTTGCAGGAGCGAAAAATTCGTCGGATCGGTAGTAATCAGGATATTCCCGTCGATGTACGGATCATCGTAGCGACCAATGAAGACCTTCGTGAAGCTGTTCGTCAGGGAAAGTTCCGCGAAGACATATACCACCGAATCGCTGAATTCGAGATGCACCTTTCTCCCCTTCGTGAGCGAAAGGCCGATATAATGATCTTCGCTGATCATTTTCTGGAATTAGCTAATCAGCAACTGGAGAAAGACATTCTGGGCTTTGAGGAAGACGTCAAAGAGAAGCTGAAAAACTACTATTGGCACGGCAATCTGCGCGAATTACAAAACGTGATCAAGCGGGCCGTACTGCTGACGAAAGGGGATTATATCGAAGCCGATGTGCTGCCTCAGGAAATTGTCTCGCCCCAGTACTTGACGCCGAGTGATGCGGGCGTCGAGAATGTGCAGATCAACTACGATCCTGCCAGACCTGGTGTACCGGTGTTTAGCCAGTCGGCAGCCAATTTGAAATCGGTTTCTGAAAATGCCGAACGGGCAGCTATTCTTAAAGTGCTGGAGAAGACAGGTTACAACAAGACAAAGGCGGCCGAAGTGCTTAACATCGACCGAAAAACGCTCTACAACAAACTTAAAGCATACGATATACACCTGTAAAATAAATGCATTGAAACGAAGAGGGCGATAAAGCTAACGTAGCTTTATCGCCCTCTTCGTTTTTGCTGACGCGTTGGTTAGTTCAGGCTGAGGCCAACCGAGAGCAGACCGACACTGTTTTTAGCATTGCCCAGCAGCGTGCGGGCCCCGCCACTTTCGGCAATTCGCTGTAGCCCCTGTTCATAACGAGCGCCGATAAAGGCTTTCCCAAAATACAGGTTCAGACCACCCGCCAGACCGTAATCGATTTTGTTGAAGTTATCCCGATTGATGGCCGACGACCCGGTGCCGAAATCTCCATTCGTATTGATGTTGGAATTGAGCAGATACGATACATAAGGACCTGCCTGCAGTTCTACCGCCTTGCCTAATTTAAACGTAGCCAGTACCGGTAACTCGGCATAATTCAGTTTGAAGGTATTCCGGCCCTGAAAGCCGACAAAGTTATAATCGGCTGAAGCGCCTTTGGTCATGTAAAGCAATTCGGGCTGAATCGCAAAAAATTCGCCGATGGGTGCCTGCGCAAATACGCCTACGTGGAAACCGATGCGCTCGTTCTTGTTTGTAGCCCCCTGACTATCGTAGAACAGCGAACTAGCGTTAAGACCACCTTTTATTCCCGTACGTACAGTGCCCTGGGCCATTGAAACAGCAGGATTCAGGCTCCATAAAATGACCGATAAAAGCGTAGCGGCAATGAATGTTTTTACGTATGTTTTCATAACACAGAAATGAGTTAATGGCAAATTTCCTAAAGCAGGTCTGCCACTTAATAATGTGTTAAATTCGTGCCAAATCCCCTTAAAACGCTCTGAAAAGGCCTATCTTATTGGATTATACGGGTTTTGATGATTTTTCTGAATTCGATTGCCTACTTATTAATGGTCAGCTTTTGGGTAAAAAAATCCCCAATTTGTAGACGCTCACAAACTGTCTCTCCTGGCAAGAAGCTACGCAGAACGCTCAGATTGAACAACGGCTATAGGGCCAGCAAACTGCTTTCTACACCAGGTATAAAGTTTGGAGGGAAGATAAAGCGAAGATGAGTAGGCGTATCGATCAATAAATCAGTTGTGAATGCAGAATGATCGGATAACCACGGCCAGTTCTGATTTAACCATAATTTATTGTCTATAAAAGAAATATAGTTTATGGTTTTTAGCTATTTTTGAACGAAGCAAATTCTTGTTGATCTACCGTAATCTCGGAAGGAACATACGCACCGTTTGGTTAGTGAACAGCCCAGCGTGCCCCAACCACTTCTGATCGTTTGTACTTACTAATTCTATGCACCGTAAGCCTGCGTCTGTGACCATCCTGATAGCCGATGATGATATAGACGATCGGTTATTTATGGATAGGGCACTCCGACAGAGTGGCTATAGCCAGGTTATCCAGTTTGTTGAGGATGGCGAAGAGTTAATGCACTACCTCCGTCGGGAAGGTCGTTATAATGAGCACAATGCACCCTGGCCTGACTTATTGATTCTGGACCTGAATATGCCCCGAAAAAATGGCCTGCAGGCGCTGAGCGAAATTAAAGAGGATCCGATCCTGCGTCGGTTACCGGTGGTTGTTATGACTACCTCATCGGATGATGAAGATGTGATGAAAAGCTACAACCTGGGCGTCAATTCATTCGTGACAAAGCCCTTTAATTTCAATCGGCTGGTTGAAATGGTCGGTGCCCTAAAAACGTATTGGCTGGATACCGTTAAATTGCCTTGAGGAAATGCCGATTAATCTTCTGCTGCTTACCACTCACTGACGACGATCTGTCGTTTCGCTGCCTATGATACCCATCACACTCGATGTTATTGAAGAAAAAGAAACCATTCGCGTTCTGCTCATTGAAGACGACGAAGACGACTACCTGCTGACCAAGGCCCTGGTTTCGGCTAAAGAAAATAGTACGATCAAACTCGACTGGGTCGATAATTACGAGCAGGCGATGACAGCCATCGGGAGCGGCAAGTACGATGTTTTTCTCGTCGATTATCGTCTGGGACCATATACCGGTATCGAGCTGATTCAGGAAGCATTTCGGATCGGTTGCCGGGCCCCCATGATTTTACTCACGGGTCAGGACGACCTGACGGTCGACCAGTCGGCGCTGGAGCTGGGTGCTGCCGATTACCTGGTTAAAGGCCGTATTGATGCTCAATTGCTGGGCCGCAGTATTCGGTATGCCCTGCGTCAGGCCAGTGTGCTAGCCGAAGTAGCTCAGAAGGAAAATAAATACCGAACGCTGTTTGAGCGCTCCATCGATGCGATTTTCGTAACCGACAACGAACTTCACTTTCAGGATGCAAACCCCTCCGTCGAACGGTTACTGGGTTATAGTCGCGAAGAACTTCGCCTGCTGAATCCAGCTCGTCTTTTTGCCGATCTGGATCAGTTGCGCAAGCTACGGTTCAACGTCCGGGAGCACGGCCAGATTAAAGATTTCGAAACTACATTGCTCCACCAGAACGGCCGCAAGCGCATTTGTCAGATTTCCGTCTGGGCGGTGGAAGACCTGATCGGCAAGCCTGAATGGTATCAGGGAATCGTTCGGGATATCACCGACCAGAAGCGCGCACAGCAGGATTTGATTCTGGCCGAAAAACTGAGTATGACGGGTAAAATCGCACGCAGTATTGCCCACGAAGTGCGTAACCCGCTTACTAACCTGAGCCTGGCCCTGGAGCAACTCAAAGATGAACTCGATACCGATAGTGAATACGTCACGATGTTTACGGACATCATCGGGCGCAACGTCGATCGAATTGGGCAACTGATCACCGAAATGCTCAATTCGTCCAAGCCGCGCGACCTTGACCGGAAGAAACAGGATTTCAACGCGGTTGTCAAAGAAACGCTGCGGCTTGTCAGCGACCGTATCAAACTGAAACGGATGCGGCTTGAAACCCACTTTTCTGCCGATGACTGCACCGCTTTGCTAGACCGCGATCAGGTAAAAACCGCGTTGCTCAATATTTTAGTCAACGCCGTTGAGGCCATGCAGGAAGGAAAAGGCGTTCTGATGGTGCGAACAGGTTGTACGGAAAACAACCGGGTATATGTGGAAGTCAGCGACAATGGCGGAGGAATCAGTGAGGCCGATCGTCAGCGCCTGTTCGATCCATTTTTCACCGGAAAGTCGGGCGGTATGGGATTAGGTCTGACAGCTACGCAGAATATTATAAATAGTCATAAAGGCTCTATCGATGTAGAAAGTCAGGTCGGTCAGGGAACGACGTTCCGGCTGTACTTTCCGAAATAGTGTTTCGATTACTTACTACTTGGTTAAAAACCAGCTCCGGCAAGAGCTGGTTTTTTTGTGGAAAAGAGCGGGTAAAAATATCCCCACCTGTTGTCGAATTCCACAGAGTCTGGCAGACTGGCTAAACGAAAAATTTAAACGCATAAAGCTACTTGTTGATAAGTTACTGAAAGACAGTAAGTTGGTAATAGCTGTATTTCGTTGGCTGGTAGCCGTTAGAAAATGGCATAATTAAAGCTATACGATTTGTATATCTGAACTAATCCGTTCTATCGCCATGTGGTCTACAACACACTTTCCGTCTGCTATGCGGTCTCTCAACCCAAGCACCCGAGCTAAAGCGATTGAGATTGCGAATCAACTGCTGGAACAAGGTCGTTTCGACAAACAGCATGTGGTTTCCATGAGTGTGGATGCGGCCCGACGATGGGCGCGCTCCGGGGGACAGATGTGGCCACTGATGGAACAACCCCTTTACGCCTGAAGCTTATCAACTGAATAAACCTACACTGCCATGATCTGGAAAAAGAATATTTACGATTCTCTGACAACCTGCGCTACCGTTTGTAACGAATTTGCAACCGAATGCTCGAATGCCGAAGATATTGAGACTTGGTATCGCAGTATTTTCCTGAGCCTCGACTGTGCCGATATGTGCCGGCATCTGTCTGCGCTTTACGTGCGGGGTTCCGAAAATGCCCGTCTGCTGGCCAAGGCCTGCATCGAGGTGTGCGAAAAATGCGCACAGGAATTAAGCCAGTTTAGTTCGGAGCGTTGCCAGCAGATATATGCGCTATGCCAGCAAACCATCCACAGCTGCATTGCTATCCTGGACATGGCGCTGGTGACCGAAACCCCCAATCCATCCGTGACCCCGGCTTCTATATTCTACGGAATCGACGTACGGCAAACTCTTTATAACTAGTTGATAGCTGACTGCCCGTTTTGAGAAGCTGTCGGGTATTGATTTTATAATAACGTTATGGAAACGAAACCACAGGCTAACAGCCAACTAGAAAAGGTCCGCGATTTGGTCGGCGATATTCGCATGGCGATGATGACGACCATCGACGGACAAGGAAATCTGGTCAGCCGACCCATGGCCGCGCTACAGGTCGATGAAGATGGATCGATTTGGTTCTTTACCAAGCGGTCGTCGCCTAAAGTAGAGCAAATCGAACAGAACGACCAGCGGGTCAATTTATCCTTTGCTTCAGTAAGCGACGCCGACTACGTGTCAATTTCGGGAAGAGCCCAGGAATTGGACGACCGCGCTAAAATCGATGAACTTTGGAATCCGCAGGCTAAGGCCTGGTTTCCTGAAGGAAAAGATGATCCAGAGCTGGTGATGCTGAAAGTACATACCGACATGGCCGAATACTGGAGCGCCAGCGACAGCAAAATGGTTCGGTTTTTTCAGCAAGCCACCGCTGCCATTACGGGTAATCCTCCCAAAATGGGCGAGAACCAAAAGGTATATAACTAATCGGGCTGACTCTGCTCCAGAGCACTCCAGCAAAAAAGGCGAAAGGGACTTCTTACTTCCTTTTCGCCTTTTTTGCTGGAGTGCTCTGGGCTCTTTTCTTATGATTGTTACACAAACAGACACGGGCTGGCAGGTGATCAACCAGCAAGCCCACGGATTACTGGCCGTGCAACTGGCTCTTCACTGGCCATTAGCCAACCGTCCGGTTCACTGGGCAGAGACACTGATCGCGTTGACGGAACACGACGACGGGCAGGATACCTGGGAAGGGCACAACCACTTGACCAAAGCTGGCGGACCGCTCCATTTTCAGATCCTCCAGTATTCGATGGCTCAGTGCCGCAACCTTATCCAGATCGGGTTGCAGAAAAGCCGCTGGAATGCGCTGCTGATGTCGATGCACACCTCATTTTTATACGAGCCCAAACGCGGTACCGACAAAGAGCTGGATACCTTTCTGGACCAACAGACCGCTAACCAGACTCACTGGCGGAAACAGTGGAAGGCCTCTAAAGCCGAAGCTCAGTATGCGTATGCATTCCTGCAATGGTTCGATGCGCTTTCACTGATCCTGTGTATGGAGCAACTGCCGCCCGATGAGCGCCGTCTGGAAGTCAGTGTAGGGCCCGACGGTATCAGCTACTATATCCTGCAACGTCGCAACGGAAGCGTCTGCATCGATCCCTGGCCATTCGATACGGCTGAATTTTCGGTTCATGTCGAAACGTTTCAGCTCCAGCAATTGGTCTTCAAAGACGACAAAGAACTGTATACGTTGATGCAGAGTGCGCCTATCGAGCTGAAAGAATGGAAATTTGAAAAATAAGGTAACGGCCCCCAGAAACTTACTTCCTGGGGGCCGTTACCTTATTTAACGCGCAGCAGCATCGAGGAGCGGGCGGTTACCGTAACCGGATGACCACCCCTGAGCGGCTCATTTTTAGGATAAATCTGTCCTGTGGTTGTGTCCAGAATAATCTCCCATTGCGAATTCTTACGCCCGATTTTAGGCAGCATAAATGGAATATCCTCCCAGTATGCGTTCAGAATCCATAAGAGTTGTTCATCGCCGATGTCCTGCCCATCTTCGGTCTGTTCCTCAATGCGCATACCATCGATGAACAAGCCCAGGCAATGCGTTTCCGGATTATTCAGATCATCGTTGGTAAGCTCACCCCCTTCGGCGTGTAAGTAAGCGACCTGCTCACTTCCGAAGAATTTGCGTCGGCTTAGTAAAGGAATTTCCTGGCGAAGAGCGGTCAACTGGCTCGTAAACTCGAACAGTGCCTGCTGCTTTTCCTGCCAGTGCCAGTCCATCCAGCTTATTTCACTATCCTGGTTATAGCCGTTGTTGTTACCATGTTGGGTGCGCCCGCATTCATCGCCCATTACGATCATGGGTGTTCCCTGACTGAGCAGCATGGTCGTCAGGAAGTTTCGTTTCTGACGCTCGCGCAATTCATTAATCGCCGGATCGTCGGTAGGTCCTTCGGCTCCGCAGTTCCAGCTCAGGTTATCGTTGGCACCGTCGCGGTTGTCTTCGCCATTGGCTTCATTATGCTTGTCGTTATAGCTCACCAGGTCATTGAGCGTAAAGCCGTCGTGGGCCGTAATCAGGTTGATACTATTGGCTGGTGAGCGACCGTCGTTGGCATACAGATCGGGGCTACCGAGGAGCCGGAGGGCGGTTTCAGCCGCCTTGCCACTATCGCCTTTCCAGAAAGCCCGGAGCGTATCGCGGTATTTGCCGTTCCATTCCGACCACCGTACGGGAAAACCACCTACGTGATACGACTGAATATCCCAGGGTTCGGCAATGAGTTTGACCTGCGCCAGAATTGGGTCCTGAGCCACTGTATCCAGAAAGGAGGACACACTGCCCGACTCTTCGTCGGTGCGGATCAGCGTCGAAGCCAGATCGAAACGGAACCCGTCGACATGCATGTCTGTCACCCAATACCGCAGGCTATCCATAACGAGCTGAAGCACTCGCGGATGGCTCAGGTTAAAGGTGTTTCCGGTGCCCGTATAATCCATGTAGTACTCGGGTTTATCGCCTACCTGATGATAATACACCCGATTGTCGATGCCTTTGAACGATAGGGTAGGACCCAACTGGTTGCCTTCGGCCGTGTGGTTATACACCACATCCAGAATAACCTCGATGCCGGCTGCGTGCAGGTTTTTGACCATCCGCTTGAACTCGACAACCTGCTGACCTGCCATGCCAGTAGAGGCATAGGTGTTCTGGGGGGCAAAAAAACCGATACTGTTATATCCCCAGTAGCTTTCGTCCGTGAACTGATGAACGGGTAACAGTTCCACCGCCGTAATTCCCAGTTTTTTAAGGTAATCGATGCTTTCCGGTGCTCCAACGCCCGCATACGTACCACGAATGGTTTCTTTCATGGTTGGATGCAAATGCGTAAATCCTTTTACGTGCATTTCATAAATGACGGACCGGTGCAGGGGCGTACCCGGCGGTGTGTCCTTGCCCCAGTCGAACATAGGGTCGACGACTACGCTTTTAGGAATGGTCGGGCCGCTGTCTACCGGGCTCATCTCCAGGTATTCATCCGTTCCTTCCTCGCTGGAGGTAGGCTTGTGGCGGTCGTATCCTAGCCAGTCGTCATTGTGAGTGATTGGCGCATTGATAGCCCGGGCGTAGGGGTCCAGTACTACCTTATTCGAATTGAAGAAGTGGCCAGCCTGCGGGTCGTACGGGCCTTCGACCCGAAACCCATAGAGCTGACCAGGTTGCAGCCCGTCGAGGTAAATATGCCATACCAGTTCGGTCCGTTCGACCAGAGGAATACAAGCTGTCTGCTGACCAGGATCTTTGGCATCAAACAGGCACAAATTAACAGCTGTGGCGTTTTCGCTAAACAGGGCGAAGTTGACTCCTTCGCCGTCGTAGGTAGCACCGAGCGGATAGGGTTTACCTGGTTTCGACTGGATTGTATCAGAAGCGTTATCTGCTTTAGAAGGTGTGCTCATCGGTAAAACATGAAAATAAATGTGTTGGCTTTAGAAGCCCGATATCTACTCTAACCGGGCGTTGATAAGGATTGTTTTCATATGTGTATCAACACAAAAAAGCCTGCTTCCAAGGGAAGCAGGCTTTCCAATCCCACCATTCACTACACTACCAAGGCCAGGCGAGCCATCGACGCGTTCGCGGTATCGATGCTCTGTTTTTGGCGAAGTAATAACTCCCGCGTACTGGCTGCTAAGTCCGTTTCCTGAAGAACGGTATTGTAGTCCTCCAGGGCTTCTTTGTCTCCTCGATGGCATTCCTGTACGGTTGCCTTATCGTCGTCGCTTGTAAAGGTTGCCTTTATGTTGATCCAGGCCCGGTGCAGATCAGCGGCCAGGCTGGTGCTGTTATCAGGTTCTCCGCCTAGCGCCCGAATTTCACGGTCGATTTCCTGGGCAAATTCGCCCCGCTGCCGTGACTGGGTCAAAAACAGACTTTTCAGTTCATTGTCCTTGACATTATCGGCGGCTTCCTGATAGCCTTTCTCCGCATCCCGATTGAGGCTTAGCAGTCGATTCAACTGGTCCAGTATCTCACCCCGGGTTTCTTTCACATTGACATTCATAACGTGTTTTGTTTAGTAGGTAACTGATGGTACTTATTAATTTTTCCGTTGTTGAGTAAATCAGAAAGCCATTCGCAGGGGTCACCGTTGCCGGCCCGACCGCACCCGCTAACCGCTTTTACTTTTCGGGATCGTGACCCCAATTTTTTAAAGAATATGCCCAGTTGGAACCCGCAACATGATCGGGTCGTTGAGCGCTGTGCCGTCTGACATAGCTGGTTACTTTTTCCATGTGCGAGTAGTCATCGTCTGATAGATCCTGGACTTTTTTACCCAGAATCCGGATAATGTGCTTACCCGACTGATGACCGATCGATTCGTCGCTTCCGTCCTTCTTCTGCCCTACAGCCTTCGACTCATCGGTCTGGAGCCATTTTTCCAGTTGCGAAGCCGACATGTTCACGACGCTGCCGAATTCCGTCCGAATTGTCTTTTTTGCCTGGTCGTCAAGCGTGGTCGTCGTTGCCATGTTCGTTATTTTTTGCTGACCTCACTGGCCGATTTAATGACCTTCTTGTCGCCCTGTTCGATAACCAGCGCCGGTTCTTCCTTAAAGCCTTTCCGTTTTACCGTGGCGCCCTGAACCTTACGCTGCACATCGTCCTGATGAACTTCCGCTACGGTGCCCTGGCCTTTGCCTTTGCCGTAGTTCCATTCGACTTTATCGCCCTTTTTCACCGTAGCCATTTTATTTATCGTTTGACATTCATCTGACCTGAAGCATCTGTGTTAGCCAGACCGTACCCTAATTAATCACCGAGCTTACCGTCCTGAGCGTCGCGCTGCATCTTCTTGTTGGCAAACACAGCTACATCGACCCGGCGATTTTTTCGGCGACCAGCCTCCGTCGAGTTGTCGGCTACTGGCTGCGCTTCCCCGTATCCCTTTTCGGCGATCCGGGAGGTTTTGACACCAAGCGTCTCCAGATAGCTACCAACGGCATCGGCCCGTTGTTTAGATAATTTCAAATTGTGATCATCCGTGCCCGTTGCATCAGCATGCCCTTCGATTCGGATGTCAGTGTCTTCGTATTTATTCAGCGTTTTGGCAAAGTCGTCCAGTTGCTGTTTCGTTTCCGGTTTAAGAGCGTATGAGTCGGTATCGAACAGAATATCGGACCCAAATGTGATCTTGATTCCTTCACCGACACGCTCTACCTGAGCACTGGGCATCTGCCGCTTCATTTCTTCGGCTTGTTTGTCCATACGACGGCCGATAACCGCTCCAGCAGCTCCACCGACCGTTGCCCCGAGAATAGCTCCCAAAGCGGTATTTCCACTTTTCTGAGCGATAACGGCACCTACTACAGCACCACCGCTAGCTCCTACTATAGCCCCTTTTTGTGTCTTGTTCAGCGGCTTCTTGGCCGACTTACCCGCTGTTTGCTTACTATTGATTGGTTGTTTTGACGATTTACAGCCCGCTAAAACATGGCCGGATAAAACCCCAGCTGTCAAAAGCATGACAAAGGTTTTTGTGCCGACTGTGTTCAACTGATTGGTCATAGTGTTGTGAACATTTGGTACTGACCACTATTGTCCAAACCTCGTACCAGTTTGGTGCACCGGCCTGGTAAATGAGACAGGAGTCGGGCTAACCGGTTGACTGATAGGAAGTTTTATGGTGAGTTTATCTTAAGGGCTAACTAAACTGTCGGATCAAAAGAAGTAATTTGATAGAGTAAGCGGGAAGTCGAATGCCTATTGTTGTGGAGTCCGTTCCACAGAGGTGATTTGCCCGATTTCATCAGGCGGCAACGGCTTTCATCGAAATAGACTATACGTTTCCTGATTTTAAAACGATCATATGTAAAAAGCTGATAATTAGCTTCTTGCGAGACGCTTATTTTCATCGTATTCGGCTGACTGAAACAAACGAAAAGTTACGCGCAAACGTTAAAAGTATACCAGTTATTAAGTATCGACTTCCTTTCATGCTGACGATTAAACCCCTACTGCTTCTGCTGAGCAGTCTATTGCTTGTTGCTCCTACCTCCTGTAAAACATCGGTTGCCAATGACCCGAATCCATCGGTGCCGACCGGTATTCTGGTCAATAGCTCCCCAATCGGTACCTACTCCGCCGATCAGCTACGCAGTCGTTTTACGGGGGCTAGTGCGGTGCTGAAACTGTTTATTCAATCCGGTATCAAAGCCTATCGGCTGGAGTACAAGACCACTAATACCGACGGAAAAACCGTTACGGCCTCCGGGGCATTGATTATACCCGATGTGACGACACCCGTACCGATGCTGAGCATGCAGCACGGGACCATCACAAGCGACAACGACGCACCATCCAACTTCAAATCCAGTAGTGAAGCCTATACTTACGGCTCGGTCTTTGCCTCACAAGGTTACATTATTGCTGCGCCGGACTACATCGGTTACGGGGCTTCGAAAGACCAGCCTCATACGTATGAGCACCGGAACGGCCTGGCTACCGCTTCGCTCGATATGCTGCGGGCGGCCCGGGAGTTTTTGAGCAACCAGAACATCAATTGGGATAAACGACTGTTCATTGCGGGCTATTCGGAAGGCGGCTATGCGACAATGTCGTTGCAGAAGAAAATCGAAGAGGAAACGGGCAGTGAGTTCAACTTGGTAGCGTCGAGCTGTGGGGGCGGAGCTTACGATAAACCCGCTTTTATGAAGCAGGTTATCAACGGTCAAACCGCGGGAGTCGATTACATCAATCGTCTGTACGTCTGGGTATTATTGACCTACGACCGAATTTACGGTCTGAACCGGCCCATGACCTACTACTTCAAGGAGCCGTACGCTTCCCAGATTGCCAGTCAGGGTATGAATGCTTCGATCAATGTCAGCCTGAATACGATCTTTACCGACAGCTTTAGACAAGCCGTCAACGATGGGACCGACAAGGATTTTCTGGCGGCTGTGCAGGACAATGATGTGCACGACTGGAAACCGAAGACCCCGACACAACTCTATCATGGCACCGCCGATGAGATTGTCTTGTTTCTGAACGCACAGAATGCGGTTACGGCCATGAAAAACCGGGGTTCAACCAGTGTGCAACTTGTTCCAATTGAGGGGGGGACGCACGAAACCACCGTTCTCAGCTTCATTCAGGGAACATACACGTACTTTGGCAGCACCCAGTTCCGGTTGAATCGCCAGCCAGCGCCCAATGGGCTGTAGGCGTCGCTAAGCGCCCTGGGTTAGGGCACTGGGCGCTCGTAAGCGGCACAAATTCTCTACCTCGATGTTGCTGGTCGGCGAAAAATATCCGTCCCTTATACCAACACCATAAAACGACTGTGGGTATATGCCCCAGAGGAAAGGACGGATATTGTCGACATTTCGTGCCTACCTGGTCAGTCGAAACAACCAGGTTTTTTTGAGTTCGGCTATCCGCATCGAAGCCTCCATCGCCGGGGCGACCGATTGGTTTGTTCGTGACCGCAGGAGCAGAGCAGGCCATCCTGACCGATAAGTCTGCTCACGACGCTAAGGTTCAGGTACTTCCTGCCAGGCACCGATTCGGGCTTTACGACTCCGCCGACAAATGCCCGACCAGCTAACGGGGTTTATGCTCCAGAAACCCCTTTAGCTGGTCGAGTCTGCCGAGATTCTCTACTTTTTTCAAGCCTCTTTGGTCTTCCGATAGTTAGATATACAACCCGCCCTGCTGATGCCTAAAGCCAGCTAGAACGGCATACTCATTATTATCATTTGTTTATTATGGCTAACAAATCGGTTGACCTCGACCAACTTAGCATCAATACCATCCGACTTCTGTCGGTCGATGCCGTTCAAAAAGCAAACTCCGGCCACCCGGGCCTGCCGCTCGGGGCGGCTCCTATGGCTTATGTGCTCTGGTCACGTTTTCTCCGCTTCAACCCTAAAGACCCGCACTGGCCCGATCGGGATCGGTTCGTACTGTCGGCCGGGCATGGTTCGGCCCTGTTGTATAGCCTGTTGCACCTGTATGGCTATGACCTCACGCTCGACGACCTAAAGCACTTTCGGCAACTCCACTCCCGGACGCCCGGCCACCCCGAATCGAACCTGACACCCGGCGTTGAAGTGACGACCGGACCTTTAGGGCAGGGGTTTGCCAACGGCGTGGGTATGGCTATGGCCGAAGCCTTTCTGGCGGCCAATTACAACCAGGATGGACACAAACTGGTGGATCATCACACGTATGCCATTGTCAGTGATGGGGATCTGATGGAAGGTATTGCGTCGGAAGCAGCTTCGCTGGCGGGGCATCTTAAACTGGGTAAGCTCATCTATCTCTACGACGACAACCTGATTTCGCTGGATGGACCTACCAACCTGGCTTTCACCGAAGACCGAATGGCCCGCTTTGATGCCTATGGTTGGCATACCCAGCACGTAGCCGACGGCAACGATCTAGACGCTATCGAAGCAGCTATCAAACAGGCGCAGGCCGAAACCGAACGCCCGTCGATCATTGCGGTACGCACTATTATTGGTTACGGTAGCCCGCAGGAAGGCACCAGCAAAGTGCACGGCAGCGCGCTGGGCGAAGAAAATGTCCGGAAAACGAAAGAATTTTTTGGCTGGGACCCCGATAAATCGTTTGTCGTTCCTGAAGAGGTAAAGGACTATCTGCTCGAACCCGGCCAGCGGGGCGCTGACTTGCAGGCCGAGTGGAAAAAGCGGTTGGCGGCTTACAAAGAGAAATTTCCTGAAGCGGCTGAGCAGTTCAATGTGTCGTTCAAAGGGAAGTTTCCGGAAGGCTGGGACGCCGATTTGCCCACGTTTGCGCCCGCCGATGGTCCGCTGGCCACCCGGCAGGCATCGGGCAAAGCCCTCGAAGCCCTGAAGAAAACCGTTCCCTATTTGTTTGGTGGTTCCGCCGATCTGGCTTCTTCCAACGACATGCCGACCAAAGGTGACGTTAGTTTTCAGCCGGGTCATTACGAAAATTCGAATATCTGGTTCGGCGTACGCGAACACGCGATGGGAGCTGCGCTCAACGGTATGGCGCAACATGGTGGGGTTCATCCCTACGGCGGTACGTTCCTGAATTTCTCCGATTACATGCGGGGTGCCATTCGACTGACGGCCCTGGCTGAATCGTCGGTTACGTTCGTGTTCACGCACGACAGCATCGGTCTGGGCGAAGATGGCCCTACGCACCAGCCCGTCGAACAGGTCGTTTCGCTCCGGACCATCCCGAACATTATCGTGCTTCGTCCGGCCGATGCGAACGAAACCGTCGAAGCGTGGCGCGTAGCCCTGATGCAGCCCAAAACACCGGTTGTATTGATTTTATCCCGGCAAAAATTGCCGGTGCTGGACCAAAGTAAATACGGTTCGGCGCGTGGACTCGAAAAAGGCGCTTATGTATTGAGCGAGTGTGAAGGGGTTCCCGAGATTATTCTGATCGGAACCGGGTCCGAAGTGTCCCTGATTCTGGAAGCGCAGGCCGAACTAAAAAAACAGGGTATCCGGGCGCGGGTGGTCAGCATGCCTTCGTGGGAATTGTTCGAGCAGCAGGATATCAGCTACCACCATCAGGTATTGCCGCCGGCCGTTCGTAAGCGGCTGGCCGTTGAGATGGGCTCTCCCATTGGCTGGCATAAATACGTTACTGACGAAGGGACAACCATCAGCATGAACCGATTCGGCCTGTCGGGACCTGGCGAAGAAGTGATGGCGTACTTTGGTTTTACCGTCGAAAACGTGGTGAAACAAGCCAAAGCGGTACTGAAAGGCGAACCCGAGGGTATGGAGAAAAAAGAAGTGCTATCCTAGAGACGAACGGTCTGGATATGAGTTGTCAGTCAACAGTAGTCTTACCCCGGGCGAAGCGTAAGTTAACGAGAAAATTTTAATACCAGCAAAGCGTCAATATATGTATGACCCCTACAGGGTCAAATAGGTATAGAAACCAAATATGCTATATCTATTTGACCCTGTAGGGGTCATACATATATTGACACCCGAATTAATATATAGCTGTGGAAATGTACCCAGTTGATCAGGTCAACTGGTTTTCGTTCACACTCGCGTCTGTAGAAGGTGAAAAAACGACAGGCTGGTCAGCCGTACCGGTGGGGCGTTTCCGAAACCAGTTGGCCAGAGCCGAACCCGTGACGTTCTGTAACGGGCCAAAAATAGCCGATGCCAGCCCTACGGTTGCTACCTTACCCATCTGTAGGGCCAGCCCGGTGGCCACTCCGCCGTTCTGCATGCCTACTTCAAAGGCAATTGTCCGGCGGTCGCGCTCGGGTAAACCAAATAACCAGGCCGTCAGGTAACCCACGCTGAAACCAGTCAGGTTGTGGAGCAGGCAGGTCAGTATCAATAGCCCTCCCACCTGAAGTAGGTTGTCACGACCCGAAGCCGTGATAATAACGGTGTTGATAACGATGCCCAGCATGGCCACAAACGAAAGGCCGTTTTCGATCGTCGTCCGGTCAATTCTCAATACATTTTTGAACAGTACGGCTGCCAGCATCGGGAGCAGATAAAACCAACTGAACGACGTGAGTAGAGTCAGCAGAAAATCGCCAAGGGTTTGCTGCATCACCAGCAGCATCACCAAATTCGTGACGAGAATTATGCCAGCGAAAGCCAGGAGCTGGGCGGTTCGGGCCTGCCGCGTTTCTTGTCCGTAATAAAACAGGTTGAAGATAAACCCCGCCACAATCGGGATAATGATCATGTTAGTGATGTCGATCATCATGTGCGCAATATCGATGGCTACGTACTGACCGGCCAGCCCTTTCATCAGAAAAGGCGTGATAAATGGCGACAGAATCGTCGAGCAGGCACCGATAGTAACGGCCAGCGCCAGGTTTGCTCCTGATAAATACGACATCACGTTGGAGGCCATAGCGCTGGATACACAGCCGATCAGAATAACCCCGCCGGCAATTTCCGGCTCGAAATCGAATAACTGCGACAAACCAAAACCGACCAGTGGCATGATGGTGAAATGACAACTGACGCCAATCAGTACACCCTTGGGCATTTTGATCACTCCTTTAAAATCATTGAAACTCATGTGTGAGCCCATGCCGAACATTGTCAGTTGCACGAACGGCACGATCAGTCGCTTAAGTTGAAAATCGCCGACCGTAAAGAAATAACCTGGGTAGAACATCGCCAGACTAACCGCTGCCAGTATCCAGACGGTGTAGGAAAACCCTTTCAATGGCTGGAAACCCCGAAAAGCGATAGCCAGTGAAGCCAGGGCGACGATCAATAACGGGCCGACGGGCAGTGCGCTTCCCAGCAAATAATCGATGCCTATACTAATCAGCAGCCCTACGGCCAGCACCAGCAGGATTCGGTAAAAGCGATTCATAACGGACAGTGGTTACGGATTGACAAGTTCGACTTCCGCCCCTGGATACTCATGGCACAGATAGTACCGCCGGGCTTCATCCTCCAGAATTTCAGGAAACCGAACCCCATAGTCGACCAGAAATACGTTGTCGTTCAAATCGTCGCACACACTCGAAATTTCAGCGCTGAGCGTATACCCTACCCCGTCGACGCGCCAGCCGGTGCCCTCTTCACCCCAGAACTGGTGAATCGTGCGCGGATGAATGGTGAGGCTTTCGCCCGGCCGTAACCGGACAATGTCGCCTGGTCCCAGCCGGCGCGTGCAGCCGTCTACCTGCGTCGTAAAGGTTTCCGCCGATGGGTTGCCGTCTGCATCGGCTTTGGTGAGTTGAACCAGCACATTACCCCCGGCCCGGCAAATGATATCTTCCCGTTTCGACAGGTGAAAATGGGCCGGAGCGCGCTGGTTTTCCGGATCGATCAACCACTTTTCGGCGTATTGTTTCGGATAACCGGGCTGGTTCAGGCGACCGTTACGAACTGTAAACAGCGTCCGTCCGATGATATGAAAATTCTGACTGCCAAAGTCCGTGACGTCCCAGCCCAGCATGCAATCGCGGATTTCATTGTATTCGGGACCGGCTTTCTGCCACTGCTCGACGGACCAGTGCGCAAAAGGAGGCAGATGCATGCCAAAATGGTCAATAACGGTTTTCGCCGTGTCGATGCTGGCGTTCACAATGGAGCGTTTTAACTGCATAAGAGTTGCGGATTATCGTTGATTTAGAGACAAAACGAGGCCTGGCTCCTGCTGTAGGAGCGACTAGTAGGCCCATTAACGAATTGAAGGGAGGAGGTTACCGACGAGTCATAAGTACTATTGCTGGCGTTTGTAGGCGTTAGCGTTTCCGATGGCTTCCGAAACCATGAGAGCGCGGTTATAGACCGAAACCTGTGTCAGTTGTCCGTCCAGCGCTGTGCCAAGCGTGAGTTGCCGGGCCCCGACTACCGATTTGAGGTAAGGACTGAAGCGCCCCCAGCCAAACTGCCGCGTATCGCCCCCGTCGTTGAAAATACCGTCGACTACGAAAGAAATGATTTTAGGACCACTATCGACAATGATGCTGACGTAATGACGCCGGTTTTCGCCAAGCATCCCTTCGTCGCAGGCCCACGACGATTGAGTTCGTCCGTCGTTCAGAACAATTTCGATTGTTTTTTTGTCCGTCGTGCGTACCATCCAGCCTTTGCCGGTGCTGTCGCGTCCATCAGCCAGGACCTGATTCGGGCTTAATTTTTTCAGAGTGAATGCCAGATCGACCGTAAAGCCGGCGGGTACACTCACGCCCGGCTGTTCCAGCTTTTTCGTGTCCCGTTTGTAGAATTCGGGTAGGGTTGGAGCCGCGATGGTTTGCGGAAACTTACCCGGCTGAGCGCTCCAGTTGGCGACCAGCCCATCCGTTGCTTTCGTTCTGTTATCCAACTGGTTCCAGAGATTGGTCAATAGAGTTTCGTCTATTTTGTGGACGCGCGCAATGTCTTTCTGGGTTTCTGTGATATAATAAGCTCCCTTGTCTTCCACCAGATCGGGATAACTCATCCGAATCAGCGGATCGTCGTCGTAAAGCAAAATTTCGGGCTGGGTCCAGCGAATGATTTTTCCTTTGGGCGAGTCGGCCTCGATTCCGCCGATAACCCAGGCCGGATTCCGGTCTTCGTATGCCATGCTTCGCCGGTTGGGATGGTCGCGGATGAAGTGGCCGCCGTGGTTATGAAACCAGTACAAAAACTTACCGTTTTCGCATTTCCAGGCAAAATTGGCCGCGCGTGGGTGCTTGACCAACCGTCCGTTGGCATAACGTAGGTACTGCGGAGGCTCCCAGGTATGGCCTCCATCGCGGCTGTAGGTATAGGCCGGGTGCCCGTCGATGGTGCGGTACACACAGAAGAAAGAACCGTCGCTCAAAACCGAAAAACTTTGCTCTTCAGCAATTGGGCCACCGACGCCAGCGGGCGTTCGCAGGCCAATCTCGCCGTCGGGTAAGGTATTCCAGGTGGCCTGCGCAGGGTCTTTTACCGTCAATAAATTCGGGCTTCGAAGCAAAGCACCTTCACTGGACGTAAAAAAGCCGACGCCGAACCCACCGACCTTATGCACGGGCACAAAAGCCGCGCCTTTGTCGATAAACGCCTTTCCGACATTCCAGAAATATTGAATCTTGCCCTGGTACGGATTCTTACGGTCGATCTCGAAGTTCCGGATTGCAATGGTTATTCGTTTGTCGGACCAACTTTTACCCCCATCGTCCGAATACTTAAACACAAAATAGCCCTGGCTATCGACCCGTTTCACCAGCCCATCGGGATAGGGTGGGTTATCGCCTTTTACGGCCCGGATGTTGTCGGTATTGTGATTATAAAACACGAAGATGCGGCCCGACGGCGCTTTCAACAGCACCGCATACGACGCTTCGGGACCATCGCTGGGCTCGACGTCGCGCCGGTCGATCCAGGTTTTACCCTGATCGAGACTACGCTGCGTAATGATGTGCTGGCCCGACGCGCCTTCGTGCCCGCTGCCGGTGGTGAGCACGCACAGCCAGGCACCATCACTGGTTTTTACGATATACGGCTGGTCGCTGTAAGTTTCGTCGGGAATGATGGTTCCGGTAGTGATGTGTCGGTTGTCCTGGGCATAAAGCCAGCCCGTCAGACCGACGAGCAGGGCGGTCAGTACGGTTCGGCAGAAGCCTGGTAAGCGGAGAAGCGCGTACATACGATGGATGGTTTTGGAATAAAGCCAGCTTTGTACCAGTACCTACCGATACAAAGCTGACGACGACTTAATAGCCAGGGTTTTGAGGAAGTAAATTCGGATTCAGCTGAATTTCGGTGTAATAAACGGGCAGCAAGGCTTTTTTATCCGAGCCCAGAACGGCCTTCACCCGACCCGTCCGGAGCAGATCGTACCAGCGATGTCCTTCGAAACAAAGCTCTACGAACCGCTCCTGCTCGATGGCCAGCAGGAGCGGTTCTTTCGATGCGGCTGTCGTGTTGCTCAGCCCCGCCCGGTTCCGGATGCGGTTGACCAGCGCGGCCGATTCGGCAGTTTTGCCCAGTTGCGCAAAGGCTTCGGCCTGCATCAGGATCACGTCGGCCAGCCGCAGGAAGATGAAATTGCTGTCGCTGTAGCGCGTGGTCCCCACGACGGTTCCCAGATACTTGGCCACGGTGGGTAAGTTGGGAAACTGATCCGTAGCTGGGTTGCTCAGGTAGATGCTGGCGGCTTTCCGTAGATCGCCCGGCGCGAAGGCATCGACCAGTTTCTGGCTGGGAATCAGGGTCTGGTTGCCGCCTGTCGTGACTTTGCTACTGCGGGGAAGGAAATAAGCCGACAGCCCGTTCGTTTCCTGGTTGTTGTAATTGAACTGAAGTTCGAAAATCGATTCCGACGTGTTTTTGGTGGTGAAAATCGTCGCATAATTGACACCCGGAACCAGGGCGTACGTCGAGTTGGCCAGCACCTTAGTGGCATAATCAGCCGCCAGCTGCCACTCGCCGGTCTGATTGTACGAACTCCGCCAGAGGTAGACTTTGCTCAACAGCGCCTGAGCGGCACCCTGAGTTGCCCGTCCGCGGGTTTCGATCGCCGTCGGGTAGCTGACAGGAAGCAGGGTTTCGGCTTGTTTCAGGTCAGCGATGATCTGTTCCTGCACTTTATCGGCGGGGGTTCGGGCAGGCTGCAGGTTCTTATCCAGCGACAGCGTAGGGTCTAACACCAGCGGAACTGCCCCCCACAGGCGCACCAGATTGAAATAATTGAATGCCCGCAGAAAATACGCTTCGCCCATGATTCGGTTCCGAACGCTGTTGATGGTCGGACTCTGAATCGTCGGCACCTGCGCCAGCACGTTATTGACCCGGTTGATGCCGGCATAGAACCGGCTCCAGGTAGCGTAGCCACTGCTGGTACTGATGTTGTCGTTCTGGAAGTCGAGTATTCCACCGTCGGTAATGCCAATCTCGGCAACGGGCACCCGCAGGTTGTCGGCCCGGGCGTCGCCCCAGGCGAGGTAGCGGGTTTCGTCGCCCTGGAGGGCATCATAGCCCGAAATGATAGCCGCTTCGGCGTCGGCCGCGTTCTGGAAAAAGGAGGTTTGGGTCAGGGCGCTGACCGGCGTTTGCTCGATGACATCGGAGCAGCCGACCAGTAGGAGCAGGGCGATCGGTAAGGCAGAAAAGATGTATTTTTTCATGGGTATAGCCGGTTAAAAGCCCAGATTGAGACCGAAGGTGATAGTGCGCACCAGCGGGTAGGTGCCCAGGTCGATGCCCTGCAACAGCGGAGCGGTGCTGCGGAAGTTCACTTCGGGGTCCATGCCCGAATAATTGGTAAACGTGAACAGGTTCTGGCCCGTAACGTACAGTCGCAGATTATCGACCCGGATGCGTTTCAGCAGCGCCGACGGAAACGTGTAGCCCAATGTAGCGGTCTTCACCCGCAGGTACGACCCATCTTCGACCCAGCGACTGGAGGGAAATCCGTTGCGGGAAATTGTGCTGGGTGTACCGCGGGGCACGTCGGTAATGTCGCCCTCTTTGCGCCAGCTCCGCAGCACTTCGGTGGTGGCGGCATTGTATACGAAGCTACGGTTGGAAGCCTCGCGGGTTTCGTTGAAAATATCGTTTCCGTACGACCATTGCAGAAACACCGACAGATCGAAACCTTTATAAGAAAAGGTATTGGTCAGGCCACCGACGTGTTTGGGGTTGGCATTGCCGATGATGGTGCGGTCGGCATCGTTGATGATGCCATCGCCGTTCAGGTCTTTGTAGATCATGTCCCCGGCTACGTAAAACGGCCCCGATGCGCTCCCATCGCGCATGTTCGCTGCTTTAGCTTCTTCCGTCGTAGCATACACACGTCCGGTGTAAACCTGGCCGAAGAAAACCCCGATTGGCTCGCCGACCCGACCGATGCCCTGCGGAGCGGTACCATAGAAGGTTGCATCGGGGCTAGCCTGGATAATGTCGGCGTTGTTGTTCGACAGGCTGATGATCTTGTTCCGGTTAAACGAGATATTGAAGCTCGTGCTCCATTTGAATCCGTCGCCCGGCGAGGTTATGTTCTGGCTGAAAAGGCTGAATTCCAGCCCTTTGTTCTGCGTGTTGCCTACGTTCTGTAGCGCCGAGCCAAAGCCTGTGGTGGTTGGTAAGTTTACCGAAAGCAGCAGCGCGTTGGTTCGTTTCAGGTACGCATCGGCCGTCAGACTGAACCGATCATTAAGGAAGGAAACGTCTAGTCCGATGTCGGATTGGGTAGTCGATTCCCAGCTTAGCGATGGATTCGGAATGGCCGAAAGGGCGATACCAGCTTTGCCCAGGTAGTTGCTGCCGGTGCTGTACAGGCCCTGTGCGCCAAAATCGCTGATGGACTGATTGCCAACGACACCGACACTGGCCCGTAATTTTAGGTCACTGACGAATGAGAGGCTTTTCATGAACGACTCCTGCGAGATGCGCCAGCCCGCCGATACCGACGGAAACAGCCCGTAGCGCTTTTCAGCCCCGAACCGCGATGATCCATCCTGACGCAGGGTTGCTGCCAACAGGTACTTATCGTTGAAGCTGTAGTTGACCCGGGCAAAATAGGAAACTAGCCCCCAGGACGACTTACTGCTCGAAGCCCCGGTTGGGCTGGCGGCTGCGTTCAGCGTGGTGATGTTGTCGGTTGCGCCCTGACTGGCCGACGCCGACAGGTTGAAACTTTTGGACGACTGCACGCTGTAGCCCAGTAAGCCCGTCAGGCTGTGTTGGCCAAAGGTATGCGTGTAGTTCAGGGTGTTTTCGTTGACCCACGTAAACACGTCTCCGTACGATGCCGTGCCGGGGCGGGCCGAGCCACCCTGAATGGTGCTGGGCGTAAAGCGTTCGTCGCGGGTGCCGGCATAGTCGATGTTCAGGGTCGAGCGCAGGGTCAGTCCTTTCCAGATATCGTAATTGCCGTATACATTCCCGACTAGTCGGTTACTGACTGTAAACCAGGAAGTCAGCATGGCCAGCCCAACCGGGTTCGGCCGTTGAATCTGATCCAGGTACGTGTAGGAGCCGTCGGGGTTGTAGACGGGCGAGAACGGCAGGTTGCGCATGGCATTCGGAATGACGGCGTTGATGTCGTCGCCTTCGGGTATGCGGTCGCGTTTGGCCGTCGAGAGCAGAATGTTGGCTCCCGTTTTGAACCGGGCAGATGCCTGGTGGTCGATGCTGAACCGCCCCCGGTAGGTGTCATAACCCGAGCTGAGGATGACCCCTTTCTGGTTAAAATACCCCAGACTGGTCGAATAGCTGGTTTTGTCATTACCTCCCCGCAGCGATACTTCATAGTTCGATGTGGCCCCCCGCCGGTAGATTTCGTCCTGCCAGTTGGTGTTGTAGACGGCCACTCCGTTTCGGAAGAGCGTATCCAGCCCCAGTCGCACTTCGGCAACGCCCGCATTGGCCACCGCATTCAGGATGTAGTCCCGCTCCTGGTAGGCATCGAGCATGGGGATGGTTTTCCGTACGTCCATAATTCCGGTGTAGGCGCTGAACCCCACGGCTGTTTTTCCGGCTCTCCCGCGCTTGGTTGTAACGATGATGATCCCATTGGCTCCACGCGCGCCGTAAATGGCCGTTGCGGATGCATCTTTCAGCACCTCCATCGACTGGATATCGTTGGGATTCACTACGTTGATGCTGCCCGTAATCGGTACGCCATCTACAATGTAGAGGGGGTCGTTACCGGCGTTGAGCGAAGTAACACCCCGAATCCGGACATTCGGACTGGAACCGGGCGAACCGCTGTTGTTGGTAATCTGCACCCCGGCCACGCGCCCCTGCAGCGCTTCGAGTGGGCCCTGAACCGGCAGATTCTCCAGCTCTTTTCCCTTGACCGACGCTACCGAACCGGTCAGATCCCGGCGCTGCTGGGTGCCGTAACCAACGACTACTACTTCGCTCAGGGCTTTGGAGTCGGCGGTCAGCGTCACGTTGATGGTTGTCTGATTACCGACGGTTACTTCCTGTTTCTCGTACCCAACCGAACTGACAACGAGCACCGCGTTTCTGTCAGGAACGCTGAGACTAAACTGCCCGTTTTCGTTGGTGGTTGTGCCGATCGTCGTGCCTTTAACGGCAATCGTGACACCGGGCAGTGTCTCACCAGTTTCTGACGAGACCGTTCCTCTGACCAAAATCGCCCCGGAGGCCGGCTGTAAACCCAGGGCTACGGGTTGCGTAAGTGCCGTCAGACAGGACAGGAAGAAAAGTATCCATCCGACTTGTTTTAAAGATACCTTCATACAGTTATGAGGATTGGAATAGTTATATTCGGCAGCCAGTTCGCCAGTACAAACGGTGAAAACTCAGCTTGTTTCCGGACCGGCTATACCATCGAATGTAGGGCGAGTTTGCGGGAAATACCAAGTAGAATTGGCCCTTTTCGAGGTTTTATTGTGAAAAAACGTTACCGGTAACGTTGCCGGTAACGGTGAGGTATCATGAGATTTCCGGCCGAATCGTTTGGTGGTTGGCAAACGCAGCCAGCGTCGATCAATGGTGGTCGGTTTCGCGTCGATATTTGACTAAAAGGCTGGTATCAAAAAAGATCAATCCTGAGCCGATAACCCACCCCCTTTGCCCCGTGCCCATACCTCTATGCGAAGCAAACAACCGACAATCTGGGATCTTGCCATCAAGCTGAATGTGTCGATCTCTACGGTGTCCAGGGCGTTGCGCAATGCTCCGGACATTAACCCCGAGACGCGACGGGCCGTGCTGGAATTGGCCCAGCAACTCGACTACCAGCCCAATACGATTGCGACCAGCTTACGCAAGAGCAAGACCAACATTATTGGCGTGATGGTGCCCGAATTTGTGCATGCCTATTTCCCGAGTGTAATTCTGGGCATTCAGGAAGTAGCCAATGCCGCCGGGTATAAGGTGATGATCATGCAGTCGGGCGAATCGCTAGAGACGGAGAAGCATAACCTACAGGCTATGATTACTAGCCGGGTCGACGGGTTGATTCTGGCCATTACGCGGGAAACCAACGATTACGAACACATTTTGTCGGCTCAGCGCAAAGGGTTGCCGATCGTGTTTTTCAACCGGATAGTCGATGAATTACCTGGCTCGAAAGTGATGGTGGACGATTACCGGGGGGCGTTCATGGCGGTCGAGCACCTGATCGGTACGGGTTGCCGGCGCATTGCTCACCTGGCGGGCCCGCAAAATCTGTCCATCGGTCGTAACCGGCTGAACGGGTATCTGGATGCCTTGAAAGCGTATCAGCTCCCCATCGACGAACGGCTGATTATGCCCTGTGATTTTGTCGAAGGGAAGGCCCGAACGTATACCCAGCAACTGATCGATGCGGCCGACCGGCCCGACGCCCTGTTTGCCGTGAATGACCCGACCGTTATCGAAGCCATGATCTGTATTCAGCAAAATGGCTTAACGATTCCCGACGATATTTCACTGGTTGGCTTTTCGAATGCTCCGCATAGCTCGTTTATCACCCCACCGCTGACGGCTATCGTGCAGCCTCTACACGAAATAGGTCGGCAATCGGCGCATCTGCTGCTCTATCAACTGGCCGAAGGGCAGCGTTTTCTCCCGCAAACGGCCGTGCTCGACGCGCACCTGGTCGTTCGGCAATCGACGCGAAGCCTTTAGGGTTTTGAAATACCTGAAGTAGAAAACATGTTTATTACTGCGGGAGATTTCATCAACGGCTTCATCCGGATATGAAGAACCTGGTTAAGATCGGCGCAACTGCGGTACCGGAAGCCGCAGAGTTGGTAGCTTCATTTGAAAATAACCACCATCCTGGTCAGACTTTCTGGTTTTATACGAAGAATCTGGTTATCTGTCTAAACGCTTAGGGCAGGCTTCAACGGGGTAATTTTTTCCTGAAAGGTCTTCGTAGTGCGTCTGGGTAGCAGAGAACTACGACACCTAGACTTACTACAAAGCGAAAAGCATAATTACTCCTGCCCCTTCACATACTCTCGGGCCGAGGCTGTGCGGGTGTCGTGCTGTACCAGGAAATTGTAATGATCGATCATGACCAGACGTCCGTGCAGACTCCGGGTATTGATGTTATGACGCAGTACGTAATCCTGAATTTCTTTGTCGTAGGTTGTCATAAGCGGGGAGTAAATTTCGAGGTAAAACTGATTCATATTGATCAGCTGACTGGCGTCCTGAACAAAATAATCGAAGTGGTCAGTATCCTGCGCCAGAACGGGCTGGTCGGTATAATGACTGGGATGCCCAAAGGCGCGTTTCCATAAGCCGTGGGGGCGTCTCAACCGCCGGACTACCGACATGGGTCCGTCCATGCATACTTCGTAAAAAGCATACTGGTTGCGGTATTTGTTGTCGGTGGCTGGCAGGGATCGGAAAGCTCTGTATTTACTTATCGAATAATCGAACCAGCCAAACCGGTAGACCTGATCGGCAGAGAACGTACGTACCAGCCCATCTTCCTGCCGGAACATGATCATTTCGGCCAGCCAGTTGTAGGTGATCTGCCCTTCTATCGTTTGTTTGTCCCAAAGGGTAATCTGCCCTGATTGCCAGATTGGTTTGGGCATAGCAGCCTGAGCAGAATTGACTAAAAAAAGTACAATGATAAGGAGGCAAATAAGTTTGTAAAATGTTTTCATAGTTGTTGATAATTTACCCTGAAATATAAATTTTCGTAGACAGGCTCTTGGCATTCGTACGCTGGCGCCAATCGTCTGATAGCAAGTTAACAAACAGATAAGTATCTAGTTATCAGCTAAAAAATTGTACAATTTCTGATTATTTGAAAAAATAAAGGTCAAATAGAACTGGTATGAGAAAAGAATAAAATTGTTCTATTTTTCAGTTTATTCGTATAATAATTAATGTAAAAACATCTATTATGCGGCCGATAAAAAAATGAAAACTTTTTTGCAGTCTTGATATAATGCAAAAAATACGCTCTGTATGGAGCGTATCGGTAAGTGGAAAGCCTTAAAAAGCAGAGATTAGGAAGTTGAAGTCGCGACGAGTTCGCCGATGAGCCGGACTCCTTCCAGAGTCAGAGAGGGGATTACCTCTGTGAAGGCATCGTGCAGTGATGGAATACGGCCGGATAACCCACCCGTAGCTACCGCTATGCAATCGCCGTCGAGTTCAGTCCGGATGCGATCCAGAAGGGACCGAACTAACCCTTCATAGCCCAGCACTACCCCCGCCTGAATAGCGTGCGTGGTAGAGGTTCCCAACGCCGAAGCGGGCACTTCGATCGGTACTTCCGGCAATTGCGCTGTATTGGTAAACAGCGACCGAATTGCTGTTTTTAGTCCGGGTGCAATGGCGATGCCAATGATTTTTCCTTCGCCCGATACAGTAGTGAATGTCAGAGCCGTTCCAAAATCGACGACTACGCAGTTACGCTGATAGCGTGAATAAGCCGCTAATGCATTGGCGACCAGATCGGCTCCAATCTCGTGCGGACGCAGCACTTCGATCGGTAATAACGGATAAATACCTGGCCCAACGACGATAGGGGAGAAGCCGAACAGGCTGGTCAGCATGGCTCGTATGGTGGGCGTCAGCCCCGGCACGACACTACTAAGAACGGTTGTTTGTACCGCACTCAACGGCAGACTGGCTTCCAGCAACCACATGCGCAGCCGACGCTCGTAGGAGTCTGCCGTTTCGTCGCGCTGCGCCGAGGTGCGCCATACGTGTAGCCAACTGGTTTGGTCGTAGAGCCCGAAAACGGCATCCGTGTTGCCGATATCTACAATGATTTGCACAGAAGCTAAATAGGACGGTTATCGGGGCGAAGTACGAAGAAAAAAGTCAGATAACCGCAGCAACACGCGATGATTCCCTCCGGCTCGCCTTGCGCGCACAACTACCACTGTCCTTGAAGAGGGAAAGAAGCGGCCCGCTATCGCTTTACGCGCTCCAGCGGGCCGATACCAGATCAGTTATAAGCAGCGAGCCATTTGGCTTTCGTGGCCGCCCGGGCATCGATAAATTCCTGATCTGTACCCTGCGCGATGGCGTCCAGCGGAAACCGCAGGGGCCGGGTTCCTTTTTTCATGTTGATCAGCGCCAGAATGCCGTCGGCAATCGTTTGGGGATTCATCTTGAACTCAACCATTTTACCAAACAACGACTGACCGATCGCGTTGAATTTCTGGGCTGCTGCTTCGCCATATTCGGCTACAATTCCGGCTTTGTCGGCATTTACGCCAGTTTTGGCACCGGTGTTCATTTCGGTGGGGTATACACCCGACTGAATGCTGACATTTTCGATGCCGTATTCGCTCAATTCATCCTGGAGGCCTTCGGTGATGGTTTCGACTCCGAATTTGGAGGCCAGGTACGGAACCATAAAGGGCAAGGTATGTCCGCTGGCTCCCGAGGTGATATTGATGATCAGCCCGTTTTTAGCCTGCCGCATACTCGGTAGCACAGCCTGATACGTTCGAATGACGCCGTAAAAATTGACTTCGAACATGGCCCGTATCTGATCCAGGGAGTACCCTTCGAGCAAACCGAAACCCGCCACGGCCGCGTTATTGACCAGCACATCGATATGGCCATATTTTGCCAGTACCTGCGCAAAGGCCGTCTGAACGGAAGCATCGTCGGTTACGTCGATTTCGACGACTTCTATATTGGGGAGAGCAGCTAGTTCCTGAGCGGCCGCCTGATTTTTCGTACTGACGCCACGCATGCCGGCCACAACGATATGGCCTGCTTTGGCTAATGTAAGAGCGGTTAACTTTCCAAAACCTGTGCTGGTTCCGGTTATAAAAACTACGTTTGGCATGATTTCTGGTTCGTGTTGTTTGACCAGCACAAAGGTGGGGCATCCGCCAAACTGACGCATTGATGTATCGTAAGAAAGAAATTGATCTAAATCAATTGACTGAATACAGCAAAGCGAGATAAGGCTAAAAACAGACGGCATAGAGTGGCCGGTGTCGTGACGGCCCATCGAATTGATGGTTGGCCGTCGCCATGATGTGGTAAAAGCTATCGTCTTACAAACCCACACGTATCGCTAAGATTGCCCAGTATTTGACGAATATTATCGGCTTCCTTTTGAAATAGCTCTGACCAATTAGCCTGATAGTCAACGATCTGGATCGGACCTGTTAATCGAGGCATCACATCGACGTAAGCTTCCCGCTGTTGATTTTCCTTATCAAGTTGATGGGTTGGTGAAGCGAATTCATGATTAATTTGAGTTTCCCAACGTGAGGACTTCCAAAAATTAGCGGTTATCTGGCCCAATTAGTGTATACAGACTAAGAATGTCTTTTCGCCAGACCCTCGTTATAAGCCTCACTCAACAGTCAGCAACGAACAGAACAATGAAGCAAGTAATCCAACAGGCGATCCTCACCGCAGCCATGGGGTAAAAGAATATTCTCAAGGAACCCTAAAATTCCATTTAGAATTATCGCTGTTAAAATCAAATTCGGCCAGGGTCGGTGTGCTGTCTCCGGAAGATACCAACGCTAGCTTCTTTCCTGAATTTGGTACCATTTTCGGCATGATTCGGTAGGTGCCATCCGTCAGTTGATCGATTCGCCATAACTGTTCGGGTGCACCCGTAAAGGCCGGTACGGTTATGACTTCGGCATCGGCAGTTGCTGCCAGGGCCCGGTCGGTTCCTGCCAGGACAATTCTATAATAGGGGCCACCCAAATACCCGGTGGTATCCGGTGCATCGGTAATCGTCCATTGTTGATGGGGACGCGACATGTAGTCGCCTATTCGCAGGTTAATCGTACCGGTCGGCCAGGTTTTCAGTACATCGGCTAATTGCTGAGCCGGAACGGGCTTTATAGGGTCGTTGTTGGGCTGGCCGAATCCCCGTGGTCCAACAGCCATTCTGGTAAAATCGACGGCCAATTCTAATGCATAGCCTCTGCGTACGGATTCAATTTCATACGTGCCTTCTTTAAACTTTTCACCGGCAACCGGCCAGCCATCTTTCCAAACCACCGGAAGAATGCCTAATACGCTTCGGCCACCCTGCGCTAAATCGGCTTCATAATGAATGGACATTTTTTCAACGCCTTTCTCCAGCATGAGGTGGCCAAAATGGCCGGGGCCGATTAATCCTCCACGGGTGGCTACCACCAGTTTACCGCCCCCTTCCAGCATGCTTCTGCCGACATTATCGAGGTAAGGGCCGGTTATTTTTTTGGATCGACCCACCACCACATTGTAGGTAGAGTTGGCCCCATCGCAACAACTGCCATGCGTGGCCAGCAGGTAGTACCAACCGTCGCGATACACTAACGTGCTGGCTTCGCATACGATAGCCACGTCTACGGGTTTATTTCCGACCTTGAGGCCTCCGGTTTTAGGGTCTAATTCGATCAGGCGGGTGAAGCCGAAGTAGGTGCCGTAGGTGAGCCAAAGGCGTCCGGTCGTTGGATCCAGCATGACACCGGGGTCAATGGCGTCGTTTTCTTCGTAGCCATCCGAGGTGGCCACAACAATGGGTTCCGAATACTTAAAATCGGGCGATTTGGGATCCAGTGTTTTGTTCCACATGGTTAGAATAGCGCCTTTGTGGTTGGGCGAACCACCGGTTGCTCCATAGATGACCAGGTACCGATCCCCAAGTTTGATGACGTCAGGAGCCGCTCCACCACCCGGTCTCACCCCGCCACCGTGCCATGTCCAGCCATCTTCGGAAATTAATCCGCCACCGCCGGTACCGAATGTGTAATACTTGCCGTCGCATTCCGTGACGGTCGAGGGATCATGGATAAAGGGTCTTCCGATCTGGGCCAGTACGGTTTGTGTTATCAATAAGGCGAATAAGGTTGTCAGGCCGGATACGTTCATTCGTTTCATGTAAGAGCTTGGTTTAGCGTAAGCAGATGACTACCTATTATTGGTAACTGATACTGAGGTTTTTTACGGGCGATCCGTTTTCATCCAGGAAACGAACACAGAAATTGGCCATACCCGGTCCGTTGATGACGGCTCCACGGATGATGTTCTTTCCCTTTTTAAGCGTTAAACGGGCAGAGGTACCATTATCGGCAATCATATCCCGGTCGCCGGAAAGCAGCAAGGCTTCCTGCCCATTCAACCACCACATGCTGCCGGAATTACATCCGGCCGCCATCCTGACGTTTTGGATTTCTTCGGGGCAATCGATGACCGTGACAAGCCAGACGAGTATTCCGTATTTCGGTTTGTTGAGGGCGTAGGTAAAATGGTATAAATTGACATTGAATGCCTTGCTGTCCAGAGCATACCACTTCAGCTCCTGGTTTCCCACCTTTACCGTTTCGCCATTTCGGGGAATGATGGTGTAATCGCTGGAAAAATTATCGGCCGAAAACGTTGTTTTGAGGTAGTTATCGGTGAATATATTATTTCGGACTATATCTTTCTTGATGGGTTCCAGCACCAGCCAACGTTGGATAAAACCCTTGGCATCCGGTGCTTTTTTGGCGGCAGAGGCTATAGTAAAGTGCCTGGAAAGGGTATGAGTCGTATCGCCTTTTATCGGTATAGGTGGGAGAGGTATTCTTTGTCCCGGACCTGGTCCCTGGGCAAAAGCGGTATGGCTACTTATTTGTAATGCGGATAAAACGATAAACGATATAAACGGCAATACGTATTTGTATTTTGTCTTCATAGCCTGTTCCTTTTATGATGAGTACTGTTTCTAATTAAAGCAGAACGGGCTACGTTTTACTGGACATTCTGTGTTTTCAAAGAGGTATTATAGTCGATGGCAACTCAATCTCTTCAAACGCTCTTATCATGTGACGGCTACTGGCAACAACTGGGTCAACTGATGAACTGTATACTTTTCCGCAGAACCACCCCAGTGACGGCAGCGGCCGACCGCTGATTTGATGAGTCGCCCATAAGGGCTGTTTTTAGTTTTACCCAAAGCGCCCAGAACAGGCTTTCGATCGTCGGTCCGGAAGCTGGATGAACCATTTGAAAGCAGACTTTTTTACTTTTTATTTTTAGCCGATTGATTTCGGACCCGGCTTAGGGTTTCGGGGGTCATTCCTAGGTAAGACGCGATCATGCTCTGCGGCACCCGCTGGGCGAAAGCCGGGTATTTACTGACAAAATTCAGATACTTTTCTTCCGCCGAGTAGCTGATAGCCGCCTGAATGCGGTTCTGGGAAGCAATAAAACTTTTTTGCAGGATGGCATTGATCATCTCCCCGAACGCCGGTATTTCCTGCTCGATCAATTGATTATTGGCCTTTGTAATCAACACCAGTTCACTGTCTTCGATGGCATCGATATTGAATCGGGACGGTTGCCCGGATAGCAGGCTCTCCCGGTCGCCGATCCACCAGTTTTCAACCGCCAGCCCGATGACGTGTTCCTGGCCGCGCTCGTCTACGGAATACGAACGCATGCAACCTTTGGTAATGAATGCATTATAGATCCAGACCTCTCCTTCCTGAAGCAGATACTGTTTTTTTCGTAGCTTTTTCAGGCTGCTGAGCGACCTGATCCGTTCGGCTTCCGCGTCGGTCAGGGCGATATGCTGGTCAAGATACTGTTGAAAAACCTCGTACACAGAATCAAAAATTAAGCGTTCTCACAAATCAACGGTTTGATCTGCAAAGAACGCTTAATTTTTAGATTGCGCAGGAAGCAGGCCCCTTGCAAGTGAATCCGATTACTGTTTTTTGAGCGTCGCGTTGTATCGGGCCATGTCTTTGAACAGCGCCAGCGCGGCTTTCATTTCCGGATCGGTTGCAAACGAGGCCTCTTTGATTCCTTTCTGCAGATAGTAGTGCCCGGCAATTTCCTGTTCCAGCTGGGTTTTGATCTCGGCTTTAAACGTATTCAGGTCGGCATCTTTGCTATGCGACATTTTGGTTTTCAGCGACTTGAGCTGATCCTGGATCTGATCGAAATATTTCTCTTTCTTCGCCGAGGCTTCGAGCGTACCGAGGTCTTTTTCCACCTGGGTGGTATAATCATATTCTTTATCGGTGAGCCATTTCGTAAACGCCTGGTACTCGGCATCCGTCAACTGAAACTCACGCGCAGGTTTGATAGTCGGATGCTCGTGGCGATACTTTACGGCGTAGTCGAAGATCAACCCCTTGTTGGTCAGGCTCAGCGTGATGGGCGTGGGCGTTTGCGCTTCCACCAGCACGTCGGGCAACACGCCACCACCGTCGTATACAACCCGCCCCGCTTTTGTTTTGAAGGCCGTTTTCAGCGAATCCGGAATTTTACCGACGCTGCCATCGGGGTTGCGGTGGCTGTAATCGATGGCCTGAATACAACGACCGCTGGGAATGTAGTATTTGGCCGTCGTGATCTTCAGCTTCGTGTTGAACGACAGCTCACGCGTGGTTTGCACAAGGCCTTTGCCGTACGTGCGTTGGCCTACCAGCACCCCCCGGTCGTAATCCTGGATAACGCCCGAAACGATTTCGGCGGCCGAAGCGCTGTGGCTGTTCGTCAGAACCACGATAGGCATCTCCAGGTCGACGGGTGGATTCAGGGCCGTGTAGGTTTTGTTCCAGTCGGTAACTTTACCTTTCGTGGTAACGACCTCGGAATCTTTCGGAATGAACAGATTCGAAATATCGATGGCCATATTGAGCAGACCACCGGGGTTCTCCCGAACGTCGAGAATAAGTTTTTTCATTCCCTTACCCTTCAGTTCCTGAAAGGCCGTACGCACCTCCCGGGCTGCCGTGGCCGTGAAATCTTTCAGATCGATGTAGCCGACTTCGTCATTGATCATGCCATAGTAGGGCACATTGGTCATTTTGACGACGTCCCGGATAACACTCAGGTCGAGCGGGTCTTTCTGGCCAAATCGTTGGACGGTCAGTTTGACGGCTGTGTTGTTCTGGCCCTTCAGCAGTTTGCCCGGATCGGCCCCTTTGAGATTTCGGAGCGTCACGCCGTCGATCTTAACCACCTCATCGCCTATCTGAAGTCCGGATTTTTCGGCGGGCGTGCCTTCGTACACCATCAGCACGATGCTCTTTCCCTGGCGTTGGCCGATGAGCGCACCGATACCGTTGTACCGACCGGTGGTCATGGTCATATAATCCTCGATCTCGTCTTCGGCGAAGAAGTTGGTATACGGGTCGAGGGCTTTCAGCATCGCGTCGATACTGGTTTTGACCATGCGGTTCGGGTTCACCTCATCGACGTAATAAAGATTCAGTTCCTTGAACAGCGTCGCGTAGATGTCGAGGTTACGAGCGATCTCAAAAAAGCGGTCGTCTGTTTTAAACGAGAAGAAGCCGATGCCACCCGCTACGAGGGCTGAAGAGGCTAAGAGTGTAAGACGTTTAGGGAAGCGCATAGTACCTCTTAATGGAAGAATGTATACTGAAAAATGTATAATGGATAATGAAGAGCCTGTTCAGCCCATTTTCATTTTTCGTTTTTCACTATACATTTTACTAAGGCTAATTTCATACCTTTTTCTATCTCTTCAAACGAAATTATTTGTTTGGCGGTATATAAAAAGGCAATGTAAGCGGCCGGACGCGCCGACTGAGTTAACAGATGCCTGTTGAGCCGGTAAGCTTCCCGCACGCGCCGGCGAATGAGGTTGCGGTCGACCGCGCGTTTGAAGATTCGTTTGGGCACCGTAATGACAATGGCCGGCCACAGAACGTTGCTTTCAGGAGGGGGAAGATAAAGTACCCGAAACGGGAAAAGGTAGAACGTTCCGACCGACGCACTACCTTTTTTAAATAATTCACTTAATGTTTTTTTGCTGCAAAGCCGTTCTGGTTTACTGAAGGTTTGCGGCATAAGCAGTCAACTGGCATCAGCCGATAGAGAATGCCGTTCCGAACGACTGTCTCCTATCGACTGTTGACTAGATTTTAAAGCGTTCGCCTTTTTTCTCGTCTGATACGGTCAATTTGTGGCGACCTTTTGCACGACGACGGGCCAGCACCTGACGGCCGTTGGCGGTTGACATCCGCTCGCGGAAGCCGTGCTTGTTTTTCCGCTTCCGGTTCGATGGTTGGTACGTTCTTTTCATGATCTATCTTCCCTAAAAAATCGTTGTTTTCCAAATGAGTCCGCAAAGATAGACGAATCGTGTCAGTTTATCAAGCCCTCTTTATAAAAAGCAGGGAATGAATAATGGATAATGAACAATGAATAATGGCCAATGATTAATGAACAGTTCGCCCAGCTGCACCTTTATCCATTGTTCATTATACATTATTCATTGTAAATTGTCCATTATTCCTCTTATTTATGCATTACCGCCTGTCCGTCGATCAAACACAGCCTCATTATATTGCCGTTGAAGCGCAACTGACGAATATCGTCGGCCAACCGGAAGTCGATCTGCAATTACCGGCCTGGCGACCCGGCCGGTATGAATTGCAGCAGTTTGCCAAAAATATCCAGCGCTTTACCATTGTCGATGGCGATGGTAACCCGTTGCCTTTTCGGAAAATTACCAAAGATCGCTGGCGGGTACAGACCAACGGCTCGACCGAACTGACGGCCCGCTATAATTATTACGCCCTGCTGCCGACGCCTAACTTATTGAATGCGGGGAGCAGTTTCATAAGCGATCAGCTTTTATACGTCAATCCTGTTAACCTATGCCTGTATGCCGAAGGCCGCATCAATGAGCCCTGCACGCTCGAACTGGCTATTCGCGACGGTTGGACCATTGCCTGTGGGCTACCCCAAACCGGTCCTAAAACACTCGCTGCAACTGATTTTTACGAGCTGGTCGACTGTCCGCTGATCGCCGGGCCGGCCCTGCAGGATATTCGATATGAAGTAGATGGGGTTCAGTTTCACGTCTGGATTCAGGGCGGCTGGCGCACCGATGGAACCCCTACATTCGACGCTGAGCGGATCATGCAGGATTTCAGCCTGTTTTCGACCAAACAAATTCGGCTCTACGGTGAATTTCCGGAGCGCGATTATCACTTCCTAACGCTGGTGCTGCCCGTGCCCTACTATCATGGTGTTGAACACCGCAACTCGACGGTGCTGGTACTCGGTCCGGCCGACGAAGGCGAGGGCTTATACCAGGATCTGCTGGGCGTATCGTCGCATGAGTTATTTCATGCCTGGAATATCATTCGGATTCGCCCGATCGAATTGCTGCCCTATGATTTCACGAAGGAAAACTATTTTCCGACCTGCTTTGTCGCCGAGGGCGTAACCACATATTACGGCGATCTGATGCTTCGGCAGTCGGGGGTATTTACTGATGAAGCATATCTGAAAGAATTGCAGGTGTTGTTCAAGCGCCATTTTGAGCACAATGGCCGGGCGTTTCAGTCACTAGTCGAATCGTCCTGGGATCTCTGGCTCGATGGCTACGACAAGGGCGTGCCCGATCGGAAAGTGTCGGTATACCACAAAGGGGCCATCGCTGCGCTGATCCTGGACCTGCATATCCGCCGATTGACCGATCACAACCGTTCGCTGGACGACGTTATGCGGCTGATGTGGCAACGTTTTGGAAAACCCTTCCTGGGCTACTCACTGGAGGAGTACCGGTCTGTCACTGAAGAAGTGGCGGGCGAACCGCTGGCCTGGTATTACGATCTCTGTATTTTTGGAAACGAGCCGCTCGAAGCAAAGCTCAACGAATACCTGGCCTGGGTAGGTTTGCAGATCGTTTACGAAGAGCCGACTGCCGATCATCCGGGCGGTATCCGGCTGCTGGAACTAGATGACGAAAAGGGGCGGCTGGAACGGAGACACTGGTTTGGTGGCGTGCTAACCGAACCACCCCACGAAGAACAATTAGTGCCGGAAGACAAATTGGGAAAAAACGTCGTGGCGAAATAAACCGTCAGGTTAATCTATGTGATAGAGCATGAGTATGACCCTTTCAGGGTCATACAAGATACACAACTAAGGGAACGGGTTATATAATTGGCGCCTTATGACCTTAAACGATAGGGTTTCGTGTAGGCAGCAAAGCCTGTTTCAGACTCAATAAAACTAAGCAGGACAGGGTAACCAGTACGACGTCCAGTACAAGGCGATGATATCCTTAGGCGGATCCTTCGCCATCATAGCAACGGCGACAAGCTGGCTGATGAGTCGGTCGGTGGTAAGGAGACAACGATGGTGCGGTGCATACGGATCGGTTAGTGACTTCGAGCCATAACCTTAAGTGGAAACGCGTGGTTGGAAAAACGTGTCAGACAAACCAGGCTAATGTCGTTTTTCAGTACATTACAGCCCCTAACTCTGCCTGATCTATGCAAACCGTCCGTTCGCAAACCCTCTCTTTCGATGAATACGCCCGCTACGATGCCACGGCCCTGGCCGAACTTGTCCGTACCGGAGAAGTTTCGGCCGACGAACTGCTGGAAACGGCCATCGCCCGCGCCGAAGCCGTAAACCCGCAACTGAATGCCATCGTGACCCCGCTCTACGACAAAGGTCGCGACATGGCTGCGCATTTACCGACGTCAGGTGCTTTTCGCGGGGTCCCGTTCTTACTGAAAGATCTGGAACTTGAGTGGGCCGGAACACCCCTGAAATCGGGATGTCGGGGTTATCAGCACTACGTATCGACAACAGACAGCGAAGTTATAAAGCGATTGAAAGCCGCCGGACTGGTGTTTTTCGGGAAAACAAATACGCCGGAATTTGGCCTGACGCCCTATACCGAGTCGAAACTGTATGGACCCGCGCGGAATCCCTGGAAACTCACGCATTCGCCCGGTGGGTCGAGTGGTGGGTCGGCCGTTGCCGTAGCGGCCGGGATCGTTCCGGCCGCTACGGCCTCCGACGGGGGTGGTTCCATCCGGACGCCAGCCTCCTGTTGCGGGTTGTTTGGACTGAAGCCTTCGCGGGGACGGGTTACACTCGGACCGCAATTTGGGGAGCTGTGGAATGGGGCCGTAACGACCCACGCCGTGACGCGGAGCGTGCGTGATAGTGCGGGGCTGCTGGACATAACGGCAGGCGGACCCACGTATCGACCGCTGGCTGGTGATCCTTACAGCATTCTTCAACCCGAGCGTCCGTTTCGGGAAGAAGTTGGTCGGGAGCCGGGAAAACTGCGTGTTGCGTTTTCGACCCAGGCACTGATCGAATCGCAGCCAACGCACCCGGAATGCATCCGGGCTGTTCAGGAAACGGCCCGCCTACTGGAACAGCTAGGCCACACGGTAGAAGAAATCCCGCTGCCGTACGAAAAAACAATCGTGACCGAAGCTTTTTTCTTGAATGTACTGAGCGAAACAGCCAGTGTGCTGCGTGAATTAGGTAACTACCTCAGCCGACCCGTTCGGCGGGACGACGTAGAACTGAATACCTGGGCGCAGGCCCGGCTGGCTGAAGGCTTTTCGGCGGTCGATGTTGCCTATCAGAAACGGCGCTGGAATAGCCTCAACCGCATCATGGGTAAACTGCACGAAACCTACGATGTGTTTCTGACGCCAAGTTTACCCCGACCGCCCATTGCCATCGGGACGTTTCAGAACACGGCATCCGAACAACGGTTGCTGAAGCTGGTCGATAATCTGGGCGGATTGAAATACCTGAACGGTAGTAAAATTGTGAAGGATCTGGCCGAACGCTCGCTGGGCTATATCTCGTTTGCGGTGATCTCGAATATGACCGGTCAGCCGTCGATGTCGGTGCCTCTGCACTGGTCGCCGGATGGCTTACCCATTGGCGTGACGTTTGCCGCCCGACACGCGGACGAAGCCACTCTGTTCCGGCTGGCGGGGCAGTTGGAGAGGGAGCGCCCCTGGTTCGACAAGCGGCCGAGTTTATGAAATGGCGTGGATTCAGAACAAATCCAGTCGGAGTGATTGATCCGACCGTCCTAAAAAGCGGCCTGGAACGCAATAGGATACGCATCAATCCATTTGGCAGTCTATTCCTCCTGCTGGGCTCCGTCGGTTTACTTAGTTGTCAGGCCAACGACCAGCTTACGGGGGTCGCTGCCGGTGCCTCGGGTCGGTATATAGTGACGGCCTATGTCGTGTCGGAGGATACCCTGTTCTCCTTAGTGCGCGGCTCAACAGGCTACAAACCTGGAATAAATAAAATTGGCGTTGATAATTTCACCGTAGCGATGGATGTTATCGGTTCGGATCAGCTTAGCGTAAGAACCGATTATTGGCGCAATGGCTTGCAGTCTACTTTCAGCAAAGAGGTTTTTGTCAGCCTTACCAACTATGATTACCAGTTTTCCCTACTAAAAGCCAACGGCTCTTCCGGCTATGAAGGGCGGGTCGGTAGATTCACCGGATTCTTCTACGAGCGGACCGTGGGTGGTCTGGTGATTCCCCTGGCTGGTTCTTCGACCATTCCTAAACCTTCATCCCCGCCGGACGTTGTTATCGTAGCTCAACCAGCGGAATGAATTCCAAACGGCCTGTTATTAAGTCTGAATTTATATAAAGCAGTTGCCTATTCGCTATAATCCAGATCCTTGCCGTATGTCTCCTTAATTGTGGTGAGTGACCAAAGTGCGAGCAGAAAGCAGACTAGGGCAACGATAGCTACCGCGCCGATGGGTCCCAGTGAAGGCTTCATCGCCTGGTAAGCCGGAATGGTAAGCAGCGTCGTGGCCCGGACGTTATTCGCGACGGATGTCGTAGCTGTAGCGCGAAGGTTGGTTCCGTAACTCTCCGCCGTAATGGTCAGAAACATGGCGATGTAGCCAATGCCGAAGCCCATGGCCAGCAGTACCAGGTAGAATACGCTGGCGGAAGTAATTCCGGTGAAGAGATAAACGACAATACCCACGAACGTAAAGCCCATCATCAGGCCAACTGCTTTTCGGCGCGACCGCAGCCACTGGCTTAGGATACCGCTGAAGAGATCGCCGGCTACGATGCCGATGTAAGTAAACATAACCCCCCGGCCCGGCTGAATCGCTTCCTGGACGCCCACGGCTTTACCAAATTCATTGCTAAACGTCGCCAGAATGCCAATAACCAGGTAGGTCGGGAGCGCGATGCCCATGCAGCGCAGGTAGCGCAAGACGGCGGGCCAGTCGCGAAACAGAGCCGCAAAATTTCCGCGCGCTACACCTGTGCCCTGGACGCGCTTGAACATGCCCGATTCGAGCACGCTTACCCGCAGCAGCAGCAAGCCCAGGCCCAGTCCTCCGCCTATAAAATAGGTGGTGCGCCAGTCGAACAGCGTAACGGTGAAATAAGCGACAACCGCCCCAAGCAAGCCTACACTGGCTACCAGCGAGGACCCATACCCGCGCAGGTGTGGCGGTAAAATCTCGCTCACGAGCGTAATTCCAGCACCCAACTCGCCCGCCAGCCCAAAGCCAGCCACGAGCCGAAGCCAGGCATAAAGTTGTGGATCGTGTACGAATCCACAGGCGATGTTGGCCAGTGAATAGGTAATGATGCTCCCGAACAGTACCGAAAGCCGCCCGCGTTTATCGCCGAGAATCCCCCACAGGATCCCGCCGATCAGCAACCCAGCTTGCTGATAATTCAGAATCTTACCACCAATTAGGGAAATATCGGCCTCGGACAAGCCCATGTCTTTCAGGCTCGGTACGCGCACGATGTTGAACAACAGCAGGTCGTACACGTCCACGAAATAACCCAGCGCGGCTACAATGACGGGCAGGGCAAACAGCGGACGGAGCGAAGGAACGGCAGGAGAAACGTCTTGCATAGAACTGTTCGGGGAGATGAACCAGGCCACATTATGCTGCCCGATTCATCTCTCGATAAGTCAAAATGGTATTCGGGCGCGTAGCTTCCAGATCGGACTCCAGGACAGGTAATACGTCGACTGTATTCCCCTGTGCATCAAAAAACTCAAGAATGTACCCGTCATCCTGACCAGCACGGAAAATGTGTTCGACTACAATACCCACATCGCCTTTCTTCAGTCCGTACTGCGGAAAGTCTTTATTTAGAATGGCCCGGCTGAACAAGTCAAATTTCATCGCTTTTCAGGATATAGGGTTATAAAAGGCCATGTTGAAGGTTCGCTTGTGTAAAGCCAAATCGTAACGACGCCGAAGTTACGTAATCTACCACTTATTGTGTACAAATCCCCTCCGAATGGGGCTGCACGTGAGTAAACCGGATCACCTGTACGGATAATCTGAAGAATATCTTGTTCCAACGCCTGCCAATTATCCTGATTATAACCTAGCTTTTTGAGGAAAGCCGATTTGTCACTCTCGGCTTTCCACGTCAGTAGATAATGAGTAATCTTCCGGGTATCCAGAATCACTTCTCCAACGACGGCCATCTGGCTTACCAGAATCGAATGTAGAGAACCATCAGCACCAGCATGATTACGGTAATCATGGCTGTTGCGGATGGGGCCAGTTTGAACATATTGGTATCGATCTTGAAGGCTTTGGGGTTGACCGCCGGACCCGCCAGACTCATTATTACCATCACCAGTACGGTAAAGAAGAAGGCCCAGCCCATCGCTACCAGGAATGGAATCTCGTATACCCCATCGGCATTTTTGAAAGCCGTATACAGGATCGTTTCGGGACCGAACAGGTCAGGTGCGTAGTTGTTGAACAGCGTGGTCAGTGCAAAGCCGCCCAGAATACCAACCACGGCGGCTGCGCCTGTGGTGCGCTTCCAGAAGAAGCCCAGCAGGAACACGGCAAAGATACCGGGGCTGAGATACCCCGTATATTTCTGAATGAACGTAAATCCACCTTCACGGCCGATACCGAGCGCATCCTGCCAGGTAAGAGCAATTGACATCAGCATGGCAATAAAAATCGTGATGCGGCCAGCCCAGATCAGTTGCGTTTCCGTCGCGTCTTTCTTGATGTATTTGTGGTAAATATCGAGTGTGAAAATCGTTGAGATCGAGTTGGCTTTACCGGCCAGCGAAGCCACGATAGCCGCTGTCAAAGCCGCCATCGATAAGCCTTTCAGCCCGTTGGGCAGAAAGGACAGAATTGCCGAGTAAGCGTTGTCGGCCAGCAGTTTGCCCCCCGGAGCCATTTCGTTCTGCAGGCTGCCGTTCTTATACAATACGAAAGCCGCAATACCGGGTAGCATCACGATCAGCGGCATAAACAGCTTGATAATCGCGGCAAACAGAATACCGGTGCGGGCCGTTTTCAGGTCGGCACCCAGCGCCCGTTGGGTAATGTACTGGTTACAACCCCAGTAGTTGAGGTTCACGATCCACTGGCCGGCAAAATACATCGTAATACCCGGCACCGTCAGGTACTTGTTCACTTCAACCTGTGACGTATTAGGCCCCGGCTTTTCGAAAATCAGATGGAAGTGATCATCTGCGTCGCGCATCATGGCCGAGAAACCCGCAGCGATATCGTTACCTAATCCGAATTTCTGGCTCACCAGTGTCAGGGCAATGTAGCTGGTCACTAAACCTCCCAGCACCAGTACAACGACCTGAAACACGTCGGTGTATCCAATTACTTTCATGCCGCCCAGGGTAATGATCAGCGCAAAAATGCTCAGGCCAATAACGATGGGGTGAAACGATTCGGTGCCGACCAGGCTGCTGATGGCCAGCGCCCCCAGAAACAGAATCGAGGTCAGGTTAACAAATACGTAAAGAAACAGCCAGAAAATGGCCATGATCAGACTGACCGTTTCGTTGTACCGCGTTTTCAGAAACTGCGGCATGGTGTAAATGTGGTTTTTTAGATAAATCGGAATAAACCACACTGCTACAATGATCAGCGCGACAGCCGCCAGCCACTCATAGGCCGCCACCGCTACACCGAAAGTAAACCCATTGCCCGACATACCGATGAACTGCTCGGCCGAGATGTTCGAGGCAATCAGCGAGGCTCCGATGGCCCACCAGGTTAATGACCCTTCGGCCAGAAAGAAATCTTTTGTGTCGAGTTTAGTAGTTTGTTTTCGCTTGTAAATCCAGTAGCCGTACGAAGAGACGCCAATGAAGTACAGGAAAAAAATGATGTAATCGATTTGGTTAAGCTGGTTCATTTTGGGAGCCCGAAAAATGGTTTTTGTAATCAGCCTGTAAAAAAGCAATTATTTCTCTAAATAGGCTTACTCTAAGTGAAAATCATTTAGAGATTGGCTAATTCAGTATAATAGACTTTAGGAAACACGCCGGAAACCCCATCATTAGTAGCCTGAAATCGCGGGGTTTCGTGGCTGCGGCCAACCGCCTGCGCTATATAAAGGTTACCGATTGCAGGGTTGGGTAATTAGCCGAGTAAAAAGTGATGGACCGTATTCGGGGGCTATAAACACAAAAAAGGTACGGCGTTCATTCCGTACCTTTTTGATCTATGAATCACGTAAATAAAGACTTGCCTTACTGGTTGATGGCGATGAGTCGCGTAGGCAGGGTTTGCTCTAAAGTAGGAGTAGAGAGTTTAAAGGTAAATTCTTCCTTATGCGTATCCGATGAAATCCGGAAGGTATATTTTCCGTCGGTGAGCTGACTCATGTCGAACTGTTGGCGATAAGCATTCCGTTGATTGATTTTTCCCGATAGAAACTCACTGAACAATACCTGCCCTTTCTGATTGATCAATTCAAGTTTTAGTTTTTCCTGTGGTTTGTACTGTTCCAGCGATAACCAAAGCTTGGAATCGGCTTTGGCGGGGTACATAGCGGCCGCAAATGTTTTCTCGGTGTAGTAATCGTCCTGGCTCATACCGGGCAGAGAAGCGAGTATAGTCAGACTCAGGAATAAAGCAGTAGCGATCGATTTGATGGAGGTTTTCATTGTGTTGAACGATTAAGTTTAGAACCTTTAGCTGTCCACCCAATGATGTTGGTATTTCTCCCGAACGCTTCGAATCTGGAGTAGCGGTTAAAATAAAGGATAAGCGGTCGCGCCTATTCGACGAAGTCCAGCTCCTTGCCAAACGTCTCTTCCATGCGGCTGAGCGACCAGAATGCCAGCCCGTAAACAACAAAGCCCAGCCCGGCGGCTGTGGCCAACACCCCAATCGACGGCTTCAGCGCCTGATAGGACAAAGTCATGATGATGGCGGTGCCACGCACGACACTCGGCACCGACGTGGTAGCGGTATTGCGCAGATTGGTGCCATAGAGTTCGGCAACCATCGTCAGGAACATGGCGATATAGCCGGTCGAAATACCGGCGAGCAGGCAGATTATGTAAATTCCCGCTGCAGTATGGATGCTGCCGGATAAGTAGGCTGCACTTAGCAACGTGCTAACTACCAGCATGCCGATAATGGCTTTGAGTCGGGACCGGAGCCATTGACTCAGCGGGCCACAGAGGAAATCACCGATGGCAAAGCCCACGTAAATAAACATGACGCAACGACCCGGATTAAGCCCCCCGTCGATGGTGAGTGCTTCGCCCAACTCATTGGCAAACGCAGCCAGAATACTTACCACAAACCAGGTCGGTACGCCGACGGCCACGCAGCGGAAATACTTCAGCCGTTGTGCCCGGCTGCTGAAAAAGTAGAAAAAGTTGCCCCGACGGACCGCTTTATGATCGACGCCCAGTCGGTTGAATAGCCCTGACTCGAAAACACTTACCCGCAGTAATAGCAGGAGTACGCCCATGCCACCACCGACCCAGAAGGCCATCCGCCAGTCGAAGAAATCGGCGGTCAGGTAGGCGGCTCCGGCGCCCAGGTAGCCAATGCCCGCAATGAGCGACGAACCGTATCCCCGAATTTCTTTAGGCAGAATTTCGGAGACCAGCACCATAGCCGCTCCAATCTCGCCCGACAGCCCGACGCCCGCGATAAAGCGAAACAGAGCATATACGTTCACATCCTGCACAAAGCCGCAGGCAATATTAGCCAGGGAATACGTTACGATCGAGCCGAACAGCACCGACATCCGCCCGCGCCTATCGCCCAGCACTCCCCATAGGAAACCGCCCAGCAGTAACCCGGCTTGCTGGCAGTTGAAGATAAACGTACCCGCCGTCGAAATTTCTTCCTTCGACAAGTGCAGCGCCTGCAGACTCGGCACCCGAACAATGGTGAAAATAACCATGTCGTAGATGTCTACGAAATAACCGAGTGCCGAAACAATGACCGGCAAGGCAAATAGCGGACGGAGCGAAGTACGCGATGAAGGGGGTGGAGGTTTTTCCATAAATAACTGTCAGAACCGGGATTTATGTGATTTTATTGACCAACTGTGAGTTTTGCTTCCTCTGAAAGCCTTTATTGAATAAACATAGTCTGTCAGTAAAATCACATAAATCCTGCCGGGTCACCGATGCGGTTCTGATTACTCTTCCAGATAATTCAGATCCTTGCCGTGGGTTTCGGGAATTGTCAGGATAGCGTAGAAACCGAGAATGAAGCTTACCAGCCCCACAACGGCTCCGGCGTTGATAACGTCGAGCGAGGGTTTGAGCGCCTGATAGGAGAGAGTCATGGGAATTACCAGCCCGCGCACCATGTTCGGAACCGTCGTGGCGGCCGTAGCCCGAAGGTTGGTACCGAATTGCTCCGCGCCGATTGTGACGAACATGGCCCAGTAGCCGATTCCGAAGCCCATGGCCAGGCACAGGCCATAGAGTGCAGTTGCCGATTGGATACCGAAATACAGGTAGACTAATCCGAAAATGAGTGCAACACCCATGAGTAAGGCCACCGCTTTCCGGCGCGATGCCAGGCGCTGGCTGATGAACCCACTGGCCAGGTCGCCGATGGCCAGCCCCACGTAACACCACATAATGGCTAAGCCCGGCTGAATTTCCTCCCCAAGGTGCATCGCTTTACCGAACTCGTTGCTGAACGTGGCCAGAATACCGATCACAAACCAGGTTGGTAAGCCAATGGCAATGCATTTAAGGTAGCGACTGAGTCGGTTGGCGTTGGTGAAAAAAGACAGGAAATTACCACGGCTGACGTGTTTTTGCCCGGTCACTTCCGTAAACATCCCGGATTCGACGACCCCGACGCGTAGTAATAGCAGGCCAACGCCCAGCCCTCCGCCGACAAAAAAGGCCATCTGCCAGTCGAACAGCTTTACCGTAAAATAAGCCACTACGGCGCCAAACAAGCCAATACCCGCCACCAGTGAGGTGCCAATCGCTCGTTTCTCTTTAGGCAGAATTTCGCTGACCAGCGTAATCCCCGCACCTAACTCGCCCGCCAGCCCGATACCCGCCACAAAGCGCATCAGGGCGTAATAGTCGACGGGCGCCATAAACGTGACTTTGGTGATGAAGCCACAGGCGATATTAGCAATGGAGTAGGTGATGATCGAGCCGAACAGCACCGACAGCCGACCCCGTTTGTCGCCCAGCACACCCCAGAGAATCCCGCCCAGCAGCAGACCGCCCATCTGCCAGTTCAGGATGCTGGCACCAACGGTAGAAATCTGTTCGGCCGAAAGACCGAGGTCTTTCAGGCTGGGAACCCGGACAATCCCGAAAAGCAATAGGTCGTAAATATCAACGAAATAGCCTAGAGCAGCCACGATGACGGGTAAACTGAACAGCCCAACGGCCGGGGCAGCCTGAGGATTGGCCTGGGTCTTCGACGAAGAAATAGGAACAGCCATGCGGCAACAGCAAAGAGTAAAAGCAAACTATTCTGCAATTATACAAAATGCCAAGGGAAGATTGGGCCAATTTGCGAATTCCGTTAGGGTTTATCGGCCAACAGACGCTTCTGGATAAACACGTCTGCGTATCGCCGACCAAGCGTGCGGGCCGAGGGGGTGTCGAAATGGGTCGAGTCGCCTTTATCGGTTAAGCCTGCCGAAACAACGCAATAGAGATCGGGAACCTGCTGCGGAGCCTGCTGAAGTGCCTGGTTGACAGTTCGGGCATCCGGATTCCGGTTCACGACAAAATCGCCTAAGGTACCGACCACAAACGGAACATGAGGGGCATTGAGATCTTTGCGAAAGCGCTGAACCAGTTCCGCCAGCTTCGGACCGTAAGCGCTGGCTTTGTCCGGGCTCGAGTCCGATTCGCCCTGATGCCACAGAAAACCCGCCAGTTCGCCGTTTTCGAGTGCTTTTTTGGCCCGGCGCAGGGCATCGTCATAAGGATATGACTTCGTCGGTTCATAATACGCTCCCGGTTTCCAGACATCGATGCCTGAGCCCCCTACGGCGCAGGGGATCAGACCGATAGTCATGGCCGGATAGGCGTTGGCTAGTTGCTTGGCAAAAGCCAGGCCGGGACCGACGCCAATGACCGCCGGTTTGTCGAAATGCATCGGGTCGCGGGCGGGTAGCCAGTTAAGGTCTTTTGTCAGCATCCAGATGCGCGGAGTGGGCTGCTGATCGGCCGCTTCGGGAACACCCCGGCCTGCCATGTTCGACTGACCAATGAGTAGAAATAACTTCAACCGTGGTGGTACGTCCTGCCGGAACGCCAGTACCAGTAGAACGCTGACGAAAATGAGGGTAGTCTTCATGAAGTGAATACAATCGGGTGTGCAGGGTAAAGGCGCTTTATAGCCGGCACTACTACACAAAGAAGTTACTCCGGTTCGGGCGAAGGGTTTTCCTGGTCGGAAACAACATCGGTAGTCGGCTCTGCAGGGAGCGTTGGCTGAAGTACCGGAGCCGGTTTAGGCAGGCCTTCGTAGACATTATAGGCGGTTCCCAGCGCCCAGACTTTTAAGCCAACGCGGATGAAGATCAACGCCTGCTGGACTAAGAACATGAGCAGGATCGTCAGCCATCCACTCATCAAAATAGCGTTGTCGATCAGAAAGTAAACCCCGAATAAACCGGTCCCGATCAGGATCAGCAATCCGTACAGGCCATACGTACGACCCAGGTGTCGAAGTACCAGGCGTCCGGCCCGGCCGAACGCCCGAAACGCTCTGGTCTCGTCTTCCCGGACCATAAGCACTTTGGCATAGTCGCCGATGCAGAGGAAAAGCGTTGCCTGCAGGGCCGCCAACGCAAAAAAGCCCAGGCCAATCCAGAACTCGCCCCGCTCGGTCAGCGAGTCCTCCAGCAGTACACCCACTAGCGTACCGATCACAAGCCAGATGCCCGCCCCGATCAGCACAAACAGCAACGTAACACTAAACAGCCGGAACAACCGACCAGCGTAATAGCTACAGGCCTGCCAGAACAGCCCGGCAGTGAAAGGTTCTGCCAGTCGTGCAGACGAAAACTGGGTAAAGCGTACCAGAATACCGCCCGAAAAAAACACGCTCAGGAATAGATACAGCAGACCCAGCCAGCGCCCTACGCTCATGAGCGGAGCAAGAGTGCTCTGGCTGCGGTGCATGAAGTCCGAGAAAACGGTGTAATCGAAGCCATTGAGCAGAGCCAGAAACGCCCGCGAATTCTGGTCCTCAACGAGTAGTGTATTGTAGAATGGTAAGGCCGCTATAAGTCCCAGGGTCAACGTAATCCCATACAGCAGCCCTAGCAGCCGAGCCGAACGAATCGTTTGGCGAAGCGCAACAGCCAGGGCGTTCATCAGGCAGGTAGAGTAAGGTCGTGACTGCCGGGTTGAGCCGGCTCGCTCGCCGATACGGCCGTTTCTGACGACTGTGAGTCTGCGGCCAGCTTAGCAAGCAGCGGGTGTTCTGTCCGGATTTTCTCCTGTAGTTTCAGAAACCCATCGATCAGGGCTTCGGGTCGGGGTGGACAACCGGGCACATACACATCTACGGGAATAATTCGGTCCACGCCTTTCACCACATGATAGCCGTGCTGCCAGTACGGACCACCACAGTTGGAACAGGAACCCATCGAAATAACGTAGCGGGGTTCAGCCATCTGCTCATACAGCCGCCGAATCCGGTCGGCCATTTTATAGGTTACCGTACCCGATACGATCATAACATCGGACTGTCGGGGGGAAGGCCGCGGAAAAATACCGAATCGCTCCAGGTCATAATTGGCGGCAAAGGTCTGCATCATTTCAATGGCACAACAGGCCAGACCGAAGCCCATGGGCCACATCGATTTTTCCCGCGACCAGTTTAGCAGATCTTCCGAGCGCAGCAGCATTACACTGGTGTCGCCGGTTTTATCGGAGGGAGGTTGTGATGTCATAGCGCGCTAAGGTTTTTTGGGTAGTCGGTTAATGAACTCAAGCTGGTAGCGTTCGCTAAAGGGTTCCAGTTGCCGAACCAGGTTAAGCCCAGCGTCCGGTTGGTTCGTCGGTCGAACAACCCGGTGGGTGATCCTACCAGCAGCCGCTCCGGCTAGCAGGCCGATGGCCGCTCCGCCCGCTATCGCAAAGGTCAACGTCAGCGCGTGCGTAACCGGACTGCGGGTCTGACGAGCCAGTAGGGATCGGTTGCTGAGATACCCCGCAGCCAATCCGCCGAGAATAGCCCCTGTAATCAGTGCGGGGGTTTGTTTCTGACGCCGAAGGCTCACCTTACGAATGGTGTTGACCGCAATTCGTCCGTCGTCCGTATGCCAGCCGCTACCTTCCTCGCTCAGGTACAGATACGACGCATCAACGTCGCTTAGCAGGCCGTTAAACCGGCCTCCATCGGTCGTTACGACCTTCACACGGTACGTAGCGACGGCCGGCCGCTGAGCCAGTCCAGGAACCGTCGCCAGCCCCAGCAGGAGCAGCAGTTGCCATGGGTAGCGAAGCAGAACCAGGCTCAACGTTTATACCGTTCATTTACCTGTTTATACAAATCCAGCGGCACTTTCGTTTCCACCGTCGGGAGTTTTGGGTTTGGTTTTACCCAGTCGAGGTAACCTTTAACCCAGGCGTAGGCCAGTCCCAGCGCTAGAATGACGACGAATAAAATGGCTTCGGCCAGGGCGAACCAGCCCCATAGGCCACCGGTCGCTTTGATGAGTTTGGCCTGCCCGAATACCGTGGCCCAGGGGAATAAAAAAACCAACTCGACGTCGAACAGTACGAAGACCAGTGCTATGACGTAGAACCGGATGTTAAACTGCACGTTGGCGTTGCCAATCGGTTCCTCTCCCGACTCGTAGGTGCTGTTTTTCTCGATGTTCGGCCGATCGGGCCGTAGCAGACGCGCCACGAACAGCACCACCGCAATGAATGCGAAAGCCGCCAGAATGAACAACAGGATGATGCCAAAGTCGGAGAGCATGCAGCGAACGGGTTGTATCGAACAGGACCGGAGCATCGGTTCTATGCTGTTCGTAAACTTACTTTTTCTTTTTCGGAAACAGGTTATACACCAGCGATATCTGCAGGTTTCGGTTATAATAAAGCGCGCTGGCTTCCGGCGAAACGTTGTTGAACCCGTAAATGTAGCGAATGTGCAGGCTGCATTGCGACAGCATATCCAGGAAGTCGTAATGCACCCCAACGGCCAGGCCAAGATCGCCCTTGGCCGATGGACCGCTGGTCGTATTGGTACTCAGTGCGTAGCTGAATTCGGGCCCGGCCTGTACCGTTAAGCCTTCGGTTGGAATAAAGCCCAGCAGAATCGGCAGACTGGCGTAGTAATATGGGTTCTTTGTGGTGGTCCGCCCGCCGGTAGTTTGTTCCTGCTGAAAAGTACCGCCTTTGATGGCCAGCAGAGCTTCTGGCTGCAGAACGAACTTATGAAGCCGGTAGCGGTACATCAGACCCAGATGCGGTTCGAGCGAACGCTTCGCGATATTTACACTGGTGCCGCTGATGTGTACCTGTGTGAAGGTAGCGCCTATTTTAACGCCAAAATGACCGCCGACAGGCTTGTTGCTCTGTGCCAACAGGCAATAGGGCGAGGTTACTAAAAAAAGAAAAACCAGTAATCGATTTGTATTCATACAGCACGTTAGAAAGGAAGTCATCGCTTCGATAACGTTGTATTATCGAATGACCGGACTTGCCGACTGCACAAAATTGGTTAAAAAAGTTAGGAGTGCAGTATGGTAACGCCTGCTAAAGGTATTCTGTAGGCTGGAGTTCAGAATTTTTAACAAATCCCGTTGGCTCCTGATCGCCCTGTTTGTCCGCCTAATTGAGCCGTGGGTCTACCGGGTAGTGGGCCATGGCTTTGTATTCACCACCCATGCGCTTCAGCACACCGCGCCAGAACTCCTTGGTGGGCGTGTCGAATAGAAAGTCGGCGCTGGTACGGCTGATGATCCAGGCTTTCTGGGCTAGTTCGGCATCTAGCTGACCTTCGCTCCAGCCCGAGTAGCCAATAAAAAAACGAATGTCGCGTTCGGTCAGCGTGCCCAGGTTGACGGCTCGTTTTACCTGCTCGAAATTACCGCTCCAGTATAAGCCATCGACCACCCGGATGGAATCGTCGATGAGATCGGGACGCCGGTGAATGAAATGCAGGGTATTTTGTTGGACGGGGCCACCCACGTACAGCGCTACATCCGGATGAACTTCTTCAATGACATCGCTCAGGTGGATGTCGGTTCGTTGGTTAAGCACCAGGCCAAACGTACCGGCGGGACTATGTTCGCAGACCAGCACCACACTTCGCTCAAAATTCGTATCGCCCATGAAGGGTTCGGCAATTAGTAAATCACCGTTCGTGACAATGGGTGGGGTCGTATTCATGACATCCATGCGGTTAACGTATTCGTATAGGACAAACGCCTTTTAAGACACGATATTGGTTAAAACATCTTAAATACATTATGTGGTTCAGCAAGAATTTTTCGTCAGTCTTCAACTGAGGACTGGGCTATTATTCTTGGGTAACCATCAGATGTCATAACACGCTCTTCAGCCGAAGATCGAAATTTAGCAAGACAAATCGGCTTACAACCGCCGACTTATGTATTTTAGCCAAGCCAGAGCGTTAACTTTGTTGGCAGTACACCTTTTCCTTTTGTATGAAATAATCCGCTGGGGCGGTGTTACCAAATTTCTGAATTATACAATATAAAAGCGAATGTATGCAAAATCAGATGCATAATCGACGGGGATTTCTTCAAAAAAGTGCGTTAACGGCCCTGACGGCTCTGGTGGGTGCGGATATTGTTTTCGCTGATAAGATGCCTCCGCATTATATTCCTCTGGCGTTCGACTACGATCCACTGAAAGGAAAAAGTCCTGAGATGAAAGTGCTGGGCGATAAGCCCTGGAACGTGGAGTCGCCAATTCATTTGCTGGATGATGCCGTTACGCCCGTCGATAAAATGTTTATCCGCAACAATGGCCTGATTCCGACTGCCCCTGCCGATCTGACAAAGTGGACCTTAACTATCAACGGAGAGTCGGTAAAGAGCAGTAAGACGTATACACTGGCTGAGTTGAAAAAACGATTCAAACCCTACACCTACCAATTAGTGCTCGAGTGCGGGGGCAACGGGCGGGCGGGCTTCGAGCCGCAGACGACGGGAAACCCCTGGGATCAGGGCGCCGTTAGCTGTGCCCAATGGACCGGTGTTCGGCTAAAAGACATTCTGGCCGATGTGGGCTTAAAAGACGATGCTGTTTATATTGGGTATTATAGCAAAGATCCGCACCTGAGCCAGGACCCGACCAAGGTGGCCATTTCGCGCGGAGTGCCCATGAAAAAAGCGCTTGAAGACGAGACGCTGATTGCCTGGGCGGTCAACGGGCAGGATATTCCGCTGGCGCACGGCTATCCGCTTCGGCTGGTGATCGGTGGCTGGCCGGCGTCGGTATCCGGAAAGTGGTTGCACACGATTGCGGTGCGTAACATCGTGCACGATGGTGCGAAGATGGAAGGGCACAGCTATAGAATGCCGATCCGGCCCGTGGAGCCCGGCGAGAAAATCGCAGAAACTCCCGAAAACTTCCGGATCATTGAATCGATGCCCGTAAAATCTCTCATTACCTTCCCCAAAACAGGCGCCATGTTCGATGTGAAGAAAGGGCTGGCGTTGCGGGGACATGCCTGGGCCGGCGACCGGGAAGTGGCCGACGTACATACATCGATCGATTACGGAGCCAGCTGGCAAAAAGCAAAGCTGGAACGGCCAAAAAACCGGCTCGCCTGGCAACACTGGTCGGCCAGCATTGCATTTCCGCAACCGGGCTATTACGAGGTGTGGGTGCGCGCTACCGACAGCACTGGCGTTATGCAACCGGTGGTGATTCCGCAGTGGAATCCGGGCGGTTACCTCAACAATGCCTGCCACCGGATTGCCGTAAAAGCGATTGTGTAGCGAGTCGTGCGTTACGCTTAACGATAAGTAAGGTCAATACGAATCAAACCAACGGAATGAAAACAGCGCTTGCCATTTTTCTGATCGGAGCAGGGGTTATCAGCATGGTTAGTTTCCGCAGCCTCTCGGTGGGCCAGCCCGTAACCGCTTCAACGTCGCCGGTGGCGATGACCGATACCGTAAAGGTCGATCCGGAAACGGGTTTGGCCAACGATCCGAACCTGACGATGGTGAAAGCTCAGTGCACCGCCTGTCATTCCTCCAAACTTATTTTGCAGCACCGCTTCACGCGGGCGGGCTGGCTGGACCGGATTCGGTGGATGCAGAAGTACCACAAACTCTGGGATCTGGGCGACTCGGAAAAGGTCGTGCTGGATTACCTCGAAAAGCACTACGGGCCGCAGACGGCCTCGCTCAACGAGCCTTTCCGCCGGGCACCGTTGAAGAAGCCCCAGTGGTATAAGCTGAATTGAGTTTAGGCCACCTAGCTCCGGAACGTGATTCTGACTTTTTTACCTGAAATACGTTCCAGCAGCGGGCGCAGCATTCGATCGGCGTTCTGACGGGTCTGCTCCAGAATTCCGCTGTTCAAAGCCGATTGGCGAACCTGTTGTTCGGCCCGCCTGTAGGCGTCGCTTACCAGTTGGGATTCATTCAGGAATGAAAAATGTGTATCGTACACCCGCGAACGCTCATGGTTGATTTTCCAGCCGCAGAGCTCAGGTTTCGGGCATTGTACGATAACCGAATCGTTGGTGGTGGTAATGTCCATGGCCGAAATCTGCGTCAGGTCGAGGCAGCCGGTGGCTTCGCCTTCGACAATCAGTACTGCATTGGCGTTGGGCAGAAACGTATTGACCTGTTCGTGCTCGACAATGTCTTTAAACCTGTATTTGACCAGTTCCAGTTTTCCCAGCGCCGTTACTTCTTTCAGAACGATGCTCTGCGTGGTCGAATCGCCCCGGCGAAACCGACTCAGCACACTGACGCCCCGAATCTGCTCCCAGACGGCGATTAGCCCTACAACAATGACTGCCAGAATGAACAGACGGATCAGCGCGTTAAGGAGTCGGAACATGGTTTGTTGTTAGCGGGAAAGCAGCTTTTCCTGATTGATTAACGAAAATCAGAGCAATACCAATAAACTTCCGGGCAGAATACGCACCTCGGCCCGGCCGGTCGGCAGGGTCAGCGGTTCGCCGTCGGCGTGAATCAGCAGAGGCCCCTCGGCTGTTACCTGCGCTTTCGTAATGGAATGACCGCGCCAATAAGCCGATTGGTTCAGGGTTTTGTTGAACAGTCGCCATGTCAGCAACCCAGCGGCCTGCGCCGGAAACGGCCGGATTTCGCACTGTTCCAGGCGGCCGTCGGCAATGTTGGCGGTGGGAGCCATCCAGGCGTTATTCCCAAATTGTCCGGCGTTGGCAAACGTCATCGAAAACAACTCTTTTTCCTGGCCATCGAACTGAAAGCGCTGGGGTTTATACGCCCAGAAAGCCCGGAAAGCCGTGCGCACATACGTAGATAACCCCCGAATGGGCTGGCGAGCGAATTCATGCGCTACGTAGGCTTCAAAACCCATACCGGCCGTGCAGAAAAATGGGTGCTCGTTGATTTCGCCACTGTCGATCACGACCGGACGACCAGTTAACGCCCGTTCGATGGCTTTCATCGGGTTCAGTGGAATACCCAGGTGTCGCGCCAGCCCGTTTCCCGATCCGATCGGCACGATACCCAGCGCTGTAGCAGTTCGCCGGAGGGCCTGGGCTGTTTCGTTGATGGTACCGTCTCCCCCGATGGTCAGAATACGGGTAACACCCTGCGCTACCGCGGCTGTGGCCAGTTCGGTGGCGTGGCCAGGGTGCGTAGTCTGGATCACATCGGGCGCGTAACCAAGCGCGTCGGCCTGCCGCATAAACGAATCCTGGAGCGCTTTTTTTTGCTCAGCCGACGTAGTGCCGGATAGCGGATTGACAATGGCTAAAACAGCCGAACGAGTAGCCACTTACGAGAAGAAAATAAATAACACAAGGATAAAAATCACGATAAAGACGTAGTACCAACCATCCGAAAAAATGTATGGCTTGTAATCGTCGTAAAATTTCCGAATCTTTTTCATGTATCGTTACGGTGATGCCTACGTAAAGATAAGCGGTGTTTGCTGGAATCGGTCGTAACGCTGGGCTGAAGAACCCGGCATCATCGATCCGGCCCTTTACAACGCCTGGCCACCATTGACCGCCAGAACATGTCCATTGACGAACGAAGCTTCATCGGACGCCAGAAACAGGTAGGCATAGGCGATGTCTTCGGGTTTACCGATCCGGCGTACAGGAATACTGGCAACTGCCTGATTCCGAACTTCTTCGGGCATGGCATCGGTCATCGCCGTTTGAATGAAGCCAGGGGCTACCGCATTGGCCGTAATGCCTTTTGGGCCCAGTTCTTTCGCCCATGAGCGAACCATGCCGATGATACCCGCTTTGGCAGCTGCGTAATTGGTTTGACCGAATGCGCCATGCACACCGTTGATGGACGAGGTGCAGATAATCCGGCCGTAACGTTGCTCGGCCATGTAGGGGGCCACAATTTTTGTGCAGTTGAAAACCCCCGTCAGGTTGACGTCGATGACTTGCTGCCACTCTTCGAACGACATTTTCAGCAGGGTTTTGTCGCGGGTGATACCGGCATTGTTGATCAGGATATCGATTCGGCCATAGCGGTCATACACATCGCGGGCAGCCGCTTCGATAGCCACCGGATCGGTGGTGCTCACGTGCATAAACTCGCAGCGAAACCCCTGAGCGCGCAGGGCTTGCGCACTCGTTTCGCCTTCATCCAGCACATCCCAGATAATGACGGTGGCACCTTCGTGGCAAAAGACGGCAGCGGCTCCCTGCCCAATACCCCGGGCTGCGCCGGTAATGATGGCAACTTTATCCTGTAGTCTCATGGCTTTGCGGTAGAATCGAACCTGTTCAGAAACAATCGGGGGTCAATAACGGTAAAATACCTGTCGGGAAGCTAATTTGTTCCCACAATCGTTTGTTCATCGTACCAAAAACTGCCTGCATGAAACAACTTTCTGCACTTATCCTGTTCGCGTTGTTTGCCTATCCTGCGCTAAGCCAACCGGCTCAGGATCGTCGGGCTATTCTGCAAATCCTGAAACGGCAGACCGAAGACTGGAATGCCGGTCGCGTCGATAAGTTTATGAATGGCTACTGGGAATCCGATTCGCTTACGTTCGTAGGAAAAGCAGGGGTTACGTACGGCTATCAGGCGACGCTGGCGAACTACAGAAAGCGCTATCCCAGCCGTGAGTCGATGGGGACGCTTAAATTCGATATTCTCGAACTGGATCTGCCAGCACCGGGCATAGCCTACGTAATTGGCCGCTTTCACCTGACCCGCCCCAAGATGGGTGACGCAACCGGACATTTCACGCTATTATGGCGTAAGATCAAGAAACGCTGGGTCATCATCAGCGATCATTCGAGTTAGGGGGTAGGGCAAAGGGCTGAGGGGTAAGGGGCCGGAGAAACCGTATAATCCTCAGCCCCTTACCCCTCAGCCCTTTGCCCTACCCCTTCTGCTCTCTGCTCCTGCAACTGCGTCGGCTCCTTGGCGGACAGGCGTTCGCGAAGTTCGGTAACGGGCTTCTCGAAGAATTTGAACAAAAGCGTCGACAGAACAAGTACCAGGAGCCAGAATAGTCCGACCTTGAGCCAGCCGACGGTAAGCGAAGTCGTGGGAATTCGGCCGACGAAATTCATCATGATCGGCGTCAAATTCAGCAGATACATCGAATACGAAATCAGGCTGATGTGGGTAATGGCGCGGGCAATGCCGAAACGAGCCCACAGGCCGGAAGCGCTTCGCCAGCCATCCATATAAGGTAGCAGGAGCGCCATGCTTAAGCCAATTGCCAGAAAATAAACCGTACGCTTATAAAAGATATAACCGGACAGGATGCCCAGATCGACGTAAAAACGCAAGATGAAAATAGAGGCAGACAAAGCAATCAGTACGGTCAGCACGAGCCCTAGAAGCCCCAGCCGGCGACGTAATGCTACGTTTGTCCAGAAAGCAGGAAAGTAATGCCGGAAATAGGCGCCCAGTACGCCATACGAAATGGCATCCAGCCGGGTCATGACGATGCCCCGGAAGCCAAGCTCTCCTTCGGAAATAGGTATCTGCATGGCCAGAACCAGCCGGTATAAATTCGTACCGATGATCACCGTTAGAATTGTGGCCAGCACAATCCGCTGGCGCGACCACCGGGCCGACAGCAGGCTGTGCATAACCCATAAAATAAGAGGCAGGGTAATGTAAGACCACTCTTCGATGGCCAGACTCCAGGTTTCGGGAAAGAAATCGGGAACGTAGCTGGCGAAGTTCTGCAGGAAAACGAAATAGCTGGCCAGCGTACCACCATCGGGCAGGACCGGAGTCAGACCACTTCGCCAGGCTCGCAACACCGCGAAAAGAATGAGCCCGACCAGCACCAGGTAATAGTTGGGCAGGGTCCGGAACCACCGGCGCGTCCAGAAATTAAGCAACAGTTCGCGGTCGAAACGTCCTTTTTTTTCGTAAGACCGAATCAGAATTCCACCGATCAGAAAGCCACTTAGCACAAAGAATAACTCGACGCCGTCGGGCAGCAGGTGATGCCAGAAGGCCCCACTGTAGTATTTCTCCAGCGCAATGGTGGCATGGGCATCGACCACGATCAGAATGGCCAGCGCCCGCATCACATCTAGCCCGAATACGCGCCTGGTTGCTCCGGAGTCGAGCGAAAACAGTTTTTTCAGCATACGTAGCACGAAGGTACGGGGCAATGAATAATGTTCAATAAATAATGGTTAATGAAGGAAGTGCAATGTATAATGAACCGTGAAGAATCAAATTATGTAGCGAACTTTGTCCGGACTCATTATCCATTATTTATTGACCCTATGGAATTTGGACCAGGAGCGGTTCACCGCTACACGTTTCGGTTTTCGCAGGCCGACGTAGCCGATTTTGCCCGCGTAACCGGCGATAATAATCCGCTCCATCTCGACGCGGACTTTGCGGCACAGACGCCCTTTAAGCGTCCGATTATTCATGGTATGCTGGGTGCCAGCGTGTTTACGAAGGTGCTTGGTACGGAGTTTCCGGGTTATGGCTCGGTTTATCTAGGCCAAACCCTGGAATTTCTGCGACCGATGTTTGTCGATACCGACTACGAAGCGACGTTTACGGTCCAGTCTATCGATGCCGCTAAACATACCGCTCAGATTCTGGGTGAAATTCGGGATACGCAGACGGGTAAGGTGACAACCCGCGGCATTGCCACGCTGATGCATCGGGAAAAAATCGCGTCGTAGAGCCCAACGGATTGCGGCTCTACATAGACAAAAATAAAACTCCCTCATCAGGACCGGCCTGCGTGAGGGAGTTTTATAGGTTCGGTCAGATAGGCTGACTTACTTGCTGGCGGTGTTTTTAGTGTTTTGAACTTCCGAGCGGATTTCCTGTGCCAGCGTTTTCAAATCCTGCATTCCTTTCCGGACGCGAGTACCGGCAGCCTGGTTATTTTTCTCGTAGAATTTCTCGAAATCGCCTTCCAGCGACATAACCAGATTCTTTACTTCATCGAAGCGTGCCATAGCGATGCGTATGGGTTTAAGTGTGTGAAAAATGCCCAAATTCCGCTAAAAACGCGGTTTCCGGCTGAAATTTAGTCATTCTCTCATACAGCGCAATAGCTAAGCCAAAAAAATAGCTAAAAAATGCAATTTTTTGGCTAAAACCCTATTCAGTGGCTGCTTCGGCCGATACTTCCAGCGTTTTCTGGTCAACTGGGGGCACATATTGCCGGTAAGCGCCCAGTTTAAGGCGTTCACCCATTTGGGAAAAGGCATTCAGTGTATATTCCACATCGTCCAGCGAATGAGCGGCTGTAGGGATAATACGGAGCATGATGGTGCCTTTCGGAACGACCGGGTAAACGACGATGGAGCAGAACACGCCCATATTTTCGCGCAGGTCTTTGGTTAGCGCGGCCACCTCGGCTACCCCCCCTTCCAGATCGTGCAGGAAAACCGGTGTTACCGGCGATTGCGTATCGCCAATGTCGAAACCACGCTCGCGCAGACCGCTTTGCAGCGCCCGTACATTTTCCCAGAGTTTGTCGCGGAATTCCGACGAGTTGCGAATCATATCCAGTCGCTTCAGACCACCGACGACATACGGCATCGGTAAGGCTTTGGCGTAGGTCTGCGACCGCATGTTGTACTTAAGGTACATAATGATGTCGTGATCGGCGGCAATGAATGCACCAATGGCCGCCATCGACTTAGCGAACGTCGAGAAATACAGATCGATGCCCTCCTGGCACCCCAGTGCTTCGCCAACCCCCGCGCCCGTAGCGCCCATCGTGCCGAAACCGTGTGCGTCGTCGACCAGCAAGCGGAATTCATATTTCTCTTTCAGCGCCACGACCTTGTCCAGGCTACCAACTTTGCCCGACATGCCAAATACGCCTTCGGTAATCACCAGGATACTGCCACCTTTTTCGGCCGCTTTCTTGGTAGCGCGCTGGAGATTCTTCTCCAGGCTGTCCATGTCGTTATGGTTGAATTTGTAGTATTCTCCCATTTTAGCTTTGTGCAGCCGGATGCCGTCGATCAGGCAGGCATGGCACTCGGCATCGTATACGATGACGTCGCGGTGGTCGACGACAGCCTCGATGGCCGACATAACCCCCTGATAACCATAATTGAGCAGGAAAGCGTCTTCTTTACCGACAAACTGAGCCAGCTCCTTTTCGAACTGTTCGTGAAGGTCGCTGTTTCCCGACATCATTCGGGCGCCCATCGGATAGGCCAGCCCCCATTGCGCCGAGGCTTCAGCATCGGCTTTCCGGATTTCAGGATGGTTTGCTAAACCCAGGTAATTGTTCAGGCTCCAGTTCAGCACTTCTTTGCCCCGAAAGCGCATATGGGGCCCTAGTTCACCTTCGAGTTTGGGGAATGCGAAGTAGTGGTGACCATTGAACTCCCGTGCTGGTGAACCGATCGGCCCCAGGTTATTACGCAGTTTCTCAAATAAATCCACTTTTTATTGGTGTTTATCAGGCAAAAGCCCTGTTTTTTTATACGGTAAGTGCAAAAATACGGTTAAGTTTTGGTAGCGCAAATTGATATTGGAAAATTCAATTCGATAATCGTTTTGTAACAAAATCGTATTATTGATCATAATTGATGTTTGTAGTCATTGATTGTCATTATCAGTCATTAGGTAGTTGTCATAGACCCAGCAGCAACCAATGACTATGAATGACAAGCAATGACCACAGAATGATCCCCTAATGCCGATCAACGACCCGCAAGCCTACCCATGAATATTAAAAAATTACTCGTTGCCAACCGGGGCGAGATTGCCCTGCGCATCATGCGGACCGCCCGCGAAATGGACATTCAGACCGTAGCCATTTATTCGGAAGCCGACCGGAATGCACTGCACGTCCGCTACGCCGATGAAGCTGTTTGCGTCGGTCCGGCTCCCTCATCGGAGTCGTATTTACGGGCCGATGTCATCATCGACGTTTGTAAGCAACTGAACGTCGACGCTATTCACCCTGGCTACGGATTTTTGTCAGAGAATGCCAATTTTGCCCGGCTGGTCCGCGATGCCGGTTTAATCTTTGTCGGGCCGTCGCCCGAGAGTATCGAGGTGATGGGCAGTAAGCTGGCGGCCAAAGCAGCTGTGGCCAACTACAACATCCCGATGGTGCCGGGAACTCCTTCAGCTATTACGGATCGGACCGAAGCCAAAGCCATTTCGGCACAGATCGGTTATCCGATTCTGATCAAAGCTAGCGCAGGCGGGGGCGGAAAAGGCATGCGGGTGGTCGATAGGGAGGCCGATTTCGATGAGCAGATGGACCGGGCCGTCAGCGAAGCCCAGTCGGCTTTTGGCGACGGATCGGTATTCATCGAAAAATACGTGACTTCGCCCCGGCATGTCGAGATCCAGGTATTAGGCGATCAGCACGGCAACATCATTCACCTGTTCGAGCGGGAGTGCTCCATACAGCGCCGTCACCAGAAGGTCGTAGAAGAAGCACCGTCGGCTATCCTGACGCCTGAAATTCGCGAGGCTATGGGCAGGGCGGCTGTCGACGTTGCCCGCGCCTGTGGGTATTACGGAGCCGGTACGGTCGAGTTTATCGTGAACGACAATCTCGATTTCTATTTTCTCGAAATGAACACCCGGCTTCAGGTCGAGCATCCGGTTACAGAGCAGATTACGGGGGTCGATCTGGTGAAGCAGATGATTTACATCGCCGAAGGAAAGCCGCTAACCATCAAACAGGAAGAGCTGGAAATTAAAGGTCATGCGGTTGAAGTGCGGGTATATGCCGAAGATCCCGCCAACAACTTCCTGCCCGATGTCGGTACGCTCGATACCTATGTCAGGCCGCAGGGAAACGGGGTTCGGGTCGATGACGGTTTCGAGCAGGGCATGGCCATTCCGATTTATTACGACCCGATGATTGCCAAGCTCATTACCTACGGCGACAGCCGCGAGGAAGCTATCCAGAAAATGATCCGCGCCATCGACGAGTACCAGATTTCGGGTGTACAGACGACTCTGCCGTTCTGCCGGTTCGTGATGGAGCACGACGCCTTCCGGTCCGGTCAGTTCGACACGGGCTTTGTGAGCCACTACTTCACCCCCGACAAATTAATTCCAGCACCCGACGCTACCGAAACCGGACTGGCGGCTGTGCTGGCGGCTTATCTGCTGGAGAACAATAAGCCCAAAACGAACGGTGTCAGTAGTCAGTCTGCGGCACAGCGAAGTAAGTGGAAAGAGAATAGGGTGGGGTAAGTGTTAAACTATGTATCTTTGATAAAGACCATTTTTATAGAGTATACTATGAATTTGAAAGTAATAGTCCATAATGCCGAAGAAGGGGGGTACTGGGCAGAAGTTCCTGCTATTCCCGGATGTATGACTCAGGGTGAGACGCTTGATGAATTGCTCACAAATTTACACGAAGCTGTAGAGGGGTGTTTATCTGTGGATATTGATGAACCAACATTAGATGCAGATGCGCGGATTATGGAAATCGCTGTATGAAGCAAGTATCAGGTAAAGCCCTGTGTCGCTTACTGGAGCAACGAGGATGAGAATTGAAACGAATTAATGGCAGCCATCATATTTTCGTCATGCAGGGCCGATCTGAACGATTATCTGTACCTGTACACGGGAATCAGCCGCTCAAAATAGGGTTGCTGAGGGCGTTACTAAAAACAGCAGGTATTGACGAAAGTGAGTTGTAGCAAGTTTCTTACGAATATAGTCTTGCTGCAGAATTTGATCTATATAGAGGCTGTGCCACGGTTCTAAACCGTGGCACAGCCTCTTTCACTACAAACACTGACCTGTCAGGCCGAATACCCGCGCGTTTCTACTTCCTGAACCGTTTCGCCGGTCAGTTCGTCCAGAAACTGGTCGTGGGTCATGGGTTTGGAAAACATCGGGAAGTTTTTGGCGCAGGCGAACGTCTGTTCTTCTTCACTGAGCGTGGCCGTGCAGTCTGTCAGCGTAATTACGTCAAAGCCTTTTTCGTAACCCGAGCGCATCGTCGATTCGACACAGCAGTTGGTCAGAAAGCCGCCCAGGGCAATGGTTTCGATTCCTTTGCTGCGCAGAATAAAGTCCAGATTCGTACTGGCGAAAGCATCCAAACCACGCTTTCCTTCCAGTACAATATCGCCGGGCTGTGGGGTCAGTGAATCGATGATATCGACGCCCCACGAGCCTTTCCGGAACGACTGACTGTCGACGACGCCTTTCAGAATACCATAGGGATGCTTCGTGATCTCGACATACCCTTCCTGAAAACTAATCGGCGAATGAATGATCACGGCTCCGGCTTCGCGGGCTTTGGCAACCAGGTCAAGTGTGTTCGCCAGCATATTCGTCGAGGCCATGACGCCCTTCACAGCATCGTGTAAACTACCTCCCGGCGAGGTGAAATCGTTCTGATACTCAATGAGAACAACGGCGGTTTTCTGCGGATTCATAGCGATTCTGTTTTATTGATACATTGGCATCAAAAGCGCCCGAACACTACCGTTTACTCCAACGCCTGATAGACCGCAATCCGGAATTTCTTTACGAAATCGCTGTAATAAGCGTAGGGCTGCACGTTCGTGAAAATGATCAGGATTAACTCTTCTTTCGGATCGACCGTAAATTCGGAGCAGTACATGCCGCCCCAGGTGTACGAACCCGGCGAAGCCTGATCCCCGTAGTGCGAATTTTCGGTGATGAGCTGAAACCCTAGTCCAAACTTATCGTTCCGATCCCAGACTTCTGCAGCGCCTATCTGATTCCGGAGCATCAGTTCGACGGTTTTCCGGCCCAGAATGCGCTTATTGTTGAACGTACCGCCGTTGAGTAGCATCTGGCAGAACTTCGCATAATCTTCCACTGAACTGATCAGGCCGGCACCGCCCGAGAAATACGTCTTCGCACCCGATACGGCGGAGTTCCGATACGCTTCGTTAGTATGCAGCGTCAGCGGTTTATCCAGGCTTGGTTTGCTGTACAGCTCAACCAGTCGGCTGGCTTTGGTATCGGGCAGATAGAAATACGTGTCGGTCATGCCAAGTGGTTCCAGCACGCGCTCGCGCATAGCGACGTCGAAAGGCTTTCCCGAAAGAATTTCAACAAGCCGGCCAATGACGTCGATGCTCAGCCCGTAAGTAAAACCCGCGCCAGTGGAGTCGGTGCCGGGGTCGCGCAGAAGCGGTCGGGTAGCGAGTTTGTTGATGACGTCTTCGAGCTTGTCGGGAGCGGTCGAATTGTAAAATGGGATTTTGAATTCGGGACGCTGGTCGAGCGGATGCTCATAGGGAATTCCCGCATTATGGCTTAGCAACTGCCGGATTGTTATTTCATGCTTCGCCGGACGGGTTTCGTACGTGCCGTGTGCCGGGTCTTTTTTATCGTATTTCACCAGCACTTTTGGATGCCTGAACGCCGGAATGTATTTGGCAATCGGCTCATCGAGCAGAAATTTCTCTTCCTCAAACAACGTCATCAGCGCGACCGTTGTGATCGCTTTCGACTGCGAGGCAATGCGGTACAGATCATCCCGCTTCAAGGGAGTTTTCTTCTGCAAATTGCTATAACCGAATGCTTTATAGTGCACAATCCTCCCCCGGTGGGCAACGAACGTAACCGCGTTGGGTGCCAGGTCCTGATCGATCAAACCTTGCAGCCAGGTATCCAGACGCTTCAACCGATCGGCCGAAAAACCGGCATCAGCGGGCGATTTGGCGGTGGTAAACGTTTGGGGGAGCGACTGGGCGAATACGGTAGACGTGAGAAGCAGGAAGAAGGCAACGAAGCGCATCGAGGTTTAGGGATTTAGGTTTGGCAATATACTGATTTTAGGTACGGTGAGCAGAGCAGCTTACCGGTTCCAGTCCCAGGCTACCACTACCCACGTTTCGCCAATAGCCGGGTCATAAAACTCATGAAGCGATTCGAAGCCAACGCGGGTATGTGCACGTAATGAGCGGACGTTATTGGCCGAAATATCGGTGATGAGCAACTGATACCGATCGCCGTACACGTCGCGGTGGTGCTGATACATTCGATCGAACACGCGCTGCCCCCGGTATTCCTCGCCGACGCAAACCTGTCCCATCACATACCACGCGTACTCGCGCAGGGGCTTTTCACGGTAGGTCAGGGTATCGATCAGAGTAAAAAGGGGCAGTAATTCAGGAACATCGGTGCCGAATTCGGGCAACATGGTCAGAGCATACCCGACGACGGTGTCTCCATCTTTGGCGATAACGCTTGGGGCAGCCTGGTTCATGCGCATCAAAACGATCGGATCATGTTCAACCGTTACAAAGCCCTGATCGAGCTGAGTCACCAGCGGAACGTTTTTGCGCAGATTCGCCCGTTGCAAAGTCAGAATACCCTGAACGTCGGCGTCGGATTGAACGGTGGTGATGATCATGTGTGGGCTAGTTACACACAATGTATAATGGTTAATGAATAATGGATAATGACTGCGAGACAATGCATTATCCATTATTCATTAACCATTATACATTAATCCTACTGCATTTTTTCAAAAAATCAGCGTCGACTTCGGCACCGATACCCGGTGTTTCGGGGAGATCGATCTGGTAACCGTTGTAGGTGATACCTCCATAAATAGGGTCTTCGGCATGCTCGAAACAGCCGTCCAGATCGCAGAACGTAACGTTCTGACGGGCAGCCGCAAAATGGGCGTTCGCGGTCAGCGCCAGCCGGGACTCGGACATGCAGCCGATCATGCAGGGAATACCAGCGGCTTCGGCAATGGCGTTGATTTTCAGGGCTTCGAAAATACCTCCACTTTTCGATAGCTTGATGTTGAAATAATCGACGGCTTCTTCGCGCACGAGCCGGATGGCGTCGGTCGCATCGAACAGGCTTTCGTCGGCCATGATCGGCACGGGCGATTGCTGGCGGATTTGACGCAACCCGACAATGTCATGGCGTTTGATTGGCTGTTCGCAGTACTGCACATTCCAGCCGCCGATTGCCCGAAGTACCGCCGACGCCGTCACGACATCCCAGCCCTGGTTGGCATCGGTCCGAATCGGAATGGTGTCACCAATGGCTTTTCGGATCGCTGCTACCCGAGCTACGTCATCCCGCAGGTTCGTTCCTAGTTTTACTTTGATTGCTTCGGCCTGCTTTTCCTTAATCCGTAACGCGTCTTCCACCATGCGCTCGGGCGTGTTGATGTAGATCGTTTCGTCGGTCACGAGTGGCCGTTTCGATCCACCCAAAAACTGGAAAAGCGGCATCCGGGCGGCTTTAGCCGCCAGATCATACAAGGCCATGTCGAAGGCCGAACGGGTTGTGGGGTGAGCGGGTAAGTAACGGACTAAGGTTGTCAGGCACCCCTCGATATCGAGCGGATCGCGACCGATGAGGAGTCGGGCCATATCGGTCGCGGCCGCCATGCCCGACGCCTGGGTTTCGCCAACGATCATCCAGAACGGCGACCCTTCACCCCATCCCGTCAGGCCTTCGTCGGTTTGCACTTCGACCAGCATGTTCTGAGCGTTCTCGATCGTACCCAGCGAAATGGTAATGGGCGCTTTAAGCGGAATGTCGAAGCGATAGAGATTAATTCGGGTGATTTTCATGAAAGCCAGTTAGTCATCCAGGAAATTATCCAGAATGGGTTTAAAGTCGGCTAATCGCACACAATTTACTTGTGGAAAAGGGATTTCCTGCAAAATGCGGTAATGCCTGTCATTGGAAATAATGTAATCTGCATTGGCAGCGATGGCAGCATCCACAAACTTATTATCGTCTGGATCGTTCTCGATCAATAACCAGTAGAATGACAATGGATTAATGCGCATCAACGAAGGCAGATTGAGAAGCGCAATGAGTACAAACTCAGCATAATCAGGCGCGTAAAACAAGCCCAATTGTTCCTCATATTCTGCTAAAATTTCCGTCGTCACCACGAGCTGGACCTGACCATTCAAAATAGCATCATATAGCCACCGGTACTGTGATCTTTTAGGAACAGAGGCTAATAAACAATTCGTATCAACAACAATACGCATTAGTTCAAGGCTGAGTTGGCTTTTTCAGCGGACTATTTAGAATTTCATCGATAGTCTGTTCTGAAATGCCTTTTTCTGTCCAGATTTCATCCATGCGTTCGTCGGCTTTCTGCGCGTAATGATTGACAATAAGTTGTTGAATCTCAGCAGTCTCCTCCTCTGACACCTGATGTTCGCTAAAGAAGCGGAGCAAGTGCAACTGCATAGGATTTAGCTTTCCGGACTGAGATGTTATTGCCATAAATAATTCCCGACTAATAGAACTGCGTTTTTCAAAGATACCAATTACTTCGGAAACAGGCTTTTGTCCAGACCCGGAATAATCCGCAACGCATTCTTGTAATAAACTTTTTTCAGAATCTCGTCGGGCAGCGCCATGCCATACATTCGCCAGAAGGCGTGGTATTTTTTATGGTACGGGAAATATTCGTCGTCGGTTTCGAGTACACGGAAATAGGTTGCGTATTCGGAGGGTACCCAGCTGTCTTTGCCGAACAGAATCCGGTCCTGGTATTTCTCGAAGAATTTCCGGCTGGCCCGGGGCTGACGCCCTAATTCGGCGATGACTGCCCCGATTTCGACGTTCATGTTTGGGAAAACGGTCATCAGGCTGTCCAGCTTACGCAGGTCGTTCGGATACCAGCCCATATGGGCAGCAATGAAGGTCGTTTTAGGGTGCCTGCGGAAAACGTTATGCTGTTCGGCAATGAGTTGGTCCCAGGGGACGGGGTCGTTGGGGGAGCGCTTCCGACCGGCGTGGAGTTTGAGTTCGAGCCATCGTTCGTTGTAGCGATCCATCGGGTCCCAGAACGATTTGGGGTCGGCCGTATGAATCAGCACCGGAATGCCTAACTCCCCACATTTGGCCCAGATCGCGTCCAGGCGTGGGTCATCGACCCGCACCCGATGCCCTGATTCGTCTTTATTGGTCAGGCCCAGATTCTTAAAAATCTTGAGACCGTGCGCTCCTTTTTTGACGTCTTCTTCCAGCAGCTTAACCGCGTCTTCGGTCCAGCCTTTCCGCCCGATTTCGTCGAAGTTGAGATTGGTGAACAGGACAAGCCGCTTGGCGTTTGTCTTGGCTGCGTTGGTCAAAGCACCATCGAAAAATTTGGTACCCTGCTCTACGTTGCCCCAGCCCCGGCCACTCAGATTGCACATGATTTCCATGTTCAGGCTGTCCATCTGCGCAACAAGCGGCTTCAGGTTGGCCTTGTCCATATCCCACTGGTGGTTATGTACGTCTATGAACGGAAATTTAGCCCGCGTGAGCTTGTGCTCCGGCACTTTTAGCGTGGAAACCGGATCGTATTCTTCGAACCCCAGCGGCATATCGGGTTGGTTCGACTTGGTGGATTGCCCATAGGCAACGGTACCCAGCAGCAGCAGAGCAGGAAGGTAAAGCAGATTTTTCATAAACTGGTGGCTGTATTGCTCAAACTAATCCTTAAAGATAAGCGCTACACAATGTGCGGCAATGCCTTCGCCCCGACCCACGAAGCCAATATGCTCGGAAGTTGTTGCTTTAATGGAAATATCCTCTTCTGGAATGGCCATCACGTCGGCCAGGCAGGTTTTCATGGCCGGAATGTGTGGATTGAGTTTGGGTTCCTGCAACACAACGGTTACGTCTACATTCGAAACCTCGTAACCCGCGCCCCGCACCATGCGCAGCACTTCAGCCAGCAGCAGCTTGCTATCGACGCCTTTCCAGCGCGGATCTTTATCCGAAAAATGGTAGCCAATGTTGCGCATGTTGGCCGCCCCCAGCAGGGCATCGCACAATACATGACAGACTACATCGGCGTCGGAGTGGCCTACGGGGCCGAACAGACTGGGAATCTGAATGCCGCCCAGCCAGAACGGCCGACCTTCTTCCAGCCGGTGAACATCATATCCCTGCCCTACACGAATTTTCATGAAGTAAAATTATTTTGACGAAGATAAACCTCGACCTGAAGCAGAAACTCGACGGCTCGCTCAACGGCATCCTGAGCATCCTCTTGAGAAATATCAAAATCTATTTCGTAATCACCACCTTGTCGCAGGTTGAACAACTCAGTTATGGTATTACTATACCTGCGATCAAAAATTCCTGTCAAGATGAACCGTTTTCGGAATTCATTATGAACGCCTGTATGAGTTTTTGGAACCTGGCCATCTGTTGAATGAAGGAGTGCTAATAGACTGTCGAACAGGGCATAGTACGCTCGGTTGCAAGTTCCGTCTGGATGGCCAGCTTCTAGTAAAAGTCGTGCTTCAGTCAGATCACTCTCCGCTTTTTTCAAATAGTCTACAGCGCGGTTCTTATCATTCATACAGGTATTCCTTCCTGTTGTACAGCCTGATAAAGCAGCGGATAGCCGCATGCATATTTAGTAAGTGACACCGGAAAAATTGAGACTTCTATCGCATGGGTTAAAGCCAAAGGACCAATGACTGACGACATCCGCCTTATCTCCTGCCCTGCCCGAACCTCATCATCCCGCAACACCACCATGTAATCGACGTCCGACTCGGCATGAAAATCACCCCGGGCGTAGGAACCGTACAGAATCACCCGATCGAGCCGGTCGCCGTAGAGGTCTGTAAGCGCCTGCTTCACGTCCCGCGAGAGCGCCTGCAGTTCGTCGGGTGTGAGTGCTTTGGGGTGATACGGTATTTCCATGGCTGTTTGTGCAGGCGTTAAGCCGCCGACGCGTCCGCGCTTCGGTAATACAGGGTCGAGCAGTTGGCTTTCCGCAACACCTGACCAGCCGCCACTTGCAGGCTTTCCGGCGTAACTGCCTGGATGAAGGCCGCTTCCTGATTGACAAGGTCGGGGTTGCCCGCATTGGCGGCATAAGCCAGGTTCATGGCACGGTTGAGCAATTCAACTTCCGAGAACGCCAGGGTAGCTTCGGCCTGGTTTTTTATTTTCATCAACTCCTGGTCCGTAACGGGCTGGTCGATCAATTCCTGGACAAGGGCTTCAACGGCGGCATCCGCTTCTTCGAGCGAGACACCTTTGTTCAGATTGCCCTGAATGACCAGCAGGCCCGGATCGATAGAGGTAGTGCTATAGGCATTGATGCTACTAAATAGGGCGTTGTCGCGCAGCAGTTTCTGATACAGCCGCGACGACTTGCCCCGGCCCAGAATGTCGCTCAGGAGGTCGGCAGAATGGAAGTCGGGCTCGAAGCGGCCGGGCATGTGGTACGCTTTGTAGAGACCGTCCAGGGGTACCTTGGCAGAAGTTTCCAGCTTGCGGGCTTCGATCTGGACTGGTTCGGTGGGTAACTGCCGGATGTAGGGCTCGCCCGCCGGGATGGGCGCAAACCATTTGTCGCAGAGCTGCTTTACCTGATCGACGGTTACGTTGCCGGCCACCACCAGAATGGCGTTGTTTGGTAGGTAGTATTTGAAGAAAAAAGCTTTTACATCGTCCATCGTAGCTTCTTCGATGTGGCTGATGTCTTTACCAATGGTGGCCCAGCGGTAGGGGTGCTGCTTATAGGCCAATGGCCGAAGTTTGAGCCAGACATCGCCGTATGGCTGGTTCAGGTAGCGCTGCTTGAACTCTTCGATCACCACTTTCTGCTGCACCTCCAGCACCTGCGGATCGAACGAGAGGCTAAGCATCCGGTCGGATTCGAGCCAGAACGCCGTTTCCAGATTAGCCGCGGGTAGTGTGATGTAGTAATTGGTGATATCGGGGCTCGTAAAGGCATTGTTTTCACCCCCAACTTTCTGCAAGGGCTCGTCGTAGACCGGGATGTTTTGCGAACCGCCAAACATCAGGTGTTCGAACAGGTGCGCAAAACCGGTTTTAGTGGGTACTTCGTCGCGCGAGCCCACGTTGTAAAGGATATTGACGGCGGCCATCGGCGTCGACTCGTCCTCATGGACGAATACCCGCAGGCCGTTATCTAAGACAAACTGTTCGTAATGAATCATAGCAAAAGGGTTGCATATAGCCCTTATTCGGTAAGACGTATTGAACAAAAGTACGGTTCCAGCCGTATAGAATCAAACGACATCAATCGACCCACTGCTTTGTCCTTACTGAACTATACACTACTGCTGTTTCTGGGATTATGTGTATCCTACCGAGCTCCGGCGCAGGTAATGAGCGATCCGTCGGCGCAGCAACTTGTGCTGAAAGCCCTGGATGATATCTATAACATGGAATTCGCGCAGGCCGATACGGAGATTCGTCAGATACAGGCCCGATACCCGCAACACCCGATCGGACCGATTCTACGGGCAACCCAACTCGACATACAGAATTTACCGCTTTCCGACAATAAAGCGGCTACGGCTCAATTTGTTCAGGTCGTAAACCAGGGCATGGAGATGTCGAAACGCATGCTGGAGAAGAATGAAGACGATCCGGAGGCTGTTTTTTTTATGCTGACCTGCCACAGCTACATGGCGTCGATGTACCACAACCGGGGCGAATCGCTGAAAGCGGTGAGTGAGTCGCGGAAAGCCTACAGTTATCTGCGCGACGGGTTCAAGCTAATGGACAAAAATCCGGACTTTTACTTCACCAGCGGCTTATATAACTATTACGTCGAACGCTACCCCATCGACCACCCGATTGTGCGGCCATTCATGTTTTTCTTTGCCGACGGCGATATGGCCCTGGGACTGAAGCAGATGGAGGCTGCCACGCAAAAAGCGCTGTTCATGCGGCCCGTGGCGAATTATTACCTGTCGCACATCCTGATGAAGCACGAGACGAACGCCGGTCGGGCGGCCGTATACACCAAATACCTGGTAGAAAAATATCCGAACAATCCGCTGTTTGCCATGAGCTACGCCGAAGCGCTGTTGTTGTCGGGGCGCTATGCCGAAGCGAAACCGTACGTTCAGAAACTCCGGACGATGCGGAATAAACTGGTGCCGCTGGCCTACCATGCCTTTTCGGGTATGCTGGCCGAATACATCGATAAAGATGATAAAGCCGCCACAGAACTCTACGAAGCTGCGCTCAAACAGCCCTATAACGACGCTTATACGAAAGAGTATCAGGCTTTTGCGTATGTCGGTCTGGCGCGCATTGCGGCCCGTGCCAACGACCGGAACCGGGCTAAAATGTACTACAAAAAAGCCCTTGCTGTCGGTGAATACAAATCCTTGATCCGGGAAGCAAAGGCGTATACGAAGTCATAATGGATTACAGCCTTTTGTGATTACCCGCTTGTGTCAGAGACTTGACTAAGCTCGTCATATGTCGATTACGACACGATTTTCCATCGATTGTTTCGCCCCGTTTACTGGCTGACATAGGAGTCCTATACTAACGTATGGGTTAGACCGTTACCTGGAGCATCCCAAATACCAGTACAAGCCCAACGCGCTCCGAAAACACGTATCTGCTCGACTTGTCTCGCTCGATGCCAGCAGTACGATCCAGCCCAAGTCCGATAGGCATACCCCCGGCTAGCCTTACATCGGTTTGCTCAGGCAATTACTACCACCACTAGATAGGCACGGTTTTACCCGGAAAGATTCCTGACTTGGAATCCAGCGAAAGCCTTTGGCAGGCAGGAAAAGTACTTAGTTTATTATTTGACGGACAGCCGTTAATAGAGCAACTGTAAGCTGTTAGCCAACGCAGCTGGCTGTAAGCAGTAGCCGCTCGTTTGCGTTCAGCCATAGGCAGCCTCAATCCTCGGGAAATTTTATGAAGAGCTTATTAATTAATTGTTAATTATGCTGTTAAGCTCATTTTGGGCGGCTAATAACCCGGTCATTCAGAGTTTATTGTTCCGTTTGTCATATGTTAGTTGCGTAATAAATCTGTCGGATATAGCAGTGTTCTTAATTTTTTTTTAATACTTGCTGGTTGAATTGCAAATTGCAGCTCATAAGTATTTTTCTACCTTCATGCTATACGACAACTATGAAGCATTATTACTTCTCCCCACCGCCATTTATCCGTAAATGGGGCTTACTTTTTTGTATGTTACAGGCCATAACGACCCTGGCCGCATTTGGGGAAAACTACGGATGGCCGCCTTCGAAAACGACCGCCGGTCTGTCCGGTAAGCCTTCAGCAGACATCACCATTAGCGGGCGGGTCACCGATGCAGCGACCAATGAACCGCTCGCCGGTTGTAATGTCGTCTTGAAAGGAACCCAGAAAGGAACGACTACCGATGCGAATGGCGACTTTAAAATCGCTGTGCCCGACGGCAATACAGTGCTGGTATTTGGCTTTATCGGCTTTGTGTCGGAGGAAGTGCCGGTAAAAGGCCGCAGTGTAATCAACATGGCGCTGAAGGCTACGTCCAACGAGTTGTCGCAGGTGGTGGTGATTGGGTACGGCAGCGCTTCGCAGAAAGACATGACGGGCGCGGTAAAGTCGATCAAAAGCGCCGATTTCAACCGGGGAATTATCAATTCACCCGAGCAACTGCTGCAGGGTAAAGTTGCCGGAGTAAATGTGACGTCAGCCAGTGGTGAGCCGGGCAGCAATCAGAGTATCACCATTCGGGGGCCGGGTGGCGTCCGGACCGGCAGTACACCCTTGTTCGTGCTGGATGGAATTGCGCTGGACAATTCCAGCACGGGTGGCGGGACCAACCCGCTGAACTTCCTAAACCCGCAGGATATCGAGTCGATCGACGTATTGAAAGATGCGTCGGCAACGGCGATTTACGGTTCCCGGGGAGCCAATGGGGTGGTGCTGATTACGACCAAAAAAGGTAAGGCGGGTTCGTCGACCTTTAACATTTCGTCCAGCATCGGTATTTCGAATCTGGCCCGGCCACTACCGGTATTTTCGCCCGACGAATACCGGCGTCAGGTTCCGGCAGTAGGCGGGGTGCTCGAAGACTTCAAGGCTTCGACCGACTGGCAAAAAGAAATCACGCAAACCGCTTATACGCAGAACCACAACATCTCGTTCGGAGGGGGCGCCAACAAACTAACGTATTACGGTTCCTTCGGGCTTCAGAGCCAGGAAGGAATTTTGAAAAACAGCAAGCTGGACCGTTATACCGGGCGTATCAACGTGTCGCAGAAGTTTCTGGAAGACCGGCTCAGTCTGGATGTAAACCTCAATGCAACCTATACGCTGAACAAACGACCACCCACCGAAAGTCTGATTGGCGGGGCTATCTCGACCAACCCCACCATACCCGCGCTGGATACAGACGGTTCGCCGTTCAAGTATCAGGCGGGTACGAACCCGCTGATTACGCTGGCGCTGCAAAAGGATATCACGACTATTAATCGCACCATCGCCAATTTTTCGCCCTCGTTCAAAATCACCAAAGACCTGGTCTATAAATTGAACCTCGGCGTCGACTATGCCAACTCGGTCCAGGACCTGGAGTCGTTGCCCAGCGCGGTGCCGTTGCAGGACGGACGGCTCGAATCGATCTATAAAACGAATCGGAACATCCTGGTCGAGAATTACTTTACCTACACACTGGCGAAACAGGATCATAACCTGACGGCGTTGCTGGGTCATTCGTACCAGAAAATTTTTGTGCAGGAACGGCGGTCCAGTATCAATAAATTCCCGATTTCGCCCATTGACCCGATTTATAACCCTGGTCTGGGGCAGGATCTTACGCTGGCCAACAACAAGCCCAGCGGCTACGCCTACGAAAATGAACTCCAGTCGTTCTTCTCGCGCGTCAGTTATCACTACAAAGACAAATACCTGATGACGGCTACGGTCCGGGCAGATGGCTCGTCAAAATTTGGGGCCAATAATAAATACGGTATCTTCCCTTCGGTATCGGCGGGCTGGCGGCTTTCGGAAGAAAGCTTCCTGAAATCGGGGCCGTTTACCGACCTGAAACTACGGGCGGGCTGGGGACAAACCGGTAACCAGGAAATCCCGTCGAAGATTACCCAGGCCCTGTTTACGTCTCAGGTGTCAGCCTCAACGAGCTACCCACTAACGGCTACCGGTCCTTATCCAGCTGGCACGTCATACACCCGATTGGCTAACCCGGATATTCAGTGGGAAGTATCAACGCAGACGGATCTGGGGCTTGATTTTGCTTTGTTCAAAGGCGCTTTGTCGGGCTCGGTCGATTATTTCCGGAAAGTGTCGAACAATATTTTGCTGGAAGTCATACCCTCTGACCCCGTTCAGCCGGCGGGTACGTTCTGGACCAACGTACCGAATATGACCATCACAAACCAGGGCGTCGAAGTGGATCTGAACTACCGCTACGCGAGCCTGAGCGGGTTCCGGTTCGATATCGGTGGCAATATTACGTTCATCAATAATGAGGTGAAAAACTCACCCTATACCGTCATTGCCTCCGGCAATGCGACGGGTTCCGGACTGACATCGGCCAATATCAACGGCTACATCAGTGGGCAACCCATCGGTACCTTTTTCCTGAAAGAATTTATTGGCCTCGACGACAAAGGACTTAGCAAATACCGGGATGTCGATGGGGATGGAATCATAACCGACAAAGACCGGATAGCTGCGGGCAGTGCGCTCCCGACCAAACAGTTCAATATCCACACCAACATCGCCTACAAGGGATTTGATTTATCGATCAATTTCAACGGAGTATCCGGCAACAAACTGTATGACAATACTGCCAACGCCAACTTCTATAAGTTGCGGTTGTCGAAAGGCTTGAATACGACCCCGGAAGCGATTCAATATCCGAACGAATCCATCAATAATTCGGCTCCGGTTTCGACCCGATACCTGAAAACGGGTGCTTTCTTCCGGTTAAACAACGCTTCGCTAGGCTACAGTCTCGATCCAAAAATCATCGGAATCGACCGCTGGGTGAAGGGCATTCGGATATCGGCTACGGGCCAGAACCTGTTCGTGATTACCAAATATGATGGCTACGATCCGGAAGTGAACACCGACCGTACCGTGAATGGTATTTCATCCTACGGCATCGATTACCTGAGCTATCCGAAAGCCAGAACGTACGTGCTTGGCCTCAATCTTACTTTCTAAAAGACAAGTCATGAAAAAGAAACTTATTTCTATGCTGGCACTGGTCAGCATGATCGGTATATACAGTTGTACGAACCTGGCCGAAAACGTACTGGATGAGGCCTCCGTTTCGGGGCTTTCCGACCGGCAAGCCGCCGACGGGATCCTGGCACCCGTTTACGCCCGGCTGCCGGATATCTTCCTGCATACCAATTACTTTACGGTTCAGGAGATTTCGACCGATGAGGCTATCCTGCCGTATCGGGGGGGAGCCGACTGGGGTGACAATGGTATCTACCTGGCTATGCACCAGCATACGACGACCAGTACGGACCCCAACCTGAACAGTACCTGGAACCTGATATTACAGGGCGTATCGAGATCCATTACCGCTCTGAATACGCTGCCAACGCTGAAAGACCCCGTTACAAAAACTTATCTGGCCGAAGCCAGAGGTATGCGCGCCTATTATTCCATGCTAACGCTGGATCTGTTCGGGCTGGTTTTTGTAAAAGATGATCCGGGCGCTACATCGGCCATTCTGCGGGGTGATCAGGCCGTCGAATATATTAAAAGCGAGCTGCTTGCCGTGGAACCTAATCTGGAAACAACGGTAGGCCCGGGCCGACTGACGAAAGGCGCAGTTTGGGGATTGCTGGCTCGTTTGTATCTAAACGCGGGTGTTTATCGCGACCGGTTTGCCGCTCAGGTTACGTTCCGGCCCGAGGACATGGACAAGGTGGTTGAATACTGCGACAAGATTATCAACTCGGGGCAATATCAACTATCGAAGGACTATTTCGCCCTGTTCAACTCAGATAACCACGATAATAAAGAGTTGATTTTTGCGGTCGATCAACGGGCCGACTTAAACGGGCACAACCGGATGGCTTACTTCTCGATCTCCGGGGATCAGTTTCCGATTCCGGCCTATCCGAACGCCAATGGTACGGATGGACCAGCGATTACCCCCGATTATTACCGGACCTGGGTCAATGCCTATGCGCCCAAAGATCCATCGGTCGATCCACGGTTTTATAAACAGAATTTGACGATCTACTCGAATCCGGGCGACTCGTGCGTAGCTGAAGCTGATTATAACATCAACCGTGGTATTCTGCGGGGACAGCAGTATGGACTGATTCGGCGGAATGGGGTGTTTTTAAAATGTCCGGATGGTAAATATAAAGTGGGAAAACTCTTTAGCGATACCCGAAACAAACCTACGCTGGCCGTCGATTTCACCGAGCAAATCGATTTTACGGTGGCAGGCAGCAATTACAATACGGGCTACCGGGTCGAAAAATACGAGTTCAGCAAGAAATCGGTGAGCGGCCGGAATTTCGGCGAAGCCGATATCGTCATTCTTCGGCTGGCCGACGTGTACATGATGCGGGCCGAAGCCAAACTTCGCAAGAGCGGTGACGCTGCCAGCGCGCTGGCCGATGTCAATACTGTTAGAGCGGCCCGAACAGTAACGACGCCCCCACCTGCGCTGACGAGCATGAGCCTGGACCTGTTGTTCCGGGAGCGGGGCTTTGAGTTCTACTGGGAGATGCTGCGCCGGACGGACATGATCCGGTTTGGCAAGTACGAGGGCACCTGGACAGAAAAGACCAATACCGACAAGCAGAAGCGGATTTTCCCGATCCCTCAAACCGCGATCGACGGCGCTTCGAATCTGCCTGGGTATTTAAAACAGAACGACGGGTATTAAGTCTGAACCCGGATTTATATGATTTTACTGATCAACTGTGATTTTTGCTTTCCACAAAAGCGATCAACAGAATCACAGTCGGTCAATAAAATCACATAAATCCGGGTTCAGATTAATAATCGACCTCCAGATTCAGCACTTTTCGCAGTTCGAGCAGGGCAGGGTTCTTTTCCGCTAGGTAATTGAATTTGTCCTGCGAGCTGTAAATCATTTTCTTTACTTCCTGCACGACCACCTTGTGCTCAATCTGAATCTGGCTGTTCTGAAGCTCCTTTCGTAAGTAGCCCAGCAGGTCGGGTTTAAGTTCGGTCAGAAAATCGACCTGTAGGGTGTTGTCGAGCGTCAGGTGGATGGTCGTTCCGTCCAGGACGAGCTCCCGGTTCAGCACCACCTGCTCCGACGTAATGTCGTTCTGTTGGCGACGCAGGCGGGCAAACGAATGCCACATATCCTGCAAGTCCTCAAATGTAAAGGGCTTGTCGGGCCGACTCGGTGCTTTGACCACCACCGCTTCTTCCGTTTCGGCCGTTGCCTGAGTTGGTCCGGCGGTCAGCGGAACGGTAGACCGGAGACGACTGCCGGCGGGCCGGGTTGGCGGAACAATCGCGAGCTTCGGTGCAGCAACCGCTGGTCGGTCGGTAATAACTGTCCCGTTCGTAGCGACCGAATGCCCATTCGGATGAACATCCTCTTTCGTCGGTAATCCGTTACTGGCCGCTCCGTTAGTCGCACTGCCATTCGCAGCTGATGGGGTCGGCTGATACCCGCTAACGGGTTCGCTTGTTGTAGGGTGCGTTTCAGTTAGTGGCCCACTGTTGTTAGCTGAGGGCTGTGGATTGCCATTTTTTTTTTCAGCAGACAGCGGATCAGACTGTCTTGGTAAGGTGAGGGCTTCTGCGGGGCGCGATCCGTTGAGGGGTAAATCAGGCAGGGCCTCCCAGTTGAGCAGGTTACGCAGATTGGCCAGTTTCATCAGCCATAGTTCGGTGTGTAGCCGCTGATCTTTGGCCTGCTTGTAGTTCAGATCACACTGGCTGCCCGTACTCAGGGCCGACAGCAAAAACGACATAGGTGCCCGCGCCGACTGATCGAGGTATTGCCGACGAACGTTTTCGGTGACCTGGAGCAACTGCACCGTCGCGGCATCCTTACAAACCAGCAAATCGCGGAAGTGGCGGCACAGGCCAACCACAAACTGGTGCCCGTCGAAGCCTTTGCGCAGGATTTCATCGACCGTCAGTAAGCTCTGTGGCAGGCTACCTGTCAGCAACAAATCGGTCAGTTTGAAATAATAATCGTAATCCAGGATGTGCAGGTTATCCAGTACTTCTTTGTACCGGATGACGCGGTCGGTAGAGAAGGTAACGTTCAGGTCGAACATCGACAGCGCGTCGCGCAACCCTCCGTCTGCTTTCTGGGCAATGAGGTCGAGGGCTTCAGGTTCGGCCGTAATCGCTTCTTTCTCCGCAATTTTAGCCAGATGATCGGCAATATGCTGCGGTTGAATCCGGTTGAAATCGAAAATCTGACAGCGCGACAGAATCGTGGGCAGAATTTTGTGTTTTTCGGTCGTGGCCAGAATGAAAATTGCGTAGGCTGGGGGCTCTTCCAGTGTTTTCAGAAACGCGTTGAAAGCCGCCGACGAGAGCATGTGCACCTCGTCAATGATGTAGATCTTGTATTTGCCCGACTGAGGTGGGTAGCGCACCTGATCGATCAGGTTACGGATGTCTTCGACGGAGTTGTTCGAGGCTGCATCCAGCTCGTGAATGTTGAAGGATGCGTTCTGGTTGAAACTGACGCACGACTCACACCGGTCGCAGGCTTCACCTTCGGGGGTTAGGTTTTGGCAATTGATGGTCTTGGCCAGAATACGGGCGCAGGTGGTCTTACCGACACCACGCGGGCCGCAGAACAAAAACGCCGATGCTAAGTGATTGGTCTTGATGGCGTTCTTAAGCGTAGTGGTAATGTGCTCCTGACCCACGACGGTGTCGAAGGTGGCGGGGCGGTACTTGCGGGCCGAGACCACGAAATTTTCCATACCCAAAGTTAGTACGGCCGGGGCGGAAAGGCAAACGAAGCCACTAGCTTGTTCCGTCAGAATTTGAGGGGGTTCATAGCTACCAAACCGCTGATTTTGCGAAGGAATGCTGGATTTATTCTAAACCAATACGATTATTTGTAGGTTTGTCTGTAGTATTTCCGGCCCGAAAATTTCTTCAGCCTTACTCGAATGCCTGTTCGTCTGTTGCTATGCCTGCTGGGTTGGTCGACGCTCCTGACCGGATGCCGTCCTGAGCAGACCGCCGATCGTCCGCTCACGTTCTGGTGCTCTAACAACGCCGGTGAAATTGCCTTCGCCAGAGAATTTACAGCCCAGTGGCAACGCAGCCGGCCCGACAAACCCCTGCGCTATCAGCCCATTCCTGAGGGGCAGTCGAGCGAGGAGATCATTCTGGCATCGGTGGTGGGCAAAACCACGCCCGATATTTACGCCAACATGTGGCAGGGAAACGTCGAGATGTACGCCAAATCGGGCGTGCTGATTCCACTGGATACGCTGAAAGGGTTTCGGGAATTTATCAGCGCCCGCTGCGACAGCGCCGTTATTCGGGAGATTACCTCGTCTGATGGACATATTTATCAGGTGCCGTGGAAAGTAAACCCGATCATGCTTCTCTGCAATACTCGTGCGGTGGCCACGCTGCCAAACGGCCGTCCGCCTTATACATATGCGCGCTATCTGGACGCCGGTCGCCAGTTTAAGCGGGATCGAAACGGCGATGGATACATCGATCAATGGCTGGGATATACTGAAGTGAAAGCCATCTGGTACGAGCGGCTGTTTAATTTCTATCCTCTGTATCTGGCGGCCTCCAACGGCGCTCCGCTGATTGTCAATAACCGGGCTGCGTTCAATAATCAGTACGCTATTGAGGTCTTTCGGTTTTTACAGACGCTGTACAAAAACAATTATTTCGCCCAGGAGCGGCTTTCGGCCACCCGCGATCCATTTATGTCTCAACAGATTGTATCGCAGTTTACGGGTCCCTGGACGATCGAGTTTCTGGAAAAATTCAAAGATCCTGGTTTTGAGTACCAGACCTACTCGATGCCAGTTCCCGACAGTCATCGCGGGCCGGTATATACCTACGGCGATCCCAAAAACATTGTTATTTTCAATACCTGTCGCGATCCGCAGGCGGCCTGGGAGTTTGTCAGAACTCTCATCGATACAGCCGGCGATCTGCGACTGATGGAGCTGACAGGCCAGTTTCCGCGCCGGAGAAACGTCGATACGGATGCGCATTTCGCCACTTTTCTGCGCAAAAATCCTCGTCTTCAGCCTTTCGCGCAACAAACGCGCTATATCAAAGGAGTGGACAACAGCGAAGTCATCGTAGAAGTTTTCGATATTATCTCGCAGGAATACGAAGCCTGCGTCATTTTCAACAAAAAAACTCCCGAAGCGGCCATTGCCGATGCGGCCAAAGCGGTGGATGTGTTGTTGAGTCATTAATGACTATTAAATGACAACGAATGACCATCTGTGACCATGAATGACAACGAATGAAAAAATGGATGCCTTACCTGCTCGTTTCGCCTTATTTACTGCATTTTGCGGTATTTGTAGCGTTTCCGGTCGTGTTCTCGGTGGTGCTGACGTTCCATAGCTGGAACATCATTTCGCCCATGCAATACGTCGGTCTGGCGAACTATGAGCATCTGTTTAAGGATCGGTTGTTCTGGCAGGCAGTCTGGAATACTGTGCGTTTTCTAATGGTGCATATTCCGCTGCAGATTCTGGTGGCACTGACCTTGGCCGAATTGCTGAATCGGACAGTCCGTGGTGCTGCGTTTTTTCGGGCGGCTTTTTTTCTACCGGTCATCGTTTCGGGTGTGGTCGTGACCATTCTTTGGCAGCAGCTACTGAGCTTCAATGCCGGTATCCTGAACCGGATGCTGATCGCGTTGAGCCTGCCACGGGTGCCATGGCTTGCTGACCCGGAGGTGGCCATGTATTCAATCGCCATCATGGCGACCTGGAAAAACGTTGGGCTATACATTATTCTGTTTCTGGTTGGGCTACAATCGGTGCCGACTCAGTATTACGAAGCTGCGGAGCTGGAAGGCGCCACCGACTGGCAGAAGTTTCGCTACATTACCCTGCCGATGATCAATCCGACGATGTTTACTGTAGTCGTTCTCTCGACTATTGGCGGATTTTCACTCTTTGTCGAACCGTATATCATGACCGAAGGCGGGCCCCTGAACTCGACCCTTTCAGCTGTGATGTACATTTACCGACAGGCATTTCAGTATTATCACATGGGGTATTCGGCCACCCTGGGCTTCTGTTTCGCCCTGATTATTTTGTTTGTCGTTGTTGTACAACGGCGATATGTTGAGCAGGAAGTTTAATGGTCACTCATGACAACCAATGACCACGAATAACCAGTAAATGATCCGAAGCATCCTAAAATACACGTTACTGACGCTGGCGGCTTTGTCGTTTATCTATCCATTCATCTGGATGGTCAGTGCGTCGTTGTCGTCGGTCAGTGGATTAGCCAACCTGACCCTGTTGCCGATCGGGTTTACGTGGAGCAACTACGAAACGGTATTTTCTAAAATTCCGCTGGACCGGGCGTTTATGAACAGCGTACTGGTAGCCGTATTAACCACCACATTAGTGCTTATTTCAGGGGCAATGGTTGGGTATGCGCTGGCCCGGCTCGATTTTGCAGGGCGCAACTGGATCTTTTACCTGCTCATTTTTACCATGACGCTGCCGTTTCAGATCACCCTGATTCCGAATTACATCACGATGGTGAAATTTGGCTGGGTCGATACTTACCTGGCGCTGATTATACCGTTTGCCCTTAATTCGTTCTCAATTCTGCTGTTTCGGCAGGCATTTCAGAGTTTACCCCAAGCTTTGATAGACGCAGCCCGAATGGACGGAGCCGGAGAGCTTCGGATCATTTTTCAGATCCTGGTGCCTAACTGCTTACCGACGGTACTGACAATTTCCATTCTGACCTTTATGGGCTTGTGGAACGAAGCGCTGTGGCCGCTAATCGTAATCCGCGACGAATCGGTCATGACCATGCCGCAGCTGGTAACCTTGTTTTCGGTGGGCGGACGCGCCGAGGGGCAACTGGGGGTTAAGATTGCGGCTGCGGTTCTGCTGGCGGTTCCGATTGTCATTCTGTATTTGTTTTTTCAGAAACATTTTATCCGAAGCATGGCCTCTTCGGGCCTGAAAGATTAATGAGCGTATCGATGCGACTATTGGTTTTACTCTTATGGGTTGGGTGGACCGGTGAGGTACTCATCGCGCAGCCTGTCGTCAGGAAACGCTACGTTAACGTCGATCATTTCAACCACCTTTACCGACCGGTCAAGCTTAAGAGCGGCCTTGAACTGGGAACAATTTTCATCTACTGCGAAGCCCCCGATTACAAGCTCGTTGGCGATGCCGACGAAGGATTTGCCTGCGTCGACGACGTGGCGCGGGGCGCTTTTTTTCTACTGCACGAACCCGATCTGGCCACGAATCCGGAGAAGCAACAGCAGTTGCAGAAACTGACGGAATTTGTCCTGCACCTTCAGGCTACCACGCCCGATACAGCCGCCGGCTATTATTACAATTTTATGCAATCGCTGGACCGGCCCGACATCAACAAAACGTTTGTGACGAGCCGTCCTCAACCTAATTTCTGGTCCTGGCGAGCACTCTGGTATTTATCGGAAGCCTACCCGTATTTTCAAAAGAACCACAAAGAACTGGCCGACCGAATCAAGGCAGCCAACCAGAAACTGCTTACGGCTATGCTTCGTGATTTTGGAACGAAACCCCGTACGTTGACAACCATACGGGGCGTTGAGGTGCCCACCTGGCTACCGTTTGGGTCTGGCTCCGATCAGGCGGCTATTATGCTGCTGGGACTGCTGAACCTCTATCAGCAAGCGCCTTCGCCTGCTGTACTGACGCTGATCGAACAGTTGGGGGAGGGCATCGTGGCGATGCGGCACGGCGGACCGGATAGGTTTCCGTACGGCGCTATTCTGAGTTACGAAAATAATTGGCATGCCTACGCCAGCGACCAGTCGTATGCGCTTCAGCGGGCCGGGAAAATCCTGAACAAGCCCGAATGGCAGGCTGTAGCCCGGCAGGAAATAACCTATTTCTATCCATATCTGCTTCGGCAGGGATTTCTGGAATCGTTCGAGGTCACCCAGACGGGCACGGAGCTTCGGGAGTTTAAGCGCAGTAAGTTTTCGCAGATCGCCTACGGCATCCGGCCGATGGTCTGGGCAGCGCTCGAAGCCTACGATCAGACCCGGGAGGTTAAATATGCTTCGCTGGCCGGGCAGTTAGCCAGCTGGTTTTTAGGAAAAAATGTTGCCAGTACGCCCATGTATGATCCTGCCACCGGCCGGGGCTATGACGGAATCGTGTCGGCGCATCAGGTCAACCGAAATGCCGGTGCCGAATCGACGATCGAGTCGCTGTGGATGTTTCAGCGCCTTGAACAATACCCCGAAGCCCTGAAAGCTCTGGGAAAAGCTAACTGATCGTCGGTAGCCGACCAAACTTTAAATAAACCGGTTACTCTTTTCGGGGAAAAGATATATTCTTATATCATTCAGACCGGAGAGAGGAATCCTGAACGTGACCAATGAGGAGCTTTAAGATTTCTCCCTGCGGTCGGAATGACAAAAAACAGTCCGCTATCATACTCAACCACTTAGTACTCAATAAATCGCCTTATGGCTGAAGTTATACTCCGTCACATTGCCAAAGCCTACGCCGGTGGACCGCGGGTCATCAAAGACGTTTCGATCGACGTGCAGGATCGGGAATTCGTTGTACTGGTAGGTCCGTCCGGTTGTGGGAAATCGACGCTGCTACGGATGATTGCCGGCCTGGAAGAAATTACCGATGGTGAGCTGCTACTCGACGGAGAACGTATCAACGACCGGGCTCCGAAAGACCGCGACATTGCCATGGTATTTCAGAATTATGCCCTGTATCCGCACATGAGCGTTTATGACAACATGGCTTTCGGGCTGAAGTTGCGGCATATGAGTCAGGTAGACATTCATCAACGGGTGATGCAGGCGGCAAAAATTTTGGAAATCGAAAGCCTTCTCGACCGAAAGCCCAAAAATATGTCGGGCGGCCAGCGCCAGCGCGTAGCCATCGGACGGGCCATCGTGCGCAATCCGAAAGTGTTTCTGTTCGATGAACCCCTGAGTAATCTGGACGCTAAACTACGCGGACAAACGCGCATCGAGTTGCAGAAACTCCACCGCGAATTGCAGGCTACCACGATTTACGTGACCCACGATCAGGTCGAGGCCATGACCCTGGGCGACCGGATTGTCGTCTTACGCAACGGCGATGTCATGCAGTACGACACGCCCCTGGAGCTGTACAACCGACCTGCTAACCTGTTCGTGGCCGGTTTTATCGGTACGCCACCCATGAATCTGCTTCTCGGTCAATTGGTCGATACGGATGGGAAATTAAGTTTCAGAAGTACAGGCGGTATGGTCCGGATCGACTTATCGGTTTCCGACCAGTTGAGCGCCCTGACCGCTTACCAGAATCGCGAGGTCGTGCTGGGTCTTCGGTCCGAACACATCCGTCGGCAGCCGGCCGGTTCGCGCCGGGGGCAGTATCTGGCCGTATCGGTCCAGCAAATTGACGCCGTCGAACACATGGGTAATGAAATACTGACCTACTTTATGATCGATCACCGGCGATTTGTTGCCCGGTTGCCCGGCGATTCACTGGTCAGTCTTAGCCAGTCGCTGACTTTGTTCTGGGAGGTCGACAAAATTCATTTTTTCGATGCCGAAACCGAACAGGCTATTCGGTAGCTGCTCAATAATCGCTGATGGGTTTTCCGCAGTGTGGACAGTAGCTGGTTCTGGGCTTTTTATGATGAATGCGCATGTGCTCATTGAAACCCGATACCAGAATACCGGTCGGCAAGGCGAAAAGCCCAATGCCCATGATGGCTGAAATACCACCCAGAAACTTACCCAGGGGCGTAATGGGGTGAATGTCGCCGTAGCCCACCGTCGTCATGGCCGTAACGCCCCACCACATGGTTGCCGGAATGCTCGAAAACTGGTCGGGTTGGGCGGGGTGTTCGACGTAGTACATGATGCTGGAAATAATGATCAGCATGAAAATGACGAGGGTGGCGCTCAGAATCAGTTCTTCTTTCTTCTCCGCAACGACGTTCTGGATCAGCCGGAAAGCGTGCGCATAACGCGACATGCGAAACAGACGGAAAATCCGGAACAGCCGCAGAATCCGGACAATCGCCAGGTCGGTAGCAAATAGCGTAAAATAAAACGGAAAGATGGCCAGAAAGTCGATCACAGCCGGGCCGGAGAAGATGTACCGCAGTCGGCCCCAAACCGGGTGGCTGTATTTCTCATTCTCGACACAGGCCCATATACGCAGCAGGTATTCTACGGTGAAGAAGACGACTGAAAACAGTTCGAAATCGGAGAACAGGCCTGCAAAGCGTCGGTTGTATTCGGGTACGGTGTGTAAAACGATTGCGATGGCGTTCAGGGTGATGATGCTGATCAGCACCAGATTGAAGAGCAGGCTTGCCCCCCGGCGCTTTCCTGCGGAGGTTTCGAGAATACGGTAGAGTGATTTACGAAGTCGGTGCATGGCTGATACGGTCGGTTCTGCAAGCTACACAGACTGGGCAGAACTACGGATGGATCGACCGATAATAGCGAAGCGTTAGCCAGATGCTGATGGTAGCGACCGTGGCCAGACCACCAGCCAGTAAACCAAGTGTGGGTGCCTGAACGTAAGCCAGGGCGTGTCCTGCCAGAAACGATCCGGCAATGTCGGATAGATTGACAAAAGCCATGTAGGTTGTAAACTGCGAGCCCTCGATGCCTTTCCGGCAGAGCGTCATTAGCAGGGGCATGGCGGCCACACTAATGCTGGGGTCCATGAAATACAGCGCTACCAGACCGGTCTGGGCTATTTCACGCTGTATCCAGAAAGGTGACAGGCTATTGAAGATGAGTAGGTAAGCAGCCACGCCGGCCAGCACGACAACCAGCAACCGACGCGGGCCAATGCGGTCGGCGATGAAACCGCCCGCCAGCGCTACGACCGTTGCGACGAGCATGCCATAGGTACCCGTCAGGAGGGAAACCGACGTGTCGGCCCAGCCCAGCTTCTGGATCAGATGATAGTTGTAAGCGCGCAGAAAGAGACTGATGCTGACGTAAGCCGCTACCACAGCTCCAAATAGCAGCAGGCTTCTTCTGGAAAATAACCCTTTGAATAATTCCGTAAACAGCCACCGAAAATCGGGTTCTGTAGTCGGCAGGGGCAGACTCTCGATTTCAGCAGTTTTGTCAGTGCGACGCCCAAAGAAAGGAAGCAATTGATCTTCGGGCCGTTCCCGAATAAAAAAGGTTAGTAGCGTCAGGGCTAACAGACAAAGCGATTGTGTTAGGGCCGCGCTGAAAAAACCCGACGAGCGCAGAATTTGTGAGAATATGGTCGCACCGAGCCCCGTACCGATCAGAAATCCACCCCGCATGAAGGCATTCACGCGGCCACGTTCATCTTCAGGAATAACCGTAATCGCCATTGCATCGACGCTGGCATCCTGAATGGCGGCAAACGTGCTATGACCAAAGAAAAGCCAGGCCAGCACCGACACCTGCGTCAGGGGGTTGTCGACCAGTAAAATGCCCAGTGAGGCCAGAAACGCCAGCACCTGCGCCCCAACCACCCAGGGTTTCCGACGCCCCATCGGTGAGCGCTGATACCGGTCGATCAGTGGCCCCCAAATGAACTGAAATGCCCAGGGCAGTCCGGCAACAGCCGCGAAGGAACCGGTAATGGCTGGTTTTACGCCTTCGGCCGTCAGGTAGTTGGTCAACGCGGTCAGAGAAAAACCAGCGGGTAACCCCTGCATCACGTAGAGGTAAAAAAAAACGAAATACCGTAATGGCTGGCTTCGGCTGAGGGTAAGCGGGTAAGAAGATGTTACGAATGAAGCAGCCATACGTCAGAGTAAAATCCAGTAGCAGAGAGGGTTGCTTTGCGGCCGGGACGTATAGGACTTATTGAGTAAGAATTATGTTTTGACCATTCACGAACTATACTAAAAAAAATCCGTTATGATATTGCAAGACCCGGATAATCTCTCTAACATTGTCCGCTTTTTCGCGTAAAACCAATGGCCAAGCTCGTTTACATACCGACCTTCTTCCATACTACGCCATTTCGGTTTAGGTCCGAAAGGACTATTTCATGTTGTTTGCCTATGTGGTAGACGTTTCCGCTTTTTTTCTCGTTTAATTTTCACCAACAGATTAGTACCGGACTACGCTGTGTACAACGGCATTCCGGTCCGTTTTTTCGGCTTCACAACCGCCCAATAAACGACAATGATCACCCCTGAAGTAGTTAACGATCAATATATCATTCAGGTCGCCAATGAAGATCACCTGCGGCTGGCCGAAACCATCTGCCGCGAAATGGAAGAGAGCGCCAAGGCCCGGGGAACCGGTATTGCCAAGCGGTCGCCCATTTATGTGATGGAGAAAATGCTCGAAGGCAAAGCCATTATCGCCATGACCCTGTCGGGCGAGTGGGTTGGTTTCTGCTACATCGAGACTTGGGAGCACGGTAAGTTCGTGGCCAACTCCGGTCTAATCGTCCATCCCAACCATCGCAAGAGCGGTATCGCTACGCACATCAAAGCTAAAGCTTTCGAACTGTCGCGAACTATGTTCCCGACCGCTAAGATTATCGGAATCACTACGAGCCTGGCCGTGATGAAAATCAACTCCGACCTGGGCTATCAACCCGTAACTCTTAGTGAACTGCCGGGCGATGAAGCCTTCTGGAAAGGTTGCCAGACTTGCGCCAACTTCGACATTCTGACGCGCACCAACCGGAAGCACTGCCTTTGCACGGGGATGCTTTACGATCCGGAAGAGCACAAGAAGGAAGAAAAAGATGAAAAATGGAATTTCCTGAAGGAATCCAAATTATATGAACGCTGGATGCGCATCAAAAAACGCATTTTGCTTCGCATCAACCCATCAGACCGTTCGCGTTCCAGCAAACAGGACCGTGAACTGGAACCCGCCTGATCGGTGGGCTCGCTAAGTGCCTGATTCTATACCTGAAACAGCGCTCCCCTGGGGGAGCGCTGTTTCATTATCTTTTCTGGCCTAACAAATCGCACTACCAATAGCCCCACATAGGCTGTATGACCAGCCGGTTCGACATGCGGTGTGTCCTGGTAATAACCATCTTCTTTCACCGTATTCAGGGAAGTTTTTATGCCACAGCAATAAGTGGGCCTACAAAAATACAAATAACCCCGTCAGCGATTTTAGCTGGCATTCTACAGTTTCCACTGCACAACCCAGCCCGGCTTGATTGCTTTTGGACGCGGCACACCGGCCAGGCCTGTGGCGGGGTCCATAGCGATCAGAGTGAGAGGAATAGTGGTTTTAGTCTGTGCCGAAATGGCTTTGGTTGCCCGTAGAAACAGATTTCCTCGGATATCGATATCGTCGACGACTGCGTAAATAATATCGCCCGCTTTAAGTTCATCTTCGCCAATCTGAATGGCTTCTGTTAGGGCAAACGACCAGCTTTGTCCTACCTTCAACGGGCCAGCCTGAACTAGCCGGGCAGCTACATCGGCGATAAAAACCGGGGCAGCAGCCCCTTGGTTTTTGAGCAGCCCGGTCAGTACACTGTCCATCACAATGGCTTCGCTTCGGTGCGAGGTGGTGGGCCCATACAACGACTCGATAGGAACGCCTACGGGTTCTGGGTCTTCATCCTGGAGCCAGCCCATGCGTCGGGCTTGTTCGCGCTCCTGTTCGTAGGCATTTCCTGCCGATGCCAGCAGCAATCCGGCTGAACCAACACCATAGGCCGGGTTGGTAAATAATTCTTTCATCGCCAGAATCCGGTAGAGGTAGTAGCCGGTTTCCGGATTCATGGTCATGGAGTAGTAATCGCGGTGCCCTACTTTCGAAATCTTTCGCTGGAGCATACCCACCCCTCCGTTGTAGGCAGCTGCAACGAGCGTCCAGGAGCCTAGTTTATAATGCAGAAATTTGAGGTATTTGCAGGCCGCTTCCGTCGATTTGCGCAAATCGGTTCGTTCGTCGTTATCCGGCGCGATAGACAGGCCCATGTCCTGAGCCGTATCATCCATGAATTGCCAATAGCCAACGGCACCTGCTGAAGAGACGACATTGGCCTGCCAGGCGCTCTCGATCAGGGGCAGGTATTTGAAATCGTTCGGAATGTTATGCTTTTGCAAAATCGGCTCGATAACGGCAAAAAAAGGAGCCGACCGGGCTTTTAAAGCATTGACGTGATGGACATACCCCGAACTACTGGCCAGAGCAAAAGCCAGCTTGGCAGAAACGTCGCCCTGCGCCGTCGGAACAATTTCACCACAGAAGTGGAGCCGTTGCGGGCTGAGCCCCTGTGGCGACAACCGGGGTTTTGTGGCGAGTGGGTGCCCCTGTCTGGGTTTGATAGGTCTTACTTTCGGCTGGGCCAGTACCGACTGGTTCAGCAATAACCCGCCCGAAATCAACAGGGCAGCGTATCGTGAAATCGAGTTCAAAATAAGAAGCTGTTTGTTGAACCCATAGACAACGATCGGGCGTCGGCGTTTAGTTCGTAGTAGATCGTCCACAAGGCAATAACCAATTCGGATAGCATAGAGGTATGACGTACGCTCTTCGATTGCGTCATCCTGTATGGTAACCGAATCGACTGATCCCTGTTTAAATCCAGTCCCAGAAATGGAGCGGTCGGCTGCCCTGGCCTGGCTTCCAGCTCAGAAAACGGGGCCGGCGAAAACGAAGTACAATTAGGCCCATCATCAGTTTCCGGATCGGAAAATGCGGCCCCTGTTTTTCGAGATTAGCATCGGGCGCATTGGGAAGCACTTTGATCGAAGCTGCCTGCGCAATGAGCTGCTGAGTATCCGAGGGGGCTTTGGTCAAGGCCATATTGGTTGGGCGAGGGCCCCAGGTAACCAGGGTCGACTCGTCGTCAACCAGCTCAACGATTGGCGCATCTTTATTTTTTTTCGTGAGTGCCAAAGGTTTGTGCCAGCGGGGGAGAGGTTTCATCAGCTGAGCCAGCGTCGAACCCTGCAGCAGCATCGAATATTGACGCGGATTACTGAGTAATTCTTTGAACGCCAGAATCCGGAACAGATAGTGGCTGGTTTCGCGATGCAGCCGAAGCCGATAGTAATTGGAGTGACCCTGCTGTTCCATTTTGTGCCGAACGTGGGTGATGCCTCCGTTATAGGCGGCCGCCACTAATGTCCAGGAACCTAGCTCACGGTACAGTTGGTGAAGATGGCGGCAGACCGCTGTAGTGGCCTTGGGCAGGTTGTAGCGTTCATCCACCTTTTTATTAACCGTAAGGCCCAGTTCGCGGGCCGTACCAGGCATCAGTTGCCAGTAGCCCGATGCGCCTTTGTACGACACGCTGTTATTGATCAGTGCACTTTCGGCCAGCGGCATGAACCGAAAATCGCGGGGGATTTTGTACTTGCGGAGGATCGGGTCGATGACCTGAAAAAAGGTAGACGCCTTCGTGCGCAGGTCGAACAAAAAGTCCTGCTGTGCGCCATAGGCTTTCAGCGTTTGGGCCCACCGACGGGCTACGCGTGGCTCATCGACGGGGACTTCTTCGCCACAGAAATAAATAGGAAACAGGTGTTTGGTCGAGTCGGCAACTAATAATTCGGGGGTATTCAGGCCATTTGACGACGGAAGCGACCGGCTCGTGTCGGCTCCAAAATAGGGAAGCGCGAAGGCCGGTTTCAGAGCGGCCATGAGCAACGAAAAACTTACTTCTTTAATCAAGATAACGTGGTTTATGTGATACACTTAGACGAGAAAGCCCGTACAAAAATGACGGGCCAGTCCAATAAGCTAATACGAATGTAGTTGATACTCTGCAATATACCAAAAAAACGCTCTGCGAATTATCCAATGGTCCTGGTAAACGGGCGCATTTATAAGCCGGCTAAGCCGGCTACAATCGTAAGTTTTCCGTAGTCGTAACGACCGCCCAAATAATCGAAAACAGGCTTTAAACGGCCTTCTTCGAGGCCAATGACAGCCAACGCTTTTTCGATTTCCTGCCGTTCAACAGGGTCAATCAGGGCCAATAAATCGATGGCGTATCCAGATCGCGAAAGCTGCACCAAATGTCCCGCAACGGAACCGGTCGTAAGCTGTCGTTCGACCGCGATTTCTTCCAGTGTCAATCCCCGATTATAGAGATCGAATGTGATGAGTTGCGTCGACCCTTTGGGCTTTTCGCCCGCCTGTACCCGCCCCCGGATGTAGCCTGAAATCTCATCTAAAAACGGCTTACCAAACAATTGAAGTTTACGCTCTCCCACTCCGCTGACGTTCCGCAGGGCGTCGGGCGTAATCGGTCGCTGGCGTGCCATATCTTCGAGGGTCGTATCGGTGAAAATAACGTACGGCGGTACGTTCTGTGCGTCGGCCAGTTTTTTGCGCAGCACACGTAAGCGCTCGAACAGGTCATCGCGCTGGGCTTCGGTTTTAGTGCGGGGTTTCTCAACGACGGGTTTAGGCGCATCGTCAGGTCGGACAAGGTCGATCTTACGCCCACCGTACAGCACCTGATCGGACAGGATGCCCCGGCGCAGCGCATAGTGCTGATCGTAGGCAATTTCGATCACACCGATGTTGATAAGCTGGTGGAGGTAATTTCGCCAGTCTTCAAAGCGAATATCCCGTCCGGCACCGTAGGTTTTTACCTGATCGTAACCACCCTGTAGTACCTGCTGGCTGCGCGACCCCCGCAAAATATCGATCAGTAGGTTCATGGGCACCCGCTCGCCCGTGCGAATGATCGCCGAAAGAGCTTTCTGAGCCAGAATGGTGCCATCGAACGTTACCCGAGGATCGCGGCAGACGTCGCAGTTACCACAGGGTTCCGAAAGTTCTTCCGAAAAATAAGAGAGCAGAATCTGACGGCGACAAGTGTGCGCATCGGCATACTGTTGCATCCGCTCTAGTTTCGCCAGTTGGAGTCCCAGGTTTGCCGGACTGTTTTCGGACAGCATTTCCTTATAGGTGGCTACATCGGCAAAGCTATAAAACAACACTGTCTGCGCAGCCGCACCATCTCGGCCCGCCCGTCCGATTTCCTGGTAAAAGCTTTCGATATTTTTGGGCAGGTTATAATGAATCACCCAGCGCACGTTCGATTTGTCGATGCCCATGCCAAAAGCAATTGTCGCGCACATAATCCGGACATCGTCGCGCAGAAAGGCTTCCTGCGTCCGGGAGCGGTCGTCGGGGTCCATTTTGGCGTGGTAAAAAGCCGCTTTAAAGCCTTTTTCCTGCAATTTAGCCGCCAGCGATTCGGTCGATTTTCGACTCAGGCAATAAATGATCCCCGAAGTGTCGGGTTTTTGCTGAAGCAATCGTATGATCTGCTGAATTCGGTTCTGGCCAGGTAGTACCTGCAGACTCAGGTTAGTCCGGTTGAACGACGCCACGAATACCGCTGGATCGATCATACCGAGCCGGGTGGCGATATCCTGTCGGGTAAGTTTATCGGCAGTAGCTGTCAGGGCAATGGTGGGCACCGTCGGGAACTTCTCTTTCAACACGTGCAGCTGCGTGTATTCTGGCCGAAAATCGTGTCCCCAGGATGAAATGCAGTGTGCTTCGTCGATGGCAAACAGGGAGATATTTACCCGTTGCAAAAACGAGAAAAACGATTCGGTGAGCAGTTTTTCCGGAGAAACGTAAAGCAGTTTAAGCTTACCACTGAGGCAGTCGTCTTCTATATCGCGTTGTTCGCGAGCGGTCTGGGTGCTGTTATAATAAGCGGCCTGAATACCGTTCATGTGTAGCGCACCAACCTGGTCTTTCATCAGCGCGATTAAGGGCGAAACAACGACCGTAAGGCCGGGTAGCATCAGGGCTGGAATCTGAAAACAGACCGATTTGCCACCCCCGGTTGGCATCAGCACCACTGTATCGCGCCCGCTCAGAATCGACTGGATAATCGCTTCCTGCATAGGCCGAAAGCGGTCGTATCCATAATATCGCTTGAGGTAGTCGGCAGGATTCTGCGTACTGGGGCTTGTAGTTACGGTCATTGATGGCTGGGCCTATTATACAATAGGTAGATATTGGCGATAATCTCAAGTCGTTGAGACGGGCTAAGCGCTGATTTGTAGCGACTATACGCTATACCAAATTTAAGAAAATTTTAAGTCATTTGGGTGGAGTTATTCGTTAATTTATCCTCAACTTTCTGCCCTGATGACTAAATTTTCACCATTTTTTCACAAATCTAAATCAATACCCATGAAAAAGACTTTGTCAATGCTGTGTTTCGTATGCAGTTTACTTATTGGCTTCAGCGGTGCAGCGCAGGAGGATAAGCCGTCGAAAAACAAGGCGAAAAAAGAAATGAAGGAAGCCGATGCATCGGCGAAGGCAGCCGCTAAGGCAGAAAAGAAAGATGCGAAAGAGGCTGTCAAGGCAACGAAAGCCGATGCTAAAACGGCCGCCACAGCCGCCGTCGATCCGGCCAAGCAAGCGGCCATCAACGATCGGATGGCAGCCGCCCGAGCCGCCAAAGCCGCAAAGAATGCTGCCAAGGGTGGGGCCGACAATACGGCGAACACAGCCGCTAACGCAGGCCTGAAAGATGATAAAATGAGCAAGTCGGCGACGGCCGATAAAACGGATAAGAGTACCCGAACCGATAAAATGGCAACGGCATCGAAGTCATCCATGAAGGAGGAAAAAGCTACGCCAGCCGACTACAAAGCGCCCGTAGATGCGTCGATGAAAGGGCCGAACGGCGAAAAAGTCATGACTGGCCCGCGGGGTGGCAAATATTATATCAACAAGAATGGCAACAAAACTTATCTAAGCAGCGTAAAATAGCCGGTTAAGTCTCAAACAGAAACGATAACGCCCCACCCAGAGCATATTCTGGGTGGGGCGTTGGTTTTATAGCGAACGGGGGTGTCAGGCAACGTCGATTTTTACCCGTAATAAAAATTCGTCCATCGCAATCTCGGTGGCCGACCCGTTGAGGTCATTCACCAGATCGAGCGAAACGGCCTGCACTTCTTGCCGAATGTACTCCTGATTGGCTTCGACGGCCGCGGCCAGTAGTTCGTCGTTCCGCTCCAGGGCAATGGTGATTTTATCGGTCACGGCAAAATCCTGGTCTTTTCGCAGGTTCTGGATGCGGTTGACAAAATCACGGGCAATGCCTTCCCGCCGTAGTTCGTCGGTTACGTTAACGTCCAGCGCCACCGTTAATCCACTTTCGCTGGCAACCAGCCAGCCTGGAATGTCTTCCGTCAGAATTTCGACGTCCGACAATTGCAGATCATAGGGAGCCAGCCGCAGAATACCGGTCTGCTCAAGCGTCGACAGATCGACCTCACTCATCGACGTAATGGCAGCGGCTACATCTTTCATGTGTTTACCGAATCTGGGGCCGAGCGCCTTGAAATTCGGTTTCACTTTCTTTTTGAGGATACCGCTTGCATCATCGACAAACTCGACGGCTTTCACGTTGACCTCCGACATGATGATGGGGGCTACGTGCTCGATCTGCCGACGGGTATCGGGGTTCAATACCGGAATCAGCACCCGGCTCAACGGTTGCCGCACTTTCAGTTTATGTCCTTTCCGAAGCGAGTGTACCAGCGAGGATACACCTTGCGCAGCTTCCATCGACTGCTCCAGTTCCAGATCGATCAATGCCCGGTCACCGGCGGGGAAATCCGTCAGGTGCACCGACGTAGCACCTTCGGTCAGGTTCCGGTACAACCAGTCGGCGTAGAACGGCGCGATCGGCGACATCAACTGCGCCACCGTGGTAAGGCATTCGTGCAGGGTTTCGTAAGCGGCTCGTTTGTCGGTCGTCATCTCTCCATCGGACGTTACCCCGGACCAGAAACGCCGGCGCGACAGCCGAACGTACCAGTTCGACAACTGGTCGTTGACGAAATCCTGAACAGCCCGGCCCGCTTTGGTTGGGTTGTAGCTATCGAACTGCTGCTCGACTTCCAGAATCAGGGACTGCAGCTTCGAGAGAATCCAGCGATCCAGCTCAGGGCGGTTGGCCACCGGCACGGTTCGCCCAGTAAACGAGAAACGATCCAGGTTGGCGTAGAGCGCAAAGAAATTGTAGGTATTCGACAGGGTGCCGAATAGTTTTCGTTGTACCTCGCCGATGCCGTCGCTGTTAAATTTCAGGTTGTCCCAGGGTTCGGCGTTCGTGATCATGTACCAGCGGGTAGCATCGGCTCCGTACTGCGCCAGCGTGGCAAACGGATCGACCGCATTTCCCAGCCGTTTCGACATTTTATTGCCGTTTTTATCCAGCACCAGACCTGTCGACACGACATTTTTGAACGCTACTGAATCGAACAGCATCCCCGCGATGGCGTGCAGCGTAAAGAACCAGCCACGCGTCTGGTCGACACCTTCCGAGATGAAATCGGCGGGAAAGGCGTTGGCAAACACATCTTTGTTCTCGAACGGATAGTGCCACTGTGCGTAGGGCATAGCGCCTGAATCGAACCACACGTCGATCAGGTCCGGTTCACGCTGCATTACCCGCCCGGATGCGGAGACGAAATACACCTCATCGACATACGGCCGGTGAAGATCATAGTCATGCGTCGTCAGCTTATCCAGAAAGGCGCCGTTTTTCTGCCGTTGCTCACCGGTCAGAGCGTCGCTCCACTGGGCTTTCTGCACATACTCTTTCAGTTCATCGACCGAACCGACGCACACTTCTTCCCCGATATCCGAGCGCCAGATCGGCAGGGGCGTTCCCCAGAACCGGCTGCGGCTCAGGTTCCAGTCGACCAGGTTTTCGAGCCAGTTGCCAAAGCGGCCCGTACCGGTGCTTTCGGGCTGCCAGTTGATGGTTTTATTGAGCTCGACCAGCCGATCTTTCTTGGCTGTTGTACGGATGAACCAGCTATCGAGCGGATAGTACAGGATCGGCTTGTCTGTACGCCAGCAGTGCGGGTAGGGGTGTTCGTACTTTTCTACCCGGAAGGCTTTGTTTTCTTCTTTCAGCTTGATGGCGATCAGCACATCCGTGGGTTTGAAATCCGGATCGGCCCGCTCTTCGTCGGAATAATATTCTTCCTTGACATAGCGGCCTGCGTAGTCGGTAATTTCGGCTACGAACTGCCCGTGTTTGTCCACGATCGGTACGTCTTTACCGGTTTCATCCTTCACCATGATGGGCGGAATACCCGCTGCCTGCGCCACGCGGAAGTCATCGGCACCGAAGGTGGGCGAGGTATGGACGATGCCCGTACCATCCTCGGTCGTTACGAAATCGCCCAGGATGACCTTAAAAGCGGGTTTGTCGGGCTGTACATACGGCATTAATTGCTCGTATTCGATGCCTTCTAGGTGTTCGCCCTTAAACTCCGATACCAAAGCCCAGGGAATCACCTTATCGGTGGGCAGATACGCATCGAAAGCAGATGGTCGGGTTGCCGAATCGACCTGCCCCTTTTCGTTGAACCAGCGACTGACCAGGTTTTTAGCCAGCACTACGTGCACCAGATTATGCGTATACGGATTGTAGGTTTTTACCAGCACATAGTCGATGTTGGCCCCGACGGTCAGTGCCGAGTTGGCCGGCAGGGTCCAGGGCGTCGTCGTCCAGGCCAGGATGTACACATCGGCGTCGTCGGAATCGAAGAAAAGAAAACCCGATTTGCCGCTGGGTTTCACTTTGAACTGCGCCACAATGGTCGTATCACGAACATCCTTGTAGGTACCCGGCATGTTCAGCTCGTGCGAACTCAGACCCGTCCCGGCCTTGGGCGAATATGGCTGGATGGTGTAGCCTTTATACAGTAGATTCTGATCGTATAACTGCTTCAGCAGCCACCAGACCGATTCGATGTATTCGTTTTTGTAAGTAACATACGGATTTTCCAGGTCGACCCAGTAGCCCATTTTCTGGGTAAGGTCGTTCCACTGGTCGGTGAAGCGCATGACCGTTTCGCGGCATTTGCGATTGTAGTCTTCCACGCTGATGCCCCCTTCCGATTCGGGTTTGCCGATATGATCTTTGGTAATGCCGAGTTCTTTTTCGACCTGCAGTTCGATGGGCAGGCCGTGGGTATCCCAGCCGCCCTTTCGCTCGACCTGAAAGCCCTGAAGGGTTTTGTAACGGCAAAAGATATCCTTGATGGTCCGGGCCATAACGTGGTGAATACCCGGCGTTCCGTTGGCCGATGGCGGGCCTTCGTAAAACGTAAAGCTCGGGCGGCCCTCGCGGATGGCAACGGACTGCTCAAACACCTGATGCTGATTCCAGTAGGTCAGTACCTCGGCCGCGATCTGCGCGTAATCGAGGGAGTCATATTGTTGATACTTCACGCCTGATAAGGTCAAACAACGCAGGTAGCTCCCGATCGTATCCGGAACGGCCTGTTTGGTAAAAAAATAAGTGCAAAGATACGGAAATTTAGCGCATAGGGTGGGCTGCATACGCGTCCACATTTCTGGCTACCTCCATAAAAAGTGAACAACGGGTATAGTTTATAACGTTCACAGGTCGTTGCGATAACTGGTGAGTCCTGTTGAAAAAACGATTCCCCCGATATTCGCTGAAAATACCGGGGGAGCAATTGGGTAACAAAAAGCGGAACTGAACAGGCTTCGGGGCTCACAGACGAACTGATCGCAAGCTGTATTGATCGGGCGATTGGATCAGGCTAGTTGGAGGAATACGGTAATTTGGCTACTTGTACCAGCGTTTTCGGCCTGGCCATGCCATTGGCTATATCTTCCTCTGTCGGAGCCGTTTCAGACAGGTCTTGTTGCGCTGGTTTAGGGATGTATTTTGTTAAAAACGATTCCAGAAAGTCAACACCCGCATAGCCAATCCCGATCAACGTAAGCAGGGCGTCTCTGGTCAGTTTCAGACTTCCATCGTCGCTTAAAAGCGTTAAAACGCCTATTCCGCCTGCTATAAAACCCAGCAGTAGGCTTACAATCAGACGCCTAGTGTCAAATGAATCTTCTCCGGCTACTTTTTTGCTCTCCGAAAGTTTTTTTAAACCCGCCAGCACCCGAATACCCTGTCCGAGGAGTCCTAATATACCCCCGAGTAAAATGTCTTGTAATAGTTCGTTCGTGTCCATAGAAATAAAATTATAGTGTCGTAAATTCTTATATAAGTTTTAAGAATGAGATATCTATATGGCTTTAAAATGAGGCTGTGCCACCGATACTCAATCTGGGAATCCAGGCATCGTTTGTTGCATAAACGACCTTGGTATTTCTGTCAGCTAACGTAAAGCTAAAATCGACGAATACTTTCAACAGTTTGTTGCCCCGTTTGCCAGAAAAAAATTGTTTCAAAGTTCCAATAATTTGTAAATCGGCTCGCTAGTGCAGAATTATAAGCGATAAGCGGATCTCGGTTTACCACCGTTTTTAGGGAATTTACGTCTGCATAAAAGCTTAGTATGTTTTTGATTGGAATAACCTGTAAACCTACTTTCACATGAGCTACATCGGACGTAAAACTCGTCGTATCTTTTTTGCCGTTATCCTCTTTTTTGCCGTATAGATTTTTGCCTGAATAATAAAGGTTGGATACGGGAACGATAGGTTTCGTCGAGGCCACGCTCAAGGCGTGCGTGACCCTGGCCAGGTCTGGGTGGAGCTGTTTTTTCCATTGCGAATTGCTGATATAGTACGCTACAAAAGTGGGCAGGTTCGGCAACCCATTCAACGGGAGAAACCCCGTATCGAAAAGAGAAAAACGCTGAATTCAACGCTTCTTTGCCAGAGATTTTTGAAGCGTGTTCCGGTTTAGGAAAAAGCTGAATGTAAAGAGGAAGTTTTATTAATAGGTTGATTCATAGAGATATCGAGCGGCAATAGGATATGCCGACCGGCTTGTTTATTTTTACAATGCTCATTTTTGGTTCATGAAATACACCGCTTATTTAGCTTCGCTGCTTCTTTTTCTCTTCAGCCTTCAGACCCTTGCTCAGGCCCCGAAAATCACGCGCGGCCCTTACCTTCAGGTTCTGACGACAACGTCGGTCGTTGTGCGCTGGCGTACCGACCAGCCCACCAAAGGACGGGCCTGGTATGGGCTGGCGGCCGGTCAGCTGACGGCTACGGTGCAGGAAACGGAAGCCGGACTGGAGCATAGCCTGACGCTTGCGGGGATGAAACCGGCCACAAAATACCTCTATGCCGTTGGGTATGACGATACTCAACTGGCATCGGGTGCCGATTATTATGTAAAAACGGCTGTTCCGGCGGGAGACACCCGAGCCCAGCGGTTCTGGGTGCTGGGCGATTTTGGCAGCGGCTTTGAGAACCAGTATAATGTGTATAAAGCCTATCGGAATGCCACCGCCAACCGACCGGCGGACCTCTGGTTATGGCTGGGTGATAATGCGTACGGAGCTGGGCAGGAGCAGGAATATCAGCAGTACGTATTCGACGTCTATCCACCAACCTTACGAAATCTGCCGATCTTCACAACCCCCGGTAATCATGATTATGCCGACAGCCGGACCAACTTCAACATTCCGTATTACAACCTGTTTTCCTTTCCCGCAAAAGGCGAATCGGGTGGAATTTCCTCTAATTCAAAATCGTATTTTGCCGCCGACTACGGTAATGTTCACCTGATATCGCTCGACTCACAGGCAAACCAGCCGGAGGATGGCTTCCGGCTTTACGATACGACTTCAACCCAGGTGCAATGGCTGAAACGGGATCTGGCGGCCAATAAATTACCCTGGGTCATTGTCATTTTTCACCATCCGCCGTACAGCAAAGGCGGGCATAACTCCGATACGGAAGCTCAGTTGATTCACATCCGCGAAAACCTGACGCCTATTCTGGAGCGTTATGGCGTCGATCTGGTGCTAAACGGGCATAGCCACGGCTACGAACGAACCTATCGCCTGAAGGGCCTGCGGGGTATGGCCAATACGTTCGATAAGACCAAAAACATCGCTGAGAATACCACCGCTCGCTACGACGGTTCGGCGAACTCCTGCCCGATTCTGACGAAGGGTGAAGGAACGGTATACGTAGTCAATGGGTCGGGCGGGCAGTTGGGTGGGCAATCCCCCGATTTCCCACATCCCGCTACGGTTTATAACAACGTCACGCTGGGCGGCTCCATGATTCTGGATGTGAACGATAACCGGCTGGATGCGCAGTTGGTCATGTCCGATGGCTCGGTGCTGGACAAGTTTACGATCCTCAAAAATGTCGATAAGACGACCTCGCTAAAAGCTGAGTACGGCGATACGCTTCAACTGACGGCTTCGTGGCCCGGCGATTACCGTTGGGCGAACGGGCAGACCAGCCGAAGCATCCGGTATACTGTCAATCAGGTGGGTACTTTTCCGGTTACGGTCAAAGACAATCTGGATTGCCTGTCAGATGTTTTTCGCTTCACCGTCACCCAGCCCCGGCTAACCACGAAAGCGGCCTCCGCGTCGATCTGCGCCGGAAGCAGCATGAGTGTTCAGGGGACACTGGAGAACATCACCAAAGTTAACGGCTGGCAGTATGACGTACTGTTATCAAATGCCTCAGGCGATTTCTCCAATGAACAGCTTGTGGGTTCGGGGGGGCTCAGCGACTTAAAAGTGACCATCCCGCCCGGTGTGACTGCAGGCTCAGGGTATCGGCTGCGGATACGGCCCCGGAATGCGCCCTACGTGGATCTGATCTCCAGCGACAACATCGATATCAAGTCGCAGCCAACCGCTACCCTGGCCGGGTCGACAACCATTCTGCAGGGGCAGGCGGCTCAACTTACCCTCAAATTTACCGGCGAAGGCCCCTGGAACGGTGCTTTATCGGATGGAACGACATTCGTAGCTACGACTAATCCGACTGTTTTGTCCGTCAAGCCAACCCAGACGACGGACTATACTATCACTAGCCTCGAAAATGGTTGCGGAAAAGGGACCGCTACAGGCAAGGTTTCGGTGATAGTACAACAAGCCATGAAAGTAATGGCTAAAACCTCAACATCGGTTTGCGCTGGCGGAAGCATTCCGGTGACGATTACCCTTGAAAACGGATCTCAGCCTGCCGACGCGAAATATGACGTGTTACTGTCGGATGCTTCGGGTAATTTCAATCGGGAGATAATCGTCGGTTCAGGAACAGTCAGTGAGCTGAAAGCAACGTTTCCGACCAGCTTGTCGGCTGGCTCGGGATATCGGCTGGAAGTGCGCCCGCAGGGTGTTTATGCCCAACTGATCCCAACGGATGCGATTACGATAAAGCCTCTGCCCACAGCAACTCTGACCAGTTTGGGCTCGACAACGGTCACGCGGGGGCAGTCACTGTCGCTGTCAATCACTTTGACCGGCGATAGTCCCTGGAAAGGTACGTTGTCCGACGAAACGGCTTTTTCTGCAACGGCCAGCCCAACAACCGTCAGCATCAAACCCACGGACTCGAAAGCGTATACAGTTACCACCGTCGAAAACGGCTGTGGCAAGGGTACCAGCGCCGGACAGGTGGCGGTGACGGTACTGATTCCAACGGGAGAGGAAGAGTTTGCGGGGGGGAAGCTTCAGGTTTATCCCAACCCTACGCATGACGTGCTGCATGTCGAACTGAGCATCACGCAGAAGAAAGACGTAACGCTAACCCTGTTCGATATACATGGGCGGACAATCTTTCAAAAGCAGGCTGAGCATGTAAACTCGTTGACCGAGTCGATCCCTATGCCACACCCGCACGGAACCTACCTGTTGCGGGTGAAGGCGGGCGAAAGTACGCTGACGCGGAAAGTTGTACGGCAGTAACTCGTAGCTTACAATACCTGCCCTATACCGAACAAGAGGACAAACAGCAGGGTCGTAAGCGCAAGCTGCCCAAGCCGGGCGTTCAACTCGACGGGTTTTTTGTGGGTAGCAACGGCCCGACCATTTAGGAAAAACAGCGGAAAAGCCAGCACATACAGGTAGCTGAACCAGGAGGCTCCCGTCAGGAATGAGTAAGCAACGGCGCAGAACATGCCCGTGAGCAACAGTCCCCAGTGATACCGAATGGCCAGCGGTAAGCCCAGCCGGGCCGGAATGGAACGTTTTCCGGTCATCGTATCGGTTTCGATGTCGCGGATGTTGTTGACATTCAGGACGCCTGTGGCAAACAAGCCCACGCTGGTAGCGGGTAGTAACAGGATCGGATCGAACGACAGCGTGTGCAGAAAATACGTACCCAGCACGCCTACCCATCCAAAGAAAATCAGCACGGCGATATCGCCAAAGCCTGCGTACCCATAAGGGCGTTTTCCATTGGTATAACCGATCGCAGCTGCAATACTGAGGAGGCCCAGAATTAGAAAGAACCAGAAAATCTGAGCGCCGGCGGCCGAAAACGCAACGATCAGCAGGCCAATCCCGCTGATCAGCGACAGCACCGACATCAGAATAATGCCCCGCAACATGGCTTCCCGGGTAATGTCGCCGGTAGCCACCGCCCGACGTGGCCCAACGCGCAGTTCGGTGTCTTTCCCCGAAACGGCATCGCCGTAGTCGTTCGCGAAATTGGACAGGATTTGCAGAAAAATGGTCGTCAGAACGGCCAGAAGAGTAATCGACCACCGAAACCGATGATCGGCATAGGCCAGAAAACTACCGAGAATAATACTGGCTAACGAAAGGGGTAAGGTACGCGGGCGGGCGGCCGCAATCCAGCTCTTCATAATCGATAATGTAAAATGAATAATGGATAATGATCAGATCGCGGGTAGGCCAATCCTGTCATTATCCATTATTCATTACTCATTTTACACTAAATGCCGACGGCTTTCTTGAACTCTTCGTCTTCGGGTTTCACTTTCGACGCGAAGAAGTGGGTCAGTTCGCCTTTTTCGTTGATCACGTACTTGCAGAAGTTCCAGGTAGGCACTTTGTCGTTCCAGCCGTTCAGGTCTTTGGTGGTCAGCCACTTGTAAATAGGGGCCTGGTCGTCGCCTAGCACCGATACTTTCTCGAACATGGGGAACGTTACGCCGTAGTTCTTTTTGCAAAACTCGCCAATTTCTTCATTGGAGCCTGGTTCCTGGCTTTTGAAATTGTTGGCCGGAAAGCCCAGTACCACGATTTTGTCGCCATGCTCTTTGTAGAACTTCTCCCAGTCGGCATATTGTGGAGTAAAGCCACATTTCGACGCGACATTCATGATAACGACTTTCTTGCCCTTGAAGCCGCTAAGCGACACCGGCTTACCGTCGAGCGATTTGACCGTAAAGTCATACAGGGTTTTGGCTGGTGCCGGTGCATTGGCCGGTGCAGTTGCCACTTCGCGCTTGTCGGCGAAGATACCTTTAACGAGCGTTGATAGAGACATGAAACTGGAAAGTGTAAATACGAACGCCAGAGCGATCAGACTGAAGACAAGATTCTTTTTCATGATAAGTTTGACGATATGTAAAGGATTGGGTAAGCGAATGCGAAGGTACTGAAATTGAATAGTTTGTTCTACATTTTCTCTGGAACATCTATGCCCAATAAACCCATTGTCTTCCGAATAGTTTCACCGACCACTTTCGACAAAACCAGGCGAGTGTGCAACTTGACGGCGTCGGTTTCTTTCAGGATCGACAGCTTATCGTAAAACTGGTTGAATGTCTTCGCCAGCTCATACGCATATTGCGCGAGGTAAGAGGGGGCATAAGCCGTGCCTGCTTCGGCTACCCGTTGCGGATACTGACTCAGTAAAAAGACCAGCTGCTGCTCCAGTTCATCCAACGGCTTGACTTGCACCGGCTCGCCGATTGTCACGGCCGTTGCAGCCGCTTTCCGCAGGACGGACTGAATCCGAGCATGAACATACTGGATATAGGGACCTGTGTTGCCGTGCAGATCGACCGATTCCGCCGGATTGAACTGCATGCGCTTTTGTGGGTCGACTTTCAGCAGGTAGTATTTCAACGCCCCCAGGCCCAGCATGTGGAAAAGAGTTTCTTTTTCGGCTTTGCTGAACTCGTCCATTTTGCCTTTGGCGGCTTCGTCGGCGGCTGTAGCAGCCGCTTCGATGGTTTCCTGAATCAGATCATCGGCGTCGACAACGGTGCCTTCGCGGGATTTCATCTTGCCCGTCGGCAGATCAACCATACCGTAAGACAGGTGGTACAACTCATTCGCGTAGGAGCGCCCTAGTCGGCGCAGGATGGCAAACAGCACCGCAAAATGGTAATCCTGCTCATTGCCCACGACCCAGATGGAACGGTCGTTATGAAAATCCTGGAACTTCAGATCGGTCGTGCCCAGATCCTGGGTCATGTATACCGACGTGCCATCGGAACGCAGCACAAGCTTCTGGTCCAGCCCTTCTTCGGTCAGGTCAATCCAGACCGAGCTGTCGGCTTTGCGGTAGAAAACGCCCTTTTGCAATCCTTCCTCCACAATTTCTTTCCCCAGCAGGTACGTATTCGACTCATAGTACGTCTTGTCGAAACTGACACCGATGCTTCGGTACGTCGCGTCGAAGCCCGCGTATACCCAGTTATTCAACTTTTGCCAGAGCGCCACCGTTTCCGGATCGCCTTGTTCCCAAAGCCGCAGCATCTGCTGAACTTCCTGCATCAGCGGAGCCTGCTTTTCGGCTTCTTCCTTTGGGATTCCCTGACTGACCAACTCTTCGATCTGCTGTTTGTACGCTTTATCGAACAGCACATAATATTTGCCAATCAGATGATCGCCCTTCATGCCCGTCGATTCGGGCGTTTCGGCGCGGCCCGACATATCGGTTCCGAAGCGTTGGTAGGCCAGCATGGATTTGCAGATATGCACGCCCCGGTCGTTGACGATGCAGGTTTTCACAACCGCATAGCCATTCGCTTTCAGAATCCGACTGACCGAATCGCCCAGAAAATTGTTGCGCAAATGGCCGAGGTGAAGCGGTTTGTTGGTATTGGGCGACGAAAACTCGACCATCACCGACTGCCCGTTGGCGGGTAATGTGCCAAAATCGGGATTACGGGCAATATCGTTCAACACCGTAACCCAGGCTGCATCGGCAATACTGATGTTTAGAAACCCCTGTACGACGTTGAATCTGCTGACAATCGGGCTATTCGCAGAAAGCCACGTACCGATGGCCTGCCCGATTTGTGCCGGGGCTTGTCGGAGCGCTTTGGTGAGCGGAAAGGTTACGAACGTGTAAAGTCCTTCAAATTCTTTTTTAGTCGGTTGTAAGGTAACGTCATCGATCGGTTGCTGATACAACTCAACAACGGCGCGCTGAATAGCGCTTTGTAATTCTGCCTGAATATCCATTAGGCTGCAAAAGTATGAAATATTAGGGTACAGCAGACTTTAGTCTGTATTACCTAACACGAATTACGTCTGACCGGTGCGGACCAGGGGCGCGGTACCTTACGGTTGCAGAAGCGTCGTTTGTTCGGCTACGCTCCTGATTTTTTCTTTTGAGAAGAAAGCCGGGAAATAGCTGTTTTCAGCCCAGATCGGAAACAGATCGCCATAATGCGGGCTGTCGGGGTTACCCGACTGACCAGGGCTGTTAATGCCCAGGGTTTTGTCCCAGTCTTCGGTGTCGACCAGAATCCGGAACGACGCGCCGTGGCTTTGGTTCAGGTCGTTGCTCGTAGCATTGACGGTTTCGCCATAACCCCCCCGTGATACAGGGCCGAGATTGATGCGTTTCTGCATGGCTTTATCCACTAAGCCGCTGAGCGGATGCGTGAGGGTAATGTGTTTATTCTTCCGCTGGCCATAAGCCCAGTCGTCGGTATCGCTGCCCAGTCGCTCCGTCAGTTCGCCGACCGCCTGATCGAGGCAGGCCAGTAGCAGGCTGTCGCGGGAGGCAGTCGGAATCAGTAGCGCGTCGATGACACGTTTAGATGGTAACGTTTTCAGGTAAGGGCGAGCCACTTGCGGAACCTTTTGCTGATAGACAGCCTGTTTCAGACGGCCTTCCCAGGCGACATAAATCGCTGCCGCCACGGACTCGGGTTTGAGCTGATAATCCCACTTACGCAGGTAACTCAGTGCCTGTTCGGTTCCGTTATTGGGTGAGGCTAGGTTCTGTAGCAACGGTACTAAGGTGCGGGCCGGGATCGACAGATAGTCGGCCTGCAACGCCATGAAGTCGACCAGGTTTTTTCGCTTACCGTCGTTCAAAACTTCTTCAATGCGGTGTGCGCGGCTCGGGGCTGTCCAACTCCAGCCGATGGCATTCCGGTGCGGAAAATCGGCCGGGGTGAGGTTGTTGTTTGCCGTGACGACGTAGCCCTCGGCCGGATTCAGGTTGTTCGGCAACTGCTGAATGGGTAGGTACCCACTCCACTCAAACCGCCCGTCGCCGGGTACGGGCACCAGTCCGGTAAAATTTTTCCGAATCGGCGACAATCCTACAGCTTGCCAGCCAATGGTGCCGTTTCGGTCAGCCCAAATCATGTTTTCGCCGGGAATACGGCTGTATGCACAAGCTTGCCGGAATTCCGGCCAGGTACGGGCCTGGTTCATGCGCAGGCTGGCCAGATAAGGGGTGCAGCCCGTTTCGAGCCAACCTGCCCGAACGGCGTAGGCTTTGTGATGTTTCGTATCTTCAAAGACAATCGGACCGTGTCGGGTATATTTTAAGGTAGTAGTAACCGGTTGGCCAACTTTCATCGGTATTCGCTCGGTCAGGATTTTCATCGTCACCCAGCTTCCTTTGTAGCGGTACTGGTTCGGGTTTTTAGGGTTGGTCTCGTATACATACAGATCTTCGTTGTCGGTTTCGAAAATCGTCAGGCCCCAGGCCCCAAAATCATTGTGGCCGATTGAAACACCCGGTAAGGTAGGTTCACCGGCTCCAATGACATTCCATCCCGGAGCGTTCAGATGGACCCAGTACCGCAGCGAAGGGGTCGATTGAGCCCGGTGCGGATCATTAGCCAGCATCGGGTAACCACTCGCCGATTTACGGCCGGAGAGCACCCAGTTGTTCGAACCTACGTACTGCTTTTCCGTATCGAACCAGTCATCTATCGATTTTTCAGACCGCCGGACCTCATCTTCGTCGATTTTAGAGGCTTTTCCGCCATCTTTTAGCGGCAGGCGAAACGCTTCGTATAATTCCAGAATCGGCTGAAACAACTCATCGCCGTTTACGTGCAGCGTCAGGTCAGGATCAGTTGCTTTCATGGTGGGATGAAACCACTGCAACTCGCGCAGCTTATCCGGACCGATCAGTTTGGCAAGCCGCCCGTAATTCAACTCATCGCGAACATTGCCTAATAAGCCCTGGTGTCGGCTGATCACGATTTCGGGCGTCCAGAAAGCTGGTTTTGTGTTCAGTACCCGAAATTCGAAGGGAAGCTTTTCGGGGGTTCTCAGAATTTCGGTGATGTATGCGTTGATCCCGGCAACAAACGCCCGAACAATTTGCGGCCCATGCGGGTGGTAATGCTTCAGTTCCTGGTCGATGTTGCCACGAAACCGAAAGAGTCGGGTACCAATATCCCGCTTCGTTTCCTGCGGGCCAAGCAGTTCGGCTACCGTGCCCGTGGCCTGTCGGCGCCAGATTTCTAACTGGAACAGCCGGTCCTGAGCCGCTGAATATCCCTGGGCGAAGAATAAATCGTGTTCGTTTTTGGCATAAATGTGGTTTACACCCCACTGATCCCGGATAATTTCGACGGGTTGATGCAATCCCGGTGTTCCGATGGTCTGTTTGGGCTGAGCATAACAGCGAACGGTGAAGACGCTTATGAAAACGAAAAGCAGATAACGCATGAGATCCTGAATTTTGGTTAAGATACGGCAACAAGCGGCACCCTGAAACTTCAGGGATCTCTTTATGCGGCTGCTTCCTGGCTTTAGTTCGTACGCTTGGGTTAAACAAAAGCCGGGAAATCGTCCATAAACCGAACGTCGGCGGTGTCATGGTCGATGCAACAGCAATAATGCATCATGCCGTTGGAAATGACGACGTAGGGAGCCCGGTGTACGTGGTTGTAGCGGCTGATCTGGTCGAAAACGCTTTGGGTGAGGGTAATATGCGGAGCCTTGCATTCGACCACCAGAAAGGGCTGGCCCTGTCGGTCGAAGACCACGATGTCCGTACGCTTCTGCGTCTGGTTCAGCATAAGGCCGCCTTCCGAGCGGATCAACGCTTTGGGATAAGCATAATGCGTCAGCAGTAGATTGACGATATGCTGCCGAACCCATTCCTCGGGCGACAGGCGTACGTACTTCCGCCGTAATAAATCGAAAATATAGGGTTTCCCGTCGACTTGCTTAGTTTTGTGATCAAACGGGGGGAGGTTCAGCGCAACCATAACCCAAATTTAACGAGCGGACGAGTGAATAGCGAAAGTGTCGGTAAAAATATGCCGGAGTCCTACCGAAGCTGATTCATTTTTGACGCGCCTATGTACTGACTATGAAGACAAAAGAAGAAATCGTTCAGAATTGGTTACCCCGCTACACCGGGACACCCATCGAGCAGTTTGGCGAATATATATTGCTGACCAATTTCATTAATTACGTCGAACTGTTTGCCCAGAAGTTTAACGTCGAGATTTTCGGCGTTGGCCGGGCCATGCAAACCGCAACGGCCAATAACATTACCATCATCAACTTTGGCATGGGCAGCGCTATGGCTGCTACGGTGATGGATCTGCTCTCGGCCGTCGATCCGAAAGCTGTTTTGTTTCTGGGAAAATGCGGTGGGCTGAAGAAAACTCAGCTGGGCGATCTGATTCTGCCCATTGCGGCCATTCGGGGCGAAGGGACCAGCAACGATTACATGCGCCCCGAAATTCCGGCGCTACCGTCGTTTCGGCTGCAGCGGGCCGTATCGTCGACTATTAAGCGATACGAACTGGACTATTGGACCGGCACCGTCTATACGACGAATCGTCGGATCTGGGAACACGACGAAACGTTTAAAGATTACCTGAGGGAGCTTCGGGCGATGGCCATCGATATGGAAACCGCCACCATTTTTACGGTTGGCTTTGTAAACTCCATTCCACACGGCGCGCTGCTGCTCGTTTCCGATAATCCGCTAGTGCCTGAGGGCGTTAAGACCGAAGAAAGCGATAAGCGCGTAACGGGTCAGTTCGTGACGAAACACCTGGAAATCGGTATCGACGCGCTGCTCGAACTCGAATCGTCGGGCGATTCGGTAAAACACCTGCGGTTTGAGTAGGCAGGTTTAAGGACCTTGATAGATTAATTGTTCACAGAGGCACGGAGAACACGGGGTTATCCAGTACAAAACTCCGTGTTCTCCGTGCCTCTATGAACAATCAATAATCTTTCTCTGCTACCAAAACCAGATAAGCACCTTTGGCGGCCAGGTTGACAGGTGCTGTTTAATTGCAATAGTCGCTGATGACTTTATAAGCAGGATTGTAGCCAAGTTCGCCCGCTTTGGAGAGATCGAGGCAGCCCCCGTTTTCGTCGCCCAGGCTGTGTCTGATAATACCCCTCACATAATAAACTTCCGCATAAGCCGGGCTTAGTTTAATGGCCGTATTACAATCCATAATAGCCGCTCGCTGATCGCCCTGTGCCGACCTGATTAGCCCCCGACTGAAATAAGCCTCGGCATAGGCCGGACTGAGCTCGATCGCTTTGTTCAGATCAGTGATAGCCGCTTTTGCGTCGCCCTGTTTGTTTTTGCTAATACCCCGACTATAATACGCTTCGGCCCGTTCGGTACTCAATTCGCTGATTTTGCTCCGCTCCTGAACCAGGTTCCGGAGGTTGTCGAGCGTAGCCCGCGTGATACGACCGCTATAAACGACCTTCGACTCGACGTTGATATTGTCAAGTTCAATGGCCTGATTGAAATCCTGAATAGCACCTTTCTGATCGCCCAGTTTACTACGGCAGAATCCACGACCGTAGTAAGCTCCGTAGTTATCGCTTTTGAGGGCTATGGTGCGGTCGTAATCGGCCAGAGCACTTTTATACTCGTTTGTTTTTCCTTTGGCATAACCACGAAATAAATACGCTTCGGCGTCTTCGGGAGTTAGCTCAATGGCTTTGGTGAGATCGGCTATCGCACCTGTAAAATCATTGAGTTCAACTTTCGACATTCCCCGGCGGATATACGCCTGCGACCGTTTGGGAGTTAATTCGATCACTTTCGTGAAATCGGGCAGGCTGCCCGTGTAGTCGTCGAGCTTTTGTTTTGCAACGCCCCGCACAAAATAAGTCTGTGCATTGGTGGGGTCCAGCTCGATCGCCTTCGTAAAATCGGCCAACGCACCCCGGTTCTGTTCGAGCCGGCTCCGGCTGACGCCCCGGAAGTAATAAGCCTGAGCGTCTTCGGGGTTCAGTTCGATCGATCGGCTAAAATCGGGTAAGGCTCCGCGGTGATCTTCCTGGCGGCTCTTGCTGACTCCGCGGCTGAGGTAGGCCAGCGCGTCTTTATTGTTCAGATCGATGGCGTGGTCGTAGTCCAGAATGGCTCCCCGGTGGTCTTTCAAATTTGCTTTCGCCAGGCCCCGGTTGTAATAACTGGGTGCATTTTCCGGATTCATCGAAATGGCCATGCTGAACGCTTGCAGCGCTCCGGTAAAATCATTTGCCTTACTCTTAGTAAGGCCACTTTCGAAGAATTCAGCGGCTGTTTTCTGAGCGGTAGCAGAGAGAGGAAAGCTGGCGTACAGGCAAAGTACAACCAACGACAGTACATGTCGCTTCATAGGGTAAGTCTGGAAGTTTTCGGTGAGTACGGGTAATCGAGGAGGCTAAATTAGCCGTTAGAATTTAGTTAGCCAATGCTTACGCAGGTAAAATTGAACATATTATAGAATTGGCTATTAAACCTGTGAAACGATGGCTAAATAAACGGGTGAGCCATCAGTCAGTTGGTTGCTATTTGGTTCAAAGAGGCTACTAATTGATGAATCGTCAGCTCTCCTTTTTTAATAAGTGACATTTTGTCGTAAAAACAATTCTAATGTCAAAAATATAAGTCAAAATGGCAGTATGTGCATTCTTTTTTACACTGGTACAAGGTTTGCCATATAGCAAGTGTATTTGACACTGAACAACCCAACATAACACATAAAATCATGGCAACTTTAGTTCGTTATAACAACTTCCCTACTTTCTTTAATCCTTTCTACGGCCGTCCTGTTATCAATCGCTTCCAGAATACGACACCAAACGTACCGGCTGTTAATGTCAAAGAAACGGAAACAGCTTTCCACCTCGAACTGGCCGCTCCTGGTCTGAAAAAAGAGGATTTGAAAGTGAACGTCGAAAACAATAAGCTGACGATCGCTTATGCATCGGAAGTGAAATCGGAAGAAACTACCGGGAAATTTACCCGGCAGGAGTTCGGTTTCAGCTCGTTCGAGCGGAGCTTCCGGCTGCCTAAAACGGTTAATGCCGACGAAATCAAGGCAGCGTATGCCGATGGTATACTGACAGTCGAATTGCCTAAAATTGAGGTAAAAGACGAAAAAACCGTCAAAGAAATTTCGGTTGCCTAAGTAAAGGGCATAGGGGCAGGGGCTCAGGAGCCTATAGCTTCATCAGTAAAAAAGCTCGCACTGATTTGTGCGGGCTTTTTTTGTTTTATGCCAAGGGCATGGGGCATAAGGGTAAGCGAGGTGTCCAGTGTCCAGACCACACCCTTACCTCTATGCCCTATGCCTATTCTCCACCGCCACCATAAACGCTTCTAACTTCCGCTCGTCCAGCTTCCCGTTTGTTCGAACCCCACTGCAGATATCCAGGCCGAAAGGCTGTACCATGTCGATAGCCTGACGAACATTGTCCGGGTTCAGGCCGCCCGCCAGAAATACCGGAACCGGCGATTGCCCGACAATCTGACGGCTGATTTGCCAATTGTGCACCCGGCCTGTGCCACCCAGCTCTTTAATGGCCAGTGTTGGATTGCCCGAGTCGAGCAGAAGGGCGTCGGCACCGTCCTGCACCGCTTTAAGCGCTTCGTCGATATTTCGTTCATCAACGACGTGAATAACCTGCACCAGCTTTGTGGCAGGCAGAAGCTCGTGTAATCGAGCGTAGGTTTCGGGCGCTACCGCATCGACAAGCTGAATGGTGTTGGCACCCACCCGCTGCTGATGGGCGAGGATATCCTCGGTATTGATTTCGCTGGTGAGCATAAACATAGCTACGGGTGGGGGTGTTGCCCGTACAATCTCCGCAGCCAGTGCATCACCCACTACACCAGGACCACTGGGCATCCGGCCAACCAATCCCAGCGCATCGGCACCGAGCCTGATCGCCAGTCGGGCTTCGTCCAAGCTACTAATGCAACAAATTTTAACCCGTGTCCTGAACTGAGATTCCATTCTTTTCGGTTGATTGACTAAACAAGACAGCAAATTTACGATTCGCTGGCTAAACGAATGGTTGAACAATACACCAACGACTCTTACGCATCGCTCCGCATCCCCGAATTCCGCTACTTCGTCATGAACAGTTTCCTGATCACGGTTACGCTGTTGATTCAGGAAGTTACTCTGGGGTATGAACTTTATAAGCTTACGCACGATCCGCTGATGCTGGGGTTGGTGGGGCTGGCCGAAGCCATTCCCTTTATCATTCTGTCGTTGTTTGGGGGGCACCTGGCCGATCGGCGCGACAAGAAAAGTATTCTGCTCTGGAGCCTGCTGGTCATTGTCCTGAGTTCGGTAATTCTCTATCTGGTTTTTCAACCTTCGGTGGCAAGCGGTTTGTCACGAACCGCTCAACTGGCTACCATCTACGGTGTACTGATGCTGATCGGTACAGCCAAAGGATTTTATTCGCCAGCCAGTTCCTCCCTGAAGCCGTTTTTAGTACCGCGCGAACTTTACGCCAACTCGGCCACGTGGTACAGTTCCTTCTGGCAGGCGGGGGCTATCGTAGGGCCTGGACTGGCCGGGTTTCTGTACAACTGGGTTGGATTCGACAACTCGCTGATCGTAGTGATTGGCCTGCTCGTCGTTTGCTTTTTTCTGATTACGCTTATCGAGCGAAAGCCCGTGCCGATCAATAAGGAGCCAAATCAGGGCTTCCGCGAAAGCCTCAAGGAAGGTTTCCGGTTTGTCTTCAAGACCCAGATCGTACTTTATGCCATCTCGCTCGATTTATTTTCAGTACTATTTGGGGGCGTCGTAGCGATCCTGCCGGTTTTTGCCGAAGATATTCTGCACGTGGGCGCGCAGGGACTGGGCTTTTTGCGAGCGGCTCCTTCGGTGGGTGCTTTGCTGACGATGGCGTATATGACAAAGCACCCGCCCACGCACAATGCCTGGCGAAATATGTTGCTGGCCGTCACTGGCTTCGGTGTCGCAACCATCATTTTCTCAATGTCTACCAACTTCTACCTGTCGTTGCTGATGCTTGGGCTTACCGGTGCTTTCGATAGCGTCAGCGTAATCATCCGGCAAACGATTCTGCAGATTTTTCCGCCCGATCATATGCGCGGACGGGTGGCCGCGGTGAATGGAATCTTCGTGAGTTCGTCCAACGAAATTGGCGCTTTCGAATCGGGTTTGCTGGCGCGGTTGCTGGGCACCGTGCCATCGGTAGCGCTGGGTGGTGTGGTGACTTTACTGGTTGCGGGGTATGTCTACACGAAATCGAAAGAATTGTTTACCGTACGGCTAAGTTGACCGCATAAAAAACACCGGGTTGAAGACCGGTGTAGACTGAATACGAGTGAGGTTTCGTTTAAGACCGGGCCAACGATCGATTCAAATTCAGCAAGAATGTGTCGACATCAATCGGCTCGTTGAGTAAAACGCGGGCGTTGAAAATTTCCCAGAAGAGTTCGTCTGAGATCTGATAATCACGTTGCAGCCGGACCATATCACGAATGCTTTCCTTCAACTGTCCCATCGGTGTCTGCGCTCGCGAAGTGAGAGACGGATAGTTTTCCATAACCTGAGTTTGTTAACGTGCCGATTCCTAAACACACTCGCTATTAGATTGTTCTCTTACTAAAGCCTGCTAACAAACAGGCCGTTAGAATAATTATATTGTTACTTTTCGTAGTAAGCCAGAAACCGTAAGTTAACCTGGACCGGTACAATTAAATTTTTCGCAAAAACTTTTATAGTTGATTATCAAGCAGATGCTAAAGCCTGTTTTTCTCGTTGCCGGCGCTCTTCTGGCCATTGTCAGCCTTATGGCGTTGATACCCCCACCTCACCGTCCGAAGCCGGTCAAGCTGGTAAAAGCCTGGGAGACAGATACCACGCTTCGTACGCCTGAATCGGTTCTTTTCGATGGCAACAACACGCTGTACGTAGCGAACATCGACGGCAAATCAGATTCGCTGGATGGTAGTGGGTTTATTTCGAAGGTTTCGCTGGATGGTAAAATTGAAAATCTGCGCTGGACTTCGGGCCTGAATGCACCCAAAGGTATGGGCCTCTACAAGGATAAGCTGTACGTAACGGACGTTTACCGGTTGGTATGCATCAATACCGCCAACGGGCAAGCCGAAAAAACCTGGGATGCAGTTGGAAAGGGAGCTTTCCTGAACGACGTGACAGTCGATAAAGATGGTACAGTGTATGTTTCGGACAGCCGCGCGGATAAGATCTACCGTCTGAAAGAGGGAAATTGGGAAGTGCTGGTGGCAGGCGAACAGCTCAATAAACCCAACGGAGTTCTGGCGGTTGGCAAGGACAAGCTCATGGTGGGTAGTACAAAAATTGGGGCCTTGCGCACCATGGATCTGACGACTAAAGCTATGACAACGGTAGCCGACGGCATGGCCAATACCGATGGGATCGTGCCGGCCGACAAAGGCAGTTATTTCGTCTCAGACTGGAACGGGCAGGTCTTTCATGTCAGCGCCGACGGGGCGAAGCAACAGTTGCTGGACACTCGTGGCGAAAAAGTGAATGCCGCCGATATTGAGTACGTAGCAAAGAAAAAGCTGCTGATTATCCCTACTTTTTTCAAGAATAAACTGGTGGCTTACCGCGTCGAGTAGGGCTGACGTTTGTTTTGATCTAAAGCCGGAGAACCGTGCCACGGTTCTCCGGCTTTAGATCAAATGCATAGGGAGAGGCCGTTTCTTCAGGAAAGCAACTGCCTGATAGCGGCCTGGGTCCGCTCCACGCCAAAACCGCTGAGGGTTTGGTTCATCGTTTGCACGATCAGTTCGTTGCCGAGGTTGCCGATACTGCCTTCATGGGTATGATGTAGCTGGCGCGGAGGCTGGTACGTATGCTCGGCAATTTCCTTCCCGACCGTCCGGTAAGCCTCCCGAAATGGTACTCCCTGCAGCACCAGTTCATTGACCCGCTCAACGCTGAACAGCAGATCGTATTTCGGGTCATCCAGCAGATTGGGCTTAACCTGGAGATGTTCGAGCATGAACTCGGTAATATCGAGACAATCCAGGATTTCGTCGAAAGCGGGCATCAGTATTTCTTTCAGCAGCTGCATGTCGCGGTGATAGCCCGATGGCAGGTTGCTCATCACCAGGGTTACTTCCATCGGAAGCGCTTTCAGCCGGTTGGTTTTCGCCCGCAGCAGTTCGGCTACGTCGGGATTCTTCTTGTGCGGCATAATGCTGGAACCGGTGGTCAGCGCATCCGGCAGGATCAGAAACCCGAAATTCTGGCTGTTGTACAGGCAGATATCCATTGCCATCCGCGAAATGGTAGCGGCTACGGCAGCCAGAGCGGTTAGAGCAGTTTGTTCGGTTTTTCCGCGGCTCATCTGCGCGTATACCACATTTACATGCATACCTTCGAAGCCGAGCAATTCGGTGGTCAGCGTCCGGTTTAGCGGAAACGACGAGCCATAGCCCGCCCCTGATCCAAGCGGGTTTCGATTGGCGAGCCGGTAAGCGGTCTGCAGAGTGAGCATGTCGTCGGCGAGGGCTTCGGCGTAAGCCCCGAACCACAGCCCAAACGACGAAGGCATGGCAATCTGCAGGTGTGTATAACCCGGCAACAGGTCGGCTTTGTGTTGCTCCGACCGGCTGATGAGCCGGGTAAAAACCCGCTCAACAGCTTCTGCTACCCGCCAGAGCCGGTCGCGGGTGAAGAGTTTCAGATCGACCAGCACCTGATCATTGCGCGACCGGCCGGAGTGAATTTTTTTGCCCACGTCGCCCAGTGCCCGTGTCAGCATCAGTTCTACCTGCGAGTGTACATCCTCGACCCCTGCTTCGATCGCAAACTGTCCGGCCTCGATCTGCCCGTAGATGACCTTTAGTTCACCCGTCAATTGCTCCAGTTCTTGCTGCGAGAGCAGATCGATAGTCTGCAGCATTTGTGCGTGTGCGAGGTTACCCAGCACGTCGAACGGGGCCAGATAAAGGTCCATCTCGCGGTCGCGCCCGACGGTAAAGCGTTCGATTTGGTCGGCCGTTGTAACGCCTTCTTTTTGCCAGAGTTTCAATGTCAGTGAGCAAACGGGTGAAAGAGCGAATCATATAGTCGCTCGTTTGCGTCGGCAAAGGTCGTAAAGAAAGTTGGGGAGGCAAGGAGCAGGTTAGTCCGCCAATGGCTTTTCCTCAACTATCAGGTGCTGCTGTGCCTGATTTTGCACCTGCCTGCCCAGCCACCAGAACCCACCGGCAGCCACCATACTGATACCGGCTAAAACCAGCCAATGTATTGAAAAACCAGCCCGTGCCACCATCGCTGAACCAAAAGCGGGTGCTGCCGTTTGGGCCACTGCCCCACCCATGGCGTAAAGTCCCAGGTACTGCCCACGGGTGGAAGGGCTCGACCGGCCAACGGTAAAGGACTGCAGGAAAGGCATCACCAGCATTTCGCTGACAGTAGCGACGACAATAAAGAGCAACGCCACTGCAATCCCGTGCGTTGTTCCCGGAGTTAGCTGAATGGCCCAGTTCGGCAGAACAGACAGTAACAGGTAAGCGACGGCCAGTAACGTAGTACCTGCGGTAATCAGGCCCAGCTTCGATCGATTTCGTTGCTCAAGGGTATAGACAAGCGCCATCTCGACGACTACGATCAGCAGACCGTTGAGCGCCATCAAACTGCCAATCAGTTGCTCATCGATGCGCAGGATTTCTTTGAAGAAGAGCGGCACAATCGAAAACAAGTGCATAAACACCGTAAAATACAATGTGGCGCAGACGACAAACCCAACGAACAGCCGATCACGATACGGGCTTTGAGGCTCTGGCTGGTCTTCTTTCAGGCTGCTGACCAGCACCGATACCGGCTTCCTGGAGTCGATGGGAGGCACGGGTAAAAACACCCAGAGCACAACCCCCGCCGTAAGGCAGGTCAGCCCGTCGGTCCAAAACAGAAGGCTGTAGTTCAGGCTGGCCAGCCAGCCACCCAGGCCACCGCCAACCGCCCAGCCGAGGTTGATAGCCAGCCGATTGAGCGAAAAAGCCCGCGTACGAGTTTCCGGATCGGAATAATGGGCAATGGCCGCCTGGTTGGCCGGGCGAAAAGCGTCGCCAAATAGAGTGAAAATAAATACGCTACCGCAAAGCGCGTAGAAATTGACGACGAACTGGAGCGCTACTAAGGCTACTCCACCGAACAACAGGCTGACTAGCTGGACATAGTAAAATCCGATCCGGTCGGTCAGCCTGCCGCCCAGATAAGTTCCCACAAAAGCGCCCGCTCCATAAACGGCCATGACGATTCCCGTATGCGTAACCGAATAATGCAGGTATTGCGTGAGGTAAAGCGTCATGAAAGGCAGTACCATCGTTCCGCAGCGGTTGATGAGCATCACGCCCGCCAGCAACCAGACTGATGGCGAAAGCCCCCGATAAGCGCGTTGGTACAGATGAAGCGTTTGCCGAATCATACCGGAAAGGTACGACGAATGCAGTCTGACTGCTAGGTGTAATTGAGCAAGTGGGCTGGTAAGCCGACGGCTTTGCTGGCAATGAGCGGTATTTTCACGGGTCGTCAGGCGGGCCGTCGGCGTGCATCGGGATCGGCGCCCGGTGTTACAAATATTTTGGCATCCGTAATCAATGGGCGGTGCTCTTCCAGAAAAGCTTTGAATAGCCGTATTTCTTCCAGTTGCTTCTCAATGGGGTGAGTCAGAGCGTAACTTTCCACATATACCTCCTTAAAATCCGTAATGACATACTCCATGAGTTTGATGCCTTTGCGTTTCAGCGCATGGAGGTATAAATTCTGGTGATTATGCACGTAACGACCTGGTTGGTAGGACGACGTCGTTTTTAAATCGACCGCTTTGAATTTGCCGATCAAATCGACATAACCATAAAACAGCACGTCGTCGATTTCCCACTGGCAATACACCTGGGTATCGACGATCGGTCGCGGAAGCAATTTGCGAACCTTGGCGATGATCGCCGGATCGAAGCGAGCCTCGTCGGTGCCTTTGACAATTGCTTCCTCAAACGAAATTCCGCGTTCCTGAGCCACCGTCGTAGGCGTCGGAATGCGGTTAATCGAGTCGATCAGTTCCTGCATCGAAAAATTGCCGCCTTGTAAATAGCGCGAGAAGACATTCAGCAACGAAGGGTAGAAGCGGTAATTGATCGGCATAATAATTAATGTACAATGAATAATGTAGAATGAACAACGAGCACAAACGCTTGTTCGATTTAGCCATTCCCCATTATCCATTATCCATTTTTCATTTTTCATTATCCATTAATTTCTCACTACCAGTAAAACTCCCGAAACAATCAGCATGATTCCCAGGAGACGCCAGCCGTTGGCCGGGTGCTGCGCAAAGCCCAGCAGGCCGTAATGGTCCAGCACCAGTGCCGCAATTAACTGACCGGCTACGCTCAGGCTGACCAGGTTGGCCGTTCCAATCTTTGGAACGCTGACAATGACGGTGATCATGTATAGCGCGCCCATCGCTCCGCCTGTCCATTTCCACCAGCTCACCTGTCGAATGGTGGTGTTATCCGGAATCGAATCGCCGGAGGCCAGAAACAACAGGACCAGCACGATGAAGCCCGACCCAAACGAAATAATGGCGGCCAGAATAGGGCTGGCCATAGCCTGGCGCAGATTGGCATTGACCCCGGCCTGAACCGTGATGGCCAGACCCACCAAAAACGCGAAAAGAACGTAGATGTAATTCATAAACGCAAAGGTAGGAAACAACCACAGGCTTTAGTGTTCCCTTATACCTGGCAATGAGTATATATACTTACGAATATTATAGATATTCGATCTTTTGTGCTATTTTTACGAATCCCTATCTTAACCTGCATATACACATCCATGTTCATTATCTCCTATTATCCCCTGGCCGTTGTCGTTTGTTTTCTGACTATGTTCTGCTGGGGCTCTTGGGCGAACACCCAGAAGTTGACGACACAATCAGTACCGACAACCATTTTTTACCGGGATTATACATATGGTATTTTGATACTGAGCTTGTTACTGGCGTTCACTCTGGGGAGTATAGGGTCGCAGGGCCGGTCGTTTCTGACGGATTTTGGCCAGGCCGAAACGCAGAATATCGTTTTTGCGCTGGCGGGCGGATTTGTGTTCAACATCGCCAATATTCTCATCGTGGTGGGTATCGAACTGGCGGGTTTGTCGGTGGCAATGCCTGTCGGTATTGGACTAGCCCTGATTCTGGGGGTTGTGGTGAACTATATTTTGTCGCCTGTCGGGCGGGTCGGGCTGCTGTCGGGCGGAGTTTTCGCCATTTTTCTGGCCGTCGTTTTCAGCGCGCTGGCCTACCGATCCAAAGCTACCGCCGATAAGTCCGTTAGTACGCGCGGATTGGTGATTTCGCTGGTGGGCGGCTTTTTGATGAGTTTCTTCTTCTACTTTGTGGCCCGGGCCATGGCAACCGATTTTGCCCATCCGGCTCCGGGGCTGCTGACCCCCTATACGGCCCTGGTCATGTTCGGCTTGGGAGTTGTGGTCAGCACCCCGTTGTTCTTACCGGTTCTCCGTCGCTTCACGAGCAAGCCTGCCGACGACGAAATCGGCTACCTCGACGTAAGTGGGCGCAGCCATCGAATCGGCATTTTGGGGGGAATGATCTGGTGCCTGGGCATGGCGTCGAGTTTGCTGGCGTCGGGGGCGGCTGGCTACGCCATCAGCTATGGTCTGGGGCAGGGCGCTACCATCATTGCTGTTTTGTGGGGGGTGTTCATCTGGCAGGAGTTCCGGAGCGCCCCTGTCATTTCGAGCCGGTATCTGTTGCTGATGGGAATTTGCTACGTATTAGGGCTGGTCCTGATCATTTCTGCTAAATAGTGCTCGCTCCGGTCAGTGAATGAGCAGGGAAATTTCATCCTGTAGAATCAGTCGTTTATGGGTAGTTAACAGCCATTTGTCCAAAAAGACAAGGACTGACGACAGCGCCTGTCGACCTTTGGATCGACAAGACCCTGACTTAAACGCTGACTCCTTATGAAAAACGATTCCTGGGTTTACCAGCTCAACTGGTCTGGAATGGCCCTTGGTCTTCTGTTCCTCCAATCCAGCCTCGGCTTTACTCAGAAACTCGATTCGACCGTAGCCATGCAAGGGCAGGCGCTGTACATAAAAACCTGCAATGCCTGCCACAAATCCGACGCGAACGTTGGCGCACCCGGCTATCTGGTACTGGCTCAAATGCCTCCGAGGGCCATTCTGGCCGCGCTGGAAACCGGTAAAATGCGGGTGCAGGCGAAAGAACTGACTACCGAACAGCGGAAAGCCGTTGCGCAATGGATAGCTGGCAAGCCACTGATCGACCCGTCGATTCCGCAAGAAGCTTATAGCCCCTTTACCCTGCCAGCCACTAAAAACCCATTGGTACACCACTCCGGCTGGGGCGGAAATCTGGAAGGTACCGGGTATCGATCGGCGCAGCAGGCGGGTATGTCGGCCGCGAATGTTGGGCGACTGAAACTCAAATGGGCGTTCGCTTTTCCCGAAGCCAACCAGGTTCGCAGCAAACCCGCCCTTGTGGGCGATTGGCTGATTGTCGGTAGCCAGTTCGGAGAAATTTATTGCCTGAATAAAAACACCGGTAAAATCGGCTGGCGGTTTCTGGCCAAGGCGGCCGTTCGGGGGGCAATCAGTGTGGTTCAGAGCGGCAACACCATCCAGGCTTTCTTTGCTGATAACAACACGAACGTCTACGCCCTCGACGTCAGAACGGGGAAGCTGCTGTGGGAAAGCAAAAGTGGCCGGCATCCGCAGTCAGGAGTTACGGGTTCGGTTGCCGTGTATGACAATCAGGTCTACATACCGCTGACATCCATCGAAGTGGCATCGGTGCTGGACCCGGGCTACCCCTGTTGTTCGTCATCGGGTGAGATCGTTGCCCTCGATACGCGTTCAGGGCAGGAAGTCTGGCGGCATCGGGTCATCCCGGACGAAGCACGGGTGGTGGGCAAAAAGAAAGATGGCTCGCCCCTGTTCGGACCATCCGGCGCGATTGTCTGGAGCAGCCCCACCGTCGATGCCAAACGAGGGCTACTTTATTTCGGAACCGGCGAGAACTACACGGCTCCGGCCACCACCAGTAGCGATGCCATTCAGGCGCTGGACCTTAAAACGGGTAAACTGGTCTGGTCGTTTCAGGCAACGAAAAACGATACCTGGAATCTGGCGTGTCCGGGCAACCCCAACTGTCCCGAGAAAATAGGGCCTGATCATGATTTTGGCATGGCACCGATTCTGGTGAAGCAGCCAGGCGGTGGTGAGCTACTGGTGGTTGGGCAGAAATCGGGAGTCGTCTATGGCCTGTCGCCCGAAAGTGGAAAAGTCATCTGGCAGACGCGCATCGGCCACGGCGGAGCCCTGGGTGGCATCCACTGGGGAATGGCTACCGATGGTAAGCTCGTTTATGCCGCCAATGCCGATAATAAATATGGGATCGATCCGCAAGTCGATTCACTCATCAGACCTGCGCCGGGGCTATTTGCACTGGACGTAACAACGGGCAAGGTAATCTGGAATACCCCCGCGCCATCCTGCACCGGCCGAAAAGGTTGCCTCGAAGCCAATTCTGCGGCACCGACCGTAATTCCCGGCGTCGTGTTTGCCGGTGCGCTGGATGGCCATCTGCGGGCTTATGATACGACGGATGGCAGAATCCTGTGGGAGTACGATACGGTCAAAGACTATCAGACCGTAAATGGTGTACCAGGCAAAGGTGGAGCCATCGACGGGCCATCGCCGGTGATTGCCGATGGAATGCTGTTTGTCAACTCGGGGTACGGCTCATTCGGCGAAATTCCGGGGAACGTATTGCTCGCTTTCGGAGTGGCTAACTGATGGATGGCTTCCTGAACACCCATTTTCGGGAACGCTACCCTGTTGCTTCTAACATTTCTCAATTCGACAGATACCCGTTTTCATGCAGGCAAGCGTGTAGGCATCAGCCAGTAAGGTTCGTTGTGTAGGGTATGCGGGCCGGGCCGGTTTTGAGCTTGTGCACAATCTGATTGGTGCAACCAAACGGCATAACCAATACGTCGCGTATCTTTGTCGGCTGAATCATTGGCTGGCTATACAGAAAGCTGAACCGCAAGTAGAGCAGCCGATGGAATTGCTTCATCTTGTAAGTGAATGAACGCCTGACAGGTCAGTGAAAGCGGTTTTGTGGGCAGGGTGTGCAACGGAAACCCGAAATCTCTTGTACAGAAGAGAAAGCCTGTTGCCAATCGGTCGGCAAACACAAAAGAATATTTTGCGCTGGTCTGCCAACCCTACCGACGTTATGCGAATCTTCAGCATGACTCGCTTACCCGGATGAGTAAATGTAAGTACGTAGTAAAATCATAAAATTCTCCATGAGATATCTGTTCCTCAGTGTGTTAGTGCTGGTTCCTTTTGTTTTGAGCGCTCAAAATTCGAAACCCTTCAAAGTGAACGTAGCGGCTGGCTATGGCGTAACCGGCGATTATTCGAACAGCGATGCGATCAGTAAAGGCGGTTTTGCCTATAGTCTGGAGCCGCAGTACCGCATTATCAAGAATGTTGACCTGGGTTTACGCCTGGAGCAGGCTTTTGTTCAGCGCCCTGAGTTTATCGATAAGGTGATTGTCTTTCAGACCAACGCGAAATTTTTCATGTCGGGGGTAATTACGGCCAACTACATTGTCAATACCAGTGGTATTCTGAAACCCTATGCCGGACTTGGCGTCGGGCTTTATTACACCGATCCGAGCACACAGCGGGATTCGCGGTTTGGCATTACAACGTCTTACCCACTGCCTACCACTACGGTGCTTGGTGGTCTGGTTCGAGTGGGGGTGAAAATGGGGCGCGGTAATCTGGACCTGGCTTATAACCTGGTCAGCAACACGCAGGTGCATATTGTGGCTACCAACCGGACGCTAGAAGCCCGTAATTCGTACATAACCGCCAAAGTGGGCTTTACCATCGGTGGTGGCAGCGATAAGTAAAGAGGTCACGATTCCTTCATTGCTCGATTAACAGCAGAAACATTTCGGCGGCATGCCAGGCGTGCGGGAAGGCGATTTTCTGCTTGACCAACTCCCGGTCGAGGACGGTCAGGGCCGGATAGTGCGCATCCAGGTCTCTCTGCTGCCAACTGAGCGGATAGTCGATGCTACCAACCATACCATGGTTTTCGGGCGCGCCGGACCGGCTATAAAAATGATCTTCGGCCCAGGTCAGAAAAGGTGAGTTACGGCTGGTGGCCTCGTCGAATCGTTCGCCCCCGACAGGGTCACTTTTATACTCCCACCATACCAGTCCAGCGTAACTGTCGTACTGTTTCGGAATGCTATATGGGTCGGGTAATTTGAGGGACTTGAGCCCATATTTGAGCCATTTAGTCTGATAAACAGGGTGTTCGGCTCCATCGGTTATGCCCGTGATATAGTTTTCTCTTCGGAATTTTCGAACTGAATCCAGCACGACAGGTACAATCGGATGGTTCTTGTCGGCCACCAGCGATACCAGAAACAGCACTTGCCCCAGGTTGTCTGCTTCGAGCTGGTTGTTGCGGTCGAAGGGGTCGCGCAGGGCCATAAGCCAGTCCTGAACCAGGTGCAGATTTGCCGTCTCGCGCAGCACCATAGCCATCTGGGCCGCATCGCGATACCAGGGTTTCTGGTAAACCAGGAAATTTGGCATAGGTCGGCCGTCGATAACATTGATCAGCACTTCCTGATGCAATACCCGCAGTAGCGGACCAAACGTTTTGGCCGCAAAACGGGGCAGATTGATCCGACTGCGCGTCCCGGCAATCAACCGCGGGCGTTTGTTGGGCTGAAGTATCCAGACGCCGGTTTCATCCTCGCGAATCTGGATTATTTGCTGGTCGGCCAGGGTCAGTTGAACCAGGTATTCCGAGGGTACGATGATTTCGCGCTTCACCGGCCACTGCTCTTCGATATTACCGGTCAGGGCGTTCAGCAAGCGGCCGTTGCGGTAGATAAGCTTGAGCCGATCGCCCATGCCGAACAGGAAGAACTTCAGATTGGGCAGCTCGCGGTGGTTGCGGTGCACCTGCCGAAGTTGCGCCAGGTTTGCCTGGTAAGCCTGCAAGGCCTGTTCCGGTTCGGCAAAAATGGTCGGTGGCGTTAACCGCTGAGCATAAGCCGAACCTGTAATCAGCAGCAGAAGGCAGTATTTTAGGTACATCGCTGAAAGGAATGAACACCGAGCCGTCCGTTGTACCGCTGTGTTCTCTGTGCTGCTGTGTTCGTCAACCTATAGTTTCGATTTGACCGGCTGGTCGCTGTAAACCAGCACCTCGTTCATCCGTACGACATGTTCCGAGTCGGGATTGAGTACCTTGACCCGTACGGTATGTTTGCCTTTGGGCAGCTGATATTTCCAGAACAGATCGTACCGGCGATGGGTGAAATCGACGGGTAGTTTCGCCGTCTCGATCTTCCGGCCATCGAGATACAGCTCCGTGTTGAAGGCGAAGTTGCTTTCATAGCCCCACGAACTCCGGTTTTTCGGTTTGGCCTCGCCTTTGACCACAAAACCAATACCATCGAAATCGAAGCTGTATTCATTGTCCAGGTCTTTCCGGATGCTCGTCACCAGCACCGGATGATGGCCCGGAAAAGCCTGTTCGAGCCGAACCGCTTTGGGCGTTTGCAGCGCAATGGTCACCTGGTCGCCGTTGAGCCTCCCCCCGTTCCGTTCGATGACCTGCAACGCGTGCTTCGTACTCATGGCGTACACGTCGTTGAGCGACATAGTGGTGTACTTGAAGTCGATGTCTTCGGCTTCCGCGAGCCCCTGCTTCCAGTAGGCCGGAATTTTGTCGTAGCCGAGCAAGGTGCCCAGAATACCCCCCGCCGATGCCGGATTGCAGTCTGAGTCCTGCCCGGCCCGGGTGCTTATTTCCATGGTTTTCGTGAAATCACCCCCGCCGTACAGCAGCCCCAGAACGATATAAGCCGAGTTTATCTTTGCATCGATGTTGAACGGGTAAAATACGCCTTCCGGACACCCAACCTCATCGGCCCATTTTCGCTGGATCTCAAACCAGGTCCGTTTCCAGTCGTTCGGGAATTGCTCATGCCAGTTGATGACGTCGGCAATACACTGGTAGAAGGTGCTCTGCGCGGGTATCGTTTTGAGGGCTTCTTTCACAATGGATTTCACCTGACCCGGCAGATCTGCCTGATTGCCCGGCCGGAATGCCAGCGCATACATAGCTCCTACATAAGCGCCCCCGTACCAGCCGTCGCCGTAGTTCATGATGTGACCAATCGGATCGCCGATCTGCACCGCCGTGTTGGGCATGCCCGGAGCCATCAGCCCCGAAAAATCGGCTTCGATCTGAAAGTCGATGTCGTCGGCGTGGGGGTTGTTTAGCCAGTGGCCCGAATCGGGCGCTTTCATGCCGTTCAGGAGGTTATAGCGGCCAGCCTGGTTTGCGTGCCAAAGCATGTAACTCGCGTTGGCATAAGCGTTGGCGTGTTCGGCGACGGGTGCATCGAGGCCTTTTCGCTCAAAAACATCTACGAACGTCAGGTCCATGTATAAGTCGTCGTACAGCCCCGGATTTTCGGTCATGGTTTTTTTTATATAGCCATCATACCACGGAATCGGCTGATAATCATTGAGCATGGTTCCATTGAACCGAAATTCGGTCGGGCCACCAAACGTACAGCCGATGACCTGACCCGCCCAGCCGCCCTTGATTTTGTTCTGAAGCGCTGTTTTCGAAAGGGTTATCGTAGCTGCGGTTTTGGGTAATTTGCCGGGCGGAATTGCAGCCGACAGCAGTGCCAGGATGGCTATACACACAGTTTTCATGAGGAAAAGGGTCGTTTTATACGATGGACTGGATGAGATTCATTCCCTGATTTCAGCTCGGGTAGGCATCGACGCCTGTGCGCCCATGCGCGTAACCGAAACCGATGCAGCTTTGCAGGCAAAAGCGACGGCTTCGACCAGTGATTTTTCTTCCGCTAAAGCCACCGCCAGCGCCCCGTTGAAACAGTCACCGGCCGCTGTCGAGTCGATGGCCTTAACGGCCGATGTGGTGATTAGTTGCTTATGGGTTTCGGTGTATAGGTAGGCACCTTTTGAACCGAGCGTGATAACGACGTTGGTGACGCCGGCCGTATATAGTTTCTGAGCCGCCTGCTCCGCTGTAGCCAGATCGGCGACGCGAATACCGGTTAGCAACTCAGCCTCGGTTTCGTTGGGCGTAATCAGAAACAGGTGCGGCAGCAAGGCGGCCGGAAGTGACTGAGCTGGTGCAGGATTCAGGATAACCCGTAAGCCCCGCGCTGCTGCCTGCCGGGCCACATACTCGACGGTCGGTAGCGGGATTTCGAGTTGGAGCAGAACCAGCGCACCGGGTCCACCGGCTTGCAGAGCCGCTTCCGTTTCGGCGGGTTTTAGGTGAGCGTTGGCTCCGGGCGCGACGGTTATGCAATTCTCGCCCGACGCATCGACGTTGATAAGTGCTACGCCCGACGGGTGATCGGTGTCCATCACGATGTTGGCCGTATCGATGCCTTCCCGCCGAAACCCCTCAACGGCCTGCTGCCCAAAAATATCGTCTCCAACCTTGGCTACGAAGGTGACCTGGCCGCCCAGTCTGGCGGCCGCTACTGCCTGATTGGCTCCTTTACCGCCAGGGTTCATCAGAAATGTACCGCCGAGAACCGTTTCGCCGGGAGCGGGTAATTTGTCGGTCTTGACGACCATATCGGTATTCGAGCTACCAATTACCAGAATCTGATTTGGCATGAATGGGGGGTGTCTAGCTACTATGTATGTATAAATGCATCGGGCAATCAGCATTTACTGGTCTAGTGAGCAGATGACTGTTTATCCTGACGGATCAACCGAAAGAGCGGGGCCATACGAGTGTCTATTTTTTACTAAATTCATAAAAAAAAGATCTAAAGTTCTGAGACAACGGCTATGAAATATCTCTTAACCCTGTTCATCAGTTGGCTGATGCTGCCGCTGGTCGGCTATGGCCAGTGTGTAGTTTCGCTGGATGAGCAGAAGCGCCTTGTGACAACCTGTGATAACCGGCCGTCGTCGGGCGGGTTTTTGCTTAACCGGCCCGATCGGAGTCAGGCTCTGTCGCGGAGCGTTTATCTGGGCAGTGAATATTTGACGTTTCCCATCTGGCAACCCGGTACGCTGGAAATATACCAAACAAAGAAGTCGATTTCCTGTCAGATTGCCTACAATGTAGTGACCAATGAGCTACGATGCCGGTTTGACGGAGATAATCGGGAGTATGCCATTGCCGCAGACGCATTCACCGTTGATGGAAAACGGTTTATCAGTCAGATCAGTAACCAGTTAGGTAAGCCCCAACGCGTGTATTACATGGTCCTGTACGCAGGCCGAACCAAATTGCTGAAGCAAGTCAAAAGCAAACTGGTGTTACACGAGACCGACGCCTACGATTCGATGGAGGGCTTCGATGGGATCTATAAGCAGCAAAAGCTGTACTACATTCAGAAAGAAAACGAAGCGCCTAAACGGGTAGACCTAACTCGTAAATCCGTGCTGCATGCGCTGGGTGACCAACTGGGACGGCTGACGCAACACCTGACCAGCAAGAAGCTGACCGATTATGAACTGGCCGAAACCGTAGCCTACTACGATGGCTTCCAGTGAGGTCGGCTTTCGTCCGGAGCGTCAAAGAAAATAGTGTTTCGAAGAACACCCAGTTAGCCTATTGGTTAATATCTTTACAATGGGGCTCGATGAGCCCATTCGGAATCAATCCTCTAACTCACTCAATGGATTTATTACCTGTTGACCTGACTAACTGCGAACGGGAACCTATTCATATTCTGGGGCATATCCAGTCGCATGGTTATCTGCTTGCCATTCAGCCTGATTCATACTCAATTGTTCATGCCAGCGAAAACATTGTTGATTTAGTGGACGTACCAGCCGCTCAACTGGTTGGTAAACCCCTTACGGCATTAGTAGCAAAGACTGACCTACCCGAAAACACGCTTACCGAACTGCTGAACGTCGTAAAGCGGAATGAATCCTGGGAAACCATGAATCCGCACCGGATCATGCTGAAGGGCACCCCCTGGAACCTGATCATCCACCAGCACGAAGGGCTTATTCTGATGGAGTGGGAGCCGGTAGGTGATGAACGGGCCGCGCTGATCAATCAGCAGTTGATTGCTCAGGCCCTGACACAGGTACAGGCTAGCCGAACTCTGGCCGATCTTTTACAGAACACGGCCCAACGTGTGAAAACCATTATCGGTTACGACCGGGTGATGGTCTACCGATTCAACGCAGACTGGCACGGGCACGTGGTGGCTGAAGCCAAAGAAGAACATCTGGAGCCGTATCTGGGACTGCATTATCCGGCATCCGACATACCCAGGCAGGCCCGGGAGCTTTATAAAATCAACCTGGTTCGGATGATTGCCGACGTCGGTAGCACGCCCTCCCGCATTCTGTCGCAGCCCGGATGGCCCAACGATCGCCCGCTGGATCTGACGCATTCCGTGCTGCGTGCTGTGTCGCCGGTGCATATTCAGTACCTGAAAAATATGGGTATTCAGGCGTCCATGAGTATCTCACTGATGTACCGGGGAGAGCTCTGGGGGCTTATTTCCTGCCACAATACCACGCCCCGCTTTGTCGATTATCCGGCGCGGCAGGCCGCCAAATTCGTTAGCCAGCTGCTATCGGCTGCGCTGGAGTTTCGCAAAGATGAGGAAGATAAAACGAGTCAGTTGCAGTACGGGCAACGCATTCAGCGGTTGCATGAGCAGTTGCTGCTGAGCGACGATGTGGTGCGCGCACTGATCAAATCGCCGGTGACGGCGCTGGATGTAACCGAGGCTACCGGTGCGGCCCTGCTTTTCAACGATAAGGTATACCTGCTCGGAAAAACGCCCGATGAAGCAGCCGTTCGGGCGCTGGCCGACTGGGTGCGTACGACAAATACAGAAACCTTCCTGGAAACCAACCGCTTGCCGACGCTATATCCGGCGGCTGAAGCGTTCCGGGACGTTGGCGCGGGTTTGCTGACCATTGTGCTATCGCGCGAACTCAACGAGTACCTGCTCTGGTTTAAACCCGAACAGATTCAGCAGGTTACCTGGGCCGGTAACCCCAACAAACCCGTGACGGTCGATGAAGACGGGTTATCGCGACTGACGCCCCGAACGAGCTTTGCGGCCTGGACGGAGCTGGTCCGGAATACATCGGAACCCTGGAGCGAAGCCGAAATTGGCTCAGTGGTGAAGCTGCGCGAGGATATCCTGCAGGTCGTGACTAAGCAGGCCAACGAAATACGTCTGCTCAATCAGCGGCTCCAGGTCGCCTACGAAGAGCTGGATGCATTCAGCTACACGGTATCCCACGATCTGCGCACCCCCCTGTCGTCTATCCGGTGTTATTCCGAAATTTTACTCGAAGAATACGGACAGGATTTCAAGCCCGACGCCCGGGATCTGTTTCAGAAAGTAATCGACTCGACCGAGCGCATGCGGGGCCTGATCCGGCACATCCTGTATTACTCGCGCATGGGGCGAACGGAGCTGACCATGCAGTCGGTAGATATGCGGCAGTTGCTGGAAGGGCTTCGCGAAGAAATTATGGTTACCAACAAAGGGCGGGCGCTGGTGCTCGAAATTGGCGATACGCCCCCCATTATTGCGGATACTACGATGGCCTTTCAGCTGTTCGCCAATTTGTTAAGCAACTCCGCTAAATATACGCAGCTTGCTCCGAAAGCCTATATACGGGTAAATGGGCAACAAATAGAAGATGAGGTTGTTTATACCGTTGTCGATAATGGAATTGGGTTCGATATGAAGCAGGCGAGCAAGATGTTTGACCTGTTCAAACGCCTGGACAACGCCCGCGAGTTCGAAGGCTCCGGCGTTGGGCTGGCCATTGTCAAACGAATCATCAATCGGCACAAGGGTAAAATCTGGTTTCAGAGCGAACCTAACCGAGGCACAACCTTCAGTGTCTCTTTCCCGGTCATTACCCCCTGACGATCTGGCTTATGATGGACATCTTATATGTGGAAGATAATCCGAACGATGCGGATATATTTAGTCGCCTGGTTCGAAAAATAGATCAGGCACTTACCTTCAAGGTCCTTGAGAGTGGTTCCGAAGCAGTCGACTACCTGACCGGCAGAGGCCGTTACCGGGGGGAGATGTATACCTTACCCAAACTCATTCTGGTAGACTTAAACCTGAACGGACTCAGTGGCTTCGACGTGGTTCAGCAGGCCCGCTCACTCGACCGGAGTCGGTTCGTACCTATCGTGGCCTTCAGCACCTCCGACCATCCAAACGACGTCCAGTCTGCTTACGAAGCTGGCGTCAATGCCTATATCATAAAACCGGGTAGTTACCATGCCACCGGAAGCGTAATCGGAAAGCTGTGCGCTTTCTGGCTGGAAAGCAATATCCGAACGGAGTACAAATGACGACCTTACTCGACCGCCTGCGGCAGGAAACCCGGCTACAACACGAACAGACCGAGCAGCTTTTTTACACCGAGGCCTTGCAAAATGGCACACTCACCGTCGAGCAGTACAGGCATCTACTTCGTACGCACCTGAACTACCACCAGGCTCTTGAAACGGCCATCGATCGGTATCCTGGTTTTTTTCGGGCCTATGAACCTGAAACCCGACGGAAAACCGGATGGCTCCAGGCCGATCTGGCGCAACTGCATGAACCGCAGCCGGCGTTCTCATCGGCCCTATTTTCCGACTGGTCGCCTATGGCGCTGCTGGGAGCGGCTTACGTAGGCGAAGGGTCAATGCTGGGGGGCACGGTGATCTGGCGCCTGTTGCAGAACAACGTCGAAATTCAGCCGCTGCTGGCTGATGCCCGGTTTTACCTGGGATATGGCCCATCGACGGGTAGCCAGTGGAAACGCTTTGGCGCTTTTGCGTTGCAACAGGGTGATCAGCAGCCCGATGCTGTTGTCGAGGCCGCTAAAAAAGCCTTCGAGCAGTACCAGACAGTTTTCAGACAGACCGAAACGCCGGTTTCGGGTAGCCTGTATCCGGCTTGAGCGGGGTTACTGGCTTGATACCGGAAGAAAAACTTTGAAGGTCGATCCCTGACCAGGCTGGCTGCTGACGTCCATCGCCCCACCGTGGCTTTCGGTTACGCGCTGGCAGATAGCCAGACCAATACCGGTGCCGCCGTAAGCAGCCTGGTCATGCAACCGCTGAAAAGGCGTGAAAATGCGGTCTTTGTAGCGTTCGTCGAAGCCAATGCCGTTGTCGGCTACGGTAATCAGCCAGTATGATGTATGGACCGCTTCCTGTAAATCGGACGGTAATTCCTGCGGCTGGGCCAAATGACAGGCTATGCTGATGACTGGCGTTGTATCCGGTGGGCTGAACTTCAGCGCATTGGCGATCAGGTTCTGGAACAGTTGCCGAAGCCGCGATGCACTACCCAGCACTTCGGGCAAATCGGAAACGGAAACAACCGCGTTTTTTTCGCTGATGCTCATCTCCAGATCATTGACGACGTCCTGAATCACCTCGTTCAGCGACACGGGCAGGAACGGTTCGCGATACGTACTTAGTTTGGAATACGTAAGCAGGTCTTTGACCAATAACTGCATCCGGTGGGCCGATCGCTGAATCCGCTGGACCATGTCGCGCTCACCATCGGAAAGGCTATCGGCAAAATGGGTTTTCAGCAGGTCGCTGAAAGACTGAATACGGCGGAGCGGCTCCTGCAGATCGTGCGATGCAATGTGGGCAAACTGCTGCAGACTTTCGTTCGAACGCTTAAGTTCGGCATTGGCTTCCCGCAGCTCGGTTGCCTGTCGTTGAGCCGCCAGTTCAGCCTGCTTCCGTTCGGTAATGTTATTATACGTCACGACCACACCATCGTTATCCTGTTTGACGGCCGACACCTCAAACCAGCCTTCCAGGCCCAGGTCGTCGCGGTAGTACTGGGTGCTTCGCTGCGGTTTGCCCGTATTGACAACATCTACGTACAGATCGAAGAAACCGTTGTCTTTATTTCCCGGAAAAACCGTCAGCATCGACCGCCCGATTATTTCCTCCGGGGTCATAAAATTGCTTCGGATGACGGCCTCATTGGCTGTATCCATCATGAAATCGACAATGGTGCCGCTGTCGTCGCGAATGGCCGTCATGGCAATAATGCTGTTCAGCGACGCGTCAAGCGTGGTCCGGAGCTGTTGGGTTTGCCGCTCCAGCTCCTGCGAGTGCCTGGCGATACGCTGTTGCAGCACAGTTTCGGCCTGTTTGCTGTCGGTAATATCGATCACCGTACCAATAAAATGCGTCGCTACACCTTCATCATTGAACTTCGTTTTTCCATTGGCCCGAATCCAGCGAAGTTGCCCATCTTCGAGCCCAACAGTTCGGTATTCAGTATCATACCGGCCGCCGTTTTCTCCCTGTAAGGCCCGCTGAACGATCCGGTCCGTTCGGTCCCGGTCATCGGGATGCAGGCCCTGTAAAAAGACGGAATAATCGACATGAGCGGTAGGGGAGAGGCCGAACAATTCTTTACAGCGGTCCGACCAGAGTAGTTCTTTCGTAAGTAGATTGAAATCCCAGGTGCCGAGCTGAGCGGCTTCGAGGGCGAGCCGCAGCTGATCTTCGGCCACCTGCGAGCGCCCTTCGGCCAGCTTTCGCCCTGTCACGTCGATCAGAACCCCCGAAAAAGAAAGTGGATTGCGCTGTTCGTCGAAGCTTACCTGGCCCCGGGACAGCACCCACCGGCTTTCGAAAACGTTATCGATAATACGGTATTCCGCTTCGTAAATCTGCCCCGAACCGACGGCCTCCTCGATGAGCGTCTGCACCCGCTCCCGATCGTCGGCATGAATAACGTTGGTAAAGGTATTGATCGGCAACCCGGCCGAGAGCTCAGGTTCGGCGATACCGAACAGCCGGAAGAGATTCGGATCACCATACACTTTGTCGTTGCCAATATCCCAGAACCAGGTGGCGATCAGGCCAATACTAAGCGCCGTTTGTAGCTGATCGTAGGAACGCCGGAGTAAGGTTGCTTCGTCGGAATAGGGTAACTGAGCCGATGCTGGCTGATCCATACGGTGAAACAATCTGAGAAATAGAATTAGCTATATTGTCTGCTTATAACGTTCCGAGATCAGGAACTGTTCATAAGCGGGCGATTCACGAAGAACCTGCCTGACGTCGGATCGGGAGCAGTAAGATAGCTACTCAGCCACTGGGTTTTAGCTGTTGTCCGGTTTCTTCGATTTCTTATCCGGCGATTTTTTGGGGTGGGAGGCTAATTGTTTCGTGGCTGGGCGATCCTTCCGGCGGGCAAAAACCCGTTCTTTGTAAGCCTCTACTTTCTCATCATGAATATCTTCGGCTTCCTCCACCGAGTGGGATTCCGACAGGCTGGCTTCGGTTTTGGCTTTAGTCGCCAGCTCGCCAAAAAAGCGGTGCAGCGCCCGAAGTTCCTCTTCGGTCAGGTCTTCTACGTTCAGCAGCCGGTTGCTGGCTTTGCGATTGACGGCGATGAGTTCGTTGAGTTTGATCTGCATTGCCAGAGAATCTTTATTCTGCGATTTCTGAATCAAAAACACCATCAGAAACGTGATGATGGTAGTTCCGGTGTTGATAACCAGTTGCCAGGTATCGGAGTAGTGAAATACCGGTCCGGTAATGATCCAGATAATGACCGTCAGCAGGGCGATCAGAAAAGCACTGGAAGAACCCGTAGATTGCGTAGCTCTGGAGGCAAATCGCTCGAAAAAATTAACCGATGCATTTTGTTTCACGTGGCAGGATGTTTGATTAAACTGAATACCTTTTTAACGACTGGCCATTTAATTTGTGTGATTAAATCGTTTTAATCAGTAAGCCAAGACGAGCAGCCCGCTACTTCGCCGGTACTGGCTATAATGAAGTGGAAAGCTACTTTACAGCTTATCGGGGAAACGTCTGCCCGGCTACGGTATCGGGTTGAGCGGGCGAAATGGGCAGGTCGGTCGTATGTACTCGCTTCCGTCTGGACTGGCGCACTTTAGGCATTTTCAAAATCATGTCGGCCTGCTGAAGCATGGCGCCAACACCCGCATACCCAACGGCCCGATGCACTAATTCGCCAGTCGGAATGATGTACAACGCCGTGGGGTAACTCTGAACCGTAAATCGTTTTGCCAGATCGACACCCTCACCCGCTTCAGCATCGACCTGATAACTGATAAAATATTCGTTGAATTTGGCTCCGATCTGCGGGTTCGGAAAGGCTTCCCGGGCCATGCGCCGACAGGGTGGGCACCAGTTTGTGTAAAAATCGACGTAGATGGGTTTATTCTGTCGTTTGGCTTCAGCCAGCACCTCCGGCCAGGAGCCCGTAAAGAACCGAATACCCGTCGGCTCGTCGGCGCGAACGACACTGGCTAATAAACAAAGAAGCAGGCCCAGAAAGGTAAAGTATTTCATTGCTCAAAAGTAGGCAGTAATTTACTCAAACCTGCTTATGCCGTCTTTCGAAAATGCGTATGGAGTTAGGGGTCAGATCGACAAACAGCAGCAGGCGGTTGGCTGGCCCGGGAGAGGGGTGGGCTACTATGATTCCTTGTCATTCTCAATAAATTAACGCCGAAATGGCCCGGCTTTTTAAGACCCGCCGGAAAGCCAGACGCGTTGAACTAAATGAAGGTAGTGCTTGTCTTTTTTGTGTATGGCAAAAACACAAAATCCACATGTACCGCTGACCGATGCTAAGACGAAGGAAGACGTAAGCTGGCGCGAACGCTTTGCAGCGCTGGGTAATCTACCCGCCTTTTTCAAGCTGGTCTGGCAGGTTTCTCCGGGCTTGTTTCTGGGTAACGCGGCTCTGCGCCTGATGCGGGCAGCAATTCCGGCGGCTACTCTTTACATAGGTAAACTTATCATCGATCAGGTCGTTGCGCTCACCAAAGATCAGTCAGCAGTTCACGATACACACTACTTATGGTGGCTCATAGCCGCCGAATTTGCACTGGCTATTTTCTCGACCGCACTGGGCCGGGCAGTAGCGCTCATGGATAGCCTGCTGGGCGATCTGTTTGCCAATCAGACCTCTATCCGGTTGATGGAACATGCGGCTACGCTCGACCTGGAACAGTTCGAAGACGCAACGTTCTATGACAAACTCGAACGTGCCCGGCGTCAGACAAGCGGTCGGACGGTGCTGCTGTCTGGCGTGTTCGGTCAGGTGCAGGAGTTGATCTCGGTGGGCTTTCTGGCGGCTGGTCTGGCCGTTTATAACCCCTGGCTCCTGCTGCTGATTCTGGTGGCCGTTACGCCCTCGTTTATCGGCGATAACTATTTCAACCAGCGTAGTTATTCACTTTCCCGCTCCTGGACGCCCGAACGGCGCGAACTCGACTACCTTCGCTACGTAGGTGCCAGCGATGAAACGGCCAAAGAAGTTAAAATTTTCGGCCTGTCCGATTTTCTGATCGACCGGTTCCGGAGCTTGTCGTGGGCGTATTTTCTGAAAAATCGGGCACTGGCCATCAGTCGGGCCAGTTGGGGCACCTTACTGACTATACTGGGTACGGCGGGTTATTACGGCGCTTATGTCTGGATCGTGATGCGGGCGGTAAACGGCCATATTTCTCTGGGTGATCTGACTTTTCTGGCGGGCTCGTTCCGGCAGGTGCGCGGTTCGCTGGAAGGTATTCTGCTTCAGTTCAGTAGCCTGACGCAGGAAGCCATCTATTTGCAGGATCTGTTCGACTATTTCGCTATCCAGCCGCTCATTCATTCACCCAAAACGACCCGCCCTTTTCCTCGTCCGATTCGGGACGGGTTTGTCTTCGAGAACGTTGGATTTAAATATACCAACTCCGAGCGTTGGGCGCTTCGCAACCTGTCGTTCACGCTCCAGGCGGGCGAAAAACTAGCGTTAGTGGGCGAAAACGGCGCCGGAAAGACGACGCTGGTCAAACTGCTGGCCCGGCTATACGATCCGGCCGAAGGACGCATTCTGCTGGACGGTTACGACCTGCGTGAGTACGATCTGATGGAACTGCGACGCAACATCGGGGTCATTTTCCAGGATTATACCCGTTTTAAGATGTCGGCCGGTATCAACATTGCCGTTGGCGACATCGACGAACGAACAAACCAGCCGCGCATCGAAACCTCCGCGCAACGAAGCCTGGCCGATACGGTGATTGCCAAACTGGCCGGAGGCTATGATCAGCAACTGGGCCGCTCCTTCGGAAAAGGCGTAGAGCTGTCGGGGGGCGAATGGCAGAAGGTAGCGCTGGGGCGCGCCTATATGCGCGATGCCCAACTGATCATTCTGGATGAGCCCACGGCGGCCCTTGATGCCCGTGCCGAATACGAGGTATTTCAACGGTTTGCCCAACTAACCGAAGGCAAATCGTCGGTGATTATCTCGCACCGGTTCAGTACCGTTCGCATGGCCGACCGGATTCTGGTACTGGAAAATGGCACGCTCCTCGAAATCGGTTCGCATTACGAACTACTGGAAAAAGACGGGCGCTATGCAGAACTGTTTGGCCTGCAGGCGCGGGGGTATCAATAGTTTTATAAATTAAGTACGTATATTCGTACGTAAATAAGTGATTAACGATGCAGGTTCTTAATTATTCAGAGTTTCGGCGTTCGATGAAGGCTAAGCTCGATCAGGTCAGTGATGATGGCGATACCGTTATTATCAACCGTAGTGAACATAAGAACGTTGTGCTTATCTCGCTTCGGGAATATAATTCGCTCAAAGAAACGCTTCACCTACTGAGCTCTGAAAAAAATCGGAATCGATTGATGGATGCTGTCGAACGGGCTAACCGGGGAGACTACGAAAACCATAGCTTGCTGGAGGAATAGATATGGATTTGTCTTGGGATAAGGATGCCTGGGAAGATTATCTATATTGGCAGCAGACAGATAAGGCGGTTCTCCGACGAATTAATGAGCTTATAAAAGAGTGTTTGCGAACCCCCTTCGATGGGAAAGGCAAGCCTGAACCGTTGAAGGAAAACCTGTCAGGTTTCTGGTCCCGTCGTATAACGGACGAACACCGGCTCGTCCACAGAGCTGAAGCCGGTCGACTACACATTATTCAGTGCCGATTTCATTACTAATTGTTTTCCAAACCCAACCCCGACCATGAAAATCATTGCTTCCCTTTTGACTGGCTGTACGTTTTCTGGCTTCGCGCTGGCCGCTCTGGCGCAAACGCCGGTTATTCCATCCCCTGAGGTGCAGATCAAAACGGCGGTGCTGGCGGCTCCGGCCGATAAGCGCGATGGTGCAACGGTGTATGGCTATTCGCCTAAAAATGAGTTTGTAGTACTGCGAAAAGGAACCAATGAACTGGTGTGCCTCGCCGATGATCCGGCCCAGAAAGGCCTGAGCGTGTCCTGTTATCATAAAGACCTGGACCCATTTATGGAGCGGGGCCGGGTTCTGAAAAAAGAAGGGAAAAAGCCAGCCGAAATTCTGGCTGCCCGTGAGCAGGAAGTGAAGGATAAGAAATTGACGATGCCGGCCCATCCGTCGTCGCTGTTCTCGTACACGGCTAAAGATGAAGAGTATACCCCGGCAACGGGTGAGGTGAAAAACGGCTACCTGCGCTACGTCGTGTATATTCCCTATGCTACGGCCGAGAGTACGGGCCTGCCGACCAAACCCGAAGCGCCGGGCATGCCCTGGATCATGGATCCCGGCACCCACCGCGCGCACATCATGATCAATCCGCCGATGTCGACAACCGCAGCGCATTAATCGACAAATCCCGCAGAGGCCAGGCTTACTGCAGAACGAGCGAAGCCCCGCGCTACACCGAGAGTCAATTGGTGAAGTGGCTAAATGGATGTTAATGCATATGTTTGCTTTCTGACAAGGAGACAGGCAGGAAACAATGTGTCAACTCGTATCCATAGCAATAGGTCGTGGCCCGCTCATTAGACTGCTACTGACGTATCTGCTGATCGTAGGCTATATCAGTACAGAAAAAAGCCTGACGGCCGCCCCATTACAGGTGCGGCCGATGGCTTTGGCGGATTCAGCTCGCAAACTCAAACCGGCCTCCCTGCTAAGCATTACCGTTCGTCTGGTCGATACCGAATCAGATACGGTGGTAACGCATGGGAAAATAACCGTACTTGACGAAAAAACCGGGCAAGCTATTCCCGCAGTGTCTGATAGTGTGGGATTCAGACTGGCGGCTCCGCCCGGTTCCTATCTGAGCATTCAGGCTTCGGCTCCGGCTTTCCTGCCGGCCAAAACCCGCGTGATCAACCTGGCGATCGCGCAGCAACTCATCATGAAGCTGACGCACCTGAAACCCAGTGTGCTGACCATAAAAGCCTTTTCCGGAAAAATTAATCAACCCTTATCGACCGCTGTTGCGACCATTACGTCGCGCACGACCGGCAAATCCGAACGACTGCCAATCAAAAATGGTCGGGTTCAACGGAAGTTTACCGAACCCGATAACCTCGATATCCAGGTCAGCGCACCCGGCCACAAGTCGGTGGGCCGGCAACTAACGATCGACGTGCCGCCCTCCGGTAAGCTGTATGAACTCGATGCCGAGCTGGATAAACTCATCATCAGCCTGACGATTCGGTCGGTCGATAGCCGGACCGACAAATCCATACTGGGTGGCCAGTTTACCCTGATGGGGCGAGTTGGCCAGGCACCGATTACGCTTGTGCCGAGTCCGCGGATTGGGCAGTTTACGGCTGTTCTGCCGGATATGGGTGTGTATCAGCTGACCGGCTCCGCCAAAGGCTACGAAAGCTTTACTAAGTCGCTGGTGATCCATAAAGAAAAAACCGAAGAAGTGATCAGGCTTGTTGCGCGGTTACCGAATGAGGAGCCGATACCCGATGAAGTTGAAACCACCCCCGCTGTCGAGGTCACCAGTGTAGCATCTGTGTCGGCCGTAAAAACCAAGTCTTTCGGTTTGATTGAAAAGGGAAAGAGTATCCGGCTGAACAAAATTTACTTCGATCAGAGCAGTCCGGTGTTACGGTCTGAGTCTTACACGGAACTCGATCAGTTATACGGTGTCCTGACGCAATACCCATCACTGCGGATCGAAATCCACGGGCATACTGATAATCAGGGTGATTTTGATCTCAATACGCAACTTTCGCGTGACCGCTGCCAGGCCGTGATCGACTATTTGGTCGGCAAGGGTATCCGGAAAAACCGCCTGAAAGCCGTTGGGCGCGGTCCGCTCGATCCGGTCGCGCCCAACAACAACGAAGAAAACCGCAAAAAGAACCGCCGGGTCGAGTTCGTGGTGCTTTAGCCCGGCTTTTCAGGGTTGAAAGATGATGATCGGAAAGCGCATGGAGGTAGTGTAGTAGCTCCATGCAGCCCCGGAGGTTTGCTCCATATAGCCGTAAATTTGCTGTGTCGGCGGAACGTTGTTGAACGTCAGCGAAGCCGTTTGTTTGCCATTCAGCGTTCTTGGTCCGGCATTTCCGACCGAACCCGCCCCCGCATATCCCTGCAGGTTGAAGCCCGCAGCCCCCGACGTTTCTACCGAAAAGACCATGATGTAGTTTGAAACCGTGGTAATTCCGTAGGCGCTCGGCTCAAAATGCATCTGGATGATTGGATTGCGTTGCGGTGAATTTTGCCGGTTGAAACTGGCGTAAGGCGTTGTCGCATCGGCCTGAACGATATCCGGTTTGATGAACGTCAGGTTGGTGCGACCTTTACCGACCGTTTTGGTTACACTCAGCACGTCTATTGAAAAGAACCACGGCAAAAGGGCACTATCCGGAACGGCCAATGTCTCCAGCAACTTTTCGGTGGACGTGTCTGCTTTGAAGTCTTCGAAATTCACCTTATTCTTCTCAAACTTTACCGGTTTCATACGCTTATGTGTTAGGGGTTTACGATATTTTTGGGTCACTAACACAAAGTTTATGGCAAGCTCGGCTCTTCACCGCCAGTCATTTAGTGAACGGTAGATTCGGTTGAGTATGAGGCAACTCCTGTGTTATTTATACCTCAGCCACGGCCAACGCTCTGGGTTTCCTGTGGGTTTCCCGACGGTAGAAAAGCCGGTAGATGATCGGAAAAATCAGCAGCGTCAGAATCGTTGCGGTGATCAGTCCGCCGATTACCACTATGGCCAGTGGTTTCTGGGTTTCGGAGCCTATACCGGTCGAAACGGCAGCCGGCAGTAATCCGATCGCGGCCATCAGTGCCGTCATCACGACGGGCCGGATGCGCGACTGGACCCCCTCGCGAATCGCCTGATCGAGTGGCATTCTGGCCTGTCTGTTGTTATTAAATACCGAAATGAGGATCACCCCGTTCTGGACGCAGATGCCGAAGAGCGCAATGAAGCCCACGCCCGCCGAAATGCCGAAGTTCATACCCGTGACGTGCAAGGCCAGAATTCCACCGATCAGCGCAAACGGTACGTTGAGCAGCACAAGCCCGGCATCTTTGGCATTGCCGAAGGTGATGAACAGGATCACGAAAATAGCCGCGATACTGATGGGGACCACCTGGCCCAGACGGCCCGTTGCGCGCACCTGGTTTTCAAACTCACCCACCCATTCGACCGAGTAACCCTTCGCCGGATTGAGCTTCTCGCGCACACGCTGCTGCGCTTCGGCGATGGTGCTGCCCAGGTCGCGGCCGCGTACGGAGAACTTGACGCCGATGAAGCGCTTGTTCAGATCGCGGTAGATAAACGCCGGACCGGTCACCTGCCGGATGGTGGCAATTTCCTTCAGCGGAATTTTCCCCCCGCTCATAGTCGGCACCATCAGCCGCATAATGTCGTCTTCGCTCTGCCGGTATTCGGGCTGAAACCGCACCCGGATATCGAATTTGCGTTCACCTTCGTACAGAATCGACGCAGTTTTACCACCAATCGCCATTTCGATCACCGCCTGCGCATCGGCCGTCGATACGCCGTAGAGTGCCATTTTGTGGTCGTGAAACAAGACACTCATCTCGGGCTGCCCGACATTGCGGATAATACCCAGGTCTTTGATCCCCTCCACGTTTTTGACGGCTTCCATCGCCTGACTGGCGTATTTTTCCAGCTCGTAGACGTCCGGACCGAAAATCTTGATCCCATTGCTGGCTTTGTAACCGGCCACCGCTTCGGCCACGTTATCGATAATAGGCTGCGAATAATTGTACAGAATGCCCGCGTAGTTTTTGAGCTTCGCATCCATTTCGTCGGTGAGCTGCTCGGTTGTGATTTTGCGTGTCCACTCATCTTTAGGCTTCAGATCGACCTGAAACTGACAGAAATAGAAGCCGTTGGGATCAGTGCCGTCGTTGGAGCGGCCCACCTGCGAGAGCACCTGCCTGACTTCTGGGAACGTCTTCAGATCCTGCCGGATGGTTTTGGCCATATCGACGCTTTCGGGCAACGACATACTCATGGGCAGCTCGGCCGTCACCCACAAAGCGCCTTCATTGAGTTGCGGCAAAAACTCCGTACCGAGCAGCGAAGCCGAGAAAAACGTAGCGCCCATAAAACCAATCGATGCAATCAGGCTAAGCCGCCGGTTTCGGAAGCACCAGCCAAAACCAGCCATGACGATGCGGTTAAAGAAGCTGACAATGGGGTTATTTTTCTCACGAACGTTTTTCTTCAGCAGCATCGAGCACAGCACCGGCACCAGCGTCAGCGTGAACAGCAGCGCACCCAGCAGCGCAAACCCGAGGGTCCAGGCCAGGGGCGAAAACATTTTACCCTCCACTTTCTGGAACGAGAAGATGGGCAGCAACGCCGTAATAATGATCAGTTTGGAGAAGAAAACGGCTTTTCCCAGGTCACCACCGGTTTTGCGGATCAGGCCCAGTTTGGCCATCCGGTTAAAGCGAGCCATGCCTGTTTTGTGCGCCAGATGATCCAGCGACACAAAAATTCCTTCCACCATCACCACCGCCCCGTCGATGATGATCCCAAAATCAACCGCGCCCATCGACAGCAGGTTGGCCGACATGCCGCGCAGTTTCAGGCACATGAACGCAAACAGTAATGCCAGTGGAATGATGATCGACACGATCAGCGTGGTCCGCCAGTCGGCCATGAACAGAAAGACGATGACCGTAACCAGAATAATTCCCTCGGTCAGGTTGTGGAGCACGGTTTTCGTACAAAATTCGATGAGGTTGTCGCGGTCGTAGAACGTCACCATCTTCACGTCCGAGGGCAGCACCCGAGTATTCAGCTCTTCGATTTTGTCTTTCACCCGCGCCAGAATCTCGCTCGGGTTTTCGCCTTTCCGCATCACGATGATGCCTTCCACGACGTCGTCGTTTTTGTCCAGCCCAACCTGACCCACGCGCGGCAGGTTCGACTCAGCCACTTCGGCCACGTTCTTGACCAGCACCGGATTGCCGCCCGCTTCTTCGATCAGGATGTTTTCGATGTCCTGAACCGACGTCAGTAACCCAATGCCGCGTACGACATACGCCTGCCCGTTACGCTCGATGACGTCGCCCCCGACGTTGATGTTGCTGCGCGTAACGGCCTGGTACACTTCCAGGGGCGTAATGTCGTACTTGGTGAGTTGAGTTGGGTTGACGCGGAGTTCGTAGATTTTGTCGCGCCCGCCAAACGCCACAATGTCGGCTACGCCCGGTACGGCCCGCAGTTGCCGGTCGACGACCCAGTTTTGCAGGGTGAGCAGTTCGCGGCTGTCGCGGTTCGGGCTTTCGAGTGTATAGCGGAAAATTTCACCGGTCGGTCCGTACGGTGGCTGAATTTCGGGTTCGACGCCGTCGGGTAGCGACACGTTCCGCAGCAGATTATTGACCTGCTGGCGGGCAAAGAAATCATCGACCCCGTCATCGAAAATAATCTTCATGACCGACAAACCGAACATGGTCGTCGAGCGGACGTTGCTTTTCCGCTGAACCGAGTTCATGGCTACTTCGATCGGCACCGTCACAAACCGTTCGACTTCTTCCGCCGAGCGACCGTTCCACTGCGTGACGACGATAATCTGCGTATTCGTGACATCAGGAAACGCTTCGAGGGGCGTATTCAGGTAACTATAAATACCGGCTATGACCAGAGCCACCGTCATGAAAAAGACGAAGAAGCGGTTCCTGAGCGAAAAGCCGACGATGTTTCGGATGAGTTTGTTCATGGGAAGGGGGCTGGGGCAGAGGGGTAAGGGTGGAGGGCATGGGAGTAAGGGAATAGGGGCACAATATCCTTTGATCAACACCCTTGCCCCTTTACCCAATGCCCTCTGCCCTTACCCCCATGCCCTCTGCTAATTATTGAGCGCGTTATACACCAGCAGTTGATTTTTGGAAATGACTTTTTCGCCGGGCTTGACACCGGCTTGCACGTACGCGACATTGCCCAGGGACTTCAACACGTTGACTTCGCGGGTTTCGATGTCGGAGCGGCCCCGGAACACCATGACGTAGTGTTTGGAGCGGTCGAAAATGACCGAGCCTGCCGGAACCGTGGCTAACTGGCCGCCGTCGTCGTAGCGCAAGGTTACGGTTGCATGCATCTCGGGACGGAGTTTCATCCCTTTATTCTGGAGCCGAATCCGGACGGTCATGGCTTTTGTGTTAGGGTCCAGCACCGTATAAATTTTGTCGACCTTGCCCGTAAACAGTTCATCGGGATAGCTGAGTGTCTGGATGCTGGCGGCCATACCGACACGAACCCGCTGAATGTCGCTTTCGTTGACATTGGCCAGTACCCACACTTCACTGATCTGACCGATGGTGAACAGGTTATCGGCGTTGTCGGAGCGCAACTGCATGTCGCGGTTGACATTTTTTTCGATGACGTAGCCATCGATGGGCGCTTTGACGGTATACATCGACGCCTGGCCGATGCCATAAATCCGGAACACTTCTTTCACCCGCGTTGCTTCGGCCTGCGCTTTTTCGACCTCTTTTTGAGCCGCAACCACTTCACGCTGGGAGGTTAGCTTGGTTTCGAACAGGTCCTGCGCCACCCGCAGGTTCTTCTCCGCTACCAGCAAATCTGACTGCGCCTGAATGCTTTGCCGTTCCAGATCAGCCACTTCGCCCGACCGGATCGACGCCAGTTTCTGCCCTTTGCGGACGTAATCGCCCAGTTCGACATTTACTTCTTCGACATTGCCACCCACTAGCGGAAACACTTTGATGACCCGGTTTTCGTCGGCCACGATTTTTCCGACCAGCGTCAGTTCACTGCGGACGGGCTGGGTCGTCACGCTGTCGAGCCGAATCCGGCGCATCATCGTGTCGGAGAGCATAAAAGCTTTGGCTTCTTCGTGGGCTGGTTTTGGGGTGCAGGAACTCAGCAGGTAGAGGCTGCCAAGGACAAAAGCAAGGTTGGTTTTCATGGTCGTACCGAACGGAACGTCCGGCTATGAAATAGGTGAATTCGTTGACGTTGAGATCCGTCTGGTACTACTTAAATAAATCGTCGCCAATCAGGTAATTCAGTTCTTCGTAAGCGCTGACCCGGTCGGACCGCAGGCGGTTGAGCTGACTGATGCTGTCGTTATAGGCTTCGATCAGATCGACGAACTCCAGCAGGGTGATATTTCCTTTCTGAAAGCTCGTCACTACGCCCTGATTCAACTGGTCGAACTGAATCGTAAACTGCTGTTCGATCGACTGCACCCGGCGTTCCACTTCCCGTACTTTCTGCAGTGCCGTGGCGACTTCATTCGTCACCTGCATAGCTTTTTGCCGCTGCACCTGGTTCTGGTAGCCAATCTGGCTACGAGCCGCCCGGATGGCTCCCTGATTTCGGTTGAACAGCGGTATATCGGTCGATACCGACAACCCAACGTAATTCTGAATGTAGCTACCGGCCTGGTCGTAGGCGCCACCGACGCGCACATCGGGTACGGCTAAAGCACGCTGAAGGTTATAGTTCAGTTCGGCCTGTCGCGTCAGCGATTCGGTCGCTTTCAGATCGGGCCGGTTGCGCAGGGCCATCTGTTGCAGCGTATCTTCCGACTGCGTCGGCAAATGGTAGCGGGTCAGCGCTTCGTTGCGAACCACCGGTTTGATGGGCTGATCGACGGATAACAGCGTTCGCAGGGTCCGCTGGTCGTCGGCCAGCTGAAACACCAGCGTGGTGCGGTCATTGTTCAACTGAAACAGCAGCGCCTTCAGCCGCAGCAGTTCGCGCAGGGAAACGTTATTGCGGTTGTACTGTACTTCATAGGCCGATACGGTGGTCTGAAGCGTAGCGATTTGCTGATCGAAACGGGCGAGGGTTTGTTGCTGAAAATAGATGGAATAGAAGCGGCTCCGCAGATCGAAGCGTAGGCCGCGCAGCAAATCGAGCAGTTCAAACTCCGTCAGTCGGGCTGCTTCCGATGCCAGGGCAATCCGCTTGTTTCGCTTGCCGGCCGTGTAAAGCAACTGCTGAATAGCCAGGGTCTTCTGCCCCTGCTTCCCCACATCCAGCACCCGCCGGGCTTCGCTATTGTAGGCGCTTAGTTCAACCGTGATGGTTGGGTTATCGTACAGGCTAGCCTGTAATACCTGCGCCTGGCTGGCATCGATGCGGAAACGTTCGGCCAGTAGCAGCAGGTTGTTTTTTACGAACAGACTGTCGGCCTGCCGGAGCGTTACCACCAGGGAGTCCTGTCGGGGAGGGGTTTGCGCCCAAAGACAGAAAGTACTCAGAATAGAAAAAAACAGGAAAAGAAGCGACCGCATGGATAAAAAAGTATACGGTCGCAAAGGTCTGCCGTCCAGGTTACAGCAGGCTTACAGTACGCTTAGAAGAGGTTTAGAAAAAGCTTAGAAAAAAATTAGAAGCCGGCTTATTCTACCCTGCGGTCACGGTTTCTTACCGTTGCCCAGCCATAGCAGGCTGTTGATAATGAGTTTATTCTGCGTTTCATTCGCGAACGAAAACGACAGTTCTTTGTCTGTTTTATTATCGTAGTCGATGTCGTTATGACCCATGTTGAGGTAGATCATGCGATATTTTTTGTTGGTCCAGACCACCGGATAATAGCCACTATGCCAGATTTCGTGCGGTTTAGGACCGGTTCCGAGCGGAAAGCTGACTGGATCGATCGAGAGCAGAATATCAATGTCTGGGTTGGCTTTCAGATCTTTTTCCCAGCGATACCATTCGTTCGGGGCGGTTTTGAAAGTTTGGGGTAAGCCTTTGGTGGCCGGGTGCTTCCGGTCTTCGACCCGCAGCGTAGCCGGGGTTGGGTGCCAGGTGTTGCTCTTGTATTGCCCGGCTCCTAAAAACTCATCGTGGTACCAGTTCCAGTTCTGCGGGTATTTGGAGGGCGTCAGGGCAAAGGCCGCGAAATGAAATCCCATCCAGGCTCCGCCGTTTTTCATGTAGGTTTCAAAAGCCGCCCGTTGTTCCGGTTCGTCGGGGCGGGTGTCGAGGAATAGAACTACCTGATAATGAGATAAAAATTCGGCGTTTAGTTTAGTCCAGTCCGAGGTAGAATCGTAGGTGAACTGATAAGTAGGCGCTATTTTGGCGAACCATCGATTGGCTTCGTGTACGAAGCTGATGTGGGCTTTGTCGTTTTTGCCGGTAAAGAAGGCAACGACATGGAAGGGGGTAGTCTTTGTCTGCGCCCGAAGGTTGAAAATCAGATAGAATAGGCAAAAAGCAACGGCCAGCAGTGTTTTTCGACTTGCAAAGGGCATGATTTTAGGAGATAGTCTCTGGTTTGGCGGTAAGAACTTGGCACCCGATGATCGACGGTTTTGATCAACTCCGTGCACAAACATAAAACCATATCGGCTCGACAATTACTGTCTTTAATGCATTTTTCCTGGCAAATCGACCACTGTTAGCACCATGTGCTTCTTGCGGGCTCCCGACCTCGATAAGGTAAATCAAGTGGTATAAAAGCAAAAAGTCCGCTGAAGATCAGCGGACTTTTTGGTTGAGTGAATCAGGCGAAAAAGCCTGATTCGGGGCTATTGTTGAAAATACTCGATCTTGTCGGCATCCGTATTATTGCCTAATTCCACTTCGCCACCTCCCAGAAGCGTCGCGCTGGCTGTTAGAACTCCCGTTGTGGACCCAGGAGTCAGCACACCATTCAATCCAAACGACAGCGTTGCCCCAGCTGCAATTGTCTGATTCGTTGTCAGGCTATAATAGCCACCCGTTGGCCCGCTGATACTCCAGGCGCTGTTCTGCACGGTTTTCCCCCCAACCGACGTGAGGCTGTTGTCGAAGCTGAACGTTACTTTCGGATCTTTGGCAACCTTGACGGTTATCGGAGCCGTAGTGGGCAGGGAGTTAAGCTCATAGACGTCGACGACCAGAAAGACGTTGTTGGTTCCTCTGATTGTCGAAGGACGGGCGGTTACCTGTGGGCTCAGGTCGGTACAGGCCACGGTCAGGCTGAAAGCTGTGGAGGTAATCGCATTACAGGCGCCTGTTACCACGACCGAATAACTACCCGCATCGGCGGTCGTTGCAGCCGGGATGGAGAGGGTTGCCAGGGTCTGGCCCGCTACGGGGCTCGATAAATCGTTTTTATACCACTGATAGCCCGAGATGGTGCCGCTTACACTGACACTGGCCGTAATGGTACCTCCCTCGCAGACGACGGAACTGGCCGTCGGCTGGGTCAGAACAACAACGGGGAAGTTTGGCGAAACTACTTCGTAGGCTCCTATATCGACTCTGCCCGCTATAATCCGTGGGTTTCCGTTCAGGTCACCGGCACCGGCCATAGCCGTTGTTGTAGCCGGATCGCCAGCGTTAACAGCCGGGGAGCAATTGGTCAGGCTAAGGTCGCCGATGGTATTTTGACCGTAGGTGGGCTGGCTGGTAAACTTGGGGTCGGCGTTCAGATTGTTAGCGCCTGACCCAGTCCAGCCTCCCTGGATGATGCTGTAGGTGATGGTAGGATTACTGGCGGCTATCGTTGCGGATGCGGGTTCATTAGTTACTTCAGTGCCATCCCCCCAGAAGATGCTGTTCTTAACCACAGGCGCCGAACCGTCGTAATTGTACATGCCCCCACCCGCTACCGAAGCATTGTTGCCCGAAAATGAGCAGTTCGTCAATGCAGGATTCGAGCTGTTATTGTTTTCGATACCCCCGCCGTGCCGGGCACTATTCTGAAGAATAGCGCAGTTGATGAGCGTGGGTGATGAGCTTAATTCGTTAATAATGGCTCCTCCGTCAAATGATCCGGCATTGGCCACAAACAGATTGTTGATCAGGGCGGGGCTGGCAAAATTATCCGCCAGTCCACCGCCGTAATACGCGCCATTGTTGAACATGATACAATTCCGGATCGTAGGATTCGCGTTGTAATTGATGAGGCCACCCCCGTAACTATCCGGGTACGACACCGATGAAGTCGTTCCACTGGTCAGGACGAAATTGGCAAACCCGTCCCGGACAATGAATCCGTCCAGAATAGCTGTACTGTTGAGCGAGGAGCCATACTCCGGAATGTTCTGAATAACGTGATAAGCATTGTTGGCTATCTGGCCGTCTTGCTGAATATCGCCACTGAGGGTAGTCGTGTTCTGACCTGGATTGCGTTGCGACAGATTCGCTTCGTTGCCAATGAAACCGCCATAGATAGCCAGATTATTCTGCATGACAAAGGATTTGGTTCGTGGGTCGAGCGGAGCGGTCTGGCCTAAGGCATCGATGCCTGGGTAGTACGTACCTTTGGCTACCCAGATCTGGGTGATCTGCGAACAGCGTTTGGCTGCCGTAAGCGCTGCCTGCAACGAGGTAAAGGCGTTCGCCCAGGAAACCCCCGTATTGGCTCCACTTGCACTGGCATTTACGTACAGCGTCGTACCGCCCGGGCAGCAGACATTGCCTTCGTCGATCTGTCCGTTGCAGTTATTGTCTTTGTTATCGCAGAGTTCGGCGGCTCCCGGATGAACGGTTGGGTCGCTGTCGTCGCAGTCGCCCGCGCAAACGGTATAGCCATCGTGGTCGTTGTCGACATCGTTTGCCGCGTTGTACAGGCTGGCGATCAGGTCAGGAACATTGTCTTTGTCGCCCGTAATTTTCGAGATCCCGCAGATCGTGCCCAGCAGCAGGAGTCCGCTGACATGGGGAGCCGCCATTGAGGTTCCGTTCAGATAAGCATACCCTCCACCCGGCCAGCAGGAAGCGATATTGACGCCCGGTGCGCTATAGTCGACGGGGCCATTGCCGAAATTGGAGAAACTGGCCAGCTTATCATAAATATCCATGGCCGAGACGGTGAGAATATTCGGGGCATTGACCCGGGCGGGGCTGTAATAATTTGTATTCTGGGCGTTGTTTCCGGCGGCCACAACTACCTTACACACGTTCGACAGCGCCAGAACGGCATCATCCAGTGCCTTGTTGGGCGGGCCGCCCAGACTCATGTTGGCCACATCGGCGCTGGCCGCGTGGGCCGCCACGTAGTTTACGCCAGCTATGATGCTGGACCCGACGCTGCCATTATCGTCGGCCAGAACCTTTACGGCTACGACCTCGGCCCCGGCTGCCACCCCAACCACGCCAAAACCGTTGTCTTTAGCGGCTATCGTACCGGCCACGTGCGTTCCGTGCCCATTGCCATCGGCAGGGCTGGTGCCAACAAAATAGGTCGATAAGGCTGTGTTGACGTTGAGGTCAGGATGGGTAAGGTCGATGCCCGAATCAATGATCCACGCCCGTTTCCCCACGCCCGAGCCGCCCCCGCCTACCCGGGCAATCCCCCAGGGTTTGCATTGCGAGTTGTTGTCGGGTAACTGCCTGTCCAGAATAGCCGTAACGATAGTACCGGCGTTCAGGGTTGTTTTCAGGGCATTCCCGTCGGCCTGGCTCAGCGACATTACCGGGATCGTCACCACACTGCTCGTGCCACTCATGCCTGGGGCATCACCAGCCGCATTGTTGACAATGATGACCCCGATGGCTCCCGCCTGTTGGGCCACAGTTGCTTTTGTGATAAAATCGCAGGAGCCCCGGTCGATCAGCGCAATCTTACCCGAAACATTGTTCTGAATGGCGGTACAGGCGTCATTGAAGGGAGTGGCGCCATCGATCGCCAGAACGACCTGCCCAGAAACGGCGGCCGTGGAGCCAAACGTGGCTAGCCCGACATTGTAGTTCGTCACCCCATTGAGGGTAATGGAAGGACCATTGCAACTTGCCGCCAACGGGGCCGGAGCGCCATATTCTGATCCGAAAACAGGCTGGTCGGCGACCACGTAATCGATCTGATCGTCCCGGCGAAGCTGCTCGACGTCCGCGCCCGTTAAGCCACTCACGGCGAAGCCTTTCAAAGCCGTATCGTATACGTGAAGTACTGGCTTGCCGACGAGTCTGTTTTTAGCCAGCGTGGCCGTGGCTTCATTCCGCATTAGTTGCTGCCGCTGCGGATAAGGCTGGACCGCCATAACACGCGCCTGGACGGTTGAGGTTGGCTTATACACGACGATGTACTGGCCGGCGAGGGACCGGTTGGCACTGGCCTGAACCTGGCCATTAAGCTGTGATATAGCCGACTGAGCCTGACCGGGCAGCGGTAGGTTTTTTACCTGCGCCTGCCCACGGAACGGCAAACCACACACCAACAGGCATAGGCTAAGTAAGCCTGCGCGGATCGGTGTCGACAAAAAAGTGTATAAATGAGTCATTGATCAATGGAATTGGTTTTAAAAAAGAGGAAATATGAGGCTACTTAAACTAGCTATAGCGTGGGTCTAACTCACGCTTATCGACCGGACATATGGGTTTCCACCTACGCTACAGCTAGTCTATTGATAACGGGTATAACTAGATAATATACTAAGCTTTATACTCTGGCTTAAGATACGCAAACCTGGGGTTCTGCATGGCACAAATTCCGGCAATTGCGTCGCAAATTTCGTTTGTTATTGAACGGGCGGTTTCTAGTTGCCTTGATCGGGGAAATGCCCGCTAGAACGTAACTGAGTCACATGTGTGGTAACAAAATTGTGAACGTGCTCCCGTCGTTCAACTGGCTGACTACGGTTAAGGTGCCGCGGTGCAGTTCGATGAGCTTGGCGGAAATGGATAAGCCAATGCCAAAGCCTTCGTAACCCAGCGCGTTCTGCGCCCGGTAGAAAGGTTCGAAAATATGCGCCAGGTCGGCGTCCGACATGCCGATGCCCCGGTCCTGAATGGTGATCTGGCACTGTTGTTCGTCGGTACTGATGCGAACCTGAGCCCTGTGATCGGTCGAATACTTGCAGGCATTGTCGAGCAGATTCAGCAGCACCTGTTTCAGCAGATGTTCATTACCTTGGATAAGGGTTTCGGTTTCGGTTTCTGGAATATTCGTGTAGTCGATTTCGACGTGGTAATTGGGTTTTGCGTCTAATAACTCATCCTTAGCCGTGAAGATGATATCGTCGATGCGAATCGGTTGAAACGACACTTGGTTGCTGGTTTCCATCGTACGGGCCAGCAGCAGCAGGCTGTTGGTCAGGTTGATAAGTCGGTCGGCATCAGACAGCAGGTTGTTGAGGATTTCCTCGTGTTGACCGACCGAGATCGGCCGGAGCAGGCCTAGCTGAATCTCCGATTTAAGCGCAGCCAGTGGGGTGCGAAGTTCGTGCGACGCGTGCGAAACGAAACTGCGCTGTTGCTCGAAGGCCTGCTGCAGCCGCTGTAGCACGTTGTTGAAGTTCATTGCCAGCCGGGCAATTTCATCCTGCCGGTTGCCTTCGTCCAGCCGTTGCTGAAGGTTACGGGCGGTAATGGTCGAAACCTGCTGGTTGATTTGACTGATGGGTCGCAGCGACTGACCCGCGAAGAAAATACCCAGCCCGATGGTGATACCGATACCCGCCAGTAGTCCCCAGCCGAGCGTCAACCGCAGGTTATCGAGCTTGCTTTTCCCAAACTGGTCATAGGCCGACGCCAGCACGACCAGATCGCGACCGTTTTGCCGGTACAGGAGCCCGACCAATTCATTGCGACCATTGAAGGTTTCGACTTCGCCCAGCCGCCGGACTTCATCCAGCAACGAAGCCTTGTAATTGATGACCTGATCGTCGACGCTGGAATAAATCAGGTGATTTTTGGCGTCGAAGATCAGCACCTTTTCATCGAACAGGGCCGTCAGTGTATTCCGATCGATAATTTTGAGCAACTCCCGGTCTACTTCTTTTACCTCGATCAGAAAGCGGACGGTGGTCCGGGCTTTGCTCTTCAGTCGTTCGTAAAACTCCTCCCGTCGGTAGGTTGCCGAGACCAGATAAATCAGGACCGAAAAAATGACCAGAATCGACGCTACGATGAGCGAAAACTGAAGGGCGATGCGGTTTCGGATGGTCATAGCGGGTGGGGGCAAGGGCATGGGGCAGAGGGCGTTGGAGTAAGGGAATGGGGCCTGGCTACTGCCCCCTATGCCCCGCGCCCCATGCCCTCTGCTAACTCATTCCTCTTTAAGCACGTACCCCATACCGGGGCGGGTATGAATCAGTTTGGGCTCGAAATCCTTATCGATTTTCTTACGCAGGTAATTGACGTATACTTCTACGACATTGGTGCCCGGATCGAAGTTCAGGTTCCAGACCGTTTCGGCAATGTCCATTTTCGAGAGAACCCGACCCCGATTGCGCATCAGGTATTCCAGCAGAGCAAATTCGCGGGCGGTCAGATCGATCGGAACCCGGCCCCGAAGCACTTCTTTAGTCGTCAGGTTGACTATTAGGTTGGCCACCTGCCAGACTTCGTCGCTTATGGGGCGCTCGGTGCTGTGGACGACCCGGCGAAAACAGGTAGCCACCCGCGCCACCAGCTCACGAAAATCGAACGGTTTGACCAGATAGTCGTCGGCTCCCAGAGAAAGTCCTTCCACCTTATCCTCAATTTCACCCAGCGCTGTGAGCATGATGATCGGTAGTTGCGGCTTCTCGGCCCGGACGCTGCGGCAGACTTCAAAGCCGCTCAGGCCGGGCAGGTTAATGTCCAGAATCAGCAGATCGACGCCAGGTTGGAGGGCCATTTGCCGCCCGTTGAGCCCCTCATAAACGACTTCTGTCGCATAGCCTTCGCCCTGAAGCCCGCGGCTGATATTCTGCGCAATACGCCGGTCATCTTCTATGATTAAGATTTTCTTCATGGCGAAAAGTCGAAAAGTAAAAAACTCCCCTGCTACGTTGGGCGCGGCAGGGGAGTTTTTAGGTAGTGTAAGACGTGGCTTACTTCGTACCGTAGCGTTTGCGGAACTTGTCCACACGACCCGCGGTATCGAGCAGTACATTCTTGCCTGTATAAAACGGGTGCGACTGCGAGCTCACTTCAATTTTAACGAGCGGATAGGTTTTACCTTCGAACTCGATAGTGTCTTTCGTTTGAACCGTTGAGCGCGTCAGGAACTTATAGTCGCTCGACAGGTCGTGGAATACCACGTCGCGGTAATCCGGGTGAATGCCCTTTTTCATGGTTTAATGTCTTTTGCTGGTCATCTTCTCGGTTTCCGACCGAAAAGGATTGCAAAGGTACGGTGTTTTTGCAGATCGGTCAACCTTTTTTGTTGATCTTTTGGTCCTTTATTCGTAAATTAATATTTCTGGACCGCACACTAATAATCCGGTAACAAAGCCTTGTGTCTGAATGGCTTTCTTGCTACTTTTCCAGACCGATACTTGTACATCAAAGAACACTAGCGGGCGAGGTTTCACTGCACAGCCCGGTAAAAAAATCTCTTTTTTTCTTTCTAAGACTATCTCTCCAATAGGCTATTGTTAAAGCGCTAACAGTGACGACTTAACAATTTCGTAACCTTCCCGGTAGAGTTGAACATTTCAATTATTCAAAAAAACGTCCGAACTATTCAGGTTGTTTTTCCGTCTATTTCGGAACAACTTTAACCCTCTTTCGATCTGAATTTATCATTTATTCATATATAAAATCCAGCCCAAACTCATGTACGTAATCAAACGAGATGGCCGCCGGGAATCTGTCAAATTCGACAAAATCACTGCTCGAATCGAGAAGTTGTGCTATGGCCTTGATCCGGCCTATGTACAGCCGGTAGAGGTCGCCGTAAAAGTCGTCAGTGGCCTGTACGACGGTGTCAAAACGACCGAACTCGATAATCTGGCCGCAGAAACAGCCGCTTCGATGACCACCAAACACCCGGACTACGCCATTCTGGCCGCCCGGATTGCGATCTCGAACCTGCACAAAGAGACCAATAAGTCGTTTTCGGGAACCATTAAAAAGCTTTACCACTACGAAGATCCCAAAACCGGTGAAAACGCATCGCTGATTTCGAAAGAGGTATACGATGTGGTTCGCCAGCACGCGGGCCTGCTCGATTCGACGATCATCTACGATCGGGATTACGGCTACGATTACTTCGGCTACAAAACCCTCGAAAAATCATATCTGCTCAAAACCGATGGTCGGATTGCCGAACGCCCGCAGCATATGCTGATGCGCGTGGCAGTCGGGATTCACATGGACGATGTGGATGCTGCCATCGAAACCTATAATCTGCTGTCGGAAAAGTGGTTCACCCACGCCACACCCACGCTCTTCAACGCCGGTACCCCGAAGCCGCAAATGTCGAGCTGCTTCTTACTGACGATGAAGGACGATTCCATCGAAGGAATCTACGATACACTGAAACAGACCGCCAAAATTTCGCAGTCGGCGGGTGGTATTGGGCTGAGCATTCATAACGTTCGGGCCACAGGCACGTATATCAAAGGCACCAACGGTACCTCGAACGGGATCGTGCCGATGCTGCGCGTCTTCAACGACACGGCCCGCTACGTCGATCAGGGCGGTGGGAAGCGGAAAGGCTCGTTTGCCATTTATCTGGAACCCTGGCATGCCGATATTTTCGACTTTCTGGATCTGAAAAAGAACTCCGGTAAAGAAGAAGGCCGCGCCCGCGATTTGTTCTATGCGCTCTGGACGCCCGATCTGTTCATGAAGCGTGTGGAGAATGACGATGTCTGGTCGCTGTTCTGCCCGCACGAGTGCCCTGGCCTGGCCGATTGCTACGGCGACGAGTTCGAAGCTCTGTATGAGCGGTATGAACGCGAAGGACGTGCCCGCCGAACGGTGAAAGCGCAGGAACTGTGGTTCAAGATTCTGGAATCGCAGACTGAAACCGGCACGCCGTATATGCTTTATAAAGACGCGGCCAACAAAAAGTCGAACCAGAAGAACCTGGGTACGATCAAATCGTCGAACCTGTGCACCGAAATCATCGAGTACACCGCCCCCGACGAAGTAGCGGTTTGTAACCTGGCGTCGATTGCGCTGCCGAAATTCATTACCCGCGGCACCGACGGCATCCTGCGGTTCGATCACCAGAAGCTGTATGAGGTAACCAAAACGGCGACCCGGAACCTGAACAAGATCATCGATATCAACTACTATCCGGTTGAAGAAGCCCGTCGGAGCAACATGCGCCACCGGCCGATCGGTCTGGGTGTGCAGGGGCTGGCCGATGCGTTCATCATGCTGCGGATGCCGTTCGAGTCGGACGAGGCCCGTCGGTTGAACGAAGACATTTTCGAGACTATCTACTTCGGTGCCATGACGGCCTCGATGGAGCAGGCTAAAGAATACGGTCCGTACGAAACCTGGAAAGGTTCGCCGATTTCGCAGGGTCAATTCCAGTTCGACCTGTGGGGCGTAAAACCCAAATCGAATCGCTGGGACTGGGAAAGCCTGCGGAAAGAGGTTGTCGAGCATGGCGTCCGGAACTCGCTGCTGCTGGCACCGATGCCAACGGCTTCCACTTCGCAGATTCTGGGCAATAACGAATGCTTTGAGCCGTATACGAGCAACATCTATACGCGTCGTGTACTGTCGGGTGAATTCGTAGTGGTGAACAAACACCTGCTCAAAGACCTCGTGAAACTGGGCTTGTGGAACGATACGATGAAGAATAACCTGATTCTGGCCAACGGCTCGGTTCAGCAGATTCCGAACATTCCGCAGAACATCAAAGACCTGTATAAAACGGTTTGGGAGATCAAGCAGAAGCACATCATCGACATGGCCGCCGATCGGGGCGCGTACATCTGCCAGTCGCAGTCGCTGAATATCCACATTCAGGATTCGAACTTCGGTAAGCTGACGTCGATGCACTTCTACGCCTGGAAAGCGGGTCTGAAAACGGGTATGTATTACCTGCGTACGAAAGCGGCTGCCGACGCGGTTAAATTCACCGTCGTGCAACCACAGGCCGAACCTCAGTTGGAACCGGCAATGGCCGAAACCGCGCCCGTCGAAAAACCACTCGACTACGCTCAGTACGCGAAAGAGCACGCGACCAACGCGATGCCAACACCCGTACCGATGGTAACCGACCTCGAACAGCAATATGCCGCCATGACCTGCTCGCTGGACGATCCGGAAGGCTGCGAGATGTGCGGTTCGTAATAAATTCTGGCTCTAAGGTTTTGCTCCCGGCTATGCTTGACATGGCCGGGAGTTTTCATTATAGAGTATTAACAGGAGCATCAATTAGTAGGAAAAGAAATGTTAAATAGATAATATTTACATTTGTAATGCTGAGATGATGAACGACCTATTGCTTCAATAACAGTTGAATGAATAAAGATAAAGCGTACTACCAGAGCCTATTGCATCAATTACAATATACACAATTAGAAATTGTTGGGGAGGTATTACAGATAGAGTTAGCAGTTTATGATGTACGGAAGTTGTTACAGGAGATGAGCGAGATAGATGAATATGACAATCCGAAATTAGAGAATTTGAAATCAGGTCTTGTTCGATTGCGAAAGAAACATGAAGTCCTGGTACGTGAGATTGATGACTTGGAATTAGATATCTCGCATTGTAAATTTATGATAGAGAACTTAAGCCGAAACGCTGATGACGAATAATCAGGATAAAGTCGAGGAAGCAGCACATAAAGGAGAAGCCATAGTAGCCGATGCTTTGGCAAAAGCAGATAAGCTGGTCGTTAAGACGGCTACGTTGCGACACGAGGTCAATCGCCTGAGAAATGAACTGGCTGAAGAAATTGCTGCTGAAGCAGAGCAGAAAAAACGTCCCGCTTAAGTTGGGCAGGAACCTCGGCAAAATTTAGCACACCTCAATAAGAAATATTCTTCGCAGTTGAACCATGGGCTAGTGAGGAATTACTGTTCGAGAACAGTATTAAACGAAGCGTCTGTAACGATTCCATCCTCCCGGCTATGCTTGACATGGCCGGGAGTTTTGTTTATGGGTTAACTCGCAATTGCCTTAATAACCCGCGCCTTTTAAACAAAGTAACTTCGGTCTTTTGGACAAAGCTGGTCGTTGTGCCAGCTTTTAGTTTTGCCTCAAAAAAAACCTATGGAAGGCAAAAAGAAGATCGTATTAGTCACGGGCGGTTCTGGCTTTATCGCATCGCATTGTATCATTCAGTTGTTGCAGGCCGGTTATCAGGTCCGGGCAACACTGCGCTCGTTAACCCGGTCTGCCGACGTACGGGCGATGCTTAAAGTCGGTGGGATCGACTCCTTCGAAGCACTCACGTTTGTCGAAGCGGATCTTTCCAGCGATAGGGGCTGGGCAGAAGCCGTTTCTGGCTGCTCGTATGTGTTGCATGTGGCTTCGCCTACGCCCACTGTGCAGACAACCAATGAAGACGATTTCATCCGGCCCGCCCGGGAGGGCGTGTTGCGGGTGCTGCGGACGGCTCGTGACGCTGGTGTCGAGCGGGTAGTGCTGACCTCGGCATTTGGTGCGGTTGGCTACGGCAGTTCGAAAACGACACCGTATACCGAAGCAGACTGGACCGACCTGAGTCAGGATGTTCCGCCTTATCAGAAATCCAAAACGCTGGCTGAGCAGGCCGCCTGGGCGTTTATAGCGAATGAAGGACACGGTATGGAGCTTTCGACCGTCAACCCGATGGGCGTATTAGGGCCGGTTCTGTCGGCTGATTACTCCCATTCGATTCAGGTCATTCACCGGATGCTGAACGGAGAATTAGCTGGTTGTCCCAAAATACGTTCTGGGTACGTAGACGTGCGCGATGTGGCAGACCTGCACCTCAAAGCCATGACGTCGCCGGAGGCAAAAGGCGAGCGATTTATTGCGGTTGCGGGCAAATCGATCTCGATGCTGGACATGGCGAATCTCCTCCGGTCGCATCTGGGCAAACGAGCGGCCAACGTGCCAACCCGCGAATTGCCCAACTGGCTGATACGGATAGTGGGCAGGTTTAATCCGCAGGTGCGGCTGATCGTTCCTCATCTGGGATTGACCAAGCAGGCCAGCCACGAGAAAGCCAGCCGGTTGCTGAACTGGCAACCCCGGTCCAACGAAGAAGCCGTTCTGGCTACGGCCGAAAGTCTGCTCAGTCTGGGTCTTGTTAAGTAGATAACCTGCCTTTTAAGCAAAGCAAATGCGCCTTTTGGGCAAAATCAGGACCATACCGCTTTCCTACTTTTGTCGTGATCAACCACCTGACAGCATGCAAACAGAACAACAACCAAGAACATTGACCTCGTACCGAACGCTGGGCCGATCGGGTCTGAAAGTAAGTCCGATTTGCCTGGGCGGTATGACGCTGGGCGACGACTGGGGCTGGGGCGCCGATGAAGCTGAGTCCGCAAGGATCATCAACCGGTACGTAGAATTGGGCGGTAATTTTATCGATACGGCCAGTGTGTATACCGGCGGACATTCTGAAAAAATCATTGGCGATACCATCGGAAAACACTCGTCGAAGCGTACCGGCATGGTGATTGGTACCAAAGTGAGCGCGAATACTTTCCCCGGAAATCCAAATACCGGTGGCACCAGCACCCGGTCGATTTTGGAGAATCTGCATCAGTCGTTGCGCCGGTTACAGACCGATTACATCGACCTGTACTGGGTGCATCAGTGGGACTGGAACACTCCCTTTGACGAAACCATGCGTACGCTCGACAGGGTGGTAGCCAGTGGCAAGGTGCGTTATCTGGGTGTCAGCTACGCACCCGCCTGGAAAATAGCGCAGGCGCAAACCACCGCGATGCTGAAAGACTGGACGCCTTTTGTGGGCCTGCAGATCGAATATTCGCTCTTGCAACGGACCATAGAAGATGAGCTGGTGCCGATGGCTGCGGAACTGGGTTTGGGTATTACCCCCTGGTCGCCTTTAAAAGGCGGTATACTGTCGTGTAAGTACAATTCAGAGGCAGTAAATAGCGCAACCGATAGCCGGTTGACTAAAGCCGGTGTTTCACTGACTAACAAAGAGGTCGCTATTCTGGATAAGCTTAGAGAGCTTTCCGGTAAACACGAAACGACTCCGGCTGCCATCGCGCTGGCGTGGGTGCTGAACAAACCCGCATCGACATCCACCATTCTCGGGATAAGAACGCTGGATCAACTGGAGGCCAATCATACCGCGCTCTCCGTATCTCTGAGTGTGGATGATATGGCCGAACTGGATGCGTTATCGGCGCCACCGCCGACATTTGTGACCGACTATCGGGAATACGCCCGTATGTTTACACACGGTGGAATCGACATCAACGGGATAAAACCAGCACCGCTGGCCGACTGGCAGCAGATGCAGCCGGGGAAATACTAACCATTACGTTTTGTACCTTTAGGCTATGGAATACCCGCCAGGAGCAGCATGTAAAGGAAAAATTTTCCTGTCCTGTATCAAAGAGAAGCACTACAGCCGGGAAGTGATTCTTGAAGAGCATGCGCTTGTCCATATCTTTTCGGGCGTACTGACGATTTATCACGCCAACCACACACTGGTTTTTCGGGCTGGCGATACGGTTCTGATCCCCCGAAATCAGGTCGGCAGGCTGGCTAAACTACCAGAGGAGGGAAGTCCGTTCAAATCGGTTTCTCTGCTTTTTCCGGAAGAACTGCTCCGAAGCTATTATGCCACGCACCCCGTGACCGAGTGGGACCAAAAAAGTGCCAGCCATCGGCCGCTCGCTCGACATCCGCTGTTGGAAAGCCTGTTCAATTCGCTCCTGCCTTACTTCGACATGCACGAGGAATTACCCGCCGACATTGCCGGGTTGAAAATCCAGGAGACCCTGACGATTCTTCGTGCCTGCGATCAGCAGGCGAGTCGGTTACTGGGTTCGTTTCACGAACCGGGCAAGATAAATCTGGCGGATTACATGGAGCAGCATTATATGTTCAATCTGCCGCTGGAGAAATTCGGCTATTTAACCGGACGAAGCCTGACTACGTTTAAAAAAGATTTCAAACGAATCTACAAAACGCCACCCGGCCGATGGCTTACCCGAAAACGGCTGGAGCTGGCTCACTTCCAGATTGTTGTAAACGGACGAAAACCGTCGGAAGTGTATATCGATGCGGGCTTCGAGAACCTGTCCCACTTTTCTTTTGCCTTCAAGAAGCAGTTCGGCTATAACCCAACGGATAAACGGCCTGGTCAAGGCACTAACAGTGAGCTAGAAACAATGGTGGCTTTGGCTGGCATTTTGTAAGTAAGGTTCATGGTAGGCTTGCCAGATGAGATATATAGTTCATTGGTGAAGCTCATTGCTGGACATTTTAAGCTCCCGGCTGTATCCGATATGGCTGGGAGTGTTGTTTTAATTATTATTGCAAGCCATTTTATTGAATACAATAACCGTAACTAACCATGAAAAAATCGTTTATCTTTTTCTCTATTACTCTGGTAGTAAGTTGTCTGCAAATCAGTTGTACGGTGATGAAAGTAGCAAAAACTGACTCAGCCACTGGGCGTTTTACTACAGGATATACCGCTAAAATAATAAAATCCGCAGAAATAAATATGGACACACTCAAAGCTATAGCGGTTGTGCCAAACAGTGATTATATAAAGAATATGGCACAAAATATTGGCTATTTCGATACAGTAATCACTATAGAAGAGTTAGAAAAACAGATTATTTCCGCGAATCTTACCAATGAGATTCAATCTGTCAATTCATTGATCGGAATGAACAACGCAGCCCGAAAATATAAACCATTTGTATATCTAACTTTTTCAAAGGAAGTAAAGGGAAGTCGACAGTACCTTCAACTTAAAATGCTTAGCGCTAAAACAATGCAGGATCTGTTAATCAGTGAAGTACATGTCGATTATATGTGGAAAGGGTTTAGCGACCAGACTGTCTTGTATCCGCTTTTCAACACATTAATCGATTATCTGGAAGCACATTCTCAAATTTACCGCAATACTGCAAATAGTGATACAGCAAATAAATAAGGTAGCTGTATCAGAAGACTCCATAATCGTTGACACAATCTGCAGAATGGCTACTACTTAATCTTAAGACGACGTTTTTGCGTAGATCAAAAAAACGGCTGATCTAGAGAAGATCAGCCGTTTTTCTGTAAAGTCAGTAAAGTTATGGTAAACTGGCCGGGTCAATTTCGCTGAGATCAGCCCGGTTGGCGTTGGTGTGGTTACCAAAGCGTTTTTCTAACTGACGCTGTAACTTAGCCACCACGTTGTTAATCAGCTCGTACCAGTTGTCGCCGGAGTCATCAGCGAATACGTCGTTACCCGGTACGCCGTATTTGATACCGACGTGTTTTTCGTTGCTGCGCTGGTTAGGTTCCAGCTTTAAATATACATCCGCCGTGATGACGTCGCCTTTGTAGAAACGCCGAAGCTTCGACAGCGCGTCCAGGACGGAAGCCTGGAGGTCATCGTCCAAAGTAAATCCTACGGCCTCGATATCTAAGCGTACATTATCTAAACTTTCGTCTTGTTGCATGGCACTCGTGGTTTACGTTGAGAAAGCTGTTCGTTGAGGGCTACAGCTTTTTCTATAAAGCCCAATACCCCTGTTTTGTTTTAAAAACCGGTAGCTGTAATAGCGCTGTATGTGCTGACAGATTTTGTAGTTGGTCGCTCAAACCCGCTTTTTGTATCTTTGATAAACTATCTGTCCAAGCTGATACTGATGCGTATGCCTTTCCTGTTGTTCCTGTTAGTAAGCCTGTCAATGGGCAAGGTACTTGCTCAAACGCCCTTTGCGGATCAGCTGGCTCAACATCGCGAAAAATATAAAAAAGACTTGCTGACATCGGCGGGCGGCCCCATTCAGGAAGAGAGCGATTTAGGATACGTGCAGTTCTTCGCGCCCGATTCGACATATCGTGTAATGGCTACACTGAAACTCACGCCCAATGCCGAACCCTTCGACATGCCGACCTATAACGGAAAAACCAGGCCTCATGTCGTGTATGGTATTTTGTCGTTTGTTCTCAACGGAAAAAAACAGCAACTGACGCTGTATCGGAACCTGAATGCGATTCGAATACCCGAATACCGCGATTATTTGTTTCTGCCGTTTAAAGACGCAACGTCGGGAAAGGAAACCTATGGCGGAGGGCGCTATATGGACCTGCGCAAAGGCGACATTCAGGATGGGCGCGTAACCCTGGATTTCAACAAAGCCTATAATCCCTACTGCGCTTTTCAGGAAGGGTATCCGTGCCCGATTCCGCCCAAAAACAACGTACTATCCATTGCCATTAAAGCCGGCGAGAAAGCCTACGGAAAAGAGCATTGAGCCATACGCCAATCTTCCACGGTACAAACGAATTACACGGTTAGTGATTCGGGCTTAGGCTTATTGAGCGTAGCGGGCGCTTTCACGGCAATCAGGGTAATAACGGCGGAAATCAGCAACGAACCGGCCATGAAAACGTAGGATGCGCCGAAGCCACCCGTTATGTCTTTCAAATAACCGACGATAAACGCACCGATAAAAGACCCTAAGGCCCCGAAGCTATTGATGAGTGCCATGGCACCACCTGCTACGTTTTTGGGCAGTAAGTCTGGAATAATGGCAAAAAATGGACCGTAGGGCGCGTACATGGCTCCGCCCGCAATGACCAGCAGCGTAAACGACAGCCAGAACTGATCGATGCCGATCAGATACGAAGCATAGAAGGCAACCGCACCGATTAGCAGGAACGGCCAGACAAACGCTTTACGATTCAGGGTCTTATCCGAAAAATACGACGCGCTCAACATGCCGATAATGGCCAGCACATACGGCACCGCCGACAGCCAGCCTGTTTTTACAATATTCATGTTGGGAGCTGCATTCAGAATAGATGGCAGCCACATGACAAAACCATACACACCGATGCTCCACAATGCATATTGTAAACTCAGCAGAATAACCACGCGGGACTTAAACGCTTCGCCGTAGTTTTTAACCGGTTTAATGCCCTGCTGTTCCTGCTGAAGCTGTTCGGCTACGGCCTGTTTCTCGGCATCGGTCAGCCAGGTAGCGTCTTCAGGCTTTTCGTCGACCAGTCGCCACCAGAAAAAAGCCCAGACGATGGCGGGTAATCCTTCCAGAACAAACATCCAGCGCCAGCCCACCGACTGTACCAGATAGCCCGACAGAATCGACATCCAGAGAATGGTGGCCGGATTGCCCAGAATTAGAAACGTATTGGCCTGCGATCGTTCGGCTTTAGTAAACCACCGGCTCAAAAAGAGCAACATCGACGGCATGACTGCGCTTTCAACGACTCCGAGCATAAACCGAATGACGATCAGCACCGATACGTTGCTGACAACGCCGGTTGCTACGGCCAGCCCACCCCAAAAGATCAGCGACCAGAAGATCAACTTCTTCGCACTGCGCTTTTCGGCATATACCGCTCCCGGCACCTGAAAGAAGAAGTACCCCAGAAAAAACAGCGAGCCCAGCAAGGACGACATGGCCGGGGTAATATGCAGGTCAGTTGCCATGCCGCTGGCGGCACCAAACCCAAAATTGGCCCGGTCGAGGTAAGCCAGGCTGTAGGTGATAAATGCAATCGGGAGAAGTCGGTACCAGCGCGCTTTCGCCATTGTCGTTTCCATAGTCGGCTACCTCAAATTTTCCTGTCAGGTTGTATGTAATGCAAAGGAGCCTGACAAGCGGACTCTACTGCCATCGGCCTGGTATCTCGTCAACAATTCCTGATAAGACTTACTTTTTCGCCCAGATCAGTCCGTAGTCCATCTGCGTCGGGATGTTGTCGGCGGTTGGCTTTAGCCCGGCCTGCGCAAACCAGTTGCGGTATTCGGCGCGGCTGTAGCAGCGGCCCTTCGTTCCCCAGAATAATTGCGCCGAATAGTCGGTAACGGCGAGGGGACCATCCAGCGCATCGTTCAGAAAGGCGTCGTGAACCCACAACTCACCACCGGGTCGTAAGGCGTCGGCAAACCGTTGAGCCAGCGACTGACAGGTCGGCGTCGGCCAGTCATGGAACAAACTGGCGGCAAGCAGCAGATCGGTTTGCGGCAGGGCATCCGTCAGCATGTCGCCCGGCAGGAAAGTAACCCGGTTTTTGACGGTTTCGGCACCCGGACGGCCACTTCGGGAAAATTCATCCAATAGTTCTGCCGCAACGGTCAGCACGGCGGACCGATCCAGGATCGTCGCCGTCGAGGCCGGGTTGGCCAGCAGCCATTCGTAGGTATAAAAACCCGTACCACCCGCTACATCGAGCAAATGCCCTTCGCGCTTCGACAGGCTGGCAGCCACAATAGGAGACAGATGCCGGGCACGGCCCGCCAGGCCCAGAGTAAACTTGCGGGACAGTTTAGGGTCATCCATTGGCGAAGGGCCTTCGCCTTCTTTGACAAACGAAATACCCTGAGGAGCATCCAGCGGCCCATCGTTCCGGAGCCGGACGGCCATTTCGAATGCGCCCGGATCATCTTTCTCCAGGCCGATATAACCCGTCAGATTTGGCGTATGGGTTTTGGTTACGTACCGCCCGAGTTCGGTGATCGACAGATGACCGTCTTCATCGTGGTTGAGCAGACCCATCGCGCAAAGTGCCGGAAAAAGCACCATGGCCGGACGCTCGCTCAGACGAAGCCGCTGACTGAGGTCCGTTATGGAAAGCGACTGGTCGAGCAGGTGATCGAAAACGTGCAGGTGATGAACGGCCGCGATCAACAGTCGGGAACCGAACATAGCCCGCAGGTGGCGGGTAATGGGCGCCAGATCGGGCAGCGTGAAATCAGGCATGGGTTTAAAAAGGCTGTTGAGTTAAGGAAAGCCAAAAATAACCCCGCTTTTTAGAGTACGGGCACAGCGTTTTTATTTATCTAATTCAGCCTATAAAAATGCAAAACTATACTTGATAATTACTATAAAAGCGCCTACCTTGACCGCTAAATAAACCTTTTACGGCTATGAAAACCTCACTTGTAGTGACCCTGCTTCTGTTGAGTGCCGTTTCGCGTGGTCTGGCGCAAGCCGACAACGATGCCATTAAGCGCGTTTTATATAACGAAACCGAAGGTTTTTTCACGCGGGATAAAGCCCGGTGGGCCAATGCCTGGGCGCATGCGCCATACGTCAACTTTGCCGCTAATCTGTACGGGGGCGATTTCAGACTGATTCAGGGCTGGACGAATCTGGAGAAACAGTTTGCCAGTCAATTTAAAAGCTCGAAAGTGACGGATAAAGTAACGGTGCAGAATGCCAATTATACGATTCATCAGAACGGCAACATGGCGTTTGTTACTTACGATCAGACGCTGGTCGATAGCCACGGTAAAACAACCTCGAAAGAAAGCCGGGTTGTCGAGAAGCTGAACGGCGAATGGAAGATTATTAACGTGATTGCGCTAACCAACCTGAAAAATTTCGCGTTAGCGCAAAGTAAGTAATGGCGTAAACCCGCAGCTCGGGCATTAGACGTGATTTAGCAGTTAGTTTGCTTCACGCCCAATGCCCAAGCTGCGGGTTTACTTAGGCACCAAATTGTTTCACCAGCCCTTCCAGGGTATGTAACGGCTGCACGCCCGACTGTCGCCAGACGATCTTGCCGTCTTTAAACATAATCATGGTCGGAATGCTCCGAATCTGGTATTGTTGAGCCGCTGCCTGTGCTTTGTCGACGTCAATTTTGATGACGCGGACCTTATCGCCCGCCCGCTCAGTAAGTTGTTTCAGGATCGGTGCCTGTTGTTTACAGGGACCACACCAGTCTGCGTAAAAATCGACCAGCACGGGTTTATCGCCGTGAATCAGATCGTTGAAGGATTGCTTGTTCATCGTCGTTCGTATGCGTGGTTCGCTGGTTATAAGGCCATAAGATTATTGTAGGCATCAACCGGCGAACGATCGTTATTGTTCTTCATTAACGGGCTCATTCATAATGGTATGCCCCATTTTGTCCCGCTTCGTACGTAGGTAATGTTCGTTGTGTGGGTTGGATGGAATTTCGATCGGCACGGTGTCGATAATTTCGAGTCCATAACCCATCAGGCCCGCCCGTTTTTTAGGATTGTTGGAGATCAGCCGAAGTTTGCGGATGCCCAGATCCCGCAGAATCTGCGCGCCTACGCCATAATCGCGGGCGTCCATCGGCAGACCCAGTTCGAGGTTGGCTTCGACGGTATCGCGGCCCATTTCCTGAAGTTTGTACGCTTTCAGTTTGTTGATCAGACCAATACCCCGACCTTCCTGAAACATATACACGACAACCCCTTTACCCTCCGCTTCGACCATCTTCAGGGAAGCATGAAGCTGTGGGCCACAGTCGCAACGGCAGGAACCGAAAATGTCGCCTGTCACACAGGACGAGTGTACGCGAACCAATACCGGTTCATTAGGCTCCCAACTGCCCTTCACCAGCGCCAGGTGCGTATCGCCCGTGTTGCTTTGTTTGTAAGCAATCAGGTCGAAGTGGCCCCATTGAGTCGGCATATCGACACCGATTTCGCGCCGAATCAGGGTTTCGGTCCGGAGCCGGTATTCGATCAGGTCCTGGATGCTGACGAGCTTCATGCCAAAGCGGTCGGCCATCACCCGGAGTTCGGGCAGACGAGCCATGGTGCCGTCTTCATTCAGTACTTCGATCAGCACCCCCGCGGGTGATAAACCTGCCAGCTGGGCCAGATCGACGGCGGCTTCGGTATGACCAGCCCGGCGAATCACACCACCCTCAACGGCACGCAACGGGAAAATATGACCAGGTCGCCCTAAGTCATCGGGTGTTGTAGTGGGATCGACCAGCGCCTGGATCGTTCTGGCCCGGTCGGCGGCCGAGATCCCTGTTGTACAACCATATCCCAGCAAATCGACCGAAACCGTAAACGGCGTGGTGTGGATAGATGTATTGCTGGTGACCATCATGTCCAGGCCCAGCTCTTCGCAACGCTCCTGGGTGAGCGGGGCACACATAAGGCCCCGGGCTTCGCGGATCATAAAATTGACCATCTCGGGCGTGACCATTTCCGCAGCGCAGATCATGTCGCCTTCGTTTTCGCGATCTTCATCGTCGACGACGATCACGATTTTGCCCGCCCTGATATCAGCGATGGCTTCCTCGATCCGGTCCAGCCGAATGGGCTCGGGCGCAGATTGATCCGGAAGGGGTTGGCTTTGCGGCTCGATATTGTTACTATTCTGGTTCATTATTTGGTTGATGCGTGTCGGTGGAGCTATCTTTGAGATTCGGTCGACCGGTTATATAGGAAATCCGAGTTAAGTGGGTAATCCTCGGGTTTGACCTGAAAACTGATTTTAAGAAAGATACGTTTCGCCGGATGCGAAAATGTCCCGTTGGGCGTTGTCAACGTACAGGAACTACTTGATTTATAGGAACGATAAACTTTACTCTCCGTGCTCTTTTTACAGGTAAGGCTAACTGAAGCTGGGATGGGATTTCGTGCGTTTAGTCGGTGGCTGCTCAGTGGATTAGTCCTATTATGCCTTCAGCCGGTGTCTTCCTTAGCCCAGAATGTAGACCCAAATAATAATTACTGCCTCAACCGCCAGGGTTCAGTAGAAGGTGGATTCACCTTGGACAAAATCCGAATCTGCCCGAATGATAAAATAAGTGTTGTCGGCGGTATCCCGGCAGGGCTGTCAAATATCGCTTATATTGCTGATTACAAGGGAAATGGTATTCCTACCGGTAGCTTGCAGCTAACAGGTATTTTTACATACGACAGACCAGGTACGTACACCATCCTTCAGGTCGGTTCTTTGAACGGAACAAGTTCGGTAAAATGCCAGACGGTTACCGTTTTGCCGCTCGATCCAGTGCAGTTTTCGTTGAAAGCCTGTACGGGACGGCAGCTAACCATACAAACGAACGTATCTACGCTGGGTCAATACGATACCTATGTGATTAACTGGGGCGACGGTTCCATTCCGGTCGAGATGAACCGGGCTCAAATGGAAGCGAACCCACAGCACATCTATCCGGCTAATTCATCCAATACGCCAACGGTTACTGTGGAGGGGGTATACGGCTCTCTGACTACGCCGATCTGCCGCTCACCGAATCAGCAAACGGTCGCGCTGGCTTCCGATGTAACGCAACCGGTTATTCAGGCCTTGAAAACGGTCGATGCCGGCACCATAACCATTCAGTATCAGGTCGGGGCAGTTTCGCCCGTGCAGGTGTATCAACGCGTAAACGGTACCTACACGGCTATCAATCAGACGGCTACGGGACCGGGTACCTTTACCGTTAAAACCGACGCCAAACAGGTGCAATGCTTTAAAGTAACTTCGCAGGACGTTTGTGGCAGTGCTTCGCTGGAGTCCGACGAGGTTTGTAGCCTGGTACTGGATGCAAAAGCAGACAACAAAAAAAATAACCTTACCTGGCAATCCTACGCCGGAAAAGTTTCGTCGACTTCCCGGTTCCGGTATTACCGAATCCTGCGCAACAACGCACCGCTGGCCGCTACGATCACAAACCAGAACACCAGTACCTTTACGGACGATAATGCCATCGAATGCGGTACGCAATACTGCTATAGTCTGGTAGCCACAATCGACGGTACGGCACAGACGGAGGTTACGTCGGCTCCGGTCTGCGTAACGGGGGTCAGCGGCACTGTTCTGGATAGCTTAGGAACGGTAGTCGTATCGGTCGAAAACAACCGGCCAACTTTAGTTACGCACCTGACGACCGGAGCGCCTACCAGTTATACCCTGCAGATCAGCCGCGCCGAAGGCGCATCCGGAACGTTTAGTCCGCTGACGACGCTGGTCGATAAAGATACGTTTGTAGACGATAATGCCAATGCCGCTACGGGTTCCTACTGCTATCAGGTTAGTTATCAGGGTGGTTGCGGTATTGGATTGCCTCCATCGAAACCGGTTTGTACCGTGTTTTTAAATTCTTCTACTAAAACCTCGATCGACTGGACCGGGCAGTCGCCATTCGTTCCTGGCTCGGTAAGTAATTACGCCGTCGAACTGATCGATTCATCCAGGACCGGAATTCCTACAAAAAGCGTTGGCACCACGACGCATTACGATCGTGATCTGAGCGAAGTCGTTTACACCTACCGAATTGTGGCTACCTCTGGGGGTAACACCAGTTATTCCAACTACTACACTTTTGCCCGCGAAGACCGGTTTACTATACCGGATGCGTTTACGCCCAATGGCGATCATGTCAACGATTCTTTTTTACCCAAGGGATTGTTTGCCGATCACTTTATCATGAACATTTATAGTCGATGGGGCGAAGTGGTGTTCAGTACCACCGACAAGACAACGGGCTGGGATGGCATGGTCAATGGCCTGCCGGCTAACCAGGGGCAGTATATGTATCGGGTGGAGGTCGAAGACATTGCGGGGCAGAAAACGGTTCGGACCGGGACGCTGCTGTTGCTCCGGTAAGTGGTTTGCTCCTAAAGCGACCTGCAACCGCAGGTTGTTTATGTAACCCCGCGTTTTCTGGCTGAATAAAAAGCGATCGTTGACGTTCCTATCGACTAAAAGGGGTGACTTGTCGGTGTTTTTAATGTCCTTGTCTATTCTTCGGTCCAAAGGCGGTGAGGGTTCTTACCTTTGGTGCTTACTCCCAACGAGTAAGAGATAGGATTGACCAAAGCGAACTAACGATGTCAGTTCGCTTTATTTTTTGATAAACGTGAGGACGGTGCTGTTGCAACCCACCAGCATACTTGTTAAATGAAACAAACCCGCACAGACCGCAGGAATTCGGTATATTTGTGCGGGCAAACCGTCGTTCAGTCAACCGCCAAAGATGTCGAACGAAACATGCCTGTAGCCTGTTAGCACCTTGCTGAACCAACTGGCAAAAGCGGTAAAACTGGTTCAGAAAAAAGGTTTAACTTGCTATTATTCAACTCACTGCGAAACGCCGGTTTCGCACAATTTCGTACAAGGTTATGATGGACATGTTTGGGAAAATGAAGGAAGTTCAGGCCCGGATGAAAGACGCCCAGGAGTCCTTAAGTACCGTTACCGAAACGGGCGAATCGGGAGCCGGATTAGTCAAAGTGACGGTCAACGGGCTGAAAAACGTTCTGAAAATCGAAATTGATTCGGATCTGATCCGGCCCGATGATCGGGAAATGCTGCAGGATCTGATCGTGGCCGCTACCAACAAAGCCATGAGCAATGTAGAAAGCAAAGCCCGCGAACATCTCCGTCAGGCTACAGAAGGCCTGCTGCCGAATATTCCTGGTCTGAATCTGGATGGCCTGTTTTAATGAAGCCTTGAAGGGCTTGCAGGCTACGAGTGTCGATTCGATACTCGTAGTATGTACCCCATAAATTTACCTCGTGGATACCCTTGCCATCGTTATTCTTAACTATAACGGCCAGTCGTTTTTAGCTGAATTCCTACCTACCGTACTTGCCAATGCCGATGGGCACAGAGTCTATGTAGCCGATAGTGCATCTACGGATTCCTCCGTTTCGCTGTTACGGACAAATTTTCCCGAGGTAAACGTCATCGAACTGGCTCAGAATGAGGGCTACGCGGGTGGCTACAACCGGGCTCTCGATTACATACGAACGCACTACGATCCGGTAACGTATTATGTGCTGCTCAATTCCGACATTGAAGTAACGCCAGGGTGGCTACTGCCCGTGATGACGTTAATGAACGCTAATCCGGAAATTGCTGCCTGCCAGCCCAAAATCAGATCGTATAGTGAGCGCGAGTTATTCGAGCATGCCGGGGCGGCTGGTGGGTTTGTAGACTGGCTGGGGTATATATTCTGCCGGGGGCGGGTATTTGCCACCTTCGAGACAGACCAGGGTCAGTACGACGACAATCGGCGGGTATTCTGGGCTACGGGAGCCTGTCTGTTCGTACGCACGGCGGTCTTTCACCAGACGGGCGGTTTCGACGCATCCTTTTTCGCCCACATGGAAGAGATCGACTGGTGCTGGCGTTTGCAGCGGCTGGGCCACGAAGTCTGGACCTGCGGCCAATCGACTGTATACCATGTCGGCGGGGGAACGCTCCATAAATCCAACCCGTTCAAGACGTACCTGAATTACCGCAACAGTTTATTCATGTTGTATAAAAACTGGCCGGCTGATGGTTGGCTGTGGCCTAAAATTCTACTCCGATTGCTACTGGATGGGGCATCTTCGCTGCTGTTCATGCAACTAGGCGAATGGCGTGATGTATGGGCCATCGTGCGGGCACACTTCGCTTTTTACCGACATTTACCCGTGCTGCACCGCCAACGGGCTCAGTTACAAAAACTACAGACGACCGACGTCCGGCTTTTCCCACGTAGTATTGTTTGGCAATATTTTGCAAAAGGGAAAAAAACCTTCAGAGAAATAGGAGCCTAGATCGATCAACCTATACATGCGAAGGCGTTATCGTGTCTGGCTAGTCATAGCTCCCAGACCGTCGGATGGGCATGCCGGCGCAGGTGTTTGCTCATTTCCATCCAGAACGCCATAATGAGGTAGAGGATGACAGGCGAGCCCAGCGTCAGAAAAGAGGTGTAAATAAAATACAGTCGGATGCTGCTGGCCGATATGTTCATCTTCTCCCCTAAGCGCGAGCAGACGCCAAATGCTTGACTTTCAACAAAAAAACGGATCTTATTCATGTCTCTGAAGTGCTGGGCACGTGGATAAACCTTGAATATAACCGGATTGGTTAAACGACTGTTTTAAACAGATTGTTTGCCGTTTACACAAAAGATCAGTATAAATGTAATGAAAATACCTAAAAAGTGGTCTCAAGCCACTTGAAGTCAGAACATTTTTATTTTCTTTGTGTTGTAACGGGGCTAACTACTTATTTAGGCTGTTCTCCGGTTATATTTTTAACAAAGCTCGTTGATTGTCAATCAAATATCCTGCTTGCTCGAACGCCTGGGTATCTGTACCGTGATCTTTAATAATAACTGACCCTTTTAATGTTTAATTGTTTAATTGTTTACGTTTTATGCAAACAGGTGTAGTAAAATTCTTTAACGAAAGTAAAGGTTATGGCTTCATTGTCGAAGACGATACCAACCGGGACATCTTCGTCCACATCACCGGCCTGAATGGCATTACCATCCGCGAAAAAGACCGGGTACAGTTTGAAGTGGTTGACGGCAAAAAAGGACTTAACGCCGTAAAGGTGCAAAAGATAGACTCTGGCTACTAATTTATACCGTCAGAACAGACGATGGAAACCCCACCTGATCATCAGGTGGGGTTTTTGCACTTACCTGCCGATCCAGCTTTTTACCTCGTCGAGCGTGGGCATTTTAGCCTCCAGCTTCAACTTTTTCCGAACGCCCCCCAAATCGTTAAATACTTTGTTCGGATTGGCCGTACGTAGTTGCTCTACCGTTAGAAAGCCTAGTTTCTGAATAGCCGGAACCCACTCGGCCGGAATACCGACGGCCGTGAAATCGCTTTCTTCCGACTGTTCCAGTTTCTTTTCAGGACGCATCTGCGGGAAAAACAAGACGTCCTGAATCGAAGGTTGATTGGTCATGATCATGGTGAGCCGATCGATCCCCAGCCCTACGCCCGCCGTTGGCGGCATACCGTATTCGAGAGCCCGTAGAAAATCCTCATCCAGCGCCATAGCCTCTTCATCGCCCCGTTCAGCCAGCCGCAGTTGTTCTTCAAATCGTTCGCGCTGATCGAGCGGATCGTTCAGCTCCGAATACGCATTGGCGATTTCCTTCCCGTTGCAAATGGCTTCGAACCGTTCGACCAGACCTGGTTTGCTCCGGTGTTTCTTGGTCAGGGGCGACATCTCAACGGGGTAGTCGGTAATAAACGTGGGCTGAATCAGGTTGGGTTCGCAGGCTTCGCCAAACAACTCGTCGATTAGTTTCGATTTGCCCATCGTGCTGTCCACTTTTATACCCCGACTCTCGGCCACTTGCCGTAGTTCGGCTTCGTCCATGGTTGATACGTCCACGCCAGTGTATGTCTGAATGGCCTCGAACATGGTGAGTCGTTTCCAGGGGCGCTTAAAGTCGATAATATTCTCGCCAACCGTCACTTTTGTAGTACCGGCCACATCTAGCGCTACTTTCTCGACCATCTCTTCGATGGTATCCATCATCCAGAGGTAGTCTTTGTAGGCCACGTAAAATTCGACCTGCGTAAACTCCGGGTTATGGGTACGGTCCATGCCTTCGTTTCGGAAATCTTTGGCAAACTCGAAGACGCCGTCGTATCCGCCCACGATCAATCGCTTCAGGTACAGCTCATTCGCAATGCGCATGTAAAGCGTCATGTCGAGTGTGTTGTGGTGTGTGCGGAAGGGGCGTGCCGTGGCTCCCCCGTGGATAGGCTGCAGGATCGGCGTTTCCACTTCGAGGTACCCACGGGCGCTCAGAAACTGCCGGATCGAATTCACTAGTTTCGTACGCTTGACGAATACGTCGCGCACCTGCGGGTTGACGATCAGATCTACATAACGCTGACGATACCGCTGTTCGGGATCCGTAAACGCATCGTAGGTTTCTCGTTCGCCCTGCTCATTCACCACTTCTTTGACCACTGGCAGCGGCCGCAGCGATTTGTTCAGGAGTTTAAATTCCTTTACATACACCGATAACTCGCCGGTTTTGGTCGTGAACACATGACCACGTACACCAATGATGTCGCCGATGTCCAGCAGTTTTTTGAAGACGGTGTTATACAGGGTCTTATCCTCGCCGGGGCAAAGATCGTCCCGCCGAAAATAAAATTGCATCCGACCGGTAGCGTCCTGAATTTCGGCAAAAGAAGCGCTGCCACTAATCCGAAATACCATCATTCGTCCGGCCAACTGGATATTTCCCCAGCGCTCGTCGCCGGAAAGATCTGTCTCCGGTTCGATAGTGCCGGGCTGAAAAGCCGCGCGGATATCGGCAATGGTGGTGGTAACGTCAAAAAGTTCGGCGGGGTAGGGGTCGATTCCCATCCGCATCAATTCCTCGCGCTTCTGTCGGCGGTTTATTTCTTGTTCACTCAGCAGCATGTTCGTCAATCAGTTGGCCATTCAGAGCATGGCCCGTATTTGAGGCTCAAAAATAGCGAAAAGGATCGGCGTTTGTCTGCCCCAGGATGAAGTAGCTTATTTTCCGGACCGGATTCCCGAAGCTACAGTCTGGGAGAGTAAGCCGTCTGCTCGGGAGGTGGAAGGTATCAGTCAAGGGTCAGCACCACATACGGCGCCTGATTCGGTTGACGAACGCGCGGCCCAACGGTTGTCTGGGTCCGGTCGTCATCGCAGATGAGCAAAAGCCGATTCCGATCCAGCGGAGTTACGTCTTCGGCTTTGTGTCCAGGCGTGTGAACGGGCTGCCCCTGGGCATTTCGGACAAGCGTAAAGGGTTTACCGGCGTACAGATCGTCGGGGGATATTCTCCACAGATATGTATCGAACTGACCGTTTGCTTCGAGCGAAGTCAGCATCCAGAACAGGTTTCGATGGGGGTCGTATTCGAGGCTGGAAATAGCCAGTGGTTTGGGAAGGCCCGGTTCTGCCCTGGCGATGTCGAAGTCATTGATAATTTTCCAGTCATCGCCAATGCGGATCCGTTCGCTTTCGCCCGACTGGTCAAGCTTGTAAGAAACGCTGATAATTTTGGCCCGGTATGTAAAGCTCTCATAGGATTTCCCTTCTTCCCGGATTCCGAAAAACAACTGGCGGTCTGTAGCTGCCAGCCCTTCTATTTTAAAATACGGAATCGTACCGGGAAATTCGCTGGTAGCCAGCACCTGCGCTATTTTCTGTCGGTAGGCAATCGACGTACGGCTGGTGTCGTCGGGCGCTAAAACCTTCGGATGGGATTCGTCGCCGGAACGCCAGTATAAAATGGTATTGAATCGGTCCCAATCGTGGCTGCCAGCTTTTACCCGGTCGAAAGCAGTCGTCAGTAAAACCAGTCGTCGGTCGGGTGACTGGGCAAAATCTTCATATTTCGTTCCCTGCGAAAACGTCGGTTGCGTCAGATAAACAGGCGCTTGTGCTGAGTCGGCCAGCGTTTCAGGTGTTTTCATAAAAACCGGACTCTGGCCCGGTGGCATGTCTTTGTCGTTAGCGAAAAGAATGTGTTTGCCATCGTACAAAACCGCCGACGCTTCGCACCAGACAAGCTGTCCATTTACTGAGGTTCCGGGACTGAAACAGGTAAGCAGTCCTTCATCCGTAATAGAAGCGGTTACGGAAGTCGCCTTTACAGGAAGTCGGGTGGTTTTACAGCCAAAAGCCAGTAGAACAAGGGTTACGGTAAGGGTAAATAATCGGTAATGCATAGGAAACTGCGGATGAACAGCCGCAAATCTCGTGGATTGCAGCCGCAAAACGAATTTCCGAATCAGGATTTCCGAACGGGTTTTTAGGGAAAGGCGCCGTGTGGGTAGAAATCAGCCGGTGTCGCTTAACTGGCTACAAGCGACACCGATTGATTAAATCAACTGCATTTTGGCAACCTTGGGGTCGACGTGTACAGTATCGTGTTCAAAGTCGAGTTTAATCCGCCACTTCTGCATCGTGGCCGCGCCAATGATCGCTTCTTCGCTTAGCCCTGGCACGACTAAAAACTCATCGGATAAGAGAACATCCTGCAGATAAAAGTCTAGCCGAACGGCATGTCTTATCTCAATATAATGCCCTTCCGCAGCCGTGGCAACACGTCGTACCCGTCCCAGGCTTTCCAAATGCGCCAGGTCTGGAACGTGCTCCGGATGAATGCAGGATAGATTTGCTCCGCTGTCGAACAAGGTGTATAAATACTTTTCCCCCTGAGAACCTGCGTAGAGTAACGGCTGCTTGATGATGGACATGTCGTCGGATTGTTTAGCCAAAGTTACATAAAATCCAACATAGATCAATATTTCATTTCGCCCCGATCTTTCTCAACGGCTGTGCGCCCTTCTTTCATCCAGACCGGCATGGGTGCGTCCTGGAGGTAATAATCGAAAAACTGGTATAACCGAATGCTCAGGTCTTTAGCGTTATGGCGTTGGGTCAGATTGTGCCCTTCGCCATTGTAGACCAGCATCCAGACCGGTTTGTTGAGTCGGCGCAGGGCCGAAAAAAGCTCGATACCCTGATACCAGGGAACGGCCCCATCGGCATCGTTGTGAGTCATCATCAGGGGCGTCTGAATCCGGTTGGCGAAGAAAAGCGGAGAGTTTTCGATGTAGTTCATCGGCTTGTCCCAGAGCGTACCGCCGATCCGGCTCTGCGTTTTCTCATACTGAAACGCCCGGCTGATTCCCGTTTCCCAGCGAATACCCCCGTAGGCCGACGTCATGTTGGCAACAGGCGCTCCGGCCTCGGCTGCCCGGAACAGATTCGTACGGGTGATAATGTAGGCAGTCTGATATCCGCCCCAGCTTTGCCCCTGAATACCGAGCCGGTCGCGGTCTACGAAGCCACGGTCCAGCAGACTCAATACACCGGGTACGATACAATCGTAGGCATTGGGTCCTGGTTGACCGGTAGTATAAACGATATCAGGAATGAAGACCAGGTAACCATTTGAAACGCAGTAGGAAACGTTGATGGTCGAGCGACTCGGTGCGGGTACTTTATAGTCGTTCAGGGTTTCGGCATTGCGCTCGTAAAAATACGTCAGCATGGGGTACTTTTTCTTCGGGTCGAACCCTTCGGGTTTGTATAGCAGCCCTTCCAGTTTGATGCCGTTGGTACCGATCCATTTGACCAACTCCACGCTACCCCACCGAATGCTATCCTGCTGCGGGTTGATCCGGGTCAACTGCTTCGGCGAAGCCAGGGTTGTGTCGGTCAGAAAGAGGTTGATTGGCTCCTGGAAATTTCCTCGGTAGAACGTCATCACTGACGCGTTTTTCGCTTTGTTCAAACCCGAATAGCGATGATTGCTCCGGGTCAGCACGACGGGTTCGAGGGCCGAAAGACCGCTTTTACTTTTCAGAATTCCGGTCGACTTGTCGCTTTCCCAGATGCCGGTCATGAAGAGTTCCGTTTTCGGGTCGATCGCTTTTTCGGTAGAGGTTGCGCGTCGGCCGGGCGTGTCATCATCACTGTCCACGTCGGCTCGACGAAGTCGTACGTTGTTTTTACGTCCCCAGCCCATAGTCAGGTTCAGCGGTTTCTCACGACCTGTCGGATCGATCTGCCAGAGATCGTAGCGATCGTAGAGCCATACGTACCGGTCGCCTTCGGTCCAGCCCGCCGATCCGTAGGCACCGGGCAGGTTCGGCGTATCGTGCTCTTCGTCGAAAAATTTACTGGGTAAGCCGCGGGTTAGGTCAATACGTTTGCCTTCCATGACCGACCAAGCCCGCCAGAGTGAATCGCGCTCATCGAACCAGTAGGCATACTTTCCGCCGGGCGATAGTTTCGGCTGCGACGCCATTATGTCGTTGGCGATCCGTTTTTTGTCACCCGTTTGCGTATCGATCAGGTACAAGTCCGTATGTCCAGGGTCCCAGGAGGCCTGCACCTGATATGGTAAATCGCTCAGACCGAGCAGATAGCGCGTGTCGACTTTGGCATCGAACTCGACCGTCGGGATTTCGCGGTTCGCCAGCGGAATAATTTTACCGGCGGTAAGGTCATAGAGGGTCAGAAACCCCCGTTCTTTTTCTTCCTTCAATCGGCGTTGCTGCATGGGTTGCAGCCGCGTGTCGGTCCAGGTCCAGATGTCCATTTTCACCTTTTCATCATCGGGCGTCAGGGTGTCTTTGGTGGGCTTGGGCGGAATGGGCGAAGTCGAGAAGTACAACCGCTTGCCATCTTCCGAGAATTTTGGCTCCCGAAACTCGTTGACCGACCAGCGTTTGGGCAGGGCCGCTGTCAACGTGTCGGCCAAAACCCGGAAGGGAGCTGCTGGTAAAGCGGTTTTACTTTTTTTGCCTTTGCCTGGCGCAGCGGGCAATAGGCTCTTGTAATACAATGAAAAGACCTTCACGTCGGCTCCTGCACTGTCGGCCGAAGCCATCCAGGCTAACTGCTGCCCGGTTTTATCGACAGCCAGCCCTTTGTATAGTTTGCGTTTCGAACTGGTATCGATCAGCATGGTTTGCCCTTTGGCTGGATTGAACAAAAACACCCCCGGAATGCTGTTGTCGCCAGTTTTGAGGGAGTCGTTGGCCGATTCTTTGCTGTAAAAAACGGCCTGCCCATTGTCGGATACGACTACATTGGAAACGTAACGAACGGTCGTACGCGATCCATCGGCCATGTTCAGCAGCGTCAGATCATCGCCTTTCGGTTTTTTCGATGGTCCCTTGCGTGTGGCTACCGTGGTTGTAGAAACCGGTGACGAGGGATTCAGCGTATCATTCCGCGTCTGAGCAACAGATTTGGGAGCTGGCTTTTCTTTTTCTTCTTTTCGTTCCTGCATTATCGCCAGCCACGAACCCGCATCTTTACCAAAGGAAAATGATTTGACGTTTGGCACCCTGATCGATTTACCGGTCGAAAGATTGAGCGCTAACAGGCTGTCTTTCGGCATTTCATCTGGTTTTTTCTTTTTAAGTTTGGCTTTACGCACATTGGCAACCGGCACTTTCAGGCGCATAACCAGAAACTTGCTGTCGGGCGTAAACTGCGCCATGTAACCACGAGGGAAAACATACGGCCTGGAATTGGAGTTGATACCAGTAGCAGTTACTTCCAGCCGACCGTCGCCGTCCTGTGGATCGACCTGATAGGCAATCCACCGTCCGTCAGCTGAAATCTTTTCAAAACGCACACTTTGCCAGCGGTCATAATCTGCCGCTGCGAGTGGTCGTTTCGGAATCTGGGCCAGTAAAGAAGAACACAGGCCTAGCCAGAACAGGAGTAAAAGTTGAATGAAGTGGTTCATAAACGAGGAAAGTTAGGTTCTACGAAACTACTAAAAACACACCGTCTTCAGGGGGTGTTTTCCAGCCTTTATGTTACTTATGAAATTAGTCCTATTCTTACTCTGTATCTTACCCATCTTCGCCTATAGCCAGGCCAACAAAAAGCTGAAACAGGAGCTAGACAGCATGTATGTTCTAGACCAGCGTAACCGGGAGTGGTTAACCAAATTGGGTAATAATCAGCCATTGACGGATAGTCTGACAACCGTTTACAAAACCAGCCGCACCCAACTGTCGGGTGTGCTATGGGCTGAACAATCGAAAATCGATAGCAGCAATCTGCGCCGGGCCGAAGTGATTTTGAAGCAGTATGGCTACCCCGGAAAATCACTGGTGGGTGTACCAACCAACGAAACGGTTTTCTACATCATTCAGCATTCCAACAAGATTCCGGTTTACCTATCTGCGATAAAAAAAGCCGCCGATCAAGGGGAGCTGCCCTTTTCGCAGTACGCCATGATGCTCGATCGCTCACTGATGTACGAAGGAAAACCACAATTATATGGTACGCAGGTCTCGTGTCGGCAACTACAGACAACCAGGCAGGCGCGTTGTTTTGTCTGGCCCATCGCCAACGCCAAAGCCGTCAATGAGCGACGCGAACAGGCGGGTTTTGAGTTGACCGTCGAGGAAAATGCCAATCGACTGAATGCGGCTTATGAACCGGCGCTGACACTGGAAGACGTCCATCGAACGTATGTATTCGATCGCAGGTGAGTACTGGGTATCTGCAAGTTCGGGTAACTTATTCCTGGGTCAATTCGGCCAGACCCACGCCTGAGTCAGCAGCTCCGTAATAGACCCAGATTTTTCCTGGATGTTCGCTCTGCTCAGGCCATTTTACCCATCCATTGGAAAACACGACATTGGGAAAGAAGCCTTCCCGCTCCCAGGAAAGCTCGGGCAACAGCAACGGCATGTCAGAACGGTTCAGTACGTTGGAGGGGTCGTTTTTGTCGAGCAGGGCCAGCGCCAGCGAATAGGCGTGCGTCGGGTCGGCACCGTGGTAACAAACTAACCAGCCCTCGTCGGTAAGGATTGGTTCGGGGCCGGCGCCGATCTTCGCGCCTTCCCAGGCAAACGGCTCCGTTTCGGACTGTCCACGGCCGCCGAACAAATAGCGGTGATTTCCCCAGTGAATCCCATCTTCCGAATCGGACAGCCAGATCGAAGGCTTGCCGATATCCGATACCATCGGGCGGTGTAGCAGTACGTATTTTCCGTTGATCTGTTCGGGGAATAAGGCCACATCTTTATTGGGGGGCGGAAGAATCATGCCAAGCCGTTCGACCTGTACAAAGTCAGTGGTAACGGCCAGGCCGACGCCCGGACCGTGCTCCGACACGGCGGTATACGTAATCCAGTACCGGCCGTTGAGAAAGGTGATGCGGGCGTCTTCAATGCCGTACGATTCGTCCATACGGGCCGGAAACATAAACGGTTGCTCATCAATGGTAAAGTGAATGCCATCGCGGCTACGGGCCAGACGTAGGTAGCTAAGCGAGGTTAGATAGGTTTTACCTTCGAACCACAATACCCGAGGATCATAAGGTTCTTCGGGTTCCCGAAATCGTTTGATGGTCAGTGTTGGCACGCCGTCCTGCTCTTCGAGGAGTGGAATGGCAATATACCCTGCTTCAGGTTTTGGCGCTTCGGCTACGCGCAGAAGTAGCAGGATCTCGTCGTTGACATAACAGGCGGCCGGATTGAAAGCGCCCAGCACCTCGAAACCGTCGATGAACGGTTTTACGTCGGACGTCTCTATGATGGGCTGATCGGATAAGCGCTGGAGCCGATAATTTTTCATCAAATTGTTTTGTGTAGTAAGTTTACGCGGGCCACGATATGCCAGACAGGCCTGCCAGCGGATAGTTTCAGAACCGAAAATCGAATCGTGAGGTTTTGAATCAATTATTCTATTAGTTTTGAAACGGGCAAAACCTTCGGGGAAAGAGCCGCGTTATGAGGAATGAATTAACTTTTAGACTCTATATAACCATGATTTACCAGCCAGCGATTGATCAGGACGACGATGTATTAATGCTAAACCCAGACCCTGAATCGGCTGCTTTCGACGATGATGAAGATGACTTCGACGAGGACGGCGCCGAATTCGATGAACTGGGCTCAGGAGCCGCCAGTGGCTACGGAGCCGACGATCTGGAAGATATTGAAGATGAAGAATTCGATGAAGACGATCTGGAAGATCTCGATGAAGATGATATCGAAGACGATCTGGACGATGATAGCCTGGAGTAGACCAGTTGTGGCCGCTTCGTTATACTCAACCCCTTTTAATTGAATCCCCTTATGGCACTCTCCGAATCAACACCAGACCCTGCGGAAGAACAGCTCGTTACAACCGCAAACGCTGATACCGACAGCACCGCCCCCGATGCTGATACCCAATCGTCGGCCGCCAGCGAAGCGGGTGACCGTACGGCAGAAGATGGCTCCCGGGCACCCAACGACCCGGCCGAAGGGGCGTAGTTAATGAATAATGAAAAATGGATAATGAATGATGCGTTGGTAGCAGCCTTTATTCATTATCCATTTTTCATTATTCATTATTAATAACTGCCAGTAGTGTCTGGCATTTCATTTCAGTTTCCTGCCACTCTCGTTCGGGAACCGAATCTTCGGTCAGTCCTGCACCGGCATACAGCGTGGCTAGTTTCCCTTCCAGTTTCATACATCGGATATGCACGAAGATATCCGTTGCCGTACCTTCCGTCGAATGAATGTTGACAGGCCCCAGAAAGCCGCTGTAAAATTCGCGGTCGTGTGCTTCCTGCTGACTGATAAACGTAAAGGCGGCATCGCGCGGGGTTCCGCACACGGCCGAAGTCGGATGTAACAACCGAAGCATAACCGTACCGAGTTGTGGATACCGCACCGCTTGTGTGTCTACCGTAAACTGGGTTCCCAGGTGCATCAAATTACCCGCAACGATGCTTTTGGGGCCTTCTTCCAGGTATTCGCGAAGCCGGATCTTCTTGAAGCAGCTAATGATATAGCGGCATACGATCGCCTGCTCTTCAATCTCTTTCTGCGACCACATGGCCTCCGATGGTCGCTTGGGCACTCCGTTCTGATCGAAAGCCGACTGAGTTCCGGCCAGGGCTGCCGTCCGAAAAATTCCATCGGCATCGGTGCTGACCAGCCGTTCGGGGGTAGCGCTAATCCAGATCTGGCCCCGTTCCGGAATCGAAACCACCGATACGAAGGCTGTAGGATATGCCTGACAAAGCTTGTTGAAAAAGGTAACCGGATTAGGGGCATCGCTAAACTGAATCCGCTTCGTTCGCGACAGCACCACCTTGCAGAAGGTCCCCTGCTGCATGGCCTCAATCGCTTTGGCTACACCCGTAGTGTATTGTATCTGCGCATCCGGGTCGGGCAAAGCCGTTATCGTAGGCGTACTGGTCAGCGACTCGGCTGGCTGTTCAGCCTGGGTATGTAAGGTGCGCCAGAACAGGTCCGCCGTTTGGCTCGTCGTGCTTTTGAACTCCGGTTGTGCATTTTCGGAAAAAACAGCCTGAATGTCGGCGCGCAGGAAAAGCGTACGGGCAGGTCTGTCTATACCATCATTGCCAGAACCATCGGCGAAATTATCGAATGGGCTAAGCAGAAAACCCGCCGGAAGCTCGTCCAGATCGACCGTTACCCGGGGAAGCACTTCATCGAACGATACAATCAAATGCTTGCTCTGCTGATTTGGAAGCCGCCATAGCGCGGCCGGAATGCCCAGCGAATGAGCCGTATCCCAAAGGTCGGCTGCGTTCAGCCGGGGATTGGCGGTATGTGTTGTTGAAGAAGTATGAACGGAATAATCAGGTTGCATATAAAAACAGCCAGGTCAGACGCGGCCGTATAGGTAACAGTTTATGGAGCGATTTTGTGCCCAATATACTCCGTAAGCACTCATACCAAACCTGTTTCCAATAGTGGCCTAGTAATTAAGCTTTTAACCTAGTTCTAATTCAATTTTAAAATTTTTTTAATAAAACTCGGTAAAACGTAAGTAGATATCCTCACCATCCTATTTCTAGCATAGGAATTTATACTTGCCATTTTAATTTCTGTCTGTTCAAACCTAAACTCTCGTTAAAGCGAGATGTAAAATTTATGGAAAAACTTCTTCCTCCACAGATGCTGTCGGGTAAGATTGTGAGGATGGCTCTCGGGCCCGGTCTTCTCTTCTTTGCCTGTAGCACCGCCCCTTACGCTGTCGAAGCTTCCAATGGCAATCTGGGAACTAGGCACATCGCCACCCGACTGGGCGTCGATCGGTCGCTGTCGGGTCGGGTTACCGATGAGAGCAACGCAGCTTTGCCTGGTGTGAGTGTCATTCTGAAGGGAACTCAACGGGGTACGGTTACGGATGCCGATGGTCGGTATCGGATCGATGTTCCGGAAGGAAATGCAGTACTGGTGTTTTCGTTTGTCGGTTATTTATCGCAGGAAGTGCGGGTTGGAAGCCAGACGTCGCTGGATGTCAACCTGAAAGCCGACAGCAAAGTGCTGGATGAAATCGTCGTTATCGGGTACGGTACCACGAAAAAATCGGACTTGACGGGCGCCGTTGCAGGTGTTAAAGAAGCCCAACTGATGGAGCGTCCGGCACCGTCGCTGAACCAGGCCCTTTCGGGTCGGATGCCTGGCGTGCAGGTAAACACGAACTCGGGCCGTCCCGGTGGCCGGACTACGATCCGGATTCGTGGTTTCAGCTCGATCAACTCCTCGAACAACCCCCTGTATGTGGTCGATGGGGTTATGCTTCCTCAGAGTACCGGGGATCAGTTCAGCAACCCAATTGACTACATCAACCCTAGTGACATTGTCTCCGTCGAAGTGTTGAAAGATGCTTCCTCGACCGCTATTTACGGAGCGCGGGGCGCTAACGGGGTTATTCTGGTGCAAACCCGGAAAGGAAAAGCCGGTGAAGGACGCGTTACGTATGATGGTCAGTTCAGCGTGAATACCATTGGCCCTAACCGGCCTCAGGTACTGAACGCCAAAGAATACCTGGCAACCGAAGATCTGGCGTATGCCAATATGGCAAAATATGATCCCGTCGGCTGGGCCGCCGGTAAATGGACGTTTTTGGATCCAAAAGTTAGACGGACGGCCTTTAGTGCCGCTCACCCAGGTGTTTTCGATGCCAACCTCAATCCGTTATATGACACCGACTGGTTCAAAGAATCTTCACAGAACAAGCTTTCCCAAAATCACCAGTTAGGATTCAGTGGTGGTAGCGAGCGTACGCAGTATGCGCTATCTGTCGGCTATCGGGACGATGAAGGGCTAATCAAAACGTCTTATCTGAAACGGTTTTCGGGCCGGTTTACGATTGACGATCAGGTAAAGAAATGGTTGAAAATCGGCGGTACGCTTAGTTACAATAACCAGACTGAAAACCTCGTCGATATCAACGATGCGGTAGCCCGGCAAATTGTCGAAGATTTTCCGTTCCTGCCTGTGAAATATGCGGATGGCAAATATGCTGAAAACCGGGATTATCCGTCGGCTGAAGGTACAATGAGTTCGGTGCACCGACTGATGGATCGTAAATATATCCAGAATACGCAAACAACCATCGGGAGCCTGTATACCAATATTACCTTTGCTAAAGGCCTGGAAATGAAGACGGTTGTTGGCGCTAATGTTCAGACGCAGGAGATCGACCAGTCTCAGACCCGCACACTGGATATCGGTGCTAATGGTACGGCATCGGCCAATAATAACCGCACTACGTTCTGGTCGCTGGAAAACTATCTGACCTATAATAAGCAAATCAACGAGAAGAATGCCATTACGGCTCTGGTGGGTATTTCGTGGCAGGCAACCGATCGTTTTGGCATTGGTGCCAGTGTTCGGAATTTTGCAACGGATTATTTTACCTTCAACAACTTAGGTGCTGGTAGTACACAACCGACTGTAAGCTCGTTTGCTGACCGGAGTGCATTTAACTCTTACTTCGGGCGTATCAACTATAACCTGATGGATAAATACCTGGTGACCTTTACGGGTCGGGCCGATGGTTCGTCTAAGTTCGGGGAAAACCACAAATTTGCATTCTTCCCATCGGCCGCCCTGGCCTGGCGTGTTTCGGAAGAAAACTTCCTGAAAGGTAATCCGGTAATTTCTAACCTGAAACTACGCACGAGCTATGGCCTGACGGGTAACTCTGAAATTCCGCCTTACTCATCTTTATCGCTGCTCAGTTCGAACTATGCTACGATTTACAACGAGGCCAGAACGGGTGGAACGGGTATCAGCCGTTTAGCAAACCCGGATCTTCGCTGGGAGAAAACTGCCCAGACCGATGTGGGTCTGGAAGTAGGATTATTCAAAGGCCGTCTTACGCTGGAAGCCGATTATTATTACCGGCTTACTACCGATATGCTGCTGGATGCACCAGTACCGCGTACCAGCGGATACGCAACCATCCGTCGGAATGTGGGTTCGATGGAGAACCGGGGCTTTGAGTTTGGGATAAACTCGGTCAACATCGATCGGGGCGGATTTACCTGGAACAGCACCTTCAACATCTCGTTTAACCGCAACAAAGTGCTCTCGCTGGCGACACCCTCCGATATTTTCGGCGTAGGTGGTCCTAACTTTATTAACCAGACCAACATCATCCGGATCGGCGAGCCCGTTGGCTCGTTCTGGGGACTGACCCGCTTAGGTACCTGGAGTGAAGCTGAGCGCGAAGAAGCTGCTAAATTTACCAGCTATCGGAATGGGTTGACGATTCTGCCTGGTGACCTTAAATATCTGGATGTGAATGGTGACAAAGCCATTACGGACGCTGACCGGAGCATCATCGGGAACGGTAGCCCAAAATTCTGGGGCGCCTTCACGAACACCTGGAAATACAGGAGCGTCGATTTGACTCTCGAACTTCAGTTTTCGGGTGGTAACGACGTCATGATGATGAATTTCCACCCCAGCGAAGACCGGGTTGCCATTGCCAATAGCTATAAAAGCGTCCTGAATGCCTGGACACCAACAAACCAGAACACACCGATCGCTGAAATACGCGAAACGCGGGCAGGCTACGTAACCAACGTTGATAGCCACTGGATTTATGATGGTTCCTTCCTGCGGGGCAAAAACCTGTTGCTGGGCTATACATTCCCGGCAGAGCTAACCAATAAAATCAAATTGAACCGGCTGAGAGTGTATGCATCGGCGCAGAATTTCTTCCTGAAGGTATCCGATAAAATTATCGGTGATCCGGAAGTGACGCCAACCAACCAGGGTAACGACAGCAGCGCCTTCTCGCAAGGTGAAATCTGGCACAACTACCCAAAGCCAACGACTTACATGGTCGGTTTACAAATTGGTTTATAATCTAGTCAACCGTATTCAAAAGAAATTCACAATGAAGCATATAGTAGCAAAACAAGTAGGCAAGGTGTTGCTCGGCGGAGCGATGCTGCTTGGTCCTATTGGTTGTAAGGATTTTCTGGTAGAGAAGGCGCCCTCGAACCTGACACCCGATAATTTCTATACGATTCCTGACCATGCCGAAGCCGCTCTGGCCGCTGTTTATGACAACCTCCGGTTTATGGGCGATGGTTCCGGTATCTTTTCGTCGAACTGGCAAATGCTTGAAGCCCCTACGGGTACGTCGACGACAGAAACAGCTCAGAACTCTGATTTGAATAACCTGTATGGGTTAGTATATGATGGCAACACCCAGCACATCGTTAACTATTGGAATGGCTGGTATCGCGTTGTGGCTCAGGCAAATCAGGCGCTTGACAAAATACCTGGCATTACTCCGATGGATGCCGCTTTGAAAACGAAAATTCTGGGTGAAACGCGATTCCTGCGGGCGACGGCTTATTTCAATATCGTTCGCCTTTGGGGAGATGCTCCGCTGATTGTTAAACCACAGTCGGCCACTTCAGAGGATTTTTATCCGAAACGGTCATCTCAGGAAGACATTTATAAGCTAATTATCGAAGACCTGACGGCTGCCGAAGCGGCTGGTTTGGCCTGGATGGATGTTAGTGGTCGCGCCAATCTGGCCGCCGTAAAAGCGCAACTGGCCCGTGTGTACCTGACTATGGCTGGACAACCTCTGAACAAAGGCGCAGCGTATTATAAGTTGGCCGCTGACAAAGCGTTTGAAATCATTACGTATGCGAATGCCAATCCGACGACGATCAACTTGTTTACGACCTACGAGGATGTGCACAAGGAAAGCACCAAAAACCGCGTCGAGCATTTGTTTATGCTTCAGTACAATACGCTGGTAGCGGGCAATCCAATGGACAATATGTACCCGAACTTTAAGCCCGTTACCTATAACGGTCCGTCGGGTACAGGCAGCACAGTGCCTACCCTGGCTTTTTACAACTCTTACGAAAAAGGGGATTTACGGGCTAAAGATCAGGGGTATTTCTATACCACCTATTTCACCAACGGTAACGGCGCTCCGTTCGATCTGGGTGGCCCCTACATTTTCAAGCACTTCAACCGGACAGCCAATGGTACGTCGGGTGTGGCTGGGTCCCGTCTCAATAACCTGAACGTACCGCAAATACGGTATGCAGAAGTATTGTTAATGTATGCCGAAGCCCAGAATGAGTTAGGTGCACCAACGCAGGCTGCTTACGACGCTTTCAAACGCATTCGGGACCGGGCGGGTCTGACCACCCCCGCATTGAGTTCGTACACACAGGCTAGTTTCCGGGAGGCCGTCTGGCGGGAGCGGTGGCATGAGCTGTGCTATGAGCAGATCACCTGGTTCGACATGGTTCGTTTGCGGAAAGTTTATAACGAATCCACCAACGGATTCGATAACTTCGTAGGGCACGTCAACCCAAGCTCGAAGCAGGCTTTGCAGGAGAAACACCTGTTGTTCCCGATCGGGAAACAGGAACTGCTGAACAACCCTAACCTGCGTCCGCAGAACCCAGGGTATCCAGGCGTTTAATAAGTGTAGTTTTAACAAAAAGGCCCTTACCATTCTGAATGGTAAGGGCCTTTTTGTTGATAGAGTTTTGTATGTCAGGAATTTGCCGGGCTAGCGGACAGTGCCGTTGACGTATTTTTGCCAGACGGTTTGTGTGTATTCGATAAAAAGATTTAGAAATTCGACATAGGCTGTTTTACAACTCAATCGTCTTTTCTTCCTCATCCAGCAGTGGCTTGTGCGCTTTGTCGTTTGTCTTCGTGTTAGGAGGAGAATAGGCTCGTAATCATTCAGGAGTCGTACACTTATAGGGGTAGTTTCGTTAAACTTTGTATATATCATCAATAAATAGCTATGAAGAAATACTTGATTTTAATTCCAATTGTTGGATTCTTATTTTTAGCTCATTACAGCTTTGGACAAAATGAAATCAATGAGGCAATTGAGCTACTCAATGAATTAGATGATGTACAGATTTATGCTGATCATAATTTAATTAATGATTGGACTGGCGTTAGGAAAGATATAAAGCTTAGAGAGTTTTCTTTTTCTTTTGACACATCATCTATTAGTGTAAAAAAGTATTATGCCAAACTTATGATTAGTGAAGCAAAGGTTACTTTGTTTCGCTATAATAAATTCACAGCTTTTACTATATGGCAACCTGGAGGAGTTGAGCCGATGAATGTTTTTCACTCAATGGCTCAGCCTGGGGATCGCTATGAATTGCAAGTTTTCCTTGTTGCTCAAAATAAATCGGGTGAAAAAGTCCCACTAAAAAACAAGTTTATTTATAATTTACCATTGTATTGAAAAATGGAAAGACGGAAGTTTTTTGTAGACTTTTCGCGCCCGTCTACCATTAATTATGTTGACTTTTTAGCCTCATAGTATGTGCCTTGTCGGGCTGAAACGTCTGACTCTAAGAAGTTGAGTGAAGAGTATTACGTCCAAAGACATAAACTTTATTTATATTTCGACAATTGCTGACATTCCTCTGAAAGACAATGTATTCTTATCTTGCCCGCCGGTTTGAAGACAACATACAGTAAAAAGCTATCCTTTAAATCCGGCATGAGTGCTTCTGCCGAAATTGTCACTGAAGACAGCCGCCTGCTCGAGAAATTAGTTTATCAACTTCGCAAAGTGACAAGTGCCCAATAGCTTACCCTGACAATTCCTATACCCCTGTTTACTTCAGCCTAACGACCGGCAACGATGAGAAAATCGTGTCGGTCGTTATCTTTATGATGAAAATCCGATTAAAACCGATGAAAACCTGGCTACTGTTCCTATTCGCCTTAATCCTGACTTATCCGCTAGCAGCACAGACGGCACCGCCCGTGTCTCCCCCGAAAGGTCACCCGAATCCAAGTGGACCCGGCTGGAAGTCGTTGTTCGGCTCCGATCTGTCCGAAGCGTCTTACCCGAAAGGCGTCTGGAGCGTAGACGATGGCGGGGTGCTGACGGCTACAGAAGATAAAGCGATCTGGTCAGCTGTTCCGTACGATGATTTTATCCTGGATTTACTCTTCAAAACGGCCGATGGAACCAACAGTGGCGTGGTTGTTCATGCCAGCGATACCGCTAATTGGATTCCGAACTCGGTAGAAATTCAGATTGCCGACGATTATGCTCCGAAATGGGCTGAATCGCCCAAAAACTGGCAGTGTGGCGCTTTTTTTGGGCATCAGGCACCGATTAAACAACGAGTCGTAAAAAAAACGGATGAGTGGAACCGCTATACCATCACCTGCCAGGGGAAAATTATTTACGTCGTTCTGAACAACGAACTGATCAATACCATCGACCTGGCTAAATTTACGTCCACTAAAACCAATCCCGATGGTTCCGAAGTGCCGGCCTGGCTTAGCAAACCACCCGCTGACCTACCACTGCATGGATACATCGGTTTGCAGGGAAAACACGCCGGTGCCCCTATTTACTACCGAAATATCAAGATCAAGACATTATAGATACTGGCCGAACCCAAATACGGGTGGCTGATGTTGTCAGGGTGTTATGCAAACTGAACTCCATACCCGGCACGATCGCGTCTTACCCGAACTCCGTTTTTCGCTGAGCTTATTGTACGTCGGTCGATTTCTTCTGGGTATGCAGTCTCCTTCGCTGACGACTACCGAAGGCATAGAGACGTTGGATGAGTATATCGAGGAGGTGACCGACGAGTTGGCCGCTACCGAGCTGCTTCACGAAGCGGCTATTCTGGCGGGGGATACCTTGCTGGAAATTCCGCCTGTAATCCCCCCCAGCAAACCGATATAAGCGGCAATCTGCTTTCTTTGTATCGTTTACGCTAATCTGATGGGAGCCGCAAGGAATTGCGGCTCTGTATTTTACTGCTTATGCAAGATACACATTCTGCTACCCCCTCGTGGGCAGCTCTGTTCGATATGGACGGGGTTTTAGTCGACAATACCGATTTTCATGTTAATGCCTGGCTGCAATTTGCGCAGAAGCACGACCGACCGCTGACGAAAGAGCAATACGTGGAGAACATCAACGGTCACGTCTCGGCAGATGCGATGGCGTACGTGTTTCAGCGACCTGTTTCGCCCGGCGAACTGATTGTGCTGACCGAAGAAAAGGAAGCCATTTACCGGGAGCTATACCGGTCCCACCTTGCACCCGCTCCGGGTTTGCTGGCTTTTCTGGACGCCCTGAAAGCACAGCACGTACGGCTGGCCGTGGGGACGTCAGCTCCGGAAAGCAACGTGCATTTTACGCTCGACGGCCTGCCATTACGCCCTTATTTCGACGCCATTGTGGACGCCAGCATGATTCACCGCGGTAAGCCTGATCCGGAAATTTACCTGACGGCGGCTGAACGGGTAGGCATTGAACCAGCGAAGTGTGTGGTGTTCGAAGATGCGTTTGCCGGAATCGAAGCGGGTCTTCGGGCGGGCATGAAGGTGGTTGCGCTGGCTACCACCCACACACGCGAGGAATTGGCCGGTATGGGCGTATCACTTATTGTAGCTGACTTCACGGAACTGACGGTGGAGAAGGTCCGGTCGCTGATCCAGTAAGATTCCCTTCGTTGCCGTACCTTTGTGCCCAATACGTTGTCAACCCTGAAAACATCCATGTCGTTTATTCCCGCCCGCGAGGGCTTTTTCTTTCCTGCCGAGTGGCATCCACACGTAGCAACCTGGCTTAGCTGGCCACATACCGAGGCTTCCTGGACAGCTGAACGGCAGGAACTGATGTTTCCGGCTTATATAGACTTTATCAAAGCGATCAGCGAGAGTGAGCACGTTTGCATCAACGCACACAATGAGATCGTGATGCAGGCAGCAAAACTGCGGTTGCTGGCTGCGGGTACTGATATGAGCCGGATTACGCTGCTGCCCCATCCCACAAACGATTCCTGGTGCCGCGATCACGGACCCGCATTTCTGATCAATCCGGCGAAAAAAGAGCGCATGATCGTCAATTGGGGCTATAATGCGTGGGGAGGCAAATACCCGCCCTATGATCGGGATGACCTGATTCCGGTCGAAATTGCCAATTATCGACAATTACCGTACGTAACGCCGGCAGCATCCACTGGGGGAATCATCATGGAAGGCGGTTCGGTTGAGTTCAACGGTGCCGGAACGGTGCTGACCAGCCGGGCCTGTCTGTTGAACCAAAACCGCAATGCGCACCTGACTCAGGCCGACATCGAGCAGTATCTGTGTGATTATTATGGGGTTCAGCAGGTACTCTGGGTCGAGGAGGGAATCGTTGGCGACGACACCGACGGCCATATTGATGACACCGTCCGGTTCGTTAGCGAAGACACCGTCGTAGCTGCTTATGAGCCGGATAAGAATGACGCGAACTATCCGTTCTTGCAGGAAATTCACCACGAGCTGAAGGCCATGCGGCTACTGAATGGGAAACAATTGACCATCGTAGAACTGCCCATGCCCGACCCGGTTGTAAGTGACGGACTGCGGCTGCCCGCTTCGTACGCGAATTTCCTGATTACGAACGGTGCCGTTATCGTCCCAACGTTTCGTTGCGTGAAAGACCAGCCCGCCCTGGATATCATCGGTTCGTGCTTTCCGGACCGTAAAGTCATTGGCATCGATTCGACGGATATAGTTTGGGGGTTGGGCAGTTTTCATTGCCTGAGCCAGCAGGAACCGGCGGTCTGAACCGCAGCGGCAACCCGACAGGATTTAACTGATTCGTATGAATGACCATGATAGGCAGCGACTAAAGAGTCGTATGCTGTTCCGCAGGGGGAAACATAGGTTTTGTCAGCTACTGGCTTTGTGGCTGGTGCTAACGGGATGTGCCCGGCAACCGGCGCTAGTGGCGGAACTAGTGCCCCGTTCGTTGATGGCTGAAAACCTGGAAGAAACCATTAGCGGCCGTGATGAAGTCATGCTCGCGTATACACTGACGAGCTATGACGCCCAGAACAAACCGGTTGGGGTTGTAAATGGCGGCTGGGGAGTCGAACCGGTGAAAAAAGGTCAAAAACTGGACCTTCAAATCCCCGATAGCCAGCCATCTGAACGGAATGTCGCCGGGACGACTGTGGCTAAACCGATTCAACTGCCGATACCCAAAAACGGAAAAATCGTGGCCTCGCTGGTGCTGATCGAAGTCGACGATTACAGTCAGGCGAAGCAAACCCTGGCCAAAATTCAGAAGGTTCATAATATCGTAGCCGTGCCGGTTGGGTTGTTGCTGACGGCCACCGAAGTGCTGACGCCCCTGAAATACGTGTCGGCGGGGTTAGTCGCTTCGGGAATCGGACTGCAACTGGCCGATAAATTCGACACGGACGATCTGCTGGGACAAAGCAGTGTGGAGCTATACGAAGCGGCCTTACGGCAGAAAAAGCAACGCTTTATTCAGGTCCCCGCCGTATTTAGTGGTAAAAACATGCAGGATGCTTTCCTGTATCATCTGACTTATGACGTTCTGTTAAAAACATTCTCTGTACGACCTGGCCGCCAATAACTCCCCTGATCGATCGTTCCTTATGGCAAAGACACCAGGTCGGAAACGAATGTTTTTGCTACCGATGCTGTTTCATGTTTACGTTAAAATCACCATTTCAGACGCTATGCGCCAACTCCTAGGTGGACTCTTGCTGGCAACGGTCCTATGGGCCTGCAAAACGGCCGCGCCGGTTGTTCAGCAAACGCCCCCACAGCCCATTATCCTGACACTGGGTACGAAAGATTTCTCGACCGACGATTTTTTTCAGTCATTTACCAAAAATCAGCTTTCTTCCGATTCGTCCCAGCGAACCGATGTAAAAGAGTATTTCGATCTGTACACGAACCTGAAATTGAAAGTACTAGCGGCCGAAGCCGAAGGGCGCGACACGACGGAAGCGTTTCGGGAGGAAATGAAAACGTATCGGAAACAACTGGCGCAGTCGTACCTGACCGATAAAGTCCTGATCGAATCGCTGGCGGCCGAAGCGTACCAGCGGATGCAGGAAGAAGTCAATGCCTCACACATACTGATCCCGGTAGCCGAGGATGCGTTGCCCGCCGATACATTAGCCGCTTACCAGACCGCGCAATCCCTGCGCAAACTGGCTCTCAATGGCGAAGATTTCGCTAAGCTGGCTCAGGAGCACTCGAAAGATGTGACCACGGCCCAGACAGGAGGAAATCTGGGTTACATCAGCGCTTTCAGCATCGTCTATCCGCTGGAGACAGCCGCTTACACAACCCCGATCGGTGGTGTTTCGCAACCGGTTCGAACCCGGTTCGGCTATCATCTGGTCAAAGTGAACACCCGACGGCCCAGCCGGGGGCGGGTCCGCGTTGCACACATCATGGTGCGCATGAGCCCAGGAGCCGACGACGCTGGTCAGAAAGCCGCCAAATCCCGGATCGACGCGGCTTATGCACGTCTGCAGAAAGGAGAATCGTTTGAGGCCGTCTGCCGCGACGTATCGGACGACGCGACATCCCGAGGGAACGGGGGCGTCCTTCCTACTTTTCAGCCAGGCAGCTGGGTACCTGCTTTTGAAGATGCCGCTTTCTCGCTGACCAAACCCGGTGAGTACTCGAAACCGGTACGCACTAACTATGGCTGGCACATCATTAAACTCATCGAGCGCAAAGAACTGGAGTCGTATACGACTATGGCGGCCTCACTGCGCCAGCGGGTAACGACCGATACGCGGGCCGAAGTGCTCCGGCTGGCTACCATCCAGCGACTCCAGAAAGAATACGCCGTGCGCGAAGACAGGGCGATGCTGGAAAGTGCGCTGGCTACCGCCGACAGTAGCTTACTGCGCGGTCAATGGAAGTATACCGAGCCGCTCAATCCGACGCTGCAAAACAAGCCCATCGTTACGATCGCCAGTCGACCCTATACGGTCAACCAGTTCTTCGACTATGTCCGTCAGCGGCAACAGCCTCCGCGTAATCCAGGCATGACGTCCGCATCCGCAGCTATGGGTACAATGAGTACGGGAGCGCCAAAAGTGGTGATGCAGCGGTTGTTCGACCGATTCGTCGGCGATCAGTTGATTAACATGGAAGAATCAAATCTGGATAAAAAATCGCCCGAGTTTCGGGCGTTGCTGAGCGAAATTCGCGACGGGGTGTTGCTCTCGCAGATGATGGAGCAAAACGTCTGGGAGCGGTCGATGATCGACTCCACAGGCCAGCGGCAGTATTTCGAGCAGCACAAAGCGAGCTACCAGTTTCCCGATCGGGCCGTTGCTACCCTGATCGTCGCTCAGCACGACAGCCTGCTGAAACAGGCGACAGCCCTGCTGGCGGGCCGGCCACCGTATCAGCTTCGCCGGTCGGCACCCGCGTTGAGCTTTGTCAAAAACCAAACGGCTCTGACACCCGCGCTGAGCGAAAGCTTATTCGATGTGCTGGTAGTCATGATGCGTAATCCGGGTTACGTAGTGGAAGTTAGTAGTTCGCACGACCCGACGGAGCGGGATTCTGTTTCGGCCGGACGCATTCGGTCCGTGGTGCGGTACTTACAAAAAAATGGCGTTTCCCTCAGCCGAATCATGGAAAAAGATTACCAGGGAGCACGGCCGGGGGCGAACAGAGAGGCCCAGCGAAACGTAACGTTTCAGTACTTCAGCACGGCGAAAGACGACGTAGCCAAAGTTATCAATAGTCGACATCCGCTGCCTTCGGGCGAGCCGGCCATTGTGATTACGGAAGGTGTGTTTGCCAAAGGAAGCAATGCTTATCTGGATAGCGTTAACCCCTGGCAAGCAGGCACATCGACATTCCGGCGAGACAATAAAGCCGTTGCCGTGATCATCGAGCGGATCGAACCCGCCCGGCCAAAAACGTTCGCCGAAGCCCGCGGATCGGTCATTAACGATTATCAGGGAATGCTCGAAAAGCAGTGGCTGGCACAGCTTCGGCAAAAGTATCCGGTAAAAGTCAACGAAGAAGAAATCAGACGACTAGCCAAGTAAGATTGGCCGGCAAGCGCACTTTGGAAGACAGGGGAATCGTTTTTTCAATGATCGTAAGCCATTTGCCTAATTAACCCTCTTAAAAATGCTTAAAACCCAGACCGCTAGCCGTTCTGTGCGTATATTTATAACATGAAAAAAGTAATTAGCAATGTGCTCGCTGTTTTGGTCGGCTGCTTCCTGGCTGCGCCAACGTTTGGACAGGGGCAGGGCATTAGCCTGAACAAAATAATCGCGAAGGTCGATAATTACTACGTACTTCGGTCCGATCTGGAAGAAGCGTACCAGTCGTACGTAGGGCAGAATCAGACCCCCCCACAAAAATGCCAGCTACTGGAGAGCCTGGTCATCAACAAAATGATGCTGGCTAAAGCGGAGATCGACTCGGTGGTCGTAGAGGAGAAGCTGGTCGATAACGAACTCGATCAGCGGATGCAGTACATGGCGCAGCAGTTCGGTTCGGAGAAAAACATCATCGAAGCGTATGGCAAGAGCCTGGAAATGCTCAAGAGTGAACTTCGGCAGCAGGTGAAAGACCAGAAAATCGTTCAGAAAATGCAAAGCAAAATAACGAACGACGTGAAGGTAACGCCCCGCGATGTGCGTAAATTCTTCGATGCCATTCCGAAAGATAGCCTGCCCTACATGCCCGCTGAAGTGGAAGTGGGGCAAATTGTACGCTTTGCCAAACCCACGAAAGAGCAGAAAGAAGCCTTACGTCAGCGCCTGCAGGACCTGAAAAAGCGGATTGAGAATGGCGAAGATTTTGCCAAGCTGGCCAAAGAAAATTCCGAGGACGTCGGGTCGGCGGAGAAAGGGGGTGACCTGGGTTTTGCCAAACGAGGCATGATGGTGGCACCATTCGAAGGAGCTGCGCTGAAGCTGAAACCCAACGAATTGTCGGACGTTGTGGAGTCGGATTTTGGATTGCACCTGATTCAGCTCATCGAAACCCGGGGGGCCGAATACCACGCCCGGCACATTTTGCTGCGACCCGATTACAACCGACTGGATCTGACGGGACCGACAAAATACCTGGATAGCCTCCGGAATCTGATTCAAATCGATTCGCTGAAGTTCGACAAAGCCGCCAAGGATTATTCCGAAGATAAGAATACCGCCGACGCCGGAGGATTGCTGCGTGATGCGCAGTCGGGGGGCAGCCGGATGGCGATGGACGGAACGATGGAGTACGCCCTGTTTCAGATGCTCGATACTATGCAGGTCGGTTCTGTTTCAAAACCGCTGCCGTATCGGACCGAAGACGGAAAAAGCGCCATGCGTATCTTGTATTTCAAGAGCAAACAGGCACCCCACACGGCCGATTTCAGCAAGGATTTCGAAAAGCTGCAGACGATCGTGCAGCAAAATAAGAAGAATCGTGCTATCGACGACTGGTTCCGAAAATCGGTGGCCGACGTCTACATTACCGTTGACCCTGAATTTCATAATTGTCGTATATTCGGCACGACTCAAAACAGCGCTGCTACGCTTGGCAGTAATGAATGAAGAATGAAGAGTGAAGAGTTTTGAATAGTTTGCTTTTCACTCCTATTCTACATTCATCATTCTTCATTTTTAATTAAAGAAACTGTGCCTTACTCATCGGATGTCGCGGCTGCAGAAGCCCTTACCAATTCCTATCAAAAGTTAAAAAATGAAATCGCCAAAGTAGTGATCGGCCAGGATGAAACCGTCCGATTGCTGCTAACGGCCATCTTCTGCCAGGGCCACTGCCTGTTGGTGGGGGTACCGGGATTGGCCAAGACATTGCTGATTCAAACTATCGCCAGTGCCCTGGACCTCGATTTCAATCGGATTCAGTTTACCCCCGACCTGATGCCGTCGGATATTCTCGGCTCGGAAACCCTCGATCAGGAGCGGAATTTCAAATTCATCAAAGGCCCCGTTTTTGCCAATATTATCCTGGCCGACGAGATCAACCGGACCCCGCCCAAAACGCAGTCGGCCCTGCTGGAAGCAATGCAGGAATACGCCGTTACGATTGCTGGGCAGAAGTATAACCTGGGCCGCCCATTCTTCGTGCTGGCTACGCAAAACCCCATTGAGCAGGAGGGTACCTACCCATTGCCCGAAGCGCAGCTGGACCGGTTCATGTTCAACATTTACCTCGATTATCCATCTTATCAGTCAGAGCTGGATATCGTGAAGAATACCACGTCCGACAATCGCTACGATGTTAAGCGGGTGATTACGGGAGAAGAGATTCGGGATTTTCAGCAGTTGGTACGGCGGGTGCCGGTTGTCGACAATGTGGTCGAATATGCCGTCAAACTCGTGCACAAAACCCGACCCAACACCGATATGGCGGCACCAGATGCCAATCAATACCTGGAGTGGGGAGCAGGGCCCCGGGCCTCGCAGGCGCTGATTCTGGCCGCTAAGTGCAATGCCCTGTTGACAGGAAAATATTCGCCCGATATTGAAGATGTCAGAGCGGTAGCGATGCCCATTCTGCGCCACCGTGTCGTTCGGAATTTTAAGGCGGAAGCCGAAGGGATTTCGGTTGAGCAACTCATCAAGCGGTTGCTGTGATGATCAGTCGATAGCTATCGGCAACTGGTAGCTATCGACTGATCATGGCTTTTTATTCTTCGTTGTCATCCCGGTTGGTTAAACCAAGATAGTCGCTGTCTCCTTCTCCCATGCCCGTCGATTTATCGTCGACGCCCGTCGGTTTTACATTCTCCGTTTTTTCGCCGACTAAAAAGTCGCCCGTTCCATTTGGTTCATCCTGGCCGGGATCTTCTGGTTTATCGTTGACATTCATCTTGTATCGTTGATTGGTTACTGAAACAACCGACGCGATTCCGAATGGTTATGGAAAGTTAGTTTTTCAATCGTCGGATGGCACTTTCATCCAGGGTTACGCTTACTCGTTGCTCCGGCCAAATGTCTGTGCGGGTGGTCAGGAAACGTAGCGAGAGATACCGTGCGACGTCCAGATCGATTTCGTAGTGGCTCCCCTTAAAATAAACAGCACGCACTACACCTGATATACCAGTATCGCTCCACTGAATCTGCTCCGGACGCAGACAAAGCAGTTCGTCGGGCTGATACGCATCAGCCAGGCCGAAGACGGCTAGTTGCTTCGCTTTGAAAAGATTGACGGGGCCGGTCATACGGGCGGCATAGGCCGTGCGTGGGTATCGGTATACCTCTACGGGGTTTCCTTCCTGGATCAGTTTTCCGTCGCACAAAATGCCCAGCGTATCGGCAATGGAAAGAGCGTCTGTAGCATCATGTGTTACAAAAAGGCAGGACGTCTGCTCGTGGCGGACCAGGTCGAACAGCAGATCCCGTACGATAAGTCGATTGGGTAAATCGAGATGGCTGAACGGTTCATCGAGCAGCAACACCGCGGGTTTGTCGGCAATAGCGCGGGCAATGGCAGTGCGCTGTTTTTCTCCGCCCGACACCTGCCGCGGGATTCGGTCCTGAACGTGGGTTAAGCGGCAGAGCTTTAACAATTCATCGACGCGAAATTCCCGGTAAGCTTTCTCAAAAAAACGGAGCGCGTAAGCGATGTTTTCCCGCACCGACACATTGGGCATCAACTGGTATTCCTGATGCACCAGCCGAATGTCGTCGTGACCCGGAACCAGTACCTCCGATGGGCCCGGCAGGCGTTTATTATTGAGCCGTATCTCACCCGCATCAGCGTCGGCCAGCCCTGCCAGCAAATGGAGCAGGGTACTTTTTCCCGAACCACTGGCGCCAACCAGTGCCATAATCCGGCCTGACTCCAGCGTCAGCGACACATTCCGGACGGCGGCCACGTCGGTGTAGGATTTAGAAACTTTGCTAGCGCTGAGCATAGGCATAACGCGGTCCATCCCAGTCGACGTTTCTTTGAGGACCGGGATAGACCGCGTTAGTTAAAAGATAAAATTGGTACTGAGGAATTCGGATTTATGATGCCCCACGATATCGTTGAGAATTTGCTTATTGGCAAGAGTATCTTTGGTGGCCACCGCCGACCGGATCGAGAACGACCGCAGCGCATCTTCTACGGAAAGGGTTCCCTCCGCCGAGTCTTTACGTCCTGTAAACGGAAAAGTATCTGGTCCGCGTTGGCATTGTGCATTGATATTGACCCGGCTCACCAGATTGACCAACGGATCGATTAATCGGGATATGGCATCGGTGTCGGTACCAAAAATACTGGCCTGCATACCGTGGTCGTCTGTAATAAGGTAGTCGATGAACTCTTCGACATCGTCGTAAGCCACTACCGGAATGACCGGACCAAACTGCTCTTCGCGGTAAAGCTTCATGCCTTCCTTAACCGGATAAACGACCGCCGGTTTAAATAGCGAGCCGGCTACACTGCCCCCGCCTTCGTTGATAACCGTAGCTCCGCCGGATTCGGCATCACGAATGCAATCGGTCAGGTAATCGGGCTTGCCGGGTTCGGGTAAGGGGGTAATCTGCACCCCGCTGCCCCAGGGCATCCCTGGTTTCAGCTTGCTGACTTCCGGGCCGAACTTGCTCAGAAACGAATCAGCTACGGATCGGTGAACCCAAATGATTTTAATGGCTGTGCAGCGCTGGCCGTTGAACGACAGCGTACCCAACAGGCATTCTTTGACGGCCACATCCAGATCGGCGTCGGGCAGGATGATGGCCGCGTTCTTAGCATCGAGACTCATGATCGACCGGAGCCGGTTTAGTTTCGGGTGCTGACGCTGCAACTGGTCTGCCACGCGGCTGGAACCGATCAGGGTCAGCACATTAACTTTCCCCGACTGCATGACCGGCGGAATGACATCGGCTCCGCGCCCGTAGAGCGAATTGACAACGCCCTTCGGAAAACTGGTTCGAAACGCTTCCAGGAGCGGGTAGTGCAGCAGTGAGCCATGTTTGGGTGTCTTGAAGAGAATCGTGTTCCCCATCAGAATGGCCGGAATAAGCGTAGTGTAAGTTTCGTTGAGTGGGTAGTTGAACGGACCCATCGCCAGAACGACGCCCAGCGGTGATCGCCGAATTTGACCAATAATTCCTTCTTCAATCCGGAACCGGGACGAATTCCGGTCCATAGTCTTTAGTGTATCGATGGTGTCGTAGATATAGGTTACGGTCCGGTCGAACTCTTTGGTAGCGTCGGCGAGGTTTTTGCCAATTTCCCACATGATCAGATTCACGACCAGTTTTTTCTGCTCGATCATCTTGCCTACAAAGGTTTCCATACAGCCGATGCGGTCCGCAACGGCCATCTGGGGCCATTCACCCCGGCCATTGTTATAAGCTATATAAGCGGCTTCGAGTGCTTCGAGCGCCTGCTGAGGGCCAGTTACGGGAAAACTACCCACCAACTGACGCTGTAGCACCCCCTGCTGATCGGGAATACATACGGGCGAATAAACTTCAGAAACAGGGCCATCCCAGGATTTCATTTCACCATTTAGCAGGTATTCACGCTGGTGGATGGGTTCGATTCGGTATTCGGCTGGAATCTGGTCTTCAGCTGGAAACAGCTGGGTAAGTTGCGGATCGTTCATCAGGAGGAAATCAGCTGGTAAAAACGAGGCAAACGTCGCCATTCATCCGGCAAAATCCAATCCACTTACGAACAAAAATGTCGTTTACAAGCGCATCGACTAATTAAATCAAGGGTAAACAGCAGTCAGGTGAAACAGGCGCACAGGGTTTCACTTAGGTTGATGGCACCAAAAGGACACTCAGCAAGGCATATCTGTTTTATTGCATTTACTAGCGTAGGTAAGTTTTTGGGAAAACTCTTATTATCAAACATGTATGATCATAAGAAATAATGAATATTACATCTATATGTGAAAACAGTGACTACTAGTATTTATATTATAAAAAATTATCTTTAATTGCAGGAAATTATCTATTAAGTGGTATAAGTTAAACGCTTTGTTCTGATTTATGAAAAAACGAATCTTTATCTTTTTCTGCTTGCTTCCGGCTACTATAATTAGCCAGGCCCAGACCAAGTATAAGAGCGGTAACGCATCAAGAAAAGCGGATGCAGCGGCTCACGTAGCGCCCACCAAGCGATCTTCCCCCCCAGAGCGCACTTCTCTGAGGAAAGCAGCGGTACCTGATCTGGCGCCTACCATCCTGATGAATGATCTGAATTTTAGCACAGCATCGGTGGGCGTTACACGTGATTTCTCGGTCATGATCAATGAAATCAATAGTGTTGCAACCAATGGAGTTATCAGCTTTAAGGTTTTCAAGCCATCCGCCTTTATGATCACTTATTCTACCTCGAGTGGAAATGCGGATGTATATCCTGGTATGGCTACTACCAACGGTGAGTGGGATTTTCTGGAGACAGATCACTACATTAGTGTTACGAGTAAGGCAGGGACGGCTATAAGCGCCAGGAGCCGTAAAGTGGTCGGCTTTCGTATTGCTCGCAGAGCGGATATTCCTGAGAATACACAGCAAAATGTTACGGTTTCTATAGCCGCTAATTCAGGTGGAGAAGGGGAGGCATCCAATAACATTACTGGCTTCAAAGTGAATGCTACGAATGTGGTTTCTCCCTTACTGTTCTCAATTTCGGCAGACTCCATAAAATTAGACCCTTATGGATATGCTCCTTTATCTGCCCTGGTCAACTTTTCGGTATCTGCGTTAGGAAAAACGTACATCCGTGTGCGTGGAAAGCATGGTAAGATCACCAATGTCGAACATACATTCAATGATATCGGTCTGCAGCATTCTATACCACTAATTGGTCTGTACGCAAACTATGCAAACACGGTAGACGTGCGTATAGTCAGTGCAGGGGGTGATACGTTGGCTAAGAGTTCTATTACCATTCAGACCGCTCCTTTGTCAAGCGGTATTCCCTTGCCGACATCAATTGTAGCAGCTCCCTTTGACGAAGCTAATGTTGCACCGGGGTTAATTCTGGTGAGCAGCTTTAGTAATATAGGCACAGGAAAGCCATCAAGCCCTTATTTTCTGGATAATTATGGCGATATCAGATGGATACTGGATTTTCGAAACCATCCTCAGTTAAATACACTAAGTTATGACGATGGCATTAGTCGTTTGAGAAACGGTAACTTCTACTTTGGTAGTACGACAACGCCAATGATATATGAAGTTGATCTACTTGGTAAATTGATCAACAACTGGGGATTATCTGGCTATGTATTTCACCATGAAGTTCACGAAAAGCCTAACGGAAACTTTCTGCTAAATGCTACTAAACCGGGTAGCACCTACAAAGATGGGGTAAGTCCGACTGTTGAAGATTTTGTTATTGAAATTGATCGCCAAAATGGTAATCTTCTAACCGTTTGGGATTTGAAAGAATCACTTGATGAAACCCGGTATAGTGTTACGCAAGATGTTATTCAACAAGCCAATGACTGGTTTCACGGGAATGCGGTTATGTATGATTCTACCGATAATACGATTGTCGTATCGGGTCGGTCGCAGGGGATAGTAAAATTAGATTATAATAACAATGTTAAATGGATTCTGGCTGCTCATAAAGGCTGGACCACAAATCGCAGAGGAGAGGATTTAACACAATTTTTATTAAAGCCTCTTGACGCTAATGGAAATCTAATTTCCGATGCAGGAATCATCGATGGTACGACAATTGCCCCTGATTTCGAATGGAACTGGTATCAGCATAACATAAGTCATTTACCTAATGGTGATTGGATGATGTTCGATAATGGTACGGTTCGGGAGTTTAATCCATCAGTTACGTCAAAATATAGCCGAGTAGTGAGATATAAAATTGACTCTGGAAACAAAACTGTTCAGCAAATATGGACGTACGGAAAAGATCGGGGGGCGGATACCTATTCTGCAATTGTTAGTAGTGCACAATTTTTACCCACTGCTAACCATGTTGTATTTAGTCCGGGTTATCAAGTTCCAAATACGAATGGTCAAGGCGGAAAAATTGTAGAGATCGATTATGCTACTAAACAGGTTGTGTCGGAGATAAGTATTTCGTCGGCTAATCTATGGGGCTTTCACCGGGCGAGAAAAATAAGTGCTTATCCCTGAGTAAACTAAACCTAATCTCTGTTTAGGCTTGAATTGTCAATCCAATCAAAAACAGCATGAAAAATTTTCACATTCTCCATATATATTTATCGGTTGGGTTAGGATGTCTACTGGCAATGACCACCGCTAAGGCACAAGATGTCTCAATAAATGTCCTGAGTACACCGGCAACATTACCGCTTTATGGAACCAGTAGTATCCAGGTTGATATCTGCAACACAGACCCTGGTAACGTTACTGCCCCTGTTGGTAAACTCAATCCTCAGATCTCGGTCGGTTCAAACGTAACCATTCTAGGTGTAACCACTTTAGACGGTAGCCCACTGACCGACTTTACGATCCTAGCTAATAGTGGTAAGACAATGACCTTATCGAATGCCGTTGCCTTATCGAATTCGAACTGTAGTTCATTTCTTATAACAGTTCAGGGCGATATTCTCGATACACCCGGTAATGCAGGAATCGTTACGGCTACGTTGGGTTTCCAGGGAGCCGTAACGGCGGGTAATCAGGACTTCAACGATAATAGCACTACATCAATTGTAGTTGCCGCTCCTAAGACGGATTTAACGGCAGCGATCTTTGCCAGACCTTCTACGGTAAATGGGGTTGCTCCTGTCAGCGTAGTGGTGGATGTATTTGAATTGAATTCGGTAGCGACGAACGGTACTATTACTATCAAGATCTCGCGCGACTCCAAGCTTAATCTAAGCTTTAATCCAGCCGAAATTTCAATAGGAGGGCGCCCTGTTCAGAATAGCTTATGGGACTTCGATAGCTCACAGCCTAGCTACTACGTTTTAACCTCTAAGCAACCAATGGCGGCTGGGGGACAAATGTCGATTGGTCTGAATGGGACGCTCAATCCAGGTGCTACTGTAGGAATAATGACTATAAGTTCTATCGTTGTTGGTGATCAGGGTGAGCAGGAATTGACCAACAATGCAGTGGTTAACAAAGTCGAGTATTTTAATCAATAAGTCAGCCAATTTTTGATTCTTCGAAAGAAAGCCAGACGACTTCGGTTATCTGGCTTTCTTTTATTCAATTCGTTCTGCCTTACTTGTTCGTCGGCTGGTCAATTGGCTGACTGATTACAACCCGTTCGAGGGCATCGATGTAGCTTTTGCTGCTGGCATTCAGAACCCGAACTTTCCGATAATCGGCGTAGTTGCGCAGAATTTCGTAACCACGAAATACTTTATGCAAGGATAGAAACTGACTCGCCATTGTGAAGGTCTGCGTACGGTGCGCATCACTGTAAACGGGCATGAACGCCACGTCTTTTGGTTTATCGTAAAAGTGTACCTGCTTAATTTCCAGTTGATTCGTGTCGCTGACGCGAATTTGTTCGTGCCAGGACGTGTCGGCACCAAATAAAAAAATCTCATCGAACCGGCGATTGATCATCAGAAACAAAGCCGTTACGATAACCGTCTGCGCCTGTGGCATACCCAGGTTCGCTTTGTACAGCCAATAACAGAACCACCTGAACCCTCGCACGACGGTCGGATTGAAGTAAATAAGTTCGACACGTGAATTACCCGCTTCGATCTGCCGAATAAAATAAGATCCTTTGGCAAAGCTCGGAACGAACAGGCGCATCGGCCAGTCGACCTGGGTAATCATCGCTTTTAGAATTTGATGCAGGTCTTCGCGCCCGGTCGTTGCGTCGTGAAACGTAAACGCGTTTGGATCGGCCAGAATATAATTGGCCGGACGAAGCCGTGTAAAATAATCGGTGATCGCAAATCCATTGACGCATATCAGTTCGGTTTCCTGCAGGAAGTCGAGGTGGTTGGCCAGCGAATCGTTCAGCGAAGGGCCGTTTCCAAGTACCGAACAGCGGGCTTTTTCCCGAGCCGGTAATTGAACCTGCCACCGCGACCGGATCAGCACTTTGGCCAGCGACAAGACCGATGCAATCAGGTTGGAAAAGAAAGCTGCAATAGCGTTAAAGAGCGTTTCGAGCATGGAAATACGAACGATTGATCCGGCAAAATTACGCAAAAACATGGGGCTTATCACCTCCGGAAACGCTTCTCGAAAACCAGTTTGGGAGATTCCTGCGCGCCTACATTTCGTTTGAACCGCATCAGGCCAGGCTTCGGCTGACCATTTTCATCGAGCGCTGTTCCTAAATCGAGCAACTGAATCCGGTGCTGCTGACAATAAACAAACAAGCCATCGAGCAGCATGACCATCGGGCTGAAACGCTGGTAATCGGGGTGAGTAGCTGGCAGGAATGTATACAGGATATCTTGCCGCACCCGTATGGCTATCGTCAAGGCGGCTAACCGGGACCCATCCCAAACGCTAAAGACTAAAAAGTGCTCTGAAAATCGCCTTAACAAATCTGTTAGGTAATCTGGATGGATAGTTAGCGGATATCCCTGAAATTGCCGTGTTTCTCCAATGAAATTCACAACGGTCGCAACAGCAGGTAATGGCCCATGAGCTACCTGGAACCCTGCTTTTCGACATTTGCGCAGTCGCCGGCGCTCGGCAGGTACGACGACTGCCTCGAAGGAAATGTCTGTGATCGGTAGAAAAAACGTTGGGTTTGTCCCGACGAGCTGGAATCCCCGCTCGGATAATTTCACCGATAGTCGGGCTACTTGTTCGGGCGCGTAGCACTGTGGGTAATTCACGAGCCGAAGGCTGCTGACACGCCCGCTTGTCTGGACCGTTTCGATCAGCGTATTCAGGAACTGATCCAGCACCGCATCGGGCAGGGCTCCTGTAAATTCAATGGAACCGAAGGGAGCTGCCATTGGGCTGACGACTTTGTCGGAATCGGCAAAAAAACTACACCGTGCTTCGGCCAGGCCCGTATGGGTATTCAGGGCGGTGAGCACATAAAACGGCCCCGACGATTGCTGCTGAACGTGTTCAGGTTCGTTGAAGAAAAAGCCAGGCTGGCAAAAGGTTGGAACAACAGACGGCGAAGGCCTGTATTGGCACAAAAGGCTATAACCTGTTATGGTCGTCAGAACGGAGGTTTGCAACGCTTTAGCTGGCTGTAAACGAGCTGGATAATGCCATCTTTTAGGCCCAGGTCAGGAACCACGATGGTCGTTGCGCCGGCCCACTTCATTACGGAGATGTAGATGTCGGCGGCCGGTACGATCACGTCAGCCCGGTCGGCATTCAGGCGAAGTTTGTTGATTCGGTCTTCCTGACTAAAGCTGGCAATGTAATTACGGATCCGCTCGATTTCTGACCGGGTCGTTTCGGTCTCCGACGTTTTCGAGGCTAAGTTGAACAGTTTGCTGATGTTGCCCCCCGTACCGACCGCCGTAATGCCCTGCGAGGCATCGACATGATCTTCGACCCAGTCTTCAATTTTTCGCCAGGCTCCCTTCGTTTCTTTGCCTTCCAGCAACCGGACCGAACCAATCTTGAAAGATTTGGAGGCTATTTTCTGCCGATTGACATACATATTTAGCTCGGTGCTGCCTCCGCCCACATCGATGTGCAGGTATTGGCGGTCGTCCAGCGCCTGGACGACCACATTATTGATCAGCTCGGCTTCTTTCTGACCGTCGATGATGTGAATTTTTATTCCCGTTGAGGCTTCGATTCGTTTAGCGATGTCATGACCATTGGATGATTCACGCATGGCCGAGGTCGCACAAGCCATGTACCCTTCGATCTCATGCAGTTCCATCAGGAGTTTATAGGCCTGCATGAGCTTGGTCGTACGGGCTTCACTCTCAGTAGTTAAGGCTCCGAAATTAAACACATCGTGGCCGAGCCGGAGCGGAAAACGAACGTATTCGACACGCTTGAAACTAACGATATCATCGTTGTGCAAGACCGTCGAAATTTGCAGCCGCGCTGCGTTAGAACCGATATCAATAGCTGCCAGTTTCACAGGAAGACAAATAACAATGGCTGAAAAACGGCCAAAGATAGTTTATTTTCATAGCGCATGACCTAGCCTGGTTAAGGACCCTTAGTAGACCAGTAGCTAAGTCATAGTCCGCACCGTTCTATGTTTGCCAGAAAAAACCGTTACTTTTGACCCTGTTTGTCAGCATAACAGTCCATGACCATACTAGGTATTTCTGCTTTTTACCACGATTCGGCAGCTGCGTTGATTGAAGATGGTCGCATCGTTGCGGCAGCTCAGGAGGAGCGTTTCACCCGTAAAAAGCACGATCCGGGTTTTCCCGCACAGGCCATCAAGTACTGTCTCCAGTACAGCGGTACGGACATCAACAAGCTTGATGCCATCGTTTTCTACGATAAACCGTTGCTCAAATTTGAGCGGCTGCTGGAAACCTACTACGCTTTCGCACCAAAAGGGCTCCGGTCGTTTCTGATGTCGATACCGGTTTGGCTCAAAGAAAAACTATTTCTGAAGCGATTGATCCGCGAAGAGCTGGAAAAGATAGGTTATGATTCGTCGCGCAAGGTTAAATTATTGTTTCCGGAGCACCACCTTTCGCACGGGGCCAGCGCCTTTTATCCGTCACCGTTCGAACGAGCTGCTATTCTGACCATCGACGGAGTAGGAGAGTGGGCGACAGCTTCTATTGGCCTGGGCGAAGGGAAGAACATTTCGATACTGAAAGAAATGCGGTTTCCGCATTCGCTGGGGCTCTTATATTCCGCCTTTACGTATTTCCTCGGCTTCCGTGTAAACTCCGGCGAGTATAAACTGATGGGTCTGGCTCCCTACGGCGACCCACATTCGCCGGATATCGAGCGGTATATCAAGTTGATCAAAGAAAACCTGGTCGAGCTGCGACCCGATGGGTCGGTCTGGCTGAATCAGGACTATTTCGATTATGCTACCGGTCTGAAAATGGTAGACGAAGGCAAATGGGGGCAGTTATTTGGCTTTCCGAAGCGCCAGCCCGAAGATGAGCTGAAAGACTACCACTGTAACCTGGGGCTGGCCATTCAGCAACTGACCGAAGAAGTGGTGCTGAATATGGGGCGCGAAGCCAAACGCCTGACCAATGCCGATGCGCTGGTGATGGCGGGGGGCGTGGCGCTCAACTGCGTATCGAACGGGAAACTGCAGGCGGCCGGTCTTTTCAAAGATATCTTTATTCAGCCCGCTGCCGGAGACGCCGGTGGAGCGCTGGGGGCTGCGCTGGCTGCCTACCACATTTATTTCGGGAAAGAGCGGATCGTAACCACCGAGCGCGATGCTATGCGCGGGTCTTACCTGGGACCAACCTTCTCCGATCTGGATGTCGAGCTGATGGCGGTCAAATACAAAGCCGTTGGTCAACACTTTGCCAATTTTGAAGAACTGAGTCACGAAACGGCCAAACTCCTGGCCGAAGGAAACGTGGTAGGCTGGGTGCAGGGGCGTATGGAATTTGGGCCACGGGCACTGGGTGGCCGCAGTATTCTGGGCGATCCGCGAAATGCCGAGATGCAGAAGAAACTCAATCTGAAAATTAAATACCGGGAATCGTTCCGACCGTTTGCTCCGTCGGTGCTGGCCGAAGACTGCGCTGAATATTTCGATTACGACGGTATTTCGCCTTACATGCTGCTGGTCCATCCGGTAGCCGAAAAACGCCGGACGCCGGTGCCCGCCGATTACGCGAGCTTTCCGTTGCGCGAGAAACTATACTACCAGCGGTCCGATCTGCCTTCGATCACACACATCGATTATTCGGCCCGAATTCAGACGGTGCACAAAGACACCAATCCCCGGTACTATCAGCTGATCGATTCGTTCAAGAAGCTGACGGGTTACGGGGTTATTGTCAACACCAGTTTCAACGTACGGGGCGAACCGATCGTGTCGACGCCCGACGATGCCTACCGGTGCTTTATGCGTACTGAAATGGATTATCTGGTCGTTGGAAATTTCCTGTTCGATAAGCGGCAGCAGCCCGAATGGCAGGAAAAAGACAACTGGAAAGAAGAATTTGTTTTAGATTAGCAGTTACTTAACTGACGAACATCCTCTTTTAATGCAATCAAAGCTCGTTTCCAGTGGCGTACGCTTACTGTTCCTGGGATTTTTAGCCTTAATTCTGTTCTACGGCGATCATTGGGGAATTAGTTTCGATTACCCGCACAAAGGTTTATTTGACAATGTATATATACGATTAGCGAAATGTTGCTTACTTCTGCTAATCGTTATTGAACTCCTGCGGATATACTATTACGGTGTTGTTAAAAACCCGAACCCGCCCAAACTCCTTGGCAACCTGGCTACGTTGTTTCTGCCCATTGTACTGTTGCTGGTAGCGCTGGAGATGGCGTTTATGTTTATTGCCCAGAGTCAGGAAGGCGGCATAACCCTGGCTTCCCACATCTGGTTTGAACGCCACTGGTTGCCCATGACCCCGGACGACTACCGCGATTCGCCCAAAACCGATACGGTGGGTAAAAAGAAAGTCCTGATTGTGGGCGATTCGTTTACGGCCGGACACGGTCTTACCTCCGCCAGCGACCGGTATGGGAATGTACTGGCCGAAAAACTGGGAGATAAACAATTCGTAACCTACAATTTGGGTATATCGGGCTCCGACACCCGCGATGAATTCAAACGGCTGACAAAGTTTAAAGTCAGGCCCGATGTGCTGATTTTACAGTATTTCCCGAACGACATCGAGAAAGTAGCGGCCCAGCACGGGCTGAAACCTGCGGCTTTTACGCCGTTCTCGGATATCCCCCGGGCGTTTCAGTCCCTGTTTATCAAGTCGTACCTGTTCAATTATTTGTATTGGCAGTTCCCTCACGGTAATTTTGCACCGTTCGATACGTATGCCCGAACAGCCTACGGAACGCCCGCGATCATCAACGATCACCTGAGCGATCTGAACCAGTTCGTCGAATACGCCAAAGCAAATAACGCGCAGCTGTACGTGGTTTTGTTTCCGTTCGTTCATAACCTGGAACAGTCGGCCGAATATACCAGGCCGGTCGTTGCTTTTTTTAAGCAGCAAAACGTACCAGTCCTGGAGGTCGGGAGACTAATCGGGGATATTGACGTCAAAGATCGTGTCGTCGGACGTAACGATGGACACGCCAGTGCCCTGGTGAACCACCGCGTAGGGGAGGCTTTGTTTCAGCTGATCGAGTCGAAACCTGCCGTAGCGCATACGCCAACTACTCAAAATTAATAAACCTGACAAGTAAGCTATGGAATTCTTACAGGACATTTTCAAATTTATGAAACAGCGCAAAAAATGGTGGCTGGCCCCCATGATTGTCTTGCTGTTACTCATTGGTATTCTGATTGTTATCGGTGGCGGATCGGCCGTGGCGCCTTTCATTTACACCCTGTTCTAAAACATGGACGTTACCGAGAAAGTAAAAGCACAACTGGTCATTGTGACCGGGCTGGTCGTCTTATATTTTGTGTTTAAGTCACCCTGGTGGCTCTACGCTGCGGCTGCTGTTGGGGTGTTGAGTCTGGCCATCCCGGTGGCAGGCGACCTGATCGTGAAAGCCTGGTTCAAACTGGCTGAAGTACTGGGAAACATCAACGGCAAAATAATTTTGTCGATACTATTTTTTGTCTTCCTGTTTCCTATTGCGCTCCTGTACCGGATGACGGCGAAAAATCCGCTGGCTATTAAACGGATGGACACGAAGTCGTTCTACAACGAACGGAATCACCTGTATACCAAAGAAGATCTGGAGCAGACCTGGTAATCGGCCGCGAATCGAATCATTGAGGCACACTATATATTGGTGTGCCTTATTTTTTACCTATTTTTGTTGCAGCTTATCCAGAAAGACGGAGGGAGAGGACCCGATGATGTCTTGGCAACCGACCACACTCCGGTAACGGTGCCAATTTCCACCCGGTTATGTGCCGGGGCAGATAAGATTAGCCATCGGCTACCTGTCTTTTTGCCATAAGCCTCTTTTTGTAGTTTTGGACTTTTTTGAGCGCATGGGTTGTTGTCAGCTCGATACCATGCCTTACACTACTGGCTTTGAAAACGATACAAGAACTTCTGCGTGAGCGTATCCTCGTCCTTGACGGGGCAATGGGAACGATGATTCAACGATACGGGCTAACCGAAGCCGACTATCGGGGCGAACGATTTCGTGACTGGCCACATGATCTGAAAGGAAATAACGACCTGCTGTCGCTAACGAAACCAGACATTATTCAGGAGATACACCGGCAGTATCTGGAAGCGGGCGCCGATATTATCGAAACCAATACGTTCAGTGGAACGACCATTGCCATGGCCGACTACCACATGGAAGAGCTGGCGTATGAATTAAACTACGAATCGGCCCGGATCGCCAAAGAAGTGGCGCTGGAAGTGACTCGTCAGAATCCCGATAAACCGCGCTTTGTGGCCGGAGCTATGGGCCCGACCAACCGTACGGCTTCGCTGTCGCCCGATGTCAATAACCCTGCTTATCGTGCCATTACCTTCGACGAACTGGTCAATGCATATTATGAGCAGGTCAGCGGGTTAGTAGAAGGCGGTGCCGATTTACTGCTGGTAGAAACCATCTTCGATACACTCAACGCCAAGGCGGCTATGTTCGCCATCGATAAGTATTTTGCCGAGGGCCGGGGGCAAAGAGCAGAGGATACTCCCCATCATGCCCCGCGCTCCATGCCCTTACCTATCATGATCTCCGGCACAATTACGGATGCCAGCGGTCGTACCTTGTCGGGACAAACAACCGAAGCATTTCTGTATTCAGTTTCGCACCTGCCCTTGTTAAGTGTGGGCCTGAATTGCGCGCTCGGCGCCGAACTGATGCGGCCTTATATTCAGACGCTTGCCAAAGAAGCGCCTTTTTTCACGTCTGCTTATCCGAACGCCGGTTTGCCTAACGAGTTCGGCGAGTACGACGAAACTCCGGAGATGATGGCAGCTCAGGTCGAAGGATTCATTCGCGACAGTTTCGTGAATATTGTCGGCGGCTGCTGTGGCTCCACCCCCGATCATATACAGGCTATTGCACAGGCGGCTGCCAAATATCCTCCCCGGCAATTACCACAGCCCGAACCGTATCAGAAGCTGAGCGGGCTGGAGCCACTGAAAATAACCGAGCAGACTAATTTTCTCAACGTTGGCGAACGGACCAACGTAACGGGCTCGAAAAAGTTTGCCCGGCTGGTTAAGGAAGGCAATTATGATGAAGCTCTCAGCATTGCCCGCGGGCAGGTGGAAGGCGGAGCGCAGGTGATCGACGTCAATATGGACGAAGGCATGCTCGATTCGGTGGAAGCCATGACGACCTTTTTAAACCTGATTGCCTCCGAGCCCGACATTGCCCGCGTGCCGATTATGGTCGATTCATCGAAATGGGAAGTGATCGAAGCGGGTTTAAAGTGCGTACAGGGCAAAGCCATCGTGAACTCGATATCACTCAAGGAAGGCGAAGAAGCGTTTATCGAACGGGCTAACCTGGTGAAACGGTACGGAGCTGCGGCTGTCGTAATGGCGTTCGACGAAACCGGCCAGGCCGACTCTTACGAACGCCGGATCGAAATTTGCGAACGAGCTTACCGAATTCTGGTCGATAAAGTCGGTTTTCCACCACAGGATATCATATTCGACCCAAATATCCTGACCGTGGCAACGGGTATCGACGAGCACAACAACTACGCTGTCGACTTCATCAATGCAACCCGCTGGATCAAAGAAAACCTGCCGCTGGCGAAAGTAAGCGGGGGCGTTTCGAATATCTCGTTCAGTTTCCGGGGTAATGACGTGGTGCGCGAAGCCATGCACTCCGCGTTTCTGTACCACGCCATTCGGGCCGGTATGGACATGGGCATTGTGAACGCCGGTCAACTGGAAGTATACGACAACATCCCGAAAGATTTGCTGGAGCGTTGCGAAGATGTGTTGCTGAACCGCCGGGACGACGCCACCGAACGACTGGTCGAATTTGCCGAAACCGTAAAGGCCAAAGGTAAAGCAGTTGTGCAGGATGAAAGCTGGCGGAGTGAACCCGTTCGGGAACGGCTTAAGTACGCGTTGGTGAAAGGTATTACGGATTATATCGATCAGGATGTCGAAGAAATCCGGCATCAGGTCGAACGGCCGCTGCACGTCATCGAAGGGCCGTTGATGGACGGTATGAACGTGGTGGGTGATCTGTTTGGCGCGGGTAAAATGTTTCTACCTCAAGTTGTCAAATCGGCGCGGGTGATGAAAAAAGCCGTCGCCTACCTGACCCCGTTTATCGAAGCCGAGAAGTCGGGAGGAGAATCGTCGTCAGCCGGAAAAATCCTGCTGGCAACCGTTAAAGGCGATGTACACGACATTGGTAAAAACATCGTTGGCGTGGTGCTGGGTTGCAATAATTACGAAATTATCGATCTTGGCGTAATGGTGCCGACGCAGAAGATTTTGGAGGAAGCCCGCAAACACAACGTCGATATCATTGGGCTGAGCGGCCTGATTACCCCGTCGCTGGACGAGATGGTGGGTGTTGCCAAAGAAATGGAGCGGCAGGGATTTACCCTACCCCTGCTTATCGGTGGAGCAACGACCTCACGAACACACACGGCGGTTAAGATTGACCCGCACTATTCAGGACCGGTCATTCACGTGCTGGATGCCAGCCGAAGCGTTCCCGTGGCGGGGCGGTTGACGAGTGAACAGGTCATAACGCGAACCACTATTTTCACCGAGATCAAAGCCGAATACAGCAAGCTACGCGACGACCACGCGCGTCGTCGGCAGGAGAAAGCCAGCCTAACGATCCATAAAGCCCGCGAAAACCGGACGGCCATCGACTGGAGCAGCTTCGAACCGACTAAACCAGCCTTCCTTGGAAATCGGTATTTCGAGGATTATGACATTGCCGAACTGGCAAAGTACATCGACTGGACGCCATTTTTTCAGACGTGGCAACTGAGCGGTAAGTATCCGGCAATCTTCGAGGATGCCGTGGTTGGCAACGAAGCCCGCCAGTTGTTCGAGGATGCGAATAAACTGCTGCAGGAAATTATTGATGGAAAGCTCCTCAGAGCGAAAGCTGTGGTGGGCTTTTATCCGGCCAACTCGGCCGACGATGATGTGCTGCTGCACGATTTTGAGGAACAGGCACGTGACATTCCCTGCGAACGGCACGGGTCGCACCGGCACATCGAGTACAAAATCTCACGGGCTGAGTCACAAACGGCCGTCAGCCCGGCAGGAGAACTGATCTACGATACCAAGACCGTACTGCATTTTCTGCGTCAGCAAAATCAGAAAGCGCCGGGCCTGCCCAACTATTGTCTGTCGGATTTTATCGCTCCGCTCGAAAGCGGTCGGGAAGATTACATCGGCGGGTTTGCCGTAACGGCGGGGATTGGCATCGAAGCGCTGCTCGAAAAATACGAACGTGACCACGACGATTATAACAGTATCATGGTTAAAGCCATCGCCGACCGGCTGGCCGAAGCCTTTGCGGAGCGGATGCACGAACGTGTTCGTACGGAATTCTGGCCGTATGTTGCCAGCGAAACCTTCACGAACGAACAACTGATCAAAGAAGAATACCAGGGCATTCGTCCGGCGCCGGGTTATCCGGCCTGCCCCGACCATACCGAAAAAGGCACCCTGTTCGACCTGCTCGATGCTGGCAGAATCGATATTCAGTTGACAGAAAGCTACGCCATGTATCCGGCTTCGTCGGTCAGCGGCTTCTATTTCTCACATCCGGAGTCTCGCTACTTTGCTGTGGGTAAAATCAACAAAGACCAGATTCTGGATTATGCCCACCGAAAAAATATGCCGGTTGACGAAATCGAACGGTGGCTCGCCCCGGTGCTAAGCTACGATGCCTGACCAGTCTATGAGTCCTGTATTAAAAAATCCCTTGCTAGTTTCCGCAAGGGATTTTTTAATGAAGTTAATCTGATAACACCTAATGAATGAGTGACGATTGCCCGGATTATAATATTTGAATGAGACAATTCGCAAAGAGTTCTATTTTTGACATGTTCAAGTGACTTTATGCTAAGTCGCTACTTCCTCTGTAGTTGTCTTTGTGGATAATGCCGAAAACTAAATTTTTTAAACTGTCGCGTACAGAATGGATGGCCATTGGTCTGCTTTACCTTGTGGCGACCCTGATCAATATCAATAAGGCGTATCACATCGATGATACCTTTCACCTGGAGGCTGGTAACTGGATTAAACATCATCCGTTGACTCCCATGTCGGGGCTCATCAACTGGGACGAAAACAAAGAGCCTATGTACGTGGCAAATCAGCCGCCACTCTATTTTTATTTCGTAGCGCTGGTCAGTACATTATTCGGGAATGGTGAAATCGTTATGCACCTTTTTCAGTCGATTTTTACACTTTTTGCTTTACTAGTTTTTTATAAAATAACCCAGCTACTGCAGTTAAAACATGGCTTATTGCTCACGGCTTTTCTGGCGGTTTGTCCGGCTTTTCTGGTCAATCAGAACTTAATGATCGATGTGCCTTTGTTGAGCATCAGTTTGTGGTTTCTGTATTATTTACTGCTGAAAAATCCTCCATCGGAAACCAGGCGCTATTGGAAAGCCAGCTTGGTGCTGAGCCTTAGCTTATTGATCAAATACACCAATATCCCTTTACTAACGGTCTTACTGATTACGCTGCTCTGGCGAAGGCAATTCCGACTCCTATACATTGTACTGGTTCCAATTGGCGTTTTAGGGCTCTGGTCGGTATGGAATTACGTCGAATTTGGGGGGATTCACATCGTAAACAGACCGAGAAATCCGATGACGATGGAGCGCTTTACGCAAAACGTAGTGGATTTCATTACCTGTCTGGGCGCTATTTCGCCGTTTACGTTTGCTTTCGGTGCGGGCTATTTTTCCCGATTCAAAATTTCTAATTTTATCGTTCCTACTATCGCTTTTCTGTTTGTTGGGTTGACCATTGCTACCGATAAAAATCGAATTTTTATTCTGACATCAAACGATATTTTATCGACGGCTTTTTTGCTGAATGGCTTGTTGCTGATTGTCTTTGTACTGGCTAGTATCTGGCGTCATAATTTTGCTGCAAACAGAACAATTGACACGGCAGATATTATTCTATTGACGTGGATTCTGGCGGTTAGTGGATTTATTATTTTGTTTGCGCCTTTTATTGCCAGCCGCCACGTTTTATTGATCATGCCGCCCGTATTGTTTCTGGGTGGGCGCTGGCTGGACTCGATTTCGATTTTCAATGCTTCACAAGCCATTTTACTAGCGCTTGGGCTTGGTGTTATGCTAGCCATTTCAGACTGGCGGTATGCCGATTTTTACCGCAAAAAAGCCCAGGAAGCCGCCGATGCTTTACCACCACATACCCGGACCTGGACGACAGGCCACTGGGGCTGGCAATGGTATGGGCAACAGAATGGGTTTAAAGAAGTGCAGGCCGATTCCATGCAGTTTCAGCCCGGCGATTATCTGGTGAAACCGGTCGGTGTCGATAGCCAGGAGATGCCCAAAGGTGTTCAGCTTGAGCAAACCGCTTTTTTCACGGCTCCGCCCAGCCGATGGACGTTCCTCTCGACCAGCTTTTATAACTGTTTCTACGGACACGGGACGACCTGGGCCTACTCAAAATTGCCGATCGACACCATCAAAGTGTATAAGATTACCAGCGTACCCGTCAAGCACGGTCAGTTGTCGAAAAGCGATTCATTGGGCCGTAGAGCGCTGTAATCTCCACCGACTGTGTAAGAATAAGAAAGTTAATTCCGGAGAAAATTCTACATTTAGCCTCTAAATCCCTGTTTTTATGCTCCGAATCGGTGGTGGCTTGCTTGTGTTTCTTTTGTCTGTGGGTCTGGTTGCGCCCGAACCTACGCTTCACTTCAATCGCTATTTCGTGGCCGCCGAAAGTTACGAGTCGGTCGGGGTGTTCGATGTCGACAAGAACGATACGCTCGACTTGGTTTCCGGTGACTTCTGGTATGAAGGGCCTTTGTTTCGGCGCCGACACCTGATCGGAAATGAGCCCCGGAAAGATCAGTACTTCGATGACTTTTCAACGATTCCCCTGGACGTGAATGGCGACGGCCGGCTGGATTTTGTGACCGGCGGCTGGTTCGACCAGACTCTGCGCTGGGTCGAAAATCCGGGGAATGGCAAAGCCATCTGGCCGCTGCATGAAATCGGCAAGGTCGGTAACGTGGAAACGACCCGTGCCTGGGACATCGATGGCGATGGCGTAATCGACATTGTACCCAATAACCCGGGGCATCCGCTGAAATACCTGAAGCTGACGAGCCCAGGTACGTTTAAACAGATTCCTGTAGCTCCCACACAGGGGCACGGCCTGGGCTTTGGGGATGTAAACGGCGATGGTCGGGGCGATTTAATCGTCAGCGATGGCTGGCTCGAAGCTCCGCAGGACCGCACCGCTGGAAACTGGACATTACACAAAGAATTTACGTTGGGTACGGCCAGCGTACCCATTATCGTGGCCGACGTCAATGGTGATAAACTAGCTGACCTGATCGTTGGGCAGGGGCATGGCTACGGGCTTCACTGGTATGAGCAAAGCCCCGCAACCGGCGGGCAGCGCAACTGGACGAAGCATCTGATCGACGAAAAAAATTCGCAATACCACTGCCTGGAATGGACCGACATCACTGGCGATGGCCGGCCTGATCTTATTACGGGGAAACGATACCGGGCGCATAACGACGGCGATGCAGGGGCTTATGATCCGGTCGGACTATATTATTTTACCTGGGATGCTGCACACAAGCAGTTTATGAAGCATGACATTTCCTATGGACAGGCGGGCGTTGGCAAAGGAACGGGAATTTATTTTGCTATAGCCGATTTGCACAAAACGGGCCGGAAAGACATCGTTGTAGCGGGAAAAGACGGACTATTTGTATTTTTTAATGAAGGGACTTCGAAAAATAAATAAGGGTTAGCCTACCTGCATAGTAGTTTTATCCGTAAATTTATTTTTCGTATTTCTCTCCTCCGTAACGTATCCGTTTATGCAGCGTACTCAATTAAAGGAATTTTATGGCTATGGGCTGATTTTGTTTGTTCTGGCTGTTGTTCAGGTTTACTCGGTTTATGTGGCGTCAACCACCGACCTGTCGCTGACCTGGCAACACTATTTAGGGTTTGGCGCTACGGCAGTAGCCGGCGTTCTGTGGGCGTTTCGTAAGCCGCAGTATTTATTCTATGCGCTCGGACTGACGCTGATCCTGGGTTATGAAAACCTGCTGGGCTTTACACCCTCCCTCGATTTCACCTCGACGCGCTATTACATCAACAGCATGGCGTTTCCGATATCGTATCAGGATTTTTCCATGTATATGCTCCTCATCTGGGCGTATGTAGCGCACAGCCGCCTGCGAACAATGGTGGAATCGCTGTTTGTAAAGCGAGCGTAGAAAGACTCCGGTATCGCGGATTTCAATCCGCTTTTTCGGCTGGGTGCGGATTGAAGTCCGCGATACCGGTGCTTCAGCGGGTTTTTATAATTTTGAGTTCCTGATTCCGAAACTCGTCATTATCATGAGACAGGCTATCCATTTCTTACGTAAGCATTGGGCCAAACTCATCCATTGGCTACTCCCGGACCGCAATAAAGCGCAATGGCAGCAGATCAGCACCGATAGGCAGAATCTGCCGGTGGGAGAGCTCTACTATAGCACGCTCGTCAGGAACTACAGAGGTTACATTTACAAAGGGCAGATCCTGCACTCGAGGGCAACTAAGCCTGTTTGAGTAGATTTTCCAGCGCTTTGGTCAGATCAGCGTATTGATACTGGAAGCTGGTATCGTCGGCAATGCGCTTGTTTAGTACATAATTGCCGCCCGTCACCACAATAGCCATTTCGCCGTATAGTAATTTTACGGCAAACTCGGGTATGCTGGGCAGTAATACGGGGCGGTGCAGAAGCTGGGCAATCGTTCGGGTCAGGGTTTCGTTCGTAACGGGAGTAGGTGCGACGGCATTGTAAACGCCCTGCCAGGATTTGTCTGTCAGCGCTGAACAATACATCTGACACAGATCATCGAGGTGAATCCAGGAAACATACTGCTGTCCTGAACCGATGGGCGCTCCTGCTCCCAATCGAATCGGCTGAACCAGCTTAGGCAAGGCTCCTCCCTCCATCGTAAGGACCACTCCCGTTCGGAGCTTTACAGTACGAATATCCAGCGCGGCTACCTGATCTTCAGCCCGTTCCCAGGCTCGTACGACCTGAGCCAGAAAGTCATTTCCTCCCTCGCTCGTTTCAGTCAGCGGTCGGTCGTCGGTATCGCCACCGTAATAACCGATAGCCGACGACGCCACGAACGCTTTTACATGATGTTTGGTGGTATCCAACGCATCGGCCAGCAATTCGGTCGACTGGGTACGGCTGGTCAGAATCTCCTCTTTACGGTCATCCGACCAGCGTTCGTCGGCAATGCCTTCGCCGGCCAGATGGACGATATAATCAGCGGTGGCGATAGCTTCTGGATTAAGTTGTCCTTTCTTAACATCCCACTGATAAACCGTTACGTTGGGTATAGACTTTCTGGATCGGCTGAGCAGCGAGACCTGAAACCCCTGTTGTTGAAGAAGCTGAGTAAGGCGACGGCCAATTGTGCCGGTGCCGCCGGTAATTAAAACAGTTTGAGCCATACACTAAAGGGTGGGTTAGGAACATAACACACCGGCAGGCTTGGGTGTTTCTGACCGTTAGGCGAAGACCGCATCCATGGTCAGACAAACCACTGATCTTTAGATACCTGTTGAGAGTGTTCGGTCGGGCGATTTTTTTGCAGAACGCTTTACCCAATGCTGTGATTTATCAGTTGGCAACTAAGTCGCTATCTACCCCTTCGTGCTTAATTTCACTCATTTAGGCGGCTGGGTATAAGATTGAAGTAGTTACAGATCACTCAAAGCGTATTACTACGTCGGCTATCCAGTAAATTAAGAAGGATGACCTGACGCTCTACGACAGTATAATAAATAATATTGTGAGGCTGAATAGGGACCTTAGGACTGAATTCAGACCATCCAGCCTTCTGCCAATAAAAGGCATTGTCTCTAGAATGTGGAGTTTATCATTTATTGTATTTGTAAACTGATCCGCTATGGTAAAGCCAAATGCATCCAGCAGGTATAAAGCAATGAGTCGGTAGTTCTCTTTGGCTTCGTCGGTCCAGACTATCGTGTAATCCATTGCTTAGCTTCCGTGGCTACCGTATCGTGAGAAGTCAACTGATTTGTGGATATTGATGAAAGTGCGTGTTCGAGTGCTGTAAGTAATTCGGGTGTTTCTGTAAAGACGTTCGTACGCTGACCAATAAATTCACTCACAGTGAGTAGTAAATCCTGAATGTCCTGGGGATCCTGTAGCTGATCAATTTGTTGATGCAGTATTGACTTTAGATCTATAGTCGCCATACTCTTGAAGTTTTACCAAATATAAAACGATAATTTCTACACCGTCCACTCTTTCGGTAGCCCCAGCTGTCGTGCGTAATGCGCTGGGGCAGTATAGTGTACCCAGCTAAGCAACCGATTGATTTCGTCGGCAAATTCGATATGATAGTCGGGATCTAGTTTGGTGGCTTTTTTGATTACCTGATCGGTGCGTTTGGCGATGTACTCGGCCGCTTTATCGGTCCGCGAGTTGTATTTCTGAAGCAGATGCGCGTTTTGTTCGTAGAACGTATTGAGCATGTACAGCATCAGATCAACTTCGCCGTATTTGTCCTTCGTCACTTTGAGGTGCCGACTGATATAGCCGCTCACGGTGCGCATGTCCATCATCAGCCAGCCTGACGAATCGGCGTGCAGCTTAGCCGTACGGTCAATAAATTCCCGAATCAGTTCCCGGCGTTCGTCAACCGTCTTGCCTTCCTCGACCAGCTCAAACTGAAGCTTTTCGGTCAGAACGACGTCTTTGGCGATCAGGCGTAGCAGCAGCTTGTCTTTTTCCGCGCCTGGCATGCGGACAATGGCTTTCTTCAGATTCGGGTCAAGAGCGGGCATTGGAAATGAATAATGGATACGGGCCAATGGATAAGGAATAAGGCAGCTTGCTACAAAACTACATTATCCATTATTCATTGTATATTATTCATTATCCTAAACCCCAACCATATCGCCTTCGTCGGTGCGGATTTTCTCTTCGATGTAAGCAATGATCTGTGAAGCGATATCGATGCCGGTGGCGGTTTCGATACCTTCCAGGCCCGGCGACGAGTTGACTTCCAGCACCAGCGGGCCTCGGTCGGAGGGTAGCATGTCGACACCGGCCACTTTCAGACCCAGCGCCCGGGCCGCTTCAACGGCGGTCTGTTCTTCGTCGGGGGTAAGCTGTACCGCCGTGGCATTGCCCCCCCGGTGAATGTTGGAACGAAATTCGCCGTCGAGACCTTGCCGCCGAATGGCTCCCACCACACGGCCGCCCACTACAAAAGCCCGGATATCGGCTCCTTTGGCTTCAGCTACGAACTCCTGAATCAACACGTTCTTTTTCAGGCCATAAAAAGCCTCGATGGTCGACTTGGCGGCTTTGGTGGTTTCGGCCAGCACCACGCCGATGCCCTGAGTGCCTTCCAGCAATTTAATGACAACCGGCGGCCCGCCAACGAGTTGGATCAGCTGCGTGACGTCACCATTTTTCGGGTGGTTGGCAAAGATAGTTTTCGGCAGACCGACCCCTGCTTTTGAAAGGATCTGTAAGCTGCGCAGTTTATTCCGCGAGCGGGTAATAGCCTGCGATTTGGCCGTGGTGAAAACTTTCATCATCTCGAACTGCCGAACTACGGCACAGCCATAGTCGGTTACGGAGGCTCCGATACGCGGTACCACGGCGTCCAGGGCGTCCAGTTCGTGGCCTTCGTACAAAACCGTGGGTTTCCCACCCTCAATCATCACCTGGCAGTGCAGGTGGTTGACCAGGAGTCCCTCATGACCGCGCTGCTGGATAGCCGCCAGCAATCGTTGGGTCGAATATAGATTCGGATTAGCCGATAAAATGGCAATACGCATAAGAGCAGAGTCGAAAGTCGTTGGTCTGAAGTCGATGGAGGCTGTCGACAGGAGTTATTGCTGCTTGTCAGCGGACAACTTCTGTTGATAGGACAGGTTTTTTTGCGAGACGTCTACAATGAATCGGTTACGAAGTAATTTGCGACCCAACAAGACCGGATTCCGGAGCAATTCGCGGTCAGCCAGGGTAAACTCGGCCCGGATGGTTCGGTCAAACAAGACAATGCGGGTTTTGATCACGTAGCGCAGTTCGGCCACTCCAAACGAGTTGCGAATCATGCGCTGACTGAACTGGTCGCTGAAAAACTGCCGGCTGGGACTGCCGGTATTATCGATCAGCCAGAAACTTAATTTCTTACGAAGCCCCGATTTCACTACCTGAACGTCTTTGCAGTGCAGCGCCGACGTATAGGCACCCGTGTCCACCTTTGCCTGTACGTCGAATAGCCCTAAATCGGGAAAATCGACCAGGTCCGTCATGCCAATAATCTGCATGGGTTTGGGTGGTTGGGCCTTCATGATGAAGAATCAATTGGTTCGGATTAACCGGCTGAAAGTAAGCGATACGTCGAGCATAATCATTTTTGCCCGGGCGTTTCGTTCGAGATGATACGCAGCTTCGTTGAGATCGGCGACGATCCGTTCGATGTGCTGTACGGACAGCACCTTGACAAAGTTTTTGACGAAAGCCATTTCTGCATCCGGTAAGCGCAGCAATTCGCCCGCCCCCTGTTGCCACAGAAACAGATCACGGTACATGCGGATGCTGTAATCGAGTAAACCCTTCTGTTTTTCCTTGCTGAAACCATCGAACTGGTCGGCCTGTTTGATCAGCGCGATCAAATCCTGCCGGTAACAGGTACGCATCCAGTCGGCAAACCAGGTATGCTGTTCGGCCGAATCGGTATCCTGCCGGCTCAGGTTCAGGGCTTCGGCCAGATTCCCATCGGCCAGGTAGGCCACGCGCCGGGCGGTGGTTTCGTCGAGGTTCTGGTACTGGCGGAGGTACGTGGCTATCTCTTCATCCGTAAACGCCCGCACAGCCACCCGCTGCGTCCGCGACAGAATGGTGATCAGTAATTTATCGGGCTGATTCGTCACCAGCAGAAAGAGTGTCTGAGCGGGCGGTTCTTCCAGCACTTTCAGCAGGGCATTGGCTGAACTTGCATTCATCAGTTCAGGTAGCCAGATCAGCATGATCTTATAAGCCCCTTCGTAGGCTTTCAGCGATAGCTTTTGGAGGATATTTCGGGCTTCTTCGGCCGAAATATTTCCCTGTTTGTTGTCGGCGCCGACCGTTTCGAGCCACTCGGATAGCGTGCGATACGGCTGGGTGAGCAGAAATTTCCGCCAGTCGGCCAGGTACGCTTCCGAGGTTTTGCCTTTCGCCAGATTGGCCACCGGAAAAACCATATGTAAATCCGGATGAACCAGTTTCTGGATTTTTATGCAGGAAGCACAATGTCCGCAGGAATCGGTCGGTTGCCGGTCTTCACAGTTGACGTACTGAGCCAGGGCCAGGGCCAGGGCCAGGTTGGCACTACCGACGGGCCCATCGAACAGTAAAGCATGGGCCAGGTGGTTTGTATGAACCGCCCGCAACAGGAGCTGCCTGGTGTCGTCCTGACCAATAATTTCGGAGAATTGCATAAGTTGATTAAACTGCCCGGCAGGCTAATTCGGAGGGGGAGCAGTGGATAGGCTGGCTACAAGTCAAACCGAATTTTTGAGTCGAGCGTTCGGGTGCGTTCCTGAGAGAAAATTTCCCGCAGAATCGCTTCCTCCTGCTCATCGAAAACATGGTTACGCCGTTTAAACGATTCGGCAGCTACCGCCAGGGCTTTTTCGAGCCGATAGGTGGTAAAGCCGTCGATGGCCCCTCCCCACGAAAACGACGAAATGTGCTTGGGCTGAAAGCCGCTGCCGAATACGTTGGCGCTGACGCCGACCACCGTGCCTGTGTTGAACATGGTGCTGATGCCCGCTTTGGTGAAGTCACCCATCATCAGCCCGCAGAAGATTCGGCCTGTATCTTCCAGCTGGCGGGTGGCATACGAAAATAACTTGACGTTACTGTAGTCGTTTTTGAGGTTGGAGTTATTCACATTCGCGCCCAGATTACACCATTCGCCAATGACCGAATTGCCCAGAAACCCATCGTGCCCTTTGTTACTGTAGCCGAAAAAAACAGAGTTGCCCACTTCGCCCCCCACTTTACAGAACGGCCCGACGGTGGTGTTGCTGCGCATTTTTCCTCCCCAGTTGACGGTAGATTCTTCACCTAGTGAAAAAGGACCGATCACGATGGCGCCTTCGCTGATGGTAGCGTTGCGGCCGATGTAAATCGGGCCCCCTTCGGCATTCAGGATGGCGGCATGGATGGTCGCGCCTTCTTCGACAAAAATATGTTCGGGCGCATAACATCGGGTAAACGGATCGGTAATCGGTTGTGAACTTCGGCCCGCGGTTAGCCGGGCAAAATCAGCCCGGATCTGGTCGCCATTGTGCACAAAAATATCCCAGGGGTTGTAAACGATAGTCAGCGGTTCATGGAAGGTCTGGAATTCGTATTCTTCACTGATGGTGGGTGGAAACGATAACCGGTGATCTGTCCGCACGGCGAGTACCAGACCATCGGAGGTAATCAAGCCTGATCCGGCGGGTATGGCCGCCAGAGCCTCCTGCAGGGCGGGTGTCGGGCATACAGCCCCGTTAACGTACCAGTTGTCGTCGGTGACGGTTTCCGCAAACTTACCTTGCAGATACCCGACCGTCAGAAACGAAGGCGTCAGTTTCAGCAGGTCAGCCCATTTTTCGGCCAGCGTCTGAATCCCGATGCGGATACCGGCCACGGGGCGCGTGAAGGTAAAGGGCAACAGCGCGGTTCGGATGCCCGGTTCGTCGAATAAGATCAGGTTCGCCATGGCTTTTGTCAAGGAGATCAGTTGGCAAATATCTAACCTTAATCCCGAAAAAAAGAACGGATCAAACTGTACTTTTACCAAAATTATGACTGCCTTGTCGACGGACGCTATCCTTCAGCGAATTGCCCAATTGCAGGACGAAACGGGGCTGTTTCCAGCGGTTCGGTACAATTCCCGCATTGGGTATCGACGCGCCGATACGAATGCTTTTTTTACGGCTATTACTGTGTTTACCCTGCAGACACTGTGTAATTCGCTGTCGCTCAGGTCGCAGAGGCTGGTCGATCAGATTCGGGAAAAAGCGGTTGGCGCTTACCCGATGTTTAGGAACAAAGATGGGTTGAACACGTACAATTTCTGGCCTACACGTCCGTCGCGGCATTTTCCAAATGGTTATCTGTTTCACCGGTTCGAGCATTTCCGAATCCCGGACGACATCGACGATACGGCCATGGTGTACCTGACCACAACCCCCAGCCGTACGGAGCAGCTCTGGTTGAAGGATAAACTGGCGCAACATGCCAACGGTAGCCAACCGCAACAAATTCGAAACACTTACGCCGATTACCGGCATCTGCGGGCTTATTCGACTTGGTTTGGGAAGAATATGGGCGTCGATTTCGATGCTTGTGCCCTGAGCAATATGCTGTATTGTATTTTTCACTACGATCTGCCCCGCGATCAGCACGATACGGATTCGCTTCACTACCTGCGCGCCATCGTCGAATCGGGCCGGTATCGTAAAGAACCTTTTCGCTGTGCACCCCACTACGCCCGAACCTCGCTGATCATTTACCACCTGGCCCGACTGATAGACGCTTTTACAATTCCTGAACTGGAAGTTATTCGGCCCCGTCTGATTACTGACGGAGTGCAGGAACTGGCAAAAGCCACGAACCGCGTCGAACAGATCCTGCTCGGCACTGCCCTGCTACGGCTTGGCGAACCGGTTCCGCCGATCGATCTGGACCAAATCGAGTCGGATATCGGTACGTTTCATTTCTTCATTGCGGGCTTACTGACCGCCTACCAGCAGCCCTGGCTTCAGCAGTTTGCCGACCGACCACTGGTGCAGATGCGCTGGCAATGTGAAGCCCACAGCTGGGCGCTGATTGCCGAATACAGGGCGCTGATGAAGCGGGCTACTTTATTTGTGTAGGATCAACTTTCCTTATAGGCTCATTCCGCCATCGACAAAAATAGTCTGGCCGGTGATGTAACGGCCGGCGTCGGAGCAGAGCAGCACCGCCAACCCAGCTATGTCGTCGGGTTGACCTTTATAACCGACCGGAATGCCCATGCGCTGGCTGATGTGTTTGGGAACCGGCGGGGTGGGTTCGTCGATGCGGGGTGTATCGATCACTCCCGGCGACAGGTTATTGACGGTCACTCCTTTTTGGGCCAGTTGCAGAGCCAGGTTTCGAACGGTATTGGCAACGGCCGCTTTCGTACCTGCATATACGATCATAGCCGGATGCGGTTTTTCTTCCTGAACGCTACCGATAGTCAGCAGCCGCCCCCAGCCCCGCTCGGTCATATCGGGCACAAACCGCTGCATCAGCAGTAAGGTCGATTTCCAGTTGGCGTTCACCTGTTTGTCAAATTCGTCGGGCGTGGTCTTCTCCCAGGTTTCGGGTAATTGGACCGACGCATTGGTAACCAGAATATCGATGGAGCCCAACGACTGCGTAGCCTGATTATATAGCTGCTCGATAGCCTCTGCCTGCAGGAGGTCTACGCCGATTACTTCGCTTTTGACTCCCCGTTGCCGAATCTGTTGCGCTACGGTTTGGGCTTCTTCGTCGCCCTTTCGGTTATGCACGATCACATTGGCCCCAAATTCGGCCAGTGCCAGCGCAATAGCCCGTCCGATGCCCTGACTGGAACCCGTTACCAGGGCGTTTTTCCCGGCGAGATTGAATAAGTTTTTAGTCATGCTGAGCCGTGGCATAGTATACATCGGATAAATACCCAACGATTAAACCCGTAATCCGGAACAATGGATTAAAAATTTAGAAAATGAGACGGCTACGGGACTAAAGCCCTGGTCAATAAGTCTTGGTCATATCCGTGGGAATGGCCAGGACAAAATCCGCCAGGTTCCGATTTTCGCCAGCCGGATGTTCAGGATCAGGCAACTCTACCGACGACAGGGTCAGAATTTTCAGGTCAGGCCGTTGTTTGCGCAGGTACCAGACAATCCCTTCGAAATTTTTCGAGTGATAATCCCCGTTAAAATGAAGCATGGTCTGGCCCGGTTTCAGATTCTGTAAAATAAAATGGGCCATGGTTGCATCTTTGATCGCCTGCGCCCGGGCAAAATTGGCTGACATATCCGTATCGGCCGCGTGCGGATTAGAGGTAGTCGTTCCGTGCGGTGAGCCGCTCATCATGTCCATCATGCCTTTGTAGCCCGGTAGCGTCAGATCGACTGTCAGTGGGAGCGGAGCCATCTGCTGTCTGGCTTCGGCCGATACCGTATCGAGGGCGGCCAGCCCCTGGCGAGATACCAGCCGGGCATATCGACGCGGCACATTGGTCGCTATAAACGCCAGGTGTTGTTCGCGGGCAAAATCGGCAATGGGCTTGTAATCCGTCGAAAAGTTGGGCCATAGCCGGGCCTGAGTTTCCAGGTCTTTACTAGACGTTCGGCCCTGCACGTAATTGGTAAGTGCCGTCTGGTTATCGGCTTCAAACATTTCGGCACCCAGCACCAGCGCCCCTTTTTTTTCGATCTGAAGGTCTTTGGCGAGTTGCAGCTCAAGCCAGTGGCAGATCGGATTATTATGCAGCTCACCAAACAGAACCACATCTGCCTGGGTAGCCTGATGAAGTAATTTCGTGTAAGACGTCGCTTTGAGATTGGGCGTGTAAAGGCGATACGCCGGTTTGTCGGACCGGAAGGCAAAAGCCAGTAAACAGAGCAGGCACAGGGTAAAGCGCATGAAGATAAATCATGATCGGCCTGCCGCTAGGCCGACAGGACGGAACACGGTTGTTTCCCCAGTAACCAATCGCGTTTAGAATTCGTTACCGGTTTTTACGGGAACTGCCCGAAAGTTTATATCTTTCGGAAGCGGCCTATTCGCGAACTTGCGAATCCAAATCCAATACCACCGCTTATTTCTTCCTATCGACATGGATTTTTTAGAAATGCTCCGGCAGTTTCCGTCTTTTGCAGGCGTTCCTGATCAACAGCTTCAGTGGTTTATCGATCACGCCGAAGATAGAACGTTTGCCGAAGAAACCACCGTTTTCAAACCCAACGACCCCGTCGATTACCTGATACTGGTGCTGGCGGGCCGTATCCGGATTGAAAACGGAGCCAGCGGATTGGGTAATGAAATGATTATCCACGAGCCACAGTCCATTCTGGGGGTGATGCCGTTTTCGCGGATGAAAAATTTTCCGAACCGGGTAGTGGCCGAGCCGCATACGCAGGTACTCCAGATGCACCGGAGTAACTTGCCCCGGCTCATTCACGAATGTTATGAAATGACGGCTGCATTCGTACACCGGATGACCACCCGCGTCCGCGACTTTACCAAAATGACCCAGCAAAACGAAAAAATGCTGTCGCTGGGGCGGTTGTCGGCGGGGTTAGCCCACGAACTGAATAATCCTGTTGCGGCCGTGGTCCGTTCGGCCGATACGCTTAAAACCCATTTGCGCGCTACGCCCGAGGCTTTCAAGAGCATCATGCAGCTTGAGCTGACCGCTAAACAGGTCGATACCGTGCAGGAAATGTTCTTTAAAAAAGTAGATCAGCAGCGGACGGCTGGGAACCAACGGCTGACGTTGATGGAGCGCAGCAATCGGGAGGATGAACTGACGGACTGGCTGGATGATCATGGCATCGACGACAGCATGGATCTGGCCGGCCCTCTGGTCGAGTTCGGCTTTACCGTCGAGGATCTGGACTGGATTCTGGATAAAATCGGGGATGAGAACCTGGCCGGGGTAGCCAACTGGCTGGTCAATAACCTGGTAACCGAAAAGCTGGTGGTCGACATCAGCGAAGCGTCGAAACGGATCTCGACGCTGGTCAACTCGATCAAAAATTACACCCATATGGATCGGGGCGTGGGCAAAGAAGAGGTAGTATTGGGTGAGGGCATCCGGAATACGTTGACGTTACTGGACCATAAGGTCAGACACAAACACATTAACCTGGCCCTTACGATTCCCGACGATCTGCCAACCGTTTGTGGATGGCCGGGCGAGCTGAACCAGCTCTGGACCAACCTGATCGACAATGCCATCGATGCCCTGCCCGATGGGGGGAAGATCGAAATTTCGAGTCAGTCCGATCACCAGGCCGGTGGCCTGACGTTTGTGCTGACGAGAATTATTGATAACGGGCCGGGAATTCCGCAGGATATTCAGGATAAAATCTTCGAACCATTTTTTACCACCAAGCCCATCGGTCAGGGTACGGGCCTGGGCCTCGACGTGGTTCAGGGCGTCGTCAAGCACCACAACGGCTCCATCAAAGTAATGTCGAAACCGGGTCATACCGAGTTTTGTGTATGCCTGCCAACCAACTGATTGACAATGAGCGCTGTAAAAGGAAGCGGTGTGTTTTCATCAGCGACCGCATCATTGCCCATTGTTCATTATTTATTTTATAGTTAAAAACATGCGCCTTCCTATCATTTTTTCCATCGACGACGACCCTCAGGTCATACAGGCCGTTCAGCACGATCTGCGGCAGCAATACCGCAAGAAATACCGCATTATCTGTACCGATTCGGCGCAGGAAGCCCTCGAATCACTGCCCGAACTAAAGAAAAAAGGGGAGGAGGTCGCGCTGTTTCTTTCCGACCAGCGCATGCCGGCTATGACCGGGGTCGAGTTTCTGGCGAAAGCCCGTAAGATTTTTCCGAATGCCAAGCGGGCGTTACTAACGGCTTACTCAGACATCGACGCGGCCGTGCGGGCCATCAACGAGGTGCAGCTCGACTATTACATTGCCAAACCCTGGGACCCGCCCGAAGAAAAACTGTATCCGGTGCTGGATGACTTGCTCGAAGACTGGCAATCCGATTACCGTCCGTCCTTCGAAGGGCTTAAGCTCGTCGGCTACCAGTTTTCGTCCCGTTCGCACGAACTGAAGGATTTTCTGGCGGGCAACCTCTTTCCGTACAAATGGCTCGATATCGAGAGCGATCCGGAAGCACAGGAATTGATTGATCTGCACGGGCTTACCCGCAGCGACTTGCCGGCTATTGTGCTCGAAGGGGGCGCCATTCTGACCCAGCCTACCCTGAGCGATCTGGGTGAAAAACTGGGTCTGAAACCCACTGCTTCCGAAAGCTTGTACGATCTGGCCATTATCGGCGCGGGGCCGGCCGGACTGGCCGCTGCGGTATATGGTGGGTCTGAAGGGTTAAGAACGATTCTGATCGATAAACGGGCGCCAGGCGGTCAGGCCGGTACGAGTTCGCGCATCGAAAATTACCTTGGTTTTCCAAATGGCCTGAGCGGAGCCGATCTGACCCGGCGGGCCATTACCCAGGCCCAGCGCTTCGGGGTCGAGTTTCTGGCTCCTCAGGAGGTCGTTTCCATCAAGTCGAAAGGGCAGTATAAGCACATCAGCATGAACGATGGCAGTGAGGTCGTCACGCGGTCGGTTATTCTGAGCACGGGTGTATCGTATCACACGCTGGCCAACGAAAGTCTGGAAAAGCTTACCGGCGCGGGGGTGTATTATGGAGCCGCCACTACGGAAGCCTTTGCTTTTAAAGGCAAACCAGTGTACATCGTCGGGGGCGGAAACTCCGCCGGGCAAGGTGCCATGTACCTGTCGCGGACGGCTTCTGAAGTGTATATCTGCGTGCGCCGACCCAACCTCTCCGATACGATGTCGCAGTATCTGATCGACCAGATCAACGACACGCCTAACATTACCGTACTGGGCTGCACGGAGGTGATTGAAGGGCTGGGTAAAGATCAACTGGAATGCCTGGTGCTGGAAGATATGAACACAAACGAGCAACGAACCGTCAAAGCGGCCGGGCTATTCATTTTCATCGGAACCAAGCCCTTTACAGACTGGATCGAGATGGACATCATCAAAGATGAGAAAGGGTTCATCGCCACCGGTCGTGATCTGGCTAAATACGCAGATTTCAAAAAAGTCTGGCGCTACCCGCGCGAACCGTTTGCCCTGGAGACGTGTAGTGCCGGCATTTTTGCGGCCGGCGACGTTCGATCAGGCGCCATGAATCGGGTGGCGTCGGCCGTCGGCGAAGGGGCCATGGCCGTTAGCTTTGTGCATAAATACCTGGCAGAAAGTTAACGAAACCACACGCGGGTCCAGAGCAACCAAATTGCGCAATCAATAACCAAGGGTGAACTTCCACCGAATCGGCGAACCGACCGCCTTCCTTATTTTATGGCTAAACAAACTATTTGCGAACATCTGTCATCCCTGACCGAACTTCGCTTTCCGAAGGAACACATCTGTGAGGAGTGCGTCAAAACGGGTGCTTCGTGGGTGCATTTGCGCACCTGCCAGACCTGTGGGGCCACGCTCTGCTGCGACTCATCGCCAAACAAACACGCGTCGAAACACGCGCTGGCCAGCAATCATCCCGTCATCATGTCTGCCGAAGCAGGTGAGCGCTGGCTCTGGTGTTTTGTGGACGAGCAAGCGGCTAGTTATTAAACAAGGGAGCTGATTTCCGGTTTATGATAAGCGAACAGACTCCGTCTTTGTAGCCTGTAAGCCGTTTTTTATACACCTGCATGATCGCTGAACAGACGATTACCCAGCAATACCGACGTGTCCGGGCGCACTCGGAAACCATTTGCCAGGGTCTCGAAACCGAAGATTACGTTGTACAGCCCGTTGTGGATGTGAGTCCACCCAAATGGCATCTGGGCCATACGACCTGGTTCTGGGAAACCTTCGTGCTGGTTCCGCACGCGGCAGGTTACCGCATCTTTCACGACGATTACAGCTACGTCTTCAACAGCTATTACGAAACGGTCGGGAAACGGGTGCTGCGTACCGACCGTGGGAACCTTAGCCGCCCCACCGTGGCGGGGGTATATAGCTATCGTGCCTACGTTGACGAGCATATGAGCCGGTTTTTGGATACCGCAGATTTATCCGACGACTTACACACGCTGATTCTGCTTGGCCTGAATCACGAGCAACAGCATCAGGAACTGCTCATTACCGACATTAAGTATATTCTTGGGCATAATCCATTGTTACCCGCCGTTGCCATGCCCGCCGTAACGCGGCTGGAAAGTCGTATGCCTGTAAGCGGCACCAGCCCAGCTGTTACGCTCACAGAAGGCGTCTACGAAATCGGTTTTCAGGTTCTATCCGGTCAGGAAACCGGCTCGTTTCACTTCGATAATGAGCTGGGTCGCCATAAAGTCTACCTCAACAGGACAACCCTGTCTGGAACTCTGGTTACCAATCGGGAATACATGGAATTCATGGCCGCGGGCGGTTATCGTAGCTTTCGGTACTGGCTCTCCGATGGCTGGGCATGGGTCAATGCCAATCACATTCAGGCTCCATTATACTGGCACCAGATCGACGGCGAATGGTGGAACTACACATTCGACGGCCTGCAGCCGGTCGATCCGGATTCGCCGGTATGCCACGTTAGCCAATACGAAGCCGATGCGTATACCCGCTGGTGCGGCATGCGCTTACCGACCGAATTCGAGTGGGAAGCGGCTTCGGATCAGCTCAACTGGGGTAAGCGCTGGGAGTGGACCAATTCGGCTTACCTGCCTTATCCGGGATTTATGACGGCCGACGGCGCTGTGGGCGAATACAACGGGAAATTTATGAGTAACCAACTGGTTCTGCGGGGCGCATCGGTCGCAACACCCGCGGGACATTCGCGGTCGACGTACCGCAACTTTTTTCAACCTGACAAACGATGGCAATTTACGGGAATACGGTTGGTGGAGCGCCTGTAGCGGGTAGGGCAGAGGGCATAGAAATAGAGGCCGTATCGCCTGCCCCGGCTTCGTCACCGCTGGCCGATGAAGTTAAAAGTGGCTTACAGAAAACACCCAAACGCCTGTCGTCGCAGTTTTTCTACGATGGGGAAGGAAGCCGGATTTTTGCGGAAATCATGCGCTCACCGGATTATTACCTGACCCGGTCGGAGTATGAAATTCTGGATACCTACAAAGCAGACTTACTGGCACTGTTCAGACCCGACAGGCTGCCGTTCGAATTGGTCGAGTTAGGGGCCGGCGATGGACTGAAGACGAAGATTCTACTCCACTTTTTTACCGAGCAAGCCGCCGACTTTACATACGCGCCCGTCGACATTTCGGTCGATGCGCTGGAGAGTTTAGTGGTCGATGTACGCCAGCAGTGGCCTGATCTGCGGCTGAATCCGCAGCATACCGACTATTTTGAGGCACTCGGTCAACTGTCTGCAGCGTCGGACGTTCGGCGGGTCGTTCTGTTCCTAGGTTCGAACATCGGTAATTTTCAGCCTAGTGAAGCCGTCGATTTTTACCGGCAGTTGCACGACCGGCTCCGACCCGGCGATCGGGTACTGACGGGCTTCGATCTGCAGAAACATCCGGCCGTGATTCATGCCGCCTACAACGACCGCCGGGGGCTGACCCGGGCGTTCAATTTAAATCTGCTCCGGCGTATCAACCGCGAACTCGACGCCGACTTCGACCTGACGGCCTTCGATCATTACGAAACCTATAACCCCGAAACGGGAGAAGCGCGCTCGTATCTGGTGAGCCAGAAAAAACAGGTGGTGCCGATTAGAGCGCTGGATATGACGGTGCCTTTCGACTACGGCGAAATTATCCATACCGAAATCTCGCGAAAGTTTACGCGCGCTCAAATCGAGGAACTGGCTCAACTGACGGGTTTTACGCTTGCCGGATGGTTTACCGACTGCAAAGGCTATTTCGCCGACGTGGTCTTCGAACGGTAGGTACTGAAAAGTCATTTGTGGTCATTGTTGTACCAGGTGGAAAACGTCTGAAGCCGTGCCACGGTTAGCAGGTATGTAGCACGGCTTGCTAAAGACTACCGCAAAAAATAGGCTCAGCCTTGCGCGCTGAGCCTATCCTGATTACCGCAAACCGTTTTTGTTACTGTTTATCCCACCAGACGTGTGTATCTAAGTTATCAGGACCTTGTCGATTCACGGCTTCCTGCCGGTTCGTGGTATTTACCGACTGTTCGGAATCCGGGTATGATAAGCGATAAATGAAATTCCCCTTGATTTCTTTGCCTGGATACGGATTGGGTGTTAGCGTTGGAAAGCCGCTGCGCCGGAAATTAGCAAAGACTTCGGGGCCATTGAGTAACGAAGCCACCCAGTATTGGGTATTGATCAACTCCAGCCCTTTGGCCGCTACGTAAGGGTTTTTTTGCAAATAGGCTGCAATGTTGGCATCCGACACCAGCGAAGTTGCATCGTAGTCGCCCAACTGCTTCATGTGTGCCGTTATGCCTGCATTGTAGTAATCGGCCGCACTGCCCGTCGTCCAGCCGCGCTGTGCCGCTTCGGCCAGCAGCAGTTGGTTTTGCGCGTAAGTTACCAGATAACAAGGTGCAAACTGGCTACCCATGCGGGTACGGTCGAGCTGGGAATAATCGTAAAAACTGGCCAACCCGTCGGCGAGCGCTTTTGGCGGGATGGTGCCATTGTCGTAACCGAGGGGCATGCCGATCTGGACCGATGGATCGCGGCTGGCTTTGGCGGCTGTTTGTTCAGGTCCGCTTTTTGCACCGATGTACCGGACGGCGATAGATTGTAGCCGGGGGTCGGATGTAGCTTTCAGGTAATCGACGAAATTGCCGGTGAGGTAGTAGTTGGCTGCTTCGGTCGAATTGAGGGTAGCGCCCACGCCATTGGTGTAGTTGGCATTATTACGCACCACGGCATTGTCGGCGTTTGAGGCAATTAACCCACCCGCCACGGCTTTCTGAACGGTAGACTGAGCCAGCGTCGGATTCACTTTGGAGAGCCGCATGCCCGCGCGAAGCAGTATCGAGTAGCCGAATTTTTTCCATTTCGTGATATCGCCACCGTACAGAATATCGCCCGCTTCGGTTGGTTTCGACGCATCCAGCGCGGCCGAGGCTTCGGTTAGCTCTTTGAGAATGTCGTTATAGATGCTTTCCTGCGTATCATACTTTGGCGTAACGTTGGCCGCAATATAGCCTGTCCCTGCCTGCGTATACGGAATATCACCATAGGTGTCCGTCAGCACCATAAACGAATAAGCTTTATGAATACGGGCCATGTTATACAGATTGGTCCGGTTGGCATCCGACTTGGTTTGGTTGATTACGTCGACCAGATACCGGATCGTGTTCTGGTAATATTGCCGCCAGATACCACCGTTGTTGCCCGTGGGCCCGCGGTTGTCGATGTTGAAGTTCCCACCCGAGTTGATACCAGAGTTGGGCGTAAATATCTGCTGCACAATCGCTTCCTCGAAAACCAGTGTCGAGCCCGGAAACGACGTGTTGACGATCGCATTGTTAAACGTGAATACAGGATTCAGGGCACTGGCCGCTGTTGGGTTCGTATTGAGCTGTTCGAATCCTTTTTCGCAACTGCTCAGACAGGCTAGCAGTGCAACCAACGGTATATAAAGGGTTGTCTTTTTCATATGTATAAAGTAGTACTAACGACAAAATTAGAACCGGACGTTCAGGTTGAAGCCAATGCTGCGGGTAGTTGGCAAACCCGTCGATTCGAGACCGATCAGGTTATCCGAGCTGAAACCGAACTGTTCGGGGTCGATGTTGGGCACCCATTTTTTCAGAATCGCTACGTTGTTCGCCACGGCGCTGATACGAACGCCTTTGATGAACAGCGTTTTGGGTAAGAATTTGGTGAAGTCGTAGCCCAGGCTGATCTGACGAAGTTTCCAGAAACCGGAGTTGTATACAACCTGTTCGCCCAGGCTTTTGGTACGGCCCACCGAATAATAGTCCTGCACAAACGCCCGAACCGTGTTGACTTCTCCTTTCTCGTTGACACCCGCGCCCACCATCTTGTTGTCGGGATCGCCCCGGCCCACCAGGGTTTCTTTCTGCAGGCCGTGCCGGAAGGCATTCAGGTTCGTGCCGGAAATCATTGTGCCGCCCAGTTTGAAATCGATCAGGAACGACAGGTTGATGCCTTTATAATTAAAGGTGTTCGTTATCCCACCGATGTATTTAGGCAGAGCCGAACCAAACGAAACCGGCGCAGCAGAACGCACCGGCTGCCCGTCGCCCCCGTGCACAATCCGCCCCTGTGCATCGCGCACGTACCCGTAGGTGTAGAGCTGGCCCAACTCCTGACCGACCACCTGCCGAAGTTCGCCCACGTAAATCCCGTTTCCTACAACGATCTTTTCTGCCTGCTGGTCGTTGTTGTAATCTTTGCCGGGCGTACCGTCATCGTCGGTTTGCAGGCGCAACAGTTTGGTTTTGTTATACGAGCCGTTCAGGGTAATGTCCCAGAAGAAATCCTTCGAGCGGATCGGAGAAAGATTTAACAAAACCTCGATTCCCTGGTTGCGGCTTTGGCCGCTGTTGATCAGGGTACTGGTGTAGCCCGAAGCATCGGACGACTGGACCTGTACGATCTGATCTTTGGTCAGTTTGCTGTAAACGGCTACGTCCAGACCGATCCGGTTGTTCAGCATCTTCAGTTCCAGCCCTAATTCGGCTTCCGAAACCCGGCTCGGCCGGAGGGCCGCATTAGGAACGGTAGAGGAGGTGATGTACCCTACTGGCTGACCCTGCCCGGCCGGGTTCGGGAACAAGTTAGCGTTGACGCCGTAGAAAAGCCCGTTCGAATAAGGCGACACGTCGCCGTCGCTGCCTACCTCGGCATAAGCCGCCCGGAATTTACCGAAATTCAGCCAGCTGGGCATGTTGTTGAAGGCCTGCGAGAACACGAAACTTCCGGTTACGGATGGGTATAAAATACCGTTACCCGGAGCCAGGGTCGAGAACCAGTCCTTGCGCAGGGTGCCGTTCAGGTAAAGGAAATCTTTAAACGAAAATTCAGCGGCCCCGTAGAGCGAATTGACTTTGCGCTCACTGAGGCTGTAGAGCGGGTCTTTTACCCGACCGTTCTGCGGTACATACAAACCCCGGACAACGAAGTCCGTCACCAGTACGCTGTTCAGGTCGCTCCGGCGATACAACTGGTTACCGCCCAAGGTGAGGTCGACACCAAAGACGCCGAACTTACGGTTCGCACCAATCAGGAAATCGGTGTTCAGCTCACGGAACCGGCGGGCATCCTGCACGTACCGGCCATTGACGAAACCGGCGGGGGCCGCAGCCAGCGACGCCTGACCCGTGGGGAAGTTGTAATCCTGATCGCGCGCCCAGAAATCCTGGCCGATTCGCCCTTGCAGGTAAAGCCAGTCGGTGAAGTTGTAGCGGGTTGAAATATTCCCAAATAACCGATCCCGGCGAATGTTCTCGAACTTGTAATTGAGGACGAAATACGGATTCGTCCGGTTCATAAACCGCGAATAAATAAACTCATTGCCGGTTGCCGGGTTGATCTGGTTCGCTTCCAGTACGTCTAGCGGCATGGAATTGGCCAGGGTATAAATAACCGTCGGTGTACTGTTGTCCTGTTGGGCAATCTGGGGTGGGTTCTTGTTATATTCGTTCGAGTAATTCAGTGTACCCGTCACGCTCAAGCGTGACGAAAGGTTGTAGCTGAAGCCCAGGTTGATCGTTTTCCGGCTGAAACTGTTGTTGCGGGTAATGCCCTGATTGTCGGTATTGGAAACGGATAGGTTGAATCCGCCTTTTTCGCTGCTCGACGAAACCGCGATGGAGTTGGTCCAGGTGGAGCCATCCCGGTAGAACGTGTTGATCCGATTCCGAACGGGCGCGTACGGCACTGTTACCCCACCAAACAGTACCTGCGTTTGACCGGCAAATTTTTCGCCGAAGCTCCACACGCCCGAGGTTGGGTTGGGGGCCGTCGGTCGAACGCCGTATTCGCCCTGCCCATATTCGTACTGGTAATCCGTATAATCCAGCGGGTGATCGGTCGTGAAGTTGGTGTTGTAGGTGACCCCGATCCCCTGGCCGGTTCCTTTGGTTTTGGTCGTGATGAGTATAGCGCCATCCTTCGCCCGCGAACCGTATAGCGCAGCTGCCGTGCCGCCTTTCAGTACGGTCATCCCTTCGATGTCGTCGGGGTTGATAGACGACAGCCCATCGCCCCCGTCGGAGTAGTTGTCGCCATTGCGGCTGCCGATCGCGTTATCGCCCCCGACGTTCCCATTGTTCTGGCCGAAGTTGGAGTTATCGATCGGTACCCCGTTGATTACGATCAGCGGGCTGTTTTGCCCAGAAAACGACGACTGACCCCGGATCCGGATTTTACTGGTTCCGGCCGCTCCCGTTCCGAGGCTGCTGATGTTCACCCCCGCAATTTTCCCCTGAAGCGCGTTCATAAAGTTGACCGTGCGGTTGGTTGTGATCTGCTCCGGGGCTACTGTTGCCGTGGCGTATCCTAGTCGTTTGGCTTCCTTTTTAATCCCGAGGGCCGTTACGACCACTTCGCCCAGGCTCTGTTCGGCTTCCTGTAGTGTTACCGTCAGTTGGGATTGATTGCCGATTTCAACGGTGCTGCCGGCGTAGCCAATGGCGCTGAAGACAAGCGTTGAATTGGGGGGGACATTTAGGGCGAAATTTCCGTTGCCGTCCGTAGTCGTTCCCAACTGCGTGTTTCTTACTAAAATATTGACCCCTGGAATGGGTTGTTGGTCCTTTCCGGAAATGACTTTTCCAGTCACCCGGCGGTCCTGTGCCTGGAGTTTCGGAGCCAAGAGAAGAGCCACCCATAGCAGTATAAAGCTATAAGCGCTAATCTTCTGTTGTAGAATGTGTTTCATCACAGATAGTAACAGTTAATGGTTTTTTAATTATTTAAAAAAGCTAATTTATTCATTAATAAGTAAAAATAACTAAAGTGCTCTATTTAACGTATCTACTACTATTTTTATATTCACCAGAAAAAAATTTGGAAATACACTGATCCATATTCACCTTTGCCTATTGAACTAGCAGACTAAATCTGGAGGTTCGAAAGTTAAACCTGTTCGCTGGCACCGGCACACGATCGACTAACCGACAGGGGCATACCAGGAGAGTATTTTTTCGGCAAACGTTCGTTTGCCTTTTCATAAACTAAAATACTATACTAAATCTGTATAGTAAGTAGGTAAATTCAATTCATATTTAACGCGTACGCCGATGGTACTTACGAAATATCCAGTTCCTGTTCAGTCTGCTTATACCCTGACCGCCGAGCAGACCGCCTTCTTCGATAAAAACGGATTCTTACATATAAAAGGCTTTGTCGACCGTACTGCCGTTCAGCAGTTTATTCAGGAATTGCAGCGCATCGAGTCTCACTGGATTGCCGAACAGGTCGATAAGATCAACGGTACACCGATCAAATATGGCCGCGACGAAAACGGGCAACCCATTGTGCAGCGGTTTGCCTTTGCTTCGCTGTTCAGCTCCGTGCTCCATGACTTTCTGCAGGATGAGCGACTCCAGGGTCTCACTACGCTATTGCAACCCTACGACGGACGAATTGGTGAGGAAGAAAAAGATGGGCTGGTGGTGAATCATTACGTTCGGACACCCGAGAGTAATTTCTCACGGATGGGCTGGCATACCGACAGCCCTCGGGATCTGTTCCTGGGCCATCGCATCCGACCCATGCTGAATGTGGGTCTGCACCTGGACGATTGCCCCCAAACTAATGGTGGCCTGCGGGTTTTGCCGGGTACGCATAAGCAAAACACCCTGCTCACCTTGTTCCGGAAGCGCCAGTTTATCGACCACCGCCCCGACCCCCGCGAAGTTGGTTTCGACATCGAAGCGGGTGACCTCACGATTCATAACGGCAGTCTGTGGCACCGGGTCGAGCAGTCGCCGAAGCTGGGGGCAGAAAGCCGACGTCGGGTTATGTACATTCCGCTCGTTACGGGGGCGTATCAGCCCAAAAGCGCATCCAGCAAAACCCCGTTTTATCACCGGCTGGGTAGCAAAATTTTCCGTTAGCCCCTAATACTGGTATGGTTCTCAATTGGCTTGCATTCGCTGTTCCGTTGTTTCTGGGCCTGATGGGGCTCGAATACCTCGTGGCAAAGTGGCAGAAGAAATCGTACTTCCGGTTCGATACGTCGGTTGCGAACCTCAACGTTGGCATTGCCGAGCGATTATTGGATAGCTTCACGGTCGGCGGATTCTACTTCGTATATGATTACCTGCATCGGCACTATGCACTGTTCGAGATTCCGGCGAATACCTGGGGTTGGGTAGGGCTGTTGCTGGCTACGGATTTTGTCTGGTATTGGTATCATCGGCTGGCGCATGAAATCAATGTGTTGTGGGCGGTTCATGTCGTACACCACCAGAGCGACGATTTCAACTACACGGTTTCGGCTCGGATTACGGTATTTCAGGCGGCCGTACGAACCGGCTTCTGGTCGATCCTGCCCCTGATCGGTTTTCCCGCCGAAATGATTACGACGGTGCTGCTGATTCATGGGCTGTATCCGTTTTTCATCCATACCCGGACCATTGGTAAACTGGGCTGGCTCGAATACATCCTGGTTACGCCTTCACACCATCGGGTGCATCATGCCAGCAATCCGCAGTATCTGGATAAGAACTACGGCGACATGTTTATCATCTGGGATAAACTGTTCCATACGTTTGCCGAAGAAGCCGAAGAACCCATCTATGGGCTGACCAAACCACTCGAAAGTCACAGCTTTTTGTGGCAGCATGTTCATGGTCTGCTCGAAGTGCTGGCTGCTGCCCATCAGACAACAGGCTGGGCGAATAAGCTGGCCATTCTTTTCGGGCGGCCCGACCGCATCGATCCAGGTATTCGCGACGCGCTGGAACGTCGGTTTCTATCGACTCTCGTTGAACGTCGGGAAATAGCGTCGAATAAGCGCTGGCGGTTTCGGGGCTACGTGGCGGGGCAACTGGCCGGTACGCTACTGATTCTGTTCATGTTTCTGCTGCTCGAAGCCTATGTACCGGCTTATCTTCAGTTCCTGACGACTTTGTTTATCCTGCTTACGCTGATCAACTGCGGAGCTTTACTCGAACAGCGCCAGTGGGTGCTTTATCTGGAAATCGGTCGACTGAGTATTCTCTGGCTGGCCTTATACGGCCTGCTGGGATATCCCATGCTCCTTGTGCTGGGGTATATCGGTGGCCTGTCGCTTTGGGCTTATTTTTCATTAGTGCAGAAGCGTTACTATCGACTGGTATATGGCCAGCATTAATTAAATATGGCTATAAACAACATTTTTTATAATCTATTGGCATAAAGTAAACTTCTGGACTCATGACACTTGAATTTGAAAATGAATTAGGGCATATTCGAACAGTCAGTACGCAGGAACGTAACCGGTCGATTCGCCTTCGGCCGTTAGTCACCGGTGACCTGGCTCCTTATTTTAGTCTTACCGGTGCGCCGACCAACTGGCGGGCGTCGGTTTTTGCGCAACATACTCCCGAGCCGGGAACGTCTGTGCTGGATCTGGTTCGTGTCCGTCCGTTAGTCGTTAGTTTTTATTGCCCCTGCTGGGGCCGTTACGCCCGGCCTTATCTGGAATCGCTGGTGCAGCTCTATCAGGAATTACTCCTGGCCGACGCCGATCTGGTTGTGTTCTCGAACGAGTCGCTCAGCGTGCTGGAGCGGCAGGTAAAAGGCCTGGATTTTCGGGTAGCGTACGATGCCGAATCGACCGTAGCCCAACGCTTTGGCGTCTATAGTGAAGATGACCCGATCTGGGATCGTATATCCGGTATTTCGGGCGAGGCTTTTACGCCAGCTTTGTACGTGCTCGGGGCCGATAGGCGGATTGCGTATCATTTTCTGGATGAAAATTTCGATCAGGCCCTCGATCAGCAGTCTATCGTTAATCTTGTTAAACATCTGAACGACAAACAGTATGAACCGACGTATCAGGCAATCTGAGAAACCGCTGAATCCGTATTCGCGCTGTTTTTTTGGTTTTTGGTTTGTTGCAATGGTTTGGTCGGCGGGTTTCCGTCTGGCCGATGGGCCTTCCTACAAAGCGCAGATCGATGAGTGGCATCAGAAGCGGGTAAATGCCCTGAAAAGTGATAATGGCTGGCTGAATCTGGCGGGCCTGTTCTGGTTGAAAGAAGGGGAAAATTCGCTTGGTCGTGGATCGGACTTCGACCTGCCGTTTCCTGTCGTGAGCAAGCCCACCGACCTGGGGGCGCTGACGCTGCAAAACGGCGAGGTACGCTTCGAGCTTACGTCCGGCGCGGAGGTATCGGCGAATGGAAAACCGGTTACCGAATCGCTGGTTGTTTTTTCGGCTGCTGATAAACCTATTACCCTGGGTACTGGCTCGCTCCGGTGGGTCATTATCAAGCGCGGGGATAAATATGGCGTTCGGCTGCGCGACCTGGAAAGTCCGTTTCTGAAAGAATTTCAGACCGTCGGGCGCTATCCGGTCGATGAGAACTGGCGGATCAAAGCGAAACTCGAACAACCGACCACGCCCCGTACCATTCCCATTCTGAACGTTTTGGGCCAAACCACGCCAACCCCGCTGGTGGGTACGCTTGTCTTCGAACGGGCGGGGAAAACATACCGGCTGGATGCTGTTGGCGAAGAAGACAAGCTGTTCATTCTGTTTGCCGATGCAACCAACGCACACGACACCTACGGGGCCGGACGGTTTCTGTACGCCGACAAAGCCGGTCCGGATGGCACAACCACCCTGGACTTCAACCAGGCCATCAATCCGCCCTGTGCGTTCACGCCCTACGCGACCTGCCCGCTACCTCCGAAACAAAATAAACTGGCTTTGGCCGTAACCGCTGGCGAAAAGCGCTATGGCGGCCACTAAAACCGCGCGGAGTGATTATGGAGAGCAACTATCCTCGTAACGGAGCGGCTTATTTTCATAGCCTTCCGTATGAGGAACAAGTAAACCTGGTCTGGCAGCGGGGGGTACTGCTCGAAGCCCGGCGGTTGCCGGGGTTTTGGCTGCATCTGTACGCGGTCAATTCTTTTTTTGTCGAAATGTGGGTCTGCCAGCGTCGATACAGCGTTACGTTAGTGCGTATGCTGGATACCACGAATGAGCTGGAGCCGTACCTTGACCGGATTTCGCTCGACAGCCTGCGGCTTTAACCCAGCGAACTGAACACAATGTCCAAGCATTCACGTACGCCCACTGCGGTGACCATACCCTCGAAACTCCCGAATGTAGGCACAACCATTTTTACGGTTATGTCGAAACTGGCTACCGAAACTGGTGCACTGAACCTGTCACAGGGATTTCCGGGTTTCGATTGCGCTCCGGAGCTGACCGAGCGGGTGACCTATTATCTACGAAACGGTTTCAATCAGTATGCGCCGATGGCGGGCGTTCCGGCCCTGCGGGAAGCGCTGGCGCAGAAAACGTTCGAGCAGTATAACATCGCCTATGACCCCGACCAGGAAATTACAATCACGTCGGGCGCGACCGAAGCAATTTTTGCCGCTGTCACAGCCGTAGTTCGTCCGGGCGACGAGGTAGTAGTGCTTGAGCCAGCCTACGACAGTTACGTGCCAGCCATTGAACTGAACGGGGGCGTACCGGTTTATGTAACCCTGACACCCCCGCACTACGCCATCGACTGGCAGGAAGTGGCGGAGAAAATCACCGATAAAACCCGGTTGATTTTAGTCAATACCCCCCATAATCCGACCGGCCACATCTGGGCGCGCGAGGATCTGCAACACCTGGCGGATATCATCCGGGATCGCACCATCTGGGTAATGAGCGATGAAGTCTACGAGCATATCGTCTTCGACGGGCAGGTGCATCATTCGCTGATGACCCACCCCGAATTGCAGGCTCGTACGTTTGTGGTCGGTTCGTTCGGAAAGACGTTTCACATTACGGGCTGGAAAATTGGCTATTGCCTGGCCCCCGCCGAACTGACCACTGAGTTCCGGAAGATTCACCAGTTTCTAACCTTCAGCACTGTGACACCCATTCAGCATGCGCTGGCTGATTTTTTGAAAGAACCGGTGCATTACCGACAACTGCCGGACTTCTACCAGCGCAAGCGCGATTTGTTTCTGGCTGGCCTGAAGCGTTCCCGATTTATCTACACACCCGCCGAAGGAAGTTTCTTCCAGACCCTTTCGTATGCCGCCATTTCCGACGAACCCGACTATGATCTGGCGGTGCGGCTGACCAACGAAATCGGGGTAGCGTCCATTCCGGTGTCGGTGTTTTATCACCAGAAAAATGATTACCAGATGCTGCGCTTTTGTTTTGCCAAAGACGACGCGGTCTTGCAGGAAGCCGCAGCGCGACTAAGTCGATTGTAATGTCAATAAATCAATGCGTTATGAAAATGGTACCCGATAATCAACTTCTGCCGGCGCTGGACTGCCCGGTAGATGGCGTGAAAGTAAACGAAAACAAAGTGCGTACGACTGCGGCTTTTGTGTTTCTGGTTACAGTGACTTACTTACTGACCTCCACCTGGGTTCTGCCTTTGTTTATGCTGGTCGACTTTGGTCTTCGTGCGTTCGACTATGGGAAATACAGCCCGCTGGCCTCATTAAGTGCTGCAGTCGTTAGGGGGCTGCAGTTGCCGGTTGTGATGATCGATCAGGTCCCGAAGCGGTTTGCGGCTGGTGTAGGACTGGTTTTTGCTGCGGTGATACTGGGTTTGCAGGCTGTAGGGATCAACGCGCTGATTCCGGCGGGTATACTGGCCCTGTTTGCAGCCCTGGAGGCCTTCGCCGGTTTCTGCGCGGGTTGCTATGTCTACACGTTCCTGAAGCCCCTGTTGAGTAGCCGGGCGTTGAAATGACTCTTTCGGGTATAAACTCAAATTTTATGTCGATCCCTCGTATAACGCCTTTACCACCCGAAGAAGCTACACCGGCTGTTCAGGCTGCTTTCGATGCGCACGTTACCGACTATCCGGGGAGCCGGATCACAAACATGAAAGCTACGCTCGGTCGGTCGCTACTGGCGTTTCAGGTGTACATGGACTGGTATCCGTTGTACGGGGAAGTGAAAAAAATTGTGGGTGACCGACTGGCGTATCTATACGCACACGCGATTTCGGAAGGTACCGATTGTCCGCTCTGTACTACCTTTTTTCGGCGCATCATCATCGACAACGGCGAACGTCCGGAGGATCTGGTGCTGAGCAGTCAGGAACAGGCTTTGCTTGACTTCGGAAGCGCGATTGCCCGGAACAAAGGCGAAATTCCCGATGAACGCTACGTGCCAATCGCCGAACAATATACCGATGAGCAAGTGGTTGTCCTCGTTGCGTTTGCGGGGCAGATGATGGCCACGAACGTATTCAACAACGTATTGAAGGTGAACATCGACGAGTACCTCTATCCGTATCTTCCACTCACCAAACAACCTGTTCATCCATAGCTCATGGCTGATTTCGAGGGAAAAGTAGCGTTTATTACCGGCGCGGCTCACGGTCAGGGCCGGGCGGTGGCTCTGGCATTGGCCAAAGAAGGGGCCAACATCGTTGCGTTCGATCTGGCAAAACCACTGACGTATCCGGGCTATGCGCTCGGTTCTGAAACGGAACTGGACAGCCTGAAGCGGGAAGTGGAAGCGCTCGGAACCTGGTGCCTGACGGTACAGGGGGATGTCCGGCGGGATGACGACATCAGACAGGCTGTCGATGACGCGCTGAGTAATTTTGGCCGGATAGATATTCTGTTCAACAATGCGGGTATCTGCGCCTACGGATTAGCCCACGAACTGCCCGAAGACGAATGGGATGCAATGATCGACATCAACCTCAAAGGGGCCTGGCTAGTGGCACGTCGGGTTATTCCGGTGATGATCGAACAGAAGTCGGGGGTTATCATCAATAATTCATCCATTGCCGGACTGCGCGGCATGAACCGATTGAGCCATTATGCAGCTTCTAAATGGGGCCTGGTCGGCTTAACCAAATCCTGGGCCATCGAACTGGCCCCCCATGCCATTCGCGTTAACTCTATTCATCCAACCGGTGTGAATACGCCGATGAACGACGGGCTGGCCGAACTGGAAGGCACCACTACCCAGGAAATTGCCGAACGATCGGCGGGAAACCTGCTCCCGGTGCCCTGGGTCGAGCCCGAAGATGTTTCAGCCATGGTGCTCTACCTGGCTTCCGACAAAGCCCGCTACATAACCGGTTCGCAGTTTGTGCTGGATGCCGGTTTGCTGACTCGATAAGCCGGGAGAAACTAAAAGCGCTGGCTTTGTTGCTGGCCACTCAATCAGTCGTCCTGAATTTCCTGCCGCTTATCAGGAGCAACGACCATTCCGCTAGTTTGTAATGCATAGTACCATTCACGGCCTATATCTTTGTTTCACCAATCGGGACAATCCCGACTCACTACAAAATAGAAGGTAAACATATACAAGCCATGAAAACCCTCATCAAATCACTCGCTTTTGCTCTGTCGTTAGCCGTTGTTACTTCAGCCGCTACCTTTGCTGAAACCAACCCCGGCGGCCGTACGACGACTGCTACCGCCTACAAAACCGGTATTTACACTTCAATCGACGGTAAACTCCATATTGCTCTTGACAAAGAGGTCGGTGGTAGTGTCGATATTCGGCTGAAAAGTGCCACGGGTGAAGTCGTCTACAATCAGCACGTTGGTAAGAACGACAGCAAATTTCGGACACGCCTGAATATGAACGAGCTGCCCGACGGCGTATATCAGGTAGAAATTACCAACGGTGTAGACACAACCACCCATGCCGTTACATTATCAACGCAACAACCCACCACACCCAGTCGTCTGGTAGCGATCAATTAACCGATTCGTTCGCAGACGAAGGCCCACCATTCAGCTTAGTTTAGTAAACAACAGATACATCAGGCCGCAGCTGCGGAACCCGTCTGAACCGGTTCCGCAGCTGCGTTTATTCGTTTTCTAAACCAATTCTTTCGTATGGATTCACCAACCAGATTGCTCCGCCTGCTGGATTCGACACTGTATACCGCCCGGTTCATCAGAGACCATTTTCTGGTAATCTTCGGGCTTGGACTCGTAGCCGCCTTCGGGCGTGCCATTCAGCTACAAGCGTTTGGCCCCATTAGTCCATTGGGCCATATTTTACTGGAAATCATCATCGAGACGGCCCGAATACTGCTCTTTTTTTATGCGCTGGGGCTAACCCGTATTCGAGCGGGCTTACAGACGGTTATTCAATTGGTGACCAATAAAGCAGAGCGCCGGAAGAACGGACAGGCTATTCGGCATAACGTAGGCCAGAACTGGCGGGCTATTCTCGTCAATTTTGGGGCTTTTCTGGTCATTGCCTTCCTGTTCAACGCCCTGACCGATCATATTGCGCACGAAACCTGCCTATACATAACCCTGAAATCCCGTCAGCTTCTTTCCGAACAGGCTTCTGTCTGGGTCTTGATTCTGTTCGTCAAAAACATTTCCGTCATTCCCTTTACCCTGGTTTTTGAAGCCGTCTTTTTTCTGTGGCTGATCGACCGGTTGCCGGAGTCCTGGGAAACTGTCTGACAGGTTCTCATCCCAAACGATCGACTATACTAAACCCTGAATCGAAAACACATCCAGCTTCGATTTCCGGAAGTTACGCATCCGGCTCAGCACCGCGTTCCCGTTGGAAGATCCGCCGTCGTTGGTGTTGCCTTCGATTGTTTCAATGATGTCGTCGTCGATGGCCACAATAAGGCCAGCATGAACCCAGTCCGTTGGCGATTTTTGCAGCAGAAACAGGTCGCCGGGTTTCATCAGCGAAGGATTGTTCCGGATTTGCGTATACCGAAAGAGGATGCCTTTTTGCAGACCCGTCGTGCCGACCGTATCACAACTGTAGGTGAGGGGCATCAACTGCTGAAAATCTTTTCCCTGGCTGGATGCCGCCTGGTCGATAATGGTTTGCACGAAGCCCATGCACCACAGCCAGTCGGTTCCTTCGTTGCCATCCATGTAAGCGCGTACCCAGGGGCCCGAGTTCGTCTGTTGGTTGATAACCAGTTCGAGGGGGTGGTTGGTCAGGTGGTTTCTGGCGGTATTGACGATCAACGTGCGCATGTCACTTCCTGTAACCTGTGTTGTGAAGGCCTTGCGCTGTGGGTCGGCCAGTAGCGTAAACGTGGCCTGGTCCACAATACCGGTTTGGGGCACTCCCTTCGCTTTCTGGAAATTTTTGACAGCCTGTTCGGTAGCCTTCCCAAAATCGCCGTCGATGCCGGTGGCCGTTGCTGCACCCGGATGAGTCATGGCAAACAGGGTGAGCCAGGATTGGATTTTCCGGACATCTTTCTTCGTATTGCCAGCGCCGTTTCGCTGCTGAGTGCTGCTGATAAGCAGTTCGTTCTGAAATGAGGTCTTTTGCATGGCGACGTAGGCTAGGGAACGATCACACCATTAGCGTTGACGGGCTGAGTCAGTTGCCAGTTGGCCGTTTTGATCTGATCCAGAAAGCATTGCGTCCGGTAGACCGTTTTCTGAAGAACGACTTTTTTGTTCGTGGCCAGCCACTGGTGGCGCGTCTTTACATACGCTTTGATCCACGCTTTTTCGTCGCCACCTCCCGAGGGCGGCAGTTCGGGGAAACGTTCGCGCAAAAAAGCAGGTACGCCCCCCGAATGAATAAAACTGTCGTAAATAACCAGCAGACTGAGGGGCAGCGTGAAGGCTAAGTTGGTAAAAAAAGCCAGCGCAGGCATGTAATACAGCACATCGAAAAATTCGTCCTGCGCCGTACGCATGATGGGGTCCTGCCGGGCCGCTTTGCGCAGCAGGTTCTTGAAAACATCGTCGTCGGCCAGCGGAACCTTGCCGATCTTCGTACGGTAAGGCTTGAATTCATTGGCAAAAAGGCCGTTTCGCGTGATGTACATCTCGACGAGCGTTTTCAGGTTCCCCTGCTCGGTCGTCTGACTGCGGCCATAAGTAATCTGCCGGGTATCGTTCAGGCCATCTTTGAGAACAACCAGAGCATCGTATTTCCCCTCGATCGTGCTGGTTTCAAACACGTTGACGATCTGTTCGACTTTAATCTTGACGGAAAGTGTAATCATGGTGTGCGGTGGTTAAGGGTAGATGCCGGCAACTGACCAGATCGAAAGCACTGGGTCCTACCGTTCGGCAAATGTTATAGCCAGCCGATCAGAAAACCGCGCTCTTTTGAGTGAATGGTCGAAATGCGGCACCGCCCCTTTTCTCTCGCACCATGGTTTACCGGCCGGGTGGCTGGTATAGAAAATAATCGTAAACCGTCCGCGCAATGTGGGCAATCGTGGCTTCGCGATCTTCCAGCGGTTGGGGCGACGGTCCGACAAAAACCGCAATCGCTACATGGCCGGCATTGTCGGGCAAGGTGATGATTCCGACATCATCGGTTGCATTGCCGTCCAGCGAACCGGTTTTGTGCGCAATGGGGGTTTCGGGCGGTAGGTACCCTTTCAGCCGTTGCTGACCACCCCGGCAGCGCTGCATAACGGCCAGCAACGTGTCGCGGCTCGCGGGCTTGAGGGCCGTTCCCCGGTGAATCTGCGCCAGCAGGTCGACCATCGCCTGGGGGGTGGATGTGTCGCGAAAATCGTCTTTAAATTTATCCTGGGCCGCTTTGCGGGCTTCCGGGGTAATGCCTTTTTCCAGATTGGCGTAAAAGCCAGCCGTCCACTGACTGGCCGGAGGAAGCGTAATACCGTCCAGATCGGCCAGTAGCTGAATAATGGTCCGATCGACCGACATCCCCTGAATCCCCAGCGCTTTCAACCGGTTCTGTACCGCTTCGGTACCGCCCGCCAGCCGAATCAGAATATCCGTAGCTGAGTTATCGCTGATGACCATCATCAGTTCGAGCAGGTTCTGCACCGACAGCTGAACCCCCGGTTTGGCGAACAGCACCTCCAGTGTGCCGCTGCCCGGATGCAGGTCGGTGGGTTTCAGTTCGGTCATGGTCATGAGCGACAATTCCCCTTTCTCGATCTTCGTAAACAGCTGGGTAGCGATGGCTACTTTCACGGTGCTGGCCATGGCGAACCGATCCTGTGGGTTCAGGCTTAGCTGTTTGCCGCTTTCCAGGTGAAGCGCACAGACGCCGACCTTTCCTCTGGCCAGTTTCGCGATGCGTTGCAGTTCCTGCTGTACGCGCTGGGTAGCCAGATCTGCAGTCGGTTTAGCGGCCATCTGCGACTGGGGTAGGGCAGGCAGGCTAATAAAAACAGCGAGCACACTAAACAGCGCAGCCACAAATGTACGTTTCAGGGAAGGGTAGGCTACTTGGAAAGAGGTTCGTTGATAGAGTAGTTTCATAAGGTTAGCAAGAATGAATGAAAATCTGCGCTATATACACAAACAGGGCTACTGGTGCAAAAGACCGCTTCGGATAAGCCGCTTTTTTTTGCTACCCTCAGATAGGCTACCTTTGTGATGGAAAAGCCCAATCGATGGGCATATTCGCTTTTATTTTAAGGCCAGTTGCCAGTTTGTTTCGGGTTTTCGAAGCAATTGGCTGATTGACAGAACTTACAGGAACGTGTTAGATCTTACCAATAAATCCATTCTGATTACAGGAGGAACCGGCTCTTTCGGCAAGAAATTCGTAGAGATGGTGTACAAGCGGTACCCCAATCTGAAGCGCCTGGTCGTTTACTCCCGCGATGAACTCAAGCAGTTCGAGATGGCACAGCATTATCCGCAGGCTGTCTATAAATCCATCCGGTTTTTCATTGGTGACGTGCGGGATGCTGAGCGGCTCAAACGCGCCTGCGAAGGGGTCGATATCATCATTCACGCGGCCGCGCTGAAGCAGGTGCCTGCGGCCGAATATAACCCGATGGAGTGCATTAAAACCAACGTTTTCGGGGCCGAAAACGTAATCAATGCCGCTCTCGACAATGGTGTAAAGCGGGTGGTGGCGCTTTCGACCGATAAAGCGGCCGCGCCCATCAATCTGTACGGAGCGACCAAACTTTGCTCCGATAAATTGTTCGTAGCTGCCAACAACATGCGCGGTAGCCGGGATCTGCGGTTTTCGGTGGTGCGGTACGGAAACGTGATCGGTTCGCGAGGATCGGTCGTACCGTTCTTCCTGGACAAACGCAAAGACGGGGTGTTGCCCATTACTCACCCCGACATGACGCGCTTCAATATCTCGCTGGAAGAAGGGGTCGAGATGGTGCTTTATGCGCTCGAACACGCCTGGGGCGGAGAAATTTTCGTGCCCAAGATTCCATCGTACCGTATTACGGACGTGGCCGAAGCCATTGCTCCCGACGCCGAACAGCAGATTGTAGGCGTTCGGCCAGGCGAGAAACTGCATGAGGAGATGATCACCGAAACCGACTCGCTGAACACCATCGAAACGGACAGGTACTACGTCATTACCCCGTCGACACCTACCTGGAGTATCGACGACTACCTGCAGTCATTCGACGGCCGGCGGGTGGAGATGGGATTCAAATACAATTCCGGCACGAACACCGACTGGCTCACCGTTGACCAGCTGCGGGAACAAATCCGGACCCACGTCGATCCGGCCTTTACGGTATAGAACGAGTTGTAGCCACCTTCAGCGGCTGAAGGTGGCTACAAAGCGAATTAAAAGTTAGCCGCCTTCAGCGGCTGAAGGGGCCAGAAACCCATTCTATAGGCTATGCATCAACCCATTCCCTACGGTCGTCAGCATATTACAGACGAGGACATTGCGGCAGTAAATGCGGTGCTCCGGTCTCCTTATCTGACGCAGGGCCCTAAGATCGGTGAACTCGAACAGGCGTTTGCCGACTACATCGGATCGACCTATGCCGTGGCGGTTGCCAATGGCACAGCGGCTTTGCACCTGTGCTGTCTGGCGCTGGGCGTTGGACAAGACACACGGGTCATCACAACCCCGATTACATTTTCGGCTTCGGCCAACTGCGTTCGTTATTGCGGAGGAGAGGTCTACTTCGCAGATGTCGAGCCTGATACGGTCCTGCTCGACCCTAAGGCAGTGCGCGCGCTGCTCGAACGCTATCCGAAGGGGTATTTTTCGGGGATTATTCCGGTCGACTTTGCGGGCTATCCAGTCGATATGGTGGCGTTTCGGCAACTGGCCGACGAATTCGGTCTGTGGATTATCGAAGATGCCTGTCATGCGCCGGGTGCTTCCTTTGTCGACAAAACCGGAGCCAAACACCGTTGTGGGGATAGCTCCCTGGCCGAACTGGCTATTTTCAGCTTTCATCCGGTCAAACACATTGCGGCTGGCGAAGGTGGTATGATTACAACCAACGATGAGTTGTTGTACAAGCATCTGCTCCGGCTCAGGACGCACGGCATCACCAACAAGCCCGCCGAGTTTACGGCACCTTATGAAGGCGAACCGGAGCGGGGCGGCTGGTACATGGAAATGCAGGAGCTAGGGTACAACTACCGGTTGACCGATATGCAGGCGGCCCTGGCGCTGAGTCAGTTAACCCGCGCCGATACGATGCTCGACCGCCGTCGTGAACTGGCTGCCCGCTATGATCAGGCATTTGCCGGGGCTGCCGATCGCGGGGTTCCGGTGCAGGTCATCGTTCCGCCGGCGGGTGTGGGGCATGCCTATCATCTGTACGTGATTCAGACGCCGGATCGGAAAGGGCTGTACGATTTTCTGCGGACGAAGAACATTCTGGCGCAGGTACATTATATCCCGGTGCATCTGATGCCGTATTACCGGCAATTTGGCTGGAAGCCCGGCGATTTTCCTGCTGCCGAACGCTACTATGCCCAGTGCCTGAGCCTGCCGCTGTATCCAACCCTGACGAACGAGGAGCAGGATTATGTAATCGATAACGTCGTCACGTTTCTGAAAGCCGGTCAATAGAACCTTATCACGATGCGCTCTTATCAAAGTCATCTTCAGGCCACGCAGAGTGCGGGCGAGGCTTTAGTAGCCAATCGAAAGCCGGTGCTGCGGTCATCGGCTATTTTTCCGGTGATGCATACCGATACGTACTCCAGTAAAATCATTTTCATGGGGTACTGGCTGCTGAAACGGAACATCCGCGAAGTGGGCTTACTATATACCCTACGGAATGCGGCCGGTACGCTGCTCTCCCGGAAATACGTTCTGATCGATTCGGCCAAAGCCTGGTCGGTACAGATGAGCGAATACACTGAACTACTGGACGAGCGAGCCGAATCGGAGAATTTTACGGGCTCGCTGGAACTGGAAGTTTTCTCGACTCAGGACCTGGTGTTTCCTTATCCGGCTTTTGTGCTGGTGTATTACAACGAAACATCCAGTAGCGTGGTCCATACGGTAGGGCGCGTGTACAACGATATCGAAGACCTGCAGCAGAACAACGAATACCAGGTCAGCGAATCTGGATTCGATATTTACGGTCGCGAAGGACTGGCTCCGTTTTTGAGCTTCACCAACGGACCGCTGCTTACCGAAGCTCCTCAGGTAACCTACGAAGTGGTCGATGCGCAGCACCGCGTAACCAACGGAACGTTTTCTCTGCCCGCTCTGAAGCCCTACGAAACGGTTTTTCTGTATCTGAAAGACCATATCGATCTGGAAACCCTGCTTGGTAATGAGCCCGGCATGATTCGGTTCGGTCATAATTTTACGGGATTCTTTCCCCGGTTTCTGGTTGGTAACCTCGACCTGCCCGCCCACAGTGTCAGCATCACGCACTCGTACTACGACAGTTCGGTAGTGGCCGACAGCCGCGCTTACTGGCCACGTCAGGATAATCGGTTTCTGGACTCTTCGACGTCCATTCCGCTTTACCTGACCGATGACTTTTTTACCCGGCTGGTCGTTTATCCGATTTTCTCGCCCTCGGACTTTACCCTGTCGTTCCGGTTCTTCGATGCCGACGGCACGTTTCTGGGCGAAACAACCGACGCCTGGCTGTTTCGTTCGGCCGATCATCAGTACGTTCAGATCGATCTGGGCGATCTGGCACAGCAGGCGGGGGTTTCGACCGAAAGAGCCAAAACGGCGCAGTTGATTGCGCACTGGGCCGACGCGTTGCGCATTCCGACCCGGCTGAAATTTGGGCTCAACGTAGGCCGGCACGGACGCTCGTCCGATCTGCCCAGTAACGTTTGTTTTGCTCCCCAGGTGGGTAATCCGAAGATACTGGACAAACCCGGTACGTTCAAATGGGCGCCGTTTGTCAATGTCGGTCAGTCGGAGGTTGTTCTCACCAATTCGGCTCCCCTGCGCACCTACGATCGGCCGGCCAACGTAGCTCTGTCGTTTTACCGGGAAGCCGACGAAACCGTTCTGGAACGCACCTGTGTCGTACCGCCCAACGGCTTGTTTACCATCCGGTTAGCCGACGATGAAGAACTCAGGCAGTTTTTCGGAGTGGCCAGTGGCTGGCTGATCGCCCGGGCCGACAATCCGTTTCTGAACGGCTATTATTTTGACTTCCACCCAAACGGCGCGGTGGCAGCCGATCATTTATTCTAAGCTATGGCGGCCTTCAGGTCGTATAAAAATAACATAGCCTGCGGTCCTGCGGACTAAAGTCTGCGGTACTTTTACGGCTCGAAGACTCTTCTCATGATTCAACTGCCTGATTTTACCCGCTCGTTCGAGTACGAAAATAACTACTACTGGGCGTCGGATGTCAACCGAATGGCCAAAGTGATGGCCCATTATGAATTGTATAAACTGACGCTCGATGTGCCGGGAGCCATTGTCGAATGTGGCGTTTTCAAAGGGGCGTCGCTGATTCGGTTCGCTACGTTCCGGCAATTGCTGAGTAACCCAACCGCTAAAAAAGTCATTGGTTTCGATGCCTTCGGTCGGTTTCCGGAAACCGAATTTACTGGTGATAAAGTCTGGCGGGTAAAATTCATCAGCGACTCCGGCGAAGAAGGCATCGACGTCGACCAGCTCATGACGGTACTGAACCACAAGGGAATCGGTCAGAACGTCGAGCTGGTTCAGGGCGACGTGTGTGAAACCATTCCCGCTTATCTGGAAAAACACCCCGAGCTGCGCATTAGCCTGCTGAATATCGATGTGGACGTCTACGAGCCAACCCGCGCTGCACTGGAGTACCTTTACGAGAGAGTCGTGCCGGGCGGGGTGATCATGCTGGACGATTACGCCAATGTTTTTCCGGGGGCCAATGCCGCTGTCGAAGAATTCCTGACCGGTAAAAATGTACTCGTCAAACGGTTGCCTTTTGCCGTGACGCCCTGTTATCTTGTAAAACCCTGATCAACTTCTCTGATGAAAGCAACTACACAGGAAAATTTCTGGTCTGGCGAATTTGGTCAGGAATACACCGACCGCAATACCCGCGACCGCGCCGAATGGGACGAGTTCTACCGGCAGAACTGGGGGCTGACCAAACGGGAAATGAACGATCGCTTCAGCACCGGCTGGACGCCCGACACGCGTATTCTTGAAGTGGGCTGCAATACGGGTATGCAGTTGCGTGGCCTCCAGGACGCCGGATTTATGGAACTATACGGGGTCGAACTGCAACCCTACGCCGTCGAGAAAGCCAAGCAGACTACCCAACGGATCAACATCGTGCAGGGATCAGCCTTCGATCTGCCGTTTCGCGATGGCTTTTTCGACGTGGTCTGTACCAATGGAGTCCTGATTCACATTGCCCCGGATGACCTCCCCAAAATTATGGACGAGATGGTCCGTTGCAGCCGCCGGTACATCTGGGGGTTCGAATACTACAATCCTGAGCTGAAAGCCATTCCGTACCGGGGCAATCAGGGTTTTCTCTGGAAAGCCGATTATGCGGCCTTGTTTCAGCAACGACACCCGTCGCTGCGGCTGGTCAAACAGGAGCTTTATCCGTACGTCAATGCGGTCGAAAGCGGTAACGTCGATTGTATGTACCTGCTGGAAAAAACCGCTTAAGTACGCAGTTCCGTCAGACCGTTACCCGGCCAGGATCGCTCATGCTGTATGCGCTGATTGGGAGTAAAGTACGCAGAAAAGCAGCTTTGGGATAGCAGAGACTTTCGCGCTTCTACGCTAAACTGGCTGGGTATGAACGGGTGGATGTGGTGGCAACTTATCCAATGGGTAATTCAGTGGAGCAGCCCACCGGCGGGATACCTGTTGAGCGACGAAGCCTTTTTTGCCCAACCGGCCAGCCAGCAGGTCCTGGTGCTGGAGAAACCGGATACGCTCCTGCTCGATATAGCTTTGTTTCAGGCCACCAACGAAGCCCGTCGTCGGGCGGGTTTGCCCATTCTGCAGTACGACCCAGCGCTCTACGAGGCCGCCCGCAGCCATGCGGAGTCGATGATCCAGCATAATTACTATGGCCACGATGATCTGTACCGGCTGGCTGAAATTACATTGCGAAAACGAATCGAGAAGCAAACCAGCCGGTTTGTCAGAATGGCCGAAAATATTGGTCAATACCAGACGATAGATACACCTGACTGGTATAGCATACGACTCAATGCCCGGACCGGACTTTATGAGTATTTGAACCCTGAGACCAAACAGGTCTGTCGGCCGTATACGTATGCGGGGTATGCGCGCTATGCCGTCGTTCAATGGCTAAACTCGCCCCATCATCGACTCAACCTCCTCAATCCGCTGCTTACTCACGTTGGTTGTGCCGCACGCTTAACCACGGATCCCTACAAGGAACGCCGGGCACCTTTTGGACGGTTGGTGCAAAATTTTGGTGCGCCACGCGCGCCCGCTCAGGCAAGCCCATAAGCAGACACTAACTCCCTGCGGCTGGATCGCTTACAGCCGCAGGGGAGTCGGCTAGTTTAAATATGTTTGTAGAAAGCCACTTTCTGGATCAATTCGGCGGTGCTGGTAACATCGAATTTTTCGAATACCTGCTTTTTGTACGTACTCACGGTACTTTGTTCCAACTGGAGCGTATTCGCTATCAGTTTCGTTCCTTTTCCTTCAAGTAGCAGGTTCAGTACGGTTCGCTCCCGTTGGGATAAGCTCTGGAATGGATTGCCTGATAGGTTGGGTTCCGCTTGGCCCAGGCTATGGAGCATCTGCTGCTGAACGACCCGACTTACGTATTTGCCATGCTCGGATAAGGCCGTAATAGCTTCTGTTAGTTCGCTGAACGGGGCATTCTTCGACAGGTAGCCATCGGCACCGGCCTTTATATAGGGCAACGCGTAAAGCTGTTCATCCATGCCAGAGTAGATCAGAATGAGTACCTCAGGTCTTAATCGCCTGATCTTTTCAATCATCTTACTATTCTCAGAACCCGGCATATCCACATCGAGCACGATTAGGTCGATGGCATGCTGCTGGAGTATATCCAGCACTTCCGGAAAAGACTGAGATAAAAGGACTTCGGCCTCCGGCAGGATGTCGGACAAATGCAATTCGAGCCCAAGTCGAACAATTGTGTGATCGTCGGCGATGAGAATGGTCATAGGAGGAAGGAGTTAAATCCTTCAAAAATACAACAAATACGTGTTGGGTAAATATAGAATATCTACTAGGTGCCAAATAGAAATAGTTCGATGTTTATATAGCGATCAATACTATATAAATACACTAAAATGTATCTTATATCTTATAATGAAAATTCTATATAACTGATTATTAAAAAGATCTTTAAATGAACTATTGAATATCTAATTTTGAGAAATTTAAGTAACAAAAAAAATTGCTCAGTTAAGCTGTCTGGGTGTAGTAATGAGTAAGGCTAAAAAGCCACTGATGTAGGAGTTGATTTTAACTTGTTGTCTTACTTATGTCCAATAAATGTGGGTTTTATAAAGCAAAGTGCGGATACGGGATGCTACCTTATTTTCTGCTGCTATCACTGCCCTGCCAGCAGCGGTATGTCGACGGTGAGTACGAGTAGCATAGGCGCACCTGGAAGTGATTTCCGATAATAAGTACGTGAGCGGCAAAATCGACTGCTGGCAATAGTCGGCCCCTATTTACTCATTGGCTGTAGGGCTTGACCGGGTAAGTTGACACCAGTCAGCCACCCGGCCAATGAAGTGACGTTTGTGTTTTTTCTGATTATAGGTGAGCCGGTGGGCCCGCCAGGACAGGCTCAGCGGAACAGTGGCCAAACCGTCATTAGTAGCCAATGAGTGGCTTATTTATGAAGCCAGTGCTGACCAGCCCCTTGTTATGACCTTAGCCATTTGTTTTCATGCCGCCTACTCTTACCGATGAGCAATTGATCTGTTGTTATTTACCGCAGCAGCCTACCCTCTGTTTCGATGTACTGTATCGGCGTTACGCAGAAAAAGTACATCGGCAATGCCTGACCATTACCCAGGATACGAATAAGGCACAAGATTTTACGCATGATATTTTCATCAAGGTCTTCGACAAACTGGCTCATTTCGAGCAGCGATCCCGCTTTTCGACCTGGCTCTATTCGATTACCTATCATTACTGTATTGACCAGATGCGTCGCGACCGCCGGTTGACGACGACCCTACTCGACGAACGGGTAGGAGGGCATTGGGACGATAGCGGAGAATGGATGCTTCGCGAGGAAACTATGCAACTGCTCGGTCAGGCTTTGGAGAGCCTCTCGGTTAGGGAACAGACCTTACTTAAGCTAAAGTATGAGCAGGGCGTCAGTATCCGGGAGTTGGCGGGCATGTATGACCTTAACATCGGTGTGATCAAGATGCGACTTCGGCGAAGTCGCACCAAAATCGAGCAGTATTGCGCCCGGCAGCAGGAGCCGTAAAGCCAGAAATTGAGTGGATTGATACGACAGCCTGACAGTCGCTCACAAAAGACCTGACTTGGAATAAACCGGGCTTTTGCGCGTCTCTGACAAACGGAAGAACGTTTGTCAACCATAACATGAACACAGCCCAGGGCAGCGGCAGCTACTGGCTACTGCCGATTAACAGCGGTTAGAAATAATGGTAGTCTGGCCTGACCAGGAAAGGCTACTCCTCGACGGCATACAGCACCTCTTGCCACTGTTTTTGGAGGCAGGACAGCGGCTCGTTAATGGATTTCCCATCGAAGGCAACCAGTGGAAGCGCACGGATGCCCAACGATCTGTCGATGAGCGAGGCACTGAGCAAGGTCCAGTTGGCACTGACTAATCCGTTCAGAGCCTCAAAGCAGGCTTCGGTATCGGGACCAAAAAATCGACACTCGCGAAACTCGCCCTGTGGGGTTAGACAGGTAAAAAACACTTGTTCCATATCAGCCAGATTGTCAGAAGTTTATACCGACAAAATAAGCACACTTTAGGCGGATTTTTCCCGAATTTTACTGAACGGCGTATTGAGTAACATTACTCAGTTTTCGTCAGCTTGCCAGGCCGCAATTTTCGCTATCCGAAAAGCAGTGATAAGTCGGTTAATCCCGATAAATTACCTGGATGAATACGAACGACGAGAGTGCTATGAACACGGAGATAGATAAGTACGCTTAAAAAAAATGCTCAGCTGGATGAGCGGAGGATTCGAGTTTAAACACCTCGAATTGGCTCGGTGCCCGTATATCACTTTTCGCTTAATTCTCCCAAATTAGCAAAACCTTCCGCTTCCACAAGCGCTTCCGGCTAAGACAACAACCCCTCAGAAGTCTATGCAAGCGCAACGCACCCTCAATTCGCTGGAGCTAGAAACGCTCCGTGACAAGATCAAGGACATCCGGATCGCCATGATGACGACCCAGGAAGCCGACGGCGATTTTCACACCCGGCCCATGGCCGCCCACGAGATGGACTCCGATGGAACCATGTGGTTTTTCACCTACGACAACTCGAATAAAATTCATGAATTGGACCAGAATCCTCGGGTAGGATTAGGTTTCGCCGATCCTGGTTCGGAACTCTACGTATCTACCTCGGGCTACGCCGAAATTGTCAAAGACCGGGCAAAGATCAATGAGCTGTGGAGCGATTTCCTGAAAACCTGGTTTCCACAAGGTAAAGAAGATCCCCATATTGCGCTGCTGAAAGTGACGACCCATGCCGGTGAGTACTGGGACCGGCCGGGCGGCAAAATGGTAAAGCTATTTGAGATGGCGAAAGGTGCCCTGACCGGCGATCCGGATAAGTCAGGCCGCAACGAGAAGTTCGGCGACGAGCCGCAGTAAGACGAGTGATTTCCTCAGCGGGCCTGCTAAAAAAGTTAGGCCCGCTGAGTTTTTTTACGCTAAAAAAAAAGGCGGTTAGCCTGCAGTGGTTCGGCTGCTGCGTCGAGTCGCTCATGGTTTTAAAAAACGGCCGATTGCATTTTCGGATAACACAGGTAGAGCAATGGACCTTTGGCCACCCGCTAAATCGAGTGAATGTCGTTCCGGGATTGGTAGTTGCGGGGATAATGACGCTTTTATTGGCCTGACCTTTTCTATATGGCCACTTCACTACGTTATCTCTACAGCGTTTCTTTGCTGGCATGGGTAGGCTTCAATACGCTCAATAGCCTTACCTGGCCAGTTGCAGAACGAACTCAGCCCACACGAGCCGACTCTCTGGGGAAAGTACTTTTTCAAACGCACTGTGTATCCTGCCATTCGTTGGAACAGGATGGAATCGGACCCCGACTGGGGGGGATTACCCGCCTGCTTTCCTCCAACGAACTAATGGCTTTTGTGAAGAAGCCTACTAAAGCGATTGAATCGGGCAATGAGCGGGCAGTGAATCTTTCTAAACGCTACAAGATGATTATGCCGTCTTTCGATTTTCTGAAGGACGATGAGCTCAAAGCCATTGTGGCTTATATAACCCAGGACACTGAAACACATAATCGTCAACCGCTGGTGGTCAGTAACGATCCGGAGAGACGAACCGTGCGATTGACAAAGCCGGTGGCCAAATCGACCCTCACCATCGAACTGGACGATGTCGTGACCATTCCGCCCTCCAGCGATAAGATGCCCCTTACCCGGATCGCCACCCTGCGTGCTGACCCCTCAGGCGACGGTTCGCAGTACGTGAGTGACCAGCGTGGCCTGATTTACCGCATCGAAGGCAGTGAGGTCCGTCTTTTTCTGGACGTTCGTCCCCTGATCGAGTCGTTCATCGACAAGCCGGGACTGGGAACGGGCTTGGGTAGTTTTGCTTTTCACCCCGACTATTTAACCAATGGACTCCTCTACAGTACACACACTGAAGCCGTTAAAACCAAACGCGCGGATTACGCCTACAGCGACTCGGTAGAGGTGGCGTTGCAGTGGGTGGTTTCGGAATGGAAAACGGAAGACGTACGCGGGCGGGTATTCAGCGGTAAACGAAGGGAGTTGCTGCGAGTGAATATGCCGTCTCCAGCGCATGGTATGCAGGACATCGGCTTTAATCCGGCAGCGGTCAAAGGCGACCCGGATTATGGGAAGCTCTACATCGGTATTGGCGATGGAGGATCGACGATCGAAAAGCACCCCGAACTCTGCCACCGGCGAACTTCCCTGCTGGGCACGCTGATCCGGATCGATCCGCAGGGGCATAACAGCAGAAATGGACAGTATGGTATCCCCGCCGACAATCCGTTTGTGGCTGCCAGCGATTCGGCGGTGTACCGGGAAATTTATGCTTATGGGTTCCGTAATCCACACCGGCTGGCCTGGTATCAGGGCCGGTTGTTCTGCACCGATGTAGGGGAGTCTAATTTCGAAGAAGTGAATGTCATCCGGAAAGGGGGCGATTACGGGTGGAATGTACGGGAAGGTAACTATGGCCTCTCCTGGACGGATTTGAAGCACGTGTATCCTGTAGCCGATGCTAAATCTGATCCGTACATCAAGCCGTTTCTGCAATACGACCATATCGACGGTAACGCCATCAGCGGAGGGTATGTCTATGAGGGACCCATCAAGGCTCTGGCTCACAAGTACGTGTTTGGGGATATTGCCAGGGGCCGGGTATTCTTCGCTACGATCGATAAGGACCTGACCGATTCGTCTGTGCATGAACTAAGGATACTACAGGCTGGGAAAGTCACTAGCCTGGCCGACATGACCGGGTCAAAGCGCGTTGATCTTCGCATCGGTTACAATCAGTTTACCAAACAGTTGTACATCCTGACCAAAAGCGACGGTAAGATCAGGCGGATCAAAAGGGCGGAAGGCCGTTGAGTAAACGTGGACGGGTAAGAACCTGGAGCGTCTGGGTAGAAAACTGCCTGGCAACGGACGGAGACGGCCTGCTCAATCGGGTGTTTTCTGAATAAGCACCATCGGTATGCCTGGCAATTGATTTGGCTACAACAATCATAAATTTAGCTTCATCGGTGTTTGGCCAATAGCGGACCTTTGTCTTATTCAAACCAGCCCAACATTATGATCTTAGTAACTGGAGCTACAGGCCAGCTAGGCACCGCCGTTATCCATCAGCTTTTGCAAAAAATACCAGTCAGTCAGATAGCCGCATTCGTGCGGGACGAAGCCAAAGCCACCAACCTCATTCGACAGGGTGTACCCATACACGTGGGGACCTACGATGATCCTGACGCTCTCGATCGGGCCATGCAGGGTATTGAGACAGTCCTGTTGATTGCGGGTACAGACGAAGAAAAGCGCGTAAACCAACACCAGAACGTTGTAGATGCAACTAAAAAAGCGGGTAGTCGGCGAATTGCTTATACGAGTCGTGCGCTAAAAAATCCGGAAACATTGGTCAACCAGTTGATGAAGAGCCATTTTCAGACCGAGGACTACATCAAAGCCAGTGGAATACCCTATATGTTGTTTCAAAATAGCCTGTATATGGATGCCATTCCGCAGTTTGTGGGCGGTAGCGCCGTTTTCGAGCGGGGTATCTACGTACCGGCCGGGCAGGGCAGCGTTGCGCTGGCGCTGCGTAGTGAACTCGGCGAAGCCATAGCGAATGCCCTGGTTGATCAATACGAAGGCAATAGAACGTATCGTTTGACGGGTAGCGAGTCTTATTCCTTTTATGACGTGGCCGCTGCCCTGACCAACTTATCTGGCAAGTCAGTAGCTTACACGCCGGCGGAACCAGCCATGTTTGAAGCACAACTGCTCGAACGGGGTTTGTCGCAGACTGTGGCCCGACGCATCACCGGCTTTATTACCGATATTGCCAATGGACAGGAAGACGCGATAAGCCCAGATCTGGAAACATTGCTTGGCCGCAAGCCAACGGCGCTTAAAGAAGGTTTAGCCTCATTATACACGTTCTAACAGCTTACGTTTGGGTTCATACGAAATAAATCCAGCTCCTAAATTCGTCGAATAATGCCAGCCGAGTCGCTTCACCGGATCGACACTATATCCGCCTATCATCAGTTGGGTGGGCTGCCTAAACCAGTTCACCCACTCATTAGTGTAGTCCGTTTCGAAGACATCAGACCGCAACGGGCTGAAATGCCCAAAAGCATAGTTAATAATTTCTATTCGATTGCGCTGAAACGAAATTTCAACGGCCGTATGAAGTACGGACAACAGCCCTACGATTTCGACGAAGGGGTAATGGTTTTTTTAGCCCCGGGTCAGGTGCTTGCCATAACGACGGATGAAGTACAGGCGCATACGGGCTGGTTGTTGATGATTCATCCTGATTTTTTGTGGCATACCCCCTTGGCCAAACGAATTCGACAATTCGACTATTTCGACTATTCCATTCGCGAAGCCCTGTTTTTGTCTGAAACGGAAGAATCACTGATCGTCGGCATCATTCAGCAGATTCAGCGGGAGTATCAGGCGCCCATCGACAGATTCAGTCAGGCTATTATTATCGCTCAACTGGAGGTATTGCTCAATTACGCGGACCGGTTTTACCAGCGGCAGTTCATTACCCGCCGGATTGTCAACCACGAACTTCTCGACCGGTTCGAGGCCGTGCTGGAGGCTTATCTGGTAAACCACGAGTTGCCTAAAACCGGTTTGCCAACGGTAGGATATATGGCCCAGCAACTCCACCTATCGCCTACGTACCTAAGCAGCTTATTGAAAACGCTAACCGGCCAAACCCCTCAGCAGCATATCCATGAGAAGCTGATTGGAAAGGCCAAAGAAATGCTCTCCACCAGTACGCTGTCGGTTAGCGAAATTGCTTATGAATTGGGGTTCGGGCATCCACAATCTTTTAGTAAGCTGTTTAAAAGCAAGACCAATTCTTCTCCGCTGGAATTTCGTCATTCATTCGATTGAGACCAACTCCGCGAACCGCCTGCTTTTATCGTCATTTGACTGGGCCTGGCACCTGGCCTCCTGAAAGATGGCACAGCGGTGTTCCGGGCGGCCGGGCAGGTGAAACAGGCCTGATTGTGCTCGTGCCTGCAGCAGGCAAAAAGGACTAATTGCGATGATACACCTTCTGTTTTTATAGTTGAAGACAAGACAAGAATAAGTTAGGTTGATTTTACTTAGCATAAAGTTTTCTGCTACCCGTCGAACAAAGTCTGGGTGATGGGTTATTCGAAGTAGCTTTGTGAAACCAAAAACTCTTTTTACCCATGACGATCGGAATATTAGGTGCTGGAAACATCGGTAAGGCACTCGCTGGCCACCTTTCAGAGGCTGGCCATCAGGTGCTGCTCAGTAACAGCAAAGGACCAGATTCACTCAGCGAACTAGCGACCCAGCTAGGCGCCAATGTTCGGCCTGTATGGGCCGCGGAAGCCAGTAAGGCGGAACTCGTTATCTTATCCGTTCCCTGGCCAAAAGTAAAGGAAGTGGTCGGTGAAGTACCGGATTGGACAGGCAAAATTGTCATCGATACAACCAACCACATCCTGTCCATGAGCCCTTTTACACTGGAAGATCTTCAGGGAAAAACATCCGGTGAAGTCGTTGCGGGCTTACTGCCAGGGGCTCATGTTGTCAAAGCGTTCAATACCCTGGGATCGGCTGTTCTGGCCTCGAATCCAGTTAGCTCAGCCGGCAATCGGGTGATTGTACTAAGCGGAGATGACAAGGCTGCCAAAAAAACGGTGGCTGAGCTTATTTCATCGATGGGCTTTTCTTCGATTGATCTGGGAACATTACACGAAGGAGGAAAACTACAGGATATGGGCGGCAGTTTATCGATCGTCGACCTGATCAGAGTGAGTGATGGCGCAAAAAAGTAACGGATGTCGGTTCAATCCTGTTGAGGAATAATTAGCCCGGAAAGCCCGGTGTAACGGCGAATCATGCCACCGTTACGCCGGGCTACTATAGCAGCCGCATCCGGTATTGATTGGAACAGTCGGACCATAGCCTTTGCCAGCCTGAACCGGTTGTCCGGCTCATCGATCAGGTTCTATAACCGGCTTTTTGCTTCGTTCGATGCGTGTTGGTGTATATACGTTGCTCCTTAGCTTCATTACCGGCAAGCGCTCCGTAACGCCTTATGATTTTGCCTTAGTACCTGTGTTTATGCCAACGATGTCGATCCCAGTTGCAAACGGCCTGCGTATGCTTTTTGACAAGGCGTTGGCCGAAGGCGGACAACTGGTAGATGGCTGCCTAAACCTGCCCCCTAGTGTGGGTACCGGCTTTATTAAACTGGTGTCCATAGAACCTGGTCTACTGCTGACCATCCACCGCTATTATCTGGAAGAGGAAACCCTCGTAAAGCGCCTGGCCGAAGAGAACCAGTCGGAACGATTGCTGATTTCGTTTCAATCCTTCGACCCAGCCCTGTCCGCAGCGGGTCACTTGTCGACGGCACAACTCGCTTCCACAACCGTTGCCTTCAATACCGTGCTACCGGCTCACACACTCATTTTCTTCGTCGGTCTTGTGGTAGAGAAAACCGTATTGGCTACTTGGCTGGGCAACCCTCAGGCCAGGTCAATTGGCTTATTCGCTGATCAGCAACCGCGGCTGGTTGAGGCCCTGCTAACTCCCGAAATTCAGACGGCTCTGCAGCAGATAACAACGCCACGCCCTGATCACGAACTGAATTCGCTATTTTACCGCATTAAAGTTCAGGAGTTGCTCTACGGGTTGTTTTGCGAACTGGGCCAGCGTTCTATTGGCAACACCCGGGCCTTGCATCCGACTGATGTAGCGCCCATTTTTCAGGTTAGAACGGTTCTGCTCACCACGCTGGACAACCCACCCAGCCTAGCTCAACTAGCGCGGACGGCGGGTATGGGACAAACCAAACTTAAGCAGTTGTTCCACCAGGTATTCGGTACCAGCCCCTATGCTTACTATCAAGTGGCTCGCTTACAGGAAGCCAGGCGCCTGCTGGCCCAATGGTCGGTATCGGACGTAGGCCATCAGCTAGGTTTTACTAACCTGGGCCATTTTGCTCAGCTCTTCAAACGACAATATGGCCTCACACCCAAGCGCTATCAAGCGGCCCTATCGCCAAAGGTCACGCATTGATTTCGCCAGATACGAACAATAGTGCGACTGAATGGGCTATTTTGTTCGATAATAGCGCGGGACCTTTGTGATAAGAAATACAACCTTAACGGCCTTATCACGTATGGAAACCGATCATCACCCAAGTACCGACCCTACCCAACTCCGCATTGGCATTATCCTGGGCAGCACTCGTCCTGGCCGTCGGGGCGATCAGCTGGCTTCCTGGATACTCGACACCGCCCAGCACCACGGCGGGGCCAGGTATGAACTCATTGACCTGGCCGACTATCATCTGGGTAACCTTGATGAGCCCGGCAATCCGACTCTGCAGCAGTATCAGCACGAGCACACCCGTATTTGGGGGAAGCTGATCGATAGCTTCGACGGCTACGTCTTTATCACCCCCGAGTACAACCATTCGATACCGGGCGCGCTGAAAAATGCCCTGGACTATGTTTACAAGGAGTGGAATGATAAAGCCGCCGGTATTGTCTGCTATGGGGGATGGGCCGCCGGTTGCCGAGCCGCTGAGGCCCTACGGATTATCTTGCCGGAACTTCAACTAGCCACTGTGCGGGCGCAGGTTTGCGTGTCGACCCATGCTACGTTTGAAACCGGGGTATTTGTTCCCACGGCCCCCCTGACGACCGCTGTAACTCTTATGTTTACCCAACTGCTGGCCTGGGCAAAAGGCATGCGTAGCGTACGCGAGCAGAAGGCGAGTTTGGTAGCCTAGAGCGAGCCCAGGTGAGATAACCTCGGTGGGCGGTAGCTAAGGTTTGAGAATACAAGGAAAACCGATTACCACCCCGATCCGTATAGCCTTGGTCAATGCGTATCTGTATGGGCGCTAATAAATTCGTTACTGATCGAAAAAAACAAATTCGGATCTCTTAGCCAAGGGTCATGCCCCGCATCATGAACCGTTTGAATGCGCACGTTGGGAAACAACGTCAGATACTCGCTAGCCCCATCAAATTGGACGCTTTTGGTGCCATTGAACAATAAAATGGGCACCTTTATCTGCTTTAGGCGTTCGGCCTTAGGCGCTGCTATCAGGCTATGAACGGGTTCATATTGAGGCAATCCCGAAGTCATTTCAATTGGCTTGGAAATGCTAACCGTGTCTTGCTGAATGGCACTGCCTGGCGTTTGTCGAAAAACCAGACCTGTTTCGCCGATTGATCCTTGTAGGACTTTAACGACCCGCTTGGTAAGCAAGGAGTCTCGTCGATAAACCTGCTCTTGGCCTGGCCAGGCGATTGTTCCAGTCAAAATCAGGCCCTTTACATCCTGGGGATAGGTATAGGCATAAAGAATGGCTAAGAAGCTGCCCCAGGAGGAGCCCGCTAAAAATACTTGCTGATTTTTGGCCAGGGTAGTAAGCAGTCGTTTCAGATCAGCCACATGCTCCTGCCAGGTATAGCCAGAAGCTGGATCACTTTTGCCACAGCCTCGTTGATCGTAGTAGATGAGTCGGGCGGTCTTCGTTAAGTTATCAAATTCCGGGCGCAGGTATTGATGCGTGGCCCCTGGCCCCCCATGCAGGACAATGACGGTGGTTGGGTTTTGGCCTATTTGCCAGTAAGCCAGTTTGGGCGAACCGGTTATAAATCCATCCTGCCCATAACTTAGGTATATGCCATTGGACAGGAAAAAGAAGAGCAACCAGGTTCTCATAGCAGTTGAGTAAAGACCTCTTTTTAAGGGTGATGCATGCATTTAAGAAAATCCATACTCCTTTCCTTATCTCCGCTGCCTTTTTTCGTTCATGCACTGCTGTTCGACCACCGATGAATAGAGTGACGAACTAGTATGGGCGTTCTAATGAATTCTTTCTTTGATGTTTCATCTGTCATGAGCAATCCTGGTCTTTGAGACAATGGACGTTCAGGTATCGGTACTAAAATACTGGCCAATTTTCGAACGGATCCAAAGTTGCCATTTCGGTTAAAACAATAGGCATTTCGGTTAAAGATAACCCTCCATCGTTGCAGACTTTTGTCTAAAAATGAGCAACGATGAAAGCAATCCGAATTGAGGAGTTTGGCGAACCGGACGTGATGAAAATTGTCCAGGTAGAACGCCCGGTACCCGCAGCCGACGAGATTTTAGTAAAAGTGTACGCGGCCAGTGTAAATCCAGCCGATTACATCGTACGCCGGGGCGGAAATGAAGGCTTAAAACCGCTGTTGAAATTGCCGCTGGGTTTAGGCCTGGACGCGGCAGGAATGGTCGAAGCGGTAGGCTGTGGTGTAACGGAATTTAAAACAGGTGACCGGGTGTATGGAGTCCCCAATTATTTAGATGGCAGCTACACGGAATATTTGGCCGCGAAAGCCAACCAGTTCGCCCTGATGCCGCATACCATCAACTTTAACCAAGCCGCTTCGATACCCGCCTGCGCCCGTATGGCCTATAATGGCATGGTTGAGAAAGCAAAAGCACAGCCAGGCCAGCGGGTATTGATTCATGGTGCGGCAGGGGGTATCGGTAGCCTGGCCCTGCAGTTCGCCAAAGCCTACGGTGCCTATGTCATTGGTACAGGATCGGCCCATAATGCTGATTTTTTAAAGGAATTGGGTGCTGACGAAGTGATTGACTATAACACTCAGAAATTTGAGGATATTGTGAGCGATATCGATGTGATCTTTAATGCTAGCCACACCACTACAGTTGATGAAGCGTTGCGACTGAGATCGGTTCCTGTATTAAAAGAAGGCGGTATCTTTGTCTGTACGCATGGGGTCTGGCCCAACGAAGAGTTTAAGCAATTACTGGCCAGAAAAAAGGCGACTGTTTTCATGGCTGGGGTCGATATTAATCATCAGCGAATTCTGACTGAAGTAACCAGGCTGATTGACGCGGGCAAGGTGAAAGCGATTGTCAATAAAGTGTATCCTTGGGAGGAGGCTCCCCAGGCCCATCGCGACGTCGAAACCAAACATGTCCGGGGGAAAATTGTACTCCAGATCCGAAAGGAAGATTAACCTATATGCTGCACTATAAGACGATCAGCGACTGGTTCCGGGCCTGGCACTTGCCACCACCTGAACATCCATTGATCAGTGTCGTTCAAGTAGAGGCTACCCGAGTGATGGGCTCTGGCGATGCCGTGACCAGTTTTTGTGACTTCTATTGCATCGCGATCAAGCGGGTTAGCGGTGCCGAAGATCTCAAGTTGAAATACGGGCAGCAACCGTATGATTTCAACGAGGGGATTATGGCATTCGTCTCGCCTGGCCAGGTGACCAGCCTTGCTGTCGAAAAAGACGTCGAAATAAAGCAATCGGGATGGCATTTGATTATTCATCCCGATTTTCTGTGGAACACGCCCCTGGCCAACACCATCAAACGCTATACGTTTTGGGATTATGCGGTCAACGAGTCCTTGTTTCTTTCAGAAAAAGAAGAGGAGATTATCCTTAGTATCGTTCAGAATATATACCGCGAAACGCACGCTAGTATTGATACATTCAGCAAGCCGATCATTCTATCCCAGCTGGAAAGCCTGCTCAACTACGCTGAGCGGTTCTATACCCGCCAGTTCATTACTCGCCAAAACGCGAACCATCAGCTACTGGATCGGCTGGAAAAAGTACTGACTGATTACTTGAACAGCGGGCAAGCGGCCATCCAGGGATTACCCACTGTAAACGAGATAGCCGGTCAACTCAACATCTCCCCCAAATACCTGAGTAGCCTGTTAAGAATGCATACGGGGCAAAATACCCAGCATTATATCCACGAAAAATTGATTCAAAAAGCTAAAGAACGCCTATCCACCAGTGAGCTTTCCATGAGCGAGATCGCGTACGAATTGGGCTTTGAACATGTGCAATCGTTTAGCCGTCTGTTTAAAGCGAAGACCCATCTAACTCCCCTGGGCTTCAGGCAGTCGTTCAAAAACTAGCCATTGAACTCACCGCCTGTCAACAAGCCTGCCGCTATTAGCTGGGCAGATTTTGTGTTTGTTCAGCGTGGTCATCTCTAAACGACTCTTTATAGGTAACTACTTCTTTCCAGGCGAAGCGCGTTTGGGCTGACGATTTAGAAAGCAATCTGCAACCCGTTGAACAGGCAGGCGGTCGAATTACCAACCCATCTTCTCGTACCCAAGTGGTCGAAGGGGCCATTTCCCTGATCCCACGAGTAATGAATTAGCCGCAGAAGCCATAATTATAGACTCGTTCTATAACTAACGTCGTTGTTGCAAAAGTGGATCAGTATATAAAAAATCGGTCAGGTGCTAGTATGCTAATGACCACTCCGCTGCCCAATCGACTATGCGTTTTGCAACTCACGATCATTCGGTTTTAAGCGCTACGGCTGGATTCATTAAAGCCGCTTTTCTGGATTCATAACCAACCGTCAGAATGGTGATGAGAACGGTAGAGAGCAACGTAACAACAAAGATCCACCAGCCAAACGGAATGTGATAGACATATCCCCGCAGCCAGTTGTTCATCAGAAACCAGCCAATGGGTGCGGCCAGCAAAAAACCGATGACCAGCAGACGACTGAATTCACGGCCAAACAACCACAGGAGTTCATTGGCGCTGGCACCCAATACTTTACGGACGCCAATTTCTTTGGTTTTCGCTTCGGCAATAAAGGCTACAAGTCCATACAGGCCCAGACAGCCGAGCAGAATGGCGATCAGAGAAAACACTTCGGCCAGACCCAGCAGAATCCGTTCGGTGAGGTAAAACTGGTTCAGCAGATCATCCACAAAATCAGCTTTGAAGACGTGGTCCGGGAAAAGCTGATTCCAGTTGGTTTCAACTGCTTTTACTGTGGCAGGCAGATCGACTGGATTCAGCTTGAGCGCGATCATGTGGTTTTCACGGTAAAAATTCAGAATAGTCGTCGGCGGAATGGCTTCGCGTAATTCGCTGGTATGGAAATCGTTCACAACACCGACAATGGTTTTGGTGCTCCCCCATAGTTTGAGCTGTTTGCCAAGCACGTCATCCGGTGCGTGCAAACCCAACTGCTTGACCATCGTTACGTTGACAAGTGCTTCACTGTTCGTTGTGTCGTTGTTCAGAAAGTTGCGGCCAGCTACGAGTTTGATGCCAAACAACGGAACAAAATTTTTGTCACCGACTTTAACGGTGGTTGGAAATTTCTCGGTTTCGGTATGCGTATCGTACGTAAACGGCACCGGAATCCGGCGGTGCGAAGCGGGCGGCTCGACGCATAGGGAAACCTGCTCCACGCCCGCGAGGTGCGCCAACTGATTCCGTACTACGTCCTGTTTTAGGGAGTTAGTTGGCGGAACAGATACCATCAAAATCGCTTCTTTCTGAAACCCTAAGTTGGTTTGTTGCATGTGTCGCACCTGCGCGATCATCACAATCACGCCAATCATAAAAAGTTGCGTGATGAAAAACTGCATGACCACTAAGCCGCGACGGACGGACAGGCTTCCGACTTGCTTAGCCGTCAATTGCCCGTAACCAGCCCGCAAAGCCGCTACCGGATTGAACCGGGACAGGACTAACGATGGATAAAAACCGGCTACTAAAATGACTCCGACGAGTAAACTGCCAAACCACACCAGGGCATTGGGTTTAAAAATGTCGAGGATTGACAGGTCGGTATGAAGAATAGCCAGCGCCTGGTTCAGTAAAGGCAGGACCAGTTGAGCCAGCAAAAGAGAGACGATAACAGCCGCTAACGTAACGAGAGCTGTCTGGGTCATAAACTGCCCCGTCAACTGCCGACGTGAACTGCCCATCACTTTACGGACACCCACCTCTTTCGATCGCTTTAGGGCGAAGGCTGTCGTCAGATTGATGAAGTTGATACAGGCCGCCAGGACCAGAAAGAGTCCGACGGCAATCAAGGCATAAAGAATCGGCCGAGGGGCTCGTCCACCGTACTGCGGATTATGATTCAGATTGTCGAGCGTAAGGACGTGAAACGTAAGCTTCTTAGCCTCCTGCGTCGTCAGATAATGCTGCCGGATTCCATTCAGACCATCAATGAGCCGGGCGACGGGTGTTCCTTCACGCAATGTAACAAAACACACGGTTGAAACGCTTTCCCAATTTTGCATCGCCTGCTTCCCCTGATCACCCGACAGCACGGGGATGGTCGCGTAAGAAATGAAAATATCGTAGTGCAGTTTCGTATTCGAGGGTAAGTCTTTCACAAGCCCCGTAACTGTCAAGTCTATCTGGTTATCAAAGCGTAGCGTTTTTCCGATGGGATTTACTGAGCCGAAATACTTTTGGGCGTACTGTTCGGAAATCACTACCGTGCTGGGGGCTGACAACGCCGTCTTTGGATTGCCGCTCCTCCATTCTACATCGAAAATGTCGAAAAATTGAGGCTCTGTAAAGCACAGATTGCGGGACTCTTCAAACTTCTTCGCAAATCCTCCTTTACCGTCCGGTACGCTAATCATGCGTCCGAACATATTTTCGATCCGAACGACGCTCTGGGCAAACGGAAATTTTTGCCGTAACACGTCGCCCAGCGGTCGGGGTGTAGCGTCGGTGGGAATGACGTTGTCCTGCCGAATGTCGGTAACAACCCAGTATGTTCGGTCTGCTTTCGCGTGATAGCGGTCGAAACTGAACAGGTAGCTTACCAGTAGAAAAATCACGATCCCACAAGCCAGGCCAATGGATAAGCCAATGATGCTTATGGCGCTGATTTTGCGATTACGCCAGAGATTGCGCAGAGAGATTTTGATATGGTTGCTGAACATGGATGTGTTGGGGATCGGTTGGTTGATACAATTAGAAATTACGTAAGTATAAGTTAAATCTATATATAATTTACCTGTATATAAAAGATAAATTTTGCCTCTGGTCGCTTTCGCAAACCATCAAGGATTCTATTCAAATAAGTAGGAGGGGTGTTTTTGAGTTAGAAAGGTATGTCTCATCTATGAAACACCCCGTTTTTAACGCAGTTACATGAACGAGACTTCGTCTTAAGAAGGAGCGGTTTATGAGAATATAAATCCTTAAGCCCGCAATCTGTTTTTGAAAGGCATCGAGGGTCAGGCAAACTATTGTTTATCGCATTAGGCTGTGCTGCAACCAACCATTCGCTTCTCCGGAAAAGACCCTGAAAATGATGTTGTTAATAAAACATAATGGAGCTTCGGGAACCGACGCGGCCGTCGTATCCCGCTTGATTCATGATAATTTAAGTGCAAACTATAGTCCATTTACAATAACCAGCATGGGGAGTGCACTTAAAACCTGAATCAAATTCATAGATGATTCATAATGGGTTTCTAAACTCGAAAAGGGTTCTGTTGGCAATGGATTCATTGATTCACACTATCAATCGGGCAAGTCTTAAAGTAGGTTTGAAGGGTTTGTTTAATGCAATTCTTATTAATATATAAGCCCGGATCACGCACATTTCAATCGCGGTTGTTTTGTGACAACTGATGATTCTCAAAGCGACTAGCAGCAAGAGCAAAACCTTATTTTTATGGTTCTACGGGTTGGCTCATACGCTTACAGGACCTCATAACGACCACAAGCCTGGATTGCTGAGAGTTGCCTAATGATTTTTAAATTATACCTGGGGTACCTTTTGGCTGATTAGCGAATTGCTATTCGAATTTGTGCTGTCTTCATTCTTTTTTCCGAATACGTTAGCAATTTTCTTAAGAATGAGGTTGATACCGATTCCATCAAAGAGCCAAAAAAACCATTTAGCGAGCACTTCGAGTATGTCCATAGCTAGTAAAATTAGTTAACTAACAATCAAGATATTCTTTGCTGAAAGTAAGCCTTAGCGACTGTTCATCTACTCTACTAGTAGAAAACAACGTTAGCCACTGGCACTCATGCCAAAGCGATAGCTTGTGAACAAACGTAGTTGCTCGTTTTAAAAAATACTCTAACCTAAGACGATGATGGCAGCCTGTTTTGCTGCTGAAAATTCATAGTTTAGGCGAGAGGACTACGTATGAAAGTCGGTTTTTTACCATTAATGAGATAGCCTGGTATGTACTGACCCGGAAGTGAACTATGATTAAACAGATTGAAATTAACGGAAACGCCATCAACGACATTGCCTCCTTTTATGAAGAGATCAACCGGGTATTTATGGGGGGAGAAAGCTGGCTGATCAGTCAGAGCCTCGACGCCTTTAATGATTTACTGTATGGGGGCTATGGCATTCTGCAGGGAGCTCAGTCGGTTGAAATTGTCTGGCGCCATATTGCCCATAGCCGGGATACATTAGGCTATCAAACTACTCGAAGTTACTATCTGGATAAGCTAAGGCCCGGATCCCCCTATGATAAAAAGCTGTTTGAAGAAAAGCTGAGCGCTCTGGAAAATGGCGTTGGAGAAACGTATTTCGACAGTATCATGGCCATCATTGCTGAGCATCCGAAAATTAAAGTAATTAGTCAGTGAAGTTAGGTTTTGTCAGTCAGGCTCTGGGCAGGCAATTGACAGTTTCTCTCATCTAAAGCCGCGAATACTTCTTGCTCCCTCCCGAGACAATGTAAGCGATGCCTCCATTTTCGGATTTTATGGGACGCCAAAGAAGTGCATTTCAACTGGCCAGGATGGTTATCATCGGGATTAAGGGGTGAGGGACTTCAGAATGAGCGTCCGCAAACGCTGGTCATGCTGGTCACCCCACTGCCCGATTGCTCCAATAACAGGAATCAGGGATTTGCCGAATTCGGTGAGATAGTAGTCTACTTTGGGCGGGACAACCGGGTAAATTATCTTCCCTACCAACTCGTGTCCTTCCAGTTTCTTTAGCTGTACGTTCAGCACACGCCGGGAAGCCCCCGGAATTTTTCGCTGTAACTCGCTGGGACGTGTAAATCCTTCGTGGATAAACCACAAAAGCCGCATCTTCCATTTACCGTATAGTATCTCGCCAATCAGGTCGAGCCCGCAGTTCAACTCGGGCAATGTTTTTCGTTCGTACATACGACAAATATAACCAGGGGCGCTGGGCCCTTCAATAGGGATAAATTTATCCCTATCTGATTCGTAAGTCCGTACTTGTCAGCACCTGCCATACGCCCGAAATTTGCCCTAAACAAAATGACATGCTTATGGACTTTAACTTTGATGACGAGCTGGCGGGTAAAATTGTATTGATTACCGGAGGTAGTAAAGGAACGGGTAAAGCAATCGCCGATCGCCTGTTGAAAGCAGGGGCAACGGTGATCATTACGGCCAGAAACAAGCCGGAAGGCGAAACGAATGCCACCCATTTCATTGCTGCCGATTTAAGCAAGCCGGATGAAGCCCGGAAAGTAGTCGACCAAGTACTCGATCAGTTTGGCTATCTGGACATACTGGTGAATAATCTAGGGGGTGCCGAAACGCCTGGTGGTGGGTTTGCGGTGCTGACCGACCAGGATTGGGAGTCGTCGTTTCAGACTAATCTGTTGGCTCCTGTCCGGCTAGACCGTGGTTTTTTGCCGGGCATGATCGATCGGCACGAGGGGGTTATTATCCACATCGCGTCTATCCAGGCGAAATTGCCCTTGTATGATTCTACCCTGCCTTATGCCGCTGCGAAAGCGGCCCTAGTCAATTACAGCAAAAACCTTTCTAATGAAGTGTCACCGAAAGGCGTGCGTGTACTCACCGTATCGCCGGGGTGGATTATGACCACGGCTTCGAGCCGAATGATGGACCGTATCGCTCAGAGTTCGGGTGGTACCCCTGAACAGGCGGCTACCGATGTAATGAACGCCTTAGGCGGCATTCCCTTTGGTAGAGCGGCCTGGCCCGAGGAAGTGGCTGAACTGGTTGGCTTCCTGGCTTCGCCCAGGGCGGCTTACCTGACCGGCACCAACTTTGTGATTGACGGTGGAACGATACCCACTGTTTAGGCAGGCATTTTGTAAACTAGTAGTCTGGAATAGCCACGTAAATCCTACGAATCATGCAACTACCTGATAACCTAGAAGGCCTTATTGAGGCACAGAACAATGTAAACAGCACCGCCTTTGCTGCGTTTTTTACAGCTGAAGCCACCGTTTCCGATGAAGGATCTGCTTATTCGGGCAGAGACGAAATTAAGCAATGGATACATCAGGCAACCGAAAAGTACCATATGCAGCTAAAACCTATCGATTTCAATCAAACCGGCTCAATGGCGGAGTTGACTGTCGAAGTAAGCGGTACATTTGATGGAAGCCCGGCTCTTATGCACTACCACCTTGAACTGGACGATACCTTAATTCGCTCATTGAGGATCACTGGATAAACGGTCTGTTCATAAATAGACCCGAACGGCTCCGGGGAACACGTACTTTCCAACGGAGCCGTTCGGAAGAAACAGGACAAGCTTACCTATTGAACAACCCTATGATTGGCAAACCAGGGAATATACTGGCGATTTCAGCGTTAGTCCTGCTATTTTTCTCCGCAGGTACGTCGGCACAACCGGTGGATTCCGTACGCACCACAACCGATCTGTTGCAACGGATTCGAATAGCTCCTGAAAGCGTCTTCAATATGTTCCGCGAGGCCGGCATGAAGCCCGTTAATCGCAATCTGACGCCCGCTCAAAAAGAAAAGGTGAGCCATGCATTTGCGCTGTTGCCCCCTTTACATCAGCAAATTTTAAAACAGCATTTGCACAGCATCAGCTTTATGGATAATATGCCCAACACGGCATTGACTTCGCCCGTCGATTCTGGCGGCCTGCCCAAGCGGTTTACGATTACTTTTCGGGCGGGTTTACTGGATGAGACCATTTCAGAATGGGCATCGGCGAAAGAGAATACGTGCTTTGAGCCGGCAGATAAGGCTGATTATAGAGTTCGCGTTGAAGGGGGTAATATGGATGCGATCGTTTACGTGCTCATGCATGAGGCCACACACATTGTCGACGCGGTGAAGGAGATTACCCCACATCCCGCCGAAATAAATTCAGTGATTGAACCGACACGGTTTACCAACGGTATATGGCGCTTAATGAACGTGCCCGTCACTGCGTACCTTGATCCGCTGCTGGAAAAAACCCGTTTCCGAAGTGGAAAGGCGGTGCCGATCAGCCTGGCGCCGGAGGTTTATAGAAAGCTCTCGAAAACGCCCTATGCGTCGTTATATGCCATGGCCGCCTGGTCGGAGGATGTGGCTGAGCTAGCCACGATCTATCACCTCACCACCCAATTGAAGCAACCGTTTTATGTGGTCGTCACCAAAGACAGTAGTGAGCTGGCCAGATTCGAACCCATGAAGAACTCACTCGTAAAACAGCGATTGGATCAACTAGCGATTTTTTATGCGCAGTGATTGACTCTACGTCGTGGACCCCAGTGAGGGCCAGCCGGTAGTGTTCACTTACGGATGGTCCCTGAACAAGGCGATATACGAATATCAATACCTGTATTTGGTTGAAAAAGGGTTCCGAGTCATTGGCATTTTTCTTCGTGGTTTTGGTAAATCCGACCGGTCGCCTTCATCTTAAGCTAGCTCCGTATGGCCTAAAAAACCACTTCAGGTTGATTCTCTGACAGATCGATAAGCTTTATTTCGTGATATTATATTTAACTACTATTTAATTATCTTTTTTTAAGGGTAGTAGTTTCAGTTGTAGCTGCTCTTTTCGCCCTACTTACGTTTCGCTATCTCACGAAGTTATGAAAGCCATTATCGGGCTCGTCGTTCAATTTGCCTTACTCATCCTCGTCAGTGCCTGTAAAAAGCAGGAAACTCAGCCCCAGTCCATCGCTAATGCAGTGATCAACGGCGATTTTGAAGCGACTCCCTATCAGGACTGGCGCTCGGACATCAACCGAAACTCACTGGCAAAACCTAACAGTTATACTGTCGACTACACCACAGAAGCGGCTTCCTCACCCACTCATTCCATTAAGGTGAGCTGCAATGCCGCCTACAATGATTCCACCTATCACCTCTTCCAGCAGGATTTTTATATGGCCAACTCGTCAGCCCCGGCCGGGGCTAAGGTCATATCGGTGCCAGCTGGGGCTAAGTTAACCATGAAGGCTAAAATCAAGACCGTCAACATGAAGGGTGAGGGTATCTCCATCGCCATTGGTGGCAGCTATGGAGCCGATAGGAACTATGCGTCGGCATTCTTTGCCGAATCCAGAGGGAAAGTATCGATCACCGGGACCAATGATTTTAAGGAGTACACCATCAGCTTTGATTCATTTCCGGCGAACACCTACAACGTGTATGTATTACTCTTCTTTTTGCCAGGCACGACTGGTACAGCTTACTACGATGACGTGTCTTTAGCGGTTAATTAAGTACATTACGATTTCCGACAACCTAACCCTCAATTGACCGGCGCATTTGGATAAGGTTATGCTCTCACCAACCTATGGGCTGCTCTGGCTTCTGGGCCTGTGGCTGTTCATGGCAGGTTGTAACCACACGGAACCTGATCCGAATCAGGGGCTATCGACCAGCCAGCTCGCCGTCGTTCGGGCGCTGAACCAGGTGGCCTTACCGATTCAGGACGCTGATCCGACCCGTAGTTTTACGGACCTGGCCCCACTGGATAGCGTCCTGGCTAACGCCCAATTGATTGGACTGGGAGAAGGCTCCCACGGTACCCACGAGTTTTTTCAAATGAAAGACCGCTTGTTTCGGTATATCGTTCAGCGCCACGGTGGTCGGGCGCTTGGCTTTGAAGCTAGCTTTGGTCTTTGTGTTACGGTCAATCGGTTTATTCATGGAGAAAGTACCGCTTTCGGCTGGGCCACCGATGCCGCCCGAAGTTTGCGGCTGTTGCCCTGGCAGGTTACCGAAGTGAGCGATCTGCTGCAGTGGATGAAAGACTACAATAAGGGTAAAACTGCTGATCAGCAACTCTCGTTTTATGGCTTCGATTGCCAGTCGGCCGATGATAACTTTCCCCTGATCCGCGACTTTCTAACGACGGTCGATCCGGCTTCGGTCGGCCAGCTGGATTCGCTGGCGAGTTTATATTCTCTGAGTGGGGGCTCCAGCAGCCGGGCTGCCTGGGGGCAGTATTCCCAGCGTTTACCTCCTTTATACAATCTGTTTGTTAGCCACGAGACGCAATGGATGGCTGCGGGTGGTCAGCGGGCGTATCAACTGGCCCGTCATGCCGTGCGGGTACTGATTCAAAATCAGGATGTCATCAGCAGTAATCAGGCGACTTGTTTGAGTTATTCGAAACGGGACCAGTATATGGCCGAAAACATTCAGTGGCTCAGCCAGACCCTGGGTAGTACTAAACTAGGCTTATGGGCGCACAGTGGTCATGTCGCTAACCTGGCTTCGGTTTGCGGCTCTGCTTCGATGGGGTATTTGCTCAAGCAACAGTTGGGCAATAAGTATCTGATTGTGGGGACAAGTTTTTCCAGTGGCACCTTCACGGCGATCGATGAGAGCCAAGCCAATCGCCCTCTCAGTAGCTTATCGATTCAGGCCGAGTCGATCAAAAGCACCTCGAACTACCTGTTAGGTAAGGTTCAGTACCCTAATTTTATGCTTAACCTGACCCAATCACCTGCGGATTCCTCGTTGCGTAGTTGGCTCCAGACGGCTCAGCCATTTCTATTGATAGCGGCTAACTACGATAATCGTAATCTGCAACAGGTTCTGTATACGTATCCGCTAAGGGGTAGCTTCGATGTTCTGATCCACTTTCGGGATACGACGCCAACCCACATTCTGTAAGCTATACTTACAGTATTCTCAAAATGCACTCCTGCGTAAGGCGAGCGAACCGTCGTATCTGCTTCTCAACTGGCCGCTTCCTGAACCCTACATTAGCTGTAAACTACCAAAGGCACTCACTCCATGTTAATGCCTCTGGTAGTCGACCGACACAAGGATGTCTATTATTCGCTTCGCAAGCTCTTCACCGGGTTCATTAAAGCCGCTTTGATGGCTTGGTAGCTGATGGTTAACAGCGTGATTAGCAGGGCAGCCGTAAGCACGATCAAAAAGACGCTGACGCCAATGCTTATTCGATAAGTATACGCTTCCAGCCACTTTTGCATGGCGTACCAGGCAATGGGCGACGCAATGACAGCCGCAATCATGACTAACTGGACAAAGTCTTTTGAAAGTAGTCCCCACACATTCGCTATGCTGGCTCCCAGCACTTTGCGGATACCAATTTCCTTGGTACGTTGCTCTGCCATAAACGAGGCCAAGCCAAACAAACCCAGGCAGGAAATGAAAATGGCCAGCATACAAACAATAGCCGAAAGGTTACCAATGAGCTCTTCGTCGTTGAATTTTTTGGCGTACTCTGTGTCGGCGAATTTATAGTCGAATGGAAAACCAGGATTGTACTTATCAAAAATGGGCGTCATTTTCTGGATAGCTACGGATGGGGCTACCGCTGGATTGATGCGCACGGCAAGAAAACTTGTCCAGTTTTCAAAGACAATCGTCAACGGACGGATGGCCTGATAAGGCGATTCCATAACCAGGTCAGGCACTATCCCAATAACGGTTCGGTCTTTTCCTCCCCATCGTAGTCGCTCACCCAATGGGTGCTTCAGGCCCATGCGTTTGACCGCCGATTCATTTAGAATGACCCCCGACGAATCAGTCGCAAAATCCCTCGAAAAATCGCGTCCTTCTTTGAGCGTAATGCCCAGGGTTTTAATGTAATCGTAATTGGTCGTAATGGTCGTGAAAATAGCCGACTTATCGTCGGGTGTTGATCCTTTCCAATCCCAGCCACTATTGCTGCTCCAGATTTCTGTAGGTGGCGAATTGGTTTGACAAATTGAAGAGACGACGCCCGTAGCCAGTAATTCGGCCCGAAGGGCGTCAAAATGGGTCATTAAATTGCTGGAAGAGTTGACCGAAATGAGGCCTTTATTGGTAAAGCCAGCCGGTCGGTTTTTGCCGTACTGTATCTGCTCATAAATGATGAGGGTACCGATCATCAACACAACGGAAAACGTAAACTGAACGACAACCAGGGCTTTTCGGGGTAATGATGCGCCTGTCCCGATATGGATTCCCCCTTTTAAAATCCTGATGGGGTTGAAGGACGACAGATAAAGCGCCGGGTAACTGCCGGCCAGTAAACCGGTAAATAGCGTGAAAACGATAAGCACGGCCCAGAAAATGGGATTGCCAAATTTGATGGTCATCGTTTTCTCCGTAAGCGTATTGAAATAAGGCAGTGATATCAGGACAATGCCTAAAGCCAGCATCAGGGCCAGCACAGCAATTAGGGTCGATTCGCTCAAAAATTGTCCAATCAGTTGTTTACGGCCCGAACCCACGGCTTTCCGTACACCCACTTCTTTTGCTCGTTTTTCCGAACGAGCTGTGCTCAGATTCATAAAATTGATGCAGGCAATGACCAGAATAAATAGAGCGAAAACCCCGAACAGCCGTACGTATTTAATAAAACCGCCCGCATTTTTTCCCTCGGTAAACTCCGAGTAAAGTCGCCATCTGGCCATAGGATGCAGGAACAAGGCAGGCTTCACCAGCTTTCTTACATTAGGATCATTCGTTAAGTGGGCTAGCACTACATCTTTTATTTTTGCGTTAGTTTGCGCCGGATCGATACCCTCTTTGAGTTGGACGAAGGCCTCCCACGAATTATTTGCCCAGTTCGTTTTGTGGTATTTCACTACCCAATCGTAGAGCTTTTCCTGCAACTGCCAGGGAAGCAGATAATCGAATTGCAGCGTAGCATTCGTTGGTTGTTTGGCAACCACGGCTGTTACTTTCAGATCGACCGTATTATCCATTCGGAGGGTCTTACCGATCGGGTCCTGATTGCCAAAAAGTGCATGAGCGGTTTCGTCAGTCAAAACAATTGAATACGGTTCCCTAAGTGGGTTTTTATTCCCATTCAGGATATTCAGCGAAAACATGTCGATGGCATCTTGGCCAATGTAAAGCCCGGTTTTAAGGAATTTTTGGTTGGCAACAACCAGCGAACGCTGGCCTCCGCCCCGGCTATACATAGCAACCGCCTTAAAGTCAGGGTAGTTGGCTTTCAGTTCGTCGCCTAACGGAAACGGTATGGCATCCTGCGTACCCCGACGGCCCTCGAAGGTTTGGTTCATTTTTACCTGATAGAGGGTCCCGTAGTTTTTATGGTGTTTGTTGGCCGATAATTCATCATCGATCCAGATGCCAATGAGCATCGCGACTGCCATGCCCACGGCCAGCCCACCAATGTTGATGGCGGAATACCCTTTATTTTTCGTGAGCGTTCGAAAGGCGATTTTGACATAATTCTGTAGCATGGTAGGATGAAGGAAAGAGATGGTTCGAACGTCGGCCCGGCGGCTTGCGGGCGATGAGTTTATGTTTACTGTAACTGCTCGAAGTCGGCGACTGATAAAATAAGGTCGACAAAAGCGGATGACTTCCCAGCCGTACAACCGCCGGGCGGCCGATTCGCCTACCTGAGCCACTTGCTCGTCAAACTGTTGATGCAGGTCGCCCAGTAATTCTTCCTGTAACTCAGCCGGGCAGACAAGTCGTAGTAACCGATCGGCCCAGGCTGGCGGTGACGGGGTAGGTGGCGGTTGTGGCATGGTTTACGAGAAGGATAAGTTGGGTATAGCCGCCCACAAGTCGTTGCGCACCAGCCGTATGTCATCCAGGGTGCGTTTACCATAGGCCGTAACCGAGAAGAGCCGCTTTCGACGCCCTCCCCGAGCGGCTGTAGCGCCCCCTAATGCCGATTTGACGAATCCTTTTTCTTCCAGGCGGTACAGGGCCACATGAACCCCGCTGAGGTTAATCGGGCGGTGGGTTCGTTGCTTTAACTCTTCAGCGATAGCTAGTCCATAAGCGGTTCCATTCAGGATGGCTACGGTCAGCAGGACGAGTTCTTCAAATTCTCCCAGATAGGTTCTGCCCATAAATTTAGCTTAGCGATTCATTTTCTTGTTATTTGCTAAACAAATCGGGTGCCACAAATCTAACCGGCATACTATCAATGATTTATACTGAATTGCACTAGCTTAGTTGTCCGAAAACGTACAGGCTATGTCCGTTCCTGAACGATAGCCAGACGTGGCTGACTACCGGCGGACCGTACCCACAACACGTAGACAACATGGCGACACTTAACAGATCTAAAATGATTATCGATCACGTTGGTAGGAAACTAGCACTTCTAAGTAGTATGCTGCTTGTAAGTATTGGTTATACGATGGCTCAGTCCTCAGTAACTTATAGATTGGGAGTAACAGCCGGGGTCAATGCCGCTCAAATCAAGCAGGCTGAGCTGTCTGACTTATTTTGGCGTTACAATGCAGGTCTAACTCTGGAACAACGTTTTTCATCTGCCCTAACTATGGCTTATCAAGTATTGTACGCTAAGCAAGGCAGTAGCAACCCCGTAATGGGTCTGGGCGGTAATGATAAAATAATCAATGAACTCAACTATTTAACTTTGCCAATAATGATGCGCTTTACCCGAGAATCGAAAAACTTTTTCCTCCAGGCGGGTGTCCAGGGTGGTTATTTACTAAATGGCAAAGGGTATTTTGCTTCTGCTAAAAATCAATCTACTTCATTTCGTCATACCCATAAGTTTGATCTGGGCTTGCTTGGAGGGGTTGGTTATCGGCTGGGTAATTACGTAGTTGTTGACGGCCGCTATTACTATGGACTTCATCCCATTTTAGCCGATTATACCGCTCCTGACCCACTAACGGGTGTGCCTACAGTTTATCGGGCAACCAAATGGTATAATCGTGTATGGTCTCTGAATCTGAACTACTACTTTTGAGTCCATTGCTTTCCTGACTTGATTTCTTTCTACAAATACAGGTATGGGAACTCTTTAGAGCGTGTTGGGGAATTAGATTTGGCAGTGGAGTTAGATTCGCTGAAGCATTAGTTGAATGTTGGCCAAATACAGCCAGCTGACCGAAGATAATAGCGTGTACTCGTAATCTTTGACGATTCGGCGGAAGTAATTTGTCCAAGCAATGATGCGTTCCACTACCCAGCGCTTAGCAATGGGCACAAAGCCCTGGGCCGATTCGGGACGCGATGCCTTTTCAAAGTCAATGCTCCAATCGGCTAATACTTGGGCAAAAACGCCATTATAAGACTGGTCACCATACACTTTTTCTAGCCGTTCGCCCACCCGCCAAAGTATAGTGCCAATCAGCGTAACAGCAGTTGGACCATCGGCTTGATTAGCCGGGTGAACCGCTGCCACCCAGAGTCGGCCTTGGGTATCGACAACAAACTGTCGCTTGCGGCCATTGACACGTTTGTTGGCATCTAAACCTCGATACTCGCAGATCATAGGATTTAGCTTAACACTTTGTGAATCAATGCATAATGCAGAGGGATTGGCTTCTTTATGAACCCGTTTACGATCTAGTTGATTCAGGGCTACATTAATTCGCTCAAACGTACCGTCTTGCTTCCACTGATCAAAATAATAGTATACGGCTTGCCAGTTAGGCCACTCTTCAGGCAGATTTCGCCACTGACTCCCTGTTCGCAGGAGCCACAAAATGATGTTAATCATCTGACGTAAATCGTGTTTTCGCTTGCGTTTAAGCCAGGCCGCTGGAGCGGTTAAAGAAAGGCGAAATTGCGACCCATTGAGGGTCGGTCAGTTTTAAGAACTGTTTGGTCATCACTTTGCTGCTTGGTCGCTACAAAGTTGGCACGACTCTCAATATTTCTCAATTCCCCAACACACTCTAAAAAGTGCCAGGTCTAGTAAAAATTACAATTGCGGGGTCTACAAACCGCACTCGATACGCTTACTGAATTGCCCTTAAAATGCAGGGCACAACTTTGTCTTCAGCCAATTTGTAATTTACTAAGAGCACTATGTTTTGAAAGCGATTGTAGTACTGGCTATTGCCTGCCACCGGCACAAAGCCATCATCAATTGCATCATGAGTCAGATAGGCGAGTGTCGATGATCCCTCATTCCACGCTATTTCGCTCACAAGTCCATCGCTTTTGCGAATCCGGACAAGAATTTGTGTCGTATCACTTTCCTTCCTGTAGGCATAAATAGTGCTCTCTGGTCGTTCTTTACTCGAAGCAAACTTGAATCGCTTCATGCTAAGTATGCTTTCTATAGTTGGTTTATGCTTGAGAAGCAGCCCTTTAAGTTCGTGGTAATCGAACGCTTGTTTATTCGGGATTGCCTGGGCTTTTAGGGAATAAGGAGTTGATATAAAGCCCAAAAAAATCATTAAAAGCAGTGTCCTAATCAGTGTGTTTTTCATGATCTATACCTGTTTTATGTAAGTGCTTTCAGGGTGACCAAAGCACAAAACTTCGGACCATATACTCATGTATCCACTGTCGCTTCAAACCTGTCTGCTAGCGACAAAAAGGCGTTCATCGATCCTGAGTCGCGTTCGGAATACGATTGACCAAGTTCAACAAATTGAGTGCCATCAGATAGGGCATAATGAAGGGGAAAGCAGGAATGGACACTAAATAAGTTGCCATTTCGACCGGTTCGACCGAAACCGAAGGCAGCACACTCAACAAAGCGCCCATTAGACTGAAGACCATATAGAGCCTACAGGCGCTGGGCCTGAACCAACCTGCCGACTGTAAAGCTTGCGCAAAAGCAGCCGTAGCCAAATACAAAAGGGCGACCTCCACCCCGCTGATCCAGCTAAAAAGAGCCCGCATTGACAAGTACCAATCCGGTCTTTTCGCAATTGAAGAGGCCGAAAAGTTGGCGAACGATTCCACTAAAAAGCTGCCCCAGTAAGCCATATTGGCAATAAATAAAGGCAGAGCCATGGTCATTGTCAGTAAGCCCAGTAAGGAATAGGTCTTCTCACCGCTTTGGCGGAGTTTGTCGGTCAGCAAGCCGAAGCCAACCGTGATCAGGATTCCCCCCGCTATCAGCAGGGCATAGCGGATCTGTTGCTCGGTAGCGGTGGCCACCCATTCGGGTATAGAAGTCGGCGGAGGTCCCATGCCGGCGAAAAGGCTGAAACCGATCCAGGGGATAATCACCAGCAGAGCAATGGTACCGAGTTGTCTTTGGCCAGGATCGGGATTGGTGAAATAAGGCTTTCCCAGGCTCCAAACGGCGATGGCCATCAAGGCTGCATGGGCCAGCCAGATGGATAGATAAAGTTGGGGTTTACTGTGGCCTAGCCCTAAAGCCACACCAGCGGCTAAAAAGGGAACAAGAGTAAGGTAGAACCGGCTGAGTGCTTGTCGGTTGATCATGACCAGGTGGGGCGGCAAATCCAGCTAATTGAGTTGGCCAATCACACATTACTCGGACAACTACCGTAAACGACGTTTTCTCGGTAAAGGTCCCCAACAGGAGAGGAATAAGCTTCTAGAATGAGCTGTACTGATCAGACCGGGGATCAATGGCGACCCGGCACAATCGGTATGCCGACCCAGGAAGGACTGTGCGGTTTAGGTCGGCCGTCGTCCTGCCCGGTTGTAAACACACCCGTTACTGTAGGCTTAGCTTACTGGAGCCGCCGAGGTATCAGTGGCCTCCTGCAGATAATGGTGGCGAACCACTTTCGCCGTTTTGTGATCGCCTGTGTGACTCCAGCCAGGCGGCATAACTATGTATAAGAGCTTATTTTTTAAGCCAGGAGCCCGCTTTATATCAATAAACAAGGCGTAGAATTCGCCAAAATAGGCATCACCAAAATGCCCCCGTCTGATCTGCCGGGATATGCCATATTCAATTTTCAACTCTTTTTCTTCGGTTTGTAAGGTACCAAATGCTTTGTCCCAAATAGGCAATAGATTACAAAAGTTAGTATCCATGTAAAGTGGGTTCTTGGCATGGTGCACGCGGTGGTGGGAGGGGGTAAGCAGAATGCGATTGAGGAAGCCCAGCCGGCCGTCTTTCAAGAGGTTTTCTCCCACGTGAATAAAGGCACCCCAGGTCCCATCGATAAACATGATGAGAAATAAAAGCGGAGGATTTACCCCCAGTAACAGGCAAATGGTAGTCCGGACAACGTCGGCATAGGGAGCTTCCAAAAAAAAGTGGGCATAGGTGACCGACAGATTCATGTCTTCCGGAGCATGGTGGGTAGCATGCAGGCACCACAACAGCCGCACTTTATGTCCCAGGTAATGATAAACAAAGTGAGCTAGTTCCCAGACGACATACCCGTAGAGGAACCAGTACCAGGTAAGGGTAGTCTTCAGCAAGGCGTGTTCTTCAAACAGCGCAATGCAGTAAGCCACTGCCCCAATGGAAAGATAGCGGGAAACGAAGCGGTTAAAGATGTAGATCAAAAAGGGCATCTTATAATTTTCCACCTTAAAGTTGCGGTATAAGCCGCCCCGAATGAGTTCGATCAGTAATAGCAACGGAATCAGGGGCGAGAGAGCGGACTGGATGCCCTTCCAGGTGAGCAGGGATTGGTAATCACCGGAGCGAAACATCTCCATCCAATGGTGTATACCCAGGAAGCCGGTAAGCTCGTCAACAAGAAGCTGAATAGTATCTGTCATCGTGAGTTGCTTAAGAGTTGAAAAAGTAAAGTTCTCCAAAAAAGAGAAGCTAAAAAAGGAAAAAGCCTACTGATGGCTAGTTAGATTCGAGTAATTTGGTCAATGGTCTGTCGGGTTATTACCTCTTTTAAAGCAGTACCGCAGGTAACTGACAAGTATCTGTCGTGGTCCTGAGCTAGTCTTTCAGATCAGCGATTCGCTATACAGGCCAGAAAGCCAGGGACTTTTTCCTTGCCTGATAGCGACGCACAAACCGGCAGCTGGACAGATTGATTCTGGACTCCCGTAATAAACGGCTGGGAAAGCGTTGATTTCAAGAGGGATACCCATTTTTTAAATTTAACAATTTTGTTAAACAAAATTGTTAAATTTGCCTGTTGTTTGACGATACGACGACTGTCAGTGTCGTTTACCCGTCTGTACACCTATTGATATGAGTTTAACGATCCGGTCATTAATCTATAAACATCCCGATAAGGAGTTGCTGTTTGAGGATCTGAACCTTACCCTGAATGCCGGCGAAAAAGCCGCTCTGGTGGGTAACAACGGAACGGGGAAATCAACCCTTTTGCAGCTCATTGCCGGAAAACTGCTTCCATCAGCGGGCCAGCTCATTGCGACTGAAACGCCCTGGTATATACCCCAGCACCTGGGCCAGTACGACAGCTTGACGGTTGCTCAGGCATTAGGCGTTGATCGAAAACTACGCAGTATCCAGGCAATCCTGTCCGGCGAAACCGACCCGCAGTTTTTTACGGACCTGGCCGATGACTGGGAAATCGAAGAGGCTGTAGTGACTGCCCTGGCGAGCTGGGATCTGACGCATGTAACGGCCGATCAGCGGCTAGGGGAGTTGAGTGGTGGGCAGAAAACGAAGGTATTTCTGGCAGGCATGGTCCTTCATAAGCCGGGTATCATTTTGCTCGATGAACCCTCCAATCACCTGGATGCGCATAGCCGGGAGCAATTGTATCGTTTTGTCAGGTTGAGTACCGCTACGTTGCTGGTAGTGAGTCATGACCGCACCTTGCTCAATTTACTGCCGACAACCCTGGAGCTTAGTGAAAGCGGCCTAACCGTTTTTGGCGGGAATTTTGATTTTTATCGCGAGCAGAAAGAAGGCCAGGTTGGGGCTTTGCAAGCACAACTGGACGAGCAGGCCAAAACCTTGAAACAAAGTCAGCAAAAGGCGCGGGATATGGTCCAGCAGCGTCAAAAAAAGGAAGCCACCGGCAGGGCTGCTGGGCAAAGCCAGTCGCTACCGCGCATTATTGCCGGTGGGCGGAAAAATAAAGCTGAGCAAAGCACCGCCAACCTGTTGAACGCCCACAACGAGAAGGTTGCGGGAATCGCCGAAAACATTCGGCAGATTCGGTCGCAGATTCAGTCTTATCAGGTCCTGAAAATCGATATTGGCGCTTCTTCGCTACACCGTGGAAAAGTGCTGATCGATGCCAGGCAACTTAGTTTTGGGTACGGTGACACGCCCTTGTGGAAGTCGCTGACGTTCCAGATCCGCTCCGGCGACCGTATCCAAATCGAGGGTGACAACGGGGCCGGAAAAACAACTCTGTTACGCTTGCTGACCGGCAGTTTGGAGCCTCTGCGGGGAACTATTCAACGAACCTCATTCACTTACCTGTATCTTGACCAGGATTATACGATGATCGATCCCAACCGAACGGTGTATGAACAGGTGGAGCACTACAACAGTCGACACTTACCCGAACACGAAGTAAAATCACTACTGATTTATTCGCAGTTTGGGCAGGATATGTTCGAGCGACCATGCCGCGGATTGAGTGGGGGCGAAAAAATGAAGCTGGCTTTATGCTGTTTAGCCGTCAGTAACCACACGCCCGACATGCTGATCCTGGATGAACCGACGAACAACCTTGATGGGCAAAGCTTAGACGTGTTTACGGCATCCGTAAAGAATTTCAACGGTACGTTGCTGGTTATCTCGCACGATGCCTATTTTATCCAGGAAGTTGGAATCGCCAGCCGAATTCACATAGCCTGAAAAATGAACGGTTTACCCTTACGCACATGCCATCTAAAGACACCGGAACTGAACAACTGATTAAAGAAACGGCGAAACGGATTTTTTTTGCCGAAGGCAAGCTGCTCGCCACCACGCAGGACATCGCCGACGCGGCCGGGGTTAACCGGGCGTCCCTGCATTACTACTTTCGGTCTCGGGATCAGTTGATTGACACGGTTTTTCAGGAAGCTATGCAGGCGCTCAGCCAACGGCTGGCCAGCGCTATGAAATCTCCCAGACCTTTCCGGGAAAAAATCGAGGAGCTGATCGAGGTTTTTCTGGCCGACATGGTTGCTTATCCCTACCAGGAAACCTTTCTGATTACGCAGCTCAATACCGTAGGGCACCACTTGATCGAGCATATAAATATCGACCCGACGAATACGTTTCTGGCCGAAATAGAACAGGAGATGAAGAAGGGAACCCTGGAGAAAATGAACCCCATTCATTTTCTGATGAATCTGTTTTCGCTTCTTTCTTACCCCCTCATCATGGCCCCGCTTTATCGTCAGTTCTTTGATCTCTCAGAGTCTGCGTTTAAGACGCTGATGAATGAACGTAAAGACCTCATTGCCCGCGTGCTCTTCAGAGCCTGATAGAGGGCGAAATCAGTCATCTGATGTATATCGGCTGGCGTAGTTAACGGCGGCCACAGAATTAGGAATAATTGGTACAGTCGCTGATCAGGGTCAGCTGGCCGCTATAGACGAACTGGCCGCTTGTATGAGGAATACCTACGGCAGAATAGATAGTCTCTTTATCAACGCAGGCATTGTCGGAGGATCCAGCATCGAGCAGGCAACCGAAGACGCGTTCGATACCGTTATGAACGTCAATTTTAAAGGTGCCTACTTCACCTCGGGAGAGGTGGCTAACATTGGCCGATTTGGGCAACCGGTGCTTTGGGCCCACCCCTTACTTTTGTCCCGTAGCCAGATCCCTTTAGCCAGATATATAGGCTCCGCACGAACCAACTGGCTCATTCACTTCGGCACAGGTGGCGGCTGTTCCTGTCGTGAGCGTGACGTTTTGCGGGTATATTTTTTCATTCATTTGAATCATAAGAACCCTATTTTCAGTAAGCATTTATGCCATTCTGGGTGTGCCGCTTTACTGGCCGGTGTTAACCTTTACATTCCGAAACATGAACGGATTATCACTGACTCTCAATGTTTTTCCGCTGGTAGTCGTTACATTTCTGAGAATGACCTCTTTGGTGATAACGTAGGGAAACTTTTCCTGGTAGGAACTGTCCGTCAGTTGCGGATTGAAATTGGCAAAAATGGCAGGCCCCCGGTAATTTTCCCCATGACTGGAGTCGTCGATACGCAGATTGTCAATTGTGATTCGTTCCGGCATGTAGCAGGTATAGCCGAAATCATGCTGACCGGAATTGGAGCCACTTAGTAGGTCGGCACCGGTGAATTTACCCCCTGCTGGCACGAAAACACAGTTGCGAATCACTAGCTCGCCCTGCCAGCTACTCCCATAGTCGGGGCGCAGGTTGACCAGGCTCCTGCCGCGAATGGTCGAATTTTCTACCAGTAAGACTCCGCTGCCAATGGCGTTGATTCCCATATGGCCCAGGGTAGAGTTGCGGATGGTAGCATTGGCAACTCCCTGGTGAGCATCAAACCGCGAGAGAGTGCACTGATCGTAAAGAAGATTTTTGCAGAAGTTAGAACCCAGGATTCCCCAGTACGTATTGTCGTCGATGTTATTGGTCTGACTGCAATTCACGAAGGACACATTAACCGCCCGGTTGACCGAAAGGTCGTACGTACCCATAGAGACAGGCTTACCGGCCGCCCCAATGGTGCTATAGGTTTTATGACCGGTCAGGATGGTGTTTTTTACCGTGACATAGGCGCAGTCACCAATATTGATGAAACCGCCATAGGGTGCACCGTGCGCTTCTTCACCCGTGATGCGGTGCTCCAGTCCCTCAACCAGCACATTGGATCGTCTGATGGCGATGTTTCGATCATAATAGGTATACTTCGATTCGGCTTTATTGGCAATCGTGGTGAAACGCCCCCCCGTGATCGTCAGTAGTTTCTCGTCGATGGGCAGCGCAGAGATGTCGGTGATCTGATCGAAATCCCAGAGGACGGGGGCGTTCATATCGATGTTGCCGTTTTTGTCGACGACAAAAATATCGGTCTGCGAAGAGCCATTATTTTGATTGAGACCAAACCGGATGTATTGCTTTACGTTCGCATTGGTGACCGTGACCAGACAGCGGCCCGGCAAAGACGCGTCAATTTTTTGCTGATTTCTCTTCAGGGCTGGTAGCTTTTCGGGAGTAAAGGATTTGTGCTCTGAACTGACCGTGAAAACAGACGCATTACGATTTTGTACCTGCGTGTCGTCAATCAGGAAGGAGGCTGTGCTGAAATCCGTGTCTGTCTGAATAAGCGCTGTGCGCTCTTTGCCGCCAATGTAGTAAGTAGCTCCCGGGTCGGCTTTGACCAACAGGCCGTACCGATTGGCAAAGGCATGGGCCGCAGCGATTGCGTTCATATCATCGGCTTTGCCATCCCCTCTGGCACCGAAATCACCATAACGAACCAGGCCGGCGGCTTTATATTTACGGACATCCTTTGGGGATACGTTTAGCAGCAAGTCGCCGTTTTCATTGATGGATACCTGGGTTTTCCCTTTATTGAAAGTGATCACGACCTGGTCATGTGAACCTTTGGGCTGCCCTTGTGTCACTAATGCGCCTAGTACTAAGAGAATTGTTAGCAGGCTATCCTTCAATACATGAGTTAGCGTAGTCGTCATAAATATGGGAAAGTGGCGGATTAGGGCCATTTACTCAAGGAAGGACGAAGCCCGTGGAATGTGAACAATTACACTGATGGTTCAGAGAAGAGGCCCGAACAGATTGATCTCCATCAACAGGTTTAATTACCGGCGTGAGCGAATACCTGAAGGCGAGATTACGTCCACATTCTTTATTGATATACATCAACGTTTGGCACCCAGGGCAACGCTTACTTTTGGGCGCCAACATCGTATCGTTTTCGAAAACAAACCAACCCCTCTACTAATGAATGCTCAGTCAATGAATACGCTCCAGCAAACCCATACCGCCGTCTGGAATGAAAAAGACCGCACAACGCGTGATGCACTGATGCGAACCATCTATGCCGACAATATAAAGATGTACGACAAGGATTTTATCCTTACCGGTATGGCCGCCGTTTCTGACTTTATCGACAAGCTGTTTGCGGGTGATGACAATTTCACGTTTACCGTAACAAAGCCCTTAGAAAGTACGCAACACGGAGCCCGGTTATACTGGAATATTCGGACAGGTCCTCAGCCGAATGTATTGACCGGCATGGATTTTTTTGTCGTAGAAAATGAAAAAGTAGCGCATCTGTTTGTTTTTATGGATGCTGACTAAACGTCTACTGCTTGCCAGATCAAGGCTGTTTGTTTGTTAAAAATGATGTTCTTTCCACGCTCATCCGTTGAAGAGTACCTAAGCCAAATCTGAGGCACTAGTTGATAGATCGGTTTATTTTTTTACCGATTGATGGCGAATGCGACTCAATGTTTCTTTGGTTATACCCAGATAAGACGCGATAATATGTTGGGGAAAACGCTGCAAAAATTCAGGATATAGTCTGATCAATTCTGCATAGCGATAATCAGCCATATGGTTCATTGATATATTCAAGCGTCTTTGAGCCGCCATGTGCTGATTATCGTCAAGCTTTATCCGCATTTCGTTGAAGGCAGGAATCGCATTTACCCGGTCGTAATACCCATTTGCCTTTGGCAACAGGAGTAGCTCGGTTTCTTCCCAGGCATCTATATTGAAAATAGACGGTGTTTCTTTGTGGAAGCTCTCGCGGTCGGACGTCCACCAGTTTTCGATGCATAAATTAAGCACATGCTCATCCCCTTTTTCGTCGACGGTATATTGGCGTGTAGCCCCTTTCACAATAAAGGCGATGTATTTGCAGACTTCGCCTTCCTGTAACAGAAACTGTCTTTTTCTTAATTTTTTAGGAATGAAAGCTTCCTCGATCAGGCTGATATCTGCTTCAGATACGGGAATAGACGATCGCTCCTGTATATAATGTAGTAGCGAAGTGAACATCGAAACAAGGTTGTAAAACTGAATACTACAAAAGTACTTGCCTGAAGCGTCCGTTTCAAACGCTTAAATTTGTGAAGCGAATAGCTGGCTAGACCGCATTTGCCGGGAAAAAGAGTATCAAGACAGTCATTACTGACGGTATAAGGTGCTGAATGAGAATAGATTATTAAACTTACTGGTCGATCAGTTTTGCTAGGTGATCAAACGCGGTCAGCTCTAAGTGGCGACAGAAAACAGCCTGATTAGGGCTCTGGCAGAACACGGATTTGTGGGTGTAAAGGAGCAGGTTGTTTACGAAGCCGAATTTTTAGCTAGCCTTCATCTTCATGCACGTACAGACCACCAGGTATACTCATCAACTGATTTATTAATCAGACATCATTCGGACGTTTACATAAACATTTTTCAGTAGAGAAAGAGCATAGTTTCTTTTGTTAACGGGCCTACCATAGCCCCTGAACCGTTAACAACCGATTAGGATTGACCAAGTACTTACCAGCGATGAACCCTCCTTTTTGGATAGGTATGGCTGCGCTACTCATCGGCGCATGGATTGGCCCTCAGCCGGATATTAGCCCGCTGGCAGCCGCTGCTCGACCCAACGTGTTGTTCATCCTGACCGACGACCAGGGCTGGGGCGACCTGAGCCTACACGGCAATCGCTTTATCGAAACACCCAACCTCGACCGGCTGGCCAGAAGCGGAGCGCAGTTCGATCGTTTTTTCGTTAGCCCGCTTTGTGCCCCCACCCGCGCCAGCCTGCTCACCGGTCGCTATCACCTTCGTACCGGCACGGTTTCGGTAACCCAGGGATGGGAACGTATGCGTAGCGATGAGCTTACCTTGGCCGAGGTGTTCCGCCAAAACGGCTATGCTACCGGTTGTTTCGGTAAATGGCACAACGGCGAACACGCACCCGAAGACCCTAATGGGCAGGGGTTTGACGAATTTTTGGGCTTTTGCGCGGGCCACTGGAATAATTACTTCGATACTGAACTGCAGCACAACGACCGCATGGTGGCTACCAAAGGATTCATTACCGACGTACTGACCGATGCTGCGCTGCGATTCATTCGCCAAACTAAAGCCCGCCCCTTCTTTTGCTACGTGCCGTTCAACGCCCCCCATAGTCCCCACCAGGTGCCTGACCGATATTTTGATAAGTACAAAGCCAAGGGGCTGGACGATGAACAGGCCAGCATCTATGGCATGGTCGAAAACGTGGACGATAACGTGGGGCGACTGCTGGCAGAGCTGGACCAACTGGGTTTAACGCAAAACACGATTGTGGTATTTGCGACCGACAATGGCCCCAATGGCCACCGCTTCAACGGCGACATGAAGGGTATTAAAGGGTCGGTCGACGAAGGGGGCGTGCGCGTACCGCTGTTTGTCCGCTGGCCGACTAAAATCCGTCCCCAAACTCGGATTCGGCCCAATGCAGCTCACATCGACCTGCTGCCGACCCTGGTCGACTTATGCGGGCTACGCTTTAAGGCGGCTCACCCGCTCGATGGCCGTAGCCTTTCAGAACTGTTGCTGGGCCGGACCGATACGCTGGCTGACCGAATGCTTTTTACGCACGTAGCCGGAATGACCAGCACGGGCCTTCCGGCCGAACCAGGGGGCGTCCGCACCGCTCAGTACCGCCTGGTTCGGCAAAAAGGGCAGACCCAGTTGTTTGATATGCGCCATGACCCGGCGCAGACGACCGATTTGGCTGCCGGGCAGCCCCAGCAGTTGCAAGCGCTGCAAGCCGCCTACGACCGCTGGTTTAGGGAAGTGTCCCGAATGATAAGTCCAACCCGAGTTGCACCCGTAGCAGCCAGGCGAGTGCTCTTGCAGGCACCGGAAGCGCGATTTTCGGGCAAAGTACGCTACAAACAGGGCAACGGCTGGGCGAATGACTGGCTCATCGACTGGCAGTCGCCGGCCGATTCGATCTGGTGGGATGTCGACGTAGCGCGACCCGGGTCTTATGACCTAAGCTTGCAATATACCTGCCCCGATGCCGCTCGCGGAACCATCCTGACGGTTGCGGCTGATAACAAGACGTTGCAACAGACGTTGCAAACCAGTTTTGACCCACCGCTAAAACCCAGCCCCGATCGGATTCCCCGCAAGGAAGTATACGAAAAGGCCTGGGCCTGGTTGCCACTGGGCAGGCTCGAGTTGCCTCGTGGCCATCACCGGATTCTGCTGCGGGCGCCATCCGTGCCTAACGGAAAAGTAGCTGACGTGAAGGCTCTGCTGTTAACTACACCCGACTAGTCTACCCGCTGATTGTAGCCTGTATGTAGTAAGATGTTCGGTTAAAGCCGCGTGGCTTGTCCTAAACAGGTCACATACCCTACGTTTATTTGATTCATAAGCAGAAAAGGAAGGTAGCTTTGAGCGTTATCCGTTTTACTGCTTGTCGACCCTATTTTCTAGCCTGCTAACTATTAACTGCCCATGACTGAATCGCTGAGCTTTAAACCAGCTACCTATAATTCGCTTTCTCCTTACCTGATAGTCGCGGGGGCGCAACAGCTCATTGATATGCTGGTGGCTGTCTTTGATGCCAGACCGCTTAGGCGTTATGACCGATCGAACGGCCAGATCATGCATGGAGAAGTGCAGTTGGACGACTCCATTCTGATGATCGCTGATGCTACCGATGCTTATCCCGCTTATCCGATGTGGCTTCATGTTTATGTAGTGAATGTAGATGAGACCTTCGCCAAAGCCCTGCAGCATGGTTGCCAACTGGTTGAACCACCTACTGAGCGAGAAGGCGATCCTGATCGGAGAGGAACATTTACCGATTTTGCAGGCAATCATTGGTCCATTGCCACCCAGATTGAGCTGAAAGATTAGTGAATTTGGTTGACCAGTACGCGTACGCGCCCATCGAGGTGGATCGTATCACCGACTAGCCTTACTTTTTCGCCCACTCGCAACAGGCGATACGATTGCTGCATGCGTACCCGGCTTACCAGGGCATCAAACTCTTTACCCTGCTCATCGCGCAGGCTAGCGGTATAACCATCCTTACCAGGCTCAATTTGTTGAATGATGCCTTTGATTGAAAAAGGCTTTGATCTGACACAGGATGTGACAAGTGACGTACAAGCCAGAAATAATAAGCCTATCGAAAAATAAACAGTACCTACGCTATTGGTCATAATTAAGTCTCTTTACAGATAGACCCTCAGCGGTCTAACAATGTTGTCATATAGTGAAAAAATGTCTTGTCCTGGCCTGTATCGGATGCCAGAGATATTCTGTAGAGACTTGTCGATAATGATGGAGTCACCAGTTGCTGAATGCTATTTGAAAGGCATAGATACCAATTACTACCGAGACGATTCAGGGAATGTCAACTGACCGGACAGGCCTAGCGCATGTCCACAAAAAAGGAGCATGCACAAGGGTGTGTGCACTAGATGATTGCTCAACTCCATTCTGCCAGCGTGGCTTACCCGACGAGCAAAACGTGTCTGATTTAGGGAAAATAGTGATAGTTCGATTCGATAAACGATAGCTAGCAGGAGTATAGAGCTATTATAAAAAGATACTAACCCGCCACTATGGTGGAACAAATAACGCCAAGTACGTGAAGGATTGAGGTTAGTTCGGTTAGCCTGCCTATATTCATAGAGGCATCACTGAATAATAAACTGTTTTTCCGGAAAGTTGGAAACCTTCTATAGTTGCCCGTAAGTTTTAATGTGCTTTTTTAAACGTTTTGACCCCTCTATTGCGTTATGTAGGTACAAAAACATCTTTAAATAATACCACTATGAGTATCGAGGGCCACACTTTCATTCCTGCTCTCACCCGAGAGGATGTTGAGTATTATGTTGCTACCCATGAGTTCAACGAAATTGGTAACCAGCATTGGTTTCGGCTCGTCCCCCACGGCGCGGACCTATTTCGTACCCCCGAGTACGGTTTATTCTCTGGCACTGAATTAACCGTAGGGGATATATTATGGATAGCCTCCGGGCTAAGTAGCGGTTACCAGGCAAGGCTCCTTACTGATGATTCTATCTCAGCTTTAAGCCTTGCCGCCATGCATCAGTAAGTGATAAGAAATCAGTTGATAGGTTAAATGAACGGGCCCGGTTAGATTACCGGGCCTTTTTTATGAGCTTGCCTCCCCTGTCAAACTTGCTCCTGATGTACTGGACAGAGTAGGGATCATAGATGTATACCGCAATCAGAGTTGAGGGATTAAACGGGTTATCTGCCGACACGAAAAATAAGACTGGTGAGCATTGATTGGCATGGGCTTTTTTGAGCAGGAACTTAATGGTTTCCTCAGCCAGGCTTTCGTGGATTGAGTGGCCCCAGATCGTTGATGATATCCAGTAAGGAGACCGCCTTGCCTGACCGTCTGCCTTTTGATAAACCCTGAAAAAGCAAAAAAGGCTAATCAGCTGATAGAGAGCTTTTATACTCTAAAACTGATTAGCCTTTATGTAAAACAAGAGCCTCCTACGGGACTTGAACTAACGTTGATTATCAGTCAGTTATAGAGCAGTTTTTTAGTAGTTGACGGATTGGTTGACGAATTAAAAAATCTGCAAAATATTTTGGGTTAGTTGACAAGTACACTTTATCCAAGTGTATTTTTGTTATGAATTGAGTGGCCTTTCTGGTCGCTTGGTTTGGTCAGAGTCTGGCGGGTGGTTCCCTAGACTCATCAGGTCGGGTGGGTGGTTCCCCCGACCTATTTTTATACTTTAATTTATTTCTCAGCCGGACAGCACTTATCGTAATTATTAATCCTACGTACTCTAGTGTGGCCTAGATTGTCCTGTTCTGTGTACTCAACGACGCAATCACTTACACAAAATTCACTATTTTTCACCCGGCTCCAGACAACAGAATTAAAGTTGTCTATTTCAGTTGGTCCGGGAGGCCGGGGATCTCGGGAACCACCACTTTCTCTCGGTGGAATATCAACTTTTTCACAATCAGTCACGAAGCTACTCCTCACAGAATCAATTCCTTGAACGGCCCAGAAGGTCAGGGTCACTTTAGACCGCTTCTGCGATGGTATTAAGAAAACCGAATCTATCTGCCTTTTCTCAAGTTCTGGCGAATTGAAAGCGATAGGACTTCCATCCCCTCCTATGGTCATTACCGTTACTGTATTATTAGCGCAGTTAGCATTTAAGGATATTTGAAGTGGCTTTGGAGGATAAGGAATTAATGCCCACACTACTACTAAGATCAGCAGCAAAGCACCGGCAGCAATTCCAATCTTTTTCCAGGGAACTTTTGGAGGATATACTGCTTCACGAATGTTGACACTATTGCAATTAGGACAGTTCACTTCTCCGTCAACAAGTGTAAACTCCCTTGGAGGAACCTCGTCGGCCCAATGACATTCACCGTGATTTAAGCAAATGTAATTTTTCATAATGGTGGAGATTACGAGTTAATGATATCAAGTGCTTGGGTGCCAGCATTTCGGAACGCGACAAAAACAGGGTCGGTGATACTATTGCCTCTTTTGAGCTTAAATGCGTTAATTTCTTTGATGACCTGCTCTTGGAGTTCTTTCCGTTTGCTTATATGTAGAAACTCACCGGACAATTTAGCTTCAACCTCTTGCTTGAGTGCAGCTAAATCCTTAATAGGCATATTTTCCTGTGCATGGTGCAAGTCGCCACCCAAGAAGACAGGGTCGGCATCAAGGCCATACTTGTCTTTTCGGAGCAAGGCTAGTTGCTTTATACCCCGTTCGTCTTCGAGTTCAGCGAACAGACCCATCGCCACGGCAATAATTAGGAAAGGAGTGTATTCGTTACGAGTAACCGTCTTAATATATAAATCCGGGTGTTGCGTACCATCGCCTTCCAGATGGAGGAGCATCCGATTCTTTGCTTTCTCGGCAGCATTTGGATGATAAACCGCCTGCCGGTCGTAGCCTTCTTTCAAGTACTTTAACTGACTAACAAAACGCAGTGGGAACAAATTTGTCACCGTCATTAAGACAATTTCGTGTTGCCGACGCGGATCGTTCTGCGGTACAATAGAAACGCTCACGTTCCCCGTTGTTGAAATATTCTGACGAAACGCTTCTTCCAATTGCGCAACAAATACCTGTGAGCTAGGTACGTGGGGTATTATGATCGTGTAAGTAGTGACTCTACCAGGCTTCACCGGTATACCATCACCTTTCTTGTTGATCTCATCCGAATTAAACCGAAGATAACTGCCTGACTGCTTGACGATGTCTCGAATGAAAACTGTCAGTGCGTTAGGGTTGCCAGCATATTCCTCTTGTAATTTATCGATGATGCTTTGTCCCATAAATTGCTGTGGTTTATTGAGACTGGCATGCCATACAGCTGCGTTTTCTTCCGATGTTTCGGATAATGTGTCCTGAAAAACTGTTGAGGTGATTTTGCTGTTGAAGTTGCCGAATGTCGTATTACTTCCTAGAATTCCCAGCAGTTTACTACGAACATTCCCAGCTGTGGTATGCTGGAGATTCTTGTTGAGGACGAAACTTGGCAGTGCCTGAGTAACTTTATTTTTGTCATAAAAGCGTACGACATGTTCATTCAGATCCCGCCCATTATCTTGCAAACGCTCCTTCAATTCGGTGTCAAACTTTTCAATTGATACCGAAAGTGTCTGAACTGTTTTAGCAATGTCTTTTTGTAGAGCGGCCAGAAGAATATCATAACTGCCGAGCAACGATTTGGCAAATTCCCAACCCACTAATGTAGTGCGCATACGATACCATTGTGAGAGGACCTCCGTATGGGCAATGAGCATATTTTTATGTTTACCCATTCCTCTCGCTAGTACACCAATATTGCTGTACTCTTTATTATTAGCGCTTAGCTTAGCTTCTTCATTGGGAATATCCTCTCGAAGTTTTGTTATACGGCCTTCGACTTCATTTATTTTATCGCGCACCCAAACGCTAAGCTGCTCGGTGATTTTCTGAATGTCGAACATTGAATACTGGCCGACTTTCCATGATTCGATCAGTTTGTTTTCCAATGTCTGTATCATTTCAGTTGCAATAGCGTGTTTAGCCGATTCCTTATTGGCATAAAAAGTCTTTACACCAGCCCCGCGATACTCATTTTCAAACTTTTCAGCGAACAATCTCTCAACCTCTCGCAACCACTGTGACCAGTCCTCACTCATGGCTGTATTCATCATTGGCCCAGCCACCACAGGCCAATACTCGTTGATTAAACGCCAGTTCTTATTTGCTTTGTCGCTTTCTAGTATGCCTTTAGAATAAATTAAATGTTCGTTGGTAAGCGACCAAGCTTCCAAATTTGCTTTGTCCTGTATGTACGATGTGAGATCGATATTTTTAGCTTTATTATCCCAGCCGGTGTTATCGTTCCAGTTGTTGAACAGCAAGTGCTGAGTGGCCTGATTTGCTAGCGTTAGTGTCGTGTATTCTCGAATTTCTTCTTCTGGAATTGCAATCCGCTTTAAACCAAACGTTAGAAAGCGTTTGCTTCGCTCCATCATATTCGGATCGTTTGGCGAAGGTTCCGGACTACTATCGCCATTCTCTGCGTTCTCCTGACGGCTAAACTCGGCCTGAGGATGAGTTTGCTGCCCTGCTACTTGCACAGTATCAAGCGCAACTATTTTCTGATAAAGAAAGTCGGCAATAACTTCTGGTAATCGCTGATCAACATCAACCAGATAGCCGTTCTCATTCTGGTTAGAAAATAGATAGCAGCCGTTAAATGGGTCTTGGAGGTCTAATTGTAATTGCGTGCCGTTTTCAGCCGTTAAGTCAACCGGTTTAAATGTACCAATACTTAAAGCATTCAGTTCGCGCAGAGCCGCATAGCCGTTAGCATGATAAAATCCGGTCATATCCCGATTTGGCTTAGGCTGTTCATCAGGTAAAAACGCATAGATCACAATCCGATACTGACCTGGTACCGTTGGTCTGTATTGTTTTCTTATTTGTGAAACCATGTCTACAACCGTACCACTACCGGTACCACCAGCCAGACCACAACAAATATGAAAGGTTACGTTTTGGTCCAGCGAAGCTTTTTGAAGGTCTTGCACCTGTGCCCGTAGTGCATTGTTGACAGCTTGGATATTCGTTGCCATAAGGAAACGGCCTAAGCGTCGCTTCTGCCCACCGGCAGCATCACCAACTAGGCTACCCAAGACGTCATTCCAAATGGAGCGGTCTCCAATCCACGGCTGAATACCAGGATATTGGTCGACGGAGCTAAGCACAGATTTAAGGTCTTGTCCCTTTATACGAACTTTACTATTTTCACCTAGTTGAACGCTCTTACCTAGAATTTTCCAGGTAGGGTCTTCAATGCCCATCAGTTCTTCGCTGGAATCGACGTACAAATAGCCTATATGGGTTTTGTCAGGACTGGTTTTACGAAATTCTTGATAAATAGTTTTACGAAAAGCACGAATGACTTTCCCACCTGTACCACCAAGGCCGATTAGTAAATGATTTGCCATAATCAGTATGTCTTGAAGCTGCTGCTAAATGAGGTTTATTTTTGAATGCGAATATCTTTATAAGCAGCGTAACCAATAAGTCCCAACGGTATGGCTATGACAAAAAAATATAGTACTATCAAGAATACTCTTGAAATAGTTACAGTTCTTTGCGTTTGTTGACTAAGCTGGGTTTTGATTGTTTCAGCGGCAATATTAATTGCATCCTCAGTTGAATAACTACTGCCTGGATTAACCTTGAAGTAGCTTATCACATCTCTCGAAATTTTTTCTGCTGACTGCTCAGGATCAGACCAAATAATTTTGCTAAGAAATCTATGGTCATGACTAAAATGATCACTTGCTGCTATCGCATAAACTTTTGCTGCTGTCTCTTGGGCTAGCTTTTTGTTAGCCGGTATCTTAACACCACCACTTTCCGGTGAGATATATTCACTAAAGTCTTCTATATTCAGAGCTTTTACTTTATAAAAAGCCTCTTTAAATGTGGAATTGCTCCAATTCTTATCAGCCTTAATTTCATTGGCTTCCCAAAAGCTTACAATATTATCTGTAACAGTCCTCATATACTTAAGCCCTCCGAAAGCCAATACAAAAAAGAAAGTCATAATGCTGGAAAGTATTGCCAGTACTTGATGTGTTGTAGTTAATCGAAAACGTTTATTCCAAAGTCTTACATAGTTGTTACATAAATACCAAGACAAACCAGCTAAAATAAATGCAGATAAAATTGTGATCATAAAGGCCGACTTATCTAACGTTAGCAACGAAACGCCCTTTAACAATAGACTTAGTAATTCGATTAGTGTAGACATTTACATATTATTTATTGGGAATAATAATCTTATTTCTTCAACACGGTTCGTGTGGATATTCCATTTTGAGCTGTTTTTACCCGCAAAAAATATGTGCCAGTTGGGCTGTTACTTATGTTGAGAATTTCTGTTTGTAAAACACTTGTAGATTGCCTTGAAATTTCTTTGACAACTATACCATTAACATTTACAATTTGTAGACTAATCAACTGTTTTGACTCCGAACTCCATTCTATGAATAGGTCGCCGTTAGTAGGGTTAGGATAAACTTTAACCAAAACTGGTTCAGTTACTATCTGAGTAGCAAGTGGCGTCCTAACCACTATGGTATAGTTGTTTTTTATTTCTCCTACACCGCATGAACTGGCTAAATTGGTGATAGTGTAAGTGCGAGTAGCTTTGGGCTTTTCCCAAATGACATACAATGAGTCAGAGGTAGTAACTTGTTTATTATTCCAATCTGTGAATTTCCAGGGGCCGTCACCAGTCAGTCGAACACGAATTGCAGTGCTATCTCCAGGATAGATTTCACCGTCACCTGTTAGTCGAGCAGTCGCCTTTTCAGCAACACGGACTTCTACTATGCTGTTAGGGCTTTCACACTTGAAGGCATCAGTCTGGGTAACATAATAAGTCGTTACATTAGCCTGTTGGGTATTAGGTACAATCTGCGAGAATGAAGATCCGCTGTGGTCAGGATTCGTATACCAAGTAAGCTGGCCGTCGGCTGCTGCGGTAAGGGGAGAGTTATTTTGTCCAATACAGTAAGCAGTAGGAGAAACTACTTTAGGGGCGTCCGGCGTCTTGCGAACAGTAAATACTATCGTTGAGGGAGGGCTTGTACAGCTACCCGCTTTCTGCGAAACAGAATACGTAAACGTTGCAGGCTGGGTAGTAACTGGCGTAGGCGCGATTTCACTTGTCCCAGCGATTCCTGTACCCTGCCATATCAATCCGTTGTTAGGCGAGGCCGATAAGGGTCCTACTTTGGCAAACTGACAAACTACTTGATTCGCTGTAACTAATGGAGGTGATGGAGCGGCCACTACAGAGACAGATAATGGTTGCCTTAGGCTTTCACAGGAATTATCATCCGTTTGTGATACGTAAAAAGTAAATACGTTAGCGGATTCAGTAAAAAACGCGGGCGAAGTAGGTGAACTACTGCCCCCAGTGGCCAGTGTATACCACCTTAGGTTCGTACCAGTAGCTGAAAGTGAGCGAGGAGCATCCCCTACGCAGTAGCGAACAGAACTCACCGTTGGGTTTGCTGGGGCTGGGCGTATCAGTTGCTGAATCAGAGTGCGTGGACTCTCACATCCGTTTATTGTCTGAGTAACAGAATATGATTTAGTGCCTGATGTTGATGTTTCCGGACTAGGTGCACCCGCTAATTTTCCTTTTTGATCATACCAGGATAAATTCTGTCCATTCGCAGAAAGGCTTATACTTGGCGCATACTGGCAAAGTGGGTTAGGGATCTGCGCGGTTGGTGCAGCAGGAATCGGATTTATAGTTATGGTAACCGCGGCACGTGGGCTTTCACAACCGTCGATTGTTTGCGTAACGTAGAACGTCTGGTTTCCAGAATTTTGACTATTTATTGGCGGTGGCTGCGGGGTGCCCACACCTCCGGAAGCGCTTGTATACCATAATGCATTTGGAATTGATGTAGATAACTGGCCTTGCGTCCCTTGGCAAAGCGCAACGCTACTTATCGCTGGCGCTGAAGGTGTAGTTTTTAAAAATGCATTTATAGTAGCACGTGGACTTTCGCATCCATTGACTGTTTGGCTGACAAAATACTGGCTAGTACGATCGTTGGGCGGTATTGGTGCACTAGGCAGTGCTTGCGTTGTTGAACTATTAGCGTACCATTTTAAATTTGATCCAGTAGCGGTTAGCTGGTTGAGCGACGAACCCTGGCAAAAATAGATGTCAGCTACTTTAGGAACATCTGGTCGACTAATTGCTAATGATGCAGATGTCGTAACGATTGCATTATTATAGTCAACGGCTCCCTGCTGAGTTGGCTGTTTTAAAACGATGCGCACTTTGTAGCCAGTGCCCGAAGCTAAAACCAGGGGTACTGTCGCACTAACAGGACTTGTTCTCGTGCCTGTACCAATAATCTGACCATTGAGAAAACTGCCGTTTTCATCTGAAATCTGAACTTGTGGAACAGCATCAGCAGGCAAGGAACTGCTGGTTGTGAATGCTACCGAAAATGCAGATCCAGGGCAATATGTGCCTGAAATTGTTCCAGTCGTAATGGTTATTGGGGTTACATTAACTTGTGCAGAACCAGAGATTACGGTGCCATTCCCACAGCCGCTATCTGAAAATTTTTTGATATAGCCCTTATCGTATGTCGTAGTAGTAAAAAGGGTTGGTGTTATATTAAAAGAGCTAAGCGAAGACATTAATACCCGGCTATAGCCCGGAAATACGTCTGAACTGTAGTCAACATATTCAACAGTAAATGGGGGAGTACCTGTCAGATTGACTCTAACAGTAGCCTGGTTACCAGCTACAATACTAGCGCTTCCTGAAATAAAAAGAGTAGGGAGTATAGATACATTTATAGGGCTAGTATTACTGACAACACTCGTTGTCGTACTAGTAATTCTATACTTGTATGAGCCCGCGGAAAGTGTGGACGGCAGTTGAGCAGTTATAGGAGAAGTTGCGCTCGATGCAGTCAAATCTTGTGTGATGGTACCGGTTGCGTCAGTTATTTGAACTTTAAACAAGTTCCCTGTGGGGAATGCCCCCGTCGTTGAAAATGGAAAGGAAACAATTGCACCAGAGCAGAAACTACTTGTTCCCACTCCGCTTGTAGCAATTGCTTGTGTGCTACTGCGTATAGAAAAGGCACTGCTGGGCGTGCCAATGACGTTCGATATTAATCCCTGTGTTATTACCCGAACTCGGTAAGTGCCAGTATTAATAGCGGAAGGGATTGTTGCCTTTATAAATCTAGTTCCCCCACCACTTGAACTAGATTTCTCTTTACCTGCGTATTGGTCTGTAGAATTCAATAGGTCACCTACGTAGTTTCCATTTACGTCCAATAGTTGAACCTTAAATTTACCTAAGGCAAGGTCTACAGGAAAGGTACCTGCTCCAGTAATATATGATACGGTGAGTTCCGATCCGGGTGCCACCTCAGTAGAAACATTGGCACTTAATGTGCTGATAGTTAAAGTCTTCACTGTTATTGACACGGAGCCAGTTACCGTGCCTGAAAAATTAAGAATCTTATCTTTATCGATTACCATACTACTTATCGGTAGTATGGTGAATCCGCCAGTAGATGTTATTGTCTTTGTTACATTTTCCCCTGGAGAAAAAATCTGAAATGACCTAGCACCTGAATCCAGTACTGCATAGATATATGCGTTACCAATTTGAGATCCAGCTCGGAAGACATTGCCATCAAAAGCTTCCTGTGGATCTCTTTGAGGGTCACCATAATAAAGTTTCAATGTCTGGGCTTTTAAAGTCGTCAAACAGAACAGAACGACTGTTAAGGACTGACAAAGTATGTATATTGCTCTATTCATTCTGTGCAGATCTATAGCGGATTTATCTTCTCTGAATTTTTGCTTTTCCTTGACCAGCTTTTATTAATTGCCTGATACCGTTGATAAGTAACCCACCACCAACAATACCCCCTCCGTATACGGCATATATACCAGGTCTAGCATAATCAGAAAAGGGCATAGGTGCAACCGGGTTGGAGCCAGGCTGCTGAGAAAGTGACTGCCAAACTGCGTATTCAGCATTCAGAGCCGTTAGTTTACTTGCATAGTCATTGTAGCTATTGTGAAGGGAGCTGTATCCGGCATAGCTCGCCCCTAAAGAAATAATTCCAGAAGCTATCTGAAGCCAGCCACGTAAGCGATAATTTGGTGGTTTGATTGCTGACTTTAAATCAAAAGAAATTGGATGACCATTTACCGAATTAAATGTAAGTAGGTGGTCTTCACGACTAAGTTTAATGCTAATGCTACCCGCGCTTTTGTCTTCTGATTTACTTCGTTTAAAGATTCCTGAGGGTATGGAGGAAGTTGATGACCGGACTACACTAAGCCGTGAGTTATCCCATTTAACTGTGATAGAATCAGTTGGATTGTTCCGGCTTTGAAATATCATTTCTGGGCTGTTAATAAGGGAGCCAAGGTCACTATCTTTACCAATTGATGGAGTTGTACTTATTCCTTCGCCTGGCTTCAGAAAACCTAATCTTACAATAAATGTCCGCCATTTTCCGTCAATTCTCTCTGCTCTTAATTCTGCGACACGCTGTACAGGGCGGTAAGCAATATTACCCTGCGTATATTTTCCTTTGAAATAAGATGTAAAAAACACCTTTATGTATGGGAAATCTTTTGCTTCTTCAACTTTTGAGGTGATTACCTGAGAAAAGACAATTGAGAACGTATCCGATTTCGCATAAAATAAGTCAAGGTTTCGAAGGTACCTTTCAACACCTAAGTCGACTGTATTTTCAGCTGAATTATGGGCAGGATCGATGTCATCTTCAATAATGACCCCGTCCGAATAAAATATCTGGGCGGGATTTGGTAAAAAGCTATTATTAATAACAGCGTTCCGTTCCGAATCGCCAAGGCTATCAGCTGTTAACGTGTTAAATAGGTCTAAAAGGTTGTTGTTGATTTTACTTTTAGCCTGAAAAGTTATCTCATCGTCGCGTCGTTTTTGGACCGCAGAAGGGGCCTTTGGTGCGTCATCTACTTGGGCAACATATACCTTTGTCGTTTTCTTCTGAGCGGAAGATGGCACAGATGCAAACCCAATAAACAGGACAATTAAATAGAGGTATTTCATGGGCAGTTGGTGTAATAGTTAACCTGACGAAACCCATCACTTCGGCCAAAACCTTGCGAATATCCTTGTTTATTGTAGGCGTGATTATAGGTTAACTTTTGCTCCAGTATTAACTTGTCATTAAGGTATCGCTGGAAGGTAGAGGTCTTCAGGTTATGTACCTGTATACCTTCACCTAGATCAGGGGAGGGTATACCTCGCTGATTTAGTTGAGTTTTGGTCCAGTAGGGATTGTTGTCATACGTATACATATATTGTGACCTACTGCCAGAGAAAGTAGTGATTTGTTTAATTAGCTGCCCTTGGGAGTCGTATTCATATGTATTTATTGTACTGTCTGGATAGACCTGCTGGCTAATCCTTCCGTTGGTTATCACCGTGCTGATTTTTGAAGTAGGTGTTTCCAATTTCATCAGCTTACCTGTTCCATCGTAGGTATAGCGTTTAATAATAGATTTATTCCCGTCTGTTTCAGTGTAAGTTTTAAGCAAATCGCCCTCGTACGTATATTGCTTATAGCCAATCGTGGCATTGTTTAAACCATTATTAAGCTTGACTTCTTGAAGCTTATTGTTTTGATAAGTATATAAGTACCCTTTAATCTCCTGAGATTGATTGCCATTTGAAGACCGAGTAGTAATCCGATCTGATTGGGTGAACAAATAATGATCTGCCGTAAAGGAAAACGTCTGCTCAGTATTATTTACCAACTGATTACTCACCCATTTTCGATAAAGGCTTCTCTCCACATTGCCAAAAGCATTATAGCTGAACGTAGTTGTATCGCGAGTGGCTTCATCAATGCTGATCAGTTGGCCAATTCGACAGGTAAATGGTATAGCCGATTTTGGCACCAATGGCTCTTGATGGCATCCAATAGCCCCACTTAATAGAAAAATTTGCCAGAAAAATTGATTTTGTAAGTAGAGTTTCTTCATTGAGTAGCAATTAATTTTAGCGAAACCCTACGGTTAAGCGCTTTATTCGCTTCTGTATCATTAGGCGAAATCGGGTATTGACTTCCATAACCAAGCTTAGTTACCTTGCTTTCATCAATACCCTGTCGGGTTAAAAAAATAGCCGTAACGTTTGCCCGAAATTCAGATAAACTTCTGTTCAATCGCTCATTTCCAACGTTATCTGTGTGACCAGCAATTTCAATTAAATAATGCCTGTTGTTCTTTAAATAGTGAGCAACTTCTCGCAGTACCTCCTGCGAATCAGATCGAAGCTGATAACTTCCCTGTTCAAAATAAATTACTGGTATGCTATCAGGTAGCAGAAGCCTGGAAGCCGGACGTTTATTCGGAGGGACACTAACTCTTGTCACATTTCCGCTCGTTATAGCTGAGTCGGATTTTAATGGCACAAAGAGTTTATAATTAAGTCCATCATAAAGTTTTACCGTCTGGCGTATGGTTTGTTTAGTCTGCTTTACTACTAATTCGTAGTTTCCGGGCGAGACGTCAAATGAGCTAAACCACCCTGATCGCCCTTGTACGCTTGCTATTGAAACCGTTTTATTTTGTCCAATCAACTCACAGCTGGTAGCCTTATCATCCTGAATAGAGATTATTGTTAGCTCACGCTGTAGACCTATATTATGCTTAACTGTACGACCATCCAATTTCTCAACAAGTAAGTTACCCTTGTAGGTCTGGTAACCTGCCGCTTCAACTTCTACTGCTATTATATCTGCCTGATTAAAATCTAACTTTAACTGCCCTTTATAATCTGTTTCAATGCATTTTTTTTCGCTATTCTTAGTAAAGTAAAAACAAACATGGGCTTGTTGAGGGGTTTGTCTAACGGCATCTGTGATAGTGAATATACCATGCTGTAAAAGCTTTGTATTTTTATCTGATTTAGGATCGCTGATTTGTTGAACGTACTCAGTTTGTTCAGTTTGAAGATAGGTTTTGTCCCTGTCTTGGTGATCAACAGTAACGAGGGGAATCAACGTTGTTACTCGCCTTGTCGGTAGATGATTATCAGGGTAGTGCAGTGTTAGTATTTGTCGTCGATATCCTGTTCTTTCTATTATAATTGCTTTTGCTTCACACGGAATGCTTGCCAAAAACTGACCATTATATTTACTGACGCTTACCTTACGTAACCCGGTAGGGAGTTTAGCAAATAAGTCAGCCTTGTTTAGAGGTTCATGCGTCTTATAATCAATCACTTTGCCTTCTAAATGAAAGCAAGATTCTGGATCTGTCACTTGCATACAGATCGCTGTACTGCTCAAATACAAGCCTATCAATAGATTCGTCACGGTCATTCCTGGTTATTGAGCAGCCACACCAATATTGCCTAATAGCAGATTCCATTTGGTAATATTTTTGCCATCGAATAGGATCTGATAAGGCTCAAGTTTAACCCGAACCCTTTTTTGCGTTACGTCGCTATAGACGACATTATCGTTATTTGTGCCATAGCCCATGAACGTTTGCTGGCCTGTTATGACGCCGTAGTAGTTACCGTCAACAGCCTGTGACATTTCTTTAATATATTGTACTTCTGACCACTCGATTTTGGCAGAACTATAGGGTAATAATTTAAGCCTAACCAGGTACTCCCGTATAGGGTAGCGACGAGAACCGGGTCTGTTAGCGGACGTAACTTCGATAGTTGCCGCTGGCATAAATAATTTGGCGGCTTGGGCTATTGCTTTATCCTTTTCGTATGTTGGCAGTTTTTTGTCGGTGATTATATTCAAATAGGATACAAACTCATCGACCTTTTGTAAGGCTTTCTTACGATAAAGTTGATAGTCAGCTTCATCTAGACTAGGCCTTCCTGATACTGTTTTAACTTCTGTTGAAACCGCCGATTCATCTGCTTTTTGTTGGAACTCTTTAGTTGGCGCTGTTGCAGTTGGTTGGGTAGTAGGACTTAATTTATCAGGTTGAGACGAAGGAGCAGCAGACGTGGATGCGGCCGGGGTGACTATTGTTGGACCGTCGGTTTCTAGTTGTTTTTTTACGTCATTTAACAAGGGAGCAACATCGGTAGCCTCACGCAGTAACTTATGGCGACCGTCCTTGTATATTATCAAAACTAATTCACTCTTGGATATTGACGCTGGTTTACCATCAATGTTCCTATAATTAACAACGTCATCGCTTTCGTAGGAGATAATGGCAGGTAGTACAGTTAAGGGAACGGCTTTTACAATAATATCTTTTCCTTCATGTCTAGTTGGTCCTGACAAATAGTCCTTTAGTTGCTTCCTAGCCTCCGTTAGATCGCGACTAAGGTCGTTGATGACCAAAAAATTTCCCATCTTATTAAAGGCGAAAAGGACGTTTTGCCGCTGAAAGTTTAACGTATTTGTTTGACCAGACCTTTGAACAGTAAAAGAAACTTTATCTTCTGTTATATCAATAAGTTGTGCATTATCAAGTCGGTTTCCGTTCGCTGTATAGATAGCATCCTGGGCCGACAAGGACAAAGTAAAACAAACGGTAAAAAGCGTGGACAGTATAAGTTGTTTCATGAATGGCTCTATAAAATATTAGCGCATGGTTTTTACTAATTGATGTGTAGCATTGGCAATAAATGCCTCTAAAGCATCCTGGTCAAGCTCCTGATAAGCCTTGCGGTTAAGTTTACGGATCTGCTCTTTTTCGCCCGATTTTAGCCAAGGGCTACTGATAAAGATGCCTTTTGAGCCTCCCTTTTTGTAAAAACCCCGGCAACCCTCTAGGCATGGCGTTGAATGAATCTTGTAAGAACCAACGATTTCATTCGTTTTAACATACACCAGCTTGAACTCTACGGAGGCACCGCCTACATTACGATATTCGCTTATCAATTTTTGTTGATCATCTGGGTCTGTATAACAAACATTAGTAGAATATCCCACTCTATCGTCTAGTCTGACGAGCTCCAGAATAAGATCAGTATTCGTTAATGAATTGATTTTTGAGTAATCCGCAATTTGATTGTCATCCAGAACTTCATTGAATAAGCCACGGTCGCGAACACTCAACCCTTCTTTAAATAATTGTTTTTCAATGGCGTTGTACAAAGCTGTTTCATCGTATTGTGATTCGACGTATTGAATCTTAGCGCCCGATCGATTACCATTAGCCTGTCTAACAACAACAGGATTGATTCCATTTGATTGTTGATTATTGGTTCCCTGAGTGTTGGTGACACCTTTCCGGGTGTTGGGAACACGGAGTACAATTCTGGGGGACTTATTGACGAGCATAATCTCGGTTAAAACATCCGCCGAAATTAATTCTGGTGGTTTTTGAGTGAAACGAACCACTGCCCGTTGGCTACAACTTGAGAAAAGTAAGGCAAGAAAAAGTAAGGGAAAGTAGTTTTGCTTCATATACTTACAGTTACAGGTGGATAGCAATTGTAATTAACTAAAAATAGAAATATATATACTGCAAGGCAGAATAAGCAATATAATTAAGGCCATTCTAGTCTAAATCTATTCAATTTATACATTCAATTCGACATTAAATTTCCCTTAAAACCTCCAATCTTTTAAGCTTCTAGGGATAAATCTATGATTACCTGTTTGAGTGTACAAATAGGTTTACTATTCGGTAAGTACAATATGTATACGTTTTCATATTTATCGTTTCGAATGACACTTGTTTCATTTCATACTTAATGATAGCAATATTTAGAATGAATGTTGTTAGGGCCTGAGGACTAGTTAAATAACCCTTTAAGCAAATTTTCCTACATTGTATATAGCGATAGATGTTATTTGCATCAAAAAGACATATATGGGTTTTAGATACCGACCAAGATTAAAAATTGGACGAGTCACTTTTAACAAACATAGCGCTTCAGTTCGAACCGGAATTCCGGGTCTAACCTTTCAACTTCCGTATAGCTCAAGCAAGGTCGGGAGGAGTAGTTATGCTGCTTCGGCTGCGGAAGTAAAACTGCCCACAGTGACTCGCGTCACTGTTAGTATTATAGCATTCACATTCATCAGTTCGTTTCTTTTTCTGTTTTGGGTAGCTTTTGCTTCTTTCTGGTTTACAATACCAGTGAGTGTATTATTATTCGTGGTATGGATATACAGACCATTATTTACAAATTATAGCTATGGAATAAAAGAGGAGAACATTTATGTTTCCGATCGCCGATACAAAACAGGACGTCGGTATGAAGGAAGTAAACTAGTCGTTGACAAATCAGTGACCATTCCGTATAATGATAAACAACGAATTTTGTCTCGTGTCGAAGGTTTTCTAAAGCTAATTATCCTCATTACATTTTTGATTCTTGCCCACTTGTATAATTCAAAGCAAAAACTAGCATCACCCCCTAAGACTGCGCTTACAATTAAAAATTTAAGCATTGGTTCAACGCTAGAAGAAATTAAGCATCAAGAGCGAACGAAGCTGAGGAGCCAATCTGATGGTAGCTACCACGCCGAAAAAACCAAATATGCTAAGGAAGGAGGTAGATTTAACTATTGGTTAAAAGATGGCAGGCTGGACCGCATCGAATTTCAGCCACAGGATTCGACCGCTTTCTATAGGCTTTCCACGTTGCTAGTAGCTAAGTATGGTCCAGCGCAGGATTCAGCAAGTAATTACTATGTTTGGAAGAATGACTCGTTGGTATTGACATTAAAAAATAATCCGGACCTCTCTTTATCCTTAGGTAGAGTTTCTTCATACTAATTCTATTATAACATGTATTTAATGGTTCGTTACAAATCCTGCCATGGTCACCGAACAGGTAGCCAGCAAATACGGCCTAAGCAGAGGTCAACAGGTCACGCATTCAACCCTGTTCAATAAGTTCATTAAAGACAATATGGCGCAGACGGCTTACAGCATAGAGGCTCAGCGAAACGGTGAAGAATGCGTTGCCTGCTCAGAATAGTAAATATAGAAAACGCCCACACTGCGCAGTGTGGGCGTTTGATTGTCAACGGTTCGACACGTATGTCGAGTTCTAAATGGCAGACTCTAATACATAAATCCGTCGGCTTTGCGCTGAAAGTGGTAGGCGGCTTCTTCGGCCACTACCTGATCGCCTTCCAGCCAGATCATGCGGCCGGGCGGTAAATTTGAGGCTTTACCGTTTAGTTTCGGACTGAAGCGCCCGTAAATGCCAAATTCACGAACGCCATAATCTCTACAAAGCACTCGTAGTTTTTCTAAAAATTCTTCGCCGGAGATAGTCATAATGATTGTTGTTTAGAAAGTGATAGACGGCTATCGAATTGAGTTATCAGTTGATAGGTCGATATCTTTCAAAGTATAATTCTTACCTGACAGCTCATTGATAGCATTCAAAACCGTGAAAATGATTTCTAAACGAGGTGAATAACGACCTGAGAATAGACGGGATATGTTTGCTTGCTTGTAGCCCGTTTTTTCAGCAATGGCCTCCTGCTTGATGCGCAAATCTGTTGCTAGCTTGCTAAGATTACGACAAACCGATTGAGATTGCTCTTTAGATAGTTCTTTATACTCCTCGCTCATAATGATATGTTTTCGTTTGCAATCTGTCTGATTATGCCAGTTAAGCAGATAGCTCAACTGCTTCTCCTACTCGGAATTGGTCAGCCAAGCATAGAGTGCTGGCCAATCTAATAGTCATTTCGTTGATTGTTTTGACTGTCCCTAAGCATCTTAAGTACGTTTCTTCATCGCCAAGGGCTATGTTCTTTTCAGCTAAATTCAATGTGTATTCCCGGTACATATCCAAAGAATACATCAGAACTTCAAACTGAGAGTCCGAATCATGCTTTCCCACATGTGTTGAGATAGGTAAGGAAAACATAAGATTGAAATGTTGGGCTGCATGTGCCATAAGGTTAGATCGCCGTTTTATAGAGTTGCCGTCTCTTCTTGTTTGACAATAGCAAAGATAATATATCAAATTTGATATAAAAAAATAAATGATCTGATATTGATTAAGTGGTAATTTGCTAACCTAAATGCCTTTCATTTAGCATACTTAATCTTATAAATTTATGGAAAATCCAACCCTTGAACAGATTGCGGCTACCATTCGCATTGTTATTCAGCAAGAGTTTAGTCAGCAGCGAGTTCCTAAGATGCTCTCGGATGTATGGGCCAACGAGGCTGAAGTATTAAAACTTTGCGGAAAAGGGCGAAAGACGCTTTACAATGCCATCAAAGCTGGAAAAATTTCCGCGAAAGACATCCGGCAGAACCCGCTGGGAAAAGGTTATTTGTTTCGACGGAGTGCCTTAGTTAAAGAGTAAAAAGAAGTGCCATCCTCTATGCCGACAGGAACTAACAAACAGCTCCTGGTTTCACTCCCCAGGGCGGGGTGTGCCTATAAAGTTGCCATTTAGCAACTTCTCCTCTCTTTCTCCTATTCTATAATCATTAAATTCTGACTTGTTTGTTAATTACCAGCGAAAATGGTAATTCTCATTATCAGGCAGTTATCGATTTGAACCCTAGACATTACACAATGAAGTATCTTTTCTTTTCGATAGCCATTGTACTAAGCAGCCATTTTAAGTTGGCAGCTCAATCAAAGAACCACGTCAATCTAGGTGCTGGCTATATCCATTCAGCTACAATCGTGGCAATAGAAAATCCACTGTTGATTGGAGTCATCCCGCCCGAACCCAAAGCAGGCTTTTATGTAAGCTTGGCTTATGAGCATCAATTGTCAGACCGCTGGACCAGCCAGGTGGAGATGCACTTTCAGCAGAAAGGTTTTCAGACTCAAAACTTAGAACGCAAGACAGTAACAATCCCCTACAATTACCTCGGCATTAGCCCAACAGTCGGGTTTAGCCCCATCAATCCGCTGACTCTTTTTATTGGACCGGAATTGAATATACTCCTCAATAGGTCTGAGGGGAAGCCTGCTGAATTTGGATTAACAGGTCGGGCTCGTTACCAATTTAACCGAATAGGCATAACAGGAGGCTATTTCAGGGCATTGACTATGTATCAGCTAACGAGTAGTGGCACTTACTCTTTCACCAATCAGAATTGGCAAATAGGGTTATCCTATCAGTTAATACGACTGTGAGGATACTGTCCTGAACAGCAAACCCCTGCTGCTCATAGGTAAGCCGAAACATCGGCAAAAAAAAGTTGCCAAAAAGCAACTATTCACCCCAGAATCTCCCGACTCCCACAGCTAATTACCCTTAGATTTCAAATCGACGCTGATTACAAGCAGCTTACAGGGGCACTACTGTTCCGCTAATTTATCAGTAGCCACTAGGGTTGATTAGAATAGACAGATTACAACCTTCGCTAGTCTAAAGGAGTCACATGTGTAAAGAGCTAGTTTATGAAAGCCGTTCTGCTTCGCTCGATGCGTATTAGCTTATGTACGTTGCTGTTCAGTCTCATCACCTGCAAGCACTCCATCACGCCAGTTGATCTATACGGCTTTACCCGAGGTTATTTTGACTGGGTGAGTACAACCACGCCTAGCGGCATCATCACGCCCCAGATGGTTGGCTACACTAAACAATTGGCTCAAGCCATAGAGGACAATCCCAAAGGGTGGGACCGGTCTTTAAACTATGTGGCTTTTTACAAAAATGATACCCTGCAACATCGCTACAATGAAATCACTAATCAGCACTATATCGGCGACGCCAGGAACAACCGGTTGTTCGTCAAGTATGATACCGTCGGCTACCTAACCTATTATCTCTCGCCTAACACTGCCCAGGATAATTACATCCAGATTAGCGAGTTTCATGTTACAGCCAACTACGCCATCGATACGGTGAAAAGCTTGTACAAACGGAATGTAGGGTTGAAACTTTCACTCTACCCCTACTGAGCGACAGTATGTATTTGCTTAAAATCTCAACTTGGTTTTACGGGCTATCCGTCTACAGCCAAACAGGCCGGTCTGATTATCACCAATTGTTATTCTGCTGCGACAGGTTAGACAAGGCTAGTCCGAGAACCTACCGGTAATACGACAATCATCTTCCACAGCGCAGCAGGAACGCTCAGTTTGCTTTCAGTTTGCTACGGCTGAACCATAAGTCGATGCTCCCGGACCGTGCCTCGCTCCTGAACTTTCAGGATATAAAGACCGGGGGACAAACCGGCAGCAGGAGTGAGCTGTACTTGCTGATCACCCGCTGTTTTTCGCGTCAGACCCGTCTCCGAGCCAGTGATGGAATATAGACGCAGCCCGGCCGTTTCGGGCTCATCGAGTTGCAGCGTGAAGCCACTACGGCTCACCACTGGATTTGGATACACTCCATACTGACCATCGATGACCACTGATCGGGCATCAAATGTCTGACTGCTGCCATCATGGTCTACCTGCCGCAGGCGGTAATAGCTGGTGCCTCGGTACGGGCTAGCATCTACGAACTGGTAGACGCTGATGCTGGTGCTGGTGCCTGCCACATCAATAACCTCGCCGACAGCTTCAAAGTGGGTCAGGTCTTTGCTGCGTTCGACCACGTATTTTTGGTTGCCCCGCTCCCAGGAAGTGCTCCAGTTGAGCAATGCGGTGTGATCCTGCTGGGCGTTAACGGTGAAGTTGACCAGGGAAACGGGAAGCTCTAAGGTTGTTGTGTGAGTATAAATAGATGAAAAGTCATTATCGGTTGGCTGAAGAATAGCCGACACGTTAGGAGCAATCGTACAGGAAGCGCCGATATTGTTGACGTATGGCTCAGAAGAGGCCTGTGTCACTACCATTGAGAGAACGATGTTATATACCTGGGAAGCAGGAATAGCAATGTTCTTCTGCACCCCATCAATACAGCCAGTCACTGAATTGACACGGATATTAAAATAATCTAACAGCTCCCCCGAGATAGCATCCATGGGATTAGCAGTGGACAAATTACACTTACTAAAACAGATGGCAAAACCCATGCGGTTATCAGCCTTATTCCCAGCGATCGGAACAACGCCATTATTGCCTATGGTAAAGGTCATTGAGAAGACTGAGCCAACGTTTTCCAATGGAGCAGGCTGAAGGTCCCGACTAGTAACAGCAGGGTCAGTGCTCCGCTGGGCAAAAGCGTTCAGATTGCAGAATAGGCACACAAGCCCGACTATTGTGGCGTAAAGTTTAATCATGGTAAAGAGAGAGTAGTTGTATTGGTATATAAGAAGGGCAAAAAGAGCCAGGCTTTTACTGATCTAAAATGGCGTTTATTTCATTATTTTCTACTCTACTAAGTTTCTTTGTATTCCCGAAGTGAATCCAGGTCAGTGGCAGGCATATAGCCAAACCAAAGTTGGATTGGCCGAGCCAACTACAGCAGCAAGGACGTTAATTGTTTTACACACTGCATTCACAGCCCAACCCCCGCTGACATTCTGCACCCTGACTAACGTAATTGCTTTGCATCCTAAAACCATACCCACCAGTAGGCAGATATAAACATTAGACCCTAAGTGATTCCTTTGACCTCATCGGAACGACTAGCCGGGCGTAGGGGAAAAACGGGCCGTCGATTGGCCGAACCGGGGGGATAGTCTTATGGAGCAATGGCTATGTTATATTCAATGATTGCACAGCCGTCTGATATTATTAGCCACCAAGCCTGTTCAAAAGATGAACACCCTTTGCCTAGGTAGTTTCTTTTTCTATGGGTATGCATTGCTTACCGGGGGTTGCAAAAAAAACGGCAGGAGTCCCAGGTTACCCGCACTACATGCCAGTTATGCAGGCGAAAAAATCTATACCAATAGCGTTATAATTTCGCTGTTCTCTATCGATAAAAACCTATTACGTTATTGGTATAGACAAGGACTTAGCTCAGATACAATATAATCCTAACTAGCTGGTAGAGCCTGTTTTGGCGGTTCGATAGGGCATTATGCAATCATAAGCTCGGTGACTGGGGAAATTCTACACGGGATATAAAGTAAAAGCGCGGGGGCTGTTTTTTACTGGACAGGGGGTGGATATGGGTTGCTGAGCAGGGGTGTAAATAGACAGGGAGGAGATGTGGGTGGATATGGATAAATATGGATAGTCCTCCGCTTATCTGTCACCATGTCAGTAAGCAGGCTCCTCTTGAGCTAATCATAGCCGTAGACGAACTGATCTCTAGTCCTCCACTTAAGTGTCAACCCGTCAAAAACAGCATTCTACCAGCGTCAGGAATCCTGACAGCTCCACTAATCGGACAAGTTCTTTGCTAATGCGGTCAAATGGCGAATCGATTAAACCTTGAACACCTCAATGATTTATATCTATAGAATGGTATTATTAACGTGCGTTGAACATAAAAGACGAGCGTAAAAGAAAAATGGTCAGATGGGTAAATTATTTAAGGTTGAGAAGTCAGCTTAACTATTTTTGTAACTCAGTTATTTAGGGCCTTGTGTAGTAACGAAAAAGGGAGCCATTTTTCGCTCAGCCATTATTGGCGACCCACTCTAATAAGTCCTTCTTAAGTTTATCTATTGACATGCTCGAAGCCTTTATGCGTAAATATTTTTGTTGCCTGGTTAAACTCTTTTGCCTTTCCAACCCCTGTTTTTCTCAGATCGATCAAATAAAAGACTCTTTTTTCGAGGAAGTCTGTAATACGCTGTTGGACAACCAACATCGACCAGACAAATTTCGAATCGATGAAATCAATAAACAGCACATCATCCCCTTACTGAAAAAGTATTCTAAATATGAAAAGGAGGATGTGTACTATTTTATTACAGCGCGTCTGCAGCGCGTGTGTCCTGAATACCAGCATATTCTTCAGAGAAAGTATGGGAGCAAGGATGATATGATTCTGATAGAAAAAAAGCCCGTGGGCATTCTCGATAAGCCAGCCTGCGAAGCGTTCCTGAAAATCGGGAACTACTTCTATTACGATGATAAAGGCGATACCGTTCAGTTGGCCATCCAAGATGGGTACTGGGTAGACAAATTTAAAGATGACACTTATTCGAAGCTAAAATTTTACTGGATCGGCGACTGTGAATTCGAGATAGAATTTATAGAGAGCAATAATAGACTTAGAAAGAACTACAATCGACCTGGTGATAAATACCGTTATCAGATTCTGACCAAGGAGAAAAATTATTATATTCTGTCTGTGACGATTCCCGGGATTGATGAGTATCACACGTTTAAGGTTTATTATTAATTACGGCACCCAGTAGTTAGGATGATAATTTGGCACGGTATGTCATCATAACCAGAGATTGAGATTGCGAAGGGTATAAGCGTTTATAGCCAAAAATTGTACGCGTTGATTAACCTCAAGTAGATTATGTAACAGAAACAGAATATAAGCAATGGCTCTACTTAAGTACATAGTAATTATAATACTATTTCTCAATTTTCCGCTTAGGGCATTATTTCACTATTTATATGATAGAGAAAACCAGGTAATTAAGGTCGATCCAGTTACTAATTATCTACATATGCTACCTATCACTAATGGCCCTAGTAGTAAGTACAAGTCAATAGCAAATGGTATAGTAATCTTTCAATACCTGATCGTTATAGGCCTGCTCTTGGCAAACAGGGATCAGATTTTAGGATTAATTAAAAATTGGCACAATGTACCTTAGTTTGAAATTTTAATTCTAAATACATGTCTAAAATTAAAGCAATTTTGATCGTCGTATTTCTAGTTTTAGTCGATCTATTTATGTATTCTGCTCTAGGAATTTCTATGATGGCTTACGATGATAATTATAATGAGTCAAAAGGTGAGTACTGGAGTTGGGCAAGCATGACGTCATTTGATAGGATAATTTCAATTTCTCTAAGCATTTGGAATATTATTAACGTGATAGTAGTCGTTTATTTACTATACAAACAGTACAAAAAATTCAGAAATAAAACTGTTATATAAGCGTTTTTAGGAAATCAGCATAGCTACTTACCCCATTCTTCTAATCTAACATTCGTCACGGTCGAATCTTTGTTGTAAAATAGAACAAGATGCTTACCCTTTATTGGGTCAATATCTGAGTTGAATTCTTCGGTGATCTTGTAAAAAATGGTATTACTATTAACGCCATCTGGTTGCCCTAATAATTCAACGACCTGACCGATGCCTTTACCCTTTATTTTATAGTCTGAAAGTAAGTCGTTCACCATTCGTTCCCTACGGGGATACCATATGTCCTTTCGCTCCCGCCATCCTTTCTGGTCAAAGTTAGCCTTGGATTGACAAGAGATACATAACCAGAGATTGGAAAGAAATACGATATTAATTTTTCTTATAATGCCCATTTCCGTTAAAGAGCCTGCTATTTTTTAGTTAAAATACGTAAGTATAATATAAATACTACTTTGGTAAACGCTCATTTTACTAAGTCAATAAATATATAATGCATTATAATGTGTCTTATTGCTGACATATCGCTATCAAGTTGCTATCCAGGATTCTAATGTCTAGTTTTCAAGCCAACAGATAGATATACACTACGAATCCTTAACGCCTGTGGATAATCTGAGCTAAACTCAACTCAGCTACCCATAATGTAAAACCCTACTGCCTTCGTTTATCAAGGCAGTAGGATTTGATCGTTGCTAATTGCAAAAAATCAATAATAATTCAGATCATCATCCGCATCACTTAGTACAGCTTGGCCGGTTTTGGTTTGAGTCTGCATGTTGTTCCAAGTCGCCGATTGCCGGTCGAGCATCGTGGGTTCGACCGGTTGTAGAATCCGAAACAAGTACTCAGTATTCCCCTTCTCGTTCTTTCGAGTGGTGTACGCCCCTTTGCTCGTCGGCGTATCACTGTTGCCAAACGGGTTGAAGCCTGACGAGTAATCATTACCCAGGCTCAGGGGACTAGCAAACAAATTACCCGAGCGGGCTTTTTTAGCCTCATCCGAAGAAATAACAATCGTCTGCTCCTGCATGTAGCGGTAGGGCTTGCGTCCCGTTGCCCGTTCGTACTCGGTGGGCTGGGTTTCATAGCGGTATATGTTACCTGGCTTCGTTGTGTAATTGAGTCCACTTAGATCAGTTTGGCGAAGATCAACCCCACCCGCCGCATTCGGCACCGAGACATACGCCTGTCCACCAGCCCCCTGCCAGTAACCCGTTTTTTTATCGTACTTCGCTCCTGTAGCTTCGAGTAGCGCGGGTCCGACGACCTTACCGGTGAATCCCTGCAACTTACCTGAACCGGTGGCCTGCATGTTCGGATCGAACAGGGTTACGTTCACCGTACTGGGTTGTCCGCCCTGCCGGGTAATGACATTGTCGGGATTATTGAACGTTGCATCCCACATGTCGATCTGACTCTGACCCGCCTGTTGTTCTGACTTTTGGTTGTGCCGCTTTTGCTCGGCGAGCTGCTGCTTGCGCAGGCCGATGTTCGACCATCCCTGACGAAGACGCTCCTCCTCATACGGATTTCTGACATCGACTTTGTATTGAACCCGGCCCAGCAGCGGAGCCGTGCGTCGGTAGTACTCTGCGGCATCCTGCGCCGTTAACCCTTCGCCGGTCGTCAGTGCCGTCAGTACCTCATCAGGCGTGGCGTAGTCGGTTTTAAACTTACCGAGCTGGCCGACTCGTGGCGAGTAGTTGTCGGTGATGAGCTTCTGCCACTTGCCGTCGACTTTAAAGCCGCCATTGTAGGGTAAGTCTTCCGTGTTATCGTCCGCAAAGTCCTGATATGCCTGTTCCCAGGGGGCTACTTTCACCTGACCATTACGGAGCCGGTACTGTACGGGTCGGTAAATCTTCCCATCCTGCGCATCCTTCTGAGCCTGTAAGAAGTTACTCCGGCGTTGCAGCGAGCCAGCGTACAACGGGTGGCGCTGGGCTTCGAGGGCCATGTTCTGCATGTCCTGATCGAGCATACCACTCCGGGCGTATTGTTCATAGTCACCGCCGAAGTCCTTCTCGATCCGCGAGCGAATCTTCTGCTTGCCCTGATCCAGCAAACTCTGCCAGCGCCGTTGGTCCTGCTCCAGAAAGGGTACGCTGGCGAGCTGGGCCTGCTGCTGTTTCAACAGGAGTTGTTGCTGCTTAGCGGCTTCGGCGTCCTGCTGCGCCATTTGCGCCAAGCCCGATTGATACATCAGGTTGCGGTCAGCATCGGCTCGTTTCTGGGCGTACGATACCGTGGGCTGGAGCAATGCCAGCGCCGACTGCATGGGGCTGTAGTTATTGAGTACGTTAGACATTATCGTCGGGGTCTATTAGTGTAATGTGAAACTGGTCGGCAATAGCCTCGCAAAGCAGCTCGTAGATTGAGAGTAGTTCGTAAGCTTCTAAGGCAAATAGTGATCTAAACACGTAGAATATCGAGTGACCAATCGAATCGGTCGCTGCTTGTCGATCCAGGTTGACAAAATCCTGAATCTGGGAAAACAGTTGCTGTTGGGTTCGATCCCCGTAGAGGTAGCGCTTCAGGCTGAATTCGACCTGTTCAGCATGGGCCATAAACACCGTCGCCAAATCACCCGCATTGCCTCGCAGGGCTGCCAGATTGTAGCCGGGCGACTGGTTGAGGTAAGTCAGCAATAGCTGGGGTCGGTTGCTATTGAGTGGATTCGTCGGCGGGGTTGCGTTATCATTCATCGTCGTTCATGTTTACGGTTCTGTGGTTCATTCATGACCGGCTGGCCGTGGGTAGGGTTAGTTCTTCGAGTTGGCGACTCAACAGGGGCCACAGATCTGGGGGGCGTGGCGTCTTTCGGTTTATCTCCAGCACCGTGAGCTGAAACAGGGGCACTCTTACTTCCACCAGGCCGAATTTGCTAGCGGGTGGCAGGTCGGGGAAGTAGAAAAAAAGATAGTACCTTCCTTGCCCTTCGGTGACAGCATCGTAAAAGATACTGGGTAGCGGAGTGCGGACTAATTTCGCCCACCATAAGCATGCATGTTGGCTTGATTGGCCGGTTGCCGTCAGGGGCATTTGTCGAAGACGTTCGGGGGTACAATCCAAGGGTAGCCGGAGCCGAATGGCGGGCGTCAGCAGTGGATGATCATTCGGACCATCTTTGACGTGGGTGTTATAAACCAGCGAATACCGGTAAGTCTCGCTTAGCAGGGACAGTCTTTTTTGGCGTGTGGTTTTCATAGGAGGTCAGTTATAAACGGGAGTGAAACCGGAGTAGTGGGCGACAAGGCTGAGTGCATGAATGCCTCGTGACAATGGGCGATGGGCACGAAACAGTCCACCAGTTGCCCCTCCTCGTAGACCGGATAGTTGCGACGATCACTAGCAATAGCTGGCCGGGGGTAAAAGCCCCGACTCATCATTTCCTGCATCGAAAAGCACCCTACATGCTGCTGGCTGTAATACAGACTCACCCGGCTGCTAAACGAATCGAGCAACCAACCTGCCCGCTCCAGGCGTTTCAGCTGGGTCAGCCGCTTTTTCTCCTCGGCTGTCATGGATGCCATCACCACAACCATATCGGCATCCTCGAAATAGACGCTTCCCGTCGTCAATAATTCCTGAATAATCTGATCATAAACCGCCGTACCCTGCACATCGACCAGTAGCCGGTGGGGCTGGGTCCAGAAAGCGGGCCGCTCACCGATGGTGGCCCATAGCCAGGCCGGTGGGGTCGGAATTGGCGTGGATTTCTTCATCGTTTGGCGTGATCGGGTTGGACAGTCATCTTCTGTTCGACGTAGGATCGGACCTGCTGATAAAGGCCCATCAGTTCGTACCATTCCTTGCGCAGCAGCTTGTGTTAAATCTGGTCCAGCACCTGAGGGATGAGTGTTTGTGCTGCCGAAGCTGAGTGGGTCAGAAAGCTATCCAGCGCCCGATCCAGCCGCTGCCAGTCGGCGTGGTGGGTAGCCATCCATCGGCGAACTTCCAGACTGACGGCATCGGCCCTGTTCAGGAGTTTCAATACCTCAATATCCCGCTCGCCCCCCTGAAAGGCGCGTTCGTAGTAGGTAGCCGGAGCGGCCAGGTACTGGCTTACTGCCGGATGTTGATCGACAAAGGGGTGAAAAGCAGATGTAAACTTGGCGCGCTTATGACCATCGATAGGTCGCAATGGCAGAGTGATTTGTTGATTGGTTTCAAGCATGGTATTTGTAGTTTACTGGTTGTGCGAAAGAGCTAGATTGTCAATGAGTGGCGGGTAGTAAATCTTTCCAGTGGATGCTGTGTAGATCGCAGATCTTAAAAAAGGTACCCAATCCAAATTGAGTTAATGTGCGCCCGGCGTTGAACTGACGATCCGTTTTTACACTGGAATAGCTAGGGTAGAATTGACTGATCTGATGAAAGTAGTCTCGACCTTGTTCGCCAAAGGCCTTGAATAGACTAGCCCCCAGGTCACGCCATTGGCCGTAATCCCCCGTGATATCTAGCTGATGGTGAATGATGTAGGCAATACAGGCTTCTACTTTTCTAGCCTCATCTCGCTCATCGGATGGACGAAAAGTGCTGGGCCTGTCGCGGACGGGTTCGTCGTAGATTTGAAATGTAGCGGCCTGATGATTGAAATACGCGTCGGGATCATAACTGTAGCCCCGCAGACTAGCGACACTTCGGGGTTTTGTATCCAGCATAATTCCGTACTGGCTGAACAAGCGGTAAAGCGCATCGAAATGCTGGCTATGTCTTTCAGGGTAGGCTATCTTCACCAGCCCCCAAAAACCGGTTCCAGAAACGGATAGCCCACAATAGGCAACAACATTAATGTTGGCGATCAGGCGTTTGAGGTGAACGAAATTGCCGATGTGGGCGTGATCTTTTCCGTCAATGTCAAATTGTAAAAACCCAGAGTGATGAACTAACTGGCTGGCCTCGCGGTATGTAAATACCCCGGAAGGAGTGATGGCTGCTAACGTCGCTTTTAAATTATCCCGTTCTTCTTTGGTCGAAAGCGCCTGTATTTTTTCAACCGTCGGCGCGTATTCGTCGGAGTGCAACCAAGTCAGTAAGTTGACACTGGCGGGGTTGCCAGGCGTATTGAAGTTGGCAAAGCGACTAACCTCGACATTCAGAATTGAATCCGAAAAACAAGGTGTCCCAGAACCAGGACATGTGACAAGTGGGACAATGTTGTTATCCGGCGTGTCCCATTTGTCCCGCGTCCCGCAAGTGGGACAGCCGTTTTTTGCCGGTATGGTTACAGTTGACACCATCGATAAACGGTTTGTCGTTTGCTGGCAGAGCCTAATACTAGTTCGGCTATCTGTCGGTATGTATGTCCAGTTTTGTGCAGCTCCCGGCACCTCCGTTTTTGCTCCAGTTTGGTCTCATCGTTTTCTTCATCCAAGGATTTGATTTTGGCTTTCGGTAGCTGCCAATAGATGCTGAGCGCGTGAAGCTTGAGGATGGCAATTATGCGCATGGCATTTGTGAAATCAGTATCTGTACAGCTTATATATTGTGGGAGCCGATCCGTTTCGCTGTACGCCCGCAGAAAGCTCAAGACCATGCAGATTCGAAAAAAGATCAGGCCCAGGCGGTTGACCGAACCGGCGAAATCAAGGCCGACGTTTTCGACCGTTTCCCTTTTCATCTCCTGAAAAAAAGACCAGAATCTATCCTGCTGCTCCAGGGTCAGGGCAAATTGAACCGGATCGTCCGGCTTCCGATTGTTCAGCGTATTGTACAGTTTCTGATAGTAGTCGCCCTGCTGACTGAAGAAGGTGCCGTAATCCGACTTTCGCTGGTCGAACACGTTTTTAAACTCAGGGGTGGCATTCAGCTGAAAGAAAATAAACCGGCTGAATAAGCCATTTTCAGCATTCGGAATGAGGTTAAGTAGTTGGCCGAAGGTACTGGACAAAACCAGGGATAAATGAGGGCTAAGGACCTCGATGTATTCGCCATCATTCCCACGTCGCAATAAGTTTACAGGTTCGTGGTGAGCGGCTTTTCTGAGTACATCGCTGAAATTTCCGTAGTCCTGACGAACCGCATCGGCTAGTGTGTCCCCTTCATTTTCGAAGAGGAGTCCTCGACCGTCATTCTCGGCAATGGCCTGAATTATCGCTGTTTTTGACGAGTTGGCCGGAATGAACAGCATCTGATTAGGCGGCCGTTTTGGCGGTACCGGTGCTGCTTCAGCCGGTGCTTTGTTCTTTTTGAAAGCCTGTAAAGCCTGTTCGTATTGATGGAGTTGAAGCTGGTATTCCTTTTTCTCTGACTCGAACAACTCACGCTTATGCTTGTGGACGGACATTCCTAGTTGTCGAGCGTACTCGAGTCCACCTTTGCCGGTTCCGAATGGCGCAACCACGAAGACATATAAATTGGGGCCTACTGTTCGGCCGTCATAAAAGCCAATGACATTGGGTAGTAGTCCGCTAATTACCCCGATTGCACTGACTAGAAAGGTCCCCTGGTCCTGAGTTGTTGTGAATTGTTGGCAGGCCTCTTGCAATGGTAGAGGAAGATTATGGATAATCTCTTCACTAAATCCAACAAACGGTTTTTCGTCTGCGTGTCCCATTTGTCCTGCGTCCCAATTCTGAGACACCATGTTTTTTGGGACATTAAAGTCTGTACCGGGGGGAATGACTACGTTAGCCGCAGGTTGACTATTTAGTTGATTATGGGTAGCTTGCATCGATATTAATTGATTAGGAGCAGGATAGCTTTGTCGTGGTAGCGAGCTAGTCTGCTCTTTTTTTATCAGGCAGTAATGGAATCTGATAAGTCCAGTACTCGCAGCCAATTGCGTAATTCAGCCAAGGTGTGGACAATGTGCGAGTGGGCGATACGATCAGTGGTAACGTCGCTAACTGATTTTGTTCCGGGCCGAGGAACGATTAGCCTGATCTGGCGAGTACCATGCTCGGCTCGGACTTCGATACCGGCATCAATTTTCAGAACTGACCAGATTTTATAGCTAGAAGCCCGTAGTTCGGTGGCCACATGGATGAGCAACACCGGTTGGATGTGAGGTATCCCTAAAGCCATCATGCTGTTTGTAGCTTTTTGAATCGACGTGACTCTTTTAGCGCTGCTAATACATCAGAACGGCGGTATCTAACCCGACCGTTGATTTTAAGGGGAACTAAAACTGCGGGACGCTCTTCAGTATCGACTGCCCAGTCGTGAAGAGTAGTGAAAGAAACCTGTAATGTTTCGGCTGCCTGCCGCCGTGTCAGAAGTTCTGGAAGGTTGGCACCTTCAGGGGTAGGGGGCGTGTAATTCGCAAGTGCTTTTGCGAGACGCTCATCGAACAGTTGGCTTAACTGATCAGGCGTCATTGTTAATTGGATGACTGTGCCGTACATGACCATAACTGGGTTGGTTATGGCTCAAAGTTGGTAAGTCAGGGCAAGCGCTAAATATCTCGTTACTGTCGCGACAGTAGACTTAACTCGTTAAGTTAATTGCTCTAGGTCGGGTAAGTTCAGCTTAGCACGCTTATAATCAGGTAATGTATTGGATTCAGGATTGACTACTTTTTTCAAATGATCAAGGGTGGTAGGTTTTCCGTTATACTTTATGTCAAATATCTGTTGGCAGATTCCAGCCAACTTTGCAAAACTTAACTCTCCATTCGTTGTTGGTGGCTCAATATACCTGGCTCGTATTAGTTCGGATATAATATATCCAGCAATAGCGGGTTTGCAATTCCACTTAAGTTTTAGTCCTAGATCTTGATTCTCTTGCTCTTGTGTTGTCGATAATACCTCCGCGCCTGATTCTTCGGATGTCTGGTCATCGTCTACCTCCATATCAGTAAATGATTCCTCAATTTTATAATAATATCGCTCGAACGAATCTATAAATGGACCAATGCGAAAACTGGATGCAAAAGATGATAGAATTGAACTAATTTCTTTCAACGCACTATAATTTTCATCTTTTATTGAATCGATAATAGACCATAAAATTTTCCTTGTTTCTTCACAGTTTTCAATAAACGTGGCACAATCCACGGCATATGTATTTCTTTTAGCTCCCTCACTTAACTCATATGAATTAAGCCGCATCTCTTCGATAAAGTCTTTAGCTAAAGAGTTGATCTTATCAATTCGATTTTTTAGTGTATTGAGAGCGCTTGGGATTTCCCCCGGCTTGGGCATTTGCCTCTTAACTTGACTATCCAGTAATATTTTATTTATTCTGTCTCTATTCGGCTCAAAGTAGTCAACAGCTAACTGCCACTTGATAACTAAATAATGAAGGTTTTCTGAGCACTCTAGTGTATCGTTAGCTCTTAACTCTTCTAGTGTATTTCTTAGTACTTGCATCTTCGTGACTTAGTCTAGCCGTATTAATTTTATATTTTAACCTGGTCAATTAGCATTTTTTAAGAGTTAAGAAACTCACTTGTTAGTACCTATGTGCCGCTTTGATACATTACTGGAAGTGAGCATGTTCTAGCATCAATAATGCGTTCTGCTCTGACGAAATTTTGATATATCGTAAGAACACAGCCTCTGAACGATGGCCAGTAATCTTCATGATTGAAACGGTAGGAACCTTGGCTAGAAAAGCATTTGTTGCAAAGGATCTGCGGGCTGAATGACTTGTAACCATATCACATTTTTCCAGATAGCGCGTTTCTTTCCTGCCTCCTTTTGTTCTGCTCACTTCTACCGCATCGGTTATATCAGCCCGACGGCACAACTCTTTCAGATAATCATTCAACTTCTGATTAGAAATTGTTCGCGGAGGAATTCCTTCATATTTAGCTAGAATAGACAGAATCTTGGGGTTGAGCGGAATAGAAACCCGTTCGGAGGTTTTCATTGTCTTTCGCGTTAGAATACGGCCGTTATGAGTGATGTTTTCTGGGCGAAGTTCCGAGAAGTCGGAAAACCGAAGACCTGTATAGCACCCAATCAGAAATAGATCACGAACCCGGTCGAGCCGGGGGTTACTGGATAGATCTAGGTTATACAGGTGAGTCAGTTCATCATCAGTCAGATAGACATTGTCTACATCTTCCACTAATTTCTTAAAATCTCGATGCTGGAAAATTAGATTGGTATGCATGCCGTCGTTATGTGCCTGCTTCAACATAACCTTCAGATCTTTCAGCAACGTACCTACGTAATTCAGCGTCAGGCCACGTCCTGTAAGCCATAACTTAAAAGCATTGTAGTAATCCAGGTTATAGGCATCGTACTCGACCGAGTTGCCAGTCTCTAGCCGGTAGCGCTCCAGAATTCGTTTCAGCTTCATATACCCCGCCAACGTATAGCCAGCGTAATGGACACTACGGGAGTTGAGCCGCTTACCTGTCTGCGCTTCTTTCACAAACCGCTCGATATACTCCAGAAATGATTCCTGTTTTACAGGAGCCACCTCCACCAATTTGGCCTTTTTCGAACGGCCCAACTCCGTATCGAGGTGTTGTTTTATGGTTTCGTTGCCAAGAGGTATCTGGGCAAGCTGGAGCGATGTCAGTACTTTTTTCAACGCAGAGCGCCAGCGATCAAGGTTGGCATTGATGATCTCGAAGGGCTCCCGGGCAACGCGGTTTTTTTGATCGGTACGGGCTCGCTGGCTTACGGCATCCCATTGATTGGGGACAATAGTCAGGCCGGTCGAATAAACAAATCGTTTGTTCTCGTACCGGTAAAACAGCGAAATGAGTGTAGGGTGAGTAGCACGTGGTTCTTTGAGCAGGAACTTAATATCCTGATCGGAGATACTTTTCATTCGTCTTGCCTGGTTTGGTCAAGACTAAGATACAAAGAAAGGGAATACGGTTGACGGATCAGTTGACGGATTTACTTTATCAAACCGTATTATTATTCGTAAAGTGTGATAAAGCAAAAAAGGCTAACCAGTTGATTGTGAGCTTTTGCGCTCCAAAACTGATTAGCCTTTATGTAAAATGAGAGCCTCCTACGGGATTCGAACCTGCGACCTACGCATTACGAATGCGTCGCTCTACCAGCTGAGCTAAGGAGGCAATTTTTAATGAATACTTGTTAATGGATAATGAATGATGAACTTCAGTGACATCCGTTCTTCATTGCTCATTTTACATTATTCATTACCAAAGCGGGTGCAAATATAGCCGTTTGGAATTTAAGAATGCAAGTATCCGTTCTATTTTTGGTAAATTTGCATCCATGATTTCCATCACAAACCTCTCTTACTACCTCGGTAGCCGGGCACTCTACGAAAATGCGTCGCTGCACATTAAGCCCAACCAGAAAATCGGTCTGATTGGCCTCAATGGGACTGGCAAATCGACGTTGCTCCGGATTATCAATGGCGAATATCAGCCCGACGGGGGCACCATTTCCAAAGCGGGCGATGTTACGCTCGGGTTCCTCAATCAGGATCTATTGTCGTATCAGACCGACGATTCCATTCTGTCGGTAGCCATGCAGGCGTTTGCCCGGCAGAATGAGCTCCAGATCAAGATCGATGAGTTGCTCCACGAAATGGAAACCAATTATCGGGACGAGCTGGTCGATAAATTAGGAAAGGTTCAGGAAGAATTCGACGCACTCGATGGCTATACGATCCAGTCCAGAGCCGAAGAGATTCTGGAAGGGCTAGGCTTTTCGACCGACGATCTGCACAAACCACTGAAGTTGTTTTCGGGTGGCTGGCGGATGCGGGTTATGCTGGCCAAATTGCTGCTCCAGAAACCATCGTTGCTGATGCTTGACGAGCCGACCAACCACCTGGACTTACCGTCGATTCAGTGGGTTGAAAAATACGTTCAGAATTACGAAGGGGCTGTGATCGTAGTTTCCCACGACCGCGAATTCATCGATAACGTTGTCGATACCATTGTCGAAGTATCGGGCGCGAAGCTGAATTACTATGCGGGTAACTACTCGTACTACATGGAAGAAAAAGCACTGCGAAACGAAATCCAGAAAGGCGCTTTTGAAAACCAGCAAGCCAAGATTCGGCAAACGGAGCGGTTTATCGAACGATTCAAGGCGAAAGCTTCCAAGGCCAAACAGGCCCAGAGCCGGGTCAAACAACTCGAACGCATGGAACTGGTCGACGATGTGATCGACAGCAATGCTCGGGTTAATTTTAAATTCAACTTCTCTCAGCAGCCTGGTCGGCATATCCTGCACCTGGACGATATTTCGAAGGCATATGGCGAAAAACGGATTCTGACCCATTCAACAGCCCGGCTTGAGCGGGGCGATAAAGTAGCCCTGATCGGGGCCAACGGACGCGGCAAATCCACACTGCTTCGCATTATCTCCGGATCGGAACCCATCGACGGCGATCGGGTGCTGGGGTATAATGTCTCGTTCAGTTTTTACGCCCAGCACCAGCTTGAGTCACTGCGCGTCGAAGATTCGATGCTGGACGAGCTCAAACAGGCAAACCCAACCAAATCCGACGGTGAGCTGCGGGGGGTACTAGGCTGCTTCCTGTTTTCGGGCGACGACGTATTCAAGAAAATTAAAGTGCTGTCGGGTGGTGAAAAATCACGCGTAGCGCTGGCTAAAGTACTGCTCTCTCAGGCCAACTTCCTGCTGCTCGACGAACCGACCAACCACCTCGACATGCAGTCGGTCAATATCCTGATTCAGGCATTGCAGCAGTACGAAGGGACGTACGTGGTTGTCTCCCACGACCGGTATTTTGTGTCGCAGATTGCCAATAAAATCTGGTATATCGAAGACGAGCAGATCAAGGAATACCCCGGAACCTACGACGAATATGAATGGTGGCAGGAAGAGCGCAAAGCGCAAGGTATAACGCCAGCCAAGCCGGTTGAACAAACCAAAACTCAACACGTAGTCAGTCCGGCACCCGCCACCAATGGGCATTCGACCAACGGAAACGGAAAGGCCGCTACGACCGGTCGGCCATCGGACGAGGAGCGGAAAGAGTGGCACAAAACCCTTAAGAATCTGACCCGCCAGGCCCAGGAATCAGAAACTAAAATTGCTCAACTGGAAGATCGGAAGAAACGCCTTGAAGCCGAACTGGCCGATCCGTCTACCTACGGAGACGACAAACTGATGCAAGCCAAAAATGACGAGTATCGACGCATAATCGCCCAGATCAACGAACTTCAGGATGAATGGGAACTAGCTATGCTGGAAGCCGAAGAAGTAGAAAAGAAACTAGTTTAAGTCATTACCCTATCTAATTGAGCCGGATCATTCGCGAATGGTCCGGCTTTTCTTTGTGTAAAAGTTGAATTGTATAATACAAGTAAAATATATTTATGTTTTATTTGTGGCGTTATGGACAACTTCAGAAAGGGTAGGGGAGCCCAATTTAACAGCGCTAATCGCTTCGAGTCGCATCGCTATGAGCCCGGTTTGGAAGCTCATTTCGATGACGATTTCCCGGAGCCAACTGTTAAAACGCAATTTTTCGATGAGACCGCTAAACAAATCATCAGCCGACCGATTAGCCCGGACGTAGGCTTTCAGGCGTCGATCAATCCGTATCAGGGCTGCGAACATGGCTGCATTTACTGTTACGCTCGTCCGTCCCATGAATACTGGGGCTTCTCGGCAGGGCTGGATTTTGAAAGTAAAATCATGGTCAAGAAGAATGCGCCGGAATTGCTGGAGAAGCAGTTTCAGTCGCGCTCGTATAAACCCGTCGTCATCCATTTTTCGGGCAATACCGATTGTTACCAGCCTGCCGAACGAACCTATCAGCTTACGCGCCGGATGCTCGCGCTGTGCCTTCGTTACCGCAATCCCGTATCGATCATCACGAAAAATGCCCTGATTCTCCGCGATCTGGATCTGCTTCAGCCTCTGGCCAAGCTGCAGCTGGTCAGTGTCGCGATTTCTATAACGACCCTGAACGAAAGCCTGCGGTTATTGATGGAGCCACGAACGGTTACGGGCGCACAACGGCTGAAGGTGGTGAATAAGCTGCATCAGGCGGGCGTGCCGGTGGGGGTTATGACGGCTCCGATCATTCCCAGTCTGAACGATCAGGAAATTCCCGGGCTTATCAAACAGGCCGCTGATCAGGGTGCCTGCTGGGCGGCTTATACGGTCGTTCGGTTGAATGGAGCGCTAGGACCGCTCTTTACGGACTGGCTCACAAAAACATTTCCTGACCGGGCGGAGCGCGTGCTGAATCAGATTGCGGATTGCCACGGTGGTCAACTGAATGACTCGCGCTTCCGCACGCGCATGGCGGGTGAAGGCCATTATGCACAGCACATCGCGCAACTGCACCGGATTGCCTGCCAGAAATACCTCAGCGACCGTCAGCCTCCGCAACTCACGACCGCCTTGTTTCGCCCGGCTGGCCAGATAAGGTTATTTGAGTAATGGCCAGAACATTCTGGCTGGCTTTACTTCTCGTACGAAAATCCCCGCAGCTTCGTATTCACCGGCTCGGTTTCGCCCAAGGTGATCTGATGGTCGAACGACTGGGTTATGGTTTTCTGAATGCCCTTGCAGATCGTCTCCAGCGGTAGATCGTTGGCGTCCGTACCAAAGGGGTTCTCAATTTCTTCGGCGATGATTTCGAGGCTGGCCAGCACGTAAAAGACAAAAAGCACCAGCGGGATCACCAGATAATGCAGGTTCGATACGTACCCGATGGGCAGGGTCAGGCAATAAATAGAAATGAATTTTTTAATAAACGAGCTGTATGAAAATGGAATCGGGGTGTTCTTGATGCGCTCGCAGGCACCGCAGATGTCCATCAGCGAATCGATTTCGGGGTTCAGAATGACCAGATGCTCAGGGAGCAACACGCCCCGGCGCTGAAGTTCAGCGATTTTACCGAAAAGAATGAGCGCAATCTGCTGGGGTACGTGTTCATTCAGGTTGAGGTTCTGAATGGTAAACGTTGTCGTTCCGGTAAATTCTTCCTCATAGGGCTGCTGTCGCAGGTGATTCTTCAGGGCGAAAGCGAAGTTAGGAATCATGGCCCGGAAGAACTGGCGCGCTTCGGCGTGCGTATCCTCCAGCAACTGATCCATTTTCAGGGCCAAGTTCCGGCTGTTGTTCACCAGGGCTCCCCAAAGTTTTCGGCCTTCCCACCACCGATCGTAGGCTGTGTTGGTCCGAAAGACCAGCAGCATCGAAATCACAAAGCTCAGCAGCGTATGCATGAGCGAAAAATTCTTCAGGTGGGGGTTCGCGCTCAGATCGAGGAGTTCGATGATGTGAACGATAACGAACGAATAAAGCCCTACACCGATGAGTGCCGGCATTAGTTTACGGACTGTATCGGCCCGGTTGAACGTGATGATGAACCGATACCATTCTTTTGGATTATAATTGACCATAGTTTTGGATAGTCGAGTAAACCTTAATCATACGCGATTTTGCCGACGTTCGCAACGGTAAATCCAGCCAGTGTTCACAAATTTGTATCATCCGACCGGTTTGCCAGCGTTTAGGTAGCAACCCCTGTTCGATAAAAATCAGCTTACATGCGCATGCTTTTCCGCTTATCTATTGGTTTGGTCCTGTGGTTGCAAACCACTTCGCTGCTGGCACAACAGCTACAGACGATTGATCACATTTACGATCCACAGGTTCAGACCGTTCTGTTGTTTCCGCAGGTCAGTGCCAACCCGAACGACCCGGCATTGACTCTGAACCCACCGGTTATTTCCCTCGATGAGCAGGTCACGCTCCAACTGGAGTTCGATGATCTGACGGCCACTTACCGCTCGTTTCGTGCCCGGCTTGTGCATTGCAATGCCGACTGGCAGCGGTCTATTCTGAACGATATCGAGTTTACCTATGAATATAACGACAACCCAATCACGGAGTATCAGACTTCGATCAACACGAAGATTCCGTATTTTCATTACCGGTTTACCCTGCCGCGCGTAAAGCTACCCGGTAATTACCTGATTGTCGTCTACGATGAGCGGAACCGCAACAACATTATTTTTACGCGCAGGTTCAGCACCTACCAGAATCGCATCAACGTGGCGGCCGACGTGCGTTTTTCGTCTGATCCGGCCCGTCAATTTGCCGATCAGCAGATTGATCTGAGCATCAACTACAAAGGGTATCAGGTGATCTCGCCACAGGATGATTTTAAAGTAGTTATTCGCCAGAACTACCGCGACGACCGCGAAATCCGGGGATTGCGTCCGACCAACGTGCAGGCGTTCGACCAAACCCTGGAGTACCGGCTGATCGATCGGAGCAACACCATGCCTGGAGGCAATGAGTTCCGCTTTTTCGATACCCGAACTGTACTGTCGCGCGCCAATTACATCGATCGAATCGACCGACCAGCCGACCATACGACGGCTTATGTCCAGGTCGACCAGCCGCGTAGCCGGGGAGTGTACATCCAGAGCGACGATTTCAACGGTCAGTTCGTGATCGACCACCGCGAAACGAGCAACGGGGCTACCAATGCGGATTATATCGAAACGGTCTTCACCCTTAAAATTGCTGAGGTGCCGGGCGTCGACGTATTCGTCAATGGCGCTTTCAATTTCTGGCAACTGAACGATCGCAACAAGATGAGTTACGATGCACTGCTGGGCGCTTATCGGAGCTCGGTTTTGCTCAAACAGGGTGTTTACAATTACGATTACATCGTAAAAACAACGGGGCAGCCGCCCCGGGTCGACGAAAATTACATTGAGGGCAGCTATTCCTCGACCGAAAACGACTACGAAATCTTTGTTTATCACCGCCCACCAGCTTCCCGTGCCGATCAGCTAATTGCCTACAAGCGTCTGGGTGTAAACAAACGGAAATAGCGCCTGCGTCATGTCAGTTTCCTGGCTCTTATGCGGCTGATGGTTTCGGGCGCGAGACCCAGAAAGGAAGCAATGTGCTTCAACGAAGTCCGGTTGAAAATATCCGGGATTTCCTGGACTAACTGCTGATAGCGATCCGGCGCTGAAGCGACGCGTAAAGTATGGGCCCGCCGTTCACTTAGGGCATAATACCGCTCGGTTAGTACCCGACTGGCGAAGTTGAATTCAATAAACTGGTGAAAAAGCGACTGCAGTTGTGCATACGTGATCGACCAGACAACGCCGTCTTCCAGTAGTTCGATGTACTCCTCCGAAGGTTGCCGCGTGTAAAAACTGACGATGGAGATAATCAGGTCATTTTCTTTCATGAACCAGACCGTAACTTCCTTGTCTTGCTGCAGGTAATATCCGCGAACCAAGCCTTTCTGAATGAAATAAATTTTGTTGCTGACTTCGCCGGGTTGTAAAAGCCACTCCTTTTTGTGGACTTCTTCCCGCTTCAGCAGCCGTTGTAATTCTTCCCGAAGAGCGTCGGAGATGGGGTAAATCGATTGAAGAAGCGCCAGAAGTGGTTCCATTCCCTTATTTATCGATACAAAAAAGGCGGACTTGATGTCCGCCCTTCCTGGATTAAGCTCCGTGCAGAAACTCCATAATATCGCCGTCCTGCACAACGTATTCTTTGCCTTCGACGGCCAGCTTACCCGCTTCCCGAACGCCCGCTTCGGTCCTGAATTGCTGAAAGTCGGGCAGCTTCATGACCTGCGCCCGGATAAACTTACGTTCGAAATCGGAATGGATCACGCCGGCGGCCTGGGGCGCTTTCCAGCCCCGGTGGATGGTCCAGGCGCGCACTTCTTTGACGCCCGCCGTGAAATAGGTAATCAGACCCAGTAGTTTATAAGATGCTTTGATGAGCTTGCTCAGGCCTGATTCGGTCAGCCCGTATTCGCCCAGAAACAGCTCGCGCTCATCCGGATCTTCCATTTCGGCGATCTGGGCTTCGATGCTGGCGCTGATGACGATCACTTCGGCCCCCTCGTCTTTAACGGCATCGCGCAGGGCATCCGAATACATATTGCCGTTCGGTAGCGAGGCTTCGTCTACGTTAGCCACGTAGATAACCGGCTTCACGGTCAGCAGCGCGATGTCGCCGATGGCCGCTTCCTGATCTTCGGGCGATACCTGTACGGTTCGGGCACTCTTGCCGGCTTCGAGGGCGGTTTTGTATTGTTTTAAAATTTCCAGTTCCGCTTTGGCTTTGGCATCGCCCACGCGGGCCGCTTTATCGATGCGCTGAATTTTCTTATCGACCGACTCCAGATCTTTCAGTTGCAGTTCTGCATCGATGATTTCCTTGTCAGCTACGGGATTCACCTTTCCCTCCACGTGAACGATGTTCTCATCTTCAAAACACCGGATCACGTGGACGATGGCGTCGACTTCCCGAATATTGGCCAGAAACTTGTTTCCCAGCCCGGCTCCCTGGCTGGCTCCTTTTACCAGGCCCGCAATATCGACAAATTCAATAATGGTTGGTACCACTTTTTGGGGCTTTACCAGGTCTTCGAGCGTTATCAGGCGCTCATCGGGTACGGTCACTACGCCGACATTCGGTTCTATCGTACAAAACGGATAATTGGCCGCTTCGGCCTTTCCGCTCGATATTGCATTAAACAGCGTCGACTTGCCAACGTTGGGCAGGCCCACGATACCACATTGTAGTCCCATAGTTCAATTGCGAATGGGTGAATGAGAGAATACCACTCAGCAGGTGTCGTTCTGTTTCGTTCCCGCGCTTTCGCTCTTTAAGTTTTTCGCAAAAATACACCTGCAACGGCGGACCGCAAAAAAAGCCTCCGGCATTGGTGCCGATGGCTAACTTTGATTTTGAGGAAAAAAGCCCGTTTGAACCAGGGAGAAGTAAGAAAGTAAAGTCTAAATCATGCAGTAGGTGGTAAAGCGATCATTCCCATTTGAGTTCACTGGCGAAGTCGTCCTGTTCATCGCGTTCCCGCTGGGCAAACTGCGTAAAATCGACATCCGGCATCAACTCCGTTTTAACGTGATCTACGGTCTCGTTCAGGGCTTCGATAAACTTATCGAAATCTTCTTTGTAGAGAAAAATCTTATGTTTTTCATAGACAAACCCATCGCCCTGCGGATGACGCCGACTCTCGGTGATGGTCAGGTAATAATCGTTGGTACGGGTCGATTTAACGTCGAAAAAATAAGTTCGTTTTCCCGCCCGAACCCGCTTTGAGTAGATCTTCTCCCGGTCTCTTTCGTCCACATTCATAAAGGTTTAATCAGTTCACAACCGCTAAAGTACGGGCAATCAGCAAAGAACAAAAAGAAACCTGGCAAATATATTTCGTGGAGAAAAAACCACGAAACGTTCGCTGATTGTGGCGGCCGTTCCACAGTTTTTTCGCTAAATCCTTGGTTATTAAGCCTCTGTAACCTATCTTTGTTTTACAGGAATTGCACTTTTTGGGGACGGAAGGTATGTGCGTTGTCATCAGCATACATCCGTCTATTTTTTTCACGTAACCAAAAGCTGTATGAGTTTAATCGTATCCCTTATGTTGTTTTTTAGCAACATAAAATCGGCGGAGGTCCTTCCGGGCCTCATACAGAAAGGCAAAGCGTCTTTTTATTCCAAGAAGTTCAATGGTCGGAAGACCTATTATGGTGAGCGTGTCAGCTCCAATGCCCTTGAGGGCGCCCATCTAACCCTACCCGTCAACACGTTGGTGGAAGTCACAAACCTCGACAACCAACGGTCAGTAATTGTACGAATCAATGATCGGGGCCCTTTTTCGAAAGGCCGGATCATCGACCTAACCCACGCAGCCGCTCATGCACTTGGCATGGTCTCGAAAGGCATTGCCAACGTTTCGCTGCGTGTCGTTGGAAAAGGTCACGCTATTGCGCTGTCTCCTTCAGCCTTCAGCGCTCCTATTGCTTATCAGTCTATGCTGGAACCCGCGCTCTAAAAAACGCCGGTTACCGCTCCCCGACCCGTTCGCTATTTCCCTGTGCAATTCCTGCCGGAGATGTCGAACGGGTCGCTTTTTGCGTTAGATTGTAAACGCTTAGTGGGAATGAATAATGGATAATGTAAAATGAGTAATGGGCAGCGGCAAGCAGCTTCCTGGATTCGTTATTCATTTTACATTATCCATTATTCATTCCTTTACCGGTTTCAAGTAAAGACGCATGAAACAATCGCTTAATCTGGGTCAGGTACGCTCGTTCGGTAATGTCGAATTTCTGGCTCGCCAGCTGGTCGAAGGGTTTATTACCGGTCTTCATAAATCACCATTCCACGGATTCTCGGTGGAATTTGCAGAACATCGGCTTTATAACACCGGTGAAACGACCCGACACATCGACTGGAAAGTGTTTGGCAAGACCGAAAAGCTGTTTGTCAAACGTTATGAGGAAGAAACTAACCTACGCTGCCATTTACTGGTCGATACCTCCTCGTCGATGTACTATCCGGAGGCCAATTACGGAAAGATAACCTTTAGCGTAATGGCGGCTGCGTGCCTGGCTTATATGCTGCAACGACAAAAAGACGCAGTCAGCCTGACCACCTTTGCCGATACCATCGATGTGCAAACGCCCGTGAAGTCGACGCCTTCGCACGTACATAAGCTGTTCACGCAACTGGATCTGCTGATGCAGCAACCCAAGCCGTTGCGAAAAACGGCGGCCGCCGATGTTATTCATCAGGTGGCAGAAAAAATCAACAAACGGTCGCTGGTGGTTATTTTCAGCGATATGTTCGATAACAGTGAAAAATCGGACGCCTTGTTTTCGGCTCTCCAGCACCTGCGGCATAACCTGCACGAGGTACTGCTGTTCCACGTTACGGACAAGAAAACCGAAGAGAATTTCGCATTCGATGAGCGCCCGTACGAATTCATCGACCTCGAAACCGGGGAGAAAGTGAAAGTTCAGCCGGGTCAGGTCCGGGAGACCTACCAACAGGCGGTGCGGACTTATTTTCAGGAGCTGAAAATGCGGTGCGGTCAGTATAAAATCGATTTTATCGAAGCCGATATAGCGCAGGGATTCGATCAGATTCTGACCGCCTACCTGGTGAAACGAACGAAAATGAAATAATACCTGAAGCTTTTATCCTCCTGACGAAGGAAGGATCTTATGGCTTCCTGACTAAATCATTTGGCGACATTAGATCCTTCCTTCGTCAGGAGGACAAACACTGGTTAACTGTAATTTACGTTACATACAGCTACACCGGTGGCTTATGTATTACTTTTTCACGCTCGCTTTGGCATTGGCAGGCGCTTTCGGGGTGGGGTGCTGGCGTTTGTAGAACAGCATAAAGTCTTCAATCTGCTCGACCGGGAGTTTACGGGCAATGATCCGCTTGTCTTTGTCGAGCATATATACCGTCGGGGTGGTCCAGACGTCATACTGTTTGGAGTAGTTCGTCCGGTTGGCGAGGTCAGCACCGTTGATGGCATTACCGAGCTTGAACTCGTGAATGAACTTCTTCCATTCTTTCAGGTCCGGATCGATGGTAATGGCCAGTACCTCAACCCCTTTTCCTCTGTAGGCATCCGCGAATTTCTGCAGTTTGGGCGCGCTTTCCCGGCAGTGGCCGCAGGTCGGTGAATAGAAAAATACAACCGTGTAGTCGGCTTTGATATTCTGCAGGATGATCGGTTTACGGAGCGTATCGGTCACCACCGGCGCCACCATGATCTTACCCACCAGATTTGGCTTTATGGAAGCTACGCGCTCGCCCACGCTTTTCAGCGTCGACGAATCGGAAACGGTCATGATACCAGTTGCGTAATATTTCTCGAACATATGCACAAACAGACCGTCGGTGCCCATTACCTTCGGTTGCTCATACGGTTGAGTGATGTAATAAATAGTGTAGTATTTTACTTCCTTGTTTTTACCTGCCAGCGCTTTGCTCACCACGTAATCGGCGCTTTTGATGAGCGAATCGGAATTCTGGACCGTCAGCTCCTGAATATAGCGGTCCACTTTTCGCTGCAAAAACGGGGTCCGCACGAATCGCTCATCGGCAAAATCGAAATTATCCCAGAAATGATTTTTGAAGTAACTGAATACCCAGGCTGAGTCTGGCCGGCCGTTGGCAAGTTTAGGCGCGGGCGGCACCTCGGGTTCGGCACTGGCTTTGATTAGCTTGACCGTGAAGGTAGCCGAATTGTCACTCAGAAATTTTTCCCGGAAATCATTGGCCTGTTTTTGTAGGCTGCTCATCTGCTTATCGATAGCCGCTGAAGCAGCCGCATCCGCCGGCGTTTTTTTCTGGGCGTTTAGTCCCTGCGCTTCGCTGTACAATTTCGCCAGTTGCTGCTGGTAGGTATAGAATAGCTCGTTCTCTTTCGAGCCGGTAATTTTCATTGCTTTGATGGCATTGATCGTGTCGGTATCGAAGGAAAACTCCTGATCGTCTGTGATGAGCAGTTCGAAGTAGCGATTCCTGGGCGATACGGCGAGGTAAAGACCCTGAGGCAGGCTTTTTTTACCTTCAAATACCAAATTCCCCGCCCCGTCCACGCGAGCCGTGTCTTTCGGAATATACTGCGTTGCCCCCAGATAGTGGGCCAAAATGCAGGTCGTATCTTTCAGGCCTTTGATATGACCGGTGATGTGAAAGCCATTCGATGGGGTTTCACCGGTCGATTGCGCTTGTGTAGCCGGAACGATAAATAACGTAAGTAACGCAGCCAGAAGCAGGTTTTTCATAAAAAGCGGGTACGTATCTTCGCAGATTCTGATGAGAACAAAGTTAGGTAAATCAGTCGGTGGTTCAAGGCGTTGGAAACCTCATTTAACAACCTGACTACGAGTTTCTTTAAGCCAAAGCCCAAACCGATCTCTAGTCAGGATTATTGCTAACAGAACGTTTGCCAGGCCTTTTATAGTCTATGTTTTATTTCTTTTCCAAAACGATTACCTACCTGCTTACCCCCGCCGGATGGCTGGTTGCCGCGTTATTGATGGCATTCTTCACGAAAAGGCTGCGTCTGCGTCGGCAACTGGTTGGGCTTACGCTGGTAATCTTCTGGGCGTTTGGCAATTCATTTCTGATGAATGAACTGGCCATAGGTTGGGAATACCCCATCCAGGCCAACGTGCCAGCATCGACAGATTCAACTGCACGGGTAGCTGTTCTGCTGACGGGCGGTATGGTCAACACCATGAAAGAAATTCCAGGCAATACGAAAAAGACAGAAGAACGTGTTTTGCTGGGTCGCGAAGCCGACCGGGCGGTACAGGCCTTGTATCTCTACAAGACCGGTGCCGTACAGAAAATCCTGATCAGTGGCGGCACGGGCGACTTGCCCTTTCAGATAGCGGCCGTCAGCGACGAAGGACAAACGGTGGCCCGGTTTCTGGCCATGGCTGGTGTCAGGCCGGAGGATATTCTTTTAGAAAGTAAGTCGAGGAATACGCACGAAAACGCTGTCTACTCGGCCCAAATCCTGCGGAAGACGTTTCGAAAGAATCGGTGCGTGCTCGTTACGTCGGCCTGGCATATGCGCCGGGCGATTGCCTGTTTCGAAAAGGAAGGCATTGCTGTCGATCCCTTTCCCAGCAGTTTCCTGAGTGGTCGCCGATCGTTTGCGCCGGGCGAATGGCTACTGCCACACGAAGAAGCTTTTTTTAATTCGTACTACCTGATCCGCGAGCAGGTCGGCTACCTGACCTATAAAGTGATGGGATATGTTTAATGAATAATGAATAATGGATAATGAACAATGGATAATGGTCCTGGTGGGCAAATTATTCATTGTTCATTATCCATTATTCATTGAAACTTACACGCTTAAAATCTTCACCATTCGGAGCAGGTCCTCGCTAATGGGTTTGGGCAGGCGGATAGTATCGCGGAAGGGTGTGTAAACTAACTCGTTGTTGACTACACCCGCCATGACGTTCTTCTCGCCGTTCATGAGCCCTTCCAGCGCACCCAGCCCTAAACGACTCGCCAGAATCCGGTCGTAGGCTGTCGGAATGCCACCCCGCTGAATATGCCCCAGCGTCGTCACCCGCATGTCGATAGACGATTCGACCTGCTGACGAATCTTTTCGGCAATTTCGGTAGCAATACCGGCCTCTTCGCCCTCGGCAATGACTACGATAGACGACGATTTCTGACGGCTCCAGCCTGACTTAAGCGTTTCGACCACTTCCGAAATCGGCGTAAGCACTTCGGGCACCATCACCATCTCGGCTCCGCCGGCAATTCCCGACTGAATGGCGATATAGCCCGAGTCGCGGCCCATCACTTCGATAAAGAAAATCCGGTCGTGCGAGTCGGCGGTATCCCGGATTTTGTCAATCGCTTCCAACGCCGTGTTGACCGCCGTATCGAAGCCGATGGTGTGGTCTGTTCCGTACAGGTCGTTGTCGATGGTGCCGGGAGCGCCCACGGTCGGAATGCCATATTCGTCGTAAAAAAGCGTAGCGCCCGTGAAGGTACCGTTGCCACCGATGGCCACCAGGCCTTCTATTTCGTGTTTACACAGCTGCTCGTACGCTTTCGCCCGACCTTCGGGCGTCATGAACTCTTTGCTGCGGGCTGATTTCAGAATCGTGCCTCCGCGTTGAACAATGTTACTAACGGAGTGCGAAGACATCTGAAAAATATCGCCATTTATCATTCCGCTGTACCCCCGGCGAATGCCGAACACTTCAATTCCGTGATAGACCGCCCCCCGGACGACGGCCCGGATGCAGGCGTTCATACCCGGTGCGTCGCCACCCGAGGTAAAAACAGCTATTCGTTTCATAGGTAAGGACAATTTTTTAAGGAAATTTCACAAAAAGGTTAGGCGAGTACTCCAATAGACCTCACAAATTTATTGGCATTTCCCGATCTTAAGACATGCATCTAGGAATTATCCCATTGTTTTCACACAAATTTCACGAAACGCTCCTGTTCTCATTTTACAGGTAGCGTACGGCCTCCGCTGTCTAATCATTACCCATTTTTCTGGTACTTCGAAAAGTCTACTGCCGTCTGAATTGCCGGGCTCTTACCGCAATGCGCAGATGGTTCCGAATCGTTACAAATAAGCCAAAATGCGTTACCAAAACCCTGAATCGGTCGATAAGCGACCGGCGGTGTTGTTGCACGGACAGGCCACCCATCAGGTATTTACATAAGACAAATGGCAGACATTCGATGGTTGCAGCGGCTTTCAGGCAACGAATTTCCCAATCGAGATCGGCGCTTAAATTAGTGGTCAGATAGTCGGGGGCAAGCGTTCGTTTAGGAATAAACGCCTGATGACAGACTTTCATGCCCAGCGCCATATCCTGCCAGGTCAAATGCTCGGGTAGCGTATGCGGGGTCACCTGACTGCGAAGGCCAATAGGCGTGCCCGTACGTCGGTTGCCGTTGTCACGAACGAAGAGCGCATCGCTGTAGTAAACGTCGGCCTGCGTAGCTGAAATACTGGCCAATAGGGTAGGTAGTGTCTGCGGATCATACAACTCGTCGCCCGCGTTCATAAACCAGACGTACTGGCCTCTCGCCCGATGCAATCCTTTGTTCATGGCGTCATAAAGCCCCTGGTCTGGCTCCGACACCCAGTGGGTAATGTATTGCTCATAACGCCTGATGATGTCCGGGGTCGAATCGGTCGAAGCTCCATCGATCACAATGTATTCGTAGTCCGTCGCCTGTTGGTGCACCACGCTTTGAATCGTGCGTTCCAGAAAGCGCTCGGCGTTGTAAGTGATCGTAATGATGGAAACCGTAGGCATTGAATAAATGAAGAATGAATAATGAAAAATTAGGAATACCAGCCAAGGCTTAATTGTTCATTAGCTCATTTTCGTTTGTTCCTGGATTAATTGCTGATAGAGGTCTATGTGCTGCCTGGCAACAACCGCTTCCGAAAAGCGATCCTGGGCCGACTGCCGGGCGTTGATTCGGAGTTCATCGGCTTGTGAATGGGTAAGAACAAACGCTAGTCCGTCGGCTAATTCCTGCGCCGACCCAGCCGCTGCCAGATAACCATTGTGCTGATGATCGATCATTTCCGGAATGCCACCCGTCCGAAAGCCTACGACGGGCGTTCCGCAGGCCAGCGATTCGATGACCGTGTTGGGCAGGTTATCTTCCAGTGAAGGAACGATCATGACATCGGCAGCATTGTAAGCCGCCACGGTGTCTTCTTCGCTGGTCAGCAATCCCAGATGCCGAACCGGATACGGCAGTTCATCGAACAGGTACGAGCGCCCTTTTCCGAAGACCAGGATTTCGGGGGTGAGGTCTGGCTGTTGCCGATGCAGCAAGGTCAAGGCTTCGGCAAAATAACGAAACCCTTTTCGAGGGTCAGTCACGTTGGCACTGCCGAACAACAAGCGGGGCTGGTCTGTACTGGGTAACTCAAACCGGGCATTGGCTTCTGCTCGGGAAAGGGGCCGAAACAGCGTCTGGTCGATCGCATAGGGAATCACCGTGAACGGAAATCTACCGATGAGCGCACTCCGTCGGGCTTCGCTGGCCAGCCACTGACTTGGCGGGGTAAAGTGTATGCTGGCCTGGTTGAACAGGCTTTCTTTCTGCTCGAAAACGCGGTAGGATAAATCCTGACTGGCTGGCTTTTTCAGGTAAGGACAGTGCTGGCAATGCTCCAGAAAATGATCGCAACCGCGCGCATAATGACAGCCACCCGTAAACGCCCACTGGTCGTGCAGGGTCCAGACGATGGGCTTGCCCAGCGAAAAAAGCGACCGAAGCCCACCCAGCGACAAAAAGCCAAAATTGATCCAGTGTAGATGCAGAAGATCAGCCTGCTGAATAGCCGGATGAAAGTCGAGCGCAGCGCCGAAGCGGGCGGGCGAAAACTGAAACCGCACGGAGGTATCGCGCTCGTGGGGCAGAAAGTACAGGCGTTCGGCAACAAACCGCCCGAAGGCCGTTTGTTCCGCCAGAAAATTATTGGCCAGGTACATAACGCCCGGTGCCGGACGGTGTCGTTCCAGTCGGTTGGCCGTTCCAACCAGCATGGTACTCTCAACCACGGGGCTGTTCTCTATCTGCTTTTGCAGGGCCCGGTGCAGCCGGTTGGCCGCTACAGCCGCGCCCCCGAACAGATGGTACGTGCTTAGGTGCGTGACTCTCACCGCCCGAAGAGTTTATCGAACTTCTTCACTACCTCGGGCCAGAATCCCAGTCTAAACACGCGCCCCCATATCCGCCGACGTGAATATGCTTCCATCTCGGCAAAAATGGAGTCCGTAAAACGGCTTTTGGCTTTCTGCGTCAGAATGAGCGCAAACCCGTGTTGTTTCAGCGTTGTGGCAAACACCCAGCCCAGCATCAGATTTCGCTGGGTAAGAATGCGTTCGTCGGCAAAGCGGTTGAGGTACGTCATTTCGCCCCAAACGGCGCTGTTTCTGAGCGAAAATAAGACAAACTTCTTCACCAGCGGATTGCTCGTGAAACTATCCAGTAGCGCGGGTGTAATGCGGGGTGATCCTTTCGGCAGCAGTTCGGCGAGCCAGTGGCTACCCGTTTCTTCCATGTATTGCAGCACCGTGTAGAGTTTATCTTCGCCGTCATAAATCGACGCAATGCCGGGTTCGAACTCCGCCGTCAGCACAGTTCGGGTGCGGTCATCCCCGAGGTTGCGGAACAGCCGCAGATCGGTTCCCTGCGAGTCGGTCTTGAACCAGTCGACTTGTCTGATTTTAAGGTTGTCGAGCGTCGAGCGCAGACTGCGGGTTTTAAGCTGGACAACTTTTGTAGGCTCGAATTTGGGCGCAAACGCATACTCCTCAACCAGGTCGGGCCGGGGCCGCAGCAGACTGGAGCAATGGGGCGATTCGGTCAGGTAAAAATTAGCCGTTTCGGTGTCGGTATCCGTTACAATGTGATTGAACGTATACAGCTTCCGGAAGTGGCCGGACTCACTTTCGACATAGCCAAAATCACGGTCATCGGCATCGAAAGCGATGCAGACGGCGTATTTGGCGAATGCTTTCCAGCGCGTATGTAACTGCCCGGAGGCCCCAATATCCACCAGCACGGGCGGCTCGGTCTGGAACTCGGGGCGGGAAAGAATTTTATCGATCATTTGATTCGAGTCATTCATGGTCATTGGTAGTCATACATTGTGGGCGATGTATGACTACCAATGACCATGAATGACTATTTTCGGTACGCAAAGATATTCAATTGCAAATCCATGCTGTCGTTGCCTTTATAACGATGGTTGACCAGGGGCGCATGGCGGTACTGACTGGTATTGAGATAATAGCGAAATCCACTTGCTTCCAGTACCTGGATCACTTCCGACAAGGTTTGCGGATGATCGAGATAGGCGTGAAACTCCACAAACAGATTCTGAACGTGAGCCAGTGCATCGCGACAGTCGGTCAATACGGTGGTTTCAGCCCCTTCGATATCCATCTTGAGCATGTCGATGCGGGCTTCGCGCAGCAGGTAATCGCGCAGGCGGATGGAAGGCACGAGTTTGCGGTCGGTTTGCGAAAAAATAGAAGCCGAATCGGCCTGGTCACTGCCAAACCAAATACCGTTGTCGTCGGTCCAGACGGCCTTAGTAACCACATCGACACCCGTAATCTGGTTCTGGCGTAGATTCTCCTGTAAGATAGCACTAATGGATTCATCGGCCTCAAACGCAACGATACGGGCCTTGGGGTAAGCTTGACGGAAATACGCGACGCTCGTGCCGATGTTGGTACCGCAGTCGAAAATAACGGGAGCCGGACTGGTCGTATAGAACCGGTAAAACTCATCCACGAAAATCTCGCGGAACTGCCAGAGAAAGGATAAGGCGTCGGGAACCTGAAACCGGAACCTGCCGAACGAAATTCCAACGGGCTGGTTTCGGGGCTTTCCGCCGTAGCGTAGGGCCAGACCCAGTAACCGACGTCCTTCCACCGAGCGCAGGAGCCGGGCGGTTTCGGTAAATAAAAAACGAAAAACCCACATGTTGATTTCTGTTTTGTCGTGCATGCTTTATCAGCAGGACAACGTATACCGCTATAAAAAACGCTTTCTTAAATCTGTCACCGTCTGATTCACTTCCGGCGATAGTTTCAACCCGATTACGGCCGCACCGAACAAGACCGTGATCAGGGCCGAGCGCCAGGCAACATCCAGAATGACTCGCCACTTAGGATCGGCCAGACCTGGGTAAGAAACCTGCACCGATATCCACCAGACGCCCGCTCCCAGTACCAACACAGTCAGGTTGCGCCAGGTGAACGGCTGCATCCGAAACGCAAAACCAACGAAGGTTGTCCGGGCGAGGTTATAGAGAAAAGTCGCCAGGGCTCCGCCGATCGCTGCGCCGTTCATGCCAAAACGCGGTATCAAATAAGTATTGATGGCAATGGTGAACAGAGTAAGCGCTACAAAAAACAGCGAATCGTAGATATAGTACCGCGACGTGTTTAGAATAATGCCGTTGATACCCGTTGCCATGTCGATCAGTTTGCCCAGACCCAGCCACAAGATGACGTAATAACCCGCTTCGTAGCCAGCGGGCAGAAAACGAAAAACATTGGGCAAATTGGCGGCTACGCCCACAAAAACCAGACAGCCTGCAATGAGCTGATTCAGGCAGCTTTTTCGGTAAATATCCGTAATGTTTTTGAGGTCGTTCACTTTCCATGACTCCGCAATCAGCGTTCCCGATACTTTGTACAGGGCCGTCGCCGGAACGGCGATCACCGTAGCAAAATTGGCCGCAATGCTATAAACGCCCGTGGCATCCAGCCCTTTGGCGTTGTTGATCATCACCTTATCGATGGTCAGAATGATTTGCGAGGAGAGCGCCGTAGTAAGTGTAAGGGCCGCATACCGGGTTAGGTTTCGGCGTAATTCCGGATCGATGGACAGAAACCGGCGGCTCAGAAACAGGGCTTCGTCGCGGGCAACGCTAAAGATCATCAGGAGGGTTTGCAGAAAGAAAGCCAGCATCCACAGGCCCAGAAACTGCGGGAAAGAGACCCAGCCCAGCCAGTAGATTCCACCAGCGATCAAAATAAACAGCCGCTGCGCAAATTGCTGGAGCATGGTGCCCGTAACGGGGTCATACAGCAGCCGGGCGTAATTATCGAATACGGTAAAATAAACGGTAAACAGCGTTAGCGGAATCAGCAGGTAATAATAATCGATGAACAAAGGCGACTGCGCCTGATTATTTTCAATGAACCAGGGGCGTGCCAGCCAGAGGGCCAGCACACACAACCCGAAACCGATTAAGGTTGTCAGGCTGGTAACGAACAGATACCCGTTGTGCTGCCGGTCGGGGTTCCGGAAATAAGGAAAATACCGGCCACCGGCTCCGTTCGTGCCCAGGTTGGCGAACTGCGCCAACACCTGCGCCAGCGCAATCAGCAGATTTAGTAGGCCAACCTGCGCCTTGCTGAACAGGTTCGGAAAGAAAATGCCCTGCGTCAGAAACCCCACTGCCACGCCTGCATACGCGTATACCGAACTCTGAATGGTCTGCCGTTTAATGATACCCATGTAGATCAATGAATAATGAATAATGGATAATGAAAAATGGATAATGGTATCAGGGATGGAAAATCCTGCTCATTACCATTTTTCATTATCCATTATTCATTGGCAATTAGTGGCCACGCCAACGCGGTTCCGGCTTCAATAGCCTGGGTGGCGCTTTTGCCGATAATGTCGTCGTAATAACGGGTGTGCAGGCCGTTGGCCGGACGGATGCTGCGGACATTGTCGGGCGTGAATACATCACCGGCCTGCATCGCCTGCACCACGTACAACGACCGCTTGAACTGCAGACTTTTTTCTTCTTTGGGGGTTAGCGTGTAACTCACCTGTCCCATGGCCAGCTGCGCCCGTTCGGTTTCGATGACCAGGTTTTTCAGTTCGTCGGGTTCCAGCGAAAAAGCCGAATCGACACCCCCGTCTGCCCGACGCAGGGTAACGTGTTTCTCCAGTACTACCGCACCCAGCGCCACGGCCGCTACTGCCGCGCCGATGCCCATCGTATGGTCAGATAAACCAACCGGTACATCGAATAGCTGGCGCATGTGCGGAATGGTGAGGAGGTTCGTACTCTCGGGTGTGGCGGGGTAGGTACTCGTGCACTTGAGCAGGATCAGGTCCTGGCAGCCATTGGCCCGGAGAACCTTCACCGACTCGTCGAGGTCGGCAACCGAAGCCACACCCGTGCTCATGATGACCGGTTTGCCCGTTTGGGCGACCTTCTTGAGCAGGATATGGTCGGTATTTTCGAAGGACGCAATTTTGTAGAGCGGCACGTCGAGCGATTCCAGGAAATCGACCGCTGTGGTGTCGAACGGAGAGCTGAAGGCAATCATCCCCCGTTTTTGGGCATGCTCGAAAATAGGCTTATGCCACTCCCAGGGTGTGTAGGCTTCGGCGTATAATTTATACAGATTCTTATCGGCCCAGAGCGATTTGGTATCCCGGATGTAGAACTCCTCAGATGCCCCATTGAAGGTAATCGTGTCGGGGGTATAGGTCTGGAGCTTGAGCGCATGCGCACCCGCATCGGCTACAGCGTCTACGATTTCCAGCGCCCGGTCGAGCGACTGGTTATGGTTTCCCGACATTTCGGCAATAACAAACGGCCGGTGCATCGGGCTAATGGTAAACTGGGCAACCTGAATCGGTTGGTTATTCATCATAATTGAAGGAAACCTTATGGGTTCTCGACCAGAACATACCCGCGGTAGTGGTCCATTCTATAAGGTTTTACTGTACAATAAACTCGGTCTTTCCTGGCCGGGGTTCCCAAATTTACCGCTTTCGCCCGACAATGTGAAACCGGCCCGCTCGAAGGCTTGCGCAGAGGCTCGGTTCTCGGGCTTGATATACGCATGAACGGTCACTTCGCCCCAATGCGACCGGCATACGGAACAACCCTGCTCGATCAATTGAAGAGCCAATCCTTTCCCACGCTGATGGACGTCGACGGATAAGCTGATGACCACTTCGTCGGGCATATCGGCAACGGGCGTCCGTTCGAAGCGCACCTGACCGACTGCCTGACCAAGTTCATCTTCGAAAACCAGCAGCAGAGCATGCGGGTCGGCCAGCTTGCGCGTGAACCAGCTTAAATGCGTTTCCAGCGAAATCGGATCGGAGTTGAACGATTGTCGTCGGGTATCCGGGTCGTTGGCCCAGTCGAAATACAATTGGGCATCGGTCAGGCGGGCTGGGCGGTAGATGAGCATGGTAAGAACAGAACAAGCGTGTTTGCCGAATTACATACTTAATTCCTGAAATCGTTCCCGCAATCGTTCTGGTGAACGACCGTCGAAAAAACGGCGCTGACTGGCAAGGGTTTCGGCAACGGGTTCGGGTGAAAACTGAGCCGATTGAATGGATAGTTTCAGGAGCTTATCCAGCGCGATGACCGGAATCGAACGGGTCAGCAACGTTGGGAAATTAACCGACAAAGCCAGTTTTTCTTCGGATAAAAACTGGGCCAGTTGTGCCTGATTGTCGGCCGTCACTACCGCAATCAGCGGGCGATTGACTGCACAGACTTCATAAGCAATCGTGCTGCAGGCGGTAATTGCCAAACTGCACGACCGCAGCTCATCGACCATCTGCGCGGCATCCAGATTTTGCAGAATGGTGAGGTTCGGCAACTGGCTCCGGAACGACTCGATGGCTGGACGGTTCGGATGAAAGGGGCCCAGAATAATATGTACCGATAGAGTAGGGTCGACCTGCCGAATGGCTTCCAGCACCGTCAGTGACGTATTTTGTGGATCGGCACCGCCTAAACTGACAAAAATAGTCCCGTCGGCCGGAGCCGGCCCAAACCCTACGGTCCGTAAAAATTCGGGCCTTAGCAGCGCATACTGTGGACCAAGGCAAAATTGCGTGTACGGCTCGGCTTCGTACTGAGTCTGAACAAGCCCCCCGGCATGGTTGATCACCAGATCGGCAACCTGATGCCCTTCGATCAGATCATCAATGAAAACCAACTTCCGGGCCCGTTGCCGGACCGCTCGTTGAATCGACTCGTCGAACGAATAACCATCCAGCACGACGAGTTCATCCGGTTGAATTTGGGCCAGAAAAACCGCTTCATCCGCCGAGTTGGGCAACGCAATAACGGTCATATTCGCTGTTTCGAGCAACAACCGAACCGCTGGCGTCGGTTCGACGATAACGAACCGCATTGTAAAAAGACCCTCGAGCATATTGGCAAGCGCCAGACAGCGCATGACATGGCCCAGACCGATCTGAGCGTTTCCATCGGCGCGGAAGAGTAGACCGGGCATGGGTTAGGGAATAAGGTAAAGAAAACAACAAATCATCGTACAGACTCGGTTAGCTGCGAAGCGTAAGGCTGAACTTAAGCTCTGCAATCTGCCAGTCGTCTTCACTGTCAATGTCCTGAGCGGCTAATTCAGAAATAACGATACCACCAGAGTTATTGGTAATCAATCGCTGTGTTTTCGCAAAAGAAGCTATGTGAACAAAATAAAACTGTCCGGCATCATGGTAAGTCGGTTCGAGATCCTGCGAACGAGTCAGGGCATGTTCGGGCTGCACCCACTGCACGGTCGAATTTCGCAGAAATACGGCCCGTTGAATCGGGAAACCGAACCGCTGAATAGGGTAGACAGTGTCTAGCTGTTTGTCTGTCATTACTGAAAAGGCTTCGTTCAACAAGCGGGAGGTGACAAACGGCGCGGTAGGATATAGGCAGCAGGCGTAGGTGAATACCTGCCCTTGCTGCTGATACTGCTTCAGTACTTCGGTAAGTACATCAGCCGTAGTGGCCAGATCGGTGGAACTTGCCGCGCTTCGCATAAAAGGGACCGACGCACCGTAATGTCGGGCAATCTCCGCAATTTCGTCGTCGTCTGTAGAGACCATCACTTCCGTAAACAGCCCGGACTGGTGAGCCGCTTCGATAACATACGCCATGATGGGTTTCCCCAGAAACGGACGGATATTTTTGCGCGGAATACGTTTGCTGCCTCCCCGTGCCGGGATGATCGCCAGGTTGTTCATTCGACGGTTTTTGGGCAAATATAACCAATGGCGGTGGTTGCTCCTGCCAGGAAGGACGCCGGGTAATAACCAGGCTTATTGAACCGGGTCGGTACAGCTTCCCGGTAGCCCCTGAATAGGCTTAGGACGCACGCAGCAGGCCCGCAAGCCCTGCGTGGGGGAGGAGACGAAAATGGCACCGGGTGATAGCGTCCATGTACTTTCACACACGGACGTAGAGCGCTGTTTATCAAAATTTTAATCGATAAATAACCGCTATTAATTTTTGCTTAATTGTCGTGATAAGCGTTAGTTATTTGGCAAACTAAGCGTTATTTTTGATCTGTTCGTCGCCGTTTACACACCAGTCGGCGGGTATTTTTCGTTACATAGAGATAACGCCGTTCAGGGGCGCATCCCAATTTGCACGTAGGGTTTATCGTTGCCGATTCTTTCTCTACTTCAGGAGTTATCTTTTAATAAGCTTAGCGATTTACGTTTCACCTAAAAGCGGCTCGTCATGGCTTTTCACTTGTTTACAGGGTTTATGCTACAGACTACCCCTTCCGTATGGGTTGTTGACGATGACGAAGATGACCGAATCTTCATCCAGTCCGCTTTTAGCGATACTGAAAAACCGATCGATGTGCTGACCCTCAACGACGGCGATCAGTTACTGCCCGAATTAGCCACCTGTGACAAACTTCCCCGGCTGATACTGCTCGACATCAACATGTCGCGTCAGAACGGATTCGATACGCTCACTCAAATTCGGAGCACGTCTGCGTTTGCCCATTTGCCCGTTGTGATCATGAGCACGTCCTCCGATAAGTCTGATCTGCAGCGTAGCCTTGCCCTGGGCGCCGATCAGTTTTTAATCAAGCCAACCAGCTACAATCAACTGGTGAGCCTGGTGAAGGGGCTGACAGAAAAATGGGAGTTGGCCTGAGGTTTTCCAAACGATCTTTGTCGGGCCTGCAGGCTGACTTTTTAGACAGAATCTGAACCAACTTCCCCCGGTATCCGATTCTGTACATATGGCTCCACCACTACGTTTAGCGCTGACTACCCCGGTCATCGACGACCGACCCGTATTCGTGTCGGGAAATTTCTGCGACTGGTTTCCGGATGTAGCCCAGTTTCAGATGCAGGCCGTCGGGCCCGGTCAGTTTGTGTACACCTTTCCGGAGGGAATGCCCCTGCCCGAAACCCTGGAATACAAATACACCCGCGGTGGTTGGGATCATGTCGAGCTGGATGCCTCGGCAGGCCCGGTAGGGAACCGGATCGTGTCGCGTGCGGATGATGTCAGGCCGGAGTACGTACCGCACTGGCGTTGGTTTGGTCTGCCGTTCGATCCGGTTTTCATGCCTAAAATCGAGCTGCTGGGCGACGATTTCAGAGTGCCTGAGCTGAACCGGCCCCGGCGGGTACACGTGCTGCTTCCGTACGATTATAACCAGACCGACCGGCGTTATCCTGTGTTATATTTGCACGACGGCCAGAATTTGTTTGGTGGCGGGTCTGGCTACGGAAGTTGGGAGATCGATCAGAAAATGGCGGTGCTGGCCTCCCGGCGCCATCACGAAGTAATCCTGGTTTCTATTGACCACGCCAACGACGAACGCATTCGGGAATTTACCCTGTATCGGACTCGCGCCGGAGCCGGTCGCGGACAATATTATCTGGACTTTATCTGCCAGACGCTCAAACCCATCATCGACCGAACGTTCAGAACCCTGCCCGATGCTGCGCATACGGGCATTGGCGGCAGCTCGCTGGGTGGGCTGATCAGTATTTATGCCGGCCTATTACACCCCGAGGTATTCGGACGGTTGATGGTGTTTTCGCCTGCATTGTGGATTTCGCCCAAAATTTATTTCGATGCGATTCGCTTTCAGTCGCCTGTGCCGATGAAAATTTATGCTTACGGGGGTGAACAGGAATCCCAGTATATGGTTCCCAATATTCAGCGCTTCAACGATGCGCTGGCCCGCCAGAACTACGGTGGCAACCCAATCGACATTTTTTTATCGGTCGATCCAACCGGAACGCATCAGGAATCGCACTGGAGCCGCGAATTTCCGAAAGCGGTCGAGTGGTTATTTTATTGATACTACCTTATGAACATTACCCTAAGCACATTACGCCCGTCTGGTCAAGACGTTGTTGTTCCTATTCTACAGACCGGAACCCTACCGGGCCAACTGGCCCAACTGGCGCAGCAACTGAACCTGCCCGATTCGGTTCTGCAGCGCGATTTTAAGGCCGAAGCCAAAGATATGCTGCCCGTTTATACGCCGGCGGGCAGCAAAACTTACTTGCTGGGTCTGGGCAGTGATCCGGGGCAACTGGATTGGTTACGGGCGTTTCGGAAGCTGTTTTTCGATCAGAAAGATAAACTGCCGGTTCAGATGGGTATCGATCTGACCGCTTTCGGTGGCGAAATCGTCGAAGCCGTGGTGCTGGGTGTTCGCGGAGGAGGTTACGACCTGAAACGCTATCAGACCGATAAACCCCAAAACCCTCTTTTTTTCTCCGAAGCGGGGCAACTAACCATTTTCGTGAAGGCTTCTGAGCTGGAGCCGGCTCAGGAAGCCCTGAATCGGGGCGAAGCGATTGCCCATACGCAGCGCCAGATGCTGGACCTGATGAATGCACCGGCCAATTACAAACAGCCCCAAACCCTGGCCGACTGGGCTGTGGCCTCTGGACATACGCATGCTTATACCGTAACAGTGCTCGACAAAGCCGAACTGGAAAAGCAGAAGCTGGGCGCGCTGCTGAGTGTCAGTCAGGGCAGCGATGTGCCGCCCGTACTGATCATTGGTGAGTATAAGCCGGAAGGCGTCGCTAACCTTCCCATCGTCGGGTTAGTCGGCAAAGGGGTGACGTTCGATACGGGCGGTATTTCGATTAAGTCGTCGACGAACATGCACCTGATGAAGAGCGACATGGGCGGAGCAGCCGCCGTCCTCGGAACCCTGGAGGTGGTGGCTAAGCTTAAACTGCCCGTTCATCTGATCGGAATCGTTCCGGCTACCGAAAACGCGATAGATGGCCGCTCTACCAAGCCTGGTGACGTTATTACGTCGTACATTGGCAAAACCATTGAAATAATCGACACCGATGCCGAAGGGCGGGTTATTCTGGCCGATGGGCTGGGGTATATGATCCGACATTACCAGCCCGACGTACTCATCGATCTGGCAACGCTGACCGGAAGTGTAATTGCTACGCTCGGTTATCAGGCCGCTGGTCTGTTTACGCAGAACGATGAGCTGGCCAGCCAGTTGAGTGAAGCCGCCGATCGAACCGGTGAGCGGCTGTGGCGGTTACCTCTCTGGGATGCCTATCGGGAAGACATCAAGTCAGACATCGCGGACGTGAAAAATTTCAGTGGAAAACCCATGGCAGGCGCCATCAGTGCGGCCAAATTTCTGGAGGTCTTTACGGAGAAACATCCGGCCTGGGCGCATCTGGATATTGCGGGCATGGCCTTTACCGACAACGAATTCGGTTCGCAGAAAAATGCAACCGGATTTGGTATTCGGTTGTTAACAGCGTATATACGTAGGTTAATTGCTAAATCGGGCCAATAAAAAATTGTTCTACGGGTCAATACCCGCATCTTTTGCGGTAGTATTAGCAACAAGGCATATAAATTAAGAGACAAACGACCAATTACACGACTATGAGCCAGTTGTCTTTTTTGTGCATTGCCACCTTTTTTAAGGGGCACGATTTTATGCGTACCTGCAAGGCGTTGGGGAACACCGTCTACCTGCTGACGGACCAGAAACTGGCCAACGAAGCCTGGCCGCACGAAGCGATCGATGAGTTCTTTTACCTCTCCTCGCCAAGCAACGAACCCAAAGATCTGGAGCAAATGATACTCGGGTTGGCTCATGCGATGCGATCGCGCCAAATCGACCGTGTAGTAGCGCTGGACGATTTCGACGTCGAAAAAGGAGCGCTGATCCGAGAGACGTTCCGGATCGATGGGATGGGCCAGACGACTTCCCGGTATTTCCGCGATAAACTGGCGATGCGCCTGCGCGCGGCTTCGGCTGGCATTCGCATACCGCCTTTCAGTCCGCTTTTTCACGACCAGACCGTTACCGATTTTCTGCAAAGTACAGACGCACCGTGGCTTATCAAACCCCGCTCCGAAGCCTCTACGACAGGCATCAGGAAAGTACATACGCTGGAGGAAGCCTGGTCGGCCATTCATTTACTGGGCGATAAGCGGCACCACTACCTGATCGAGCAGTTTAAGCCCGGAAAGGTGTACCACGTCGATGCGCTGTCGGTCGATGGCAAAGCTGTTTTCACCCGCGTGAGTCAATACCTCGCTACACCGATGGAGGTGGCGCATGGCGGAGGAGTATTTCGCACCAATACGCTGACGCTTGGTACGCCCGAAACCGACGCGCTGCACCAGATGAACGATCAGGTGCTGGCCGCGTTCGGAATGAAGTACAGCGCTTCACATACCGAGTTTATTCGGGGCGATCACGATGGTGAGCTTTACTTTCTTGAAACGGCCTCGCGGGTAGGCGGAGCCCATATTGCCGAGATGGTAGAAGCGGCATCGGGTGTAAACCTGTGGAGCGAATGGGCCAAGCTCGAAGTTGCCGTCGCCCACAAAGAACATTATGTTCCTCCTGTCGACTCCGGAAATTACGCCGGTCTGATTGTGTCGCTAGCCCGGCAGCAATGGCCTGATCTGTCGGTATTTACCGAATCGGAAATCTTCTGGCGCATCAAACGCGAATACCACGTCGGTCTGATTGTCCAGTCTAGTGAACGGGAACGGATTCTGACTCTACTGGACAACTACATGCACCGGATCTACGAGGAATTTCACGCATCGGCCCCCGTACCGGAAAAGCCTACGAACTGATAGTCGATCGGCGATCCGATGGCCACCGTCCTTACTGCGGCAGGTATACGCTGAACGTAGCCCCTTCGCCCGGGCGGCTGGTAGCAATGAGGGAACCCCCATGATTCGTGACAACTTTAGCGCAGATAGCCAGGCCAATTCCCGTACCCGGATACTGATTCCGGCCGTGCAGGCGCTGAAATACCTGGAAAATGCGGTCTACATACTTCTCATCGAAACCGATGCCATTGTCCGACACGTCGATGCGATGATACAGGGCAGCAAGCCGGCTTGGTTTGACGGCAGGTGGCAGATCGGTGGCTGCTACAGTGTGTTCCTGTATGGTAATTAGCGGGGCTATCCCGGGTTTGTGAAATTTCAGGGCGTTCGAAAGCAGGTTCTGAAAAAGCTGGCTCAGCTGTGAGCGATCGCCCATGATCGTTGGTAAGGGGGCCACCTGAACCGTAGCGCCAGCCTCGCCAATCGTTATTTCCAGATCGACCAGCACGTCTTCGATAAGGTCGGGCAGTGCGATCAGTTCCGTCGATGCCTGGCGCGTGGAAATGCGCGAAAAACTCAGTAAATCCCTGATCAGGGTCGACATGCGGCTGGCAGCTGTCTGCATCCGTTCCAGATGCTGACTTCCTTCTCCCAATCGGTCTGCGTACTTATCCCGAAGCAAATCGCCGAAGGACTGAATTTTACGCAGGGGTTCCTGCAAATCGTGCGAAGCGATGTAAGCGAACTGTTGCAGATTTTCGTTCGATCGCTGCAGATCATACACCGAAAGCTGTAGCTGCTCAGTACGCTGCTGCACCTGTTCATCCAACTCGGCGGACAACTGGCGATAACGTGACTCACTATCGGCCAGCGCCTGGCTTGCCTGAACCAGTTCCGTCACTTCGGTACATACCTCCAGCACACCCACCCGTTTGTCGCCTTCATAATAAGGGGTCAGCAGAATATTGAAATAGCCTGTTTCCATGGTGTTCCCCCGCTGCAGAGGTATGGGTACGGTCCAACCCTGATCCGGAAGGCCGGTTTGATAGACTCTCAGGCAACGATCGACAAATGCCTGATCTTTGAGTTCCGGAAGCGCTTCCAGTAAGGGCTTTCCCAGCACATCTGCCTCCCGGTGGAGGAGTGAAAGCATAGCCTGATTGATCAGCTCGATAACCAGATCGTCTCCTTTGACCAGTAACATAGCCACCGGAGCCTGCTGAACCAGACTGCGCAGGCGGGTTTCGCCCTGCCGGCGTGACTGGTTCAGGGTAATTTGTGCTCGCACCTTGGTGAGCAGCTCCTGCCCCGAAAATGGTTTCACCAGATAGTCGTCCGCACCGGCTTCAAGCCCGTCGATCCGGGCTTCCTGACCAGCCCGAGCCGACAGAAAGATTAGCGGGATATGCGCGGTAGCGGGGTTTCGCTTTAGCCGATGCAGGAGTTCCTTCCCGTCCATAACCGGCATCATAATGTCGCTCAGGATAAGCTGCGGACTATGGCGCGTGAGTTGTTCGAGTGCATCAGCTCCGTTCAGGGCTGTATGTACGGTAAAGTGAGATTCCAGCAGCCGGGCCAGATAGGCGCGCATGTCGGCGTTGTCGTCCACGATCAAAATGCTCGTCGCCGGGTCGGCCACGAATTCGTCAGGCGCGGATGGTTGTTTTGGGTCGGCCTGTATCGTTCCTGCTTCTTTAAGAAACGAATCGGCCAACCGGCTCATTTCGTTCTGATACCCCTCTTCGATTATCTGGCTGGCCGGCAGATGGGTTTTTCCCAGCGGCAAGCGGACGGTAAAGGTGCTGCCTTCGCCTTCCTGGCTTGTTACGCTGATCGTGCCCATGTGTAAACGCACCAGTTCATGAACCAGCGAAAGGCCGATGCCACTGCCTTCGTAGGTTCGGCCGCCTGCCTGTGCAACTCGGTGAAACCGCTCGAACATGTGCGGGATTTCCCGATCTGGAATGCCAATGCCGGTATCGGAAACGCGCAGAACCGCCGACTCCCCTTCTGCGGTCAATTCGACCCGAACGCTGCCCTGCAAGGTGTATTTAAACGCATTGGAAAGCAGGTTGAGCACGATTTTTTCCCACATTTCCGGGTCGGCGTACACCCCGGCTGGTAGGGGCTGGCACGTTACGGCAAACTGCAAACCGGCTCCCTCGATCAATGACCGGAAACTGCTGGCCAGATCGGTGGTTAAACTTACCAGATCGACTGGCCGAAAGCTGGCTTTCATGCGGTTGGCTTCAATCCGGCTGAAATCGAGCAGGTTATTCACCAGCTTCAGGAGCCTCAGGGCGTTGCGGTGGGTAGCTTCCAGCGGTTCTTTATAGGTTGAATGCTGAATCGTGGTGTCGTGGAGCAGTTCTTCCAGTGGGCCCAGCATCAGCGTCAGTGGCGTCCGGAATTCGTGGCTGATGTTACTGAAAAATGCCGTTTTAGTTTGGTCGATAGCCGCCAGCGCTTCGGCTCGCTTCTGCTCCTCCTGATAGGCATAGACGTTGGAGAAAGCAGTATTGATGGTATTCGCCAGTAGGGCATAAAACGTCAGGTAATCCGAATCGAGCGCTCGGTGTGGACTTACACCCGCCAGCAGAAAACCGATCGGCTGTTCTTTGGTTGAAAGAAAAATGGGCAGTCGAACCGCTGTATGGGGTGAATCCGGATAAGGTCCACCGACGAGCTGACCTACCCGATGCGCTAAATCGTCGATAACCTGGGTTTGCGTCAGATCCGTTAACCAATCGGTTGTGGTCACATTCAACTCCTCCAGACCGGCCGGCAGGGGATGAGCCACCGCCAGCCCGGCCGTGTCGACCAGCCGCGCGTGCTGACTTTCTTCATCCAGCTCGTAAAACAGGAGGTAGGGTAGATCAAGGGCAAAATCGACCTGACCATTTTTCAGGCTGGCGTAAATCTCCGCGTTGGTCTTCGCCTGGCTGGTCAACGCGGCTGCATCCCGCAGAACCTGCGTCCGACGAGCGCTCAGCATCTTATCGGTTGTTTCCGTAATGGGGTGAAAAATGCCTCCCACTTCCCCCGACTCATCGCGGATCGGTGCAAAGGAAAAGGTCATAAAGGCTTCTTCCAGGTAGCCATATCGATCCAGAAACATCCGCTGGTCTTTTATGTACGTTCCTTCGCCCTGCTGGCCCCGCGAAAAAGCGTCGCCAACGACGGGTAGTGCCGTTTCCCAGCAAATCCGGAAATTCTGGCCCATCGATTCCGGGTGCTTAGCTCCGCAGATCGGCCGGTAGCTGTCGTTATAAATCTGGATGGTTTCGGGGCCCCAGGCAATCAGGATCGGAAAGGTTGAGGAAAGGCATAAACTGACGGAAGTTCGCAGGCTTTGGGGCCAGGTAGATATAGAGCCCAGGGGTGTTGTCGACCAGTCCATCGACCGGATCAGTTTCCCCATTTCTCCTCCTCCCGCTAAAAATTGTTCCGATGATTCGATTTCAGTTATGGCCTGACTCATTCAGCTACTATTTATTACAGCAATGTACAACCTTCATTAGAGATTGTAAACAGTAATGCGACGGCTTAAAAAACGGGGCTGACACTATCAGCCCCGTTTTTTAAGGAGTACGTCTTCATTATTGCCTGAGAGTGTCCTTTTTGGTTTTGCCAACCGGTATCGAAACCCCAAAAGAGCGCGGATCGCTCGGTGGCTGGGTCTTTCCCTTGCGTTTCTTTGGGTTGGTTAAGGGAGCGGTGTCGCCATTCAGAGGTTCCTGCGCGGTCATCCCTCCGCCAGAAACGGGGGTGTCGACGCCAGGAATAGCGACCTGTTTTTCAACGGGCTGTTTAACCGTTTTCGTCGAATCGGACTGGCCGTAACAAATCGAGCCGGATAGACTCAGCGCGAAGCAAATAATAATCAGACGCATAGAAGTGATCGTTTGTTGAGTAAGCACCCGTACCGATTGAGCCGGATATAGCGCCCCTACATCAACTAACTTCGCCGTATTAAGTTTTACAACGCGTCGACCCGGACAAGCTGATACGTTTTTTTGCGCAGATCGGTCAGAAAATTGTCCAGATGGTCATAGAGTTTATCGGTACGGGCAGGTGCGGTACCGAGGTGCATCAATAAAATAAAACCGTTCAGACCGGCCGGGTGCTTCTGCTGGTAAGCCTGTATGGAAGCCAGGATGGTAGCGCTGCTGCGGTAATTCCGGTCGGTAGGTGTGGTGTAGTCGGCATGGCTCAACGTACCCGGCGTATAATTGATAAGCTGGCTTCCTGCTGCTTTGGTCCAGGAGGCAATGCTGTCGTTATACCACTCGTAGGGAGGTAAAAACAGCCGTTTTTTTTTCGCTCGGTCGAATCGGCTCAACGCTGCATAGTTAGCCTGTAGATCGATCAGAAACTGCTCATGACTGACAAGCAGGCTATCGCGCTTCGTCCAGTCGCAATACAACAAATGCTGGTCGGAGTGCGGACCAAGGTAATGTCCATCCTGAACCAGCTGGTAAATCAGCGACGAAAAGGCGGGATTTCGCAGAAATCGTCCGGTCAGAAAAAACGAAGCCCGAACCCCATGCTTTCGCAACGTTCGGGCGATAACCGGACCACCGTCGGCAAATTCATCGCCCGTAAATACAAGCGCCAGCCGCCGAGCCGTCGTATCTCCCCTGATTTTGGCTCCTTTCAGATAAGTTGCGTGCGCTCCGGAAGCCGCTGGCTGGCCGGCTTTTCTGACCGGATCAGTCGATTTTTTAGGGCTAGTGGCTTTTGGGGAGGCCAGCGGTTTTTCAGCCTGTTTGGCGGCCAGTAAATAAATGAGCGTAGCAGTGCCATCCATGGTCGGTTCGTTGGTGCTGTAGTCGCCGTAGTCATCATGATACACGGCTACATCGCTTTGAAAAGCCGCATAAGCATCTGGGCGGTGCAGGTCGATACCCAGTAACTTTCCGTAAATAATCCCGCGAATGGGCCCATCGACCAGCGCTCCATCGATTGGATAGTTGCGCAAATGCGTGAACGACGAGTGCGGGTCAGTGGGTGTGTCGGCGTTGGCCGGAAGCCCATACACGAAACTGGTTCCCCAGGGATTGCAGCCAAACAGCCAGTCAAAATTCGCCTGCTCAAAGGCCAGGTAGTGCGTATCGTTCGTGAGCTGGCGGTACCAGAAGCACTGGGTTGCAAAGGAAGTCGTCAGGTTATTGCTGCACCAGACAAACGGCACGCCCCGGTAAAACGCATTTTGCCGGGCGCGCGCCCAGATGGTTTCGATGCCGGATTTATAAAAATCGGTAACCATTGCCCGACGAGTACCCGTCAGCTTTTTCGCCAGCTCGGCATGACCGACGTTGACGAACGGGTACCACTGGTAGTGCCGGGCTGTATCGTTCCGTATCCAGGGCGTCACGGGTTCCGCGCGGGCGAAATCGAAGGCCGTTTTCAGCCAGGTTCCAGCCTGATCGCCACTTGCTTTTAGGCCGTTCAACTGCTCGACCGTAGCCAGCTCCATGTCGTCGGTGTAATTATCTTCTTCGTAGAAATAAGGGGCCCGACCTGGAGCCGTCTGGCAGTTTCCCGGCTTTGCCAAACCGAGCTGATAAGCCGTCCGGGAACGCTTCTGAAGCAAATCGGTGTACCGCTGCTCGGCCTTGTCAACGGGTTGTTTGCGAAGCAGTTGATAGCCCAGCGAGAGTGCACTGCTCACTTTTCCGGCCGTGGAGGCTACGCCCGTCGCCCGGTTTTTGTACTTAAATAACCCCTGCGGCTGACCCGTCGCAAAATAAACGGGTCGCTCGAAACCCTTGCCGTAGAACGGGTCTTCTTTCGGCAGCCGGAAACCGGTATGGTCGCGGTCGTCGGCGAGCTGATTAAAGAGCCAGTCGTCTTTGGGGTGCATTTTTAGAAGCCAGTCGAGGCCCCATCGGGCTTCGTCGAGCACGTCGGGCCGACCGTTGGTACCATCCAGTCCGTTGGCCTGGTGGTGATCTTCGAATACGCCGGGAAAGTCACGGAAAGCGGCCAGCAGATGGTACGTGGCGTTGGCCGAAGTCGTCACGTACTGCAAATAATCCGTAGCATCGTGCCAGCCACCCGAGACATCGATGTGGGTGCTGTCGGGCATAGGTCCGTACATTGTGTAGCCGTCGTGCGTATGGCAGGAATCTTTCAGAAACGGATTATAACCACTCCGCTGCTGACGCATGTAGCGCAGGCAAAAATCAGCTGCCCCGTCGTAGACATCGTCACCAAGGCGAAACGTTGGTGAGCGCGTTCCGTCGGCCGTCCGCAGGTAATAGCGGCCCGGTTTGCGATAAGCCGAGAAATCGAGCCGGTAGGTTTGCCGGAACGGTCCATACGTCCCAAATTTCTTTCCCGTATGTAATTGCTGAACGACCTGGTCTGTCTGCTCATCGACGAGTTGAAAGTCAGCCAGCGTTCGATCGGTCAGACTTCCCCAAACGGCTACCTTCGGAAACCCAGGTCGATACCCAAGCAGATTTACGCGAATAACGGCCGATGGCTCGTCGGGAAAGTCGATAGCCAATAGGCTAATAAGGAGGGCGATAAATAGCGCCGAGCGAATGAACATTTTTTTAACGTGCAGTTAGGGGGCAGAAAACCGGTTAATAACTAAATGGGAGCTTGCTATAATCGCTTCACTATAAGCTTCTTAGATTGTGGCTATTTTGAAGGTTCTGGATTCGGTTATAACTTATTCAGCAACCCTACCATCATTTCCTCAAAATAAGCGCCGTTGTAAGGGCCAAACCAGTTCATGTCACGGGTTTCGTAGGTCTGGCGGTTGTAATATTTATCCGGAGTAACATAGCCAATATAGCCGCCATCGAAACTGGTAACCATCAGGTTAACGCCTTTTTTAGCCGCTACCGGTTGTAATTCCGCCGAGAGTTCGCCCGAAAAATCGCAGGGTGTGCCGAGCAGAACGGTTTTGCCGATGCGCAGGGCTTTCAGGTCGGAGGGGTAGTCGCCGTAAATGGCGTAGAACAGCCACGGCCGAACGCGCCAGTTGCCAATTACGCGCGGATGGGGTTCGCGCAAAGCCATCGGCAGAGTCAGAATTTCCAGCGTACTATCGGACTTAAACGACATGCCCGGCACGGTGCGCTCGATGCGAAGGGCCAGATCGCCCGCGTAGTTTCGAATTTCCTGAAAGTCGGTTTTGCCGCGCGCTTCGGGACCAGTACTGCCAACGGCTCCGGCCATAAATACCGCAAAGTCGGCCGACTTCTTCTCCAGCCGATCCACCAGCGAACCCGGATAGTCGCGGCTGAGGTAATTCCACATGCTGTCTTCGAAGAGAGTTGCGTGGCCGGCAAACGTGCACAGCAGCGCCGATTCACCCGATTTTTTTTGCAGCTTCAGCAGCCGGATCATGCCGTCGAGCGGGCCCGTTGGACCCGAAAAACCAATGCGGTTGTAGATGTGATCGGTTGCGTCGACCTGCCCAAAACCGACCGTTGCCGGGGCCATATTGGTCTGAGCGTTCCGAATGGCTGTCAGTACGCCGTCGGTAATCAGGGTTACGATTTTTTCGTCGTAACCGCCAGCAATCAACTGACCAACTAGCCCCGGCGCCCAGCCACCGATGGTGTTGTGCGAATGAATAGCGCCCATGTACATATTCTCCCAGCGCAGTCCCACTTCGGGCAGGCGTTTTTTGAGCGCTTCCACAACCGTCGGGGGCGTAATCAGGACATCCAGACCGACCATCGCTACTTTCGTACTACCGTTGTCGAGCACAATCGCACGGGCAAAAATAGAGTCGCTGATCACGTGCCAGTGCTTGCCGCGTCGGGCGCCGTAGCCGCCGGTTGGAGTTGTATAGGCTGGGGTTATATTCGCTTTGGCCCAACCGGCTTGTATGGGTGTTTTGGCTACCGGAGGAGCCGGAAGCTGAGCCAGTCGTTGTTTCGTTTGCTGGTAATAGGGCATCTGCTGATACGGCGTTTCATCGACCGGCGCCAGGCTGACGGCCAGGAACAGAAGGATGAATACCACGAGGCCTAACAGCACTTTCAAAAAAATACGCAGGAATTTCATAGGAACGACGCCGTAAGAGCGGATTTACACGCAAGCAACAAAAAAACGGTGGTACGGAAAAGCAAAAAGGCACCGGAGAAAATCCCCGATGCCTTCCACATCACCCTGCCGGTTTCCCGGCCTCCCTATTAGATCTTCAATATGTTTTTTACCGGAAACGGTCTGGTCGTTGCCAATGCCGAATCGCTGATCAGTAGCTTATACAATTTTATTGAACCGTCCGACTTTGTCCAGTTCGACACATTTACGAAAAACCGCTGAGTCTGGATTTCTTTTTTTTAACAATGTTTGCAATTTTTTTGAATAATATACAAAAAAGTCTCGAATTTATATAAAATGGGACTTTTAAAATAACGTATAAAGGAAAAAGTAATTACTGCCGCGCTTATATTCAAGCTTAAGACGGCTCCGCATCAGGCGGGTAGTTCCGCAATTTTGCAAATAAATGTGGAAAAGGGCGGGCCCATCGTACCACTGGCTCTCATCGTTTCCCTACCAACGGGACCAGTTAGAAAACTCTCGAAATCAGCCCTCGACGACCAGTCGAAGAGTAGAACCAATTGGTTAGGTTCGGTCGATGAGTACACTTGTGTCCGCCGACAACCGTGCCGGTATCAGGCTTTTGCTCCCTGCATTGTAAAAGCAATGGTGAATTTGGCGTAATCGTCAATGTGAATCTATGCCAGAATATGAATCATAGAGATCGGGCTTATGTGAATAGGCGCAAAGGTGGATCGGTTTTTCGGTCATGAGTGCCAGACTGCTTTCAATTGCCTTTAACCTATCGTTAATTGTAAAATCAACGGCTCGATTGCGGGCAGAAGAACGGTTCAACAGGGTAATGGCTCATTTTGTCGCTGACAAAAGCAGACAGCCGGTAAAACGCTTGTGAACAAATGCTCAAACGTAGGGTTCAACCGCTACACTCAACGAAAGAAATCATGATTCAAACCGCGCTTAAAGCCTTTCAGATGGGCATCGTGGCAGGCATGCGTAGTATGACCGCCCCGGCGCTGGTCAGCTACAAACTGTCGCAGACAAAACCTGAGCCGCTTACCGATTCAAAACTTCATTTTCTCACATCCCCAAAAGTGGCAACTGCGCTGGCCATCATGGCCGGGGGCGAGTTGATTGGTGATAAAATACCCGGTGCGCCCGACCGCATCGCTCAGCCGCAAATCTGGGGACGCATTGCTTCGGGGGCGCTGGTGGGCGGAGCCCTGACGGAAGCTGACGGACAACCCGTTGCGTACGGGGCCCTCATCGGAGCCTTAGGAGCCACTGCTGGTTCATTTGCCTTCTTCTACCTGCGTCGCTGGCTGACTCACGAACAGGATTTGCCGGATTTGCTGGTAGCACTGGCCGAAGATGCCATTGCCATCGGCACAGGCTGGCAATTGATCAACGAAAGTCCGTCGGAAGTAGTGAATGAATAAAAAGATGCAGGCGGTGTATACAGGCGGTGCCACGGTTTAGAGCTGTGGCACCGCCTGTATACACCGCCTGCTCAACAGACCGGGTCGGAAACACCCGGGAATACTCTTGACGACGAATGAATCCGGTAATTTGACGAAACAGGTGCGCGCATTGTCTTATCTTTGTGGTTCTCTACGCTTCCTCAACTTTATAAAGGACGATTGGATGAACTCATCAGCAGGAGCTTATGCTGCCGGTTCACTCGCTCGCTCATTCACTCATTCGCGTATTACCAATGCAGGTTCTTAAGTTCGGCGGCACGTCGGTCGGCTCTGTGGAGAGCATCAAGCAAGTTATTCAAATCATTGAAAATCACCGTGGAAATGGCAATCAGATAGCCGTCGTGTTTTCGGCTATGGGCGGTGTTACCAACCAACTGATCGAAATCGGGCGGATGGCTACCACCGGCGAAACCGATTACATGGAATTGATTCGGCGGATCGAGGACCGCCATTTCAACGTCGTCAAAGCCCTGATTCCAGTTAAGGAGCAAAGTAAAGTTTTTGCTCACATTCGGGGAATTGTCAACGAACTGGAAGATTTGTTACGGGGGGTGTCGCTGATCCGAGAGCTGACGCTCCGGACCCACGACCTGATTACCAGCTTTGGCGAACGCCTGTCGACAACCGTCATTACCGAGTGCGTAAAAAGTCGGGGAATTCCGGCGCAGTTCTGCGACGCCCGAAAACTGATCAAAACAGACGCGCAGTTCGGGCAGGCCGAAGTAAACTATACCCTGACTAATCAGCTCATTCAGGAGTATTTCGCTAAAACGTCGGATTTGCAGATGATAACGGGCTTCATCGGCTCGACCGAAAAAAACGAAACCACTACCCTCGGGCGCGGTGGATCCGACTACACGGCTTCCATCATTGGGGCTGCGCTGAATGCCGAAGTGATCGACATCTGGACCGACGTGGACGGCATGATGACGGCCGATCCGCGCAAGGTGCCGAACGCGTTCAACATTCCGACGATCACCTACGCCGAAGCGATGGAGCTAAGCCATTTTGGGGCTAAAGTGATTTACCCGCCCAGTCTGCAACCGGCTTTTGCCCGTAATATTCCGATTCGGGTGCTGAACACATTTAATCCGACCCATAACGGTACGGTGGTTAGCCGTACAGCCGACCGGCGTCAGTATACGATTACGGGTATATCCAGCATCGACGACATTGCCCTCGTCAACGTGCAGGGATCGGGAATGATCGGCGTAGCGGGGGTATCGGCCAAATTGTTCGGGGTGCTGGCGGCTCACAAAATCAGCGTCATTCTGATTTCGCAGGCCTCTTCGGAGCACTCCATCTGTTTTGCCATCGACCCGCGGGGCGCTGAAAACGTGAAAGCGATTCTGGACGCGGAGTTTGCCGTTGAAATCGAACACGGTCATATCGACAACATCGTCATCGAACGCGACCTGTCGGTTATTGCCACCGTGGGGGAGGGCATGAAGAAAAGCTCCGGTATTGCCGGAAAACTTTTTTCGGTGCTGGGCAAAAACGGGGTCAATATCGTGGCTGTCGCGCAGGGGTCGTCGGAGATCAATATCTCGGTGGTGATCAACAAAAACAACCTGTCGAAGGCGCTCAATGCGTTGCACAACATTTTCTTCCAGTCCGAAGCGCGCGTACTGAACCTGTATCTGGTCGGTACGGGCCTGATCGGTAAAACCCTGCTGAAGCAGATTTTCGACCAGTCGGAATTTCTGCGTTCGGAGAAGTTGCTGAAAGTATGCGTGGTGGGGATGACCAACACCAAGAAGATGCTGCTCGATCTGCAGGGCATTTCGCTCGACGGCTGGCGCGAACGCCTGCTGACCGAGGGCGTTACGACGTCGCTGCCCGCTTTTGTCGAAAAAATAAAAGATTACAACCTGCCTAACTCGGTCTTTATCGACTGTACCTCGGACAAAGACATCGTTCAATTTTATGAGTCGCTGCTCGACGCCAACATTTCGGTGGTAACGCCCAATAAAGTAGCTAACTCCGGTCCCTACAGCGAATACCGGCGTTTGCAGCGAACGGCCCTGAACCGGGGAGTGAAATTTCTGTACGAAACCAACGTCGGCGCCGGTCTACCGATCATCAATACCGTACAGGGGTTGATGACGGCCGGTGACCGGTTTCTGAAAATCGAAGCGATTCTGTCGGGGACGTTGTCGTTTATTTTCAATACGTTCCGGCCGGGTATTTCCTTTGCCGATGTGGTCCGGGAAGCGAAGGAAAAAGGCTATACCGAACCCGACCCACGCGACGATCTGAGCGGCCAGGACGTAGCGCGTAAGATCCTGATTCTGGCGCGTGAGGCCGGTTTTGCCCTAGAACCGGAAGATGTGACCATTGAAACCTTATTGCCCGAATCGTGCCTGGCGGCTCCAACTATCCCCGCCTTTTTCGACGAGTTGGAGCGTAATAACGATTACTTCGAAGATCTGCTGAAATCCGCCGAAACGAAGGGCGAAAAACTGCGGTTCGTGGCTAGCTTCGAGAACAACAAAGCCATCATTGGCCTGCGACCCGTAGGGCCAGAACACCCCTTCTATCAGCTTACCGGGGCCGATAACATCGTCTCGTTTACTACCGAGCGCTATAAAGACCGACCGCTGGTGGTGAAAGGGCCGGGTGCGGGAGCCGAAGTGACGGCCTCGGGTGTGTTTGCGGATGTGGTCAGCATCGGGAGTTACCTGGCGTAAATGCTAGAGATTTACCGGAAAACCGCTGAAAAATCGTAACTTCGTGAACGACAATTTGCCATTTTTCTGTGATCGCCGACGCCCAGTCACAAGCTCTTATTGAACGTATCCGCGACATCGGTCACCCTGAAGCCATCCGCCGATTTTTTGGATTGCTGAAAGAGCTGATCGACATCGTGAACCTGCCCAACGGCGATGCCCGGCTGGCGTTTGTGGTCAGGCAGGATAAATCGTCGATTGTGGCGAGCGTCAACTTTTTTCAGGCACTTCGCATTCAGAAACCCCGTCGGGGCGAAGTCGAATACCACCTAACGGTCAAGAAAGCCTGCTACGACCGGCTTAAAAGCATTGAAGAACTGGTGCCCGAACCGCTAACCGAAAAGTCGGATTATTTAGCCGTCATCATTGGGCAATCCAACGTTCATTTGCTGTTCAACCCAACGCTCCGAACCTGCTGGGAAGACTGTCTGCTCGAACTGGTTGAAACCAGCAAGCGCGGCCCGCATTCGGCCCGGCATAACCCCGACATTTATCAGGCCGCCGAAGACGAAGCTTTTTTAAGTGATTTAATCCGGCTGGCCGACGACCCCGCGCTGGGCGAGCGGCTTCTGAACGGCTATGCTGTCGAAGAGCCCGAAGCCGCCTACGAACCCGAGCCTGCTTTGCCGGATCAGCCGCATAATCTGATTCTATTCGGGCCACCGGGCACGGGCAAAACGTTTGCCTTACAACCTTACCTGCACGACAGGAATGCGAGCCTGATTACGTTTCACCCCTCGTACAGCTACGAAGAGTTTGTAGAAGGAATTCGGCCGGAGGTGCTTGACCGACAGATTATCTACAAGATCAATAAAGGCATTTTCTACAAAGCCTGCCTGTCGGCGATCAATCTGGCGGGCTACGCTACGCTGGCCGATTGCGTGAACGATTCACCCGAAAATCGTAGCCAGAAGTTGAAGAAAGCGCCCCCCTGTTATCTGCTCATCGACGAAGTTAACCGGGCCAACGTCGCCAGTGTTTTTGGCGATCTGATAACGCTACTGGAGGCTGATAAGCGGCTGGGGGCTGAAAACGAACTCTGGGTAACCTTGCCCTATTCACGGGAAAGTTTCGGCGTGCCGCTGAATCTGTTTATTGTCGGTACTATGAACACAACCGACCGGTCGATTGCGCTTCTGGACATTGCCTTACGGCGACGGTTTGCGTTTCGGGAGATGCTGCCCGATCCGGCCGTACTGGGTACGATTGAGGGCGTCGATCTGAGTCAACTGCTCCGAACCATAAACGAGCGCATCGAGTGCCTGCTCGACCGCGATCATCAGATCGGCCATGCTTACCTGACTGGCGTCAAAGCCTATGCCGATCTCTGCGACGCTTTTCGGAACCGGATTATTCCCTTGCTGCAGGAATATTTCTTCAACGACTGGGCTAAAATTCAACTGGTGCTGGGCGATAATCCGGCCTGGGGCAAAACCCCCGACCATCGGCTGATTCGGGTCAAAAAGAAATATACCGCGTCGACGGCGACCAAACTGTTTGGTGAACTGCCGGAGGTTCTGGATGAAGTGGTTACCTACGAAGTGAACCCACAGCTCCAGCAGGGTGCGTACGACCAGATACCGGCCGACGCGTTTGTGGCAATCTACCAAAAGCAGTAGAGTGGCTGGGAAGTCGCTTTTTATACGAATGATCAACCTAGCTTCTTAGCCGCCTGCCTTATGAAAGCACTCGTTCTAACCGAATACAATCATTTCGATCTTCAGGATTTACCTCAGCCAGCCATACGCTCCGATGAAGTACTTGTGCGTGTTCAGGCCGTAGGTATCTGCGGCTCCGATGTACACGGCATGGATGGGAGCAGCGGCCGCCGAATTCCGCCTATCGTGATGGGCCACGAAGCATCAGGAATCATTGCCGAAGTAGGTTCCGACGTGCGCGACTGGGCAGTTGGCGACCGCGTTACCTTCGACTCGACTGTCTACGCGCTCGACGACTGGTACAGCCGCCGGGGTCAGTATAACCTGAGCGACGGTCGCGAAGTGGTGGGCGTATCGACTCCTGATTTCAAGCGACAGGGGGCGTTTGCCGAGTTTGTAGCTGTGCCAAAGCACATCCTTTACGCAATTCCCGACAACGTTAGCTTTACCCAGGCTGCGCTGGTCGAACCGGTGGCCGTGGCGCTCCATGCCTTGAGTCTGACACCAATTCAGGTCAATGATTCGGCGGTGGTAGTAGGGTCGGGCATGATCGGTTTGTTTATTATTCAGGCCCTGAAACTGGCGGGTTGTGGTGCCATCATCGCCATCGATCTGGACGATGACCGGCTCGCACTGGCGCAAACGCTGGGGGCCACGTACGCGATTAATGCGCGTTCGGGCGAGGTCGCCAAACAGGTACAGGCGCTGACGCATGGACGAGGAGCCGACGTTTCTTTCGAGGTGGTGGGCGCGGGTCCAACGGTGAAAACGGCGATTGACTGCGTTCGAAAGGGTGCAACGGTCACGCTGGTGGGCAATCTGGCACCAACGGTGGAGATTCCGCTGCAGGCGGTGGTTACCCGGCAGTTGCGACTACAGGGTTCCTGCGCCATTAATGGCGAGTACGAAGCAGCTCTGGCGCTGATTTCATCCGGTCGCATCAACGTCGAAGCGATCCTGAGCGCCGAAGTACCACTCGAAGAAGGAGCCGACTGGTTTAAGCGGTTATACGAAAAAGAAAAAGGGCTGATTAAAGTCGTGCTAAAACCGTAATCTCATCGGGCCGGTTCATACTGCGTAAGCTGGTTGCCGGTCTGTAATTCGAGTCGATCGGCTTTCAGGACGGTAATGGTAGCCTGGTCATTTCGGCTACCGGCGCAGCAGGGTGTAGTTATAACGCCCCCATCCCGGCGATAAACGACGGTGCTGTCGAGCCGATATTCTGTATCATAATACGCATCGGTATCATACTGCACCCAGGCGGCATCGCCAACCCGTTTGCTTTGAAAGGGATGCCAGCGCTTGTACAGTAACTCTGCCGGACCCACGGAATCGTCACGCCCGCACGCACCGGTGAGCCATACCGTCAGCACCGTAAGAAGCAAGCTGGTTTTCATTGAAGGGAATAAAGTTGTGATAGGGCAGATTTCCGCTCGCTCTACCACAACTTCGGTAAGCCAGATCCTATTTTTTAGTCAGGGATACGGTTGGAAAACGGCGATCCCGCGGTTATTACCGAAAACAACCAGTTGAGTTGAGGTTAGGGTCGTGATGGTCCAGTGATCATCCATCATCACGCAGCTCACCGCGCTACAATCAGCCCTGGGTACATCGTCGGGGATCGTAATGGAGGCCACATCCTTGAAGTCCAGTACACTGTCTTTCCGGTTGAACACAATTGGATTGCAGCAAATTGCATAGCGCCCGTCGGCTCCGTATAGAATGGTTCCGTTCGATCGGAACGTCAGAATATTGGAAGGATTAGCCGTAATCGTGACGGGTTTTCCGTCAAGCGTTGTCATCTTCGTTAACTGCCAGGTGCGGTATAACAAATCAGGATCGACGTCCTGATCTTTACGACAACCGACCAGCCCTAGCACTAATAGGGAAAAGCCAAATACCAATCGTTTCATATCTTTCGTCGTTTTTTTGAGTAGATGACTCCGGTTGGGCGCATTTCGTTGGAAGACCCATAAATTTATTATGCCAACCCCTCTTCGCATTGCCGTCATCGGCCCCGGTAAAGTCGCGCATTTGCACGCAAAAGCCGTTTTGCAAACCCCCGACACCGAGCTTGTGGCCGTCTATGGACGAACGTATCAGAAAGCCGAAGATTTCGCTAACCAGTATAACATCCGGGCGTATAGTGATATCTACGACATGGTCGACCGGGAAAACGTAGACCTTTGCCTGGTTTGTACGACCCACCCGGCCCACCGGGAGCCCACCGTGGCCGCTCTCAAAGCGGGATCACACGTTCTGGTCGAAAAGCCGCTGGCGTCGTCGCTGGAAGACTGCGACGCTATGATCGAAGCTGCCCAACAGAGTAACCGGTATCTGGGTACCATCAGTCAGCGCCGGTTTTATGCCCCCAGCCAGCGCATTCGGCAGGCAATCGACTCCGGAAAAATCGGCAAGCCCGTACTCGGTACGATTCAGATGCTGGGCTGGCGCGATGAAGCCTACTACAGAAGCGATGCCTGGCGGGGTACCTGGTCCGACGAGGGCGGGGGCGTGCTGGTCAATCAGTCGCCCCACCAGCTCGATCTGCTGCTGTGGTACATGGGCGAGATAGATGAGGTGTACGGCGTCTGGCGCAACCTGAACCATCCGTATATCGAGGTCGACGATACGGCGCTGGCAATCGTGAAATTTAAAAATGGTGGGCTGGGCAACATCATCGTGAGCAACTCACAGAAGCCCGGTATTTTCGGTAAAGTCCACGTTCACGGTCAGAATGGCGCATCGGTAGGTGTGCAGACCGACGGCGGAGCATTGTTTATCGCCGGGATGTCGACTATTACAGACCCACCCGTCAATGACCTCTGGACGGTGCCGGGTGAAGAGTTGTTACTGAAGCAATTCGTCGAAGAAGACACCGCGTTCTTCAACACCATCGACGCTACGGTGTATTACTTTGGCTTGCAGATTGCCGAGTTCCGCGATGCCATTCGCGAAAATCGTCCCCCATCAGTTACGGGTGAAGATGGCCGTCGGGTTGTGGCGCTGTTTCAGGCCATTTACGAATCGACCCGCACGGGTGCAGCGGTAAAATTGTAATACCGACCGTCCTGGTCGGATGTGAGACTACTATGTTCTACACACCCGACCGGGATGGACGGCATTCCTTAGCTTGGGTCCGTTGGCGGAGTGCTGGTGTTATTATCGCGCTCAGTTCGCGGATAGGGGAAGAAGTTCCGGTTCCGTTCCGATCCGGCGGCTCCAGGACCAGGTCGCCCAAAGCGCCGGCTATCTTCGAGACGAACTCCGGTATAGGCCAGCTCGATATTACGGTTCCGCAGGATTTCCAGCAAGATCGCATCCTGAGTTTGAGCACCGCTATACGGTGGCAGAGCAGCCCCTAACCCGAAGGCATCCGTAGCGGCTGTCTTTGTAAGCACTTTGTTCAAGGCCGTTACCGCGTTAGCCAGGTCGTTTTTGCGGGCGTACGCTTCGGCCTGAATCAGCAGGATTTCGCCGGGCAGGTACACCGGAATCGGCGCACTGTTCGACGTGTAGAAGCCGGTTCCCAGATTGGCTTTGCTGTTGGCGGTTTGCGTGTAAAAACCGATCCGTTTGTCGGCCGGGTCGGGAGCCAGCGCCCCCGTCAACCCCAGGCTGACATTAGTTGGCGCAACGACGTTTACGTTGCCGAATGCGTAGAAAAAGATCGGATTCCGGGAGTTGTCGTCGAAATTAAACACCGATTTCTTTGTCAGATCGACCTTGGCGGCTGCCGTCAGGGCTTTATCGTAATCACCGGCAAAGATGGCGTACCGGGCAATCAGCGCCTGCAGCGTGTTCGGAATGTCGATGCCCGGCACGATTTTGCTCGAGAAGTTGGCCGATACAGGTGCCGAAGCTACCTGGGTAGCCGCCGACTCAAGCGATGCAATGGCTTCTTTCAGCAACTGCGCCCGATCGACAAAAGGCGAGTTGTCCTGCGAGACGATGGGGGCCGACTGGAAAAATTCTGCCAGTGTACCGAGCGCTAATGCCCGGAAGATCGATGCGTAAGCGACAATCCCACTTTTCGTGCCCGGATCGTTCACAACGCCCGTATTCGCCAGAACCAGGTCGGCATTCGCCCGGACCAGTTGGCACTGGGTCCAGATCGTACGGACAACCCCGTTCGAATTGGTCACGTTGGCCTGCCCCTGCTGCAAAGCAAATTCTTCACCGTTTCCCTGATTCAGCACCACCAGTTCGCCGGTGGTCAGGCCACCACCTGGCACAACGCTACCGATGACACTGCCTCCTCCGCCTACCGTAAAGCGGTACTGAAGGCTATTGCAAACCGTAATCAGGCCATCAGCCGAGCCAACAACCTGAGGCTGGCTGGCCGTACTGGGGTTCAAATATTCCTGCGTACAGGCATTCTGCATCAGCAGCAGGCCCGATAATAAGGACGTGATAAGGTATTTTTTCATATGAATAGTAAGAATAAGTCGATAGTCATGTTGTTGGTGCGTAGGCATTACGAACTAACAACTCGTCACTATCTACTATTTTAGAATGTTGCCGACAATTTAACCTGATAAGTACGCGGAATGGGCACGTTCCCGAAATCGAGCCCGCGGAGCAGATCGTTGGTGCCGCCGGCGTTGGTTTCCGGATCGAAGCCGGTGTAGGTATCCCACGAGTACAGGTTACGACCGATGAGCGAGACATTGATGTTGCTGACCGACTTGATGAGCTTGGGCAGTGCATAGCTGAGTGAAACTTCCCGCAGTTTGGTATACGCTCCGCTCTCTACGCGCCATTCTTCGGTGTTGTAGATCGCGAAAATATAGCCGCGTTTGATCTCGCCTTTCAGCTCTTTCTCGACGTAATCGCCCATGCCGACGCCCTGCCGGGTGCGCCGGTCGGCGTTGAACACATCGACACCCTGAACCATATCCAGCAGAACGTGTAGCGTAATTCCCTTGTAATTCAGGTTAGTAGTAAACGAACCGGTCCATTTAGGGTTTGGGTTGGCAATGACAATATTCGCCGTTGGGAATTTCGTATCCGGTTGACCTTCAGCCGTACGGGCCTTTACAAAATCCGTCGATCCAACCACCTGCGAAGACGCTCGCTCCGACTGGGGAAATCCATATTCTTTCGTATAGATCAGGTTACCGTTGTCATCGCGGGCATAGCCAGTTCCGTAAAATACGCTGGCTGGCTGGCCCTGAAGTAAGTACGGTGCCCCGGCGGGCGACGAGATAGCAATGGCCGGGCTACCCAATGACAGTACCTTGTTGCGGTTGCGGTTGAAAATAGCCGTGAAATCCCAGGTGAAGTTTTTAGTTTTAACCGGCACCACGTCCAGCACCACTTCCAGGCCTTTGTTTTCCATCGTTCCTACGTTATTGACGATACTCGACCCGCCCGACGAAGGAGCCAGCACGCGGTTGACAATCAGGTCTTTGATCTGCTGGTTATAAGCCGTAACCCCCAGGCCAATCCGGTTATTGACGAACGAGACATCGATACCTCCTTCCAGTTCGGCCATGCGCTCAGGTCGTACCAGCGGGTTGGCCAGCTGTGAGCCGGGCAGCAGGGTGTTTTTACCCAGATACGCCACCGGCGAGAACTGGTAAAACCGGCTGTAGGAACCGACCCCCGACAGATTACCCGCTTCGCCATAGCTCAACCGGAGTTTCAGACTGTTGACCTGTTTGTTGAAGTCTCCGTTTTTCCAGAAGCCCAGGTCCGATACGACAAATGATCCGCTAACCTTGGGATAATACTGATTCGTAACGGAGGGTGAAAATTTGGACGACTGATCGCGACGGACAGCACCAGTCAGGAATGCCAGATTGCGGTAGCCCAGGGTTGCCTGCAGAAAATAACCACTCAGGTTGAACCGGTCCAGGCTGTAATCGGCCAATACGGTCGTACTCGAAGCTCCTCGCACGGTTTCGATAAAAGGCGCGAGATTCTGTCCCTGAGAGGTAGAGTAATCGGACCGGAAATACTGATAGTTATACCCAGCCACCGCGTTCAGCTTAAACTGCTCGCTGAATTGACGTTCGTAGCTGACGTTCAGGTCGGAATTAAGCTGAAATACCGTATTGTTGCCCGTTGCCGAAAACCCGCCCGGATACAGGTTGGCTCCCAGTGAAGCCTGAGCCAAGTAAGGGTAGGGACGAATGTAGTTTTGCCCGACCTGCCCGTAGGTATCGACGCCCAGAATGTAATCGACACTCAAGCCCTTGAGGGGCGTCAGGTTCAGTTGAATATCGCTGATGGTGCGGTTCACCGATTGGGTGAACTTCATGTCTTCGATGGTCGACAGTGGGTTCACGCGGGGGCCTTCCACGGCCTGCAGGTTGCCCGATGCATCGCGCTGGGTAATGTCGTAGATATTGTTCAGAATAGTCACCGAGTTCATCGGGCTGTAGAACACGTTGCCGTTGGCTTTTTCGTTGGAAAAGCTGTTCACGTAGCTTAGCCCTGCCGATAGCTTTGCCCAGTTGGTCAGGCGTTGATCCAGGCGGGCACGCAGGTTATAGCGCGTGAAATCGGTGCCTTTAATGATCCCTTCGTTTTTCAGATAACCGAACGAAACGTAGTACTGCGTGTTGTCGCGCCCACCCGAAATCGAAATGGCATCGTCGGTCCCGTAGCCCGTCCGGAAAATCTGGTCGAAGTAGTTGTAGCGCGGAACATTATCGACCACGTTCGAAAGCAGAAAGTTTTGGGTTCCGTCCCGGGTGATTGGCAGAAAAGTCGTTGCCGGATTTAGTGCAATCGCAGCCTGTTGAGCGCTGGCATTGTTGTACGTATTGATTGGGAAAAGCCGTTGCTGTGCATTTCCGAAGGTTTTGTTGTACAAATTGACCGGTACGCTTTTTCGAAGTTCGTTGACGTTGAACGAGGCAGAGAAAGTAACGCGCGGAGCCCCCGTCGACCCCCGTTTGGTGGTGATCAGTACGACCCCGTTGGCGGCCCGTGAGCCATACTGCGCAGCCGCAGCCGCCCCGTTGATAACGTTGATACTGGCTATATCGTTAGGGTTGATGTCGGCTAGTCGGTTCGTTCCCGGTTGCGCCGACCCAATCTGGTCAGCCACGGCCAACTGCGATACGTTGGCGCTCTGGTTGCTAATAATAACCCCATCGATGACATACAACGGATCGGACGAGCCCGATAGTGACTTTACACCGCGTAGCCGGATGGAAATCGAGCCTGCCGGATCGCCGGAGTTTTGCGTAATCTGCGCGCCGGGTACTTTCCCCTGTAGCGAATTCAACAGCCCCGCTGAGCCCGTCTGTTGAATGTCAGCTGCTTTGATCGTGCTGATGGCATTACCCAGTTCGCGTCGGGTAGTCGTGATGGTCGAGCCAGTAACCACTACTTCATCCAGATTGGCAATGTCTTCTTTTAACGTTACATTCAGCGCAGCCGGTGAGCTGGCCGTCAGCGTCTGCATAACGGGCTGATAGCCGATCGCGCTAAACCGCAGGGTATTGTTTCCGCCATCGGCGGGGGTGAACTGATAGTTGCCATCCACGTCGGTAACTGTGCCGACATTCGTTCCCTGAACCTGCACCGTAACGCCGGGAATACCCGCACCGTTGGCATCGGTCACTCGCCCTTTGACCAGGCGGGTACCCTGCGCAAAACTGTCTGTACACAATAAAAGGGTTAACCAGAGCATCCACAGCAAGTGAATACGTTGGCTAACAGGTCTGTACCTGTTGTCCATAAGGCAGTAGTAAAAGTTGGTAGATACGTGAAAATTAAAAGAAAATTAATGGGAAAGATAAGAATAAAAACGGCCTAAAGACGACGGAGTGAATACGGTTGTTGCATAAATGGCAAAATGCCTTTTTTAGTAAATTTCAATCTTCGATAAGTCCCATGTGTTTTACGATCGACCACAACAGGCTGAATTAGTCGCTTTGAGCGCTCTGTTGCCCAGGCACAAACCGCTAGAAAAGTATTACGTCTTTCAGGTAATCACCTGGCTATACGTAGAAAAAAAGGATTATTGTTTGGAGGCAGTAGGAATGCAGCTTCAGCAGTCGAGCCATAGCAAAGAACAACCCCTCATCGGAGAGGTGTTCCTTACGCATTCGGTCATGGACAAAAACTAAATTTCAGCCCTCCGTAGGAGGTCGCTATAAATGGCTAAAAAGGCGGATTCACATGCTAGGGTACTGCCCAGGCTGCGCTGCGCTTTTGTTTCAGCAATGCACAAAAGCGGGTTGAGAACGGATTAGCAAAAAGGGTGCAATTACGACGCCATCACCGGAGTTCTTCTTACGCGGGCAACGGCGTCGATGGTTATCGTAAGGCCTTTCGGATGACTTCTTCGACGGTCAGGTTCGGTTCGGCAGTTAATGTTTCATCTACACTTTTCTCGGCGGTCGGTTTAGGGAAGCCCAGTGCTATAAGAGCCGCCAGTGACTCTTCCCGAACCGGGTTGGCCGCCTGTTGCCGGTATGTCGGACCATTGGGAACGACTCCCGCCCGTTTCATTTTATCGCGCAGCTCAAGGATAATCCGTTGGGCGGTTTTGGCCCCAATTCCTTTGATGGCCTGCACAGCCCGAACGTTTTCGCCCAGAATAGCTAACCGTAAATCACCCGGCTGCATGGCCGAAAGCATGCCCAGCGCCGTATTCGGTCCTACGCCCGATACGCCGATCAGATCCAGAAAAAGCGATTTCTCGTCGGCGCTGACAAAGCCGTACAACGACTGCAGATCTTCCCGAAATAAGTGATGAATGAAGAGTTTGATGCGCTCGCCACCGCCGGGTAAAACGGAATAGGTGTGGAGCGAAATATGAACCAGATAGCCTACACCGTGAACGTCGATAATGGTATGTGTCGGTTCTTTGTACGACAGAATTCCGTCTAAATAAGCAATCATTCGTGCGTTGAAAAAGCCTGTTCTTAAGGCCGTTGTCTACTGTTAAAGATACGAAAAACCCACGACTTTTGCGTTAAAAATCGTGGGTTGTTTTAGGTGTTTTGCACTTGCCGAAACTGGTTTTACTGGCCTATCAACCCACAATCAGCTTTTGCCCTGGCCGGAGCGAATTGCTACGGATGTGGTTCATTTTTTTAAGCCGGTCGATGGTCAGCCCGTCGTAGCGCTGGGCAATATTCCAGAGCGTATCGCCGTCCTGAACACGGTGGTAGCGGGGTTTATACTGTTTGGTTTTGGCAATGGCTTCGACTTTTTTACGCCGTTTGGCAGTTCCCTGATCGGCCAGCCGCTCAGAATGTGTTTCCGCTACTTCCTGCAGTAAAACCAGCTTCTGACCCTGGTGAATGACGGTGGAGCGCAGATGGTTCCAGCGTTTCAGGTCATAGACTTCGACATTGTAGCGGTCGGCAATTTCGTTCAGATTATCTTTCTTCCTGACGACGTAAACCTGCTTACGAGGTCGGCGGGTCACCACTGTTTCCAGATCTTCTTCCGGCTCATCGGCCGATTCGGCTACAGCGAGTTGGGTCTTCAGGGCTGGAGCTTTACCCGTAGTCTTATCTGCGCTGGCAGTCAGCTCTCCGGTAGCTTCGCGGCTAATATTGGCTAACGGGTTCGTGCCCAACGCAGCCCAGGTGCCCATCGAGTCGGCTCCATAGCGGATATCTTCCGTCTGAGCCAGTAGGGTATGTTCCATTTGGGAGGGCAACCGACCAGCTGAATCCAGAATAGCCTGCCGATGGCTGGTAAAATAGCTATACTGCTGCCGTGGAACGCGCAAAGGATAGCGGACCGTGTGCGGAGGCAAAATTGTCGTTGTAATCGCCGGATTCATCTTCTGCAAATCGGTCAGCGCCATGGTACTGTGTCTGGCGAAGGTTTCCAGGTTGAAATACCCTGAAATATGAACCGTATCCATTGGTATCGGGTACTCATACTTCTCCGCGAAAATACCGTGGTCATTCGCGTAGTTCATGAGATACGTAAACGCTACGAACTGAGGCACATACCCACGGGTTTCTTTGGGCAGCGCATCGTAGATGGAATAATAGGTATTACCCCCCGACCGGCGCATGGCGCGCTTTACCGCGCCGGGACCGCAGTTGTAAGCGGCCAGAGTCATTTCCCAATCGCCGAAAATAGCGTACAGATCGCGGAGGTATTTGCAGGCCGCTTCGGTTGCTTTGACGGGGTCCATACGCTCATCGATGTAATCGTCCTGATACAGCTTCAGGTCGCGACCGGTGCCGGGCATGATCTGCCACAAACCACCCGCCCCCGAATGTGATACCGCGCGTGGAGTCAGGGAGGATTCAACGATGGAGAGGTATTTTAACTCATCCGGAAGTTCGTATTCGGCCAGCATCCGTTCGTAAAGCGGGAAGAAGAGTGGCTGGCGTTCGAGCATTAATTTGGTGATGCTCGGTTTGCGAAAGGTAAAATAATCGATATACGACTGAACCGCTTTGTGGTAGGTTAGCGGAACATCTTTCTGAAGTTTGGCCAGCCGTTCGCGGAGCAGGCTGTCCGGTACGGTATTAGCAACAATAAGCGTGTCCTGATTTGGACTGAAGCCGGGGAGTGGCTGAGGTTCGGAGGAAGGTACTTTTTCGGCGTGAGCCATCATTGTCAGACCCAACGCTGTACTTAACAGGCCTGTTCTGAGCAAGCTTAGGTTCAGATACTTCATGCGATCTTCGGTTAGGTTCGTTACATCGTTAATGAATAATGAATAATGAATAATGAATAATGAATAATGAACAATGAATAATTAGTGCGACATGCCTGGTACGGTACATTATCCATTATTCATTTTTCATTATCCATTTCTCGCGTTATCCATTATTCATTCATACTCTCCAATAGCTTCGCAAAGGCGACCAGCTTTCCTTCCGCGAAAGGTGGGGCCAATGCCTGTAACCCAATTGGCAAACCGCTGGCGTCGGTGCCGTTGGGAACGGATATGGCCGGGTAACCCACTACATTGGCCTGCACCGTAAAAATGTCGGCCAGGTACATCTGTAGCGGATCATCGGTTTTTTCGCCCAATCTGAACGCGGGTGATGGCGTGGTTGGCGATACTAAAAAATCGTACTGTTCGAACAGCCGTTCGGTTTCCTGACGAATCAATCGTCTGACCTGCTGCGCCTTCGTATAATAAGCGTCGTAGTAGCTGGCGCTCAGGGCAAACGTACCGAGCAGGATTCGCCGACGAACTTCGGGACCAAACCCTTCCGTCCGACTTTTTTTGTACAACGACAAAAGGTCCGGCATGGATATGTCCGAAGTGGATGTATTCGCTGTCACACTTCTGTACCCGTACCGGACACCATCGAAACGCGACAGATTCGAAGAAGCTTCGGCGGTAGTCAGGATATAATACGTGGGTAGCAGATAATTTAAAAGCGTCAGATCGACCGGTTCTACCGTGTGGCCTGCTTGTTGCAGGGCACTGATCTGATTCTGAGTCGATTCTCGTATGCTTTTGTCGACGCCTTCGCTCTCGACGCCTTCCCGAATGTAAGCAATCCGCAAGGGACGATCGGGTAATTGAGCGGTATTGTAAGCATCGACGGGTTGGCTCGATACGGTGCTGTCGTAATCATCGGGGCCCGCCATAATCTCCAGCAGTAAGGCGGCATCTCCGGCATCGTTGGCAATAGGGCCAATGCAATCGAAAGAGGAGGCATAGGCGATCAGTCCCCAGCGACTTACCCGCCCGTAGGTCGGTTTAAGGCCTACGACGCCACAAAACGCGGCTGGTTGCCGAACCGAGCCGCCCGTATCGGACCCGATAGAAGCCAGACACAGACCCGCCTGAACCGCCACCGCCGACCCCCCACTCGAGCCGCCCGGCACGCGGCTCGGATCGGCTGCATTACGGACGGGGCCAAAAGCGGAGTTTTCGTTGGAGGATCCCATGGCAAACTCATCGCAGTTCTGCCGACCGATGATAATCACATCTTCGTCGAGCAGCCGCTGAATAGCCGTAGCGGTAAATTGTGCGGTAAACTTATCGAGAATCCGGCTACCCGCCCGAACGCTGTGGCCTGCGTAGCTCAGTACGTCTTTGATACCGATAACCATACCAGCCAGTCGTCCGGCAGTTCCGGCGGCTAGTTTCTGGTCGACAAGAGCGGCCCGCTGCCGGGCTTCATCAGCGTAGATTTCGGTAAAAGCGTTCAGATGCTGGTGTTCATCGATGCGGGTGAGGTATTGCTCCACCAGTTGGCGGCAGGTGATGGCACCGGTAGTGAGGTCGGTCTGTACAGAGGAAAAGCTGCGGTAAAGGATCACGGTAGTCGCTTAGTGTTTACGGCTTGCCGGGAGAACGGATGCACTATTCAGGACAACAGCTTATTCACCAACAGCCACAAACTGGAAACTAATAAAAACAGACAATCAGACGGCCCCTGGTCGAGACCGTCTGATTGTCTGTATATTGAACAAGAATTTATTTTTCCGACTCTTTCAGACCTTCTTCGATATTCTCGCGAACGTCTTTCGTAGCGTCTTTAAATTCCTTGATACCTTTTCCGAGTCCCCGAGCGAGTTCGGGAATCTTTTTAGCGCCGAACAATAGGAGCAGTGCCAGGAAGATAAAAACCATTTCCTGACCGCCTAAACCCATAATTGCAAAAATACTTGCCGAAATCATGATTACTGGGATTTGAATGTATGCAAAATTAACAAAAGTCTCTTTTATAATCCTATTAAAACGTAGTGAAACTTACGTACCAGCGACCAATTGGGTTTCAGCTTACTCGTAAAAAAGTTGACGGACGTCTGAAAACCAACCCTTTGGCTTAAAAGCAAATGCTTAGCCGATTTTAATCGTCTGCGCGGCACGAGGGCCACCTTCGCCCGGCTCGGCCGCGGTCATTTCCCACTGCCGGAATTTTTCGATATCGTCTTTGATACCGCTAAACAGCCAGAGCATCAGGGCAATATCGTCGGTGATGCCCACGATGGGTAAAAAATCGGGCAACAGGTCGATGGGCGAAACAAAATAAATCAGGACGGCAATCACCCGAATCAGGGTTTTCCAGGGCAGCGCCCGGTACTGACCTGACGTATAGGCTTTTAACAGACGGGTGACAAGGCCCAACTGCTCCCGAAAAGCGGCAATATTAGCTCCCGACAGACCGCCCCCTTTCTCGATGGCATCCTGAATGAGACCTAGCAAACTGCGCGTATTCCGGGCATAACGAACGGCTCCAGCGTTGGCTCGTTTAAAAAAGATCGAGGATAAAATTCGCCCGATAAGATTACTATTACTGGTTGATTTCTTCTCTGCCATGCTGAATGATGCCCACGTATGAAAGCAAACAAGGGTTGATATCTAACAAAAAATTCGAATACTACATAAACAGCGTAACCGGACCAGAAGTTTAATTCGAATGGGTTGGTTTGTCTTGAGCCAGGTCCTTACTTTTGCGCTCGCTTGATAACCTTTTAATTCTGAATACCCTATGAAAGTTACTGTAGTAGGTGCCGGGGCCGTGGGGGCCACCTGCGCTGACAACATCGCCCGCCGGGAACTCGCTCATGAAGTTGTGCTGCTCGATATCAAAGAAGGCATCAGTGAAGGCAAATCGCTCGATATGCTACAGGCATCGACGCTGCTCGACTGCGATGTGAAACTGACGGGCTCGACGAACGATTATGAGAAAACGGCTGGTTCCGATGTCGTTGTCATTACATCAGGTATTCCTCGTAAACCCGGTATGACGCGTGAAGACCTGATCGGTATCAACGCTGGAATTGTGAAGGGCGTAACGGAAAACATTCTGAAACATTCACCCGACGCCATTTTTATCATTATTTCCAACCCGATGGATACGATGACGTATCTAGCCCTGAAATCGTCGGGATTGCCTAAAAACCGCGTAATTGGCCTGGGGGGGGCGCTGGATTCGGCCCGTTTCAAAACCTACCTGTCGCTGGCGCTCAACTGTTCGCCCAATGATTTGCAGGCATCGGTAATCGGTGGTCACGGCGACACGACCATGATTCCGCTGACGCGTCTGGCGACCAAAGCCGGTGTGCCGGTGAGCCAGTTTCTGGATGCCGAAACCCTGAAAAAAGTAGCGGCCGACACCATGGTCGGTGGCGCTACCCTGACGGGTCTGATCGGTACGTCGGCCTGGTATGCGCCCGGAGCCGCCGGTGCTTATATGGTAGAAAGCATCCTGCGCGATCAGAAGCGGGTGATTCCATCCTGCGTACTGCTGGAAGGCGAGTACGGTCAATCGGATATCTGCCTGGGGGTACCGGTCGTACTGGGCCGCAATGGCTGGGAAGAAATCATCGATTACAAACTGAACGACGAAGAGCAGGCGGCTTTCAACAAATCGGCCGATGCCGTACGGAATATGAACGGTGTGCTCAGCACGCTGAATCTGTAATCCCAATAAGCATACACTCATCGAACGGCTCCGTAAATGGAGCCGTTTTTATTGACGGTAAATAAGTCATTCGCACCGAATCTTTCGTCTCATATGAATTTTGCTGTCGCATTTTAAATTCATTCTATCTAATTCATGAAAACAACGTTTTTATTCACACTCCTCGTTTCCAGTCTGCTCGGCACGGCATTCCGTAGCGATTCGCTGATCGCACCACCAACCGATGATTTCGCCACGGTATACGTCTATCGGGGTGGCCAGTTTTTAGGCTCGGGGATCAACTACAGCATTTTTGCGAATGGTGAAAAAATCTGTAAGCTCAGCAACAACCGGTTTCTGGAGTACAAGGTTAAACCCGGAAAACTGGCTCTAACAGCCCGAAACGGCGGGGTAGAAGTGTTCAAGAAAGAAACCGGCCTCGATCTGGACGTAGAAGCAGGAAAGAAGTATTTCGTCCGGGGCGACATCAAATCCAGCATTACCCGCGCTCGTCTGGAACTGTCGGAAGTAACGGAAAACACGGCCAAGCGCGATATGAGCGGCATGACCGTAGACAACTGTCAGGAAGCCCTGACTAAGTAATGAGCCTTTCCATACTGATAGTAAGAAGCCTTTCCTACTATCGGTATGGAATCTCATATTAAAATTTATCGCCTTTATGGTCTCGAATTTTACTTGTTAAGTATACCTGTTCTTTGTTTTTACGATAAATATCTTTTGTATTGTGTGGTCTAATTATTCCATTGTGTACATATGATATTTTTTGTACGATCCCTGTTCTTTCTTACGCTAGTTTTTAGTTTTTCCTCCTGTGCCCGTCGTGAGCAGGCGTTGTATCAGCGAGCTCCGCACGAACAATTTTCCCGCGTTAGTACCCTTGCCCCAACACCCGTCGAACCAAGTCGCTCGGTATCCGATTCCGCTCAGTCAGTAGCAGTTATTGCACCTGTCGACATGCTGGCTTCCACCAGTGAGGAGATACCGAATGAGCAAACAAAGCCAGTCTGGCATACCCAACCGGTTCGCACGTCGGCAACCGAAAAAACGATTGCCACTCAAACAAACAGCCACCTCAAAAAGGCACAATTACGCAAACTGATTCTGACGAAAGCCGTGACCGAAGTTCCCGGACAGACAAGTGGTTTAGCCATCGCTGCGCTGGTTTGCGGTATTCTTAGCTTCTTTCTGCTGGGGATCGTTCTTGGGCCGCTGGCCATTATTTTCGGAGGGGTGGCTTTGTCGAAAATTAGAAAAGAGCCTGGCCTAAAGGGCCGGGGGATGGCCGTCGCTGGTTTAGTATTGGGTATTGTGGCGACTGTGATTCTGCTGGTCGTGCTAGCTGCCCGTTGATTAAATGCAACGGGTTTATCCATGGCTCTTACTAAATAAGCGAGGCAAAAATCTCCATACTAAACGGATGGGGATTTTTGTGATCCACCTTATCGGCCAGCATCGTTAAATAAATACCTGATATTGAAGGGTTAACTGACCGCGACGGCCACCGGCCGAAAGCTGCGACGAACCAGAAGAAGGTTCGTAGTAAGGCCGATTCTGATAGTCGAGGGTCAGTTTGCCGTTATGACCCTTTATCAGGTAATTCAGCCCAATGTTATAAACGCCGAGCGTGTTGGTAACCCGCCGATAATTTGCAAGCTGTGCCTGTATATAAGGCATAAGGGTTCCATTGCCAGACCCGAACAGGTCTTGTTTCATCAGATAGCCGAACTGCCCGTAAATAACGCTACCGGTGCCAAACATGGGAAAGGCGTTTCCCTGGGTACCGCCCAGCGCACCCGGCCGCTGGGCAGCCACGATATCGCTGCCGGGGTTCATCGCTCCATTGAATCGAATGTAGTTCTGCCCGTAGTCGGTATGAAAATAGCCGAGGTAAGCGTTGATTGCCGTTCCGTTGGCTTTGTTCAGCGGCATATCCAGAAACGAGGCTACCGACCACAGATTCATGTTTTCGTAGACCGTATCGCCGGGAGCGGCCACGTGCACCATGGCGTTCTTCTGGGTGATAAAACCCGCTTCGAGGTTCAGGATTTTTCGGGCACCGAGGTACGTGCCGGTGTTATAACCCGGAGCCGTATGGGTTTCCTTATCGAAGAACTGCCACATAAATAAGCCCTGAAATTGTTTCTCATGACCTTTCAGAGCGAAAATAGAATTCGGTCCGTATGTTGGTAGCGCAGAACCGTTGGTTTGAATTGGAAACGGATCGCTCAGGGCAAGGCGGTAATCGAGATGGCCGACCTGGCCGCGGGCATAGATACTCAATTTGCGGGAGAACTGGTCGGTCTGGTCAACGGTTGCCTGCGCGAAGACGGGTACGTCCAGACTCATGATAGATGATACACTGGGTGCGCTAAAGCGGGAGAGACCGTTCACGATGGTCAGACCAGCCCCCAAATTCAGGTAGTTTTTATTTTTGAATACCAGATATTCGCCTACGGCGTCGTGGAAAAAAGCCTGGACTTTGCGCTGCGATGAGGCCGTCTGATTGAAACCACCGTTGAGGTAGTTGAAGTTGTTCATCCCAAACTGCATGTACAACAAAACATGGTCGCTGAGCTGGCCATACAACTGAATGCGGGTCCGGCGCAGACCGATGGAGAAGGTATTGTCTTTAGGAACGCCGATAACCGTGGTTCCTGGGTTGCTCTGATTGAACTGAAGCCAGGCCTGGTTCAGGAAAGTCGCTTTGAAAAAGTGGGTGCCCGATTCGTTTAGGTTATAGCGAAGTTCGTTTTTTTCGGCGGTCGGTTTAAGGGCATCGGTAATGGGCTGTTGAGCAAATGCTGACTGACAGATCATGAGCAAAGCGCCTGCCCAGCCAACCTTGGAAGAAATCATACTAGTGTCGTTTTTGGTATCGGCACAAAACTAGTACTGGCTAAGTTAATTCTAGCTTTTCTTGCCAAGGCAGAAACCTGGCACAAATCATAGCACCGCTTACGGGGTAACCTGAAAAAGCCGACCGAAGCATGCTTCGGTCGGCTTTTTTAAGGCTTTTTTAAGGCTCGTTATACCTTCGCCGGGTCGGCCGGAACGGGTTTGTCTTTTTTGCCACCGATCCGATTATATACCCGACGAACACCGTTGAAGATATTTTCGGAAGTTAGGTAGACCGTCGGGACCAGCACCAGTGTCAGCAACAGTGAACTGATCAGACCACCGATCAGCACCCAGGCCAGACCATTCTTCGATTCCGAGCCATCGCCGGTAGCTAAAGCCATTGGCAACAGCCCGATCGTCATGGCGATGGTGGTCATCAGGATCGGGCGAATCCGTTCGCGACCTGCTTCTACGAGGGCGTCGACGGTGCTTTTTCCTTCTTCTTTCTGCGCATTGGCAAAGTCGACGAGCAGGATGGCGTTTTTAGCCACCAGACCGATCAGCATGACCATCCCCAGCATAACGAAGAACGAAATCGACTGTTCGGCCAGCGCCAGCGCCAGGAAGGCACCGATAACCGCCATCGGAATCGAGAACAGGACCACGAAAGGGCGAAAGTATGAATTATACAGGGCCACCATCAACAGATAGACGAACATAACGGCCAGACCAAGGGCAATACCCAGGCTACCGAAGGCATCCGACTGACGTTCCAGATCACCTTTGAGCGCGTAGGTAACGCCACCAGGCAGTTTTTTCGTTTTCAGAATGTTGTCGATCTCAGCACCCACCGTACCGGTTGGCCGGCCAATGACGTTCGAGTTGACGAACAATGAACCCACCCGATTATAGCGGGTCAGCTGTGTCGCACCCGTACTGAGTTGTAGGTCCGCAATCTGCCGAATCTCGATCAGATTTCCCTGGGCATCCGGAACGGTCAGGTCGCCGACGTTATCCTTACTTTGGCGGTTAAACTGGTTGAGTTCCACGCGGATGTCGTAATCACGGCTACCGATCCGGTATTTGCTATCGGTATTTCCGGAGAAAGCAGTTTGCAGCGTTGCCCCGACGTTCGCTACCGAAACGCCGTATTGAGCCATTTTTCGGCGGTCCAGATTGACTCTCAGCTCCGGTTTTGGATCGTCGACACCCAATTCTACGTCGGTCGTACCACTCACCGATTTAACCACTTGTTTAACAATCGCTGCTGCCTGTTGCAGCTCCTGTTGCGAATTGCCCTGCAGGAGAATTTGAATCGGCGTCGCATTCGCACCACCCGTAATGCCCACTGGTGCAGATTTGACGTTCAGGCCAGGCGTTTTCATAATCTGGGCCTTCGTCTGGGCCGCAAACTGATCGACCGAAATCGTGCGCTGATCTTTAGGAACGATGGTTACCGTAATCTCGGCTTTGTGGTAAGGCGTTGAGCCCAGACCGCCCCCCGATGCCGAGCTGGAATACCCTACGTTGCTGTTCACTTTCGTAACCAGCTTGTTCTGCATCAGTTGTTTTTCGATACCCTGACAAATGCGGTTGGTCTCGGCCAGGCTGTTGAACGGTTCCCCTTCGATCTGAACGATAAATTCGCCCTGGTCGCTTTGTGGGAAGAACGTTGTACCGATAAAACCACCGGCTACCAGACCTATCGAGGCCACGAATAAAACAATTGCCGTAATGTACACCCAGCGTTTGTGACCTAGGCTCCAGGCAAGCAGCCGCGCGTAACCGTGTTTCAGCGAATCGAACTGGCCTTCGAACCAGGAGAGAAACCGTTTGCCGAGACCGGGTCCGTTCAGATCCGTTTCTTTCGCGAACCGTGACGCCAGCAGGGGCGTAATGGTGAACGATACGATCAGCGACATGAGCGTCGAGAACACGACCACGAGGGCAAACTCCCGGATAATATTGGCAATCAGACCCTGCACGAACACCAGCGGCAGAAACACGACTACGTCGACCATGGTAATGGCCACCGCCGTAAAGCCAATTTCGTTCCGCCCGTCGAGCGAAGCCGTTCGGCGGTCTTTGCCCATTTCGAGGTGCCGGTAGATATTCTCCAGGACCACAATCGAGTCATCGACCAGAATACCCACGACCAGCGACAGGGCCATCAGGGTCATCAGGTTGAGCGTGAATCCCAGCAGATACATCGGCACAAACACCGAAATGATCGAAGCCGGTACGGAAACCATGACGATGAAGGCGTTTCGCAGGCTATGCAGGAACAACAACATCACCAGCGCTACCAGCACAACGGCAAACTCAAGGTCAAATATTACCCCCTCGGCCGAAGCCAGCGTATAGGTGGAGGAGTCGCTGGTGATTTCGAATTTCAGGCCGATGTTGGCATACTGCTTCTCGATGCCGCCCAGAATACTGCGTACCTGCTGACTGATCACCACCGCGTTGGCATCTGTCTGTTTCTGAATCGTGATCCCGATGGATTCGCGCCCGTTGATCCGGTTGATGGTCGTTGGGTCGGCCACGCCATCAGTCACCGTCGCTACGTCGCTCAACACGACTTTGGTGCCATTCGGAGAGGTTTTCAGGGCGGCATTCCGGATCTGGTTGATGTCGGTAAATTTACCCGCCAGCCGGATGGCGTACTGGGCCTGATCGGTTTCGATGCGCCCGGTCGGGTAATCGAGGTTGGCCGAGTTGACGGCCTGAACCACCTGCGACAGCGAAAGATTGTAGAGCTTGATTTTATTCGGGTCGACCCCAATCCGGATTTCGCGCTCACGACCACCCGTCAGCGTCACCTGGCCCACCCCGTCGACTTTGGTCAATTGCGTACGGATCTGGTCATCGACCAGGTCGTACAGCTTGGTCGCTTCCAAGTTACCCCGGATACCCATCCGGATGACCGGCACATCGTCGGTCGAGAACTTCAGCAACGTAGGCGACTCCACTTCATCCGGCAGTTGCGACAGAATGGCGTTTACCTTCCGCTGTGCATCTTCCAGCGCCCGATTCGGATCCGCATTCGAGGTCAATTCCAGTTGGATTGTCGACGCCCCTTCCTGGCTGGTCGAACTGATGTTTTTCAGGTTCTCCAGCGACGAAACAGCGTCTTCGATCTTCCGGGTTACCGAGTTTTCGACCTCGCCGGCCGCTGCCCCCGGATACGCCGTGATGATCGTAACCACCGACGCATCGAATTTCGGCAAAAGGGTATAGTTCAGGCTTTTATACGAGATAAAACCAAGAATACCCAGGACAGTAAAAGCCACCACAACCAGCGTCGGGCGTTTAATGGCTATTTCAGTTACTGACATTCGTTTGTTTGTTTTGAGGGTGGTTCGTCGGGCAAACGCCTGACGCCTACCGGATTGTTAAGGATTCACCGCTACCGACGTATCTGACTGGCTCTGAGCTGCCCCATTTCCACTTACCGTTACTTTGGCTCCATTGCTGAGATTCAGCTGGCCATTTACTACAATCGGATCGCCTTTTTTGAGGCCGTTCAAGACCTGGTACAGATCCCCGGTGTCGTAGCCCAACTGGATTTTGCGCAGCCGAACCGTATTGTTGTTCTCCAGTACGTACACGCTGGCGCTATCGGCACCACCAATCAGAGCCCGGCGTGGAATGAACAGGCCATCGATTCCGTTGCGAAAGGTGAAACTGGCATTGGCCAGCGTGCCGGCTTTCAATTGATTTTTGCTGTTGTTGCTCAGGTAAATCTCGACCGGATAGTTGTGCAGATCATCACCTTTGGGGCTGATGTAGTGAACCGACCCAGTAAAGGTCACGCCCGGAAACGCCTGGGCGGTAATGGTAGCCTTATCGCCCAGCTTAAGCTGATAAACCGCCTGCTCCGGCACATTCACCACCAGTTTCAGGTTCTGCAAATTAATGACCGAGGCCAGCACCGCACCGACGGCAACGTACTCGCCATTTTCGACTTTTTTGTCGTAAACATACCCGCTGATCGGGGCAATGACGGCACCGTTGCCCAGCACCCGCTGCTGCTGTTTGGCATTCAGAATGGCCGTGTTATACTGATCTTTGTATTTCTGATAAGTTTCCTGTGTAACGGCCCCACCTTTCAGCAGTCGTTCGTAGCGCTCCAGTTCGCGTTTGGCGTTTTCAACGGCGGTCTGGTTGTTTTCAACCACGATACCCTGCACTTCGTCCTGAATATAACCGACCTGCTGGCCTTTCTTAACGGCCGAACCCAGCAGCAGCTTGAAGTTCTGGAGTTTCCCGCGAGTTTCGGCGATGATATTTCCCTCGTTCTGGGCTTCTACCGTTCCCAGCAGCGACAGTTTCTGATCGAGCCGCTCGTAGGTTACGGGTTGCACCTGCACAACGGGTATGGTCTGAAACTGCGCCGTAGCGGTCTTCGCGGTCTCGATCTTTTTTTTGTTATTAACCAGGCGGAAAGCAATCAGCGCGATCAGGGCAGCTACCGCTCCAATAATGATAACTCGTTTCATGGTAACTGTTTATTTTTGAGTAACGTAATCAAGAATAGAACCCTGCGCATTTTCGTAGTCTAACCGGGATTGATATAGACTAATGAGCTTGTTTGCTAAATTGTTTTGGGCTGTGGTCAAGGCATCTTTCGCGTCGATCAGCGTCACCGATGTAGCGATGCCTTCCCGGTATTCCAGTTCAGTAACGCTCAGAATTTTGCGGGCGAGTTCGATATTGTCCCGTTCGCGCTGGATGTCGGTTACCAGATTCTGGTAGCTAACCTGCGCATTGCTCAGATTCAGCTGGGCCGACTCGCGGGTCAGAATTTGCTGCAACCGCAGCGTTTCGAGATTCAGTCGGTTTTCGCGGTCACGGTACCGGCGCTGGTTGCCATCGAAGGGCGTCCAGGCAAGGGTCAGACCAATCGTCGAGCTTTTAAACCAGGGTAGCTTTCCATCGAAAAAGCTGAAGGTTTGTCGCTGGGCGTTGGTGGCGTAGGTACCGTAAAAACCAAGCGATGGCAAATACCCACGGTTGTTCGACTGGCGGTTCAGGTCCTGCAACTGCGTGTTCAGCACCAGTTGCCGAAAGTCGGGCCGCCGTTCGAAAAATCGGGTTTCCGCATTCGGCAGATCGGCTACCTGCAGCTCTTTTTCAATCTCCAGTGGCTGAAGCGCCAGGGTTTCGGCCAGGGGCATTCCCATCTGAAATTTCAGTTGATTGATCGCCTGCTCGTAGTTTCGGTTTGACTGCTCCAGTTGCGACTGTAAATTATTGCGGTTCAGCTGAATGCGGCCGAAGTCGATCTCGCGGGTGGTACCGTTCTTAAGCCGAACCTGCTCCTGTTGCAACAGCGTATCCGACGAATTCAGGTCGCGGATGGTCAGGCGTCTCTGCAGGTCGATCACCAGCGTCTGGTAGTATGCTTTGGCGATATTATAAGCCTGAGTTTGTTCGGCCTGGAGGGTCGCCTGGGCCTGCACCTGGGTCTGAATCTTAGCCGCTTTAAGTGCCAGTCCAAACGACGGATCGAAGATTTTCTGATCGACGCGACCCGTCAGTGTCGAGCTATACTGCGTACCGAACTGTACGGGAATGAACGTGCCGGGCTGCCCCAGGAATTCACCGGGGAGCAGCTGAACCGGAATTTTAACGTTGTCCAGCAGCGATCCGGCCACAGAAACCTGCGGTAAATTCTTACCGATCACCTGTTGCGTCTGCACGGTCGATATTTGCTCATTGACCCGTGCGATTTTGATGTTGGGGTTGTTGACCCGTGCGTACTCAACGCACTGTGCGAGTGTGTAGCCACCCGAGGGAGCATTCTGTGCGCTGGCCCAGGTGGTCAGCAGCGTCAGCACGATCAGTAGCCTCTGCCTTGTGCCTTTCATTTGGTTATGAAATCTAAATGTCTGATAGTGTGAGAGATGGTGTTTATAAACTTTTGATAAACCGGCGGATGGCCCGCTCGAAGAGGAGGGTAGGTTGCTTAAAAAGTGCTACCATGTTGGGGTCTTCGATTTTCTTGAGCAGTTTGGCGCCCTGGTGAGGTTGAATGCTGGTAATCAGATTGATATACCCCTGCATTAGACAAAACCAGTTGAAAATCACTTCAGAAATGTTATCTGTGGCGGGGCTGACTTCCCGAAACAGGCTTTCGATCTTTAGCTTAGCTTCCTGCATGCCTTCCCGTACCATTTCCCGTTGCTGTTCCATCCGCTCGGGATTGTGCATCAGTCGGTATACTTCAGGTTGTTCATTGGCAAACGTCCACTGCAGCATCGACAGCCGGACGATTTTTTCTTCGGCGTTCAGATCCATCGCCAGCGTTTCATCAAATGCCCTGCGGTTAGCGAGGTGACCTTCCTTTACGATGTTGAGCAGCACATCCTCTTTATTCTGAAAATGCTCGTACACAATCGGAGGTGTGTAGTCGATGGCTTCGGCGATGCTCCGAATGGTAACGGCATTCCAGTCTTTGTCGCGGGCAATTTGTCGGGCAGCGTCCAGAATACGCTGGCGGATTTCGGCTTTCTGGCGCGTTCGACGATCAGTAACACTCATTTTTCTAACGGCTTTCAAAATATCTAACAAAGGTAGATTTTATTTGTTTCGTTAAACAAGAATTTTTTCAAAAATTTTATAAATAGCTGTCTATGAACTATTAAAGGCTATTCTAATAAGTGAGTAACAGCGTCTTTATGAGAAAAATACAAACTTAACTTTTTATTGTTCCTGATTTTTGCAGCCCCCACATCCACTTGATTAAACGACCATCAGATCGGTAGGAAGCTAGCTTCAGGAGCAAGTGAGATAACCGACCACAAACGCTGGCAAATACTTCTTTGGTTATTTAGATTAATTAAAAATAATTTTTATTCCTGTGTTTTTTGCTGTTGCTTTGCGGACTGAATCAACCTCTACTGGGAATAATGAATTTAGGTTTTGTACGCATTCTGCTTATAATCTTGTGCTTACCTGTGCTGTCGATTGCGCAGCAACTGGGTACCATTCGCGGAAAAATAACCACTGCCGACGGCGATCCGGTCGAATATGTAACCGTCAGTCTGAAAGGGCGGGGGCAGGGCTCGATCACGAATGCGAAAGGAGAATACATTATCAATCGGGTAAAAGCCGGTACACACGTGGTTCAGGCCTCGGTAATCGGACTAAAAACAAGTGAGGTAACCATTACGCTCGGCGATTCAGAAGCCGCGACGCTAAACTTTACCCTGGCCGAGAGTAGCGCTCAGTTGCAGGAAGTCATTGTAACGGCTGGCCGTATCAACAGGTTCGCCCGCACCAGCAGCGATTATGTGTCGAAAATGCCGCTCCGGAATCTGGAAAATCCCCAGGTATACAACACCATCGGTAAAGAGCTGCTAACGGAACAACTGGTGTTCTCGGTCGATGAAGCCATGCGGAATGCGCCCGGCGTCCAGAAAATGTGGGAAGCAACCGGTCGGGCCGGCGACGGCGGCAGCTATTACAGTACCCGGGGCTTCATTGTGCAAAGCCAGCTTCGAAACGGCCTGGCGGGTAACGTTACCAGCGACATCGACGCGGTCAATCTCGAAAAACTGGAAACGATCAAAGGACCGTCGGCCACGTTGTTTGGTAGTTCGCTTACGTCCTACGGTGGACTGGTAAACCGGGTGACCAAAAAACCTTACGAAACCTTCGGCGGAGAGGTCGCCGTGTCGGCAGGAAGTTATGACTTTCAGCGGGTTAGCCTGGATGTGAACACCCCCGTTACCAGCCGCCGCAATCTGTTGCTGCGCGTCAATACGGCTTTCAGTCACCAGGGCACTTTTCAGACAATCGGTTTCAGCCGAAATTTTGCGCTGGCTCCGAGTCTGTTATTCAAGCCCAACGAACGCCTGTCGGTCCAGCTCGATGCGGAAATTTTCCGCTCCGAAAATGTGGGCAAACAGATTTTCTTCTTTTATGTTCCGGGCTATACCCTCGGTGCTACCCGGGCCGACCAGCTATCCGTCGACTATCGCAACTCTTACATGGGGGGTGGGCTGACGCAGCACTCACGTAGCACCAACCTGTTCGGCCAGGTGAACTATCGGATGTCGTCCGCCTTTACGTCATCGACGAATATCAGTTCGAGCCACAGCTATTCGAATGGTTTCGGACCGTATTTCTACATCATTCCCGGCGGAACGACCCTGGGTGTGAACAACCTGGTCCGGGCGGATCAATCGACCCGCAACAGCACCAACGATGTACTGGAAGTACAGCAGTTGTTCAATGGTGATTTTCGGCTGGGTAGCCTGCGCAACCGGATCGTGCTGGGGCTGGACTACCTGCACGTCAATTCCAATCAGTTATTCTTTGGCAGTACCTACGACACTGTTCCCATTACGGCAAACGGCGATTACAGCCAGTTTAACGGAGCCGCTCTGATGGCTCTGTACGCCAGCAAAGCTCCTGATTTCACCTATCCTGTCACCGGCATTCGGAATACGTCTAGCGCTTTTCTGTCCGATGTGCTGAACCTCACAGACAACCTGAGTGTACTGGCTGCCCTGCGGGTCGACCATTTCAACAACAAAGGCGGTACCGAAGGGAGCGCTGTAGCAGGCTATGAGCAGACAGCGTTCTCGCCGAAATTTGGGGTAGTCTACCAGCCGCTGAAGGACAAAGTGTCGCTGTTTGCCAACTACCAGAACAGCTTCAACAACCGGGGCATTTATAATGCATACGACGTAACAGCTTCCGATAGCCTGACGCAGCGGTTCGCCAAACTCGAACAGGCGAACCAGTTCGAAGCGGGGGTTAAACTCGACGCTTTTTCTGGAAAACTAAGCGCTACCCTGAGCTATTACAATATTCGGGTCAGTAACCTGCTTCGCACTGACCCGAACCCGTTGGCAGCTGCCCGCTTTGCTCAGACGCAGGACGGCGAGCAGTCGAGCAAAGGGTTTGAAGTCGATGTAGTGGCCAATCCCTTCAGCGGATTCAATGTAGTGGCTGGCTTTAGCTACAACGATTCGAAACTGGACAAAGCGGATGCCGATGTCAACGGTCGTCGGCCCACCACGGCTTCTTCGCCGGTGCTGGCAAACCTGTGGCTAAGCTATCGACTGCCCGATTACATGGTGAAAGGATTAGGAGTTGGCTTTGGGGGAAATTATGCCAGTGATAACAAGATTCAGAACAGCGTTAGTATGGGCGAGTTTATTTTGCCTGCTTACACCGTGCTGAACGCATCCGCTTTCTATGATCAGCCGAAATTCCGGATTTCGGCCAAAGTAGATAACCTGACCAACCAGCATTACTGGATTGGTTACACCACCATGAACCCACAGAAATTAAGAAGTTTCGTAGGAAGCGTTGCTTACAAATTTTAAGCCCAAATATCAGTAGACCAAAAACGGTATCGAAGCTTTCGATACCGTTTTTCTTTAGGCCGTTTCGTGAATTATGGTTTCCAGTCGCAGGCAGGGGCAAGCCATTCCTGACCCGGATCGATGGGCATACCCTCGGGGGGCGTTTGCGGAGTGGTTGGTTTGATATCCGCTACGTTGCCTTCCGCCCGGCGAAGCTGATCAAGGGCGAACAGATGATGAGCCGCTAGTTTCGGATTGGCACCTGACGCCGTTAGCTTGCTTTTTAGCTGGCTCATCTTCAGACCGGCAATGGCCCGCGCCTGAGAGGTAGCTTCCGGGTTATTGGCCAGATCGATCAGTTTCTGTAGCAGCAGCTTGTCGGTCAGGCGCTTTACTTCAGCCTGATACCCATCGGCCGGGTCGGCTTTGTACCAGGTGGTAGCAAGCAGTTGATCGAGCATCGATTCCAGGCTGAGTTGCGCCGGGTCGAGCGCTGACTGCATCACGAGTCGGCTTACCCGTTCGCTATTGAACAGCATTTGCAACGTCATACCAGCCGCGGCTTCGGGTGCTGCCATCGGGTCAAAGGTAATACCGGTTCGGCGTTTGAACACCTCCCGGAAGTTCGGATCGTACCGGAACGGACGCGCTGGAATCAGGTTGAGAATTGGCTTGGGAAGTGCCAGGAAAGCCGGGTCGATGGTGGCCAGCAGCGCGTCCAGCGCCCGCTTCTGCTCCTGTACCGGAACCGTTGACATAACCGGCTGACCGTCACCGCGCAGCGCATTGGTGTAGGTTTGTCCGCCCACAACTTTTGCCGCGGCTTCGACCTGATAGCGGTGGAACATATACATCGGCACAAGTACTTCTTCGAGCGTGGCCATGGGCGTTCCCATCGGAATTTTCTTCTCACTGAAGTTGGACAGCACCAGTTTACGGACGTCGGATACGCGCTTCAGTTCATCGACGGCGTTGGCGCCATTATCCCACAGGTGCGTGCCGGGGTGGGCCGATCCTTCCGGCCGGGCATCCTGATCGGTCAGGAAACTCAGCCCGGCTTTGTGCATGTCGTTTACGATCTTATCCAGCGCCTGCTTTTCGTCGGCGCCGGCCGGAAACTGTTCGTAGCCATAGCGAATGCTCCACTTGTCGTATTCACCAATGTTTTTAGCATACGCATCCGAAAGGTCGATGCTGGCTCCTTTGATCTTGGCAACCATCGTCGGATAATCCATGACCGACGCCCGGTTCTGCGTGCTGGCGATGTAGTTGTGCGGTAAACCCAATGTATGCCCAACTTCGTGTGCCGCCAGCTGCCGCAGCCGCTCGATCGACATCTGCATCATCGGGTCCGATGAAGGCGCTGTAGCCCCAGCGTAATCGCCGACAAGCCCCTGCGCGATGAGGTAGTCCTGCCGAACCCGCAGCGAACCCAGCGTAACTTTTCCTTTAATGATCTCGCCCGTGCGCGGGTCGCTGATGCTGCCACCATACGACCAGCCCCGTGTCGAGCGGTGTACCCACTGAACCAGGTTATAGCGAATATCCATCGGATCGGCATCAGCCGGTAACAGTTTAACCTGAAAAGCATTCTTATAACCAGCCGCTTCAAATGCCTGATTCCACCAGGATGTTCCCTCTACCAGCGCCGAACGGATCGGTTCGGGCGTGCCTGGGTCGACATAATAGATAATCGGTTTAACGGCTTCACTCACCGCTGCCGACGGGTCTTTTTTCTCCAGCCGGTGCCGCGAAATGTAGCGCTTCATGATCGGCTGGCTTACGGGCGTTGCGTAATCGAAATACTCGATGCCACCGTAACCGATCCGGGGATCGAACAGGCGGGGTTTGTACCCGGCATCGGGCAGCTGCACAAACGAATGGTGCTGGTGCATGGTCACTGCGGTCGGGGTCGGAACCACCTCCCGCAGGAAAGCACCGGGATTTTCGCCAGTGAGCGTGATGATCGTTTCAAACTCCGTATTCTGGGGGAAAGCCTTGGTATGGGGCAGATACAGCGCGCTCCGCGCCGGATCGAACCGGAACGCCCCCTGTTTGGTCCGGCTGATGGCCTGCACCGCGCCGACTGCGTCCTGCATCAGAAACGGAGTTAGGTCGACCAGCACTTTCCCACCCTCTTCGGCCGTAACATCAAACCCGGCATGGACCGATTTGGCGAACGATTCTTCTACCGCCCGCTTTTCGAGCGGATCGTTGCTGATAGCCCGATAGGCGTAGTTCGGCTCGATGAGCAGCACTTTGGGACCGCTCCGCTGGAATTTTACAATATGCTCCTGGCCCAGCCGCCCCCGGTCGAGACCGATGTCGTTGGAGCCAACACCTTGGGCCAAAGTTGGATAATACAGGAATTCAGTGTCGAACTTGTCGATTTCGAGCCAGACTTTTCCTTTCTTAGCATCCCAGTAAAAGGTCATGAAGCCCGGATGGCGTTCCATACCATTGGTGAAACTGGAAATGCTGGAAGAACCACCGGCTCCGGCGGGCGCTTGTGCCGAAAGCTGGTAGGCGGTGGTCAGTAGTACGTAGAGAAGTGTAAATAAGCGTTTTTTCATGCTGGCAGAGGTTGTTAGTAAGGCATTATAAAAGTGGGTACTGTAAAATAGTAGTTAGACCTGTTGAGCGCGTTATCCATGTACCGGGTACGCTCCCGGAGGGGCGTACTCAACTGTTACCTCGACGGTTTGAGGGAATGAAGCCGAAGTATGGCAGCCAACCGTTTGCACTACGACAGGGGCTAGCATCATAGATGCCGAATGGCCCTTATTTCCCCTGGCTAACCCGGTTTGGCTTTGCTTCGTCCAACTGTTTGATAAGCTCTTTCACGGCTACGTCCAATTGAGTATTCTGATCCGTATAGCTCTCGCCAATGGGGCGCGAAACCGGAATATCAACTGGGCGCGGAATCAGCTCCATGTTTTTGCCTGTATTGTCGGTTATACGCGAGAACGGCAGGCGAATCGATGAGCCGTCGATCAGTTGAGCCGCCGAGGTATAAATAATCCAGCCAGCGGTGGGTTCGCCGACAACTTTGCCCAGCTTCAGCGTTCGGTAGCCTTCCGTAAAATCTTCGGCATCGGAGAGCGAATGCTGGTTTGTGACCAGAATCGTAGGGGCTTCGAGGGCGCGCTGGCCGAGTTGAGTTCGGGCCGGAGCTGGCGGCAACCCGCGCGACGTCATGGTCATATACCCTTTCCGGGCAAAAACATCGATGGCATATGCATTGACAAACCCACCATTGTTGTTGCGAACGTCTACGACGACGCCTTCCCGCGTCTGATTATCGGCATCGAGGTCGATATACAACTGGTTGAGCGATTCGGCCGACATATCGAACATATGCACGTAACCCAGCCGTCCATTACTAGCTTTGCTGACATAATCTCGTTGCTGCTCTACCCACTGTTTATAAAGCAGTGCTTTTTCGGTCGCTAAACTGATTGGTAACACGCTCACCTCCTTCGCCGTCGCTTTGGGCTCCGAGGCAACCGCCAGCGTGACGCGGTGGTTGATTTTGTTGCTCAGCAACTCGTCCAGGTTGGTATTGGCATCGACGCTTTTTCCGTCGATAGCCAGCAGGTAATCACCGGGTTTAACCGAGCCGGCCAAGGCCGCAGGACCCAGTACGACAACTTCGGTGATCAGCAGCTTGCCCGTATTTTCGTAGGTAATACGGTCGAAACGCAGACCTAACCGTCCGGTACTGATGTCCGTAGCTCCCTGCGGACCCGATACCCCCGAGTGAGACGCATTCAGTTCGCCCACCATCAGGCTCAGCAGCCGGCGCAGTTCGTCGGGCGTACGGGCACCGGCGGCCAGTGGTTCGTAGCGGGTACGAACGGCTTTCCAGTCGACTCCGTGAAACTCTGGGTCGTAGAACCCTTTGTTCTGCACATCCCAGGCTTGCTGGAAGACCTGTAATTTTTCTGTGGCAAAATCGATGTCCAGTTCGGCCGTTACACTCAGCGGTTTAGGTTCTCGTCGTTCGAGCGTAATCGATTGAATCCGACCCTGCTCGAGGTAAAAGACCTCTTTGCCGTCCGCCGTAAACTGGGCGTTGCTCTTCTGGCCGGGCGTCGTGGTGAGCTGACGGGCAACGGCCCGTTCGCTGTTTGTCTCATCCAGTGGATACGTGTACAAGTTTTGCCGGCCGGCCACGCTGGCGGTCAGTAGAAGGGTCTTCCCATCCTTACTGATCGATTGAGCATTCACTTCGACCCCAACGGGCAGCAGGCTCAGCCGCTGACGAATGCCGTCGAAAACAAGGCTTGTTGCTGCGGTGCCTTTGGGGCGGGTTGCCGAACTGGCCAGTGTATCGCGCGTCGGCGCTTTTTCGGTAGCAGCTGGGCTTGGCGCAATAGGCGTTGTGGTGGGACGGATATTTCGAGGGACTTCTTCGTTGAACAGATCCCGGAATTGATCTTCCCGGAATTTGGGCAGGCGCGGCACCAGATCGACGCGGGCTACCTGCGCGGTTTCGGTCCGCTGGTTCGTTCCGAAGAGAATGTATTTACCATCGGGACTCCAGCTGATGTTGCCGCCGAAGGTGTTGGCCAGAAAACTAATGGGCCGACTCTCTCCACCGGCAGCGGGCACCACCCAGACATTCCGGAAGGTTTTGGCTCCATACACAAAAAAGGCCAGCCATTTCCCATCAGGCGACCAGGTCACCGAACCCGAACCCGCAAAGGGTGCCCGGCCCAGGTATCCTTTATATAGCGTACGATCTTTTTTGCCGTTGAATTCCAGCACATGTAGTTCCTGCCCATTGCGCAGATAAGCAACCGACTGCCCATCGGGCGAAACGACGGGTGAGCTGTCGTCCTGCTGAGAATTGGTCAGCTGGGTTTCGGTATGGGTCGAGAAGTCGTATTGAAACAGGCTGGCGGCTCCGTCGCGTGTGCTGGTATACAGCAACGTGCGGCTGTTGGGCAGCCAGGCCAGTTGCGACTCCAGACCAGGTGTGTCGCTGACCCGCACAGCATCTCCTCCGTCGCGGGCTGAAACGGCAAATACTTCACCATGCGCCGTAAACGCTACTTTTTTACCATCGGGCGAAACGACCAGATCCCGAAACTGATTCGTCAGTTTCTGATGATCGACAGCCTGCCCTGCGGCCGCTCCCCGTAACCTGATCGCCACAGATTCTGCTTTTTTGGCAGCGATATCGTATTTCCAGATCTGAAAATCACGCTCGAACACAAGGGTACGCCCATCGTGACTAATGGACGGCCAGAGTACTCGTCCGTCTTTAAAAGAAGTCAGCATGGTCGGTTGGCCCTTCAGGGGCTTTGCCCATAGATTCTGGTTTCCGCTCCGATCCGACATATAATACAGGGTCTGCCCATCCGGGCTCCACAGAGGCCATAACTCCTTCGCTCCGCCTTCCGTCAGCCGTTCATAGACGGGCTTCTCGCCTTTTTTCGTACCGATTTTGCAGGTCCATATCTCGGTTTGATCCAGGTGGCTGCTGCCTCTCCGCCACCATTGGGCTGCGGCAATTCCCCGGGCCGAGAAAGCCAGTAAAGTTCCGTCGGGCGATGGTGTTCCGAAAAATTCGCTGGCGTATCGGTCGGCGGTGACAGGCATGGGCGTTCCGCCGGTGATGGCCACCCGGTAGATATCGTTCATGCCTGAAATATCCCGGCTGGTCGACTGAAAATAAACCAGTTTACTGTCGTTCGACCAGGCGGTCAGGGTTTCAGCGCCATCGTCGTAAGTCAGCCGACGCAGGGCGCCGGTTTCGAGGGTCAGCAGGTAAATATCGCCGTTGCCGGAGCGGGTTGACCCAAAAGCCATGTATTTGCCATCCGGAGAGTAGAGCGGCCGCGACTCATTGTCGGCATGAGCGACCAGGAGCCGGGCTTCGCCACCACTAACGGGCACTGTCCATATATCGCCCCCCGATACGAACGCAATCTCCCGACCGTCGGGCGATAAGGCGGGTTCTGCATACGCAAATGCTGGGGTTAGCCTGCTTGACTGAGCGGTCAGGGAAACGGGTTTAAAAGCCCATAAGACGGTCAAGGATAGAAAAAAATGTAGACGTTTAACGCGATACATGGATTAAACGGAGGTTTGCTGTGAAGATTCGGGGAGCTTTCTGAAAGCCGTTAGTTGGCAGCCGAATTTACCAACTTTCAGCCGTTTCCAACCAATCTGAATCAGGTTTTTATTGCGTCATCTGTTCCCGGTTCGGAGCGTTGACAGCATTAGTATTAATTAAAAAACGGTATCGATCGAAAAATCGCGATCGATACCGTTTTCAGTCAGTCAAATTATGGATGCATTACCGTATCCGATTCGAATCTTTTACCATCCGTTCGTCGCGTCGGATAAAGCGATTGGCTAACGCATTGAATACCAGTGCCGCAATGATAGCGTAAAAGCCAGCCTGGAACGTTCCCTGATCATCCGGACTGCCGTAGCCTTTTCCCAGATAGACGGTTCGGTAAAGGATAATGCCCATGATGGCCGTCAGCATCAGCGCATTTACGGCACAAAGGGCGGTTTGTGTCAGCCGGTTGCGGTACTGAAAAACAGCGTAGAGCGCCACCAGACCGACTAAAGCAATGAGCAGCGCTAAATACCAGACGGTGTTGACATAGGTGGTCACGCCGTCCTGATAGCTATATTGGAGCGCCGTCAGGTGTGCCATTTCGGGTAGTTTGGTTCCCGCTTTTTCCCAGATAGGATTGGCCAGGGCGACCCCCATGGCTATGGCAATAAGAAACAAAAATATTGTCTGAACGCGTTGAATCATTGATATAGACGTATAATGAAAAATGTACAACGGACAATGCATAGCAAGAACCGTACATTAGCCACTGTACATTATTCATTATACATTAATCCGAGGCAAAAATAGGCCAAAAACGATAGATTATGAAAGCAGACGTACGGCTGATCGTAACCGCCGATGGATCGCACACGGCCATCAACCAGGTGCTCGACAAAACTTACCATTCGGTGCATGGCGCTTATCAGGAATCGCAGCGGGTTTATATTGAACTTGGCCTGCTGGCTGCTTTTGAGAAATTCTCCGGTCAGCCTCTGCAAGTTTTTGAAATGGGGTTCGGGACAGGACTAAATGCGTTGCTGACTGCTCAGGAGGCCGAAGTCGCTCAACGTCAGGTAGTGTATACCGCGGTAGAAGCGTTTCCGATGTCGGTAGCCGATGCCGCTCCGCTAAATTACGACGAGTTGCTGGGTACTCATTATTTACAGTTGTTGCATCAATCGGAATGGAATGAGCTTGCTCGGATAAATCCATATTTTACACTATTCAAACACGAGAGCCGGCTGCAGGATTTCCAGCCGGCCGAACGATTCGATCTGATTTATTACGATGCGTTTGCGCCAACGGCTCAGCCGGAACTCTGGAGCGCCGATATTTTTCAGCAGCTAGCCAGCTTCCTCCGGCCGGGTGGTATCCTGACCACGTATTGCTCTAAAAGCGAGGTGCAGCGAAACATGCGGGCGGCTGGCCTGACGGTCGAGAAGCATCCGGGGCCTCCGCACAAGCGGGATATCCTGCGGGCAATCAAATAATAGACGTTCTCCTGGACACCGGAGTTTGGTGTTCGGGAGAAATCCTGACGACGTGTTCATAGCCGGATTTTAATGCATTATAGCGATGCTGATCGCTAATTTTATTAATCTTCTGTCGTTATCAGGTAAACAACATCCAACTTGATATGAACCGTCTGCTTCTCTTTTTTGCGGCTTTTGTTCTGGTTACGGCCAGTGCCTTCCGCACGACTTTACCGACCGAGCCCCCCGCCACCAAAGCCAATCTGGACCATAAACAGATTAAGTGGCTGACCATTCAGGAGGCTTATGCATTAACCAAAAAGCAACCCCGGAAATTTGTCGTAGACGTATATACCGACTGGTGTGGCTGGTGTAAAGTGATGGACCGCAAAACATTTTCCCAACCCGCTATCATCGATTATGTCAACGAGAATTTTTATCCGGTTCGCTTCAATGCCGAACAAACAGCCGATGTAACCCTGGGCAAAGAAACCTTCAAGTTCATTCGGGGGGGAAGTCACGGCGTTCATGAGTTGGCAGCCGCCATGCTGAAGAACCAGATGAGTTATCCATCGACGGTGTTTCTGGATGAGAAATTCAACCTGATCCAACCGATTCCGGGCTATCTGGAACCACGTACATTCCACCAGATCATTACCTATTTCGGTAATGACTACCACCAGAAAGAGCCCTTCGACCAATACAAAGCCGGAACCTACGCCCGCCAGTTTCAATCATCGCTCACGGCGAGCAAGTAATTCGTAATACACCAGACAACGCGGACGGTGGGCCGCAACCGTGAAAACTTACGCTCGATCAGGCATCTATTTAAGATAGAGCACGAGTATGGGTTTCCACGGCTGCGGCCCACCGTCCGCGTTATGTATTTTTGTACCTTTATCGGGTAATTACTTAATCAACATACATGAATAAGTCTGTCGCGCTCCTTTCTGCGATACTTTTAACGGGCGGTCTGGTGGCTACAGTAGCTCCCCGCAAATTCATCGATCCAGCCAATATGGATCTCTCCGTCAAGCCGGGAGATAATTTTTACCAGTATGCCAACGGAAACTGGCTTCGGCAGAATGCTATTCCGGCTTCCAAAACTTCGTGGGGGAGTTTCAACGAACTGCGCGAGAAAAGCCTCGATGCCATGAAGTCGCTGCTGGAAGAAGCTTCGACAACAACCACCAAAGGCCGGTTATACCAGATGGTCGGCGATTTTTACTCGAGCGGAATGGACAGCCTGTCTATCGAGAAGCTGGGTTTCGATCCGGTCAAATCGGATCTGGCGCGGGTGGATAAAGTAAACAATAAAGCCGCTTTTCTGGATGAACTGGCTTATCAGCGGACGCAGAGTAACGGCATGTTATTCGGCTTCTTTGTCGCCCAGGACCGTAAGAATGTCTCCAAATACCTGCCACAGTTCAGTCAGGGTGGCACGACGCTACCCGACCGCGATTATTACCTGAAGAGTGACCCCCGCAGTAAAAACATCCGGGATGCTTACGTTGATCACCTGACGAAGATGTTTGCCCTGATTGGCGAGGAACCTAACCAGGCTTCGCAGGATGCCGATATTATCATGCGGGTTGAGACGGCGCTGGCCAGGGCGCAGATGCCCCGCGTCGAACTGCGCGATCCATATAAAACCTATAACAAACTGACTGTCGCTGATTTCAGTAAACAGACGCCTGGTATGAACTGGGCTAGTCTGCTGACGAAACTAGGCGTCAATGGGCAGGATACCGTGCTGGTACAAAGCCCGGCTTTCTATCGCTCGCTCGACAGTCTGGTAACGGCCACCCCGATCGAAGACCTGCGTACGTACATGCGCTGGAACATTCTAAAAGGAGCGGCTCCCTACCTGAGCGACGCGTTTGTAAAACAGAACTTCGCTTTCTCGAAAACACTGACCGGTCAGAAAGAACAAACCCCCCGCTGGCAGCGGATTAGTGGTCTGATCGATGGCTCGCTGGGCGATCTGCTGGGTCAGCTTTACGTGCAGAAGTACTTCAAACCGGAAGCGAAGCAGCGCATGATGACTCTGGTGAGCAATCTGGAAACCTCTTATACCGAGCATATTAAAAAGCTCGACTGGATGAGCGAGGACACCAAGAAAAAAGCCCTGACGAAGCTGCTGGCCTTCAAGCGTAAAATCGCCTATCCCGATAAATGGAAGACCTACGAGGGAGTTACTATTGCGCGCAATGATTTTTACGGAAACGTAAAGTCAGTAGGCAAGTGGCAGTACAATTACATGATCAACCGGCTGGGCAAACCCGTCGACCGGACGGAGTGGGGCATGACGCCACCAACCGTGAATGCATACTATAATCCAGTCAATAACGAGATTGCGTTTCCGGCGGCTATTCTGCAGTTTCCCTTCTTCGATTTCGAAGCCGACGATGCGATCAATTATGGCGGTATCGGGGCCGTGATCGGCCACGAAATGACGCACGGCTTCGATGATTCGGGTCGGCAGTACGACGCTGACGGTACCCTGCGCGACTGGTGGACCAAAACCGATGCCGACAATTTCAAAAAACGGGCCGATCAGGTGAAAGAGCAGTTTTTCGGCTTCAAGGTACTAGACTCTATCAAGGTAAACGGCCAACTGACGCTGGGCGAAAACCTGGCCGATCTGGGCGGGCTGGCTATCGCGTACGACGCTTTCAAAAAAACGGCTCAGGGTAAATCGTCCGGGAAAAAAAGCATGATCGACGGCTTCACACCCGATCAGCGGTTCTTTCTGTCGTGGGCCCAGGTCTGGCGAATCAATGTCCGGCCTGAAACCGAAGCTCAGCTTATTCTGACCGATCCACACGCGCCGGGTCTTTACCGGTGTAACGGTCCGCTGTCGAATATTAACGCCTGGTATCAAGCCTTCAGCGTACAGCCGGGCGATAAGATGTACAAAAAGCCGGAGGACCGAATCAAGGTCTGGTAATCTCGTAAAGTGGACTTGGTTAAACTTTCGAGTCTAAGCAAGTCCACTGATTTAAACGGTAGGAACGTGTTGTTACGCTATCTATAGTTATGCGTCATAGAGCTAAATCTTAGCATAAATTATGCGCATAGTCTGTATTTCAGATACCCATAGTTTGCACCGACAGCTAGCAATTCCGAACGGTGATATATTAATTCACGCAGGGGATCTGACCTCAAATGGTGAAAAATCGACCGTTTTAGATTTTAACGAATGGTTAGGCGAGCTACCACACCCTTATAAAATTGTAGTTCCTGGCAATCATGACTACGGGTTCGGAGAAGACGGTGCTGGTCATGAATCGTTACTTACAAATGCTATATATCTAAACAATAGTAGCGTTACGATAGAAGGTCTACGAATATGGGGTTCTCCTGTATCACCTATTTCGCCAAAATTTGGCATACATGGAATTTATGCCATTCGGCGAGGCTCTGCCATCAATGAATACTGGCAGCGCATTCCGGCCAATACCGATATTCTGGTTACACATTGCCCGCCTTATGGAATACTAGACAAAAACGAAGTAGGTTCAGAGGAAGGCTGCAAGGATTTATTAAAGGCAGTAAAAAAACGTATTAAGCCTCGCTTACACGTATTTGGGCATATTCATTCTGGATATGGACACGTACTCCTCGAGGGAATTCAATATGTAAATGCAGCAAACGTTGGGGTGGGAGGCAAACTTGCACAAAACAGACTAGCTAGACTAGCTTATCGATTAGCCATTTCTCTATACCTGTTTCGTTTACTAAACTTTATTAAACGGAAATTGCACCATCAAATTACTGCTAAGATGTATCTTTCGGTCAGCAAAAAACCAGTCATTATAGACTTATAACTTTCTGATAATAGTGAGTGCTTCACCGTTACTCAGCTGATTTCGAATACCTAAATATGCAAGAGTCATGATAACTGAATATAGGTATTTTCTATCCACAGCTCTCTCGATCTGGCAAACTGACTATAGAAAACTATTAGCTATACTGCTGCTATTTGTTAGTGTAGCCTGCCAGACGAAACAAAAGCAGGATACTGAAACTGCGACGGCTACAACCGCTGTGGCTGAAGACAGTGCTGCATTATTAGCAAAGAGACCCGGACCTGATGCCCCTCGCTCAGCCGCCGACCGACTGGTTCGAGCGCTTTATTTCGAGCACAATACGAAAGAAAATCCGTTTCGGGAAACGAAAGACCGTTCACTGATCGAGCAGTTTTTTGCTAAGCCAGTAGCAGAGCAAATCTGGAACGACGCGCAGAAAGGCTCTGGTAAGATCAATCGAACAAAAACGAATCTCTTGTTCGATGCTCCCGATTCGGCAGTCAAAAAAACGTGGGTAGAGCCAGCCGCCGTCGGTGGTTCGAAAGCCATCGTTTACGTAACCTTCCTGAATAATAATAAGCCAGAGGAGATTCGGATCGAATTAAATCAGATAGCCAGTCGATGGCGCATTACGGAAATGACGTATCCAAACGGAAAGAGGCTCACGGAGTTGCTCAAATAAAACCGATGTCGAAATTATTTTTAAATCATCTGTTGACAACACCGTAAAAACGTGTAATTTTGCAACTCCAAAACCGGAAGCGGGGCGGAAAAAGTTCTTTAACACTAGTTTTTCGGGGAGTTTCCAGAGTGGCCAAATGGATCAGACTGTAAATCTGCTGGCGTACGCCTTCGGAGGTTCGAATCCTCCACTCCCCACCAAAAGTTGACAGTTGTCAGTACTTGGTCAATAGGGTTCTGCCGATCAGGCAAACTATCATCGACTACTTATTAACAGCGATTAACTTGGTTTGCGGAAGTAGCTCAATTGGTAGAGCGATAGCCTTCCAAGCTATAGGTTGCGGGTTCGAGACCCGTCTTCCGCTCAGTTAATGAAAAATGGATAATGAACAATGTGTAATGCTGAATCTAGCCAAAAGCATTATTCGTTTACATTACCCATTATACATTTTTACAACAAGCCGTTATAGCTCAGCGGTAGAGCACTTCCTTGGTAAGGAAGAGGTCCGGGGTTCAAGTCCCCGTAACGGCTCCGGGCTTCTTCGGAAGCCTTTTTGTCGGAATGGCTCCGGCCGGCCGACGTCCCTGCGGTTTTAAGCCCAACTGGTGTCAGACCTCAACCGGAATGATTTCGCTGGGTTTAATGTTCGTTCAGCGAGTTCATTCAATTATACACAAAAGTTCACAATAGCGTTTTAAAAAACATGGCAAAAGAGAATTTTGACCGCTCGAAACCGCACGTAAACATCGGTACGATTGGTCACGTTGACCACGGTAAAACGACGCTGACGGCTGCCATTACGAAAGTGCTGGCCGAAAAGGGTCTGGCCGCAGTTCGGGACTTCTCCTCGATTGACAACGCTCCGGAAGAAAAAGAGCGGGGTATCACTATCAATACATCGCACGTTGAATATGCAACGGCGAACCGTCACTATGCCCACGTTGACTGCCCAGGCCACGCTGACTATGTGAAAAACATGGTTACGGGTGCTGCTCAGATGGACGGTGCTATCCTAGTGGTAGCGGCTACCGACGGCCCAATGCCCCAGACGCGTGAGCACATCCTGCTGGCTCGCCAGGTAGGTGTACCTCAGCTGGTTGTCTTCATGAACAAAGTAGACATGGTAGACGATCCTGAGCTGCTCGAACTCGTTGAGATGGAAATCCGCGAACTGCTGAGCTTCTACAACTTCGACGGTGACAATATCCCGGTTATTCAAGGTTCGGCCCTGGGTGGTCTGAACGGCGATGCCCAATGGGTAAAAACCATCGAAGAGCTGATGGACAATGTCGACAGCTTTATCCCCCTGCCTCCTCGTCAGACGGATCTTCCGTTCCTGATGCCGGTAGAGGACGTATTCTCGATCACGGGTCGTGGTACGGTAGCAACGGGTCGTATCGAACGGGGTGTTATCAACTCGGGTGATCCGGTTGAAATCCTGGGTATGGGTGCTGAAAACCTGAAGTCAGTTGTAACGGGTGTTGAAATGTTCCGGAAAATTCTGGACCGTGGCGAAGCCGGTGACAACGTAGGTCTGCTGCTCCGTGGTATTGAAAAAACCGATATCCGTCGGGGTATGGTTATCTGCAAACCCGGTTCGGTAAAACCCCACTCGAAGTTCAAAGCTGAGGTTTACGTATTGTCGAAAGAAGAAGGTGGTCGTCATACCCCGTTCTTCAATAAGTACCGTCCGCAGTTCTACTTCCGCACCACCGACGTAACGGGCGAGATCATGCTGCCTGCTAACGTAGAAATGGTAATGCCGGGCGATAACATCACGATCGACGTAACGCTGATCAATAAAATCGCTATGGAAAAAGGTCTGCGCTTCGCTATCCGCGAAGGTGGCCGTACCGTAGGTGCTGGTCAGGTAACGGAAATCCTCGACTAAGGCTAAGTAATTAGGAACAAGTGCATTTCTTCCCGGGAATGCACTTGTTTTTTAATATTATTTCGTACTTTTGCAGTCCGATTAAAAAAGAGTCATTACTTGTCATTCGCTGGGCAGCCATTTATTGTCGTTAGTTGTGGACTACAATAAATGATGATTTTGACCATCAATGACAGATTATTCTACGGGTGTAGTTCAAGGGTAGAATAGCGGTCTCCAAAACCGTTGATGGGAGTTCGAATCTCTCCACCCGTGCCAATCCTTACAATACATGGACAAGTTTATCTCGTTTCTGAAAGCCTCGTGGGAGGAAGTTCAGCACAACGTGACTTGGCCTAAATTCAGTGATCTGCAATCCAGCTCCACGCTGGTTCTGGTAGCGTCGCTGATTTTTGCGCTACTCGTCGGGTTGATTGATTTAGTATTTGAGAACGGACTGAACGCATTTTATCAGTCATTCTAAAAATAGTCATTTGTTGTCATTAGCATCATTCATTGTAAATACACAGTCGATGATAAGTAATGACTACCTCATGACCACTTAATGACCACAAACATGAGCGGCATACAATGGTACGTCATTCGGGCGGTGTCGGGGCAGGAAAAGAAAATCAAATCCTATCTTGATAACGAAATTATCCGGCAGAAATTGGACGAAGTGATCCCGCAGGTACTGATCCCGGCGGAAAAGGTGTACGAAATGCGCAACGGTAAGAAGCGTGTTCGGGAAAAGTCTTTTTTCCCCGGTTACATTCTGATTTCGGCTGATCTGGGTAATAATCGGGCCCTCGACATGATTCTCAATATGCCGGGAGTGCTTGGCTTTTTGGGCAATTCACAGGTCGGGACTACCTCGAAGGTTCCGGTGCCGCTCCGTCAGGCTGAAGTAAACCGTATTCTGGGTAAGGTAGATGAGGAAACGCAGGAAGTGGTTATTCCGACGGCCAATTACCTGAAAGGTGAAAATGTGAAAGTTGTCGATGGGCCGTTTGGCGGTTTTATTGGCACAGTAGAAGAAGTATTCGACGACCGGAAGAAATTGAACGTCGTTGTGAAAATATTTGGCCGGAATACTCCGGTAGAACTCAGTTACGCACAAGTAGAAAAGGAGAGCTGATTTAATCAGGTATCCGTGACGGGCATCCTATGCTTCCCTCTGTGGGTGACTCGTCAAAACCAGTTGATTGGCTGCGAACGGTGTGCGGATTGGTTATGTGACGAACCAGTTAGGAACCTAAGTAGTAGCGGGGCCGCTCATGCGGTCGTAACTAAATTACCACAATGGCAAAAGAAGTAGGTGGCTACGTTAAGCTGCAAGTCAAAGGTGGGCAAGCCAACCCCGCACCTCCGATCGGTCCGGCTCTGGGTTCCAAGGGTTTGAATATCATGGAATTCTGTAAGCAGTTCAACGGCCGGACGCAGGATAAAATGGGGATGGTATTACCGGTTTTGATTACGTACTATAAGGACAAGTCCTTTGACTTCGTGATTAAAACACCACCAGCACCGGTTCTGCTGATGGAAGCAGCTAAGCTGAAAGGCGGCTCTGCTCAACCAAACCGCAAAAAAGTTGGCTCGGTAACGTGGGAACAGGTTCGGACAATCGCAGAAACGAAAATGCCCGATCTGAATTCGTTCACGGTGGAGTCGGCTATGAAGCAGGTTGCAGGTACTGCCCGCAGTATGGGCATTACGGTGACGGGTGCATCGCCCTTTGAGAATTAATCAGACTTGCCTAAGCAAACACAGAAATGGCTAAGTTAACGAAAAAACAAAAAGAAGCGCAATCGAAATACGACGCTGCTAAAGAATACTCGCTCCAACAGGCAGCCGAGATTCTGAAGGAGATTTCGTATACGAAATTCGATGCTTCTGTGGATATTGACGTTCGGTTAGGCGTTGATCCGCGTAAAGCCGACCAGATGGTTCGTGGCGTTGCTACGCTGCCGCATGGTACGGGTAAAACGGTTCGCGTGCTGGTGCTTTGCACCCCGGACAAGGAGAACGAAGCGAAAGAAGCTGGAGCTGATTATGTAGGTCTGGACGACTACATTCAGAAGATCGAACAAGGCTGGACGGACGTTGACGTGATTATCACGATGCCGAACGTTATGGCTAAAGTTGGTCGGCTGGGTAAAGTGCTGGGTCCTCGTGGTCTGATGCCAAACCCGAAGTCGGGTACGGTAACGCCCGAAGTCGGCAAAGCGGTTCGTGAGGTGAAGGCCGGTAAAATCGACTTTAAAGTCGACAAAACCGGTATCATTCATACCAGTATTGGTAAGGTGTCGTTTACGCCGGAAAAACTGGCCGAAAACGCGCAGGAGATCATTGCTACGCTACTCCGCCTGAAGCCCTCGTCGGCTAAAGGAACGTACGTAAAAACGATCAACCTGTCGAGCACGATGAGTCCGGGAGTAACGATTGACAAAGGCACAGTAGCCGGTATATAAGCCATGAAACGCGAGGAAAAAGGAGCAATTATTGAGGAATTGACTGGTAAGTTCCAGACCGTTCCCTTCTTCTACATCACGGAAGCCAATGGCATGACGGTTGCTGAAGTCAATACATTACGTCGGATGTGTTTTGAGCGGGGAATCGAGTACAAAGTGGTGAAAAATGCTTTCATCAAAAAAGCCCTCGAAACGCTGGATACGGATTATACGCCGTTCAACGAGACGGTGCTGCATGGCCAGTCGGCGGTGATGTTTCACCCCGAAAATGGAAAAGCACCGGCGCAGCTTATCAAAGAGTTTCGTAAGACAAACGATAAACTGCAATTAAAAGCTGCTTCGATCGATTATAGCCTGTTCATCGGTGCTGACCAGCTCGATACGCTCATCGCCCTGAAGAGCAAACAGGAACTGGTCGGCGAAATCATTGGTCTGCTGCAATCGCCCGCCAAAAATGTCATTTCGGCATTGCAGGGTGGTGGCAACAAACTGGCTGGTATCCTCAAAACGTTGTCGGAGCGCGAGGAAGCAGCTTAATTTTTCCGACATTCTATTGTTCAATATTGTATCACAATCAAATTAAGAAAATACTACAATGGCAGATTTAAAAGCGTTCGCTGAGCAGCTTGTAGGCCTGACGGTTAAAGAAGTTAACGAACTGGCTACTATCCTGAAGGATGAATACGGAATTGAGCCGGCAGCTGCCGCTCCCGTAATGGTAGCTGGTGGGGCTGCAGGTGGTGGCGATGCTGCTCCGGCTGCTGCTGAGAAAACGTCGTTCGACGTTATTCTGAAGTCGGCTGGTGCTGCTAAACTGGCTGTCGTGAAACTGGTGAAAGACCTGACCGGTCTGGGCCTGAAAGAAGCCAAAGAATTAGTCGATACGGCTCCGAAACCAGTGAAAGAAGGCGTAGCGAAAGACGAAGCCGAAGCACTGCGGAAGCAACTGGAAGAAGCTGGTGCTGAAGTAGAAGTTAAGTAAGCAACTGCCTATTCGCATATTACTCCAGATAGGGGAGGCCAGACCAACGTCTGGTCTTTTCCTGTTTGGAGCTATTTTTGTCTAAAAGCTATTGCAAAAGACAAACTTATTTTTATTGCCTTATGTTAGCTATTCACGCCCCTTGGGCTGGGTGACACCCGGGGTCTGAACAGCCGCTTAGTCCGAGTGCCGTGGCAAATCTTCGCAACGCACTCATTAAGAATCGGTTACGCACTAAACGAAGCACAATCTTGGCGACAAACGCGAAAATCAGTACGCGCAAAAATTTTGCGACGATTCAGCCAGTGATTGGATACCCAGACTTTCTGGATATTCAAGTAAAATCCTTCAAAGATTTTTTCCAGCTTGACACGCCTTCCAACCAACGGTCGGAAGAAGGGTTGTTCAAGGTATTTCAGGAAAACTTCCCTATTTCCGACTCCCGCGAGAATTTCAAGTTGGAGTTTATCGATTACTCGGTCGACCCACCGAAATACTCGGTTGACGAGTCGATCGATCGGGGATTGACCTATTCGGTGCCGCTGAAAGCTAAACTGCGCCTGTCGAACAACGATCCCGACAACGAGGATTTCGAAACGATTGAGCAGGAAGTGTTTCTGGGGAACATTCCGTACATGACCGAGAAAGGCTCGTTTGTCATTAACGGTGCCGAACGGGTGATTGTTTCACAGTTGCACCGGTCGCCGGGTGTGTTCTTCTCGATGAGTAAACACACCAATGGTACGAAACTGTATTCGGCCCGGATTATTCCTTTCAAAGGGTCGTGGATCGAGTTTTCGACGGACGTCAACAACGTGATGTATGCCTACATCGATCGGAAAAAGAAATTCCCGGTAACAACGCTGTTGCGAGCCATCGGATTCGGATCGGATAAAGACATTCTTGATCTGTTCGGCCTGTCGGAAGAAGTACCAGCTACCCCGGCTAATTTGAAAAAAGCCATCGGCCGTCGGTTAGCCGCCCGGGTGTTACGTACCTGGACGGAAGACTTTGTAGACGAGGATACGGGTGAGGTAGTTTCCATCAGCCGGAACGAAGTGCTCCTGGAGCGCGACTCGGCCATTTCGGCAGATGATATTGACGTGATTACGGATTCGGGCCAGAAATCAGTCATCCTGCATAAGGAGGACATGAACATGGCCGATTATAATATCATTTATAATACGCTGCAGAAAGATAGCTCAAACTCTGAAAAAGAGGCCGTCGAGCAAATCTACCGGCAGCTTCGGAACGCCGACGCACCCGACGAACAAACCGCCCGTGAGATTATTCAGAGCCTGTTTTTCTCCGACAAGCGGTATGACCTGGGAGACGTAGGTCGTTACCGGATCAATAAAAAACTCGGTCTGGACATTTCGTCGGACATGAAGGTGTTGACCACGGAAGACATTGTGTCGATCGTGAAATACCTGATCGGTCTGATCAACTCGAAGGCCGTTGTCGATGATATTGACCACCTGAGCAACCGGCGCGTCCGGACGGTAGGTGAGCAGTTATACGCACAGTTCGGCGTCGGGCTGGCCCGGATGGCACGGACGATCAAAGAACGGATGAACGTTCGAGATAACGAGGATTTCAAACCCGTTGACCTGATCAACGCCCGGACGCTGTCGTCGGTCATCAACTCCTTCTTCGGTACAAACCAGTTGTCGCAGTTTATGGACCAAACCAATCCGCTGGCTGAAGTGACGCACAAGCGTCGGATGTCGGCGCTCGGACCCGGTGGTCTATCGCGGGAACGGGCTGGTTTCGAGGTTCGTGACGTACACTACACCCACTACGGCCGTCTGTGTACCATCGAAACCCCGGAAGGTCCAAATATCGGGTTGATTTCGTCGCTTTGTGTCTATGCGAAAATCAACAGCATGGGCTTTATCGAAACCCCGTATCGGATTATCGAAAACGGTAAGGTGTCGATGGATAAGCCTGTAATGTACCTGACGGCTGAAGAAGAAGATACCCATTACATCGCGCAGGCTAACGCTGGTATCGATAACAAAGGTAATTTCCAGGTCGATCGGCTGAAAGCTCGCTTTGAAGGCGACTTCCCGATGGCTGAACCGGCCAACGTTACCTTTATGGACATTGCGCCGAACCAGATCGTATCGGTAGCCGCTTCGATGATCCCGTTCCTGGAACACGACGATGCCAACCGGGCCCTGATGGGTTCGAACATGCAGCGTCAGGCAGTACCGCTGCTCCGTCCTGAAGCGCCGATTGTGGGTACAGGTCTGGAAGGCCGGGTGGCTGTCGATTCCCGGACGCTGGTTATTGCCGAAGCCGATGGTGTGATCGAGTTTGTTGACTCAACCAAGATTGTCGTTCGGTATAATCTAGACGACGACCAATTGGCTGTTACGTTCGATGAAGATAAAAAGACGTACAACCTGATCAAGTTCCGTCGGACTAACCAGGATACCTGCATTAACCTGAAACCAACCGTGCTGAAAGGCCAGAAGGTGAAAAAAGGAGACGTGCTCTGCGAAGGCTATGCGACGCAGTCGGGTGAACTGGCACTGGGCCGTAACATGAAAGTGGCATTTATGCCCTGGCAGGGATACAACTTCGAGGATGCCATCGTAATCTCGGAGCGTGTGGTTCGGGAAGATATTTTCACCTCCATCCACATCGAAGAATTTGAACTGGAGGTTCGTGATACGAAGCGTGGCGAAGAGGAACTGACCTCAGAAATCCCGAACGTATCGGAAGAGACAGTTCGGAACCTCGATGAGAACGGTATTGTGCGCGTGGGTACGGAAGTGAAAGAAGGTGATATTCTGATCGGTAAGATTACCCCGAAAGGAGAAAGCGATCCGACGCCGGAAGAAAAACTGCTGCGTGCCATCTTCGGCGACAAAGCAGGCGACGTGAAAGATGCTTCCAAGAAAGCACCACCGTCGCTCAAAGGAGTTGTCATCGATACGAAGTTATTTGCGCGGCCGGCAAAAGAAGACCGGGGTAAGCATAAAGACGAAGTAAAAGCGCTGATGAAAAAATACGGTCGTGAGTTGAATGACTTCCGCGCTCGTATGATTGAAAAAACCGTAGCGCTGCTCGATGGTAAAACCAGTATCGGCGTGAAGCACAAGTTTGGTGACGAAATCGTCAGCAAAGGCGTGAAGTTCAACCGGAAAAATATCATCGATAACCTATTCCCGGATAAAAACCCATACCGTGACGAAAGCGGTTATGCGGTTCCGGAAGAGGCAAACATCCTGGCTGATCTGAATCTGAACGACTGGACGGACGACGATAAGCTCAACGAGATGATTGTGTCGCTGGTGAAAAACTATAACAACCGTCGGAGCGAAATCACGGGTCGGTTCAAGCGGGAACGCTTTACCCTCGAAGTGGGCGACGAACTGCCGGCGGGTATCGTGAAACTGGCTAAAGTTTACATCGCCAAGAAGCGTAAGCTGAAAGTGGGTGATAAAATGGCCGGTCGTCACGGAAACAAAGGGGTGGTTGCCCGGATCGTACGGGACGAAGACATGCCGTTCCTCGAAGATGGAACGAAAGTCGACATCGTATTAAACCCACTGGGCGTACCGTCCCGGATGAACCTCGGGCAGATTTACGAAACCGTACTGGCCTGGGCCGGACAGAAACTGGACCGCAAGTATGCGACGCCGATTTTCGACGGCGCGACGGAACAGCAGGTAGCCGACGAGCTGAACGAAGCCGGTCTGCCGTCGTTCGGCCGGACGTATCTGTACAATGGTCTGACGGGTGAGCGTTTCGATCAACCCGTAACGGTCGGTATCATTTACATGCTCAAACTTGGTCACCTGGTCGATGACAAGATGCACGCCCGTTCTATCGGTCCTTACTCGCTCATTACCCAGCAACCACTGGGTGGTAAAGCACAGTTCGGTGGCCAGCGGTTCGGTGAGATGGAAGTGTGGGCACTCGAAGCCTTCGGGGCGTCGAATATCCTGCAGGAAATCCTGACGGTTAAATCCGATGACGTTGTGGGTCGTGCGAAAGCATACGAAGCGATTGTGAAAGGTGAAAACCTGCCGAAACCGAATATTCCGGAATCGTTCAACGTGCTTGTGCACGAGCTGCGCGGTCTGGCGCTTGAAATTACATTAGAGTAACGGAGCAAAGGGCACAGGGCGAGGGACATGGGTATTGCAAAGCGATCCCTGCCCCCTGCCCTTCGCCCTGTGCTTCTCTTTCAAACCTATAATCTCCAACCAATGTCGTTCAAAAAGAACAAAAAACTCAACAGCGACTTTGCCAGCGTGACGATCAGTCTGGCTTCGCCGGAGTCTATTTTGGAGAGTTCCTACGGCGAAGTGACACAGCCGGAGACCATCAACTACCGGACCTACAAACCCGAAATGGGCGGCTTGTTTTGCGAGCGCATTTTCGGGCCCGTGAAGGACTGGGAATGTCACTGCGGTAAATACAAGCGGATTCGCTATAAGGGCATTATCTGCGATCGCTGCGGGGTAGAAGTAACCGAGAAAAAGGTTCGCCGGGAGCGTATGGGCCACATCGAACTGGTGGTGCCCGTGGCGCATATCTGGTACTTCCGCAGCCTGCCCAATAAAATTGGTTACCTGCTGGGTCTTTCGACCAAAAAACTCGACCAGGTTATTTACTACGAACGTTATGTCGTAGTTCAGCCGGGCGTGAAGGCCGAAGATGGCATCAACCAGCTCGATTTCCTGACGGAAGACGAGTACCTTGACATTATTGATAAACTGCCCAGCACCAACCAGCACCTCGACGATAAGGACCCGAACAAATTCATCGCCAAGATGGGGGCCGAAGCGTTGGAAATGCTGCTGTCACGGCTGCAACTGGACGAACTTTCGTATCAGCTGCGTCACGCAGCGGCTACCGACACCTCACAGCAACGCAAAGCCGAAGCGCTGAAGCGGCTGAAAGTGGTCGAAGCCTTCCGGGAAGCCAACGGCCGTATTGAAAACCGCCCTGAATGGATGGTGATCAAAATGGTGCCGGTTATTCCGCCCGAACTGCGTCCGCTTGTCCCTCTGGACGGTGGTCGGTTCGCTACGTCTGATTTGAACGATCTATATCGTCGGGTTATCATCCGGAACAACCGGCTGAAGCGGCTGATCGAAATCAAGGCGCCGGAAGTAATTCTGCGTAACGAAAAGCGAATGCTGCAGGAAGCGGTCGATTCGCTGTTCGATAACTCGCGGAAAGTGAACGCCGTTCGTTCGGAAGGGAACCGCGCCCTGAAGTCGCTGTCCGACATGCTGAAAGGGAAACAGGGTCGTTTCCGTCAGAACCTACTCGGGAAACGGGTCGACTATTCAGGTCGTTCGGTTATCGTCGTCGGTCCTGAGCTGAAGCTGCACGAGTGTGGTTTGCCGAAAGACATGGCGGCTGAGTTGTTCAAGCCGTTTGTCATCCGCAAACTCATCGAGCGGGGCATCGTGAAAACGGTGAAATCGGCAAAGAAAATCGTTGACCGCAAAGACCCTGTGATCTGGGACATCCTGGAAAACGTGCTGAAAGGTCACCCCGTTCTGCTGAACCGGGCTCCAACGCTGCACCGTCTGGGTATCCAGGCTTTCCAGCCCAAACTGATCGAAGGAAAAGCTATTCAGTTGCACCCGCTTGTTTGTACGGCGTTCAACGCTGACTTTGATGGTGACCAGATGGCCGTTCACGTGCCGCTGGGTCAGGAAGCTATTCTGGAAGCCTCGCTGCTGATGCTGGCGTCGCACAACATTCTTAACCCCGCCAACGGCGCGCCGATTACGGTACCGTCGCAGGACATGGTGTTAGGTCTGTACTATGTGACCAAAGGCCGCAAGAGCACCCCTGAATACCCGGTTGCCGGTGAAGGTATGACCTTCTACGGTGCTGAAGAAGTAATTATCGGGATCAACGAAGGCAAAATCTCGAAGCACGCCAATATCAAGTGTCGGGTACGTGTACGGGACGAAAATGGTGAGATGGTGTTTAAAGTCATCGACACCGTGGCTGGCCGGTTATTGTTCAACCAGGCTGTCCCTGAAGAAGTTGGCTACATCAACGAACTGCTTACGAAGAAAAAGCTGCAACAGATCATTGCGCTGATCTTCAAGATTTCGGGTGGAGCACGGACAGCTCAGTTCCTCGACGAAATCAAAGAACTAGGGTTCCAGATGGCGTTCAGAGGTGGTCTGTCGATCGGTCTGAGCGACGTGATGATTCCGGAAGCCAAACAGCCGCTGGTCGAAGAAGCGAAAGCCGAAGTACAGGGCGTTTGGGATAACTACCTGATGGGTCTGATTACGGAGAACGAACGGTACAACCAGGTTATCGACATCTGGACGCGCGTAAACTCCCGTCTGACCGAGACGCTGATGAAGCAGCTCGAAGCCGATCAGGGCGGATTCAACTCGATCTATATGATGATGCACTCGGGCGCCCGTGGTTCCCGCGAGCAGATTCGTCAGTTGGGTGGTATGCGGGGTCTGATGGCTAAGCCACAGAAAAACCTGCAGGGCTCCGTTGGCGAGATCATTGAAAACCCGATTCTGTCGAACTTTAAAGAAGGTCTCGACGTACTCGAATACTTTATCTCGACGCACGGTGCGCGGAAAGGTCTGGCTGATACAGCGCTGAAAACGGCCGATGCCGGTTACCTGACCCGCCGTCTGCACGACGTAGCACAGGATGTGATCATCAGCGAAGAAGACTGCGGTACGCTCCGCGGGCTGCAGGTTTCGGCGCTGAAAGACAACGAAGATATCGTTGAGCCCCTGTCTGAACGGATTCTGGGCCGTACGACGGTCCACGATATTTACGATCCGCTCACGAAAGAATTAATCGTAGCCTCGGGTGAGCTGGTAACGGAAGAAGTTGCCGCTCATATTGATGAGACGAGCATTGAAACCGTCGAGATTCGTTCGGTACTGACTTGCGAATCGCGGCAGGGTGTTTGCGCCAAGTGTTATGGTCGCAACCTGGCGTCGGGGCGTATGGTCGACATCGGTGAAGCCGTGGGTGTCATTGCCTCGCAATCCATCGGTGAGCCAGGTACTCAGCTGACGCTGCGTACATTCCACGTGGGTGGTACGGCATCGAACATCGCGGTCGATGCGTCGATCAAAGCGAAATTCGATGGTCTGATCGAGTTCGAAGAAATGCGGACGGTTGAATCGGAAGATGCCGAAGGCAATGCACAAACGGTTGTTATGGGCCGTTCGGGCGAAGTCCGGATCGTGAACCCGAACGATCGCAACCAGGTGCTGATCAGCAACAACGTACCATACGGCGCGTTCCTGCGCGTGAAAGACGGTGATATAGTGAAAAAAGGCGACGATATCTGCGCCTGGGATCCCTACAACGCCGTTATTCTGTCGGAATTGACCGGTACGCTGACCTTCGATGCGATTGAAGATGGAATTACCTACCGCGAAGAGTTCGACGAACAGACGGGCTTCCAGGAAATGGTAATCATCGAAAGCCGCGATAAAGCGAAAAACCCAGCCATCGTGGTGCAGGGAACGACGACTTTAACGCTCCACCTGCCCGACAATGACGGTGGTCCGTTGCAGAAGAGCTATAACCTGCCGGTTGGTTCGCGCCTAGTAGTGAAAGCCGGGCAGAAAATCAAAGCTGGCCAGCCGCTGGCGAAGATTCCGCGTAACGTGGGTAAAACCCGTGACATCACGGGTGGTCTGCCGCGTGTAACGGAATTGTTCGAAGCCCGGAATCCATCGAACCCAGCTGTCGTGAGCGAAATCGACGGTGTTGTTACGTATGGTGCCATCAAGCGTGGTAACCGCGAAATCTTCATCGAATCGAAAGACGGCACGAAGAAAAAGTACCTCGTACCGCTGTCAAAGTTCATCCTCGTACAGGACAACGACTTCGTGCGGGCGGGTGCTCCGCTGTCGGATGGTGCCATTACGCCGAGCGATATTCTGGCGATCAAAGGCCCAACGGCCGTACAGGAATACCTGGTGAACGAAATTCAGGAAGTATACCGCCTGCAAGGGGTGAAAATCAATGACAAGCACATCGAAGCCATCGTGCGCCAGATGATGCAGAAAGTTGAAATCATCGACTCGGGTGATACGAACTTCCTTGAAGGGCAGGTTGTCGATAAATGGGCCTTCCGCGAAGAGAACGACAAAGTTCTTGATGCTAAAGTGGTCATGGACGCCGGTGATTCGCCGAACTTCAAACCCGGTATGATTGTCACGAGCCGTCAGCTGCGCGACGAGAATTCAAGCCTGAAACGTCGGGATATGGCCCTAGTGACCGTACGCGATGCGATGGCCGCCGTTTCGCAACCCACGCTGATGGGGATCACACAGTCGTCGCTGGGTACCGATAGCTTCATTTCGGCGGCTTCCTTCCAGGAAACCACGAAAGTACTGAGTGAAGCGTCGATCCGCGGTAAGCGTGACATGCTCGAAGGGCTGAAAGAAAACGTAATCGTGGGTCACCTGATTCCGGCCGGTACCGGTATCCGTCGTTACCAGAACGCGATCGTCGGTTCCAAAGAAGAGCTGGAAACGATCACCGAATCGCGCGAACAGTTTGCCCGCACCAAAAAACGGGCAACGGTGTAAACGTAGAAATAAAGTTGACAATAGGACAGCCCCAACCAGAGATGGTTGGGGCTGTTTTTTTAGTCTCGGTAAGCCATATTCTCTTTTTCGTACTTCAGTTTTTTTCGCAACCAGGTTCTTACCGGTTCGTCGTAGAACGTCAAACTGGCATAAGCCAATACGATTGTTCCTGCAAAGGTGAGCAGGATATAGGGCCAGGCCTGCCATAATGTAATGCCGTGGTGATTACTTACCCAGGCTACGTAAAAATAAACCAGCACATAATGGGTCATGTATAAGGGATAAGAAAGCTTGCCCAGGAACTGGCAAATTTTAGTTTCCCTCTGGGTATGGGCCACACCACTGGCACCGATGTAGACAAGGAGTGGAAAGACAAGGATGATGCAGAACGCTTCATACAAACCATTCATCCAGAGATGTTTGGCACCGCCTATTCTTGGCATCAGCAAAACAACCGCAACCCCCAGGCTACACCACAAGAACGCATGTTTGATATAGGTAGGCTGTGATATCCGTGATAAGAGCAAACCGGCAAAAAAAGGAAATAAGCTGCGGATGATTCCGATACGCATGTGTTCAGCATTAAGTGTCCATCCGCCGGTAACGTCTCCGTTGGGGTTAGTCACCGCAAAATACAATAGTACTGCTCCGGCCAGCACCACAAAACACGCCAATGCTTTATTCGATAATTTCCGTAAACCCAGCGCGTAAAGAATATTAACGATATACTCAAAAAATAAGGACCAGCCAACACTATTGAGCGGATGCATTTCCTGCCAGCCGCGTATATCCATAGAAAGTGGGATGGGTATAAGCGTATAGCCAATCAGCATAACGAGGATCAGCTTCCATACTGGAATGGTATGAATGAGTGGCCATATCGTTGAGTCGGTGAAGTAAAAACCTATGGCACCGAGCGTCATACCCAAGACGACGAGTGGCTGAAGTCGCTCGAACCGGCGCCGAAGAAAGCCGCCGATGGTTAATTTATCCCAGCGGTCGTCGTAGGCATACCCAATGACAAAGCCGGAAAGAAGAAAGAAAAAATCAACGGCCAGGTACCCATGGTTTACCACATTGTCGAGGTGGTTCGTGGAAAGCGGCTCGGCCAGATGAAACAATACCACAATGACGGCCGCTACCCCACGAAGTCCATCTAATAATTGATAATGCGGCTTTGTGGCAAGTTTATGATTATTCATTAACAGCAGCGAAATTGGGTACTATACGGTGGCTTAGCCAGGGAATAAATTGACTGTAATGTTTATTTCTTCTCCGTATGGGAATATGGCGTTTCTTCGTTTCAGAGCCGCCTATGCTCAGCACAGAAGCCGAAACACGGCCAGAGGCATTAGGTACAGACTATCCACGTTTAGTTAGACCTGATACCGGTCAGCGCATCGATTCATCGAACGTAATGCTTACGTAATACAGCCCTCCAACCTGCGCCAGGCCATATCCCTGCGCATAATATTTATTCAGAAGATTGGTTCCGCCGAGTTTTATCGTGGATTTAAGCGACGGTAATTTATAGGACATCTGAGCGTCTAAACTCGCCCAGGCCGGAAGCCAGATGTCGCCCGCGGTGATGCCCTGTTCGTACCACATTTTATCCGTCCAGCGGTAGATGACGCTGGCGCCCAGGTGATCGGTGAGCCGGGCGTTACTTAAGGTTAAGTTATACCGGTTTTCGGGTGAGTTGAAGTAGTTTCGTCCCAACTGCGCCACTTCCGGATTACTCATTTTACGCTTGACAACCGGCGCGCCGGCCAGATCACTGCGGATGGCACCCTGCTCGTTGTGCAGGGTGATGAGCCCAATCTGGTGCGTATAGTTTCCGCCCGCCGTAAAGCCTCCCCCCAGCGCGTATTCGATGCTCAGGCCCGCCCCCCGCACGTACATATCGCTCGGGCTATTGACATTTACCTGGAGCGTACGATAGTTGGCAGACGATAGAAGGGCCGTAGTACTGGTCGCCGGGGTCAGCAACTGGTAAACTGTTTGAGTGGTAAGGAAATTGGTATACCGGCTGGCGAAATAAAAAGCATCGATGAAAATCTTATTCTTGATCAGCGTCTTATAGCCGATTTCCCAGGTTGTCATCTTCTCGGGTGTAAATCGGGCCGGATCGATGACCACCGGTTTTGGAGACGCTACCGGCTGAGGGTTTGCCTGGTAAGCTGTTACGTCGGCCTGCAAATAACCCGGATTACCCGATAAGCCAGCCGCTTCGTAGGCTAGAGGCAGGCCACCGACCTGCCCGCTTTGCCCTACCGAAGGCAGAGAAAACAACTGCTCGGGTGTAGGATTATGAAAAGCGCTCTGCCAGGATGCCCGCAAATGATGGTTGCCGTAACTCGCCGAGGCCGCCAACCGGGGAGTGAAAACACCTTTCAAATACTGATTTTTATCATAACGAACGGCCACCGTTGGCTTCACAGACAAGGCATCAAAAACCAGCTCTTTAGAGGCCTGCACGTAAGCGCCGACTTCATTCATACCGTATTCAGACCCGTCCGCTTGTTTAGGAAAAAGGGTGCCGCCCGACTCCAGTGAATAATGCCGGTAACTGGCTCCCGCCATGAGATCGACGACGTCGAAGACATCTTTGAAAGTATACATGCCTTCGTAATGCCAAAGTTGGGAATCATCGCGAAAACGGCGACCCCGGGCGATGGTCGAATTAGGAATAAAATCCGTAACGTAGGTATTCGCGTAGGCATCGCGGGTTCGGTTGAACAGATCCGTGCCGGGTGCATAACGCCCCCGGCTGGCCTCAGAACGAGCCAGACCAACGCTGACTTTAGTTTCTACATAAGCCTGCCCAAACTCGGTTGCCCACTGATTCAGGGATTTCCAGGTGTTGTTGATAGCGGTGGCTGTTTGCCCGATGTTCCAGCCATCGGCCTGCTGCTGCGTCGTGTAGGCGCGCAGGAAGAAGTTTTCGCCCCGCAGTTCGGCTTTGAACTGATGCCGCTGATAATCAGGGAAATACTCACGGAAATTTGCCGTCCGGATAAAATTACCGTTACCGTAATACCAGCTCAGCGAAGCTTCCATACTATTGGGAAATCGGTAGTGCAGCGATGCGTCGGCCCGGTTGTTAAACACTTTACCGTTATTGCCCAATACATCAAGCTCTGTATATCCCGAACGGGTAACTAATTTTCGGCTTAGCAGGATGTTGGCATAGTTATCCGGAAACCGGAAGGCACCGCCGTTGTTGACATCGTCTCCATAAATATTGACCCCGTCGTACTCGAAATTGGTATTTGCATTAGTAATAGGTACATAGCCGATACCAGTGGCAATACCGCCCCGGCTGGCATCGGTTAGAAAAAAGCCAGACCGGGCGCTGGTCGAACGGTCGGTGTAATCGTCCGCAATAAAATCGGTAGCCATCAGGCGTTGAAAATTAGCTTTTATCGCCAGTCGTGGGCTGAGTTGTTTGGCATACCGAATGCCGAAATCGGTGTAAGCCTTCGGTCCCCAAATCGTTTTATCGACATTGTTGATTCCCACCTTTGCCTGGACGCTCAGCCCCTGGTAGGTAAAAGGATTCTTACTGGTGGTCGACATGAGCCCCTGCATGGCGTCGGGGCCGTAGAGCGCCGACGAAGCGCCTGCCACGAGGTCGATACTTTCAACATCCAGATCGGGCAGCCCCGCCACATTGCCAAAGCCAAACCCCAGGCCAGGGGATCGATTATCCATACCGTCGGTCAGTTGCAGTAGCCGGCTGTTGGCCGTAGAGCCGAAGCCGCGTAGGTTAACAGACTTAAACGTTAGACTCTGGGTCAGAAAATCGACACCGTTGACGTACTGAAGCGCATCGAACGGGCTAAGTGCGGGTGAACGCTGAAACGATTGGACGCCCAGCTTTTCAACGGTCTGAGCCGCTTCCTGAACGTTCTCCGGGGCTCGGCTGACGGCTGTGGTAATCTGGTTGGTTAAAATACTCTCGGGGGTAAGCTGCACCAGAATGTGGCGAAAGTTATTCCCGCGTACCTGTACATTCTCCTGATAATGACCAATAAACGATACGGTAATAGTGAAGGGTAGGGTTTCAGTAGATAGAAAGGCAAACTGACCGTCAGCCTTCGAAATCGCTCCCTGGTTGGTTCCCCGAATAATGATGATGGCTCCTTCCAGCGGTCGCCCTTTAGCATCGGTAACCAGTCCGGCCAGGTTTAACTGAGCGCGGCTGGCTGTGATGCCTAGCAACGTAAGCGTTATTAACAGGAAAAAAAATCGCATAGTTGGATATGTAAGAGTGTGCTTCGTCTGCCCCAAAAAATAGGTCATATAAAGCCCGGAAATGCGTAAAACTACAAAAGCTGTTGCTGTTAAGTAAATTTAACAGCAACAGCTTCGATAAATTAGTGAAAGCCAGTAAATGTTTTATGGGTTGGCTTTCTTTAAACTCGACCTTTACGATCGAATCACTAAACTACATTATAGGGTAGTCGTACTAATTTTTGTTAACACAATCAGAAGGTATATCGTAGCGTAATACCATTTGTGCGGGGATCACCAACGATACCGGCATAATGGCCGGCACTTCCCGGTGCTGCCAGTAATTGCTCGTAGTAATTTGTGTTGAGCAGGTTTCTTGCCCAGATAAAAACGGAAATTCCGTTCGAGGCTCTAAAACCCAGCCGGCTGTTTATGAGGGAGTAGCCGTCGATATTCAGGTATTGCGAAGGCGACGGGCTCGACGAAAATGAGGAGCGATAGAAGCCATCCAGGCCAAAAAAGTAATTTCCTTTTAAACCGATGAGGCTTCCCTTAAAGGTTACCTCGCCCCCTACGGATCCCGACCATTTCGAAATACCGGGCAACACACCACCTGAAATGTCCTTAAAGGCTTGCTCACCACCGGTTTCTTCCAGGGGTACGGGCGCATTCTTGAAGGACACATATTTGCCATCGGTGTAGGCCAGAGCTGCGTTAAGCGTCAATTGATTCGCAATTCGCACGTTCCCGTCCAGCTCGACCCCCATGACCCGAACTTTTTCGGCGTTGGCCAGATACCCCCGGTTTACCCCCGGTTCGGGTGTCTGTACCTGGGTCTGGTAATCTTTGATCTCGGTATTGTAAACGACCAGATTGAGAACTGAGTTTGGCGTTGGCTTCGTTTTTACACCGAATTCGAGGTGGGTGACAAACTCAGGCTTCACTTTGGCCAGATCCAGTAATACCTGCCCGTTAGCAGTTGGCAAGCCGCCGATGTTGATCCCCACGGGTTTATAGCTGATCGCGTAGGTTCCGAAGGCATTGAGCGCATTGGTAGCTCTGTATTGCAGGGTAAGCTGTCCCGAGAAATTGTCCTCCGATGCGTCCGTATCGAATGCCTGATTTGTGTAAACGGCGTTTTTCAGCGCTAGTAAAGCCGGATCGGTTGTTTGCAGACCACCGTACGTCTCCCGCTTATAGTTCGCGCTCTTTTTGTCATAGTTATACCGGATGCCGGGTAACACGTGGATTCTGTCCGTGATAGCCCAGTCGGCCTGGCTGAAAACGGCTAAGCCCGTACTACGGATTCGGTTGGTAGTGCGGATGCCAAAGTTGTCGAACAGGCCAGGTGTTTTCCAGAGCGCGCTGGTCGAACTTTGGGCAAAACGCCATTGGGCCGAACCCGCTTCCTCGGTCTGAACAGGATCCGATTTTAAATCCTGCCAAAGCCCGAAAAAGCCGACGACACCGCTCAGTCGGGGTGAAATCTGGCCGGAATAACGAATCTCCTGCGACCATTGGTCGTGGACTGAGTTACCGGAAGAGATCGTGAAAACGGGCAAACCGATGTAATCTCGATCGTTTAAGGGTGTCCACTGCCAGTGACGCCAGGCCGTTGTGGACGTCAGCGTACCACCCCCCAGTTTAATATCGGCATTTAGCGACACCCCGCCCAGGTTGTTATCGGCTTTCGAAGGGGTATCAAGATCGACGATGCGTTCAAAAGCGCTGGTATATGGGAGTTTGTAATTCAAATCGGCGATGATGGCGTTGAACTGGCGGTATGCCGGACGTTTGGTGGGAACGACCCCCGCTACGGGCCAGCCATACCCATTCGGTTTTTGCTGGGAAACATCCCCGATCAAAGTAATCTTTACATTGTCCGATGGGGTATATAAAAGTTGTGCCCGAACCCCAATGTTGTTAATATCATTGATGGGTAGCTGGGTATGAACATTATAAAAGGTTCCGTTTCGCTGGGTTCCCGTAAATGATACCCGTGCCGCCAGCTTGCTGCTCAAAGGGCCCGTCAGTGATCCTTTGGCCTGGATGTATCCATAGTTGCCATAACTCAGTTCAAAGGTTCCACCTGGCGTAAACCCGGCCGGGCGGGTCGTAATGTTAAACGCGCCGGCTGTTGTGTTTTTGCCGTAGAGCGTTCCCTGAGGTCCTCTCAGAACCTCCACCTGTTCGATATCGATGAAATCGAGCGCCGTAGCTGCCGGGCGAGCGTAATAAACTCCATCCACGTAGAAACCGACCCCCGGATCGATGCCGTCGTTCGTCAACCCAAACGTAGAGCCCAAACCGCGAATGTTGAGTGTAGTGTTCCGGGCATTGGAAGCGTATAACTGAACCGTTGGGACCAGTTCTTTCAGCCGGTTTACGTTGAACGCACCGGCATCTTCGGCGCGGTTACCGCTCACAATCGAGATGGGGATGGGCACTTCCTGAGCCGACTCCTGACGGCGACGGGAGGTGATGACTACATCGGAAAGCTGATTTGAGCCTTCTTCGAGTCGGATTTCTGCGTGATCCGTGTCCAGGACGACTTCTTTAGTCTGGTAACCCAAAAAAGATACGACAACCGTAAAGGGAAGTTTCTGACCCGTAAGCAGCTTAAATTCACCGTTCAGGTCCGTTGCTCCACCGTTGGTGGTTCCTTTGATGACGACCGTAGCCCCGATCAGATTTTCGTTGGTGCGGGCGTCGGTAACTTTACCGGTTATCGTCGCATTGATAACCGGAGCGTTCTGAGCGGATAGAACAAAAGGGATTGTAACGAACCCCAACAGAAGTACTGACTTTAAAAATTGTTTCATTCTCATTGTGTTTGGTGCTACTCGTGATGCAACCATCACGGAGCGAAAAGAAACCTGATGCCTTTAGCAGCTTTTATAATGTATTCTCCCTATTCTCCCGGTTGTAGGTAGACTATTAGTACTTATAATCTATTGAATTGATAGGGTTTGCAAAACACAGCTATCCTGACAAGACTTCCAAATTCAATCGGGAAAAATTTACTTCGATTGGTCTATTTTCCTGGCAGGGGTATGATCAATCCCGGAATAAGTCAATATATAAGACGGGTTGTTGAAGCGATTAGAAACTGTACGTAAATAGTACAAAACAAAAAACGGGTTAAGGACGACTCCCTAACCCGCTGAAAAATAAAATAAGCAAACAGACTTAGGCGGCCCGACTGCTTTGTGGTCGACGCAGAATCGGCGAACGTAGCGTCTGCGAATTAGCTTCTTCAATAACCTGTTCCGATACCATGCCCAGGTGATTGGCCCGTTTCAACACATAATCGAAGGGGAGGTTAAAGTAGTTGGCGACTTCACTGCGGAAGCTGTCTGGAAAACGCGACAGGCGCAGCCCAAAGAACTTACGCACTTCGGCTTCCGGCAGCATAGCGGCCAGCGCCACGCGCTCAGCTTCGGCCAACAACTCTTTCCGGGATGGATATAAATATTCCAGACCGATCGAAGCGGCCAGGATATTCAGAAACAGGTTTTTGTACATAGCCGACAGCTCGCTGGGCAAAATAACCCAGCCCTGCTCGCGGAATTTGGCCGAAAAACCTGTCAGACCCTGTTCCCCACGGATTTCCCCGGCGATGAACTCATCGGGAAACCGCAGCCGCTCATCGGTTTTCTGTAACCGGAAAACGACGGCTTCGACGGGGCTTTTCTGGAACAGCAGGTTGGCCGGAATAGCACGTGTATTCTCCCACTGGTCAGTCATACGCATAAAGAGATTTTCGTTGACCGGCAAATTTTCGGAGTTGCCGAGGCTAACGAGCATCTGGCGATAAGCGGCCAGAAAATCAATCTGAAGTTGGGCTGGATGCGAGCGTCCTTTTTTCATGCGGAGTAGATTGCCAAATGGAGGTTTATGACCGAAATCTGGCTCATTAGTATGGTTGTCTGTTGGAAAATTGGGGAGGTAAATATACATAATAACCCGCTGAAAACAAAGGCTTAAGTCAAACAAATTCAGGTCTATTCGGACGGTTTTTCAGAGCGGCTTACACCGATCCGGCAAAGCCGCAGCGGCCACTTATAACCATTAGCCGATAGGCATTTGGCAAGATGGATTTTGATGTTTTTAATGAGCTTTTCGAGAACCAGGTCAATCCGTCGTCAGTAGTCTATATTTGCTTTTTCAGCAGAAATTCAGCCATTCAACCCCATGCGAATGCGTTGCCAGTTCTATCAAATTATCATTCCTACAACTTACCGACTGATCCTGGCGACTCTTGTCGGGTTAGTTGTGGGTACGTCTGCACTGGCGCAGCAAAAAGCGGCTGAGTTGGCTTTCGACCTGCGGTTGTTATTCGTTTGGATTTTTACCAAATTGGCTGCGTACGGATTTTTCAAAACGACCTTACTCTTTTACCTGCACTCATCTTCAAATGAATCGATTTTCTTTACAGGCAGTATTTTTCGTCGGCTGGCTGGTGGCAACGTCCGCCCTGGGACAACCGTTTAACAAGACCGAAATTGCCCGCTGGCAGCAACGAGCCCGCCAGATAACCATCACGCGCGATACCTGGGGCGTTCCGCACATCTACGGAAAAACCGACGCCGATGTCGTGTTCGGGGTGCTGTTCACGCAGTGCGAAGATGATTTTGCCCGCGTGGAAGAAAACTACCTCGACGCCATTGGCCGACTAGCTGAGGTAGAGGGCGAAGCCGCGCTTTACCATGATTTGCGCGCCCGGCTGTTTCTGGATTCGACGCAGGCCATCGCCATTTACAAAAAAAGCCCGGCCTGGATGACACAATTGCTGAACGCCTTTGCCGACGGAGCCAATTATTACCTCTATACCCATCCGGCCGTAAAGCCCCGCTTACTGACTCGGTTTCAACCCTGGATGCCGCTGATGTTCAGCGAAGGCAGCATTGGCGGGAACATCAGCGTGATTTCCATCGACCGGCTGAAGGCATTTTATGAGCACAACAAATTCACTTCCGTCAACGATTTTGACAAGTACGAACGCGAACCTGTCGGCTCGAACGGCTTTGCAATTGCTCCAGCTAAAAGCGCCACCAAAAACGCCATGCTGCTGATCAATCCGCATACGTCGTTTTATTTCCGGTCGGAAGTGCACATGAATAGCCAGGCAGGATTGAATGCCTATGGGGCCGTTACCTGGGGCCAATTCTTCATCTATCAGGGGTTTAATGAGCACTGTGGCTGGATGCACACGTCGAGCGGTGCCGACTCGATGGATGAGTATCTGGAAACAGTAGAGAAAAAAGGAGCCAACTGGTTTTATCGATATGGCAGCTCGCTCAAGCCGGTTCGTATGCAGAAGATAAAGCTGCCTTACAGAACGGGTAACGGCATCCAGCATAAAGAATTTACGCTATACTGGACGCAACATGGTCCGGTAGTTGGCGAAAAAGATGGCAAATGGCTCACCGTCAATATGATGAACACGCCCCTGAACGCGCTGGAGCAATCGTATCTACGCACTAAGGCAACCGGCTATGCGAGTTTCAAGGAGGTTATGAAGCTCAACGGGAATGCGTCCAACAACACGGTTTTTGCCGATCGCGATGGTACTATTGCCTACTGGCACGGTAATTTCATGCCCAAACGCGATCCGAAATTCGACTGGAGCCAACCCGTCGATGGGAGCAACCCTGACACAGACTGGAAAGGGCTGCACTCGGTTGAGGAACTGGTTCAGGTACGCAATCCGGCCAGCGGCTGGATTCAGAATTGCAATTCAACCCCTTTTACGGTGTCAGGAAGCAGTAGTCCCGAAAGAAGCAGGTATCCCGCCTACATGGCACCCGACGCCGAAAATTATCGGGGAATCAACGCCGTTCGGGTATTGAGTCAGAAGCCTGTTTTCACGCTCGATTCGCTGATTGCCGCGGCCGATGACCCGCATCTGGCTGCCTTCGATGAACTGCTGCCCGCTCTACTGTCGGCTTATCAGACTGTTGCTGAGTCGACAGCACAACCGAATGACCTGACTGAAGCGATTCAGACATTGAAAGACTGGAATAAAGGCTACGGCACTGGTTCAGTCGCTACGGCGGTGGCGATTTACTGGGGCGAACGGATTCAGCGACTGGCACGAAGCCGTGTTCCGGCCGACAAGCGACTCGATTTTCTGAGTTTCACCGATTTCGTGATCCATCAAACGACCCCGCAGGAAAAAGTGACCGCTCTGAAAGAAACGCTGGCCGAACTGACACGGGATTTCGGAACCTGGAAAACACCCTGGGGTGATATCAACCGGTTTCAGCGGCTAACCGGAAAAATTCAGGAAACCTATGATGATCAGCAGCCCAGCATACCGGTAGGCTTTACGCCCTCCGCCTGGGGTTCGCTGGCGGCCTATGGTGCACGGACGTATCCAGGCACAAAAAAACGATATGGCTACGTGGGTAACAGTTTCGTGGCGGTAGTCGAATTCGGGAAGAAGGTAAAAGCCCGATCAGTCGTAACGGGCGGCCAGAGCAGCCGACCCGGCGAAACGCATTTTACGGACCAGGCCCCACTGTATTGCGCCGGAAAATTTAAGGATGTCTGGTTTTATCCGGAAGATGTACAGCAGCACATCGAAAAAACGTACCATCCGGGTGAGAAGTAGCTCGTCGTCTGGTGATTCATCGTTTAGAACGCAGAATCACCAGACGCTTATACTTTAACCAGTTTGCTGTATCTGAGCAAATTACTCCACCGTTACCGACTTCGCCAGATTGCGCGGCTGATCGACGTTGCGGCCGCGCATGACAGCAATGTCGTACGCCAGCAGTTGCAGGGGAACGACCGATACCAGCGGCATCAAAATGTCATGCACTTTGGGAATCTCGATCGTAAAATCGACCATCGCCGGTAAATGCGTATCGCCTTCGGTAGTGATGGCAATGACCCGACCCTTCCGGGCTTTCACTTCCTGAATGTTCGAAACCACTTTTTCGTACGAACTGTCTTTCGTGGCAATTACGACCACCGGCATATCTTCGTCGATGAGCGCAATAGGGCCGTGCTTCATCTCGGCGGCCGGGTAACCTTCGGCGTGGATGTAGCTGATCTCTTTTAGCTTCAGAGCACCTTCCAGCGCCACCGGAAAATTCAGTCCCCGACCCAGGTAAATGAAATTACGGGCGTAGGTGAAAATGTAGGCGATTTCTTTAATCTTATCGGCCGCCTGCAGCACTTTCTCTACTTTCGCCGGAATGCTTTCCATTTCGGCCAGCAGTTGACGGAACAGTGAATCGGAAAGGGTGCCTTTGCGTTTGGCAGCGGCCAGGGCCATCAGGGTTAGCACGGTTACCTGCGCCGTAAAGGCTTTCGTGCTGGCCACGCCAATTTCCGGCCCGGCGTGTGTGTAAGCTCCGGCATCGGTCGCCCGGGCAATGGACGAGCCCACGACGTTACAAACCCCAAAAATCGTAGCTCCTTTCGATTTAGCCAGCTCAATGGCCGCCAGCGTATCGGCGGTTTCGCCCGATTGGGAGATGGCAATGACAATGTCGCCTTCTTTGATAATTGGGTTCCGGTACCGAAACTCCGACGCATATTCGACCTCGACGGGAATCCGGGCCAACTCTTCGAAAATGTATTCGGCGACCAGACCGGCGTGCCACGAGGTGCCACAGCCGATGATCACAATGCGTTTCGATTTGGCCAGCTTATCCAGATAGTCGCGCAGACCACCCAGTTGAAGCGTACCGGCATCGGCCTGCACCCGGCCCCGCATCGAATCGGCAATGGAGCGCGGCTGCTCGAAAATCTCCTTCAGCATGAAGTGATCGAACCCGCCTTTTTCGATCGCTTCCAGCTCCAGCTCGATTTTATGGACATAAGGTGTCGTGGTCGTATTATCGAGGGTTACCACTTTGAGATCTCCGTCTTTGATCACGGCGATTTCGTAATCGTTCAGATAAATTACATCTTTGGTATATTCGACAATGGGGGTGGCATCGGAGGCCAGAAAAAACTCGTTTTCGCCGACACCGATCACGAGTGGAGAGCCTTTGCGGGCGGCAATTAACTGCGTCGGATCGGCTTCGTTCATGATCACGATGGCATACGCGCCTACCACCTCCTGCAATGCCAGCCGAACGGCCTCTTCCAGCGTACTGCCGTGCGACGGATCACCCAGGTTTTCCCAAATGTCCTCTATAAACTGCCCCAGCACTTCGGTATCGGTTTCGCTGGTAAAGGTGTGCCCCTTTTTGAGCAGAGCCTGCTTAATGGCCGCGTAATTCTCAATGATGCCATTATGGATGATCGCCAGCTTGCGGTGGAACGAATAATGTGGGTGCGCATTGACATCGTTGGGCTCACCGTGCGTGGCCCAGCGTGTGTGTCCCATGCCGATGGTTGAGTGGGTATCTTTGCCGTCCAGTTCGTGTTCCAGCGCGGCTACTTTGCCTTTCTTTTTGTAAATATTCAGGCCGTGACCATTCATCAGCGCAACTCCCGCACTATCATAGCCCCGATATTCGAGACGCTTCAATCCTTTTATGATCAGCGGACAGGCTTCACGCTGACCGACATAAGCAACAATGCCACACATACGTTCTAGTGATTTGGTTTCGGTTACTTTACGGATTAGTTAGTTATCCGGCTGTTTCACAGGATAAACGATCACATCTATTTCACGGGTAAAGTAAATGCAAATAGCCGGGAATTCCCGGCTATTTGCATTCATCATTCTAAAACCTAAGTATAGCTTATCCCGCTAGCTGCGTGTAAAGGTTATAATACCGATCGGTTACGTCTTCATCTTCCGATGCATCGAATTTGTGCTCTGGCAAATCGTTGAGCACAGCATTCAGGCTTTCGCTTGACTCTTCGTCGGCCCGAACAACGGCGTCTGCGTAGGCCGATCCAATTCGGACAAAGCCTTGAAAATCAGCCGTTTTTAATTCAGACAGCATTTCGTCGTCGATGTCCATCATGCGGGCTTTCTCGATGATGTCGCCTTCAAACCGGTGCTCAAACGAGTTGTTATAGATCGTAAAGACCGACTTGGTGTCCTTAAACATCGGATCGTTTTTGTACGTCGTTTTCAGGTACAGCGGAATCAGCGCGGTCATCCAGTCATTGCAGTGAACGATGTCGGGAGCCCAGCCAAGCTTCTTCACGGTTTCCAGTACCCCTTTGCAGAAGAAAATGGCCCGCTCGTCGTTGTCGTCATAGAAGCGGTTTTCTTTGTCATGGAAAACATATTTCCGTTGGAAATAGTCTTCATTATCAATGAAATAAACCTGTAATTTGGCCGTTGGAATAGAGGCCACCTTGATGATCAGGGGCTTCTCATCATCACCTACGGCAATATTGATACCCGACAACCGTACTACTTCGTGTAACCGGTTTTTCCGCTCGTTGATGAGACCAAAACGCGGCACCAGAATTCGGATTTCCATCCCCCGCTCCTGCATGGCCTGCGGCAGCTTGCGGACGAAGTCAGCGACATCAGATGTTTTCAGGAAAGGATTGATCTCGCTGGCTACGTACAGGATTCGTAATTTGCTCATAAGAAGGGAAGCGTGTGTTGTCTGAGTGAATCAAAAAACTTGCAAAATTAAGCAAATTTTTTCCGTATTTCAATACATTTTGCCCGAAAAAGATGCTGAAATCGTATCATTGCAGCCTGATAAAAAGGATGCTTTATGAACCGTTTTGACACGATTGCCAGCCTGCAACAGTACCTGACAACCACTCGTCCGAACCAAACGATCGGTCTGGTTCCAACTATGGGTGCCTTACACGAAGGCCATCTGGCGCTCATCGAAAAAGCGAAGCAGGAAAACGATGTCGTCGTCAGCAGTATCTTCGTGAATCCGGTGCAGTTTAACAACCCCGACGATCTGGCGCATTATCCTCGTACGCTGGAAGAAGACTCCCAAAAACTCGAAACGGTTGGTTGCGACGCGGTTTTTACGCCCAGCGTGCAGGAAATGTACCCGGAACCGGTTGCCATTCGTCTCAACTTCGGTGAACTGGAAACCATCATGGAAGGGGCTTTCCGGCCAGGTCATTTCAACGGCGTCGGCATCGTCGTAGCCAAGCTGTTCAACATTGTGCAGCCGCATCGGGCGTATTTTGGCCAGAAAGACCTGCAGCAGGTAGCCGTTATCCGTCGCCTGATCCGCGACCTGAGCTTTCCGATCGAATTAATCCGCTGCCCAACGGTCCGGGAGGCTGATGGACTGGCAATGTCGTCGCGCAATCGTAACCTGACCATCGGCGAACGCGAGGAAGCTACGGCCCTGTTTCAGGCGCTGACGCTGGCCCGCGAGTTGCTGACCGAAGGCAACAGTGCCGACCAGGCCAAAGCCGCTGTAACCGGTTTCTTCAGTGCCCGCCCGAATTTTCGGCTGGAATACGTCGAGGTTGTCAACGCCGACACGCTTCAGATCGTTGACGAAGTTCTGGCTCCGGGCCAGACGGCCGTCTGTCTGGCCGCTCACCTAGGCCACGTTCGGCTCATTGATAATCTGGTGTTTTGAGTAGTTTTGGTAAAAAGAAAAATAGACTATGAAGCCTCGAATCACGATTGATCCAAACATATGTCACGGAAAGCCAACGATTCGCGGCTCGCGTCTGTTGGTCACGACCATCCTGGAATTGTTGGCGGGGGGAGCCACCTGGGACGAGTTGTTAATCGATTACCCAGGCCTTGAGGCTGATGATATTAAAGCCAGTATTGAATACGCTGTTCAACTGGCTCATTTCAGGGTGCTTCCACTTGCGGCATGAAGTTTCTTGTTGATGAACAATTACCTTACTTGCTGGCGGAATGGCTAATTTCGAAAGGACACGATGCCGTTCATGTTTCAAGTTTACTGACCGATACCTCCATACCGGACGGAGATATCTGCGAACGGAGTATGGTAGAGCAGCGAATTGTTATTACAAAAGATGTTGATTTCCTGAATACATATTTAATAAAGCAGCAGCCTTATAAACTAATATATGTGACGACGGGTAACTTACGAAATAGACCCCTACTAGATGTGTTCAGAGCGTCTATTGAGCAATTGATCATTGAGTTAGAAACCGCTCAGGTGATTGAGCTCAATCAGCAGTGGATGAAAGTCTGGTTTTGAAATCACTTCTGCCTGAAGACCCAGTTAAGCCACGTTCGGCTGATCGATAATCTGGTGTTTTGAGTAGTAAACGATTATCTTTACGTAGGTAACGAATCAAGATTATGAAACCATTGAATCCAGACGAAGCACCTAACAAAACCCTGGCCTTGTTACGTCGGCTGGCGCTTGAGAAGCGGGAAACGAAACGACAGATGCGGGAATCGTTCAAAACCGACCCCGAGATACACGTGTCATAAAAGAATTAGACCAGCATAATGTCGTAAGAAAAACCCAAGCCGTATAGTTTTAAATATGTAGCCTCTTCTATAAGTCAGTACTTCTTTACGACGGAGCAGGGAGCTGCCTATTCTATTAAGTTTAAACCAACGCCCTATCTATTTGTAAACTTACCTCAATTGGGTGACTAGGTTTATGAATTGGTCATTGAGCTGATACGACCCACCGCTGACAAACTTCGGGCCGATCCGGCAATCGGTCCAACTGTTATTGCTATCTGCCGGGACTTCTTCTCGAACAAAGAACGAATCTTACTCTACATCTGCGAAACGGCCGACGCCCGGCACATGGCTCGTGTCCGTAAGTTTGATGTCTAGTTTCGGGAGTTTACGGATTTCAATTATTTAAAAATTGATACGCAGTTTCCGGATACGAACGGCCTTGCATACTATATATCCTTAATTTTTCGACGTAACCATCCGGACCTCCACAGTATCATAGACGAGTTTAACCGGCTTGATGAGCAGTACAACTCAGAAAAGTAAAACCCCAGATTATCTGCTTGCTCTCTATAGGAACTAAGTTCAACGAATACGTTTATCTAGCTATTTGCCAGACGCCACAGGGTTTGAAAGATCAGGGTGGCGCGTTTTTGTAAAACCTCGTAATTTATTTTATCGGCCGTGTCGGAGGGTTTGTGATAATCGGCATGCTCACCGCTTGTGAAGAAGAGAGCTGGAATCCCATGCTTGAAAAAGTTGTACTGATCCGACCGGTAGAAGTACTGTTGGGGATCGGTCTTCGTATCGTACCCCTCACGATTCAGGGCCAGATTGACCGATTGCTTATTCGCGATTTCCACCACATTCAACAGAGTAGTTGCCTGTTCACCAGTAAGTAAATAACAATAATCCGGGTTTGTGCGATGGTGATAATCGACCCGCCCGATCATATCTACGTTAAGATCACAGACTAGTTGTTTTAGTGGAATTGGGCTGTTCTGGAGAAAAAAGTCAGAGCCCAGCAAGCCGCCTTCTTCCCCCGAAAACAATACAAACAGAAGACTTCGGCGCGGTCGAATGCCCTGCTGCGCTAAACTATCAACCAGAGCGGCTATGCTTAGCACCGTAGCCGTTCCCGACGCATTATCGTCGGCACCGTGAAAAATTCGCCCTCCCGAGAAGCCTAAGTGATCGTAATGCGCTGAAAGAACAAGAACTTCCTGTTTTAAATCGGTGCCAACCCGTAAACCCGCTACATTGTGACCCAAATATACCTGGCTACTATCGGAGGCAGTTAATGAAACAGGAGTTAGTTCATACTTTTTATAGGTAACGCGTGAATTGCCGAAAAGGGCCGCATCTACGATGCTGAAAGTGTAGGGCTGTCGGTAAGTCCCACGTACTGAATCGAGCCGGAAAACGGGGGCTAAATGATGATTCCGGAAAACTTGTGTGCAATAAAGTGCTGCTTTCAACTGGCCAGTCGTGCCCGTTTGGCGACCCTGCATACTGTCGGATGCCAATGTATAGACATACTTTTTGAGCAATGAGGTCGATACATAAGCCTGCGAGATATCCGGTTGTGTATAGGCAAACGTTGGTACGATGAATCCTAAGAAGAGGTATAAAAGCAGTTTTGCAACGGCCAAATGCATAATCGTCTCGCTTCAATAATGTGGCTATGGAGCTAACGGGCAAAACGAATTTATTGACGTTGTTTACTCAACAATCCGAAACATCATTTTCGCTTTCGCGCGTGAGAGCGCGTTGAAATGCCACCATTCAAACTCGATACGGCTGAAACCACCCGCCAGCATGGCCGTCCGCAAAATTTGCCGGTTGTCGATCTGTCGCTGGGTCAGCTTACCGGCTTTCAGTAATTCCGGTTCCCGCGAGGGGTACGCCAGTTCGCCAAAGTAGTCGTATTTCGTGCCCATGTCCAGTGGTTTGCCATCTTTCGTCGCAACTGTCAGGTCGACGGCGCAACCGTAGCTATGAATCGATCCCTGGCGTGGATCGGCGACGTACTTCTGCCGCTCCCGTTCGGGTAAATTGGGTAAGGCATTCCAGAGTTTCCATTGGGCGGTGCGTGGCCGGGCGGCATCGTAAACCAGCAGGCGTAAGTCCGGGTGATGGATTTGTAGGTAATGGCTGGCTGCGGCCAGTTTCTGAGCGGCCATAGGTTGCAGATACGCCCGCGTTAGGTCGTCGTACACGTCTTTCCCAACAAAATTGTCGGTTGTCGAATATTTGAGCTCAACCAGAATGCTCGGATCGACCTTCTGCACGTCGACCAACCCTTGTCTGATCATGGCCTGCTCAGCACTGGATTGGGCAAAGAGCGCAGGCGTAAATGCCCGAAAAACCGAGAAAACAAACACAGAAAGAAATACGGACCGCATGATTACGCTACGTCGGAATTGGTTTGAGACGAATGTTCGCGTAAACTTACAGGATTTCTAACCGAACTATATGATAGGAGCGAAGCGTCTTCTGCTGCGGAAATACGCCTGCGCTTATCGACGCTTACACTCGTTTTTTAACGATGGCACTAAACTACATCTGGGTTGCTTTCTTCGTGATTGCATTTTTGGTGGCACTGGCCAAACTGATTTTTCTGGGAGACACCGAAATTTTTAAACTCATTGTCGAAGGATTGTTCGAGTCGTCGAAAGTGGCCGTTATAGACATTGCCTTGCCGCTGGCGGGGGTTATGACTTTTTTTCTGGGTCTGCTCAATGTGGGCGAAAAAGCCGGGGCTATTAACCTGATGGCTCGCATTATTGGGCCATTTTTTAATAAGTTGTTTCCGGAAGTGCCTAAAAATCACCCTGCCAACGGGCAAATGATTATGAATTTTTCGGCCAATCTGCTGGGTCTGGACAATGCCGCAACTCCTTTTGGACTTCGGGCCATGGCGAGCCTGCAGGAGCTGAATCCGAACAAAGAAGCAGCCTCCAACGCGCAGATCATGTTTCTTGTGCTGCACACTTCGGGGCTACAGGCCATTCCCTTGAGCATCATGGCGCAGCGGGCGATTCTGGGGGCCAAAGACCCTTCCGACGTGTTTATCCCCTGTGTCATCGGCACTTACGTAACCACCGTTATCGCGTTGATTGCCGTCGGGATCAGGCAGCGGATCAATCTGTTGAATGGCACGGTATTGGGCTGGCTGGGTGGCATAACCACCCTGCTTGGTCTGGCGCTATGGTCTTTGTCGGGCCGGCCCAAGGAAGAAATTGAAACCATTTCGAAAGTAGTCGGTAATCTGATTCTGCTGACGATCGTCGTTTCTTTTCTGCTGGGAGCGCTATGGCGAAAAGTACCCATTTTCGAGACGTTCATCGATGGCGCTAAAGGTGGGTTCGAAACGACCGTAAAAATCATTCCCTATCTGGTGGGCATGCTGGTCGCCATCGGTGCTTTCCGGAATGCGGGGGCCATGGATTACCTGGTCGGTGGCCTGAAATACCTGTTTGCGCTGACCGGGATGAATACCGACTTTACCGATGCGTTGCCGGTGGCGCTCATGAAGCCGCTGAGTGGGGCAGGAGCGCGGGCGCTGATGATCGATTCCATGAAGCAGTTTGGTCCGGATTCATTTGTCGGGAGGCTGGTCTGCATCTTTCAGGGATCGGCCGATACAACGTTTTACATCGTAGCCCTGTACTTCGGATCGGTCGGCATCCGAAATTCCCGGTATGCTATTCCGTATGGATTATTCGCTGATTTTGTCGGTATCGTGGCTGGCATTGCCTTAGGATATTTCTTTTTTCACTGACCCAAACAGACCCGGAATTCGTTATATTTAGTAAACAGCTTAACCAATACAAACCTAGTTATGTCAACGATACAGATACAGGTGAGTGATGAGGTAATTGCTCATTACGGGATGGAAGCCGTTCAGGAAAAGATCCAGAAACAGATGGATTGGGAAGAACTTCGTCTAAAAGCACTTAAAGTAAAAGCCACGCTGGAGGCACACGGTCTGGATCATGATGAATTGACGAAGGAAGCAAAAAAAGAGCCTGGGCAGAATACAGTAGCACTGTATTGAAGGACATCTTGCCGAATGACTAATTACGTAACGGACGCTAACGTTATCTTCAGTGCTCTTATCAGCGGTAAAGAAAGCTATCTGAAACTCGCTCGTGAAAACCGAATTTTTCTACCGGATTATGCGCTTCAGGAATTGCAGGAATATCAAAATCTGATTGTAGAAAAGACGAAGCAGACACCGGCGGAGTTGAAAGCCTACACCGTCGATTTATTCAACCGGGTAATTGTTCTTCCAAACTTTGTCATCTCGATTACGAAGCTACCTTGCTGCCTTTGAGTTATGTAAGGTATAGACCGGGAGGATATGGTCTATGTAGCTCTTGCCATAGAGTTTAATTATATTTTCATTATCCGCGATAAACTCCTGGCTACCGGTTTGCGAACAAAAGGATTCACTAACGTGATAATCCTGGATGAACTGTTTAGCCCAACTGACGAATCCGACTCAACAAACTCATTGCTATGAATATTAACCAGGTTCGTGAACAAATCCACCGGCTCATCGATGAAGTAGACGACGTCTATGTACTGAATGGCCTCTATCGAAACCTGCTCTCCGAAAAACGACAGCGGGAAGCGTACGAAAAAGAACAGGCCGAGAAGGCCAAACGGCAGGCTCGTTCGGGCAACCGCTAATCAGATGATTCCTGAAAGGCCGCTGATGGTCAGGGCAATAATGATGGCGTTGAACCCAAATGAGAGGATACCGTGCATCAGCGCTGTTCGGCGGATGGATCGCGAGCCGATCGTTACGTCGGATACTTGGCTGGTCATGCCAATCACAAAAGAAAAATAAGCGAAATCAAGATAATCGGGTTCCGATTCGTGGGGAAAATCGAGGCCACCCGGCCGACGCTTCTGGGCGGGGTCATTGCCGTAAAAAAGGTGTGCATATCGGAGCGTAAAAACCGTATGGAGCACTCCCCAGCCAGTGGTGATGGCAAGAATCGCTAATAACACCTTTTGTGGATGATTCGGATCGGTTTTACTCGTTGAGCCAAGCACGTCGATTACGGCAAATAAACTGGCGATAGCCGCAGCTACGGCAAAGATCAGAATCAGAATCCGGCTCGAATCTTCCATCTGAGACAGGTTCGGCAGATCGCGGGGATGCGCCACAAAAATGGTTATCCAGGCCAGAATCAACATCGTGACGGCAAAAACAACCCAGACAAGTGTCAGGTGAATCGATGAGAATAAAGCACCAGGCGCTGCCAAGGCGACAATCAGGGCAGTACTCAGGGCGATGCTTAACCGGTGGCTGGAATCGAAGCGACTGATTCGGTGAATGAGTGACGAAAGCATAGTCTGAAAACAGAACAGATTGCATAGATAACGATACAACTTCAATTACGAGCTTTCGGATGGCGAATCATATTGTTCAGATCGGGTCCAGGAAAGAGCAGCCTGTTCTTTCAAAGGCGCAGAAGGAGTTCAATCGACTCATCCACAAGATCGAAAAGCTCAATAGCGACCTGCACGACCTGCGGGAAGTAGCCCAGAACATTCAGCAGCGGGTGCAAACCGACTACCGGCCGCTGGTGGAACAGTTCAGTCAGTTTCGGGCCGATCTGGTTCGCCTGTTCGACCGGGCCTGTGCCAGCAACGACTTCGTCAAAACAGAAAAGAAAAAGCTGGCTGATCTCATTCAAAAGCTGGCTTTCGACCTGATCGAGCAGTACGGTATGGACGATCTCAAGCCGATTTACGACAAGTACGATACACAGGGCTTCGATAAAACCAACGCCGGTTCGGACCAGCAGACCGCCGAGTTGATGAAGGAAATGATGAGCAGTATGTTTGGTATTCAGTTCGACGAAAACGTCGATGTGAGCGATCCACAGAAGATGACGGCTTATGTGGAGGAGCAGATGGCGCAGCAGGAAGCGGCTGAAGCAGGCCGTCGGCAACAGGCCGCCGAACGACGCGCGAAGAAACCGAAATCGGAAAAACAGCAGGCGCGTGAAGCCCGGAAACTGGCCGAAGAACGGAATATCACGAAGGCCGTTCGTATGCTCTACATGGACTTGGTCAAAGCCTTTCACCCGGATCGGGAACCCGACGAGGCCGAGAAACAGCGCAAGACCGAGATCATGCACCGCGTAACGGATGCCTACGAAAAAAGCGATCTGCTGGCTTTACTGCGTCTGCAACTCGAATTTGAGCGCATTGACCAGACACACCTTGAAAACCTGGCCGAACAGCAACTTAACTATTATAACAAAATTCTGAAACAGCAGGCTGGGGAGCTGGATAATGAAATCGTTACCTTGCAGAGTCAACTGGCGGCCATGACTGGTCGGTCTACGTCCACGATCAGTTCACCGATCGCGCTGGAGTTTAGCCTCAACAGCGACATCGCGCAGCTGAAGCGGGACATCAAACAACTCAAATCCGACCTCAAAATCCTGGCTGAACCCAACCGCCTGAAACAGTGGCTGAAGACGTACCGTGTTTAAAATTTCAACACAGACCCACATGTGTGTATCGAGCAGAATCATTGGGTGGCTTCCCAGTCGGTTTCGTTGGTTGAGGAATCAAATGGACTGTCGAACCGGATTGCTTTACCACGCAGTGGAAAATGTTCAGTAATAGACAGATTTACAACATTGTCTGAATCGTCTTCCAGAATAATAACCTCTACTTTTTTACCTTCTGCTAAAAGCAAATCACGTAAAATCAACTCATGATTTTGCGTGATTTTGGTACGGATTCGTATCGCGCTCATAGCCTTCCTGTGTTTCGATTACGAGAATGATTTCGGGTGACAAAATTAAGATTCTGGCACCCGAAAACTCCTTAATTCCGCAGCGCTTTACCGCCCGTCAGCAGGCTCTGAATCCGTTCTAACGTTTTCTTTTCTCCGGTTAAGGAAAGAAAGGCTTCGCGCTCTAGATCCAGCAAATACTGTTCCGATACGTTCTGCGGACTACTCAGATCGCCACCACAGATGACATAAGCTAGTTTGTCGGCAATTTTTACGTCGTGGTCCGAAATGTAGTTGCCCATGCGCATGGCCGCAATCCCCGCTTTGAAGAGTGCAATACCGGTTTTCCCCTGCACCTTGATGTCGGTACGCGGTTTCGGCTGCGTATAACCGTTGTCGGCCAGTTCGACAGCGGCCTGTTTGGCTTCGGCCAGCAGGCGACTCCGGTTCAGCACAATCTGATCGGTTGCACGGAGGTAGTTCATCTCGCGGGCTTCCTGGGCCGAGGTCGAGACCTTCGCCGTGGCAATGTTCATAAACACACTTTGCAGAATGTTCAGCTCCGGATCGCCGGTCTGGTACAGGTCCGAAGCGCGGGCCGCCATTTCTTTGGTGCCGCCACCTGCCGGAATCAGACCGACGCCCACTTCGACCAGACCGATGTAGCTTTCGGCGTGGGCCACGACCCGGTCGGCGTGCAGCACCGCTTCGCAGCCGCCCCCGAGTGTGAGCGTGTGCGGGGCTACAATGACCGGAATGGATGAATAACGCAGACGGGTAATCAGCTTCTGAAACTGAGCGATCATCAGGTTGACTTCGTCGAATTCCTGCTCGACAGCAAACATGAACAGCGTAGCCAGATTGGCCCCCGCCGAAAAAGCCTCCGGCGAATCGTTACCGACGACCAAACCACGAAAATCTTTTTCGGCCAATGATACGCCTTTCAGCAACGCTTCCGATACGCCCTGCCCGAAGGTGTTCATCTTGCTGCGGAATTCGACGTTCAGAATACCGTCGCCGAGGTCGTAAATCGACGCATCCGAATTTTTCCAGACGACGTTGTTGCTCAGATTCTCCAGAATGATGAACGCATCCGTACCCGGAATCGCCTTATAGCTCTTCGTCTGAATATCGTAGTACTTGCGCTTGCCGTTCTCGATTTTGTAGAAACTGGTGTAGCCGGCATCGAGCATGTCGTAAACCCATTGTGCGGGTTTCTGACCCAGCGCTTCGATCAGCTCGACGCCTTTCTGAACGCCGACGGCATCCCAGGTTTCGAACAGACCCATCTGCCAGCCGAAACCGGCCGTTATCGCGGCATCGATGCGGTAGAGTTCGTCCGAAATTTCGGGTATACGGTAGGTGGCGTATCGGAAGCCGTCGGCGAAGGTACGGCGGTAGAATTCACCGGCTTTGTCCTGACCAGCCAGCAGCACCGGAAAGCGCTTTTTGAGATTATCGATGGCCTTGGTGCTCTCCAGCGTGGCGAATTTGACTTTCTGGGAGGGTTTGTACTCGAATGTTTTCAGGTCGAGCGCCAGAATGAGCGTCTGGCCTTTCTCATCTTTGGTTTTCTTGTAATACCCCTGACCGGTTTTATCGCCCAGCCATTTGTTTTCCATTAGTTTCCTGACCGACTCCGGCAGTTCAAACGAAGCCCGCGACTCGTCGTGCTCCATCTTCACCAGGTTGCCTGCTACGTTGACGGTCGTATCTAGCCCCACAACATCCGACAACCGGAACGTACCCGACTTGGGCCGACCGACAACTGGTCCCGTGAGTTTATCGACTTCTTCGACCGTCAGGCCCAGTTCTTCGGCCACACGAATGGTTTGAATCAGCGACTGAATGCCGAGCCGGTTGGCGATGAAACCCGGCGTGTCTTTGCACAGAACAGTTGTTTTGCCGAGAAACAAATCACCGTAGTTCATCAGAAAATCCACTACCGACGGGTCGGTATCGGGGCCGGGGATAATTTCCAGCAGCCGCAGGTAGCGGGGCGGGTTGAAGAAGTGCGTACCACAGAAATTTCGGCGGAAATCCTCGCTTCGGCCCTCGGCCAGCAACTGCATCGGAATCCCCGAGGTATTCGACGTAATGAGCGTACCCGGCTTGCGAAATTGCTCGACGCGCTCATAAACCGACCGTTTGACATCCAGCCGTTCGACCACCACCTCAATGACCCAATCGTAGTTGCCGATCTCTTTCAGGTTGTCGTCGAAATTGCCCAGCTTGATCCGTTGCGCAATTTTGGGGCTGTAGAGCGACGCCGGACTAGCTTTAAGCATCGTCTGGAAAGCGTCATTTACGATGCGATTCCGCACGATTGGGCTGTCGGTAGTGAGCCCTTTGGCTTGCTCGGCGTCGTTGGGTTGGTTCGGAACAATATCGAGCAACAGCACATCCACACCGATGTTGGCGAAGTGAGCGGCAATGCGCGATCCCATAATACCCGACCCCAGCACGGCTACGCGCCGGATCGTTCGGTTTTTCGTTTGAGTCTTCGGTTTATCCAGGGTAGCTTCCATGGTTTTGGGTTCAATCTGTATTTCTGTCTCTTAGTTTAATCAATTCCTCTACGTCACTTAGGTCCTTCAGCCGTCCAGTAGCCTGTTTCTCGGTGATCAAATCATTCAAGTGGATCACTTTGAACGGGACACCATCAAACGATGCATCAACAGCACGGGTATAGCACGTATCGAAATCTTCGTCTGAAAATGCCTTTAATGAATGCCCCATGTCGAGCGTAGATCCGCGCTTACCGGCGACTACGCTGGTCCAGCCAACTAATAAAGACCTATCTTTCAGGTAGATGGCTCCTGCTACATCGTTTTCCAGCAAGGCTGCTATGAGGTTCTGCTTGTTATCCTCGCCGATCCGAACCCACAAATCCAGATCTTCCGTTGCCCGAATATATCCGTGGATGGCCGTTGCCATACCGCCCACGAGTAAATAGTGAACATGATGATCGTTGAGACTTTGAAACAAATGCGTTACATCTTCTCGACTGATGTCCATATGCTTAGGCAGATTGGCTGGATTATTCCTGTAGAACACACCCACAACGTCCATAAGACTAACGAACGTGACAAACGGGCATCATCATGTTTTTGAATCAACGTGGCTAATTAATCCAGTGGCAACTCTTCGGGTTCGGCAGCTTTGATACGAGCGTTCTCCTCCTCGACCATGCGGTTGATTTCTTTGATGACGTCGAAGAACGTAACCAGCTTATCGAGCGGAATTTTTTCACGAACCATATTATTGAACAGAATTACTCCATCCCGGGCCATTTCGCGCTTGGCTTTGCCTTCTTCGGTGAGGTAGATTCTAACAAATCGCTTGTCGTTGCCGTCTACTTCCCGCCGAATCAGTCCGCGCTCTTCGAGGTTTTTCAGCATCCGGACCAGCGAACGCGGCTCCATCCCCAGCAGCGGGCCGATCTTGGTAGCGGGCGTACCTTCGTCCAGGTCGATGTTCAGCAGCACGTAGCCAATCGCCATCGTAATGTCGAAGCGCGACGCGTAGGCGTTGTACATGCGCGAGATCGAATGCCAGGCCCATTTTATGTGAAAATCAACGGTTTTCTCCTTTTTCATAGTCGGTGTCGTCCTGTTCAGCTTCAGCACGTAAATTTCGGTATTTTTTCGGAGAAATAGTATGCATGCATAATAATCTGAACCGGAGTTTACGGGATTTCAGTGATCGACTATGATTTGAGCTTTCACAAAAAGTGGCCTGCACAAATCAAAGTGGGTCAATTAAATCCTGGTTCCGCCACCAGCTTATCGACCAGCCGGTTGAATTCTTCGACGTACTGATCATAATATATACCGGTTCCGGGGCCTGAAAATCCCGTATGAATGTGCCGGACCTGCCCTTTTTTATCGATGAAAATAGTGGTCGGGAAGGCCACTACCGCGTTTAGATCCGGCAGGGCTTTGGAGGCCTGTGCTTTGTCATTGGTGCCGGCCAATACGATCGGGTAGTCGATCTGAAAACGCTGTTTCATGCGCTCGATTTTTGGACCGGAAACGGCCATCTCGGGTGAACGCTCGAACGAAAGCCCAACCACTTCGACGCCCCGCTGCTTATTTTTCTTGTACCACGGACTCATGAAATTCGTTTCGTCCATGCAGTTAGGGCACCACGATCCCATGATCTGAACGACAGTGACCTTATTTTTGAAACGCGGGTCTGCCAGCGAAACAGTTTTGCCGTTAGGCTCTGGAAACGAAAAATTAAGCGTTTTCGAACCGGGTTTAAGATAGGTCAGTTTAGCCGGGTCGGCTAATTCGGCCTTCGGATCGAACCGGGCCACCCAGGACTCGTAGCCCGACACGCCCGCCCACAAACCACCGTGGAGCATTTTGGTAGCCGGATCATGTTTGGCTTTGAACAGATACACGTGCGAACCGTCGAAGCACGACAGAAACAGGCTGTCGCCGACTACATTCCCGTCCAGATAGCGGTAATCGCCGGTTGGGGTCAGAAAAGTGCCACTCAGGTGACTACCTTTCTGCTCGAACACGCCCACGGCATTTACCGTGTCGACTTTGCCGGTTTTGCTGCCAAAGTCGGTGGCCCATTTGCCGGTTACGTTGGTCGGGCTAGGTTTTTCATCTTTCGTGAAGCGATACGTTTCGCCAAATTGAGCTTCGAACGGTAAAGTTTGTGCCGACTGCGCTAATCGGAAGCGTCGAAACACACCCCGGAGCGTATTCCCCTCTATCTTTGCAACCAGTTCCGAATCGAACAGTTTCATCGGAATCAGCAGAGAATCGCCCTGTACGGTAGCCGCGTCCATGGGGAGTCGCTCGCTTCCGTTCAACGCAAACACCTTATAGGTTTTTGAATCGGCCGCGTTAGGCTGAATGTCCAGCCCGAAAGGCAGATCGCCCCCGCGGGTTTTCAGAACAGCGCGGTACTGACCCGGTTTAAGCGAAACGGGAGCCGACTGACAGGAAGCCGTAGCGGGCAATAACAACAGCGTAAAAGCGGCAAGGAGGAGAAGATTTTTCATATTTTTATGATGGACACGGAGTGCAGGTTGTATCAATGCTAAGCGCTACTGTTCAATTTAACGACCGCTAAAGCCGGTTAGTTTCTGAATGAGTAATTACCACGAACCCGTTTTATTACAAGCCTGTATCGACGGCCTGAATTTGCAGCCCGGCGGCACCTACGTCGACATTACGTTTGGTGGGGGCGGTCACAGTCGCGAAATCCTGCACCAGCTGGAGGGCGGACGCCTGTTCGGTTTCGACCAGGATGCCGACGCCAAAGCGAACGCTCAGGCCATTGGCGACCCCCGACTCACGTTCGTTGCTTCTAATTTTCGGAACATCAAGCGCTACCTGCGGCTCTACAAAGCTGAGCAGGTCGACGGTATCCTGGCCGATCTGGGCATTTCGTCGCACCAGATCGACACGCCCGAACGCGGCTTCTCGACCCGCTTCGACGCCGACCTCGACATGCGCATGAACCAGAATGCCGACCGCACGGCCCGACAGGTGGTCAATGAGTATTCAGAGGCTGACCTGCACCGTATTCTGGGTATGTATGGAGAAATTACTAATGCCCGAACAGCCGCCGGCGCCCTGGTATCGGCGCGTTCGAACCGACCTCTGAAAACGGTAAATGATCTGAAAAATGCGCTTCAGCGGTATGCACCACGCGGCAAGGAAAACAAGTATTTCGCGCAGGTTTTTCAGGCCTTACGAATCGAAGTAAACGAGGAATTACAGGTGCTGGAGGAGTTTCTTGAGCAGGTACCGGATATTCTGAAACCGGGCGGGCGGCTGGTGGTGATGTCGTATCATTCGCTCGAAGATCGGCTGGTGAAAAACTTCATCAACAAAGGTAAATTTCAGGGCGAAGTTGAGAAGGATTTGTTTGGCAATGAGCTCAAGCCGCTACGGTCGTTGACTCGTAAACCTATCGAAGCGACACCCGACGAGATCGCCCGCAACCCGCGCGCGCGTAGCGCCAAACTGCGCATTGCCGAGAAGTTATAGTCGAGCGTTATTACCTGTCGGCTGCGTAGCTGGAAACCCACGCTACTTTTACGAGATTGAGCGTCTAAAGGCATAGTACTGCAAATCGACTGTGCCAAAACGTACTGAATTTCAGGAATTAGCCATCTTGCGACTGGAGGAAGCCGATACCCTTCTGGCGGAAAACTATCCCGATGGGGCCTTCTATCTGGCAGGCTATGCGGTCGAATGCGCGTTGAAGTCAGCTATATGCAGAACTCTAAATATCGATGATTTTTTCGATACATACTCATCGAAACCACACAGCGCTAAAGTGAAGGATGATATCGTACAGAAGTTCAAGACGCACGACTTCGGAACGTTGTTGGTGTTATCTGGTTTATACTATAAATTGGAATCAGAATTAGGTCTGGATGACCAGCTTAAATATAGTTGGTCGACAATTGGGGCGCAGGCCTGGTCTGAGCAGTATCGGTATGAAATAATTGCTAAAAAGACTCATGACGATGTTGTGAACTTTGTGAACTCGGTCAACTATCTATTGCAATGGATAAAACAGCATTGGTAAGCGAACTGAATATAGCCTTTCAGAAAATCGAAAGCAATGGAGTTCAACTTGACTGTGTTTACCTGATTCCGGCAACCACTCTTTTCCGGAATGAATCATATGTAGTTGTGGTCGGTACACCTTCTTTCAAGGCATATGGAATGCGGGATAAAATCGCTGCTGTCAGCCGTAAGTTAGATAACTATATAACCCTGGAAGTACGTCGGCACATTCAAATGATCTGGGTGTTCGATGATGCTGAGCAGGCGCGTCGACGGATCGATCTCGAAGACGTTGATGAATTTATCACTCCCGTCATTGAACCGGCTCATGCCTGATTGAAAACCGGGCTTCTCGAAAACCGACCCATTTTTCAGTGGTCGGTTTTTTATTGACTATCCATTCCGTAGTTTTGATACATATTGCTCTAGTCCGTTTACTTATACTGCTATGTTAGCCAAAACCTTCGGGGCGGCCGTTTATGGCGTGAATGCCAGCATCATTACCATTGAAGTCGCAGTTGCGCAGGGATTGCATTTTCACCTGGTCGGCCTGCCCGACAGTGCCGTCAAAGAAAGCGAACAGCGGGTAGAAGCCTCGCTGAAATTTTTTGGCTATCGCATGCCGCGTCAGAAAGTTGTCGTAAACCTGGCCCCGGCAGATATCCGCAAGGAAGGGTCGGCCTACGATCTGCCCATTGCGTTGTGCGTTCTGCAGGCGTCGGAGCAAATGACGACTCAGCGCCAACTGGATGAGTACGTGATCATGGGCGAACTGGCGCTCGACGGTGCTTTACGACCCATCAAAGGCGTTTTGCCCATTGCCATCGAAGCGCGTAAACGTGGCTATAAGGGGTTTGTGCTGCCCGTCGAAAATGCACAGGAAGCGGCCATTGTCAATAACCTGGATGTGATTGGCGTGTCGACCATGCAGGATGCGGTCGAGTTTTTTGAAGGAAAGAAAGACATCGAACCGGTAGTGAGCGACACGCGGGATCTGTTCCTGAGTCAGATCAACGCCTACGACGCTGATTTCTCACACGTACAGGGGCAGGAAAACATCAAGCGGGCGATGGAAATTGCCGCTGCGGGTGGGCATAACGTGATCATGATCGGGCCGCCGGGCGCGGGTAAAACCATGCTGGCAAAGCGCTTACCAAGTATTTTGCCTCCGTTAACCTTGCAGGAAGCTTTAGAAACGACCAAAATTCATTCGGTAGCCGGCAAACTCGGTACGCGGGCTAACCTGATCGCTACCCGTCCCTACCGGTCTCCTCACCATACCATTTCGGATGCGGCTCTGGTTGGTGGCGGAAGCTTTCCTCAGCCGGGCGAGATCTCGCTGGCCCACAATGGTGTGCTGTTTCTCGACGAACTGCCGGAGTTCAAACGGTCGGCGCTGGAGGTGATGCGGCAGCCGCTTGAAGACCGAAAAGTAAGTATTTCGCGGGCAAAGTGGGCCGTAGAGTTTCCGGCTAGTTTTATGCTCATTGCCAGCATGAATCCGTGTCCCTGCGGCTACTACAACCATCCCGAAAAAGAGTGCGTTTGTGGTCCTGGAGTCGTACAAAAATACCTCGCTAAAGTGAGCGGCCCGTTGCTCGACCGGATCGATCTGCACGTCGAAGTGACACCCGTCTCCTTCGATCAGATGACGGCCAACCGGCCCGCCGAAACCAGCGAAGCGATTCGGGAGCGGGTAATCCGGGCACGCGAGATTCAGACCGCTCGTTTTGCCGACCAGCCGGGTATTTATTGCAACGCCATGATGCCTTCGCAGATGGTCAAAGAGGTCTGTGTGATCAACGATGCCGGTCGGGCGCTGCTCAGGACGGCTATGGAACGACTGGGGCTTTCGGCCCGCGCTTATGACCGGATTCTGAAAGTAGCCCGCACCATCGCCGATCTGGCCGCCAGTGAGGAGATCAAGATTGAACACCTGGCCGAAGCCATTCAGTACCGGAGCTTAGATCGGGAAAGCTGGGCGGGCTAAGTCTTAGAAATGGATGTCTGGCGCTGTAGGTTAGGCTATTCGTTAATCTTTGCTCAATTTTGGCGCATGAATCGTCGTCGTTTTATTCAGCAGTCGGCCATCGGCGCCGGCTTTATTTGGCATAATCACCTGACTGGGTTGGCATCTGATTCCAGTTTCCCCGTGGTACGGACCGCGGTCGGGCAGCGAAAGTTTACCAGTCAGGCCGTTGAGCAAACCATCGAGCGGATGCATAAGACCATCCGTGATCCCGAACTAGCCTGGCTCTTCGAAAATTGCTTTCCGAACACGCTCGATACCACCGTTCAGTTTAAAATGACTGATGGCAAACCCGATACCTTCGTCATTACGGGCGATATCGATGCCATGTGGCTGCGCGACAGTACGGCGCAGGTCTGGCCTTATTTGCCCTTGATCAAACAGGATGCCGCCCTGCGGCAACTGATCGCGGGCGTCATTCGTCGACAGGCGTTGTGTATTCGCCGGGACCCGTACGCGAATGCCTTCTATGCAGATGCTACCAAAGAAGGGGAGTGGAAAAAAGACATAACCGATATGAAGCCAGGGCTCCACGAACGGAAATGGGAGCTCGACTCGCTCTGCTATCCTATTCGACTGGCTTATCATTACTGGAAAACCACGGGCGATACCAGCCCGTTTGATGCCGACTGGGTAGAAGCTATGCGATTGGCGCTGAAAACTTGCCGGGAGCAGCAACGTAAAACCAGCCGCGGACCGTACCATTTCAGCCGGACGACTTCCTGGTCGACGGATACCGTACCGGGTGATGGCTACGGCAATCCTACGCGCCCGATTGGCTTGATTAACAGCATTTTTCGTCCATCCGACGATGCGACGGTCTTCCCGTTCCTGGTCTCTTCGAACTGGTTTGCGGTGGTTTCTTTCCGGCAACTAGCAACGATGATCGATCAACTCCATCCTGAGCCTGCCTTTGCGACCGACTGCCGGGCGCTGGCCAGCGAAGTAGAAACCGCTCTGAAAAAATACGCCATTTACACCCATCCAAAGTATGGAAAACTGTACGCGCTGGAAGTTGATGGCTACGGGAATCACCTGCTTCAGGACGATGCCAATGTACCGAACCTGCTGTCGCTGCCGTACCTGGGTGCCTGTACGACCAGCGATCCAATCTACCAGAATACCCGACGGTTTGTTCTCAGTGCCGACAACCCCTATTTCTTCAAAGGCAAAGCTGCCGAAGGCGTCGGCAGTCCGCATACCCTGGTAAACAACATCTGGACCATGAGCCTGACCATGCGGGCGCTGACCTCGACGGACGATCAGGAAATTCTGGCGCAACTGCGTCAACTGAAGAAAACTCACGCGGGTACGGGCTTCATGCACGAATCGTTCGATAAGGATGATCCGACTAAATTTACCCGCAAGTGGTTTGCCTGGGCCAACACCTTATTCGGTGAACTTATTCTGAAAGTAGCCGCCGAACGCCCGCATCTGCTAAGTAAGGTTTAAGCGAAAAATTCCTCGACGGTCGGGTTGAGGACAAGTGTGAATTCGTTACGGGTCTAGGCGGGTTAACTGCCAGGTCCCGGTCGATTGTCCTTCGTCTGCTTTCCAGGTGCCTTCCAGGTCTGGATTCGTATAGGTTCCTGTAAAGTTTACGTCATCGCCTTCTTGTGGGTCAGTATACGCGGCCTTTAATTGACCATTCTTCCAGGAAATCGATTTTAACGTGATCGGGTATCGACTGCCATCGGCCGGTAGCATAATGACCTGTCCGGCCAACTTCTGGCTCGCGTCCTGATTGATGACCAGTTCAAATTTTCCCGATGAATCACCCGTATACGTTCCCGACCATTTGCCGACAACGGTCTTTAACGTATCAGTTTGTGCTGTTGCCGTTTGCGCCCTTACGGTTGCGAGCGTTACAACCAGCAGGAAAAGGGCTGCGAATAATGGTTTGATTGGCATACTGGAATGGATTTATGGTTTGGCATAAGATGCATATTGTCCGTAAAAGTTGCGTGGCAGTATGTTATCAGTCAGGCCAGCTGAATCTGGGCTTTGTCGGCCTGGCCGATGACATACTGACGGGCCTCGTCGTATTCTTCAGCCGTGCGTAAATGCTCCAGCAACAGGGGCACTTCCTGCGGTAAAGCGGTCACGTTGCGGATGTACGCTACGTAGTCCAGACTGCCCCGACCAGGCATCGTTTCGGCGAAGTGGCCGTCTTTGCCATAAATATCCTTGGCGTGAGACGACACAATCCAGCGGCCTAATTTCCGGAAGGTATCGTTGATCAGCGCGGTGTTGGCGTAATAGCGCGTTGGGGTATTGATGATATTGGCAATGTCGATGTGGGCACCAAAGGCCGGCCGGTCGATAGCTTTAATGTATTTCAGGTACGAGTCCGCTCCGTCGGGCGGACTCCAGCCCATCATTTCCAGCGCGAACTTAGCCCGTTTTGGCTTAACGGCGTCGATGACCTTGCGGCAGTTCTCGACCGTGGCATCGAAATAATCCTGCGTCAGGTTGCGGGCGTCGGGGCCATCCCAGTGCGTTGGGTTGTAGGAACCCGCGATATTGACGCAGGTGAGCGCACCAACGGCCTCGGCCAGCGCCAGCCGGTCGGTCACATAGGCCAGGTTTTTACGGCGTTTTTCGGCATCCTGATCAAGCATGTTCACCCAGGCACCGACTTCGGCAATGATCACGTTCTGAGCCGCAAACGCTTTCCGGATCGCGCTGATCTTGTCCGTGTCTTTCAGGTCTACCGTCGGTACATAAGCCGCGCTGTAACGTAGTCGCCGATGCTCACGAGCCAGTTCTTCGGGATCATCACTTTTCAGGAAAATAGGTCCGCCGAGCCGAAGCGATTTTTGCGACGTTTGGGAATTTGGAAACGTAGTAGCCGTGAGTGCGCTCCCCGCCATAATAGCCGAAGATTGCAGAAAAACACGGCGTGACAGCGATTTCATGACGATAAAGGTTGGGGCTAATTTTCCTACAATATCGACGTTTTATGGATTAATTCAGCGATTAGACCCGGCTTGCATGGTTCTAAACCGTGGCAAGCCGGGTCTAATCGCTGAACGGACCGATCTTTAAGCCCTATTTACCCCAGAAATAATCTTCCTGTTCAATGTCTTCCGAATACACCGTTGCGGCTACGATCTTACCGTTTTCGACGGTATAGACATCGATGTTGTTAACATCCAGCACTCCTCCACCGGGCTGTGCCGCTTTCCACTGCACCAGACAGGCGACTTGGTTGCCGTTGACAGTTAGTTGTTTAATGTCGGCCAGACTCAGGGTGTTGGCCGTCGCTTCGAACATACCGCCCACCATTTGAAAAACAGCGGTACTGGAGGTTTTCTTCCCCGAAAATCGGTTCGTTCCCGGCTGATTCCAGACGATATCCGGGTGGATCAATGCCGCTAACGTTTGCTGATTTCCCTGTTGTACAGCGGTCAAAAAGGTTCTGACGGTTTGTGCTGCCTGACTGTCCATGATTGTCGATTTAGATTGGTTTATAACGGATTGAAAATGGGTTTTCGCGATAGATTCCTGCCGGGGTTGGGCCTGACCGTGATGATTGAGAAGGAGTAGCGCGGAGAAAGCAATGGCCGAGAACAATTGGCGTACTGACGGATTTTTCATGTGTTGGGAGCTGATGACCAGCGTTTGGTTGATGCAAAACTAGCGCTGGGGTGTGTGGTGGGTTTTACCCCGATACGCCAATCAGTTACCACTTTGCGCCACGAGGTAAAACCGGGAAAGAATCAGCTTACCTTCGGCTAAACTTTGAAACATGGACGACTATCAACTGCTTTTTGTCGGGAATCTGCTGGCCTATGCAGCTCAGCGCGATCTCTCCCCCGAGCACCTGTGTCAACTATCGGGTATCGAACTGGAGGGGGTGAAGCAACGTACGCATGATCCTTTGACTGCGCGGCAGTTCGATGAACTCTGGCGCAACGCGAGTCGATTAAGTCATGATCCGTTGTTTGGCCTGCACTTGGGGGAGTCGCTTCAATTAGCGGCACTGGGTATTGTGGGGCAGATTGTACAAACCAGTCAGACAGTGGGCCATGCGCTGACGCAGGCTACTCAATTCATTCATTTGCTAACGGACTTGTTCGAGATGGAAATTGATCGGTCCAGCCAGTTTTTCACAATCCGGTTTATCCCTTATACCGACCGGTCCGCCGAAGCGCCGGTTGCGCAACGCCAGATGCTCGATTTGTCGATGGCTTTCGTCCTGCATGAAGTCGACGGGCTGTTGCTCGAAAAAATTAGCCCCGAAACGGTTCTGCTGCCCTACGACGCAACGAGCATGCCCGAATATGGGCGTGTGCTTCGGTGTGCTCCAACGGAAAATACAGGCGAGTATGCCCTAGTGTTCGATGCCCGTTACTGGGATGAACCCATTTTAACGGCCAATTATGAGTGGCAGCAGATGCTGCTCCAGAAAGCATCCAGCCTGAGTAAGGCGTCTGTGGTGACCCCTGCGCTGAAAGAACGGATTTTGAGTTTTCTTGTCGCCAATGCTTATCTGGGTGTTCCGACGCTGGAAGAAATCGCGGCTAATTTTAACACCAGTTCACGTAGTCTTCAACGAAAACTACAGGACGAAGGGGTAACGTATCAGCAACTGGCCGATTCAATCCGGAAATCGCTGGCGCTGCACTACCTGGAGTCCGGAAAATATCCGATCAAGGAAATATCGTATCTGCTCGGTTACAATGAGTTGAGCGCTTTTAGCCGGGCGTTTAAGCGGTGGACGGGCCGCCCGCCAGTCAGTTACCAAAAAAGCTGATGCTAATTACGCCTGCGTTTGCAGCAACGTCAGCCAGGCTTCACGCACCTTCCGTAGGGCCAGCAATTGTTTGGCCCGTAGGTGGAGCAGATCGGGTAAATACTGACAGCCATTCTGCGCTTCGTCGAATAGCTCGTTCAGCACGCCCGACGCCCGGTAGGCGGTTATCTCGTGGGCAGTCGGCAGGGCTGGAAAACTTCCCAGCTTACCCAGATCGTTGCCGGATAAGATAGCACTGTTCCGGATCGAAGGAGGGATCCGGTCGACACCAATACCAACCTGCGGACGGGCCACTTCGAAGAGCGCATCCCCATGAGCCCGGCAATACCAGTCGGCTCCCAGACGCCCAACCAGATCAAGCCGGTGCGGATCGATAGCGCCCGTTTCGGTAAAGATAGTCTCGTGAAAATGGGCCATCACCACTTGGCAGATGATCAGCGTACCGGCGCCGGGTGCATTGGCGGTATTAGTCGGAATTATCTGTCTGACAAGGCATTCGAAAGCGGCTGGCGATTCGGCCACTCGTGGCGGCCGGACCTGGGCGGAGGGCAGCGCGGTGAATCCGGCTTTTTCAAATTCATCGACCCCTCGGTCAAACTCGGCACTTGCCAGCGAGATCTGCTCGACCATGGCGTAATCGACGACGTTGATCACCACTTCACCCACTTCTTCGAGATTCAGTAAGGTATGTTTTTTGTGACCGTGGCGATTGATCGTCGGGGCGAAGACCAGCGTCGGTGGATTGTAACCGAACATGTTGAAAAAGCTGAACGGGCTCAGATTGACATTGCCCTGTGCATCGATCGTGCTGGCGAAAGCAATCGGGCGCGGACCAATGGTGCCGACCATGTATCGGTAAAACTCACTGGGCTGTACATCGTGGGGATCAAGGGTTTTTGTCATGAGTGGCCGTCGAATGGGACTGAAGTTGATAAAACAAATGTACGCCAAGACCAACGGTATACACGACAGGATCACCCGCGGTGAGCCCCATACCCGGAACAAAATAAGCCGGCATATCGCTGGGCTTGGACCCAAACAGCACAGCCGTCGTGATGCGTCCGGATAGGCGTAGCTGAAGCGACTGACTCAATCGCGTTTGATAACCAGCTACGCCCTCCAGACCGACCGCCAGTCGACTCCGTTCAGGAATTGGCGCTACATAATCGCCAAAAACTGGTCCCCGAAACGAATAGGTGCCGCTTTCGTGACAAGTAGCGATCAGTCCGTTCCAGCCCACAACCCATCCACTTGACCGGATCGTTTCACGGCCTGCCTTTAGGTAATAGCCTCGCGTATCCAGCAAAATATTGCGGTAAATCGTATCGGAGCGGAACAGTCCGTAACCCACTGTTATGGAGAAGTACCGGTTCGTTTGTGGTAGTTTGACCGATGCTTCGAGCAGCCGGAAAGCGGGCCGATTGGGCGTTGCCAGCGAAAGAACGGGCTTAAGGATATCAAAGCCGACTAAAACCGGGCGGGCGGTTTGCCCAGAAACGGTGAAACCTGTCAGCAGCGTAAGCGCCACAAAACTCCAGGCCGTTTTCATAAGCGCAGTGATACGAAGATGCCGGTCTCACGGGTTCCCGTCGAAGGGAGGCCTGTCTGGTAATTATTCTGTTCATAGCCAACGGCTTCGATGCGCCCCCGGCTGACCCTCGCTGACTGGCCCGACGGCGCGGTAAGGTCAATTACATAGCCACAGCTCTTGCTTCGGTACGAATAGTTGCGTCGGTAAAAAACGGTTAACGTATCCTGTCGGCCATTTTGCCGGAACACATACTGACTGGTGTCGGTATTCAGATTGATAGGCAGGAAGAACTGGCCATCAGACGCTACGGACGTCGTTGAGTAGGGTTGGCTGAATTGCCGGCCGTGGCTTCCGAGCGCATAAATCGTATCGAGTCGTCCCGGAGTCGCCCATGCTACATTGAGTTGAAGCGTGGGCTCTGCCGAAGGGCCGCAGTTCTGACAGGCCGTAATGAAGGTAGTCAGACTACCGATGAGGCCGAATAATCGAAAGGAACAGCGCATGGTGTAAGGGAATAGCTATATTCCTAACCCCTAACCCCCGCTTACCGTTGGAACGCTGCTGTTATTTCTCCCGACACTTCCCCCAGATCGACCCGGATGCCGTTCAGAAACCCCCAACCGCGAAACGTAACCGTATCGCCATCCGCCAGAAACTTGCGACTTACATTCGGAGACAGATGTAGAGGCCGTTCGCCGTTCCAGCTTAATTCGAGCAGGGAGCCGTAACTGCCGGGTGTTTCGCCCGATATGGTGCCGGTAGCCAGCACATCGCCGATTACCAGATTGCAGCCGCCAACGGTGTGGTGGGCAATCATCTGCGCAAAGCTCCAGTACAGGTTTCGGGCATTGGTTCGGCAAATGCAGATTTCTTCGCCATCGACGGGGTGAAGCCATACTTCCAGCTCGATGGTAAAATGGCGGGAGCCGTCCGTCTGCAGATAGGGTAGGGGCGTCGGGTCCTGCGGAGCGCCCGTCGTACGGAATGGCTCCAGTTCATCGAATGGTACGACCCAGCCCGAGATGCTGGAAGCAAAGTTTTTTCCCAGGAAGGGGCCAAGGGGTTGATACTCCCAGCGCTGTATGTCCCGCGCCGACCAGTCGTTAAACAGCGTAACGCCGAAAATATAATCTTCGGCATCGGTCACGGAAACCGGCTCGCCGATAGACGAATTCCTGCTGACGATCAGCCCCAGTTCGAGTTCAAAATCCAGGGCCTGAGTCGGGCCAAAAACAAGCTGTTTGTCAGGCCCCGGAAACTGACCATTGGGCCGACGAATGGGCGTACCGGACACGACAATCGACGACGCCCGGCCGTGGTACGCGATCGGCATGTGCCGGTAGTTGGGCAACAGCGGATCGCTGGTGGCTGCACGAAACATGCGTCCTACGTTTTCGGCGTGGTGAATACCCGCGTAGAAGTCGGTATAATCGCCAATGCGTACGGGTAGGTGCATCTGCGCCCGCGACCCCTGAATCAGTACCTGGTCATGGACACCGGCGAGAGCATTTGCATCGTTTATCAGCAATTCGTCGATGCGCTGCCGAACAGCCCGGTGGCTTTCTTTGCCCAGTGCGATAAACGGGTTTAAGACCGACCGGGTAAAGACCGCAGCGTCGATATCCAGGTCATTGAAATACCCCAGCAAACCAACTACTTCGAGGTCGAGGATGGTCTTGCCGTGTTTGAAACCGACGCGGGGGGTCGAGCTATCGTAACTGAAAATACCGTACATAATGGATTGTGGCCGGGAGCCCGCAAAGACTATTCACTGATATTAGTGTAAATAGAATCCATAATCCTGACAAAATGTTGGTAATCTTCGTCGCTTAAATCGCCCCAGCCTTTGCGTCGCATGGCAGAAACCACCGGGAGTACTTCGTGATATTTGGCTTCGCCAGCTTCGGTCAGATAAACCAGAAACTTACGCCGATCCGAATCGGCCATGCGCCGTTCGGTCAGGCCTTTCTGCGAGAGCAGGTCGATGATTCGGGTAACCGTCGGCGCGTCTTTCGTCGTCATCTCCGAGATAGTATTCTGGCTGATACCCGGGTTTCGGTAAAGATGATCGATGACAACCCATTGATCCACCGTTAAATCGAAGCCCGCATCGGTAAACTGCTTTTGCAGGGCATTCCGAATCTTTTTGATTGTGGTGTCAATCTTGAAAAAATAAGCACGTGTATCAGAGGGATGCGTCACGATGTGAAGACCAAGGGATAATGGAAAATGAACAACTGGGATCGACTATAATCCAGTCGGCACATCAAAATTATTCATTATTCATTATCCATTGTTCATTAGCAGCTGTTCTTCTAAGGTTGCTTCAATCCGGGGAATCGATTCATACAACTGTTCGTAGGAATCGATTACAAAATACTGCTCCTGAAAATGATCGATAATGTACGGGGTTCTGAGCAGCGTTTCAACCGAGTATGGCAACCGCTTCGGTTCCTGACTGAACAGACTATAGGTGGTTTCACCGACCGACGATAGAATGCCTCCGCCGTAAATCCGTAGCTGACCCTGCTCCCGAATCAGACCGAACTCGACAGTGTACCAGTAAAGCCGCGAAATCATGGCAATGGCGTCTTCACTGTCGATATGTCGCAGGGCAATCTGGCTCAGTGCGGCCAGAAAATCGCAAAAAGCCTGATTCGACAGCATCGGTACGTGGCCAAAGGTGTCGTGAAACATGTCCGGCTCGGGTAAATAATCGAGCTGGTCGCGTCGGCGTAGCCAGGTGGTTGCCGGAAAATTGCGGTTCGCCATCAGCTCGAAAAACGCCCGGTTCGGAATGAGTCCTTCAACCGCGCAAACGCGCCAGCCCGTCAACTGACGCAGGCGTGGATTCAGATCACGCTCGAAATCCGGAATGCGATCGGCTTCGAAACCCGTCGCCCGAATCCCATCCAGGTAAGCCTGACTGGCTTTGCCGGGCAACTGCGCCATCTGTCGCTCAAACAATAGCTGCCATACAGCCTGATCGTCGGTCGTATAGCGGGAGTAGGTCTGGTTCATGGGTGAGAAATGGATAATGAATAATGCACGATGAGCAGCCTGGCTTTCTACATTATTCATTATCCATTGTTCATTGTTAGAGGGTTCCGCGTAGCGCCTGCTCGCGTTCGATGGCTTCGAAAAGGGCTTTAAAATTGCCTTTGCCAAACGAGCGAGCCCCTTTGCGCTGAATGATTTCAAAGAACAGGGTCGGCCGTGGACAGACCGGCTTGGTGAAAATCTGGAGGAGGTAGCCTTCTTCGTCGCGGTCGGCCAGAATCCCCAGCGAACGCAGGGCGGTGATCTCCTCATCGATCGGGCCAATCCGGTCAGCCAACTGATCGTAATAAGTGTCTGGCACGCTCAGAAACTCGACCCCCCGACTGCGCAAGGTCAGCACCGTTTCAACAATATCGTTGGTGGCTACGGCAATATGCTGTACGCCGGGACCACCGTAAAAATCCAGGTATTCTTCGATCTGCGACTTCTTTTTCCCCTCGGCCGGTTCGTTGATCGGAAATTTCACCCGGCCATTTCCGTTGCTCATGACCTTGCTCATGAGGGCCGTGTACTCCGTAGAAATGTCTTTATCGTCGAAGGAAACCAACTGCTGGAAACCCATTACGTCGTGATAAAAGTCCATCCAGTGGTTCATTTCGTGCCAGCCCACATTGCCGACCATATGGTCAATATAGCGTAGGCCTGCATCGGACGGGCGGTATTCAGGATGCCACGGTTCGTATCCGGGTAGAAAAATGCCCTCGTACGCACTGCGCTCCACAAACACATGGATCGTGTCGCCGTAAGTATGGATGCCCGAGCGCATCACATACCCTTGTTCATCCTGCGAACGGGTTGGCTCCATGTACGCCCGCGCACCCCGGCGGACGGTCTCGTCAAAGGCATGCGTGGCATCGTCGACCCAAAGCGCAATGATCCGAACGCCATCGCCGTGCTGATCGATGTGCTGGCCGATGTCGCTGGTCGAATACAAAGGCGAGGTCAGTACGAGCCGGATTTTACCCTGCTCGACCACGTATGATTCCCGGTCGCGCAGACCGGTAGACAGGCCGGCATGAGCCAGTGGCTGAAAGCCAAACGCCGTCTGAAAATAATGCGCCGACTGCCGGGCATTGCCTACGTACAGTTCCAGATAATCCGTGCCATTCAGGGGCAGAAAATCCGCTGCGACTGGTTCCAAAACTTCTACTGCTTCCATGACCGTGTTTATTGATGTTGTGTTTTACTTACCCACATGCGCTATTCCAGCCACGATTTATAGTACTTCCCGTCGTCAATTGCCAGGGCCTGCTCGGTCAGCATCAGCGGCCGGAACGTGTCGACCATCACGGCGTATTCCTGCGTTTCTTTCTTGCCGATGCTTCGTTCCATCGCACCCGGCGCCGGTCCGTGCGGAATACCACCCGGATGTAAGGTTACGTGTCCCGGCGCGATATCATTACGACTCATGAAATCGCCATCGACGTAATAAATGACTTCGTCAGAATCGATATTCGAGTGGTTATAAGGTGCCGGAATTGCCTTCGGATGATAATCGAACAGGCGGGGCACGAACGAGCATATTACAAAAGCATCGGTCTGAAATGTCTGGTGCACCGGGGGCGGTTGGTGAACGCGGCCCGTAATGGGTTCAAAATTGAAAATCGAGAAACCATACGGGTAATTATAGCCATCCCAACCTACCACGTCGAACGGATGAGCGGCATACACCACCGAATGCAGGAAACCCTGCTTCTTGATTTTCAGCAGAAAATCACCCCTTTCGTCGTGGGTTTCCAGGTCGCGCGGGCGGATGATGTCACGCTCGCAGAAAGGCGCATGTTCGAGCAGTTGCCCAAAGTGATTCCGGTAGCGCTTCGGCGTGTAGATGGGTGCGTGCGATTCCAGGTATAAGAGTCGGTTGTCGGTCGTATCGAAGTCGATCTGGTAAATCATCCCGCGCGGGATGATCAGATAATCACCGTATTGAAATGGAATCGTGCCAAACAGTGTCCGCAGCTTCCCCGAACCCCGGTGCACAAACAGCAGCTCGTCGGCATCGGCATTTTTATAGAAGTACGCCGTAAGCGACTGTCGGGGGGCCGCCAACCCAAAAACCAGATCGTTGTTAACCAATAGCGGCACCCGGCTATCCAGAAAATCGTCGGCAGCTTCCAGACTAAACCCGATGAGCTTGCGCGAGAGCATAGACGTCGTTACCGCCAATTTCGGTGTGACATCTTTACTGCCCAGTACGTCACGCACCATCGTCGGGCGATGTACGTGGTACAGCAAGGAAGCCATACCCTCAAAGCCGATGGTTCCAAACAACTGTTCGTAATATAAGCCACCGTCGGGTTTGGCAAACTGTGTGTGCCGTTTGGGTGGAATCTGCCCGAGTGTATGGTAGAAAGGCATGGTCGTCTACGGCTAATTGTATTATTTGTTAAGACAATTATTGCTTAGCATACAATTATAACGACAACTTTATAAAATTGTATATTGTTTATAATAAATTTTCTTTAACGGCGATAAGATCACTCCTAAAGGTTTAAGAGCAGGATAAATAGGTAGCTCAGTCCCTTTTTTCTAATTTTGGCCACACAAGGTTTGCCGGGTAATTCTGCCGGTATTTATTAGGCAATCCGTGGCCCTGGAACCACGATCAACTGTTGACTAACGACGAAAATGCAACCTACTCTTCTGATTCTGGCCGCTGGTATGGGCAGCCGATATGGTGGTGTTAAACAACTCGATCAGTTTGGGCCACATGGCGAAACGATCATCGACTATTCTCTTTTTGACGCGATCCGGGCCGGTTTCGGCAAAGTCGTTTTCATTATCCGGGAAGAACTCCGGGCCGATTTTGAAGAGGTATTCGGGCAGAAATTAGCCGGGAAAATTGAGGTCGATTACGCCATTCAGGCACTCAATTCGTACGTCCCGGCTGAACTCGGTGAAGTACGGCGAACCAAACCCTGGGGAACGGGCCACGCGATGCTATGCGCTAAGAACCATACGCATACGCCCTTTGCCGTGATCAATGCCGATGATTTTTACGGATTCGAAGCGTTCCAGCTGATCAGCGATTTTCTTAAAACCGATACCGACGATCAACTTCATGCCATGGTCGGGTACGAAGTAAAAAATACCCTGTCGGAAAATGGTTCGGTGTCGAGAGGGGTTTGCGAAGTGGCCGAGAACGGTAACCTGATATCGGTCATCGAGCGAACGAAAATTTACGAGACGGCGAATGGGGGAGGGCCTAAAATTGTGTACGAAGAAGGCGATGAACTAACGCCTTTATCGCCCGATACGCCCGTTTCAATGAACTTCTGGGGATTCAAACCCAGCGTGTTTCCGCTCGTACTCCACCAGTTCGAGAGCTACGCTACGGCGAACATCGACTCGCCCAAGGCGGAGTTTTACATTCCAACTGTAATGACCAACCTGATTGAGACCGATACGGGACACTGTAAAGTATTTCGCAGCCGGTCGGCCTGGTTTGGGGTAACTTACCCGGCTGATAAACCAACGGTTCAGGCCGCTCTGAAGCAATTGCACGACGAAGGGGCTTACCCGGAAAAACTGTGGTAGTATAAACAAAAAACCTCCCGAAAGCCCATAACTTTCGGGAGGTTGACAGGATCAGGAATCAGCCTTACTTCTTCGTTACCCGAATGGCGATCCGGCGGTTTTCGGCACGCCCGGCTTCGGTATCGTTGGAAGCCACCGGATGTTCCTGACCGTACCCTTCCGCTTCCAGTCGCGACCGATCAACGCCTAGCTTAACCAGCTGATCCATAACCGATTCGGCGCGCTCCTGCGATAGCTTTTTGTTCACAGCTGCACTGCCGGTATTATCGGTGTAGCCACCAAGTATGATATGCACGTTCGGGTATTCTTTCAGAATATAGGCGATGTTGGTCAACTGCTCCTGCGACGAAGGCTTCAGGGTCGATTTGCCCGTTTCGAACAGGAGTCGGTCGAAGTTGAACCAGGTTGTTTTGTCGACGGGTTTACTCTTGTCTTCCATGAACTTGACCAGCTTGTTCTCAATGCCAAATTCCGGAATGTTCAGTTCGTAGCCCGAGGGAAGTTTCCGCTTGAAGAACGTGCCTAACTTCGCGGTGATATCGGCCAGTTCGCCACCTGCCGAATCCAGAGCCGCGGTTGCTTTGCTGTCTACCGAATCGGCTGCGGTGCTGATTGCCAAAGAAGTGCTGTCTGCGGCCGTCTGCAAGCTGGCCGTAGCCGTTTCTCTGTCCGACTTATCGCACGAGCGCAGAAAATAAAGCAGAAGTAGCAAGCCCAGAACCAGCAGTATCCATGGTAACCAGCGATTACTACCACCCGATGAACGATCTACTTCGTGGGTGTAGGTGGGCGATAAGCGAACGGAGGTCTTTTTCGGACCTGCATAACCACCCAGAAACGCGAAGCCCGGAAGGCTGCTTAACTTGACGCTTAACTCCGGCGACATAGCTGCCTGTATATACGGCAGTTGGCTGCTCAGTAAACCCGCTGCTGCCGACAGACCAGGACCTTCTTCGCTAGCTTTCTTGCCGAGCAAACTGAGTAGCAGCGGTCCGGATAGATTCATCAGCGACGATGCCGACGAAGGTTTGACCCCACTATGAGAGGCAATGATAGCCGCAACCATATTTACTTTATCGCCAAATAAGTTGCGTGTAATGTTAGCGCCCATCGACAGGAGTTTATTCGACTGGGTTTCACTGGTCAGCAAGCTGCTTAAGTAGCCGGCTATACCACCGGTGGGCATAATGACTTCGCCAGCTATGCGGTTTGGCGACATGACTTCGTCGACCATATCCACCAGTAAGCCATTGCCACCGGGCTCCGACGATTTGTGCAGGAGGCTACCCAGTACAGCGGGCAACGCTTCGCCAAACGCTTTTCGGGTATTTTGCTGAGTTTCTCCCAGCCTGCTGCTGACCTGGCTCACGACTTCCTCGTTGAGGTAACTTTGGGCTAAGGTCAATAGATTCACCGCCATACAGAATCGGAGTTTAAACGTGAATTGTTAGGGGATGTATCGATGCGCCTGCCATGTGCTTTCTGCCGGAACGATCAGGACAGCTACGCTCGAAACAACGACAAGCCGTTAGACGCGCTTAGCCGGTTTCGTCACAGGCACGGATTCACGTAAGAAGCCTCCGCATGGTTAAGCGATCAGCCTTAAATGAAAATCCCCGCTTTGCTTATCGTAAGCAAAGCGGGGATTTTCGGGGTCAAAGCAGTTCGGTCCTAGCTGGTGCGTTCGGGAAATTTCGAAACAATTCGCTCGACTTCTTTGGTAAGCTGGGCCGTAATACGGGCCGGATCAGTTACAGCGTTTTCGACCGAACCGCGCCAGACCAGCTTGTGTGTACGGGCATCGACCATATCGACAATTAATGTCCCTTCTTTATATTGCTCCTGGGTGTACTGAGTACCGCCCCAGCCCCACCAGCCAGGTCCCCAACCCTGGTAGCCCCAGCGTCCCCAGCCCATATAGGGTCCATAGCCATAATACGGAGAAGTTGGATTCGCTACCGTCCGGGTTTTGTTTTCCACAAAAAAGTGATAGCCGACCAGCAGGTCAGGTTTTGCTTCGCGCTGGGTCAGTCCTTTCTCCTTTAATACATTCGCCATCGTATTTTCGACGCTTTCTGTAGCCAGTTGATTATAGAAAGCGGGGTTTTGACCGGCCTTCACGTCTGAATCCATCCAGGTGAATGTCTTGTATTTACTAAAATCGGTGCGGCTATTGCTGTCGACCGCCACGCGGGGCGAACAGGCATAGCCAGTGGCCAGTAGGCCAAAAATGATTAATAATCGTTTCATAACCTTTAGTAGTTGAGTTTACTACTAAACGGGCAGATAATATGAAGGTTCGATTGGGCGGTCTATTTAACGTGACTATAATGATCCGGTCCCTTACTGAAGCACAGGATGTTTTTTGTGCCATTGCGTAGCGTCCTGATACGCTTTGGCTACGGACAGGAGCTTGCCTTCTTCAAACAGTTGCCCCATAAACGTGATGCTGGTGGGCGTGTTCTGTTTAGTGAATCCGTTGGGCAAAACCACGCACGGATGACCCGTCAGGTTGGTCAGGGTCAGGTTGCCGCCGGCATAAGCGGGTGAAATATACACATCGATCCTGGCCGCTTTCAACTGCTTGTTCATCTCGTTGATCAGTTTCGTACGAGCCCGGTTGGCCTGAATATACTCGACGGCGGGTACAAACCGCGACGATCGAAACCGATTAGGCCAGGCTCCTTTCCCCTGCCGAACCAGCAGGTCGTCGCGCCCCGAACGGGTCAGCTCGTCGAAGGCCGCGGCCGCTTCGGCTCCCAGCACGAACGAGATGCGGTTGGACGGAACGCCCGTCGGCAAATCGAACGGTACCAGTTCGGCTCCCAGCGTACGGAGCGTCTGTAAGGTTAGCGAGTCATTGGCCCGGTTCGCGTAGTTACTCTCGAACGCTTTTTTTACGTAACCGATGCGCATGCCTTTCAATGAACTTGCGGGCGTATAGCGGAACGGAGCCGCCATCACGGTCAGGTCATTGCCATCGGGGCCGTAGATGGCGTTGAAAACCAGCGCACAATCCTCAACCGTCCGGGCAATGGGACCAATTTTGTCCATGCTCCAGCTAAGGGCCATCGCACCGTGCCGACTTACTCGCCCAAACGTCGGCCTGAGGCCCGTGGTACCGCAAACCGTCGAGGGTGAAACGATCGAACCGAGGGTTTCGGTCCCGATGGCGAACGGCAGCAGACCAGCCGCCACGCTCGATGCCGACCCGGCCGACGAACCGCTGGAGCCCGCGTTCAGATTCCAGGGGTTGCGCGTCATGCCATCGTACCAGACGTCGCCCATCGCCAAAGCACCGAGCGACATTTTGGCGCACAGTACAGCACCTGCTGCTTCGAGCTTCTGAATCACAGTAGCGTCCATGTCGATGGTCTGATCCTTGTATGGCTCGGCACCCCAGGTTGTTTTGTAGCCTTTCTTGGCCAGCAAATCCTTGGCACCGTAGGGTATACCGTGCAGCGGTCCCCGGTATTTGCCGGCTTTCAGTTCGGCATCGGCGCGTTTGGCCTGGCTGAGTGCCAGCTCGTCGGTCAGGGTGATGACGCTATGTAATTTCGGTGCGTAGGTTTTCAACCGATTCAGGAAAAACTGCGTCAGCTCGACCGATGAAATTTGTCTGGTACGAATCAGTTCGCCCAACTGACCGACGGTATAAAACGCCAGCTCGTCGCGGTTGGCTGGTAAACTAACTTTGCCCGCTGGCGAGGCTTTAAACGACGATGGCCCCGTCGGCATGGTAAAACCGGTCGGCAGCGGGTTGAAATACAACGCCGGAGCCACCTCGTTTGGCAGATCGATTTTCCGCAGCTCGTCGTAGTCATTGCGAGCGTTGTTGAGGTTGTCGAGCATCGAATCGCGCTCGACAGGCGTAAAATCCAGACCGATGACTCGCGCGGCCACTTCGACCATATCGGCGGTGAGCGGCTTTTTCGCATCATCGCTCATGCAGAAAGCTCCGAGGAGAAAACTACCGGCGCAGGCCGTAAAAAATAGCGAAAACTGTTTCATGGGATGAAGGAGTCAGGCTGTACCAATACGTTTGTCGATGAATGGAATACAGAGAAAAAGCAGGGATCGCTCCCGAAAAACGCTTTTCTCAAAAATAAGCCCCACCTGGCGAATTGCAAGTGGGGCGGTCGATTATCCTGGCATTGACTTTCAATAAAAACTAAGCCTGCTCTATTGATTGGCTGAATTTAATCGGCTGGCTAAAAATGCCTCGTGTAGCTGGAGCACCTGGGGTAGAAGTAACTGGCGCTCATCATTTTCAATGACATAGTCGGCAATTTGTAGCCGTGCTTCGTCGCTTACCTGACGACTGATAATGTTCAGGATTTCGGCTTCGGAGCGGTGAGGATCGCGTTTGTGAATGCGCTCGATCCGGATGGCGAGGGGAGCCTGCACCACCACGACTTTATCCAGCGAATTGCCATCGCCGGCGGCCCGCATCAGCGCTGCTTCTTTAACGACGTAAGGTTTATCGGTATGTTCACGGACCCAGGCGTCGGTATCGCTCAGGACCCGCGGATGAATGACACCGTTGAGTTGCTGCAACAGTACGGGGTCGGCGAAAACCTGAGAAGCTACCCAGGCCCGGTTATAGTGCCCCGCCGGATCATAGGCGTTTTGACCCAGCACCCGCCTGATATCGGCTTTCAGAATCGGGTCATGCTCGGTGAGCCATTTAGCCCGCTCATCGGCTTCGTAGACGGGAATGCCCAGTGCCTGGAAAATTTTACAGACAATGCTTTTTCCGGCGCCAATGCCCCCAGTAACACCAATTTGCAGTGGAATCATCGTGAATGAGCGAATGAATGAACAGGCAACCGATAGTCTATCTGGCCTGTTCAGCGATCAGGTTACTGTTTTGCTTTTTGCGGAGTTGGAGCGGTATCCGTGGGAAGTGGCGACAACAGTTCGCCGACTTCAAAACTTACCGCAACACGATCGGCGCTGGCATGCAGCAACGGATGCCGAAGCTGGTTCAATGGCAGTTCTTCGTCGTAATTATCGATAATCCGTTTGCGCGGAATTCGCACCCAGAGCGTATCGGGCAGCCCCCGGACCAGGCGCGTCGGCCCTTCCACCTGAATCGTGCGGGGCGTCAGATTGATCACGCTCGACACCATGTAGCGCGGAGCCAGATTGATGTGCAGGCTATCGGGAATCAGGCGGATTGTTTTCGACAGCCGGCGTTCGAAGTGAATGTCCAGTGTATCGGCCACCACGTAATTGACGTGGAGCTTTTTGATCTGCTCGGCCAGAGAAGCCGCCAGCGAGGCCGTATTAATAACCGATGCCTCCAATGGTCGTTTTACGACATAATTGACCGGTTCGCCCCGAAAAGGAAGCCAGGAATGCCGGAGCAATCCCCAACCATCGCCCGACACATTAACCTGTACGGTTCGGGGGAGGGGCGTGGTTGGTATATAAAGCGAGTCGTTGTAAACAAAACGGATCGGATATTCGACATTCAGGGTATAACCGGGTTTGTTGAGCGCGCTCAGGAGCCAGAACAGCGCGGCTGCTCCCAGGCAAAGCAGGGCTTTGGTTGGCTGAAATGATCGACTATCCGGCGTTGAGTTCACTCGCTGACTATTTCTCCGACTTCTCGACTTCGGCTGGTTTAACGGTCGCTTCGCGCGAGATCGATGTTTTCTCGAAGGTCATTTTAACCCCGCGGTCAACTTCCAGCGTGACCGTGGTTCCTTCGACGGAAGCGATCCGGCCATGCAGCCCACCGATGGTGACCACGTTATCCCCTTTTTTGAGGTTATCGACAAAGCTCTTCTGGTCCTTTTGCTTCTTCTGCTGCGGACGGATCATGAAGAAATAAAAAATACCGATGATACCTACCCACAACAGCACGTTGTAAATCATGGAGGTATTGGAACCGGCTGGGGCCTGTAGTAAAAGGGAATACATAGTTCGGTCGATTTATGAATGTTTGGTTGAATCGGCGCTGGCAGTGACCATCGCCTTAAACTGCAGGTCGGTCATAGCGGGTTCAGTATTGGCAAAAATGGTAATCGTTTTGTTTTGTTCACCCATTTTGCCCCGGCTATTGAAGCGTACCTTCACCGACGATTTAGCCCCCGGTGCCACCGGTTCGTGCGGCCAGTCGGGGGTAGTGCAACCACACGAAGCAGTTACGTTGTTGATAATCAGAGGGAACTCGCCGGTATTGGTGAAGGTAAAGACGTGCTCGACCGTATCACCTTCGGTGAGCGTCCCGAAGTCATAAATTCCTTTCTCGGCAAAAGTAATGATAGGCCGTTTGGCCGATGCGGTAGCCCGGGCGTTCTGCCCCTGTTGCCGATTATCGCAGCTAAGCTGCCCCGAACCGATGCCAAGTACGACGGCTGTAAACAGCCAGTTTTTAAGGTGCATTGTCGATATAGTTCGAAGTGAATTGGCAATGGTTTTCGACCATGACCAATTCACTTTTTAATGCGATCGATCAGGCGTTCTGCTGTTTGATCTGGGCCATCAGGCGATCCACATCTTCGAGCAGCTTCTCCGCTTTTTCGCGGGCGTCGTTCACAACCCGTTGTCCTTCGTTTTTCGATGAATTTTCGGGCTGATCCGTCGAGTTGCTCAACTCTTCCAGCAACTGATTGATTTGTTCCCGGTATTTCGACAGCCGGAAGGAAAGCCGGTCGCGGGTAATCTTTCCTTTGTCGGGTGCGTATAACAGGCCAAACGCGGAACCTACAGCAAGTCCGGTCAGCATAAAAGTTAAGTCACGTCCAAGTCTGCTCATGGTTAAAAACTGTTTGTGGTTTGTTGTTCGTGTGTATCGTCTGGCGACCAAAAGAACGTGTAAACGCTATTATCACCAACTACAAACCCTTTTATTTATTGTCTAGCAATCCGCGGCCGCTTTTGCGCAACCGACCCGAGGCCTGTAATTTCTCGGCCAGATTATCCAGAATTCCGTTCACAAATTTACCGCTTTTGGGCGTACTGTACGCTTTTGCCAGTTCGATATATTCATTAATCGTTACCTTGACCGGAATGTTTGGGAAGTTCAGCAATTCGCAAACGGCCAGCGTCAGGATGATCTTGTCGAGAAAAGCCACCCGCTCAACGTCCCAGTTCTGCAACTGGTCGGCCAGCAACTGTTCGTAGTCAGCGTGGTTATCGAGCGATTTTTCGAAGAGTGTGTTCAGAAACAGTTCGTCTTCTTCCCAGTCGTCGGTCAAAGGCTCCAATTGTAAGCCCGTTGGGCCCTGCACTGATTTCAGGGTGCGAATGGCCAGGCCACGCACCACCTCACTGTTTTCAGTCCAGCTCAAATCGATTTCGGCCAGATGATCGCGAATAACCTCATGTTTGAAGATGAGCGTCCGTAAAATATACTGAGCCAGCGTCTGGTCTTCGTCGGCCGTATGTGTTTTTTGTTCGCAATAGGCCCTGTAGGTGTCGTCGGTTTTCAGGGCTTCGCGCAGCGCTTTCCGAACAAACCCCAGATCGTCGGTCCAGGAAATGCCGTGTCGAAGGGCTTCGTTTTGTAGGGGCTGGTGAGCCGCCAGTGCCTTCACAACCGTGTTGTCGTTCAGATCCGATTCGAACGGGAAGGGTATCTCGTCGACGTCGCGGTATCGGCGCTCGCGGTCGATCCGGGCGGCATGGCCCAGTTCGACCAGTAAGAGCATCACCCGCAGATAGTCGTCGTAGATACCGTTGACCTGCTTGATCATCATCTGGGCCAGGTGCTGACGGTCTTTTTTCGCCCGGCTCTGGTAGAACAGAAACCCATCGTTAGCTGCTTTGAGGACTTTCGTCGGGGCGTCTTCATCGCGGGCGGGCTGGTTGGTTTTGACCGCTTCTTCGAACAGCAGACCGGCGAGTTTTCGGTAGCCTTCGAGTTGCCGCTTGTTCTGCGGTTCCATCGAATTTAGGTCGGGCTGGAAGAGGTCGTTAATGCCATCGATGGCCAATTGTTGATTGGAAAATTCGGCCTGCCTCAACGCGTACAACGCCTGCATGACCTTTATTCGGAGTAATCGCCTGTTGAGCATCCGCCTAAATCTAAAATCTACCGATATGAAAAAGAACTGACTGAATTAGAAGGCAAAAATACGGAATTTCGGGGAAAGGGGCAAGGGCAGAGGGGTAAGGGCGTGGGAGAAAGGCAAGGGGTGGCGGGGATTGCAAGGATTGCAGGGTGTTAGCATTACTAAATTCTTATTCTGCCCGCCATCCTTGTAAACCCCGCTATACCCCACCATCCTTGCAACCCCTGCCATTCCCTGCCCCCTGCAACACCCCGCCCTCACCCCTATGCCCCGCTACCCCTTGCAACTTTTCCCTTCCCCCTGCCGTTACGAGAAAAACGCTGTTGGACCTCCTGTGAAAGCACTTTCTTACCTGAATAAATACCTTGTAAAGTATAAATGGTACCTGATTCTGGGGACGGTTTTTACGGCTATCTCCAATCTATTCGGTATTTTTCCGGCGCAGTTGGTGCGGTACGCGCTCGATCTGGTTCGCGAAACCCTCGATGTGTATTACCTCTACGATAAATCGCCCCTGCAGTCGGGTTTATACAGCATTTTCTCCACCAGTATTCTTCTCTTCGGTATCCTGACGCTGGTCATGGCACTACTGAAAGGATTTTTCCTGTTTCTGGTCCGGCAAACCCTGATCGTGATGTCGCGGCACGTGGAGTATGACCTCAAGAATGAGATTTACGACCATTACCAGACCTTACCACTTAGTTTTTACCGCCAGCACAACACGGGCGATCTGATGGCTCGCATATCGGAAGACGTCAGTAAAGTCCGGATGTACGTCGGGCCGAGCATCATGTACGGCCTGAACCTGATCGTGCTATTTATTCTGGTCATCAGCTACATGGTCAGTATCAACGCCCGGTTGTCGCTGTATGTCCTACTGCCACTACCCATTCTGTCGGTGGCTATCTACCTGGTCAACAACATTATCATTCAGCGTTCTGAAGAAATTCAGCGCTCACTATCGCAGCTGTCGACCTACGTACAGGAAGCATTTTCGGGAATCCGTGTGCTGAAAGCCTTTGTGCAGGAAAATAACTCGGCCGCTAAGTTCGAACTGGAAAGTGATGAATACCGGGCTAAGTCGCTGAGTCTGACCCGGGTCGATTCGCTGTTTTTTCCGATCGTCGCGATTCTGGTTGGCCTGAGCAATGTGCTGGTGATTTACGTAGGCGGTCAGGAAATTATCGCTGGTCGACTGACGCCGGGTAACATCACCGAGTTTATTCTGTATGTGAACATGCTGACCTGGCCGGTGATGGCACTCGGCTGGACGACGAGCCAAACCCAGCGGGCGGCTGCTTCTCAACAGCGCATCAATGAGTTTTTGCAGGTGAAGACCGACATTGTTTCGCAGAAAGATATTCGCCACACGATCCACGGTGAAGTGGAGTTCAAAAACGCCCGGTTTGTTTACCCCGATTCGGGTATCATGGCTATCAAGGATTTCTCCATGCGTGTTCGGGCGGGCGAAACGGTTGCGATACTGGGTACGACGGGTTCGGGCAAGAGTACGCTGGCAAACCTGCTTACGCGCATGTATGATGTGACTTTTGGCGACATCCTGATCGACGGTATTTCGATTAAAGACTATAACCTGACCTCGCTTCGGGAGCAGATGGGATACGTGCCACAGGATGTGTTCCTCTTTTCAGAAACGATCAGCAATAACGTTCGTTTCGGGAAACCCGATCTGCCGCAGGAACGAGTCGAGCAGGCCCTGCGCGACGCCGATCTGTACCAGAGCGTTATCGATTTTCCGGAGCAGTTCGATACGCGCGTCGGTGAGCGGGGCGTTACGCTATCGGGTGGTCAGAAACAGCGTCTGAGTATTGCCCGGGCCATCGCCCGCGACCCGAAGATTCTGATTCTGGACGATTGCCTGTCGGCCGTCGATACGAATACGGAAAACATTATCCTCAACAACCTGCAGCGCATCATGGCCGATCGCACATCGGTCATAATTTCGCACCGGGTTTCATCGGCTAAACTGGCCGATTACATTATCATGCTCGACGAGGGTGAGGTTATTGAGGAAGGCACTCACGAAGATCTGCTGGCTAAAAACGGAGCCTACCGCGAACTATACGAGAAGCAGTTGCAGACGGAAGAAGTATAAACGCTCTCACTAGGTTCTTATAATTTTACGGAATGTGAACTGATTATAAACAGGCTGAGACCACGAGTCTTTCCAGTGCTTTGTCTCATCCGCCAGTATTTGACTCCTTAAATCATACACAACACTTCTACCATGACCCCGCCGGGCGCGGCAACATAAAACGACATGGTGCCCCGGCCACCGTAATTATGGGGTTCTTTTCCGACTTCAACGCCCGCCACTTTCAGCGTTTCATAAATAGCCTTTACCTGCTCGGGCGAGTCCTGCACGAAGCCGACATGAAAATCGGCCGGGTAAGTTGGCGATTCTGCTTTGTTGAAATTACTGATCGACAGGATAAAGTCATCGTTGTCTTTCAGGATCGAAATGATGTTGTCGCCTTTGGTTTCCAGGCAGGTGAAACCAAAATAAGTTTCGAAGAACGTTCTGGTCTGGGCTACGTCCGGTACGGCCAGGTTTAGATGCTTGAGTGCCATTTGCTTATAAAAGTTATTGGGTTTCTGTTTTCGTGTAATGAACCGTTGCCGGAGCTACGTTGCAAAATTAGTCACAGTTGTTGACTAATTGGTAATCATTGATGACTATATTTTCTTTTGCCTATCTTTGTAGAATAGATGCAGCGTTGAGTATGAAGAAAAAGAAGGCAATTCAGCAGGAGTTATCGGATTATATGCAGCAGAATGATCGCAACTGGGGACGGCTTATTGCGGTTACGAAACGCCAGTCTGACTTGTGGATGCAACGGGTTATGGGCGAAGCGACGAGCCTGCCTTTCAAAGCCTCGTTTATGCGATTTCTGACGAATATCAGCGCAAACGGGATTACCAACCAGGAGTTGGCCAAACGAGCGATGCAACCGAAGCAGGCGATGAGTCGGACGGTGAAGGAAATGGAAGCCGAAGGGTTGATAATGACCGAGCGAAGTAAACGTGACGGTCGTAGCTCGAAAATTACGCTGACCAAAGAAGGGCAAAAGCTTTTGTTAACCGCCAAACGGGAACAGGAGAAATTGACCAGTACCTATAAAGCTCTGGTCGGCGAAGAAAGCTTTGCGACAGCGGTAGAAGTTCTTTATCAGATCATTGCCTATCACGAATCGCTGAGTGATCCTGACGATAGCGAGAAATATGCGATTATTCGATAACCCACCAGCCGTAAGTCGCTGGGGCTAGGTCTACCGTTAGTTCTACTTCGTAATTCCGGTTCAGCGGATAAACTCTGGGTTTACCATCGGCCCGCCGAATTTGGGCAGTATCGCGCAGACCGGTGTAATATAGCGGTAGTTTAATGGTGCGGGTAATCCTCGTTTTAAGTGGGTTATACAACATGACCAGCCCTTTTTCCGGTAATGCTGGATTGACGTGCATGATCCCATCCCAATCGCGCCCGTCGGGTCGGCGGAGATGAATCAGGTCGGAGTTAAGAATCGGGCGATACGTTTTATACCAGGAAATAACCTGACGAACCATCTGTTTCGTTTCCTCTGTATCATATAAACGGGGGCCGCGGTAGCAGGCCTGGATTCCAGCGCCGTAGTACTGCATCATCAACTGCCTGTAATCCGTCAGATGCTCGTTCAGCGGCTCCAGCACGGCTTCCGGGCCACCGCCCTGGTAGTTGGTCAGTGGCACGAAGCCCCAACCCATGGCCGGAGTTTTTTCCCAGGTTCCGTCGAAAATATTCTGTCGGTTCAGGAGTCTCTGCTGATCACGCGATAGGGAAAAATTAACTTCCCGGTATCCCAGCGCAATCTTATTTGTGCCGTCCATAAAGTACCAGTCGGGCGCGTTGATATACACGCCTTTTGCGTTCAGAAACTGGTAAAATTCCTTTTGCATGCCCATCTGCACCCACTGCGAATCGTCCAGCCCTTTGTGACCCGGATGCTTCGTGGAAGCACAGACATCGCCTGGGTAAGGACCGTCGTGTTCAAGAAGGTCGAAACCTGTTTCGGTAATAAATTTCTTTAAGTTTTTCAGGTAATCGATGCCCCACTGGCTAGCCAGACAGGGCGCGTGACCGAAGAAAGCGGCTTTATCGGGTAAACCGGTTTTCGGATCGATGACGTCGTTTTCGTCATCGATCCGGCGACTGCTGAATAGCGAATAACCACCCAGCAGAATCCCTTTGCTGTGCGCATAATCGGCGAGGGCTTTGAATTGCTGAATGTTCGCCGGGCTGGTATCTTCCATGTTCAGTCCGCTGCCGAAGCTCAGAATCACCATTTCGTAGCCGGTTGATGCGCACTGATCGATGCTGCGTCGAACTACGTCCGGATCGGTGCTGACCAGGTGCATGAATATAGGGTTCTGCGTAGTCCAGGGGGCAATGGTCCGGTAAAACTGTCGGCGGGCGAGGCCGTTCCGCTCGCGGTCATACGAGTCGAGCAGGAGTTCATGCGTACGGATCGAGGTGTAGGTATGGCCTGGCTCCAGGTCGATGCCTACGCCGAGAGTAGGGTACACCTCCAGTAGGCAGGGCGTTTCATAATTGTAGTTGACCTGCGACGTGTAGAGCGAATCCGTTTTCCAGTGGGTAGCCTGATCCGACAGCTCGTACCGCATGGCGTTGTTGAACGCGAAGTTGTTTTCGACATAGATACGCTGCGGTTTTTTCATCTGGTCGGGCTTGCCTACCACCGCCGATTCTTCTTCGGGCGTTGCCAGAATTTCATTGATGACCTGGTCGATATGAACGGCTTGCGGACCTGTGTTCTGCAGCGTGACCCACTTACAGAGCGCTGGAAGGCCATCATACAGCGCGTAGTGAACCACTACCTCGATGTTTTTCAGATCAGGCAAGTCCGAGCGGAAAAGCAGGGCCAGCTCCTGACCGCCCGGCTGTTTTCGGTTCATGGTCCAGGTGCGTGGTTGCCAGTTCAGGTAAGGCTTCAGCGGAGAAATGGTGAATGTCTTAAACTGAAAATCGGCTGGACTGGCCGTAAACCCGTCGATCCATTCTTCGCGCAGGTAAGCGTGTTCGGTCTGACCATAGAGTCCACCTACACGGTACGGCTTGCCATTCAGCACCAGTCGGGCTTCAGGCCTGACGGAGCGGGCAAACTGCTCACTGGTCGACAGGTTCTGGTAATCGACCGTCGCCAGATTCGGGCTGATGCGAAACCGGCGCGTCAGTAAGCCGTTGGATAGCACCAGATCTTTGCCGCTGTTTGCCTGAAATACCCCTGCTTTCAGGAAGGGGGCCGTAATCAGCCAATCCGTTTTAACGGGAGCGGGTTTGTAAACGGGCAGTTGGTGTATCTGCGCAAATCCTGAATGGGTCAGCAGCCAGGCACCCATAAGCCAGACGAAGCGGTTCATATTTTCCGGAGCAAATCCTGGGAAAGCTAGGAAAGAATAGCGGCATATCCATGCCCTCCATCATGAACAGCCGAACGGAATGGTGACCTGACGACGCGTTTTCAGTACGAAGAGCAGGAGCCTAAGCCGGCCTGCTCTTCGGTTCTTACTGCTGAAAATACTCGACCTTTTCAGCGTCGGTATTGTTGAACGCGTTGAATTCCGTTCCGCCGATTACCGTGGAGCTTACGGTCAGTGCCCCGGTAGTAGCTCCTGGGTTCAATGTGCCAGTCAAGCCGAAAGAAAGCACATTGCCGCCCGTTATCACCTGGTTGGTCGTGAGGGTGTAAAAGCCACCGGAAGGTCCACTAAAGCTCCAGGCGCTGTTCTGCACCGGACGCCCGCCCACCGTGGTCAGACTTCCGTTAAAGCTAAAGTCGACCTTCGGATCTTTGGTGATCCGGACAGTGATCGGGCCACTCGTAGGAATCGAATTTACCTCGAAGAGATCGACGACCACGTTAAGATTGCTCGTGCCCGTTATCGTCGACGGACGAACATACAGGATCGGGGCCAGGTCAGCACCCTGCGTGACCACAATATCATCCAGCCGTAGCTGATCCCGGGCTCCCGACGTCCCAGTTCCCGTCCAGTAGTACTGCCATAGCAGCTGCACATAAGGTTTGTTGAGCAAAGCCGCCGGCAGACTCACCGGACCCAGCACCAGACTATGACCGGCTGTTGCATTGCGGAGGTATTCTACTGGCTGGTTCGAGTCATTCAGCAAATCGCTGAAAGGTCCGCTGTCGCCGATCCGGTAGCGTAACCGGATCGCGTACTGGCGCGGGTTGGGGGTAACCGTTCCGCCCGTCCACTGCACGTAGGCTTTGTTGACCCCAAGGGTATTCAGGGCCAGCATTGCCCCACCCAGCGAACTGGCTACGTAACCTGGATTGGCACCGCCCGTATTGATAAACGAAAGGCCATTTTCGCCCAACCCGTTGATGCGGGTGCTGCTGCTGTAATTATACGCACCGGTAACCGTATCGGCCAGGGCAAACGTGGCCGACAGGGCTGGGTCGGCCTGGTTCATGCTAACCAGATGCATGTTGGCCGGGTAGGTAGCCGGTGTGGCCGTCGGCGACCAGCTCTCAAACCGATAGTCGCCACTGCTGAGGGTAAAAGCCGCGGGTTTACCGGCAAAGCTGTCGCTGGGAGCGAAGACAGCCGTTAGCGTACGGTCGGTAGTGGGGTTATAGCTGTAGGCCGTATCGGTCGCAATGGTCGAGCCGTTTTCCTGCCAGGCCACGAACCGAAAGCCCGATTTGGGTTTGGCCACGATGCGGATGGCATTTCCCTGGAAATAGATGCCGGTCCAGGGGTAGGGTGTGGCAGACACCCCTACGGTGGTGGGCAGGATGTCGATGGTGTTTACTTTTACATACCCCTGGTCGGCATTCGAAACGTTGACGGTTACGTTGCGAAACCCTTGCAGGCCAAACAGATCACGGGCGTGTTCGCGGGCTTTGGTCGGCCGGAGTTGGACGAAGGTTCGAATCCGATCGATATTGTTAAGCCAGTCGGCGTAGCTAATCCCGCCTTTCCAGCGTTCAAAATGCTCAGGCATATAAGGTTGATAGCCCTGAATAAAACTGTTTAACAGCGCAACGGTTCGGTCGGGGTTAAAGGTAGTATTCAGCAGATCGGCGTAGCGATTGATAAAATATGACTTATACGAATCGACCATCAGAAAGCGCCTAAAGAGCTTGGTGAACTCGCTGTTGGCCGTGGCGTGATAAATGGTAAAATCGTCGTAATTGTTGATATTGCTGAGGCCGAAATCCATGTCCTTCATCATCCAGCGGAAGCGGCCGTCGTGTCCGTAAGGGGCAGTGAGCCGCGTCTGGCTGGTGCGTTTCCGCCAGAATTGCTGGTTGTTCTGCGGCCAGTCGGTGTTGGCCGAATAAATTTCTGAGATCTGATAATCCGTAAAATTCTCAACGTCTACCCACGTATTGGCAACCAGGTCGTAGTTGGTCTGCGTAAAGAAAGAGTTTGCATCAAGGTAGCTTTGCAGGTTATTGAATACCTGTAAATCGCCTTCGTCGGCTTCGTAGCCACCATAAACGGAAACGACATCGACACTGTCGACATCGACGTTATAATTTCGGTTCAGGTAATACTTGTCGTAGCGCTCTTCCAGGCTATGAATACCCCAATATTCTCCATTGACGAATACCGCGCTCGGCACGTTCGACTGGGTATCGAAGCGGAGATGCCGGACCATCGTCTGCATGTACGAATCGACGATCAGGCTATAATTCCAGTCGTTGCCTCCGCTCCGGAGCAGGAGCCGGTTATACGACTGATTCGCCGGCCGATTATTGAAAAAAGAGTAGGCAAAATCATCGTTCCCGTACAACCGAAGGGCTTTTCGTGGAATGTAGCGCGTGCAGTTTCCGTTGATCCGGATGCCCATCGCCTGATTTATCACGGAACTGTTATTGACAAAAAACTCGACGTTTCCAGGGCGCTCCCAGGCGTCGCCTTCGTTGGAATAATTACCGGGCGTACAAAAACCAGCGGGTGTAGTGGCGTTGGAGGCCCGCCAGTTATCAAAGCCTTGTCCGGCCGTATAAATGCCCGTGTTGTAATCGAAAAAATGTTTTTCATTGAAGCTAAGCGAAGTCACCGGTATGGTATAACGGGCCGTATTAGGCGTGACGAAATAGGTCTGGGTGACAACGTCGCTGGCGAGGGCATTGGCTTTGTAGGCAACCGCCCGGACCACCGTTCCCTTAAAGACGGGCGTGGTAGGAAAGTAATAGGGGGTATTGTTGTAGGTCGACGATTTGACTGAAACCGAATTGGCCGCACTGCTGCGATCGCTGATCGGAATCGCTCCGGTGTAGGCTAAGGTCTGGTAAGAGCCTGTCAATAAGCCGCCACCGAACTGATTGGGCTGTTCAGCATAGCTATTTTTATACTGAAATGTAGTACCGTTCAGGTTCGCCGGGTCGGGGTCGGAACCGTCCAGCGTATAATAAATGGTTGCCGAAGGGTCTGGTGCGGTAATGCTCAGGTTGAAATCGCTGCTGTAAAAGCCCCCCGTTCTGGAGAATGCAGGAGTGCCCATTATGGTCGGATACCCTGTTTTACCGTCGTTCGAAGCGCCGGGACTACAATTCGTACCCGAAAAATAAAGCCAGTTTGCCGTACCGTTCGGCTGACGGCCCCAGGATACGTCCGTACGTTGGGCACCAAAAGTAACCTGATCCACCGATATCGTCGAAGCGCCATTCGGCCGGAACAATCCGAATGATTCGCCGTTGGCCGAGAGTTTAAAGTTCAGGTGGTTGGCGCCCCTGGTGAGTTCTTCACTAGCCCAGAGCACTAAAAAACCATTGGCCGGAATAACCGTCTGCGACGAACCCGTTGGTAGTCGGTACTTAGTAGGTGTCGACAGGTTATCCGTAACGTAATAACCACCGATATCGACGGCGAAGGCGTTTGGATTGTAAATCTCAATCCAGTCTTCGAAAGACCCCGAACCGTCGGCCAGGGTCTTGGCATTAGAAGCCATAAGCTCGTTAATGTAAAGCGCCTGCCCTTGAACGCTGTAGTTTACAATCGATAAGAAAAGTAAAGAGAAAGTAATGATTGTGGCATTCATGTTATTTTAAGTAGGATAGGGGTAATTAAATAGCCTGTTTATGTTTAATAGGAAACAAAATGAATTCATTTAGAAATTTACCCTGTTAAAATGGAATTTTATAATAAAAAATTTAATAATACTTATGTGATTAAGTAAATATATAGGAACAATACCCGCAAAAATTCCTTGAACGTTGCCGAATTAAGTGCATTATAGTTTATCAACATGTTACTAATTAAAGATTACATAAACATAAATGCCCTAGTTGTTCACGTGAACAACTAGGGCATTTATGTTTGTAGATTACCGACAGTAGTCTGTTAAGACCAGCAGATTAGTTCTCCAGAGCCTGGTAAACCTGAACGTCAAATTTCTGGTCGAGTTCACCGCCGTGGCTGGTCCCCCACATCTGCTTCATCAGCACGACGCAGAGTTTTTCTTTCGGGTCCGCAAAATAATGCGTGCTAAAAGCCCCGCCCCACGAAAACGTCCCGACACTACTGAGGTCTTTTGCGTGCCCGACTTCGTTGATGACGCTGAAACCCAGGCTGAAGTAATGACCGGCGTCCGGATAATGCGTGCCGGTCTGGTTGCTTTGCGTAAATAGCTCCACTCCTTTCCGACTGAGTAGTTGCTTGCCGTTATAGACGCCGTTGTTCAGGAGCATCTGCAAAAACAGCGCATAATCGTAGGCCGTACTAGACAGGCCACCCCCACCCGAAAAATAAGTTTTGGCACCGGTAATGGGGTAATCCGGATTGGCGGCCAATCCATGGTTCAGAGCGAGCTTTACCAGCTTTTTGTCTTTACCTTCTGAATATAAAGGAACCAGCCGATCCTTCTTCGAATCGGGCAGATAAAAATACGTGTCCTTCATACCCAGCTGCTCGAAAATGCGGGTCTGAAAAAACTGGTCCAGCGGCATTCCGGAAACCACTTCCACCAGATACCCCAGCACATCGATGCTCAGGCCGTAGGTCCACTTTTCACCCGGCTGATGGTTGAGCGGCAGCTTTCCCAGCTTCTTCACTACGTCGCCAATTTTTATATCCTGCACCGTAAAAGCGTCAAGAATACCCGCTTTGGTGTAGATGGCCCGCATTCGGCTATCGCTCGCAATGACGTTGTAATTGATGCCCGACATGTGCGAAAGCAAATGCCGAATGGTAATTTCCCGCTTGGCCGGAACCGTCGTATAGGTGCTGTCTTTTTCGTTGAATTTGTCGAGCACGACGGGTTTGGCAAACTCCGGAATATATTTGCTGATCGGGTCGTCGAGCATAATTTTTCCCTCTTCGTGCAGCATCAGCACCGCCAATGAGGTAATCGCTTTGGTCATGGATGCAATTCGGTAAATGGCATCTTTCGCCAGCGGCTTGTTCGTTTCCAGGTCCGACTTTCCGAAGGCTTTGTAATACACGATTTTCCCGTTGCGCACCACAAGAGCCGCCACGCCCGGAAACGCACCGTTGTCGATGTAGGACTGAATAAGCCCATCGACCCGGCTGAGCCGTTCGGGCGAAAAACCGGCCGTTTCCGGGGCCGCCATGGTTAAAACCGGTGCGTTTTGTTTGGTATTGGTTTGAGCGCAGACCGGTAGCGTGCTGAAGCCTGCCAGCACGAAAGCGCGAACGACTGATTTAAGAAACATAAAGGCAGGAGTTACAAGGGAAATAAGGCGCGTTGATCAAAAACAGTGTGCCGGATAGCCTCCGCGGCTTTAGTTGTCTACATCCCTGATGGTCGGGCGATTGTCGTTTGTGCGTGTTTCGTAGGGTATGCGAAACGCGCTCAAGTCAGGAACGTGCGGGCGCTTGCGGCTCAATTCGTACTGGTAGATGGTCTGCCCAAGCTGGTACATGAACGGGTGCCCGATGCTTTCGAACTCATATTTATCGTCGTTCAGAATTCCGTCGCTGTTCACGTAGAGCGTGGCGCTCAGCATGTATTCGATCTTGTTGTCGAAATCCGCCACGTACGATGCATCGGTCAGAAAACCGTAAGCCCAGCCTACCTTGTTGAACACCCGGACACCCGCTGGCATCCGATGATGCAGCGTATCCATAAAAAAGAATTTGACGTAGCTGTCGTAATACTGTTTCGGATCGTATTTGGGGTAATTGGTTTCGCCAGGATACTGCGAAAGATACTGGTGTAGAAACCGGTAGTCGTCGGCCGTCAGGTTGAATCGCTGTTTTGCCGGAACCGACAGCGGAAACATCACCGATTGCAACACCTGCTGAAATGCTTCGAGCGGAAATTTATTCCGCTCGGTGAAGTCGAACGGCTCATGAACCAGGCTGTCGTTGCCCGTGAGGTAGCCCTTCCCTAGTTTAGCCACGCGCCGGAAATCGAACGGATCCGGATTATAGGCCGCAGGCTGGGCATAAATCAGCGTACCATCCTCCCGGATAAACCGAACCGGGTTGGTGTGCCGATTCTCGTCGGGTGTCATTCGCACAAACCGGTGGGTGATGCGGGTATCCAGATAGCCTTTGTCGTGTAAGGATCGGTTGATGTCGCGCTGGCCTACAAACTCATACATGCGGCTGTAAGCGTCGTTGTCGCTGACCAGAAACGCCTTGCGGATGAACTGAGCGATGGAGGGGAAGCCCGTTTGCGCCGTATGGTCGGTCCATTCTTTGGTTTGCTTGCTGTAAGCGCTGTCGAACTGCATGGCCGTAAATTTCGTGATGGCCGGATTCTCCAGGCTGTTGATTTTTTCCAGCGATAACAACGCCAGCGGCAGCTTTACCGTCGAGGCCGGATTGAAATACACCGTGCTATCGACGTGGAAATAATAATTCTGAAACGAAGGGACGTTGTTTTTATCCCGGTCGATACGGGTGTAAATAATCTGCAGCCGGTAGGTATCTGGCTGCTGAATGACCTGCTGAAAAATTTTGTGTCGGTTCGAGGCAAACAGCTGTTGCAGAAAGGCGTCGGTTCGGGCCTGTCCGTAACCCGTAGTGGCTACAGACATGGCTAAAAGTCCCGACAGGAGTTTGGTAGAAAAGCGCATGGGCAACAAAGTACAAAAGAGACCAGGCAATCGCAAGTCTACTTCCAAAAGCCCTATGGCGGCTACTGAACCAACTGCGAGAACAACCGGGCGAGCGTTTCGGCTGCGTCGGTGCACAAGCCCGGATGAACGGGCGAGGTTTGCACAACGGTGCTCCGGGTGGCCGTCAGCCATCGGAAACGTTCGGCGATAGGGAGCCGGCCAATGACGCCCCCCTGCGGACGACCGGCGCAGATTTGCTCGAAAGCCCGCAGCCGTTGCTCCAGTTCGGCCAGATCGAGTTTGTCCGAGAACACGCGCAGTCTCGGCTCGTTCAATTCAGATATAGCTTGGAGGAAACCCTGCGCGCGACAGTACAGAATGACGCCGACGTTGAGAAACTCCTGCCGTTCGACGTACGGAACCACCCGGATGATGGCGTATTCAAACAAGTGCTTTTCTGGCATCGTTGGCTTCCTTAACAAAAATGGCGGATGAGGCCAGTCGTTCGGTTAAAAACTGGGCGTAAACCTGTCGTTGCGTCTCCACCGGGGTCGTCGGATCGTTGCCGGTCAGCCAGTCGTCCGGAATCAGCGCAACGATAGCTTCGAGGTGGTCGGCCGTCAGCACCTGCCGGAAAGTTTCGTCCACGGCATCGAGTTCCGTAGCCAGGGGTAATAAAACATGGTCTTTGATCTGCGCAAACGGTCGCCGACTCGACTCGGGCCAGGCAGGTCCCGTATGATGCACATAAAGCGCAGCGCCATGATCGATCAGCCACAGTTCTTTGTGCCACATGAGCAGGTTGGTATTACGGGCCGTACGGTCGACGTTCATCACGAAAGCGTCCAGCCATACGATCTGCGACGCCAGCCGTGCACTGACATCGTTGATGACCGGATCGAACGTAATGGCTCCGGACAGGTAATGCAGGCCGAGATTCAGCCCCTCGCTGGCCCGCAGCAGATCCTGTATTTCTTCGTCGGGCTCGGTACGTCCGAAAGCCTCATCCAGCTTGGCAAAGACGATCTCAGGTATGCGCAAACCGAGTGCCCGGGCAATTTCGCCCGCTACCAGTTCGGCAATGAGCGCTTTCGTGCCTTGACCCGCTCCCCGAAACTTCAGGACGTACAGAAAATCGTCGTCGGCCTCGACCAGCGCGGGCAGCGAACCGCCTTCGCGTAGCGGAATGGAATAGCGCGTGACATTGACGGTGCGCAGTTGGAGAGGGCTATAACTCACAGGCTGATGATCCAGACTTTATTCCTGCCCGCCTATGCGTAGCCGTCGGCTAGCCGCGCGGCAGAAATGGTCGGGAAATTTAAGGGTTATTCCTGAAAGATAAGCGGCCTCATGGCATTCCAGTGGTCGGGTACGACTAACGCGAAAGCTAGCAACAGAGCTATTCCGGCTAGTTATGTACTGGTTTCCGCCCGTTGTTCATTCCGTCGGGTAGCATGTATAGTGTCCGCTATCTTTGTGATACTGAATCGGTTGGGCTGCGCCCGATCTGAAATCCAAAACCAATGAACGCCCTCCATCCATCGAACTCGCTGACTAGCCCTTATCGCGACGCTGGCCTGAATAAAATTTATAGCCTTCTCTTTGCCGACGATCTCGCCCTGTACAAAGCTCAAACGCAGGCGGAAGCTTACCCCTGGGACGTACTGCTGGCTGACCAACCGGACACCGATCGGTTAAAGGCGGTGGCTACCGACACTCAGCTGGAAACCCGGCACAAGTTGCTGGCTTATCATCGGCTGCGGCAAAATGGGTTTCCGATTCCCGAAAAAATTCTGCTGGGTGTAATCATTGAAGTGGGCCTGTCCGACGGACTCGACGTACTGGCCGCGTTCAGCGATGGCAGTTGCCGGTATATCAATCATACCGAAAAACTGCTGGTCTGGGATACACAGACGCCCCAGTCCCGGCAACTGGTCGATCAACTGTTTCTGGACAGCCTACCCATTGTTGGTCGTATCGGGCCGTGGAATAAAGACCGTACGCCATTTCCTGCCCACGGTCGGATAAGGCTTAGCTTTCTGGTATCGGATGGGTTTTATTTTGGGGAAGGACCGTTTGACGCTTTGCAAAAAGACGCTCTGGCCGGTCCGGTCATCAACGCCGGTATTCAGCTGATGGCCTATCTGATCGAACAGGCTACTTAAACGAGTAAGCCAGAATGATGAATTGGGGGCGTTTCGCTGAAGATCACTTTCAGTAGTACTTTAGCGGGCGGATTATGGTAAGGCCCGCTGGTCTTATGAGAAAACGATTCCTCCTGGTTCGATGAGAAAAAGCAGCCTCTGTCTCGTACTTCTGGTCATGTTACCGCTCCTGCTGCAGGCCCAGCATTGGTACAAAGGTAATTTGCATACGCATTCGCTCTGGAGCGACGGCGACGATTACCCCGAAATGATCATGGACTGGTACAAAGCCAACGGCTACCAGTTTGTGGCGCTGTCTGATCATAACGTCATTCAGGAAGTCGACAAGTGGATCAACGTACCGCACCAGACCGACCGTCGCCGGACGTTCGAGCGGTACCTGCGCACTTTCGGCCCCGACTGGGTCACGTATAAGCGGGGCCCCAATGATTCGCTGAAGGTCCGGCTTAAAAAGCTGGACGAATACCGAACGTATTTTGAAGAGAAAGACCGGTTTCTGATCATCAAAAGTGAAGAAGTGTCGACCAGTTACCAGGGCAAACCGATTCATATCAACATGACCAACGTGCAGCACCTGATCCGGCCACAACCGGGCAACAGTGTAGCGGAGGTCATGCAGAATAATATCGATCTGGTCGTGGCGCAACGACGGCAAACGGGGCAGCCCATGTTCCCGCACATCAACCACCCCAATTTTTACTATGCCGTAAAAGCCGAAGACCTGATGCAGCTTCGGCATGAGCGCTTTTTCGAAGTGTTCAACGGGCACCCGCTGGTGCACAACTACGGCGACAGCACGCATGCGGGAACGGAGTCGATGTGGGACAAGATCAACCTTCATTTTCTGCGGCAGGGCCGCCCGCTGATGTACGGCCTGGGTACCGACGACAGTCACCATTATTATTTTTTCGGACCGCAGTTCAGCAACTCAGGCCGGGCGTGGGTCATGGTCGACGCAGCCGACCTGAGCCCGCGTGCCCTTATCGAAGCCATGGAAGCCGGGCGGTTCTACGCCAGCTCGGGCGTCACACTGAAGCAATTGCCGCAGGCCGGCAAAAACCTGATCATTCGGGTAAAAACCGAGCCGGACGTTACGTATAAGATTCAGTTTTTTGGCGTGCGGAAGGGCCAGCAGCAAGCCGAACTGCTTCGGGAAGTGACCGATAGCGCGGCTTCGTACGCCTTGACGGACGATATCTGGCTGCTGCGGGCGAAGGTCGTTTCGAGCAAAGCGAAATACAACCCGTTTATGCCGGGCGACGTGGAAACCGCCTGGACCCAGCCCATGGCGAACCCGATTGTTCCAGAACCTCGGGTGGGCGTGGTACCGCTGCCGAACGTACACGCGCACAATGACTACGAGCAGTCGCGCCCGCTCTGGGATGCGCTCGATAACGGCCTGACCAGCATCGAAGCCGATGTTCATTTACTAAACGACACACTATACGTAGCACACGACCGGCCGACGTTCAGAAATTCGGCGGTAACGCTGGAAAATTTGTATCTCAAACCCTTGGCAGCGCGCATCCAGCAGCATAACGGGCAGGTGCTGGCCGGATTCAAAGGGCCGTTCTACCTGATGATCGACGCAAAAACGCAGGCCGACAGTACGTATCGGGCGCTCGATAAACTCCTTCAGCGTTATCGTGGTCTATTGGCTACAGGCAAGCAGCCGGGCGCGGTGACCGTTGTCCTGTCCGGAAATCGGCCGGTTCAAACCCTTTCCAAAGCGAAACAGCGCCTGATGGCGGTCGATGGGCGACCCGCCGATCTGGGAAAAGGGTACGATCCGACGCTTATGCCATTGATCAGCGATGCGTATCAGAACCAGCTGAACTGGCGGGGTAGGGGCGATATGCCCGCCGACGAATTTCAGAAACTGCGCCAGTTGGCTGACCGGGTTCATCGCGAAGGAAAAAAGCTCCGACTGTGGGCCAGTCCCGAAGATCCGGTTGTCTGGGCCAAACTCCGCGAAGCAGGCGTCGACGTGCTTAATACTGATCAGCTGGAACTGGTCCGGGAGTTTATCCTGAAGACCGATCAGAAATAACTTCATATAGTTTTCGCACCGTGCACCGGCTTGGCTTATTGAGTCTGTTTAAACTTTTGGTAGCCGGTTAAAAATGAGTGTTTTTATCATTCCGACGCAGGAGGAATCCACTCCGGCGGCCCAGTTAAACGACCATTCTTCGAAAGTAGGGACACTTTAAGATTCCTCCTGGTCGGAATGACAAACTAAGCCTCTGGTCAGCAATTCTCACGCGCTGGCGGCACGTCATTTGGCTGTTACGCATCCTGCCATTACCTAAGTATTATCCTCATTTTACGGCATTATTACGGCAGCCCAGAGCCGCTTTGTCAGCTTACCTCTGTGTGCGCAATGAATTAATTTTTAATTTAATTTAAAATTTGCCCGTTAGTTCATTAAGTATTCCCGAAAAATTCTGCAAATTTCGAGTTCGTAGCTATTTTCTTTGTTAACCTACATCAATCACTTTAATTTTTCCATTACCTATGCTAAAACACATACTTTGTTGTATTCTGGTGGTTTTGGCTGCTTCGAGCTCAGTATGGGCTCAGGACAGGCAGATAACCGGTGCCTTACGAGACGAACAGGACCAGGCCGTCTCCGGAGCGAACGTAGTGATCAAAGGAACTACGCGAGGCACAACGACAGATGCCGCGGGCGAATTTCGCATGTCTGTACCCAGCGGCAATACCATCCTGACCGTTTCGTCGGTAGGGTACATAACGAAAGACGTAACCGTCTCAGCCGGACAATCGCGGGTGACGGTGTCACTGGTGCCCGACGACCGTCAGCTGAGTGAAGTAGTGGTTACGGCGCTGGGGATCAAGCGGGAAGCCAAAGCGCTGAGCTACGCAACCCAAACCATCAAGCCAACGCAGATCAATGAGGTGCGCGACGGGAACGTGCTCAATACCTTACAGGGGAAAATTGCGGGGGCCTACATTACCCAGGGGTCGGGTGGGCCCGGTACCGGCTCACGGATTGTGCTGCGCGGCAACCGCTCGATTCAGGGGACGAACAATGCGCTGATGGTTGTGGATGGGGTCCCGATCAATAACAGCACCTTCGGGCAGGCCACCAGCGACTTCGGGAGCGTTGCCAACTCGGATGGTGCTTCGAACATCAACCCCGACGATATCGAGAACGTAACGGTACTGCGGGGTGCCTCGGCCGCTGCCCTGTACGGTAGCCAGGCCGCAAACGGGGTAATTCTGATCACGACAAAACGCGGAAAGTCCGGCCGGATTTCGGTCGATATCAACTCGGGGGTCTCGGTCGATAAACCCTTTGCTTTACCGATGGTCCAGAATACCTACGGGCAGGGGGTTGGCGGTGTGCTGAACGCCGAAAAAGGCGACAGCTGGGGAGCGGCTATGACCGGTCAGTCGTATACGAATTACCTGGGTAAGCAAGACACATACTCCGCCCAGCCAAACAACATCCGCGATTTCTTCCGTACCGCCGTGAGCTTCAATAACTCTATCGGAATCACCGGAGGCAGCGAAAAAATGCAGACGTACCTGTCGTATGCCAACAATACGCTGCAGGGAACCGTACCGGGTAACGACCTCGCTCGTCATACCATCAACCTGCGGTTGTCGAATCAGATCAGCTCAAAACTGTCGACCGATGCGAAAGTGACTTACATCTACCAGTCTGTACTGAACAAACCCCGGACGGGTGAAGAAAACGCGCCGGTTATCGACCTGTACCAGATACCCCGCAATGTTCGTCTGAGCGATGCACAAAATGCTTCCGCGCCGAACGCGTTCGGATTACCCACGCCCACGGCCTGGCCATCGACGCTCAATTCGATCTATCAGAATCCGTATTGGATGACGAACCAGACGGCCATCAACCAGTACCGCGATCGGGTCATCGGCTTCGTGTTAGCCAAATACCAGCTGACGGATTTTCTCAGCATTCAGGGGCGGGCTAACCTGGATAAATACTTCGACAAAAACGAAGAAAGCTATTCGCAGGGGACGATTCTTTGGGCCAATCAGGCAGGCGGTAAATTCTCCCGGAACAACATTATCAATACCCAGACCTGGTACGACCTGCTGATCGAAGGGAAAAACAAGCTTAGCAACGACCTGACACTCGACTATCAGGCCGGGGCGATTCTTCAGGATATCCGCTATCAGTCGACCAGCGCGCTGGCCGATGGGCTGAATGTGCCGAACCGGTTTAATCTGGCTTTCGGCACGAACCAGAGCCTGGTCGACGACTTCTCGCGCGTGCAGACGCAGTCGCTGTTTGGGCAGGCATCGCTGGCCTGGCGGGACGCTGTCTTTGTAAACGCCAGCTTCCGCAACGACTGGTCGTCTACCTTACCTAAACCCTACTCGTATCAGTATCCATCGGTAGGTGCTTCGGTGGTACTGTCGGACCTGCTGAAACTATCGGGGCCGCTGTCGTTCCTGAAAATCAGTGGATCGTTCGCACAGGTGGGTAACGCAGCTTCGCCCTATCTGCTGAATACGAGCTACTCCTACACGCAGGGGGCTGGTTCGGGCTTTATCAGCCGGGATGGAACCCAGGCCATCGGTAACCTGAAACCTGAAATTACGAAAAGTGTAGAAGCCAGTATCGATGTTCGCTTTCTCAATAACCGGCTGGGCGCTACGATTACGGGGTATAAAACGAACTCCGTCAACCAACTGCTGAAACTGGGCCTGGCTCCCGCATCCGGGTTTAAAGACCAATACATCAACGCCGGGGACATCCGGAACATGGGTCTCGAACTCGTAATCAATGGAACGGCGATTAAAAACGATCGCTTCTCCTGGGATGTGACCTTCAACATGGGGCTGAACCGCAACAAAATCATCAGCCTGTCTCCCGATATCAAGACGGCTTTCCTGTCGGGTGGTTATGGCCGCTCGGCTTCGCCAATTGTACAGGAAGGCGGTTCTTACGGCGATATCGTAGCGTATCGCTGGCAGAAAGACGCCAACACGGGGCAATACCTGATTGGCTCGCAACTGGTAACGAGCCCAACAGGGGCGACTTCGGTAGCGTCGACGGGGCTACCCATCGCTACCAAAGAGCAGGAATATCTCGGCAATTTCAATCCGAAAATGCTCCTGGGCCTGACCAATACGTTCACCTACAAAGGCTTCTCGCTGCGTGTGCTGGTCGACGGCCGGGTGGGTGGCATCGCGGTATCGGGTACCGAAATGAATCTGGCCTTCAGCGGCATTCCGGAAGTGACAGCTCAGAATCGTGGTACAGTTGAAAACGGTGTTCAGAAAGGTAACTGGGTGTTGCCCGGCGTTACGGCGGGTGTAACCGGGGGCGACGGCACACTGATCGGCGCTGGCCAGGCCAACAGCACAGCCATTACGGCCGAGCAATTCTGGCAAACCGTATCGGGTAAGCGTTACGGATGGGGTGAATTTTTTGCCTATGATGCGACCAACTTCCGCGTTCGGGAACTGTCGTTGGGATACCGGATTCCGGTGCCGTCGAACTTCTTCATTAAGTCGGCTCAACTGTCGTTCGTCGCGCGCAACCTGTTCTGGCTCTACCGTGGCAAATCCATTCTGGACATTCCCGGCATTGGCAAGCGTACGATGTGGTTCGATCCTGACATGAACCTCACCAACGGTAATTTTCAGGGTGTCGAATACGGTACGCTGCCGTCGAACCGGAGCCTGGGGGTTAACCTGAAACTTTCTTTCTAACTAGAAAACCATTGTCAATATGACTTCTTATAAAACGCTATTCCGTCAGACGGTTGTGGCAGCTGGGCTTTCAGCTTCCCTGTTCTGGGCGGCAGGGTGTACAAAAAATTTCGATGAGATCAACACCAACAAAACCAAAGTAACTATCATTGGGGCGGGTGAGATTCCGTATCTTTTCTCTAAAGCACAGTCGGCCGCCACGCTCCCCGGAGGTAACTATCAGGTTGGTCAGAATTTGTTCTCCGATCAGTATGCTCAGTATTTTGCCTGCGTCGCTACATATTTTCCTTCCGACCGGTTTGTCATCCGGATGGACTGGCTGCAGGGCCCCTGGACGGCGCAGTACACCGAAGTTGTGCCGCAGCTGAAAAGTATTTTTACCAATACCGATGCCAACTCGGCGGAGAATGCACTGGCCAGCATCTGGTGGGTGTATTCGTTCCACCGCTGGACAGACTACGTCGGTCCGATTCCGTATTTCAAAGCGGGTGATCCCGCAACGGCGGTCGCCTACGATTCGCAGGATAAAATCTACGACGATTTCTTCAAGCGCCTGGCAGCTGCAACAACGCTGCTGAAAACGAAGACGTCGGAAAAACCCTACGGCTCGTACGACCTTGTCTACGGTGGGGATGTGACCAAATGGATCAAGTTTGCCAATACGCTCCGGCTTCGGCTGGCTTTGCGCATCTCCAAAGTCGATCCGGCCCGCGCCAAAACAGAGGCTGAAGCCGCTGTAGCCGGCGGAGTGATGACAACGAGCCCCGACGATGACGCGCTGATTCAGCGGAGCACCAAAGGGGGCGATAACAACGGATTGTCCATCATGTCGGACTGGAACGAGTTTCGGATGAGTGCGGCTATGGAGTCGGTCCTGAAAGGATACGAAGACCCACGGCTGCCAACGTACTTCCTGCCAGCCGTGAAGACCAATACCTTTGAAGGCTTGCGCAATGGTCTGACCAGCACCCAACTGACCGACCCCGCTAATACCGCTGATTACAACTCGCACGTAGGCCAGCGCTGGACCTCGACCGGTCTGGCTACTCCGCAGAACGTCATGGCGACGGCCGAAGCGTATTTCCTGATGGCCGAGGGCGCGCTCAACGGCTGGAACATGGGCGGAACGGCCAAGGATTTTTATAACAAAGGCATTGCCGCTTCTATGGCACAATGGGGCGTTACGAGTGCTGCGGCCATCACGGCGTATCAGACCAGCACCAAAACGCCGGTGGCACCCAACGATTATCTGAAGTCGGCTCCGCTGAGCACGATTCCGGTGGCCTGGGGCAGCACTGAAGCGATCCAGCGGGAGCAGATCGGTACACAGAAATGGCTGGCGCTTTTCCCCGACGGTTTCGAAGGCTGGGCTGAATACCGCCGGACGCGTTATCCGAAACTGTACCCGGTTGTGAATTCCGACAATCCGGACATTCCGGCGGGCGGTGTACTGCGTCGGATTCCGATCCTGCTGGTCGAGCAACAAACCAACGCGGTCGAGGCAACCAAAGCGGTTCAACTGATTGGCGGACCGGATAAAGTAACGACGCCCCTGTGGTGGGATAAGAACTAATTTGTATAAATAAAGAGTGACGGAGGACAACACAGAGTACACGGAGAAATTTCTCTGTTATCACTGTGTTGTTCTCCGTCTTTTTATGAAACCTGTTCGATAGTTCCAAATGAGCTTTTTTGTCATGCTGACGAAGGAAGAATCTCAGGTTGTCCTGAAGCACGAGTGAGGAGATTTTGAGATTCTTCCTTCGTCAGCATGACAAAAGCCATTAGTGAATAAGAGTTTAAGCAGGTTCATGTTTAACTTTCAGGGTATGAAGCTACTTGTCCTTAGCCTACTGGTATTGCTCTTCACGGCGTCCTGCGACAGTCAGGACACCTTATTTGAAAAATTACCGTCGTCGCAAACCAACGTCACCTTCAAAAACATGCTTGAGGAAGCGCCCGATTTCAACGTCCTGAAATACGGCTATTTCTACAACGGTGGGGGCGTGGCTGCGGGCGATTTCAACAACGACGGTCTGACGGATTTGTATTTTACCGGCAACCTGAATGCGAACAAACTTTACCTCAACCGAACCGAACCCGGCTCCGGCAAACTGACTTTCGACGATATTACTGACAAAGCTGGCGTTGGTGCAGCCGAGGGCTGGAACACCGGGGTTTCGGTGGTCGATATCAACGCCGACGGCTGGCTCGATCTGTACGTTTGCCGATCGGCGGCCACCGATGTTCGCCTGCGTCGTAACCTGCTATTTATCAATAATAAAAATCTGACATTCACCGAGAAGGCTGCCGAATACGGGCTTGATGATCCGGGGTATTCAACCCAGGCGGCTTTCTTCGACTACGACCGCGACGGCGACCTGGACTGCTTTTTACTCAACCACTCGGTCCAGGAGTTTGCGGGATTTAGCCGCATGCTCAGCAGCTACAAGCAACAGACGAACCCTAATTATTCGAGTAAACTTTTCCGGAACGAAAACGGCAAATTCGTCGACGTATCGGCGTCGGCGGGTATGGTTTCCAACGTGCTTAGTTTTGGGCTGGCCGTGGCCGTCAGCGATTTCAATAACGACGGCTGGCTCGACCTGTACGTTTCGAACGACTACAACGAAAACGATTATCTCTACATCAACCAGCCAACGGACGGTCCAACGGGTCGCGGTCCGACGGTTCGGGAGTTCCGCGAGGTTATACGCGATGCTATGGGCCACACATCGCTCTATTCGATGGGCTCGGATGCCGCCGATGTCAACAACGATGGGCGAATTGACCTGCTGACGCTCGATATGCTTCCCGAACGGAACGAGCGGATCAAACTTACCTCTGGCGACGATAATTACGATAAATACGATCAGTTGCTCCGGGCGGGCTTTCACCACCAGACCATGCGGAATATGCTCCAGTTGAACGTGGGGGAAATGGCAGTGGGCAGAGGGGGTGGGGCAGAGGGTATTGGCTTGAAAACACCCTCTGCCCCACCCCCTCTGCCCACTGCCCCGATTTTTTCCGAAATCGGCCAACTGGCGGGTATCTCGAATACGGACTGGAGCTGGGCGGGCTTGTTCGCGGATTTTGACAACGATGGCTGGAAAGACCTGTTCGTTACTAACGGCTACGCGCGCGATTACACGAATATGGAGTTTCTGAAGTTCACGATGGATGAGCAGCTGAAAACCCGTCAGACCGGTACCGCGTCCGATCCGATGGCGGTCATTGCCAAAATGCCCAGCATTAACCAGCCGAACTACATCTTTCGTAACAGGGGTGACCTGACGTTTACGGACGAAACCAAAGCCTGGGGTTTCGATGAACCCACGCAGTCGAACGGGGCGGTGTACGCCGATCTCGACAACGACGGTGATCTGGACCTGGTGATCAATAATGTCAATGCCGAAGCGGGGATTTACGAAAACCATGCCGACAAAACAGACCAGAACCACCACCTCAGCCTTCAGTTGAAAAGCCCGAATCCGGCGCAGCTGATGGGCGCGCGGGTCGGCGTCTGGGCGGGTGGGCATCGGCAGGTACAGGAGTTCATGCCGGTGCGTGGGTTTCAGTCGGCTATGTATGGGCCGCTGCTCTTTGGTCTGGGCAAAGTCGCCCAGGTGGATTCGATTCGGGTGAACTGGGCCGACGGAAAAACGCAGCTTGTGCGGCCAACCGGCCCCGTCGATCGACTGACCGTAGCATACGCACCCACTGGTGTAGCGTCACCAGAAGCTGGGCCAAAACCGTTCTGGCAGGCTGCGAATAACCTGAACGTCGTGGAGCGTGAAGACACCGTAAACGATTTCAAGATTCAGCCACTATTGCCGTACATGCTTTCACAAACGGGAACCCGGTTTGCGGTAGGTGATATAAACGGCGATGGTCAGGACGACCTGTTCGTCGGCGGAGGGCGTGGCCAGGGTGGGCAGGTATTGCTGCAACAAAGCGGCCGGTTTGTGGCCATGCCCCAGCCTGCGTTGGTGGCCGACCGGGGGTTTGAAGACGCCGGAGCCGAGTGGTTCGACGCCGACGGCGACCGCGATCTGGATCTGGTAGTGGCCAGTGCGGGTTACGAACTGCCGATCGATGATGCCCGATTACAGACCCGATTGTACCTCAACGACGGCACCGGGCGCTTAACCAGAGCCACCAACTTTCCGGATGTGCGCGTCAGCGCGTCCTGCGTTCGGACGGCCGATATAGACGGCGATGGCGACCGGGATATATTCGTTGGCGCACGGGTTGTACCCGGTCGATACCCCGAGCTGCCAACCAGCCATTTGCTGCTCAACAAGGGTAACGGACAGTTTACCGACGCCACGAACCAGCAGCCAATATTGGCACAGACGGGTATGGTGACGGACGCGGCTTTTGCCGACCTGACCCACGACGGCCATGTCGACTTGCTGGTAGCGACCGATTTTGGACCCGTACAAGTGTTCACTTTCCAGAACGGGAAGCTTCAGCTTCTTGCCGATGCGTTACCCACGACCACCGGCTGCTGGAATCGACTGCTGGTTCTGGATTTCGACCACGATGGTGATCTGGACATTGTCGCGGCCAATACCGGACTCAACAGCCAGGTAAGCGCTACGGCGCAGCACCCACTGCTGCTGTACGGAATCAAAAACATATCCGGAGGCATCCTGCCGGTTATGGCCGATTACGAGCGTAATGGTGGTAGCAGCGCTCAACCCCACCCGTTCAATGCCCGCGACGAAATGCTTGACCAGGTGGTGGCGCTACGGAAAAAATTTACGGATTATACCAGCTATTCGACAGCCACGATTACCGATCTGTTTGAGCCCGACGAACTGAACAAAGCCCAGAAACTCGAAGCTGCTGAGCTACGCACGGTCTTGTTCCGAAACGAAGGCGGGGCGGGTGCTGGTCGCTTTGTCATGCAGCCGTTGCCGGTGGAAGCACAGATAAGCCCGGTGTATGCGATGGCTGCGATCGATGTCAACCGGGACGGCCTGCCCGATCTGATTCTGGGCGGCAACCGTACCTACAACCGCGTCCGGCTGGGAAAGAACGACGCAAACCGAGGACAACTATTTATCAATCAGGGAAAAGGGGCTTTTGTCTATGTGCCGATGGCGCAGTCGGGACTTCTGTGGGATGGAGACGTCCGCGACCTGGTAACCCTGGCATCGGGCGGACAGACTGAACTGCTGGTGGGGGCCACCGGCCAACCAGTCCGGACTTTTAAGCTGCTTCGGTAAACATTATAACCAGGACGGTCGGTATTTCAACGAACAGCATCTCTAAAAACCCCGTGCCACGGCTCGAGCCGTGGCACGGGGTTGCTGTACCTCTTTGGAAACGCTGAAAACGATTAGTCGGCCGCGCGGCTCGTTTGCTGATCGTTTTTATAAAAGAGCTGGATCAGTTGACGTGCCTGATTAGAGGGATGATCGCTTAGGTCGCTTAGCTGTTCAAAGGCATCCTGTTTATCGGGCATGTCGTAATAAATATCTTCCAGATTGGCCGAGGTAATGAGGTGGATCGGCGAATTGGCTTTGCGGCTGAAATAGTAGTTTGTCAGGTGATAGGTCGGTCCGCCACTGAGAGCACCCGGATTGGTCGGTTTGCTGTAGATATAAAGGCGGTCCGTATGTTCAACGCGGTACAATTCGCCGTCGAAGCTGCGGTAATCGACCCCATCTTTGCGCTCGCCCCACATGTCGGCCAGGGGAATCTTTTCTTCGGGCGCGTTAGGCTGGTCGATTTTCAGGGTTCGTTTGAAAGCCTCCTGGCGTATCCGATAGCCTGACTGTCCGTTGTCGAAGCTGTCCGTTAGTTTATGCCTGGAGAAGTCACTGGCCGACAGGTATACGCCATTGTCGGGAAACGGAATAAACGAATTAGTCTGTTGAGCGATCGAAGAAAGGGGCAGCGCAGCGAAGGCCGCCAGTACTATGGTTTTCATGGTAATTGGATGAATTAGTGAAACGACATACAAAGCGGAGCGTCAGACCAGATTCTGGTTATTGAATACTGACGTTATTCCTGTATACATGCATCATCCAGTGTAATTGAGTTGGCCTGATCGGCGAAGCAAAACTGATCGAATAAGCTGAGAAGGACGTGAGTTGTTTATTAATTCGTTGTTAAAAAGCTATTTTAGGGGTCATACAACCGGCTCATGCATGAAACTTCAACAAACACTATTCGTATTCGCTGCTCTTTTGCTAGTCAACATCTACATCCAGGCTCAGACTCGTTCATCGGCTTCCATCGATAAGGAACTGACTGCACTCTTCGCGGGCATCCCCGATTTTAGTGGCGTGGTGCTCATCGCCGATAAAGGCAAACCCATTTATCAAAAAGCCTTCGGATACCGCGATTTCGATACGAAAAGCCCGATGACTACGTCGGCTATTTTTGAATTAGCGTCGGTGTCCAAGCAGTTTACGGCCATGACTATTCTGATGATGAAGCAGGAAGGGAAACTGGCCTACGACGATCTGATCGAGAAATACATTCCGGGGCTCCCGTATCCGGGCATAACCATTCGGCACCTACTCAACCATACATCCGGATTGCCTGATTATCAGGATGTCATGGATAAGCACTGGGATAAAAGCAAGGTGGCTGGCAACTCCGATAACATCGCTTACCTGATTCAGTATCACCCGCCCAGGCTCTTCGAACCAGGTACGAAATACATGTATAGTAACACGGGATACATGCTACTAGCCAGCATCACCGAGAAAGTATCGGGTCAGGATTTCATCGAGTTCTGCCGGGCGCGCATCTTCCGGCCGGTCGGCATGACGCATACGGACATCCGTACGCGTGAGGAGAAAATCAAATTGCCCAACATGGCCTGGGGGCATATGTACGTGCCCGAAAAAAAACGATACGTCCGGGCCGATTCGTTTCCGGAATTCAACTACGCCATCTGGCTGGGCAACCGCAAAGGGCCGGGTCGGATAAGTTCGACGGCAGCGGATTTACTAAAATGGGACCGGGTGCTGTATACCAACCGGCTGGTTAGCCAGCAAACCCTGAGCGAAGCGTTTACACCCGGCAAACTGAACGACGGTTCGCTGACCCATTACGGATTTGGCTGGGAGATAAAGCAAAACCCTGCGTTAGGAAAAGTTGTCTGGCACGACGGCGACAATCCGGGCTACAAAACCCAGATCATGCGCTACATCGATGCCGATAAAACGATCATCCTGCTCTGCAATAACGCCCACGAAAAACTACCGCTTATTCTAAAAACGATGGAGACATTGATTGAATAAGTAGCGCGGCCGAGCTGGTATCGCGGACTTTAGGCCTCATTTTTCATAGTGCGGACTAAAGCTGGAACGCCAGCCCGGCCGAGATACCTTACACCAGCCAGCGGATTTGCGCGTAAGCATCGTTCCAGAAATACCACTCCAGTTGGCTTGAAGTCCGGAACGCTTCCCGCATCAGAGCCTGCTCCGACGCGCCCGCTGACTCCGCCAGCCGATCCGTTATGGCCAGCATCTGGTTGACCGACTGGTCGAAAGCGTCACCCGCGTAGGTATCGATCCAGGTTCGGTACGGGTTTTCGGCGATGGCCCGCTTGTAAATGGCCTTGCCTACCTGACGGTAAATCCAGAAGCAGGGCAGAACGGCAGCGGCCCCCACAGCGATGGACTGAAGTGAACTGGTGGCCAGCAAATAGTTTGTGTAGGCAAAACAGGCTGGCATTTTCGTCGTTTCCGGCTGTATGCCGTACAGTGTAAAATAAGTTTCGTGTAACGCCCGTTCCACCAGGATTGCGTTCTGCGCAAACTGAGTGAACTGAAGCACATCGTCCGTCGTCAGAGACCGGGCCGCCAACTGATTGAGTGAACGGCTAAAGTCGGCCAGATACAGGGCATCCTGCTGAATGTAATATTGGAAGGTGGCTGGCGGCAGACTACCGCCGGTCAGTTCATCGATAAAGCCGTGCTTCAGAATCGATTCGTAGATGGGCGTAATATCCTGCCAGAGTTGCTCCGTGAAGACCATTGCTGTTATTGCCATACGTTAAAAAAATGGTGTACAGGCCCGTGTCCGTGCCCAAGCTGGTAGACCGACCCGGCCTGAAGCGCCTGCGTCAGGTACGCTTTGGCTTCGGTAACCGCGTCGAAGAGAGATAAGCGCCGGGCCAATCCGGCGGCAATGGCCGACGAAAGTGTACAGCCCGTTCCGTGCGAATTCTGGGTTTGTATCCGGGCGGTGGGAAACCAATGCTGCTCCGTGTCGGAAACATACAGCAGGTCGCTACTTTCGTCACTGCTCAAATGCCCGCCTTTGAGCAGTACCGTTCCCGAACACAAGCTTGCCAGATCGACGGCCGCCTGCTGCATACCGGCAATTGTCTCCACAGACCGGTTCAGCAGCACACTGGCTTCGGGCAGGTTGGGTGTAATAATGGTCGCGATGGGCAACAGGTACGTTTTGAGGGCATCGATGGCTTCGTCCTGCAGGAGCTTGTCGCCACTTTTAGCAACCATCACCGGGTCGAGTACCAGGTTGGTTACACCGAACTCTGTCAGGGTTTGCGCAACCTGTACGATAACCTCGGGCGAATGCAGCATCCCAATCTTAATGGCATCGGTACCAATGTCGCTCAGAACCGCTTTCAGTTGTTCGGCTATGAAGGCGGGAGAAACAGGAAAGATGCCCGTTACGGCTTTCGTATTTTGCGCCGTTAATGCCGTCAGCACCGACATGCCGTAGCAGCCGAGCGCCGAAAAGGTTTTCAGGTCGGCCTGAATGCCAGCTCCTCCGCCACTATCCGAACCGGCAATGGTCAGCGCGCGTGCGTATGTTTTCATAAATAGGGCGTCAGCTTAGGGTTGTTCGATTAGTTGAAGTAAGTGCCGGGTGGCTTCGTAGGGAGAAGGGTGGCCACAAATCGCCGATACGACCGCTGCTCCGCTGGCTCCGGCCTGCAGCACCTCGGCCAGATTATGGGCTTTGATACCCCCAATAGCGAAGGTAGGCAGAGACGTGCGCTGGCATAGTTCCCGAAGCCCGGCCAATCCGAGTAGGCTGGACGTATCCACTTTGGTGTCCGTCGAAAAAACAGTAGCAATACCCAGATAGTCGATGTCGGCCTGCGCAGCCGCCTGCAGTTCAGCCAGATTGTTGACCGACAGACCGATAAGTTTGTTCGGACCCAGCAATCGGCGAACCAGCGGGTAGGGCATATCATCCTGACCCACGTGGACTCCATCGGCATCGATAGCCATCGCAACGTCGACCCGGTCATTGATGATCAGCCTGGTACCGTAAGCCTGCGTGATGTGCCTGATCTGAGCGCCCAACTCCACAAAAGCGCGGGTCGATAAGGTCTTTTCGCGTAACTGAACCCATTTGACACCCGCCCGACAGGCTTCCTCGACCACAAACGGCAGCGTATGGCCCGCCTGATGGGCAATGGCCCGGTCGGTCACCAAATACAGGCCACTCACGATAACGACAGGTTAAGCCGGGCAGCAATGGCTTCTTCCGTCAAGCCGTAGAGCGCGTCCAGAAAATTGACCTGAAGGCTACCGGGCGCCGGCTTTGTCTGAACAGCCAGTTCACCCGCAATGCCCATCACGGCCATGGCATGCGTAGCAGCCTGAAAATAATCCGTGTCGACAGCGGCAAAGGCGCCGGTCAGGGCCGTAGCGGTACAGCCCATGCCGGTCACCGCCGTCATCAGCGGATGCCCGTTTTTGATAGTAGCCAGTTGATTGCCCCGCACGATGTAGTCACTGGCTCCGCTGATGACCACCGTACAGTTCCAGACAGTGCTTAATCGCCGGGCGGCTCCAATGGCCGAATACGAACTGTAAAGGCTATCTACACCTTTCGTTTGGGCGTTTAGCCCCGCCAGTGCCATGATCTCCGACGCGTTGCCCCGGATAATATCGGGCGACGCCAGGGTCAATAATTCCTCGCTGACCTGATTCCGGTACTGGGTCGCTCCAACGCCGACCGGGTCAAATACAATGGGTTTGCCCAGTTCCTTGGCCCGTCGCATGGCCAGTTGCATGCCTGCTACGAAGGTTGCATCCAGGGTGCCGATGTTGACCACCAGGGCATTGGCGATCGACACGAATTCTTCGACCTCCTGAGGGGCATGAACCATAGCGGGCGAAGCCCCCACGGCCAATAACGCATTGGCTGTGTTGTTCATGACCACGAAGTTGGTAATGTTGTGAATTAACGGAGCCTGCGCGCGGATTTGCGTTAAGCTGGTCCAGACGGAAGATGCTGATGGAGCCATGTTGCTGTTGGGAAGACTGTTTACAGCAACTTTAGGAGCGGGACACTGCCTGATCCGGTAACTTTTCCCTACGGCAGTACAAGCTGCATCAGGTAATGAGGGTATACTCTCAGTCAGACGCATTCGGCGCCGACACCCCTAAAGTTGCCTGGCAAAGGTAGCCGATTCCGGGCTTAGTAATCGAGCGAACAACCAGTTTTTTTGATCGACGCGCGGATAGGAGCCGGTTGAGTGGGTTAAGAAGTTTATACTGAAGGAATTATAGTAGATTACTGTCGGAAATTCCTATATTAAACGGTCGATCTGAGCGAGCGCGTGTGCTGTCGGATGATCGGCTTTAAAATTCCTTACTTCCTCTAACCAAACGTACCATTAATTCCATGCAAACCCAGGCTACTCTACGACCGGAATCGAGTCCGGTTAAAACTCCTGTTGATCAAACCCTGCCCAAACGATCGGCCCTGCTGGTGGGTAGTTTGCCCTTCGCCGACGAAGAAACCTGCATGACCCGTGCCCTCGACGTGCTTGGTCCTTTGCTTTTCGCGTTGCCCGATGGAGAAATTGGCGAAAAAACGCCCACTTTCCCGAAGGGAAACCGTATTGCCTGGGTGATTTATGCGCTTGAGAAAATGACCCAGGATACCCAGAGCTGGCAGATTGTGAAAGAACCCCGCCGGGGCGACGATGGCATGGCTATCGACTACGACAACATCCAGAAGCTCAAACCGCTCCATTCGCCCGCCGACATGCCGCACCATGTTCGCCTGGGATACGATGACTTTTTTCACCGAAGCTATCCCATTTTCAGGCAGTTACGAGAAAAACGCCAGTTGCCGGGACTGAAATTTCAGCTGGGTGTTCCGACGGGCTTTGCGATGGGTTTCGCCTTTGCCAGTCCTATCACCTGGCTGCGCTATACCTATGCGTTCAACACGGTTATTGCGCGCGAAGTCAATGCCGCACTGGCTACGGCGGGCCATGATGTGATCGTTCAGCTTGAAGTGCCGCCGGAGTTATACGCGGCCTATAAATTGCCTGCTCCGCTGTTAGGTCTGGCCCTGCGCCCGATCAAGGATTTACTGGCTAAGATTACGCCCGGCGCGCAGATTGGCATGCACCTGTGCCTCGGCGATTTTCATAACGAAGCGCTGGTACACCCCAAAACGCTGGGGAAAATGGTCGCTTTCTCAAACCGGCTGGTCGACGAGTGGCCCGTGCAGCACACCCTGGCGTACATCCATTATCCGTTTGCCGAAGCGGGCGTGCCGCCTTCGGTGGAAGCCAGTTATTATAAGCCACTGAAAGATATTCGGTTGCCTTCCGACACCCGGTTTGTTGCTGGTTTCGTGCATGAGAAGCGCACGCCCGATCAGAACCGTTCGATCCTGAGGAGCATTGAAGACAGCCGGGGTAAACTCGTTGACGTGGCCTGTTCGTGCGGACTGGGACGCCGGGCCCCCGATACGGCGGATAAATTAATGGCGTTGATGGCGCAACTGGCCGAAGAGTAGCCAGCATACAAAAAGGCCTGGATATGCCGATCATATCCAGGCCTTTCCGCTAAGATCGACGCGTTGCTAGTACGTTAGTTTCAGTATCGATTTGTCGCCCATGCTGGCGATGTAAGCGGTATGAGCATCGATTATTTTTAAGTCGGTCGGCTGGTTCAGTTTGTCGAGAATGACCGTGTTGCTGCCATTGTTAGCACGCAACAGCCGGCCTGTGTTTTTCGCGAAACCCATTGCACCAAACGTTCCGTATTCGAGCACTAAAGCCTGGCCGTTGCCGTCGTTCTCCACGTCGGTCATGCTGGTGAAATTCTGCTGAACAGCCGTAAGTTTTCCGGCAAGGTCCATCTTGTAAAGAATCGACAGGCCCGGCGGAAACGGAAAGCCCAGTAGCGTGCTGATCATGAAATTCTGCCCATCGAATGTAATGCCCGTCGGTACGGCCTGAATAAACGGAGGACCTGGAGGAGGACCGGCAGGGTTTGGATTTTTGATAGCCGGTACTTCCGTGACGATGCTCAGCTCTCCGGTCTTTGCCCGTCGGACAATGGCATTGGCAGCAGCATCGGCAATGTAGATAGCCCCGTCGGGACCCATAGCCATATTATACAGGTGTGATTCGCCCGTATAGGTCGAAAAGCTTTTGGTATTGGAGATCACAAACGGACGAATGTCTTCGGGCGTGAGCGACGAAGCTGCAATGGCTGGGCTTCCTGTTTTGATGGAAGCAACATCCAGTTTGTACAACCCTTTGGGATTCAACAGGTAAAGCGTACCACCTGCGTACAGTAAATGATCAGGTGCATCCAGATCACCTTCCGTATTGGTCTGCGAATACAGGCCAGTAACGATTGGGTAGACGGTCCCATTCGGAGTGACTTCCAGGATACGTCCATCGTTATTCCCGGTGCCCTGATCGCTCACAAAAACCCGGCCCTTGCCGTCGCTTTCCACGCTGATTGGAGCGTCGAATCCAGTAGCCAGTGTCGTAACGGAGGGAATCGGTGGAGCGGAGGGCGGCTGCATGTGATCACGGCAGCCCGTAACCAGAACAGCTGCGGTCAATGAAAAGAAAAGACCCAGTTTGTAGTACATGATTGATTGGAATTGGGGGGTTAAAAATGAAAAAGGTGTATACTATTTGTTGATTTAAGAACGCCGTTTATACATCGGAAAGGTAGGGAGTTTTTAACGCGTGGACCTAAAACCGCTTACTGAACGGTAAATACTTTATTGAGCGGTGGGTAAGCTATGGACGAACGCACGTTTGTTCAGGATACGGCAAAGTAGAATCGTAAGCGCTGGTTCCTTATCGTACTAAATGGCATATTGCCGCGGTTTTATGACCGACTAAATCGGGCGTGAGCCAGATCCATTACTTTCTGTTTTTATGATACGCACAACTTTTCTTTTGCTGCTAAGCCTGATCGTAACGTCGATTGGGCAGGCTCAGTCCTTTGGCAAACTCGTCTCGAAAACACCCGGAATCGTTTCTTATACAATGCGCGAAAGCTTCAGTAAGGACGTACCGGGCACGCTGGATAAAATCAAAGCCTGGGGGATTACCGACGTCGAATTTTCGGGTTTATTTGGGAAAACAGCGCCTGAACTACGGGCATTGCTCGACCAGCGCGGTATGCATTGCAGCAGCTATGGCGTCAGCTACGATGCGATCGACCAGAAACCGGATTCCATTCTGCAGAATGCTAAAGCGCTGGGGGTGAAGTACATTCGGATTGGGTCGATTCCGCACAAGACGGCGGCTACGCTCGAAATGATGCAGAAAGCGGCCGAAGTGTTCAATCGTTTCGGGAAACAGGCGCACGAAAAAGGGTTTATGTTCTGCTACCACAACCACGGGTTCGAATTTCAACCCTACGAAAATGGTACGCTGTTCGATTACCTGGTCAAACAAACCAATCCCGACTACGTTGGCTATGAAATGGATGTCACCTGGACGTATCTGCCCGGTCAGGACCCCGCGGCCCTGCTGACGAAATACCCCAAACGGTTCCGCCTGATTCACCTGAAAGACGTAGCAAAAGGCGTGGCGCGTAGCGATAAAGGCAGCATGGCCAACGAACAGTCGGTGGTGCTGGGAACCGGTCAGATCGATTGGCCCGCGGTGTTGAAAGCGGCCCGCAAATCCTCCATCGATCATTTTTACATTGAAGATGAGAGTAAAGCCGCTGAACAGCAGGTACCCCAGAGTCTGGCTTATCTGAAGAGCTTATAAGATTTTTAGCGTCCTCCAATCAAGCTATGCCACGGTTCCGGAACCGTGGCATAGTATTTTGTTGGTAATCCTTTGTTGAGAGGCTTTTATAACGCCAGATTGTTAGCCAGTTCTTCCACCCGAATACCCCAGGCACATCGAAAATGGCCCAGCGGACAGGCCGTTTGCCCATGCAGGTTGCAGGGTTTGCAGTCAAGCGGTTCGGGCGTCTGCACTACCTGCGATACATCGGCCAGTGGCCCGAAGCCAAACTCAGGTACCGTCGAGCAAAAAATAGCCGTTGTCGGCGCATTCATGGCCGAACACAAATGCAGCGGTGCCGAGTCGTTCACATAATTCATCTCTGCCTCCTGCTGCAAAGCCGCCGATTGCAGCAAACTCAATTTCCCCGCCAGATTGACAACCTTCTCGGCTCGTCCGCTCTGCGTCCGGATCGCTTCGCAGGCAATCGTGTCGGTAGGCGCCCCCAGCAGGTATACCGTCAGCGATTCGGGTAAAACCTGAATAAGCTCGATCCAGCGCTCGGCCGGATATTGCTTCGTAAACCAGACCGACATCGGTGCCATACAGACATACGGCTGAAGCTGGTACACCCGGATAGCCGCATAGTCGGCTTCGGACGGATAAAGTTTCGGACGTGCTCCGGAGTCCGTTTGTGCATTTGGCTGCAGCGCTTTCAGTAGCCCTGCGTTACGGTTTACTTCGTGCGTGCCGGGCTCGAACCGGTGTTCGACCTGATCGGTAAAAAAGCGGGCGAAGGGATTTTTGTCGAAGCCAACAGTGCGTCTGGCACCCGACAGGGCAGTCAATAAGCCCATTGAACCGTAGCGTTGCAGGTTCAGCACAGCCTCGTATTTTCGGGACCGGATTATGCCTAACAGTCGCCATAAATCCCGATATTTGGTCCCCTTTTTCTGCCAGATCAGTACGTCGTTCAGAAACGGATGATTAGCCAGCAGCCCTTCATTGCCTTTGCGTACCAGCACATCCAGCCTGGCTTCCGGGTAAGCCGCGTGAAGTTGTTCGAGCAGGGCGGTGGCCAGGATCACGTCGCCGATAAAAGCGGTTTGAATAATCAGGAACCGGGGCGTATTGGTTGCGGTTATCATCAGTACGCTTACTGCGTAAAAGTATACGAATGGAAGATTACGAAGTTTATACCCTGCCCAACGGCATTCGGATTGCGCATAAACAAATACCGCACACGCAGATTGCTCACTGCGGTATCATGCTGGATATCGGTAGCCGCGACGAACAGCCACATCAGCAGGGGCTTGCTCACTTCTGGGAGCATATGGCCTTCAAAGGTACGGAGAAACGAAAATCCTACCACATCATCACCCGCCTGGAAACGGTTGGTGGTGAATTAAATGCCTATACTACGAAAGAAAAAGTGTGTTTCCATGCATCTGTGCTGGACGCTCACTTCGAAAAAGCCACCGAGCTGCTGGCGGATATTACGTTTCACTCGGTTTTTCCGGAGAAGCAGATCGAGCGGGAGCGGGGGGTGATTCTGGAAGAAATGGCCATGTACTACGATTCGCCGGAAGATGCTATTCAGGATGATTTCGATGAACTGGTCTTCCCCAATCATGCGCTGGGCGGTAATATTCTGGGCACCGCCGAAACCGTGGGCTCGTTTGGGCGGGAAGACCTACAGCAGTTCATTGCCGAAAACTACGATACCAGCCGGATCGTCTTCGCGTCGGTAAGTAAGCTGCCGTTTGCACAGGTCGTAAAAGTTGCCGAAAAATACTTCCGCGAGGTGCCCACGCAGCACTCGACCCGGCAGCGGAAAACTCCCACCGGTTACCTGCCCCGCCAGACTAAGGTCGAACGCCCGATCACGCAGGCCCAGTGTGCGCTTGGCCGACCTGCTTACGGGCTCACAGACCCGCGCCGGTTGCCCTTTTTTATGCTTGTCAACCTGCTCGGCGGACCGGGTATGAACTCTCGGCTGAATCTGAACCTACGCGAAAAATATGGGCTGGTGTACTCGATCGATGCTAACTACACGCCTTATCTGGACACGGGTTTCGTAGGTATTTATTTCGGTACCGATCCGAAGAAAGTCGATAAAGCGCAGAGCCTGATCATCAAAGAATTGAAGCGCCTGCGCGAACAACCCCTGACCACCCTGCAACTCCACCAAACGAAAGAGCAGTTGATTGGCCAGCTGGCTATGGCCGAAGAAAGCAACAACAGCTTTATGCTGATGATGGCAAAAAGCCTGCTCGACATTGATCGGGTCGAAGCGCTGACCGATATATTCAACGATATCAAATCGGTAACGGCCGACCAACTGCAAACCCTGGCACAGGAAATTTTCGACGAAAACCAGTTCAGTTCGCTGACATTTATTCCGGAAAAAGAGTAGTAAATAGTGATTAGTTTAGCACGACCAGCAACCAAATCCTATATACCATCAACTGCTTACTAATGACGCTTAAAGACGCCCAAACCACTGTCGACGACTGGATTAAAACCGTGGGAGTTCGCTACTTCAACGAACTGACGAACATGGCCCAGCTAACCGAGGAGGTTGGTGAAGTCGCCCGGATTATTGCCCGGCGATACGGAGAACAGTCCGAAAAAGAATCCGATAAGGCGAAAGACCTGGGCGACGAACTGGCCGACGTACTCTGGGTGCTGATCTGCCTGGCCAACCAGACGGGCATCGACCTGACGGAAGCCTTTCAACGGAATCTGGATAAGAAAAATGTTCGTGATGCCACCCGCCATCTGATGAATGATAAACTGAAATAGTGCTGGCTTTAGCTATTGATTGAAGTAGTACTATGGGGAGAAATAGTAAGATAAATAGAATAGCGGAGGGATAGGTATCTGGCAAAAAATGCATAGATTTAGCTATTCGTTCGTTTTTATTGGCAGTGGATACGGGACTCAACTACAATCAGGCTTCAGACGCGCAAATCTGGAATGATTTCCTGAATGGTAGCCGAATGGCCTATTCGTTCATGTATGAGAAGTACGCCCGACTGCTGTATAACTACGGCTATAAGATTGCGCAGGACCGCCAGTTGACGGAAGATTGTCTGCAGGACTTGTTCCTGGCTATTCTGGAAACCCGCGAACGGCTTGGCCAGACCGACTCCATTAAATTTTACCTCATGCGCTCGCTCCGGCGCGAACTGGTTCGGAAGTTGCATAGTCAGCAGCGTTTTCAGCACGAGAGCGAAGTCGACTTTAAAATCGAATTTCACTACGAGCCTACCTGGCTCGATTCGCAGATTAGTCAGGAGCAGTCGGAAGCCGTTCTGCGTGAGCTGAATCACCTACCCGCCCGACAAAAAGAAGCGCTGTTTCTGAAGTTCTTCGACAATCTCAGCTACGAAGAGATTGCCGGTATCATGGGCATCGAAACCACCTCGGCCTACAAGGTGATGTATAAAGCCATTGCGGCCCTGCAAAAACGAATGCCTGCCGATCTGCTGGCGTTGCTGCTGGCGGTGAATACGCTTGCGGGCCGCTAAGCCCCATTTTCTACTCGCATCGACCGGTCGCTACTGGAAATTCTACGTAGTTGGACGCCCGTAATTTTTGCGGATAAGTACCCAGTAAATCAGGCGTTTGTCCTCTTTTCAAAGCTTGGTCGGTAAGGTAGCTTTGTATTGACTTCAGGTCAATATCCTAACGTTTAACCTTATATCCTTACCAGGCTATGAAAAATGAAAAAAGTGACCATCGGGCAACTGGCTCATCCGACGTCTCCCTTATCGACAACCGTTGTTTACTGGTTCCGCCTTCGCCTGAGCTGAAAGACAAAATCAATAAAGAAGTCGATAAACTACGAAAACGAGAATCGGTACTTTCGTCGAACATTACGATCCAGCGTAACAAACCGGTTGGTCTGGATGATGGGCTCATCTACCCCGGAACGCTCTTCCCGCTCGGCACTACAGCCGATGTTGCCCGCAGTGCCGCGGCCGAACGTGCTCCGCTAACGGGTGTCGTGCGCGTGGTAGTCGTGCTGGTCAATTTTACCGACAAAGCCATTTCGCAGCCCGCCAGTCACTACAAAGACCTGTTCTTCTCGCTGGGGGTGGTGCCCACCGGCAGCGTTCGCGAGTATTACCGGGAAGTGTCGCATAACATCGTCGATATTCAGGGAGAAGTCGTCGGACCCGTTACCCTTTCCCATCCGATGTCGTATTATGCCCATGGCGACTCCGGTACGGGGGCGGCTACGCCCAACGCCCGGACCATGGCCCGCGAAGCAGCTCAACTGGCCAATCCGCTGGTCAACTTTGGGGTTTATGATAACGACGGCGATGGCTACGTCGATGCTTACATCGTGATTCATGCCGGAAGTGGAGCCGAGCAAACGGGGAGTGTCAACGATATCTGGTCGCATAAATGGGTGTTGCCCAGCGCCTATGCCGTAGATGGTAAGACAATTTATGCCTACCTGACCGTACCACAGGATTGCCGGTTGGGTGTTTGTGCACACGAACTCGGGCATCTGCTGTTCGGCTTCCCCGATCTATACGACTCCGATTACTCCAGCGAAGGCATCGGCAACTGGTGTTTGATGAGCGGAGGAAGCTGGAACGGCGGGGGCGATCGACCGGCCCATCCGTCGGCATGGTGTAAGGTCAAGCAGGGGTGGGTGACCGTTGTCAATCAGACGACCAACGCCAGCGTCAGTATCCCCGACGTAAAGTCGAGTTTTAAGGTACACCGGCTTTGGAAAAACGGCGCGGCTGGTACGGAGTATTTCCTGGTCGAAAATCGTCAGAAAACCGGCTTCGACGACCATCTGCCAGCAGGCGGATTATTGGTCTGGCATATTGACGATGCCGTTGCCGAAAACACCAACGAAGCGCATTACAAAGTGGCGCTTATGCAAGCCGACGGTAATCGGGACCTGGAACTGGACCACAACCGGGGCGATGGGGGCGATGTTTTTCCGGGTACAGGCAATAAGCGTACGTTCAGTGGGTCATCGACACCGAACTCCAATTCCTATGCGGGGTCAGGCACCTGCGTGGCCGTCACCAATATCAGCGACTCGGGCCCGACCATGACCGCCAAGTTTCAGGTCAAGTGCAAAGTCATTGGCAAAGAGCTGATCAAGGATAAGGAAGTTATCGAGAACAAACCGATAAAAGACAAAGCCCTGATCAAAGAGCTTGAAAAACCCGCAATTGACAAGCCTGTGAAGGAGAAATCCGAGAAAGAGATTTTTGAAAAACCGGGCGATGGTAAATTCAGCGAACAGGGGGGCTTTGGCCTGAACCCGAGCGACGTGATCAACCGACTGGCGAATCTCGAAAACCGCATGGGTGCGCTTGAACCTTTCATCGCGCAGTCGCTGCGGCCCGACTTATCGGCGGGTGCTTTCTCGCAGGAAGACGATCAGACCGGCGTAGATCCCGAGCTATCGTTCGACAACAAACGCAGTCTGGATACAAAATCACCCGATACGCTCTAATGGACTGTTTCCTGGGCCGTGCCACAGTTTTTGAGCGTGGCACGGCCCAGGTTTCCTACTTTTTTGGCAACTACCGCTACGCTTCCTTCTCACGACCTTTGTCTTTCCTGTATGCCTTCTCTCCTAATCCTTTGTTCGGATGCCGACAGTACCGCTCTGCAACTGGCTCAACGGCTAGCTCGTCGTGCCGAAGCGCCTATCGACCTCGTTACTGCCAGCCAATTAGCGGCTGCCCCGGTATGGCGGATTCACCTCGGCCAGCAGGCAACCGCCTGGCGTATCCGCCTGGCTGACGGTCGATGCCTCAGTTCTGATACCGTTGGGGCCATCTACTGTCGGCTGGACTATACCCTGGCACCCTTCTTTACCGATCAGACGGATGCAACGTATGCGGCTATGGAATTTCAGGCGATGGTATCGGGCTGGCTGCGAAGTGCAGGCGTACCGGTGGTCAATGCTGTTGCGCCAGTAATGCTCTGTGCCGTTCCGGCAAATCCATGGCTCCGCCAATTGATGATGGCGCGGGCGGGTCTGCCCGTCGCACAGATCGCTGCCTTAACCGCTCCGCAACGGTGGCGCGGTCTGTCGAGGATAGCAATCGACGCCCGGTTGTTGATGAAACCAGTTCGAACGGGTGTGAGATTGCAGGAGCCGCTGAGCGATGCAAGCACATCGGTCCTGATCGCCGGCGATACCCTGAAGGGCGCACTGGCCGACCAGTATAGCACGCAACTGCGCCAGTTACAGGCTGATGTAAAAGCCGCCGTTATGCAGGTCGCCTTTTCGAAAGACCAGCAGGGCAATTACCGAGCGGTTGATTTTCAGACGATCCCGGTACTGACTACGGCCGAAGAAGTTGAGTTGGTGGCCGGATTTCTGGCTGATTTTGTGAACCAAGCTAACCTCATCCATCATGATTCTTATAGCCGGTATTGCGTCTGAAGAGCCGGTGGCGCAGGTCATCCAGAGCGCCGAAAAGCTGGGCGTCGATTTTGCGGTGTTCAACCAGCGCGATGCCAGTCATTATGAGTTACAGGTCGATCTGGACGGAGCCCGGCTGCGGGCCGACCTCTGCATAGCGGGTCAGTGGATCGATCTGACTCGTATCCAGGGTATGTACGCCCGACTGATGCCAGTCGAAACATTTCCCGAGAATCAGATCAACGGCCGCCCTTATTCGCTATCGGCCGAAGCTCGGCAACGGCTCGCTTTTATTAACAGCCTGATGGGGTATTTAACCGATATGTTGCCCTGCCGGATGCTGAACCGGCCGGTCGATATGGGGTCTAATTTTTCGAAACTCTATCAACTGGCAGTGATTCGCGAAGCGGGGCTTGGCATTCCCGAAACCCTCATTACGAACGAGGCCGCTGAAGTCGACGCGTTTGAAGACGTGGTAGGGCCCGTGGTTTTTAAATCGATCAGTTCTACCCGGTCCATCGTAAAAGTACTGGACGACAACTATCGAACCCGACTGAGTTACCTGCGCGGCTTACCTACGCAGTTTCAGGCCTGTCTGGCCGGAAACAACATTCGGGTTCATGTCGTAGGCAACGAATTGTTTGCGGCCTGGATCGAGAGCGGTTCGGTCGATTATCGGTATGCATCGACCGAAGGAAACCGGACAACCATGCGCCCGTTCGACCTACCTGAATCAGTCCGGAACGCTTGCTTTCGGTTATCAGAATGGCTTAACTTACCGTTGTGTGGCATCGACTTATTCCATACGCATGACGACGATTATTTCTGTTTTGAAGTGAATCCGTCGCCGGGGTATACGTATTTTCAGAATGAAACCGGCTTACCGATATCCGATGCCATTGTCAGATATTTAGAAACCGGCACTGCCCGATAACCGCTATGCAAATCGTTGAAAACTGGTCGTTGATCACTGGAAAAGTACAGGAAACCCAACCTGCCAGCGACCTGGCAGGTTTCGGCAAACTTCGGCTGAACGTAACGGATGTTCAACCCGTAGGCTCGTTCCCGGAGCTTATCAGTAACCAAAACCTAACGACCTACCGGCTGTATATCCGCCAGGAAGATCTTGCGCCGGTTCAGGTCGGAAGCACCGTTGAGGTTACCGTGCGCTTGGCTCCTCACCAGAAATTATTCGCCAGACCCGGCAGTTTGCGAGAACTGTAAAGTTGGAGCTGTTTAGGGTTTCAAATTTGATACCTACTCGATCAATGCCGAGACGATGAATTTGTCATTCCGACGCAGGAGGAATCTTGAGGATTGCTTTACTTCAAGATTCCTCCTGCGTCGGAATGACAAATTCATTTTTCAAAATCCTAAACAGCTTCGTCATGACTCAGGCTTTGTTACAGCTTTTTCGTTTTTCGTGCCATTCCTCCCGGAGCAGCGCCACGGTTCTTTCGAACGCCCGGTAACTGTTGCACCGCTCTGCATAGTAACGATACTAAAAATCATCTATCATTTTACGGCTAAAAAATTTTCTCTTTCCGAGGGATAATTTGGCGGTTGGCTTTCTTCTGGTGGTAAATAGAGTCGGACTACCGCATGACGCACCCATACCACCAGTTTACCGTTCGCGATTTTGTGCTTGACGATGCGTTTCGTCGGTGGGTGTTTGAACCCTCCGAAGAGAACATGACGTTCTGGCACACGTTTATGCTCAAATATCCGGAGCAACAGGCCGCCGTCGATGAAGCAGCCTCGTTACTGCTGCACCTGAACGCCCGCTACGACGACCTGACCGACGCCAGTTATCAGCGCATTCAACAGGTTCTGCAACAGGCTTTTGTCGAGAAACAATCCATCGAACCAACCATCCGCCCGCTTTCGGGTTGGCAGATATTTATCCAGCAGCGGCCTAAGTTCATCTGGCAGGCTGCTGCCTCGCTGACGGGAGTATTGCTGGTTATTGGGGGCGTTATTTATTATCAGCTTCTACCCCGGCAGATGCGCGTTCATACGGCTTTTGGCGAGAACCGCAGCGTCACCCTTCCCGATGGTTCGACCGTATTGCTGAACGGAAATTCAACCCTGACGTATACCAACAACTGGACCACCGACAAACTCCGCGAAGTCTGGCTCGATGGCGAAGGCTTTTTTAAGGTCACTAAAAAGCAGCGGCTGGGCGGGCGCGTGAAGTTCGTGACGCACACGCCAGGGCTGGACATCACTGTGCTGGGCACCCAATTCAACGTAAACGCCCGCCGGGGCACCACCGCCGTTACGCTGGTGGAAGGCCGGGTGCAACTGTCTAAACCCGATCAGCAACTGGGGCGGATCATCGAAATGAAACCGGGACAGTTTGCGTCCACGCAACCCAGCATCGAAAAGGTCGAGATTCGGGAGGAAAAACCGCAACTGCACACGTCCTGGGTGGCCCACCAGTTTGTCTTCGACAACACATCCCTGAGCGACATTGCCCAGCAGCTTCATGATACGTATGGCCTCGACGTGGTCTTCGAAGACAGCGATCTGGCAAACCGCCGGTTTACGGGGAATCTCTCGGACCAAAGCATTGAAACCTTACTGACGACCCTTTCGCTCACCTTCGACCTGACGGTTCAACGGGAAGGTGACCGGATCCGTTTACGGTATAATCCATAAAACTTGCCAATATGTACATACACAAACTCCTGTTTCTCTACTTATGAAAAACCAGTATATGTTCTTTTCTATGTTGCTGGTCGGGGTTTATTCCATGCCCCAACCGGCGGCTGCTCAACTGCTGACCCGCGCCCAGCCAATTGTCGAGAATACCGTCGGGCGGCAGCAGGCTGCGCTCGACGGAGCAACGGGCCAGCGTCCGCACCGCAGTCGTTCGCTTAAAAAAGCGCTGACTGAACTGGAACGTCGCTTCAATGTCAATTTCGCGTACGACGAACAGTTGCTGGCCGGCCGCCAGACCGACATCGATGTCGAGGGGCTTTCGCTCGAACGGGCCTTAACCCAACTAATCGAAGCGCAGGGGTTACGGTACCGGAAGGTCAGCGATAACCTGTTTGCTATCCAGGCTCCGTTACCAAAAAACGCCGGCGCGGGCTCTCCGGCAGAAGCGACCGTTCCGCCGTCGGCCAGCGTCCGAACTGAAGCCGTTGCCGGGCTGGCCGAAGCTCCACAGGTCAAGCGCATTACGGGCCAGATCACCGACGAAACGAACCAGGGCCTACCCGGGGCCAACGTCATCGAGAAGGGAACCAGTAACGGCACGACGACGGATGCCAACGGTGGCTTTGTGCTCAACGTGAGCGATGCGGCTACTACCCTGACGGTATCCAGCGTAGGCTACGTCAGTCAGGACGTACCCATCGGCAACAGCACGGTGGTCAATGCGAAGCTGGCCCCCGACAACCGAACCCTCAATGAAGTGGTCGTGATCGGGTATCAGACCGTCAGAAAACGCGACGTGACCGGAGCCAACGACGTCATCAGTACCACACAGGCTAACAAAGTGACGGCTAACTCGCTGGCCGAATCGATCCAGGGACTATCGCCCGGGGTTACGGTCCGGAATACGGGCGTGCCGGGTCAGCAGGCTTCGATTCAGATTCGGGGGGTAGCCAGCTTCCTCAACACCGACCCGCTCTACATCATCGACGGGATGATTGCCGATGCCAACCCGACCATCAATACCGATGATATCGAGTCGATCCAGGTGCTGAAAGATGCTTCGGCAGCGGCTATCTACGGCTCGCGGGCCGCCAACGGGGTGGTTATCATCACCACGAAACAAGGGAAAGAAGGCCCTATTCGTGTTTCATTTGCGGGTAAATACGGTATTCAGCAGGTCTACAAACGCTGGGATGTGATGGATGCGGCAAACTTTGCGGCCACGCAGCGGACTCAGTATCAGAATGCCGGACAGACGCCCCCGGCAAGCGTGGCGACGGGTACGTTCAACCCGAACATCAATACCGACTGGCAGGACCAGGTGCTCCGGACGGGTAGCCTGCAGGACTACAACCTGACGCTGTCGGGTGGGAGCAAAACCGGTACCTATCTGATTTCGGGCAGTTATTTCAACAACACCGGTTACGTGATCGGCAGTAGTTTCGACCGGGCCAGCCTGCGCATCAACACGCGGAGCCAGCTGGGTCGGTTCACGTTCGGCGAGAACGCGGTGCTGACCAACTCGAACATTCAGAATTTTCCGGCGGGGAACCCGATTTACGACATGGCCGGTATGCTGCCCGTCATTCCGGTGCAGGACCCGCGTTACGTCAACGCGGGCAATCCGGGAGGCTACGGGATCGGGACGAACCCCGATGCCGTGACCTACGCCTTCAACCCGGTTGCGGTTCGGAACCTGGCCAGTAACAACAGCAATTTTGCCAAGCTGGTGGGCAATGCGTACCTCGATGTGAAACTGACCGACTGGCTGACTTACCGCGCCAACGCGGGGCTGGAAGTGAGCTTCGACTACACGCAGAATCTGCGCCGGATCGGGACGTATCAATACAGCGCGTCGCCAGTGGCCAGTTCGGTCAGCGAAGATCGGTCGCGGTATTTAAGCCTGCTGTTCGAGCATACCCTAAACTTCAACCGAACCTTCGGCTTGCATAACCTCAACGGCGTACTCGGGATTAGCCAGCAGACAACCCGGCGCGACATCACCTCGGGTTCGCGGACCAATCTGGGCTTTGCCGGTGGACAATATTACAACACCATCAATGCTGCCACGGGTATCTCGAATTCGGCCGGCAGCACCCCCGACGATTACCGGATTCTGGGGTACATCGGCCGGGTCAACTACGCTTATAACGACAAATACCTGCTGACGCTAACGGGTCGTGTGGATCAGGATTCTCGCTTTGGCCCCAAAAACCGGACGGGCTTTTTCCCCTCGGTCGCAGCTGCCTGGCGTATCAGTCAGGAAGATTTTTTCCATGTTACCTGGATTTCTGATCTGAAACTGAATGCGTCGTATGGTAAACTCGGTATTGTGGTGCCTACGCTGGGTTCGTTTCCGTATACGGCCTTCGTCAACAGCAATCCACGGGCCATTTTTGGGGTCGACCAGACGGCAAACGTAGGCGCTTATCAGGCGCAGCTGGCTAACCCCGACCTGCGCTGGGAAGAGCGGATTCAGCAGAATTATGGTGTATCGGCTAGTTTCCTCAACAACCGGATCACGACCGAAATCAATGTCTACAACTCGTTGTCGAACGATGCTATCCTGAACCTGGCTGTGCCGGGCTATCTGGGTAACCTGCGTGGTAATCCGTACGTCAATACGGCGTCGATTCGTAACAAAGGCGTCGAGTTTTCGGCCACGTACCGCAGCAATGCACACGCGTTGAAGTGGGATGTATCGGGTAATTTCACGACCATCAAAAACCGGGTCGAAAACGTTGGCAACCAGGGGCAGAACATCAACTACATCCAGAGCGGCAATACGCGCTCGCAGGTTGGCTTGCCGGTGGGGCAGTGGTACGTGCTGAAAACGGCGGGTATTTTCCAGAGCCAGGAAGATGTCAACAACTACAAAGGCCCCAACGGTCAGTTGATTCAACCTAATGCTAAACCGGGCGATATCAAGTACGTCGATACGAACGGCGATGGTCAGATCACTCAGAACGACGACCGGCAGTTTGTTTCCTCACCCTGGCCCAAACTGCAGGCCGGAGCGCAGTTCAACGCATCCTACAAACAGTTTTCGCTGAACGTGCAACTGACGGGTGTCTTTGGCTATACCGTGTACAATGACGTTCGCCGTGGGCTGGATAGTTACCAGCTGACCAATTTCCGGAGTGACATCAGCCCGTGGTCGTCGACCAATACCAATACCAGCGATCCCCGTCTGGGCCTGGAGTCGGGCGATCAGGGGATCATCTCAAACAACTTCGCTTACACGGATCGCTGGCTCGAAAATGCTTCGTATGTCCGGATGCGGAACGTCGAAGTAGGGTATACGCTGCCGCGGGTCGTACTCGATCGCATCAAGGTGCGCAATGCGCGCGTGTTCGTAAGTGGTCAGAATCTGTTCACGATTACGAAATATACGGGTCTTGACCCGGATGTGACGGGTTCGAATATTCAGGAACGGGGCGTAGACCTTGGTCACTGGCCGTCGCCCCGCGTCGTGTCGGTAGGGGTCAATTGTGATTTTTAACTGGATGGTCATAGAAATAGTCATTCTTTTTCATTGATGGTCATTAGGCCCAAAATTACTTATGGTACTGGCGAAGAATGATCACTTCAACGACCTAACATTCATTCCTGAGAAATTACTATGAAAAATAGATTCATTTCATTGGCAGTCCTTGCCGCCATGACGCTGGCAGGCTGCGACCGACGTTTAGATATCGTCAATCCAAATCAGGTGACGACCGAATCGTTCTGGAAAACTGCCGACGATGCGCTGGCGGGCGTGAACGCGGTGTACAGTACCACGCACCGGGGAAGTATCTCGCGGTGGATGCTGTTTTATTACATTATCCGCTCCGATGAAGGACGCAGCCAAAGTCCGGCTACCGACATTGTCAATAATATGGACCAGTTTTTGATTACGGACTATAACTATGGCAATGCCTACGGCGTCTGGAACGACAATTACATCGGTATCAATCGGGCGAATCAGGTAATCGACAACGTTCCGAACATTCCGATGGACGAGACGCTGAGGAATCGCTATCTGGGAGAGGCCAAGTTTCTGCGGGCCATGTATTACTACCACCTGGTTACGCTCTGGGGTAATGTACCGCTTATCCTGAAAACGTCGGTGGTCGGCGATAAACCTGGTTCGGCGACGACGGCACAAGTGTGGGCGCAGATCGAAAAAGACCTGACCGAAGCGGCCGCTGTTTTACCCACCACCTACGGTTCGGCCGATCTGGGGCGGGCTACCAAAGGCGCGGCTTATGCCCTGCTGGCGCGTGCGCAGATGCAGCAGCACAAATACACCGAAGCGCTTACTCCCCTGCAGTGGTTGGTGGAAGGCGATGGGAAAAGCATTTATTCCCTGATGCCGAATTACCGCGACAATTTCCTGATTTCTACGGAAAATAATCGGGAATCGGTGTTCGAGTGGCAGTTTCAGATCAATACGGCGGAGTATACCGACGACGATACCGAAACGCCTAACCAGAACTACGGTACTTCGATTGCGCAGTTTTTCGGACCAAGTGGCATTGGCTGGTCGGATGGCGAAGCGCAGCGCTGGCCAACCCGGGAATTCAACGAACCCACCACCACGGGCGCCCGCGACCCCCGTCTGGCTGCGTCGTTTTTGTTCGACTCCACGAACGTAAAAGGCCCGGACTCGACCCTGATTTACGGACAGACCTTCACCCAGCGGTACGGTCGGGATAACAAGCGGGTATGGTTCCGGAAGTTTCAGAACGATCACTGGAAAAACGAGGAAGGCTACCGATCGCCCAATAACTGGCGATATATCCGCTATGCCGATGTGTTGCTGATGTACGCCGAAGCCCTGAACGCAACGGGCAAAACAACCCAGGCCTATACCTACGTCGATCAGGTTCGGCAGCGGGCTGGCCTGGCGAAACTGTCGGTTGCCAAACCCGGTCTGACGCCGGATCAGTTTCTGGCTCAACTCAAGCATGAGCGTGTAACCGAACTGTCGGGCGAAGGGCACCGCTGGAATGACCTGGCACGCTGGGGCGATCTGGGCCCGCAATTAGCCAGCCGCGATGCCGCCTTCTCGACGTTTGTTAAAGGCAAGAGCGAGCTGCTGCCCATTCCGCAACTGGACCGGGACCTGAACCCGAACCTGACGCAAAACCCGAATTATTAATGGTCAGCGTAACGGAGGCCGAGCCATGCCAGAAGTTCTCATAGAAACGCTGGTATGGCTCAGCCTCCGTTGCGTTTCATCTGTTTTATCTCAACCATGAAATACGTTTTGTTTCTTGCCCTTGTCGTTTGCTACGGCTGTAAATCGTCGGATAATTCCTCGCCGACTCCACCACCTGTAACGACGGCCGATACGGTCGGCAAGTTCCAGAATCCGTTGCTGACGGCTGCACCCGATCCGTGGGTGGCCTATAGGGATGGCTTTTATTACGTGATGCACACGACCGGAGGTAACCTGCGCATCTACAAAACCAAAACCATGAGTCGGTTGAGTGCGGCCCGGCCCGTGACCGTCTGGACTCCGCCTGTATCTGGCCCCAATTCGCGCGATATCTGGGCACCGGAACTCCATTTTCTGAACGGTAAATGGTATATCTACTACGCAGCCGATAACAACGGGGTCGATGCTACCCACCGGATGTTTGTGCTCGAAAATGAATCGGCAGACCCAACCCAGGGCACCTGGGTCGACCGGGGGCAACTGAACCTGCCGGAGAACAAATGGGCCATCGACGGAACCGTAGTGCAGTTGAATGGTCAGTTGTATTTTGCCTGGTCGGGTTGGGAGACGGACCTGGGCGGTTCGCAACAGCTCTACATCGTTAAACTCTCGAATCCGTATACCGTGGCGAGTACCAGCCGAATTCGGGTTTCGTCACCCGACTATGCCTGGGAGAAGCAGGGGTTTGGGGTAAACGAAGGCCCGGAGTTTCTGACGCATGGCAACAAAGTCTTTCTGGTGTATTCGGCCAGTTTTTGCGGCACCGACCTGTATGCGCTGGGCCAGCTTTCTGCCGATAGCAGCGCGAACCTGCTGGACACAAAATCCTGGATGAAATCGGCGACGCCCGTTTTTGGTCCTAATGGCGGAAACGGCGCTTATGGAGTAGGGCACAATAGTTTTTTCAGCACCCCCGATGGCACGCAGAACTGGCTGGTTTATCATGCAAACGCGGCCCCGGGGCAGGGCTGTGGCGATCAGCGTTCCGTGCGTATGCAGCCGTTTAGCTGGAAAGCGGATGGCTCACCGGATTTTGGCGCCGTAGTCCCCCTGACGGAATGGATCAAGCGACCGAGTGGTGAATAAAACGTAACGTGGACGGTCGGCCGCAGCCGACCGTCCACGTTACGTTACAAAAAACGCCCGGCTGATTGATCAGCCGGGCGTTTTTTATTTATCAATTCTTACTTCTGGAAGGAGCCAAAAACGTAATCCCAGAGGGGCGTCGATACGCCATAGTTGCTTTCGGGATTTTTGTAATGGTGAACGCTATGGTTGACCCACAGTTGTTTGAAAAAATTCTTGGGTGGGGCATACGCATGCACGATAAAGTGGGTAGCCAGATAGCCCGAATAGCCTACCAGAAAGCCGGGGAAGAATGCATAAGCCGATTCGCCCATCAGCAGAAAAAACATGCCAAAGAAGAAAGCCGCTACAAAAACAGCCAGCGCAGGCGGCATGGCCAGGCGAGTTTTATCTTTCGGGTATTCGTGGTGAACACCGTGGAAAGTGTACTGAATCTTAGCCCGTTTGGGTGTAGATGGGGTCAGATGGTACAGATACCGGTGCAGGACATATTCGAATAATGTAAACGAAAACAACCCCGCTGCAAACAGCAGACCGATCGTTCCGTTGCTCATGTCGGTATACGTAAAAGCATACCAGCATAAAAAGGCCGATAGCACTAACCACATCGAAATAGGCACCAAAATATGCGTCCGCGAAAGAGCCTCCAGAATCGGATTATCGAACAACTTTTTAGTACCGCTATTTTTAGGCCGGGTTTTACCGTGACCAGCCATAGTTTGCAGCTTTTCAGTAGTTGACTCCATAGGGAAATACGTTGATTAAAAAATGAAATAATACAATACTATTGGTGTTAAGCCGGTCGAGTCAGCTGATGATCTGCTGGCTCAAAGAAACAGCAATACAGCTAAACATCAAATTCATGGCACAAAAGTACAACGAAAATCTGTTCGTCAATTAGTATAGTAAATTTAGTTTACTATCTTGATTATGTCTTACTTACTTCCAACTGGTCGGAGATTTTTTCCTGCATGGCCTGTACGTCGCCTTTAGGTAGCTTCGGCCGGATAATCAGCCGGAGCGAATTACTATAAGTCAGGTAGTTAGCCATCCAGTTCAGAAAAATAAAGAGCCGGTTCTTAACCCCCACAATCGACATCAGGTGCACAAACAGCCAGGTTATCCAGGCAAAGAATCCCTGAAATTTTAAATAGGGAAGGTCTACTACCGCCAGACCACGCCCGATGGTAGCCATCGTACCCAGGTCGTGATACGTAAAGGCTTCGGGCTGCTCATTATGAGCCCAATGGAGCAGGTTTTTAGCCAGATGGCGTCCCTGCTGAATGGCGGGTTGGGCTACCTGCGGGTGTCCGTTCGGCCATTTCTCCTCGGTCATCAGCGCTACATCGCCGATGGCGAAAACATCGGTGAAACCCTGAACCTGGCTAAATCGATTGACCAGAATGCGCCCGCCCCGCCCAATCACCTCGGGGGGCAGGCCCGCCAGCGGATTGGCTTTTACGCCCGCGGCCCAGATCAGGTTGTTGGTACGTAGGGTCGACCCGTCGTTCATGGTAACGATCCGTCCGTCGAAATCTTTGACGCGGGTGTTCAGCCGGACATTGACCCCCAGCTTTTGCAAATACGCCAGCGAATGTTCCTGCGACTGCACGGACATGGGGCCCAGCAGCTCCCCGCCCGATTCGATGAGGTAAATGTCCATCATCTTGAAATCCAGCTCGGGGTAATCTTTGGGCAGCACGGTCTTACGCATTTCGGCGAGGGTGCCGCAGAGCTCAACCCCGGTTGGGCCTCCGCCCACCACAACCACATCCATCAGCCCTTCTTTTTCATCCAGCGTTTCGACGCTCAGCGCATCCTCGAAATTCTGCAGAATCCGATTCCGCAGGGCAATGGCTTCGGCCACCGATTTCATCGGCAAGGCTTTTTCGATGATGTTCTGCTGGTTGAAAAAGTTAGTATCGGCACCGGTGGCTATTACCAGGTAATCGTATGCAACCGGGCCGAGATCGGTGTCGACCGCTTTATCGGCCGGACGAATACCGGTTACGTTCGTGACCCGGATATGAACATCTTTGCAATTGCTAAACACCGCCCGCAGGGGAAACAGAATGGAATTGGCTTCCAGACCCGCCGTGGCTACCTGATAGTATAGGGGCTGAAATTCGTGGTAGTTCTGTTTATTGATCAGCACGATCTGGAACTCTTTCCGGCGCGATAGTTTCCGCGCCAGTTTCAGCCCACCAAAGCCCGCGCCGACGATGACCACGCGCTTCCGGTCGGTTATGGGTATGTTTGTATTCATCCGGTCAATGAATAATGATGAATGGATAATGTATACGGAACTGAAGCGAACAGGCGAACAGTATGTATACCGTTAACCCTTGGCCATTGTTCATTATGCACTATTCAGGACGCTCTGTACGACGCGCTCATAATGGGCTTCGTAGAGCGGTAATATACGTGATAATTCAAACTCTTTAGCCCGCGCCAGGGCGTTTGCTTTAAACACAGGCAAGTGCGCATCATCCAGAACGTACAGGGCATTTTTGACCATGTCTGTCACGTCACCGACCGGGCTCAGAAAACCTGTTACACCCTGTATGTTCAGCTCGGGTAGACCACCGGCGTTCGAGGTGATGAGGGGTACTTCGCAGGCCATCGCTTCGAGAGCGGCCAGCCCGAAGCTTTCGTTTTCGGATGGCATTATAAACAGGTCGGCCACCGACAGTACCTCTTCGACGGCGTCCAGCTTTCCCAGGAACCGCACCTGGTCGTAGATGCCCAGGTCCCGCACAAGCCGCTCGATGCGGGCGCGTTCGGGGCCGTCGCCAACCAGTAGGAGTTTAGCCGGTATCTGCTGCTGAACATGGAAGAAAGTCATGACGGCGTCGTCGATGCGTTTGACGCGCCGGAAATTCGACGTGTGTACGATCAGCTTTTCGCCGTTAGGGCAGATGGCTTTTTTAAAGTGTTCTTTTTGCTGGCGCTTGAACCGGTCCAGATCGATGAAGTTCGGAATGACCTCGATTTCGCGATGCACGTTGAAGTGCGCGTAGGTATCCTGACGCAGGTTTTCTGAGACCGACGTAACGCCGTCGGACTCATTGATGCTGAACGTGACCACGGGTTCATAGGAAGCATCTTTCCCAACCAGCGTGATATCGGTGCCGTGGAGCGTGGTGACAACGGGGATATTACGGCCCTGCGAACGCAGAATCATTTTTGCCATATAAGCCGCCGACGCGTGTGGAATGGCGTAGTGAACGTGCAGTAGATCAACGTTTTCGTTCATAACGACATTGACCATCTCGCTGGCAAGTGCAGACTCGTAAGGGGCGTATTGAAAGAGCGGGTAAGTGGGTATATTTACTTCGTGATAAAAGACGTTTTCGTTGAAAAAATCGAGTCGGGGTGGTTGCTGATACGTAATAAAGTGAATCTGGTGACCATTTTTGGCCAAGGCCTTACCGAGTTCGGTAGCCACCACCCCACTGCCCCCAAAGGTCGGGTAGCACACAATGCCAATTTTCATGCGTGAGAGAACGAGTTTGTCTCTCAACAACAAACGGATACAAAAAGAATCCCGGCGAATTGGGCGGGACAGGTTAAAATTGTATTACCCGCTCGTCCTGACCCGCCTTCAGCCGCTTCGGGGAGGCTGCCGGTGCATTATTTATGGACGTTTGTCGGCTAAAATCTTTGATAATAACGAATTGTATCACAATTGATTAGCTTTTTCGCTACTTATCCAAAGGGATTTTCCTCTTTGTCGGAAAAGCTGTATTTTTGACCCTCAAACCTCACTCGATGGTTGCGCGGCAGTCTATTCCTTTCACGGCCTTTACGTTTGGTTTTCTGCGACTGATTCGGGTGCAGAATCTGCTGATCGTTGTGCTGACGCAATTTCTGGCGCGGCTGTTTTTAGTTGGGCCCGATACGGCCGGCCGCTGGAAGCTGCTTGCCGATCCGACCATCTGGCTGCTTTCTCTATCGACGGTTTGCATTACGGCTGCGGGCTACATCATCAACGATTATTTCGATATCAAAATCGATCTGATCAATAAGCCCCAGCGGGTTATTATCGGACGGTATCTCAAGCGCCGGGTGGCGATGGGAGTGCATCAAATCCTGAACGTAATTGGTTGTCTGATCGGGCTTTATCTTAGTAAATGGGTTTTTCTGATCGACGTCGTGGCGGTTTCATTGCTGTGGTTTTATTCAGCGCAGTTCAAACGGCAACCGCTCATTGGCAATGTCATCGTTTCGCTGCTTACGGCACTCTCCCTGCTGGTGCTGGCCATCTATTACCGGCACAACGTGGGCATGCTGCTGATGTACGCGCTGTTTTCGTTTGGTATTTCCCTGATCCGCGAAATCATTAAAGACATGCAGGACATCCGGGGAGACGCCCGCTTTGGTTGCCGGACCTTACCCATCGTGTGGGGCTTGCGCCGAACCAAATACCTGCTATACGGCCTGATCGGTGCATTTATAATCAGTCTGTTTTTTATTGCCAACTCGCTCAATAACTTCCGGCTTACGCTGATTCTGCTACTCCTGCTGATTCCAATTGCCTGGCTTACTTACAAGCTCGTCGTGGCCGACACCCGGCGTGATTTCGGCGCGCTCAGTAACCTCTGTAAACTGATTATGCTTTTAGGCGTCGTCAGTATGATCTGGGCGTGAAATATGTATAATGTATAATGTATGATGCTGCTATTGCCCATCTACACAATACATCATACATTATACATCATACATAATCAGCCGTTCCCTCAAGGTTTTCGGTCGCGATGCTGTCTGGTCGCTACTTTTGACTTCCTAACCAAATGACATTTATTCGCATGAAATCACTAGTTTTTTCACTGGTACTGACCACACTTATAGGTATAAAAAGTATGGCGCAGGATTGTCTGGGTATGACTTTCAAGGCCGGGATGGGCTTTGAAATGAGTCTCTTCAACGCTAAGGACAAACCTACGGGAAAGATTACGTATCAGGTCAAAGAGGTTCATAAAGAAGGTAGTTCGACCGTAATGGATATTTCGGCGCAGTTCCAGGACGAAAAAGGCAATCCGCGGCCGCCCTATGCCGTGCATTATACCTGCACCGGCGACGAACTGATTGCCGATATGTCGGGCCTGTTTCAGTCGATGCAGTCGAACGGGCCAAAAGATATGGAAATGAAGATGAAATCCAACAAGCTGGCTTATCCCGGTAAGTTCACCGTAGGGCAGAAACTGAGCGACGGCCAGATGGAAGCCGAGATGAGCATGAGCGGCAACACGATGACGACCATGACCATGAACATGATCAACCGGCAGGTAGAAGGGAAGGAGTCGATTACGACGCCCGCCGGAACCTTCAACGCCTACAAAATCACGTCGGACATGAATTCTGAGACGCGCGTGATGGGCATACCTGTTCGCAATTCCATGCACACCATCAGCTATCGGGCCGATAACCAGATTCTCGATGTCAAATCAGAAACGTATAACAAGAATGGAAAACTGATGGGGTATACGCTGCTGACCAAGATCAATTGACCCCCGAACGGCCCGTTTTATTAATTTATACGATTTTGCGCAACTTTGTTGCAAAAAAGTCGGTTGACAAGAATACGATTGCCGAAAAGCGTCGTATTTTTGTGCCTGCTCATGAAGACAGATATTCTTTCCCGCAAAGCTGATTATATTGGCATTACCGGCTCGGTTCTGTGCATTATCCATTGCCTCATTACGCCCGTGCTGTTAATGACCTCGGCCCTGTTTCAGAACGAACAGCTGCGCGTTGGTTACCTGAGTCTGGATTATATCTTTATCGGCGTCAATATTGTCGCGGTGTATTTTGCTACCCGGCATTACGCTCCCCTGGCCATCAAACGCAGTTTGTGGGGGTTTCTGGGCTTGTTCACTATCGCGCTTCTGCTGGAAGACGTCGCCCCCGCTTTCGAATACCTGGCTTACGCGGCATCGGCGGGCCTGGTCATCACCCACTTGTTCAATATCCGGCAGCACCGGTTAAGTCACGTCCACTGAACCGGAACATCCCGGTTCTGATTAATTCGGACTGAACGCCCGGTTGTTGATGAACGCGTCGTCGGAGAGGGTTTTCAGAAACGCAATCACCTGTTTCTTTTCCGTGTCGGTCATCAGGAAACCGAGCTGCCCGTTGGCTTTCAGCGCAGGGTCGAGGGTAGGGCTGTCTTTAATTCCGCTTCGATAATGATCGATAACCTGCTCCAAAGTGGCAAACCGACCGTCGTGCATGTACGGAAACGTGCGCTCGACGTTGCGCAGACTCGGTACTTTGAATTTCAGCCGGTCAGCTTCGTTTAACGTAATCGTATAGCGTCCCTGATCGTTGATCGCGCTGACCGGCAAGCCATTATTCCGGAAGCTTCGATCCGTAAATAAATCCGTTGCGTGGCAGGTCGTGCATTTTTGCTGAAATAAATTCAGGCCAGCCAGCTCATCGGCCGTCAGGTCGCCCCCGGCTTCTTTCCGAACGTATTTGTCGTAGCGCGAATCAGCCGACACGAGCGTGAGCATAAACTGCGAGATCGCTTTCAGAAAACGCGCCGTTGTGACCGTATCCGATCCGAATGCGGCCTTGAACATAGCGGGGTATTTAGGGCTTTTCTGCACACGGCTTAGGGCATCCGAGAATTTCAGGTCCATTTCAACCGGATTCTGAATGGGTGTCATCGGTAACTCATCCAGGCTGGTTACGCCCCCATCCCAGAAAAAGGCTCGGTCCCAGGCCAGATTCTGCAAACCTGGCACGTTACGAGTGCCAAACTTGCCGCCAATACCGTGGCTGAGCGCATGGTCGGAGTGCCCAAAACCCGCGTACTGCTGGTGGCAGAATCCGCAATTGACGGTACTGTCGCGCGAGAGTTGCGCGTCGTAGAACAGCGCCTTGCCCAGCGCCACGCCCTCCACCGTCGGCGAGTTCTGGCTCAGATCGTAAACCTTAGCCGGGAAGTTAGCGGGCTGCGGAATCGTTACCGGCGTGGTTTTATAAATAACACCACCCCCGTCTCCCGGATCGGGGGTCGGATCCGTGCCTTTATTAGTCTGGCAGGCAATGACCAGGCTAAATAAAAACAGGCTGATCGTTAGCCAGATATGCTTTGGTAATATTGTACGGTGTGGAGTCATTAATTTGCCTGAAGGCGATCGTAGCTGATCATCTGCGCGCAATTATCCGCAATATTAGTCGAGTAGGTTTCAAACATTACCGACGAGTGCTGAGCAATACTGAGTTGGGTAGGACCATTGAACACTTTTAGCGCATCGGTCGTGAGCCGAACCGTCGGGGTCGCGCTGGTTTGCACACTGGCCAGGTCGTTCCTGAACGGGATCGTTACCGTACGTAGGTTATTAACGGTTTGCTTACCATCATAATTCCGGCCAAAACCACCCAGGTGGTACAAAAATAAATTATTCTGTGCGGCTGGCGCAGCCGAAGAAGTACCCTCCAGTTTCAGAAACACATACCCCGTATTCCAGTCCCAGTACATCGGATCGTGCGTCGTCAGGCCGGGGTCGAGCACGCCCGTTCGTTTCGATAGGTCGGCCAGATTCCGTAGGCTGTCGACACCGATCAGGAACGTGACGCCGGTATAATTTCCGACGGGCACATTGTTCAGAGTAATCGTCTGCGAGGCCGGTCGATCTTCCTGGATCAGGAAATAGCTGCTGTCCTGGGGCACCACGTACTCGCTGCCATCCTGGTTGCGAAGCCGGATATTGCTCACGAAATAATTGAACTTCGTCACAGTGAACGATTCGCCAGCTGCGTTCTGGTACGAGCCGGTGTTCAGAGTCAGGTCGGACGAACCGACGACATTGTCGAACGACAGGCGCATGTGGCCCACGGGGGTTGGGCTTGTGTCGGGTGTGTCGCAGGCCAGCACCATCAGTACCAACAAAATCACCGATAGTAATCCAGCCGTAATGGTCGTTTTCATAGCATGTGCGCAGTATACCTATGCAATAAGGTAACGCACAGTACGCCAAAATCATGTAGATCAGGACGATTAAATATGGGCACGATATCCTTACTGATAGAACGTAAACGCGGGCGGCTGGAATATCAGAGCCGTTTGAACCGGATGCCGTAGTAGTTCTGACTGATACAAATGAAAGCTATTAAAATTATAAAATATTTTAAGTTTTTTACAATTAATAAAATTATATGAAGGTAAATAAGGGAATAGGTAAAATATTATTTGAGGCTATTTTTGTGAATCGTATATTTGACTATCGCTGATCGGCCGACAGAGTACCGGTTGTGGCGTCGGTTGCTGCGTTTCGGAGCAACTGGCTATTGTTGAACACACTCCTTACTTTATCAATAACGCGTTAAGATCTACCTTCTCCTATGTCCATCAATCGTCGTGACTGGCTGCGGGCCAGTATGTTATCAGGCCTGACTCTGGCGGCTGCTCCGGCGGCATTCTGCGAACTGGAACCTCAAATGCCGGTCGGCTATAAAGCGCCAAAAGGGCCCCTGAAAGCCCGGCTATCGGCCAACGAGAATCCGTACGGGCCTTCGCCAAAAGCGCTGAAAACCATTACGGAAGCCGCTCCCGACGGATACCTGTACGCGATGGAATACGCCCGGAAATTCCGCAAGTTGGTAGCCGATACTGAAGGCGTACCTGAAGAATACGTATTGCTGGGCGCTGGTTCGGGCGAACTGCTGACGGCAGCTTCACTCTGGGCCGCTTATCGCCCCAATGCTGGCCGTACTATCGTAGCTCCTGACCCAACGTTTGACGCGCTGCCGCGCACGGCCGTAAAGCATGGCATTACCATGGACCGCGTACCGCTGGTAGCCGCCGATGGCTACGACATCAACCTGAACAAGCTGAACGAACGGGTGGGTAGCCAGACTGGGATGGTTTATCTCTGCAACCCCAATAACCCCACGGCTATTATCGTTGACCCCACGAAACTGCGGGCCTTCTGCGAAGCCGTAGGGGCGAAAACGCCTATTCTGGTCGACGAAGCTTATATTGACTACACGCCCGATCCGAAAGCCTACTCGATGGTCGATATGGTGAAGAAGGGTAGCAATGTCATCATCACCAAAACCTTCTCGAAAGTTCACGGCTTTGCCGGTCTTCGGACGGGCTACATGATTGCCAAGCCGGAGTTGCTGGAAGAGATTGCCAAATTTGCCACCGGTGGCAGCAGCATGAGCATGACTACGCTGCGGGCCGCTACGGTCAGCCTGCAGGACAAGGAGTTCATCAACTTTTCGCTCGGGAAGGCCAAAGAATCAAAGGATTATTTGCTGGGTGTGCTCAAACAGCACAACTACGAACCACTGCCATCGGGGGCCAACTTCGTGATGTTCCCGATCCGGATGAAAGGCGAGGACTTTGTGGGCCGGATGATGGAACAGGGCGTAAGCATTCGCCAGTGGAAATTCGACGGCCAATACTGGTGCCGCGTAAGCTTAGGCACTATAGATCAAATGAAGGCCTTTGCCGACGGTCTGAAAGTAATCTCCTGAATTTAAAAGCCTGGGAAATTCTCCCGGGCTTTTTAAATCTAGTTTATGGATACCGTTTTGGTCGGATCGATCCGCAGCCAAAGTAAGGCGCTGACAAACAGGCAACCGGCAATCATAAAGAGCGGGTAATTGAAGTTAGCCGTTTGTTTGACGATGATACCAAACAGAATGGTGATGAAAAACCCACCCAACTGCCCCGCAAAATTCATCGACCCAGCTACGGTACCGGAGTTTCGCTGGCCAATGTCGACGCATACGGCAAAGGCAACGGGCAAGGCCAGATCTTTCAGCAGAACACAGCCTGCCAGCAGATAACCGGCCATCTGGTTGTCGGTCGTCAGGCCAGCCAGCAGAAAAAACAGGCTCGACATGCCCAGACCACCCATGCCGACGGCCCGACGGCCAATTTTCAGCCCGTAGCGTTTAGTTAGGGCATCGCTCAGTACACCACCCACCAGGCAGCCGATGGCGCCCAGAAAGTACGAGAGCGAGATAAAATTCTTGGTATCCTCTTCCGACAAGCCCCGGCCTTCCTGGAAATACACCGACGACCAGTTGGTAAAAAAATACGATCCATAAAAAAATAAGTGGCACATCAGCATCAGCGCCCAGAGGTCTGGATTGCGAATGATGGTCGTCCACGGAATCCGATGGTCGCTGGGCTTGCTACTCCGGTTGGTTTCAATCTCCTCAACTTCAGCCGCGCTAATTCCTGTTTTCTCCGCCGGGTCATCGCGAAACCAGCCGTACCAGCCAGCGGCCCACAACACGCCGAGTAAACCCAGTGCGGCAAAAGCCCAGCGCCAGCCAGCCCAGTGTACCAGCGGAATAACCACCAGCGGGGTCAAAGACCCGCCCAGCCGGCCGGCGGCCCAGATCACCGATTGCGCCCGGCCTACTTCGACGGCCGGAAACCAGCGGGCTATGACGATCGAAGCGTTCGGATAAGCCCCCGCTTCGCCCGCCCCAAACAAAAACCGAACGATCAGCAGATACAGAAAAGAAAAGGCCGTACCGGTGAGGGCCGTAAAGCCCGACCACCACAGGACGACGCGAGTCAGCACACGCCGGGGACCAATCTTATCGCCGAGCGATCCGGTCGGGATTTCAAACAAGGCATATGAGAGTGAAAAAGCACCCAGAATCCATCCAAACTGCTCGTTATCGAGGTGGAGATCGGCTTTCACATATTTACTCACGACGTTCATGCAAACGCGGTCGAGGTAGGTGATGGTCGAAAGCAGGAACAAAACCGAGAGGACACGGTAACGAATTTTCATGAGCAGCAGGTTGGAACAGGGGAAAGACCAAAAATACTTCGGAGTCTGCCTTTATACCCATCAGCCACCAACGTATTTTTGTCCCATGTCAATTGTAACCATCGCCCCCCTCACCGAAAGTCTGGCCGCTTTCCTCGATTCTCACGATTTCTCGGATGTTGCTGTCATTGTCGACAACCACACGTCTCGTTTTTGCTACCCCGACCTGAAGCCGATTTTACCCAGGCATACCCTGATCCGGATCAAATCGGGCGAAGAACAGAAACATATTGCTACATGCGAACTGATCTGGGATGCACTCACCCGCGCCAATTTCGACCGGCATGGACTGGTACTGAACCTAGGTGGTGGGGTGATTGGCGACATGGGTGGGTTTTGCGCGGCTACCTATAAGCGCGGAATCGCTTTTGTTCAGCTTCCTACGACGCTCCTGGCTCAGGTCGATGCCAGTGTAGGCGGCAAGCTCGGTATCGATTTCCGGGGGTATAAAAACCACATCGGCGTTTTTCAGCAGCCCGACGCCGTATTGATCGACACCGGCTTTCTGACGACACTGCCCGAGCGTGAACTGCGGTCGGGTTTTGCCGAAGTGATCAAGCATTGCCTCATTGCCGATGCCGCCATGTGGGACGACATTCGCCGTCGGGATCTGGATGAGCAGGACTGGGATAAGCTCGTGACGCATTCGGTGCGCGTGAAGCAGCGAGTCGTGGCAGAGGACCCGACCGAGAAAGGGCTACGGAAGATCCTGAACTTCGGTCATACCCTCGGTCATGCCGTTGAAACCCACTTTCTGACCCAGCCCCGCAAGCGGCTTCTGCACGGCGAAGCCATTGCGGTAGGGATGATTGCAGAAGCCTACATCGCCTTTCAAAAAAAAATGATCGATCAGGCACTGCTGACCGCAACCGAAGAGTACCTTTTTTCCGTATATGGGAATGTACGACTGGTGGATGAAGACATCGAACCCATTCTGGCGCTGACGTTACAGGATAAGAAAAATCGGGGAAATCAGGTGCGGATGGCTCTACTGGATGGACCCGGAAGTTGTGCGTATGACGTCCCGGTAACGGCGGCCGAAATGCGTCGGGGACTGGAGTTTTACCGGGGCCTTACAAAGCATTAAAAATTGGTGAATGCACCATTGTTTGCCAAACATTTACGATTATATTTGGGTTCGACCAGTATAGTATCATCAGTATAAACATTAGCCTAAATTTTATTATTGAAAACTTTTTACAACTGTGGGTATGAAAAAGTGCATCGGAATTCTGTTTGCCCTGGCCGTTGTGGTACTGGCCGGTTGCTCATCGAGCAGGTTATTTGTGGAGCATGATTATAGCTACGAGGGCCATTTCAAAAACTACGAATCCTTTAATTTTCTGGAGTGCGAATTTGTCGATTCAACGCTGCTTTGCTCCGACATTCAGGATGCCATCCGGCACCAGATGGAAGCCCGGGGCTATCGCGTTAGCAACCGTAACCCAAACTTACTGATCTCATATAATATTTTCCGGTCCGATCTTCGCTTCCGGGGGTATCAGCAGCCCGTCATTAAAGACTGGGTTGTGCGAGAAGACGAAGATGCTACCTACAAACGGATCGATTATAACCTGGATGAAGGTACCCTGATGATTTCGCTCATCGATGCCGAATCGTATCAAGTCATCTGGAAAGGCTACGCTTCGAAAATGATGCGCAACCAGAACTTCAAGAATAACTACTTCAAAGGAATTGTCCGATCCATTTTTGACCAGTATCCGCTGATGGCCACAGCGCGGTAAGGGTGCTATAAAATGAATAATGGAGAATGTATAATGGGAGTTGTCCCGTCATTATACATTCTCCATTATTCATTTTACATTACTTTGTCAGCTCCTTGAAAATTCCTTCGAGTGAGCTTTCCTGCTGCCGAAGGCCAACCAGGGTTAGGTTCTGATCGGCGGCCAGGCGAAAGATGGCGGCCCGCAGATCGGTCGTTGGGCTCGCCGAGATGCGGTACTGCCCCTGGCCCAGTGGCTCAATCCGCTCGACGCCCGGTACTGAGCCGAGTATGGTGGAATCGGTTAAGTCGCTTTCAAACTCGGCTACTACCGTTACGCCCACGCCCGCCGAAGCGCTACGAAGCTGACTCAGCGAACCGTCGGCCACGATATGTCCCCGGTTGATGATAACCACCCGATCGCACACGGCTTCGACTTCCTGCATGATGTGGGTCGAAAAAAGCACTGTTTTGTCGCGACCGGCATCGCGGATCACCTGCCGGATCTCCGCTAACTGGTTAGGGTCGAGACCCGTCGTGGGTTCATCGAGGATCAGCACCGGTGGGTTATGAATGAGCGCCTGCGCTAAACCGACCCGCTGACGATACCCTTTGGAAAGTTGCCCGATGCGTTTGTGCTGTTCACGACCCAGACCGACCAGCTCGATCATCTGCCCAATACGCTGGCTCAGGCCAGAACCGCTCAGCCCGTGTAACGATCCGGCAAAGCGCAGGTATTCCTTTACGTAGAGATCCAGATAGAGTGGATTGTGTTCAGGTAAGTAACCGACACTCCGGCGTACCTCCATCGGGTGCGTGCGAACATCGAACCCGTTTACCTCGACGGTTCCATCGGTGGGTGGTAGATAACCCGTGGCGATCTTCATCGTCGTTGATTTTCCGGCACCATTGGGGCCTAGAAAACCGACAATTTCGCCGGGATCAACGGTAAGGGAAATCTGGTCGACGGCCCGTTGCTGCTTATATTCTTTGGTCAGCTGTTGAACGCGGATGGACATAATTTATGAATAAGACTGTCAATTAAACGACAAAGACGAATCAATTGGCATAGCGTTGATCTGATGAATGCAAGACAAGTTTATTTTCGCCCGGACTACCCGGATAAACAGGATGTTTTTTGAAGAACGAATCCTGTTTATCCGGGCAATCCGGGCGAAAAGCAGGCACCTGTCGTACCTCCGACCAGACTGGAACAGACAGAAAACCGGAAAGAATAGCTATTTTAGCTGTTTAACATCGATAAACGCCGTTTTTCCTCTTCCACCATGTCGCTTTTCCGAAAGAAAACCGTAGCCCAAATCCTGAACGATGCCGCCGAAGGCGAATCGAGTAAACTGGTCAAAACCCTGGGTGTCCGCGATCTGACTTCGTTTGGAATTGCGGCCATCATTGGAGCCGGTATCTTCAGCACGATTGGATTGGCGAGTTACAACGGCGGCCCGGCCGTATCGCTGTTGTTTGTCTTTACGGCCATTGCCTGCGTGTTTACCGCGCTAAGTTACGCACAGTTTGCCAGTACCGTACCCGTGAGCGGCAGCGCTTATACCTATGCCTACGTCGCTTTCGGCGAAATTTTTGCGTGGGTGATCGGCTGGGCGCTCATTCTCGAATATGCGGTCAGCAACATGGTCGTCGCCATCTCGTGGTCGGAGTATTTTACGTCCATGCTCAGTGGATTTGGGATTACGTTTCCAAAATATTTCGCTACGGATTACGGTTCGGCATCTGCGGCTTTTGCCAAACTACAAGCGGGGGAAACACTCACAGGCCCCGAACAAACACTGGCCGATGCTTTTGCCCATGCCCCGATGTTGGGGAATCTGAAGCTGATTGCCAACCTGCCCGCCGGAGCCATTACCGTACTTATTACCGCTTTGGTTTACATCGGCATTAAAGAATCCAGAACGGCGAGTAATATTCTGGTGGTACTCAAACTAGCGGTCATCGGTCTGGTGATCACCGTGGGGGCGTTTTACGTAAAACCTGCCAACTGGTCGCCCTTTGCCCCAAACGGCGTGTCGGGCGTACTGAGCGGGGTCGCATCGGTATTTTTTGCGTTCATCGGCTTCGATTCCATTTCCACCACCGCCGAAGAGTGTAAAAATCCACAGCGTGATCTGCCCCGCGCGATGCTCTATTGTCTGGCGATCTGTACCGTTCTCTACGTGCTCATCACGCTGGTGCTAACTGGTATGGTCAACTACAAGGAATTGGGCGTAAGTGATCCGCTGGCGTATGTGTTTCAGAAAGTAAACCTCGATTTTGTAGCGGGCGTCATTTCCGTAAGTGCCGTGGTAGCTATTACCAGTGCGTTGCTGGTGTATCAGCTGGGGCAACCGCGCATCTGGATGACCATGAGCCGGGATGGTTTGCTGGGCGAGCGATTTTCGCGCATTCATCCCCGGTATAAAACCCCTTCCTTTTCAACCATCGTGACGGGCGTCATTGTGGCCGTTCCCTCGTTATTTCTGGACCTGAAGACCTTCGTCGACCTGACTAGTGTGGGCACATTTTTTGCGTTTATTCTCGTCTGTGCCGGTATTCTTTTCCTGGACGCCAGGGGGCTGTCGGCGCAGTCTAAATTCAAGGTGCCTTACGTCAACGGAAAATACATTATTGGCGTACTGTTCCTGATTTCTCTGGTTTACGCATTAACCCAGGGTAGCCCACTCGAAACGCTCGAAGAGCGCCCGCTACTGGTGGTTTTCTGGGGCGTGTGGGCCATCTTGTCCGTGCAGGGCTTTCTCTATAATTTCTCGTTGCTACCCGTTATCGGCATTCTGACGAACCTGTATCTCATGACCGAACTCGGTGCCAGCAACTGGCAGATTTTCGGTATCTGGCTAGTGATCGGGCTGACCATCTACTTTCTCTACGGCTTCCGTAAGAGTAAGCTGGCTGACCGGGAGTAAGTTTCGGTGTAAACGGCAGGTCAGAAATTCGGGTGATCAAAGTGGGTAGAAGCCTGTTAGCGCTAATTCCCTGCCGACATTAAGCGGAGTAATTGCAAAATGTAACGCAGGAAGCCCGATATTTGCCCGTCCAAAACTATCCTGATGACGGACTGGGGTCCGGCGTCTTCTGTTCTGATGTCTCAAAAAGTAGTTCTTGCCTTTAGCGGAGGTCTCGATACCTCCTTCTGTGTTAAATATTTGTCGGAAGACCGGGGCATGGAAGTGTACTCGGTGCTGGTCGATACGGGCGGCTTCTCCGACGCGGAGCTGAAAGCCATTGAAGAACGGGCGTATTCGCTGGGGGTGAAATCGCATAAAACGATTGCCAAAACAGATGAGTATTACCAGCAGTGCCTGAAGTTCCTGGTATTTGGGAATGTGTTGAAAAACAACACCTATCCGCTCAGTGTCAGTGCCGAACGGATTTTTCAGGCCATTGCCGCTGCCGAGTATGCCCGCGAAATCGGTGCTTCGGCAATTGCGCACGGTAGTACGGGGGCCGGTAACGATCAGGTTCGTTTCGATATGGCCTTTCGGATCATTGCTCCGGACGCTGAAATCATCACGCCCATCCGCGACTTGCGGCTGTCGCGGGAGGCCGAAATCGAATACCTCAAAGCGAAAGGTGTAGACCAGGAGTGGCACAAAGCGGCTTACTCCATCAACAAAGGCCTGTGGGGCACGTCGGTTGGCGGCAAAGAAACCCTGACGTCCGACCAGTTTCTGCCCGAATCGGCCTGGCCGACCCAGGTCACGAAAACCGAGCCCGAAACCATCACGCTTACGTTCGAACACGGTGAGATCAAAGGCGTGGGAGCCGAGAAATTTACCAATCCGGTAGACGCCATTCGTAAACTCACCGAGCTGGCCGGACCCTTCGGCATCGGACGGGATATCCACGTGGGCGATACGATCATCGGAATCAAAGGCCGGGTCGGTTTTGAAGCACCCGCTCCGCTGATCCTGATCAAAGCGCACCATACCCTCGAAAAGCATGTGCTCGCAAAATGGCAGCTGTACTGGAAAGAACAACTGGCCAACTGGTACGGAACCATGCTCCACGAGGGCCAGTTTATGGACCCCGTCATGCGAAATATCGAAGTGTTTCTGGCCGATACGCAGACGCATGTATCGGGAAAAGTACACGTCCTGCTGGCTCCGTATCGGTTCCAGGTGCTGGGGATCGAATCGGAACACGATCTGATGTCGTCGGCTTTCGGTAGCTATGGGGAAATGAATAACGCCTGGACCGGCGACGACGTGCGGGGATTCTCGAAAGTCGCGTCCAACCAGGTCATGATTTACGAGAAAATTCGTGAACATAATTCTTGATGCCAGCCTGCTGGGGATTGGGTTTTACCACCGGCAGGCCCAGACAGGCGTAAACCGGGTGGTTGATCAGTTGATGACGGGCCTGTGGTGGCACGACGAGGTTCATCTGTCGCTGGCGGCTTCGTCGCACCTGTCCGAGACCATGCGTTACGTCCGTACGGTATTTGGTCGGTCGCGCCCCGAGTTTGTCAACCGGTCGACCGACCAGGTGCTGGGTACGGTAGAGAATACCCTGCTCAGCCCGCTGGCCATCAGTAGTTTACCGACAAAAGTGATCCGGGAAGGGTTTTACCGCGCCCGGAAAACCTTCGGCCCCGAAACCCTGCGGTTCAACACAGACCATTGGGCTGCGGGAAGTATCTATCATTCACCGTTCTACCCGATTCCCGGCGCCGTTGGTCGTAATCATTCGATTCATACGGTCCAGACCATTCATGACCTAATCCAGATTTTTCATCCGGAATGGTTTCCCAGTGGCGACACCACCGTTCGGCAGGTACTGGATCATCTGACGCCGGAAACGCAGCTTGTAACAATCTCCGACGCAACCAAAGACGATGTCTGTGAGTATACTGGTATCGACCCGAGTCGGGTAACCCCGATTCATCTGGCGGCTTCGCCAAAGTTGTTCTATTCCGTAGCCGATCAGGCCCATAAACAGGCCATACGGACCCAGTACCGAATCGGCGATGCGCCTTATCTGCTCAGTTTAGCTACCTTCGAGCCACGGAAGAATATCGATCACCTGGTGCGGGCGTTTGTGGAACTGGCGAACAGCCGTGCGATTCCGGCTGATATGAAGCTGGTTCTGGTAGGAACGAAAGGCTGGAAGTTCGACAAGATCATGGCCGAACTAACGCAGAATCCAGCGCTGCGCTCGCGGCTGATCGTTACGGGTTTCGTACCTGATGAGCACCTGGCGCCTTTGTATTCCGATGCAACGGCGTTTGTGTATCCATCCCGGTACGAAGGATTCGGCCTGCCGCCCCTCGAAGCCATGCAGTGCGGTTTGCCGGTGGTCACGTCGGATATTCCAGCCATTACCGAAGTGGTGGGTGATGCCGCCCTGCGGGTACCGCCGATGGATGTAGACGCGCTCTGTCAGGCCATTCTTCAGGTAGTAAACTCCGAATCGACCCGAGAAATGATGGCAGAAAAGTCATTAAAGCGAGCTTCTTTGTTTTCGTGGGACAAATTTACCGCCGAACATGTTGCCTTATACAAACGAATTCTTTCCTGAATGAAACTGAATGTGGGTATCATTGGCGGAGCGGGCTACACGGGTGGCGAGCTGTTGCGCATTTTATTGAATCATCCTTTTGTCAATGTTGCGTTTGTGCACAGCAACAGCCAGGCGGGCAAGCCAGTCTGGATGACGCATACCGATTTGCTGGGTGATACGGATTTGACGTTTTCGGGTGATATCGATCTGACTCCGGCGCTCTCGGCAAACGAAGGAGGGACGTCTGGCGAAACCCTAGGCGTCGATGTGATTTTTCTCTGCTCGGGGCATGGCGCATCGGTGACGTTTATGGCCGAAAACGAAGTCTCCGACGATATAACGGTGATCGATCTGAGCGCTGACTTCCGCGACGAACACGATGACTTCGTGTATGGGCTACCGGAGTTGCAGCGGGAACGGATTCAGGAATCGACGCGGATTGCCAATCCTGGCTGTTTCGCTACGAGTATTCAGCTGGCTTTGCTGCCGTTGGCCAAAGCAGGTAAACTGATCGATGCGGTTCAGGTCAGTGCGATTACCGGTAGCACCGGAGCCGGGCAGGCGCTGGTGCCCACTACGGGTTTTACCTGGCGGAACAACAACGTTTCGATTTATAAGGCATTCACCCACCAGCACCTGGCCGAAATTCGCCAGAGCCTGACTCAACTCGAACCAGACTTCAATAGCGCGATCAACTTCGTGCCCTACCGGGGCGATTTTACGCGGGGGATTATGGCCAATGTCTACACGCCTTACTCAGGAACGGTGGAAGAGGCCAAACAACTGTATCGCAGCTACTACGAATCGCATCCGTTTACGCATCTGAGCGATGCTCCCGTAGACGTAAAGCAGGTCGTGAACACGAATAAGTGCCTGTTGCACCTGGAAGTTCACGACGGGCAGCTGCTGATCACGAGCGTCATCGACAACCTGACCAAAGGCGCATCGGGCCAGGCGGTTCAGAACATGAATCTAGTATTTGGCTTACCTGAAGATGCCGGTCTGCGGCTTAAAGCGGTAGCATTTTAGTAGGGTAACGTAGCCGCGTTCCTGCCATGATTGAAACGAAACGTTTGCAACTGGTCAATTTTTCGGTCGAGGATGCCGCTTTCGTGCTCGACCTGCTCAACTCGTCTACCTGGCTCGAATTTATTGGCGATCGGGGCGTTCGAACGCTCGATGACGCGCGACTTTACATTCAGAATGGCCCGTTGAAAAGCTATGAGCAGTTTGGGTTCGGTCCGTATCTGGTCAGACAAAAAGAGAACGGCCGACCTGTTGGCTTGTGTGGCTTGTTCAAACGGGAAACCCTGCCCGACGTGGACATTGGATTTGCGGTTCTGCCTGCCTACGCCGGTCGTGGTTACGGCTATGAATCGGCCACAGCAGTGATTACCTACGCCACTAATCGACTCGGGCTGGCGCGCCTTACGGGCCTTACAACGGCAGATAATACTCCTTCAATTCAATTGCTCGAAAAACTGGGTTTACGCTTCGAAAAGAAAATCCGGTTTCGCGACGACGGTAAAGAAAGTTTGCTGTACGGAATGCCGCTGAGAACAGATTGATTGAACTGTTCTCAGCGGCATTCCTGCAAAAGATATATTCCTTCCTTAGGCTGCAGCCGGGCCTTTTCATCTTAGCCAGTAAGCATCGTAGTCACATTATCTGGCAGACGGAGCAGATGTTGGACAACCTGTTTTATGACGACCAGATTGACCGTAGTCTATTGGAATTCAGTAGCCAATCCTATGTCGAATAAGCGCAACGTTTCGATACGTACATATAAATATATTTGAGTATTTATACTCGATCATTCTGATAATAGTTGGTTTGATTATGTAAGTATTTGTACTAATGTAGTAGCTACAATTGTATCTGGTACTTTTGTCTTGATTCTGTTAGGAAACGGTTATCGGTGTTTGTTAAGTACAATATATTTAATTATTTTAGTATATTATAGAGAATATTAACTGGAAATTTATTCCCCGCTTTGGGTAATTTTCACTACATATATGTGTGATATTGGTATAGAAGATATCTGTAAATATACTCAATAAAATTCTATACCCTGTTGATTTGAGTTTGGCATGGTTTTTTTAGAGGACGCTGTAAACGATTTTCTTTTCGAAAACTTAAACACACTCACTACCATGTTTTACAAAAAAAAACACCCGGCAGATTACCTCACTGATCAGACTTATTTATCGGGTTTGCTCACTGGCCTGGCGACTGGCCTGGCCATTGGTATCCTGTTCGCCCCCAAGTCTGGTAAAAAACTCCGTAAACAGCTAGTCGGCTCGTTAAGCGAACAAACGAAAGAAGCTAAGCACCAGTGGGATAAAACGAAGTCTAAAGCCAAAGACGCGTGGGATACCGTTCAGGACTCAGTAAGTTCCGGTATCGACGATGCACAGGACGAACTCGACGACCTGGCCAGCAAAACCGAAGCGAAGGCAAAAGAGGTGGTCAGCGACGCGAAATCTGGCTTCAATCGCCTGTAGGTCTTTCGACACAAACTTTCTGATTTACTCAACTCCATAAACAGAATCCCCGACCTACCTAAGTCGGGGATTCACATAGTGCGCCATTTCGCAGGTTTCTGACCGAAGGAGTGGTCTTTTACCAACTTAAACTAATATCGAACCAATGGAACGTAATGTATCTTACACAAATCAGGCTTATAATCAGGCTACTTTTCTAAAGCGAATATCCTGGAGTGCCGTTTTCGCCGGTGTACTAGTCGCTATAGTCACGCAGATGCTATTGACCCTGCTCGGCCTGGGTATTGGCTTGAGCACGATCGATCCGGTCACGGAGCGTAATCCTACGGCTGGGCTGGGTACGGGCAGTGCCATCTGGTATATCATCAGCAGCCTGCTTTCGCTGTTCATAGGTGGCTGGGTCGCTGGCCGATTAGCCAGTGCTCCCCGCCTGTTCGATGGCATCATTCATGGGGTGCTGACCTGGTGTCTGGCTACTTTACTCACTATCTATTTCCTGACCACCACGGTAGGTAGTCTGATTGGTGGAGCGAGTCGGTTAGTGGGTGGTCTGGTCAGCACAGCCACGTCGGCCGTGGCCGGAGCGGCACCGGGTATCGGTAATGCCGTTGGCGATCAGCTCAAAAAGAACGGTATCGATATGAAAGATATAGACCTTACGAATTTACAGAAGGAGGTCAACCAGATTCTCCGGCAAACGGGTGACCCCAAGCTGAATCCGAACCGGTTGGAGCAGCAGGCCGAACAGGCAGGTCAGCAGACAAAAAACGCGGCTAATCAGGCTGCATCCGACCCTCAGGCCGCCGATAATATTGCTACCAGCTTATTCGATCGGCTCTTCAGACAGGGTAAGGCTACGGTCGACAATGTGGATCGGGACGATGCCGTCAACGTCGTGATGAAACGTACGGGTAAAAGCCGGGCCGAAGCGGAACAAACGGTGGATAGCTGGATAAATACCTACAAACAGGCAGCGGCCAAGTTTGAGGAGACGAAAAAAGAAGCCGAAATACAGGTTCGGCAGGCGGCTGACAAAGCGGCTTCTGGCGCATCGAAAGCAGCTATTTTTGGTTTCTTCGGGCTGTTGATCGGAGTCGTTGCGGCTGGCTACGGAGCCATGATGGGCACAGAATCGAAAGAGAATATCAGCGCTTTTGACCGGCCAATTGGGTCAACTCATTAAACCGACCGTTCATAGCCAACGTCATAAACACACCGACGGGCTACAATATATCAATTGTAGCCCGTCGGTGTGTTTATGACTTTTGACCTTTTCTCGGGCCTAACGCTCGAAATAATCGATTCGCTCCGTGTCTGTATTGTTGGTCACATCGCTCTCGTTATTATTCCCGATAGTCGCGCTGACGGTCAAGGTACCCTGCGTCGCTCCGGGCACCAACTGGCCGCTCAAGCCTACTGACACACTCTGACCACCCCCAATTGAAGTTAGCCGAGTCAGTACATAATAATCCGGATTGGAAGTCCCATCGAATAGCCACTGATTATTTTCAACCGTAGTGTCATAACCGGGTATGTAGGTTGCGTTCGGATCGAAGCCCAACTGGAGCTTGGCGTCTTTAGAGATGTATAAAACCACCGGATTCGTCGTGCCAATACCATTGAATTCCATTAAATTGACCAGTACATTAACGGAGGTAGGGCCGTTGACAACCGAGGGCTGAGCGTAAATGACAGCCATCAGATCGGGCAGGAAGGGATTGTTGGTATTCGTTTGGTCCTCAAAGGCAGGGCTGTTCGTCGCTCCCGTATTTTCAAAGTACAACTCTCGACCTGTTGCCGTTCCTACAATGACGTCCAGATCGCCATCTAAATCGACGTCGCCCAGCGTCGGGGCGGTAAAGGTCTCACCAACCAGGCTTCTGGGCACTCCCAAAATAAAGAAAGGGTTACTTGGCCCGCTCTGGGAAACATACAACGGATTGGTGGCACTTCCCAGGTTTTTGTAGTACATCAGCGATCCGTCAGCCGTACCTAAAACAACGTCCTGGTCGCCGTCGCCGTCCAGGTCGCCTATCGTTGGGCTCGTATATCCCTGCCCATCCAATGACTCGTTGATCTGGTTAAAGGGATTATCGCCGGCGCTCTGCGAAACGTATAGCGGGTTGGTAGCCGTCCCCAGGTTTTTATAAAATAGCAAAGCGCCCCCCGCCGTACCAATAACCGCATCCAGATCGCCGTCGGCGTCGACATCTTTTAAACTTGGTGCCGAGTAGCTATAGTCAGCCAAGTCCCGGCTCATAGCCAGAAAGGGATTGTCTGTCGAACTTTGCGATACATAGAGGGGGTTAGTAGCTGAGCCCTGATTTTTAAAATAAACCAGATCACCACCGACCGTACCGATAATCGCATCCAGATCGCCGTCCCCATCGACATCGCCTAAAGCCGGACTAGAGTAGCTAAGATCGACACTTGTATCAAAATACAGGAAAGGGTTGTCCTCCCCACTTCGCGAGACATACAGCGGATTAGTTGCAGTTCCCAGATTTCTGTAGAATAACAACGTACCACTGGCCGTACCAATGACCGCATCCAGGTCACCATCCGAGTCGACATCGCCCAGCGTTGGGGCAGAGTACGTGTTCGAATTTGCCTGTGTCCTAAGCAGTCTGGCACCACTAACGGGTGAATTGCCCGTCGTAGTTCCAACGCGCGGCAGGGGCTGGGCAGGACTGGTAATGGCCAACAATCCAAGCTGAGCAACCAGTAGCAGGCACTTGTGCGAACGATTGATTGAGTAAAAGAGTAAGTTCATAACAAAAGAGGAAAAAAAAGAGAAAGAGACGACCTGATCGACCTGTCTTAATTACTGTTTATAATTGTAACATTCGTCGATTAAGTACTTATTTGTATAATAAAAAATCTTGCTGTATACTCTTTGTAAGAAAAGCGGGAGATATAGAAAAAACACTAGGCAAATACTATCAAATATAGTACGATTTACTGAATAGCAAAGAATAAAGCACAAAGTAATTTGACTGATAACCTGTATCTTATAAAAATATGAGCACTGATTTATAAACAAGGGATTTATTAGCGGTTTCGGGAGAATTATAACTTTTTCAAGCCAGCTTCCCATTCCTTGTAGGCTATCCGGTAGGCTTTATGCCGATCTAAATCGGGTTCGAACGTATCGCCAAAAGCCACTCGCTCAGCGGCTTCGTCCAGCGTTTTAACCACACCAGTTGCTTTGAGTGTCAGTAGGATAGCGCCCATAGAGCCGCTTTCATTGCTGGCATTGAGCCGCACCGGAATACCGGCCATATCCGCCAGCATCTGTACCCATAATGTCGATTGCGCAAAGCCGCCATTGGCGTGAATGACTCTGGCAGAGCCAGTATGAGTTGTTAACAGCTCATTGATGTTTAGTAAATTAAATAAAACACCTTCCAGCGCGGCCCGCACAAAGTGTGCGCGGGTGTGTTGCCAGTCCACGTGCAGGTAGGCGCCACGTACCGACGCATCCCACAACGGGGCCCGTTCCCCCTGTAGGTAAGGAAGAAAAAGCAGGCCATCCGAGCCGGGCGGAATGGTGGCAGCTTCGTCCAGTACGGCCTGGGTATCTTGCTGAGTCAATTTTTCCGTAATCCACTCCAGTATGTTCCCACCGTTATTGGTCGGGCCGCCTACCACATAATAGCCTTCGTCTAGGTAATAGCAGAACAGTCGAATCTCAGCATCACGAAGAGGTTTGCGAACCGTTTGCCGTACGGCTCCGCTCGTGCCGATGGTCAGGGTCGCCGTTCGGGGTTTTATGGCCCCGGCTCCCAGGTTCGCCAGACACCCATCAGACGCTCCGATCAGTAGCGAAACCCCATCGGATAGTCCAGTTTTAGCGGTTTCAGGCCGGGACTGATAAGGGCGTTGAAGAGTCGTGGGAACGGGTGTGGAAAGCTGATCGATTCGAATACCGGCATAGCCCAGCGCCTGTTCGCTCCATTGCCGCTTGTTTTCGGAAAATAAGCCCGTTGCCGTGGCGATCGAGTAGTCGATTTCGAACTGGCCGGTCAGTTTGTGCCACAGGAATTCCTTGATCGAACCAAAACGAGCCGTTCGGCGAAGAAGCCGCGGGTCGTGTTCCCGTAGCCAGGCCAGCTTACACAGCGGAATCATGGGGTGAATGGGCGTACCGGTTTCCTGGTAAATCATTTTACCCAATTCGGCCTGGCTGGTGCGCAGTGCGGCAGCCTCCGCTTCGGCGCGGTTATCCGACCAGAGAATCGCGTGAGCAGTGGGTGAACCGTCGGCATTCATGGGCAACAAGCTGTGCATGGCCGTGCAAAACGCGACATGTGTGATTGCATGACCTTGCTCTTTCAGTTCATTACTCACTTCGGCCATAACCAGCTCGAAAGCAGCCCATATTTCGGCGGGGTCCTGTTCGGCATAGCCCGGCTTAGGATTGAGGGTCGTGAGTGGGGCCGATGCGTGCGCCAGAATCTGGCTCAAATCCGGCGGCATAGCCAGCGCTTTTACGTTGGTCGTACCGACATCAACGCCAACGATACAATTCATAAGCTAGAGAATTGAAAACAGAGTTAATCTCTCTTTACGGCTCTAAGGCACAGGAAGGCTGGAAATTCGTTCAGCTCTTTAAAATGCTTTGGGTCGTATTGTTCAAACGCTTCTACTGGTTTTGGCTCCACTAGCCGATCGAGGTAAAAGCCGTTTTCCGTTAGTGGAGTAATGCACTCAGAAAGTGATCGTCGATAGCTGTTGACTTCAATCGGTTTTCCAAAAGCGGTCCAAACGCATTGTACGGGCTCAATTGAAAAATAAGCGGCCGACTTAAAATAATTGAACTCGAAGAAGGGATGTTCAATGGACAGAATTAGAAGACCTCCGGGTTTTAAGACCCGACAATATTCACGAATGGTCAACGTCCAATCCCGCAGGTAGTGCATTGCTAAGGCACAAATAACTATATCGAACGATCCGTCGGTTAGTGTGGCAAAGGGTTTGTTTAAATCCTGTACGAAAAAAGTGCCTGCCGCCTTATTGCGTTTTCGGGCCAGGGCAATCATACGGGGGCTTATATCAAAACCTGTCACACGCGCTCCCTGACCTATTAAAATCTCGGCATACTTTCCAGGACCACAGGCTGCATCCAGTACAGACTTCCCACTAACGTCAGGCAACAAGGCCAGAGTATTGGGTCGGTCATAATAGGCGTTATGGGGTTTATGATCGATCAGAGCATCGTAACTGTCGGCCATTTCTTCGTAAGCCGCAACAATTTTTTTCTCAATCATACTGGAACGACCTTAGGTGAGATTATAAAATGCAACGGCGTTGGCACCGAATATCTTCGCCCGAACGTCGTTTCCCCAGGCCGCTACGTATTCTTCAATCAACGTTTTAACCTGCGTATAGTTTGCGGCAACCAGACATACGGGCCAGTCGGAGCCGAACAGCAACCGATCGGGACCGAACTGATTGAAGACAACGTCTAGGTACGGAAAGAAGTCGCGTTTGCTCCAGTTATGCCAGTCGGCCTCGGTAACCATCCCCGACAGTTTGCAGGACACGTTCGGGTGCCGGGCTATTTGCGTCATGAAGTTGGACCAGCGACTAATTTCCTGTTTTTTGATGTATGGTTTGGCCAGGTGATCGATAACGAAGTTTACCTCCGGCACGGCCCGTACCAACTGCAGGGCGGCCTTCAATTGGCTCGGATAAATAAGAATGTCGTATGTCAGACCAAAAGCGGCCAGTTGGCGAATTCCCTCGATCACCGCAGGACGTGCCAGAAAATCATCCGGTTCCGCCTGGGCCACATGCCGATAACCTTTGATTTCGGGATGCTGCGACAGCGCTTCCAGACGCTGCGCTAATTGGGGCGACTGCAGGTCGACCCAGCCGACGACGCCTTTGACGATGTCGTAATTCTGGGCCATGTTTACCAGAAACAGCGTTTCTTCTTCCGACTGAGAGGCCTGCACGGCTACGCAGCCGTCGATGCCATTGGCTGCCAGCACCGGCTCCAGATCGGCGGGTAGAAAATCGCGCTGGATGATGGCCATCTCATCCCTAATCCACGAATCGCGAACAGGGTCGAAATGCCAGAAATGTTGATGCGCGTCGATGGTCATAAGAATAGTGTAGAATGAATAATGTACAATGAATAATGGATAATGCAGAACAAAAGCAGGGGCTATGCTGCATTATCCATTATTCATTATCTATTATTCACTAAACGAAATGGCGGTCTGTTTCTGCTCGCCCAGGCCTTCGATGCCTAGTTCGACGACGTCTCCGGGTTTCAGAAACCGTTGGGGCTTCAGACCCATGCCTACGCCGGCGGGTGTGCCGGTCGAGATCACGTCGCCGGGTAGCAGCGTCATGAACTGGCTGATGTAGCTGACGAGCGTTGGCACGTTGAAAATCATGTCGTCAGTGTTGGAGTTCTGCAATTGCTCGCCATTTAGGTTCAGCCACAGGTTCAGCGCGTTCGGATTCGGGATGTCTTCTTTAGTGACCAGATAAGGGCCCAGGGGGGCAAACGTGTCGGCGCTCTTACCTTTTACCCACTGGCCACCCCGTTCGAGTTGCCAGGCGCGTTCGCTATAATCATTATGGAGCGCGTAGCCCGCTATATACTCCATAGCCTGATCCAACTCGACATAACTGGCCCGCTTTCCAATAACAATGGCTAGTTCGACTTCCCAGTCCGTTTTCTCCGAGCGTTTCGGAATTACGACGTTGTCATTGGGGCCGCAGAGGGCCGTGGTGGCTTTGAAAAACAAAATCGGTTCGGTAGGGGAGGCCGCTCCCGTTTCGGCCGCGTGTTTGGCGTAGTTCAACCCGACGCAGATTAGCTTGGAAGGCCGTTTCACGCAGGAGCCGAAGCGTACGTCGGACGAGACTTCCGGGCAGGTATGCGCGTGGGCTGTCAGCCAGTGCGCCAGTCGTTCGGGACCATTACTGGCAAAAAAGGACTCGTCGTAATCTTCGCCGAAATGGGTGACGTCAATGTGTTGACCGGTGGATAAAACCACACCGGGATGTTCGTGATCGGGCTGGCCGAAGCGGAAAAGTTTCATGCAGAACTAGCTATACGTTAAAGCGAAAAGCAGACAACGGCGCAAGTTTAACCATTCTGCCGCAAATGTAAGCGGTTCGGATTCGATCAGGAGGAACGGAGCCGAGTGTTCGTCGCCTGTCATTCTTGGGTATACCGGACTTAGCGCGCTCGCTGTAGGCATCTTATTCTGGCTAACGGTCGGGGGCGTGGGTAAACTGAAGCCACCGTACGACGTATATAAAGCATTTGTTAAACTTGTCAGCTGAGCCTAAACCGCTGGCATAGGGAAGTGATAGTTATACTCTACAGAACCTGTGGAGAAATGACAACGGTAACTAATACGGCATAATCATAAGTGCCAGATTATCAGAAGTTGGCTCGAAATTGGCAACTACAGGGAGCAAGAGTTAACTAATTAACAAAACCTCAAAATTAATAGTAAAGCTATGGCAACGTTTGGAGAACGCATCGCAAATTTTTTTGGTGGCAATGACGCAGATACGCAGGAAGGCCTCCGCAGTTTATTCGTTACAGAGTTAAAAGATATCTATTACGCCGAAAAACAGGCAGTCGATGCACTGGGTGAACAGGCAGATGCGTCTACGACCGACGAAGTGCGCAGCGCATTTTTACAACACCAGACTGAAACCCGAAATCAGGTCGCTCGATTGGAACAGGTGTTCAGCAGCATCGGGATCGATATCGAGGAGGGTTCCTGTGATGCCATCGATGGACTGGTCGATGACGCTCAGCGTGTCGTGTCGAACACAGATTCTGGTTCCCTGACGCGGGATGCGGGGTTGATCATTGCTGGTCAGAAAATCGAACACCACGAAATCGCTTCGTATGGTTCAGTCGTAACCTTTGCCAAAGTGCTTGGCTATAACGAAGCGGCCCGGCTGCTCGAACAGACCCTGGAAGAAGAGAAAAATGCCGATAAGAAATTGACCACGCTGGCCGAGTCGTTTATCAATAGTCGGGCAGCAGGTGAGTCTGGCAGCGATTCGGATTATAACGACCGGAGTCAGACGAATGATGTTGACCGTTATGGTGTAACGAATCCAGATGGAACGCGGTATGATGATACCACGATCAACACCACTACGCAATCGACGTCAGGTGCCAACTCGACAACGGGTAACGCCTGGAATATTTAACGGAATATAGTCGCTTTCCGTAGCGATTAAACGACCGGAGGCTTGTCGACCAGTGTAAGACTGGCTGGCAAGCCTCCGGTCGTTTGAATTTTGCTGGACGATCGTTTTGTAATGCTGACGCAGGAAGTATTCTGATATCGGCCAACTAATGAGTACGGCCGGTTTAAGATGCTCCCTGCTTCAGCATCACAAAGTCGCTCTTTTGTCTTCTCCCGAAAAGTTTAGGTAGTTCCTAGGCGTTCAACCGGGTGAAACCACCGTCGAGCGGATAATCGCAGCCCGTCACGAAGCCGGCTTCATCAGAGCATAAGAAAAGTGCCAGCGAACCGACCTCCCCGGGCTCAGCCATCCGGCCGATGGGCTGGGTTTTCGAGAGTTTCTCAAACATCTCGGCTTCCTGGCCAGGATAATTTTTGGCCAGAAACCCGTCTACGAAGGGTGTGTGTACGCGCGCGGGCGAGATGCAGTTGCAGCGAATCTTATCCTTCAGATAGTCTTTCGCAACGGAAAGCGTCATACTCAGTACGGCCCCTTTGCTCATGGAATACGCAAAGCGATCAGACAGACCCAGGGTTGCGGCTACCGATGCCATATTTAGAATGACCCCACCCCCGTTGGCTTTCAAATGCGGAATGGTGGCATACAGACAGTTATAAACGCCTTTGATATTGATCCGAAAAATCCGGTCGAAGTCCGCTTCAGTTGTGGTTTCGACCCGGCCAATGTGCGATACGCCCGCGTTGTTGACCAGAATATGAATCGGTCCGGCAGCGGCAATCTGGTTGATCACCTCGATGGTCTGCTGCTGATTCGACACGTCGACCGCGTGGCTTGTAGCCCGACCGCCTTCTTGCCGAATAGCGTCGGCAGCCTGTTCGGCCTGATCGCTATTGAGATCAAGAATATGAACCGAAGCCCCCGCCTGCGCGAACGTCTTCGAAATAGCCAGTCCGATACCGCTGGCTCCGCCCGTAATGAGGGCCGTTTTGTCAGTGAGTGAGAACATAATTTTTACACATGTGTAGAGACGCGAAGGATCGCGTCTCTACAGGGAAACACCCCGTTTCCAGGGAATAAAATCGTCCTGGCCGAGCCGCTCGGCCTGGGTAATGACATCGCCGGAAGCCAGCCGGATGATGTATTCGAGCAGAGCGTCGGCATTTTGGGCAATACTTTGTTCACCGTCGATGATTGGGCCGCTGTCGAAGTCGATCACGTCGGGCATCCGGTTCTTCAGCTTCGTATTGGTCGAAACCTTGACGACCGGACAGACAGGGTTGCCCGTGGGTGTGCCCAGGCCCGTAGTAAACAGAATAACGTTGGTACCCGAACCTGCCATGCCGGTGGTGGCTTCTACGTCGTTACCGGGTGTACAGAGCAGATTCAGGCCGGGCGTCGTTGCCGGTTCGGCATAATCCAGCACATCGGCAACGGGCGCCGTACCGCCTTTCTTCGCAGCGCCGGCCGATTTGATGGCGTCGGTAATGAGTCCATCTTTGATATTCCCCGGCGAGGGGTTCATGTCGAAGCCCGACCCAACAGCTTCGGCCTGCGCCGAGTATGCGCCCATCAGATCGATGAATTTCTGCGCTTTCGCGCTATCGGCAGTGCGGTTAATGAGTTCCTGCTCTACCCCGTTCAGTTCCGGAAATTCGGCCAGCACGGTTTTACCACCCAGACTGACGATCGTGTCCGACAGATGACCCAGCACCGGATTGGCTGAAATGCCTGAAAAACCGTCTGAGCCTCCACATTTCAGACCAACCGTCAGGGCGCTGAGCGGAGCGGGCTTCCGTTCGAGTTTGTTGATTTCGACCAGACCCAGGAAAGTTTCTTTCACCGCCTGCGCCATCAGGGCATACTCAGTACCCGTCTGCTGCTCATAGATAAGCAGCGGTTTATCGAATTTTGGATTGAGCCGCTTGATTTCCGTCGCAATCGTGTCGGCCTGCAAATGCTGGCACCCCAGACTCAGTACGGTGGCTCCGGCTACGTTCGGATTATTGATGAAACCTGCCAGCAACGAACCCAGATAAGCCGAGTCCTGCCGGGTGCCACCACAACCCATCTCGTGCGTCAGAAACTTGATGCCGTCGATGTTTTTGAACGGACGATTCGGACCGTAGGCATGGCCATGCGTCAGGGTTTGATTCTGCGATTCATCGACGAACGGCTGCATTTTTTTGATGATGTCCATATCGCCGGCTTTGTAGAGGCTCAGCAATTCGTGCACCTGGTCGCGGTAGGTGTCGGGTTGCGCATAGCCCAGTTCGCGCTCGAAGGCGTCTTTCAAAATCAGCACGTTGCGGTTTTCGCAGAACACCAGCGGTACCACGAGCCAGTAGTTTCGGGTGCCGACACTGCCGTCGGCCCGGTGGTAACCCATGAACGTGCGCCCCTGCCAGGACGACACATCCGGAGGTTGCCACGAAAAAGGCTGTTTTTTATCGAGGCCGTACCGATCGGCGTCGTGTTTCAGGTTAAATGTCGTAATAGGTTCGCCCCGACGAATGGGTTGAGTCGCTTTTCCAACCAGCACGCCGTACATGGTAATCGGATCGCCGGGCTGGCGGTCCTCGGTCACAAATTTATGCTTGGCCCCAACGGCATACGGAAGCTCATACGTATCGTTCTCGAATACAATCTGTTCGCCAGCCGACAGGTCGCGCAGGGCAACGATTACATTGTCGGCGGGGTGAACTTTTAAGACACGGGCAGACATTGGATTTACTAAGTTTTAATTTAAAGAGACGCTTTCGGGCGAAATATACCAGCCTTTCCTAAAAAAGTTTGCCTTCCGGGCTTGCGAATATGACCGCCAGTCCCAAGTTTTGATCCTGAATCCTACCCTAACCATGCTGCAACCTATACCTGCCCACCCAAACGGTTTCCCGGCAGGTCGTCTGATGTCGATGGATGCCTATCGTGGCTTCGTGATGACGTTGATGGCGGCCGAAATCCTACGGTTTCACCAACTCCATGAGGCTTTTCCGAACAGCGCTTTCTGGGCGTTTCTGGCCTATAACCAAAGCCATGTCGAGTGGGCAGGCTGTTCGCTGCACGATCTGATTCAGCCATCGTTTTCGTTTCTGGTAGGTGTCGCCCTGCCGTATTCGGTCGCTAGTCGGGCTACCCTGGGGCACTCGTTCAACCAGCAGTTTCTACGGGCGCTGCGTCGGTCGCTGATTCTTATTTTACTTGGCATTTTTCTGCGCTCCACACACGCCGAACAAACCCGGTTCACGTTCGAGGATACGCTTACTCAGATCGGTCTGGGCTATCCGTTTCTGTTCTTGCTGGGGCGTGCCCAAGTCCGGACCACCTGGATCGCTTTTGGGCTGATCCTGGTCGCGTACTGGCTGGCGTTCGTGCTGTATCCGGCTCCGGGGCCAAATTTCGATTACAGTGCCGTCGATGTACCGCCCGACTGGCCGGAGCATTACACCGGCCTGATGGCGCATTTCAACAAAAACAGCAACCTGGCCTGGGGCTTCGATACGTGGTTCCTGAATCTGTTTCCGCGCGAAAAGCCATTTTTGTTCAATGGAGGAGGCTATGCGACGCTAAGCTTCATTCCAACGCTCGGTACCATGCTGCTGGGCTTGCAGGCGGGCCGCTGGCTCCGCTCGGAATTGTCCCAGGCCGAGATCATCAGGCGGTTTCTGCTCGCGGGCGTCATTGGAATTGTAGCGGCTCTGCTACTGCATTTGTTGGGGATTTGTCCGATCGTCAAACGCATCTGGACCCCCGCCTGGGTGCTGTTTAGTGGAGGCTTGTGTTTCTGGCTGCTGGCGCTGTTTTATTACCTCATCGACGTAAAGGGCCACAGGGTCTGGGCGTTTCCCCTGGTAGTTGTGGGCATGAATTCTATCGCCATTTATTGCCTGGTACACCTGATCGACAGTTTCATTATCAAATCATTGTACACGCATCTGGGGCACGGTCCGTTCCTGGTGTTTGGACCCACCTATGAACCCCTCCTGATCGGCATCGTCACTCTGGGGATTTTCTATCTGATTCTCCTATGGATGTACCGCCGAAAATTATTTATCCGCATCTGAGAACCTGGTCATGCATTGTCATTAATAGTCATTGGTTGTCATTGATCGTTACTTACCTGGATTTGCGTTGAATGACACGAATGACAATGAATGACCGCCAAATGACCCTCACCAACAACCAGCCTATGCTTACGGCGAATATCCTGAATCTGTTCGATCAGACAATCTTTTACGGGACAATGACGGTCGACAGCGGTCGGATTGCTCAAATTCAGCGGCTGGGCCCCGAGCGGCCTGACGAACCGTATGTGCTGCCCGGATTTATCGATGCACACGTGCACATCGAAAGCTCGCTGCTGACGCCCCCCCAGTTTGCGCGCCTGGCCGTAGTTCACGGCACCGTAGCGACCGTATCGGACCCGCACGAAATCGGGAATGTGCTGGGCGTGGCGGGTGTCAGCTACATGATCGAAGAAGCCCGGCGTGTACCGTTCAAATTTATGTTCGGAGCCCCGTCGTGCGTTCCGGCGACTACGTTCGAAACGGCCGGTGCTGTCATTGGCGTTCAGGATGTCCGGAAACTGCTGGCCATGAAAGAAATCGGCTACCTGGCCGAGATGATGAATTTTCCTGGTGTTCTGCATCAGGACCCTCAGGTGATGGCGAAGCTGGCGCTGGCAAAAGCATTCAACAAACCCATCGACGGCCATGCGCCCGGCCTGATGGGCGAGGAAGCTCAACAGTATATAGATGCCGGTATCAGCACGGATCACGAGTGTTTTACCTACGAAGAAGGCCTGGATAAAGCACGCCGGGGCATGAACATTCTGATTCGGGAAGGAAGCGCAGCCCGAAATTTCGAGGCTTTGATTCCGCTGCTCAGCCAGTTTCCGGTGCAGATCATGTTCTGTTCCGATGACAAGCACCCCGATACGCTGGCCCAGGGGCACATCAATCAACTGGTGGTCCGGGCGCTGGCCAGAGGGCATTCGCTCTGGAACGTCCTGCGGGCGGCCTGCCTGAACCCAGTGCTACATTACCGATTACCCGTTGGGCTCCTGCGCGAAGGCGACCCCGCCGATTATATCGTTGTCGATAATCTACAGGATTTTCGTGTACAGCAGACGGTTATCAACGGCCAGGTGATGGCCGAAAATGGCGAATCCCGCCTTTCTGACGTACGAAGTGAACACGTCAATCAATTCACCTGTTCGCCGAAAAAGCCTGACGATTTTGCCGTTCCCCTGGTGTCTGCTGAGCAAACTGGCGGATCGGTAGAAAAAATCCGGGTTATCGAAGCGCTCGACGGTCAACTGATCACAAATGAATTGTCGATCGCGCCAAAAGTGGAAAACGGCCTGATCGTAGCCGACACCGAGGGCGATGTGCTAAAACTCGTGGTGGTGAACCGGTACCGGGATGCTCCACCTGCCATTGCTTTCATTAAAAATTTCGGTCTCCGACAGGGCGCCATTGCCTCGTCGGTCGGTCATGACTCACACAACATTACCGCCGTCGGCTGCGACGATGAAAGCATTTGCCAGGCCGTTAACCTGGTTATCGAGGCCAAAGGCGGGCTATCGGCGGTGAGGGGCGAAGGGAAAAGGGCAGAGGGCACGGGGCAGGGGGTAGGAGGAACTGGGATCGCAACTCCACCCCATGCCCCGAGCTCCGAGCCCTCGGCCCTTTTGCCGCTTCCCGTGGCGGGTTTGATGACCGATCAGGACGGCTATGCGATAGCTGAGCGCTATACGGCTCTGGATCAGTTTGCTAAGCAGAAGCTGGGAAGTACGCTGATGGCTCCGTTTATGACACTTTCGTTTATGGCCCTGTTGGTCATTCCAGCCCTAAAGCTGAGTGATAAGGGATTATTCGATGGAAAACGCTTCGCTTTTACCCCTCTTCAAATAATTTAATAGGAGCAAAAAAAAATTTTATTTGCATGCCTTTTTTAATTCTATTTTTTATCGGTAAGTTTACACACCTCAAGGCTATTCCTAACCTTTACTCACCCTCTCATGGCTCGCTCCCGTACACAAAACGGCCCCGACGACGAAACCCTCTGGAATCAGTTTCGCGGTGGCGATGAAAATGCGTTTGCCCGCTTGTACCAAAACTATGTTCAGACTCTCTACCATTATTGTGCTCATTTCGCTACCGACCGGGCTTTGATCAAAGATTGTATCCACGACCTGTTCGTTGAACTCTGGAAGCACCGCACCACCATTGGCCCCACGACTTCCGTGCGGTTTTACCTGATGGCTTCCATCAAGCGCAAACTGGTTCGGCATCTGACCGCTGAACAGAAACTGGTGAGTCAGGATGAAATTACCAACGGCCGTCGGGTAGGGGATATGCTTCCGGGTGCCGATCCATCGCATGAGAACTTACTGATTGCCCACGAGGAAGATTCGTACATGAATGATTGCCTGCATCAGGCGCTCGATAAACTGCCCCGCCGTCAGCGCGAAGCAGTGCACCTCCGGTATTTTCAGAACATGAGCAACGAAGAGATTTCGGCCCTCATGCAAATCAATATTCAATCGGTTTATAATTTGATCTTCGGTGCAATGAGCAACCTCAAGCGCTATGTTACGCTTGAAAATGTGTCGCTCTGACGCTGACTGTTCCTAACCCTGAAATAAGCCCGGTAGCTGCATAAGCCTACCGGGTTTTTGTTTGTACAGACCCCGCGCCTGGGGTAACTTCGCTGCATGAATACAGACGCAACGCCCCTGCCCGAACGAGTTCGGCCCCGAACCCTGGATGATGTTATCGGCCAACGTAAACTGATCGGCCCCACCGGTGCCCTGCGCCGGGCGGTCAATGCCGGCCGATTACCATCCATGATTTTGTGGGGACCACCGGGAGTGGGCAAAACCACTCTGGCGCTGCTGCTGGCCGAAGCGGTCAACCGACCTTTCATTGCTCTGAGCGCTATCAATTCGGGCGTTAAGGAAATTCGGGACGTCCTGAGCCGCCCCAGCGGGATGTTCCCGCCTGTGGTCTTTATCGATGAAATTCATCGGTTCAACAAAAGCCAGCAGGATGCCTTGCTAGGCGCTGTTGAAAAAGGGCAGATCACGCTCATTGGGGCCACCACCGAAAACCCATCGTTCGAAGTGAACAGTGCGCTGTTGTCGCGTTGTCAGGTTTATATTCTGGAAGCGCTCAGCCGCGAAGAATTGATTCAGGTGGTAGACCGGGCCATTGCCCAGGATGCCTTTCTACAATCGAAACACATTACCGTCGAGTCGTACGATGCGCTGCTGAGGCTATCGGGGGGCGATGGTCGTAAGCTGTTGAACCTGCTTGAGTTAGTCGCGTCGGCGCACGTATCGACTGAGCCGCTGGTGATTGCCGACGAGGGTGTGACGGCCGTAGCCCAGCAGAATATCGCTCGGTACGATAAATCCGGCGAGCAGCACTACGACATTATTTCAGCCTTCATCAAGTCCTTACGCGGGTCCGACCCTAATGCTGCGCTCTACTGGATGGCGCGTATGATCGTGGCGGGTGAAGATCCGGTTTTCATTGCCCGACGCATGCTGATTCTGGCCTCCGAAGACATCGGAAATGCCAATCCGACGGCTATGATCATGGCCTCGGAAGCGGTGCAGGCTATCAGGGCCATTGGTATGCCCGAAGGCCGAATCATTCTGTCGCAGGTGGCCGTATACCTGGCTACCTCACCCAAGAGCAACGCCAGCTACGTGGCCATCGACGAAGCACTGGCCCTGGCCGAGCAAACCGCGCACCTGCCGGTTCCCTTACACCTGCGCAACGCCCCGACCAAGCTCATGAAGCAGATTGGCTATGGCAAGGATTACCAGTACGCACATTCCCACGAGGGTAACTTCGTAGCGCAGAACTTTCTGCCCGATGACCTGAAAGGCCGCAAACTATACGAACCCGGCCAGAATGCCCGCGAAGCCGAAATTCGGCGGAGTCTGCAGAAGTGGTGGGGCGACTGGTATGGGTACTGATCCTGACACCCCCCGTTTTACATATACAATTCATCTCGACCCTTGCGGAGGTGAATAACCTTTACTTTATCCAGCAGTTTGAGGAGCGGATAAGCCGGGTCGAACTCGTGCCAGCGAAAGCCGCCGAAGTTAGCCCGGCCCCCGTATCTGTGGTGGTTGTTGTGGTACGATTCGCCCATCATCAGAAAGTCGAAAGGCAGGAGATTTCTGGCTGTATCGTTCACCACGAAATTGGTGTAGCCATAGCGGTGGGCATACCAGTTGATAATTGCTCCGTGGACCGGACCCATCAGAAAATGCACGGGTAGCAACAGAAAAAACCAGGGCGACGGCGCAAACTGCATATAGAAGAGGGTATACCCCGTTCCCCAGGCCAGCCGCACCGGCCAGCGATCGCCGAAGCGCTCCATCCACGCCCAGTTCGGAACGCCTTTCTTGAATCGGGCTGGAATCGAATCCCGGTTGTTAAGAATGTCGTTGTAATACAGCCGGGTTTTCCACATCATGTCGAACAGGTTTTTAGAAAACTCGGGCGAATGCGGATCCTGCTCGGTATCGGCATGGGCGTGGTGTAGCCGGTGCATGATGCCGTAAGCCCGTGGACTCAGAAACGACGCGCCCTGCCCAACGAAGGTCAGTACGTAAAACACTTTTTCCCAGCCGCGGCTCATGGTGAACATCTGGTGGGCAGCGTAGCGGTGGAGGAAAATGGTCTGCATCAGTACCGACAGGTACCAGTGCGCGAGAAAGAAAGCGAGAATAATCATAAAAGAGAGGACCTTATTACACCGACGCACCGGTCGAATGGTAGGCTTTTTGCAAAAGTGCCGCCCGGTTGCGCCTTGCCTGCTGACCCAGATCATCCCTTCACCTGATGTTCGTCAGCTTAGGGCCAAACCGGCTAAAATCATTTGGCGTCCTGACCAAACTCATACGTCATCCAACCGGATTCGCTCACTTTTGAGCCTGTAAACCAAGCGGGCCATGAGCATTATCTTCTTTATGATCGGCATCAGCCTAACGATGGCGCTGGGGTTTCTGGGCGCGTTTTTCTGGTCAATCAAAGCCGGCCAGCAAGACGATCTCTACACGCCTTCGATTCGGATGCTGCTCGACGATGATGCGCCTGATACGGCCGAAACTCAATCAACTGCCACGTAATTCAGTACTTATTTCTTATGAATGTACCTGTAAAACAGCCTCTTACAGTCATATCGCCAGATCGGGCGGCTATCGGTCAGCAGCCGCCGGGCGGCAATACGTCCGTCGAGCGATTCGCCTATGATAACCGAATTGTCCGTGATTTTGCCGTTGCAACCATTATCTGGGGTATCATCGGCATGCTGGTAGGCGTCATCGTTGCCACGCAACTGTTTGCCCCGGCCGCCAATCTGGGGAATCAGTACACCACCTTCGGCCGGATTCGTCCGCTGCACACCAACGCGGTGATTTTCGCCTTCGTCGGAAACGCCATTTTTATGGGAGTTTATTATTCCCTGCAACGGCTCTGCAAAGCCCGGATGTTCAGCGACGTGTTGAGTAAGATTCATTTCTGGGGCTGGCAGGCCATTATCCTGTCGGCGGTGGCTACCTTACCGCTGGGCTTCACCACCTCGCACGAATACGCGGAGCTGGAGTGGCCCATCGACATTGCCATTACGCTCATCTGGGTGGTGTTCGGCATCAATATGTTCGGCACGATCGTCAAACGACGGGAGCGGCACCTATACGTAGCCATCTGGTTCTACATCGCCACGTTTATCACCATTGCGGTTCTGCACGTGGTCAATTCGTTCGAGATGCCCGTCAGCCTGTTCAAAAGCTATTACCTCTACGCCGGAGTGCAGGATGCGCTGGTGCAATGGTGGTACGGCCACAACGCCGTGGCGTTTTTCCTGACGACGCCTTACCTGGGCATGATGTATTATTTTCTGCCCAAAATGGCGAACCGGCCCGTGTATTCGTACCGCCTGTCGATTCTGCACTTCTGGGCGCTGATTTTCATTTATATCTGGGCTGGCCCGCACCACCTGCTGTATACGTCGTTGCCCGACTGGGCGCAATCGCTGGGAGTAGTGTTTTCGATCATGCTGATTGCACCGTCGTGGGGTGGTATGATCAACGGTCTGCTGACACTACGGGGTGCCTGGGATAAAGTGCGCGAAGATACCATTCTGAAATTCATGGTCGTTGCACTGACCGCTTACGGGATGGCCACGTTCGAAGGACCTCTGTTGTCGCTTAAAAACGTCAATGCTATTGCCCACTTCACCGACTGGATCGTAGCGCACGTACACGTGGGAGCGCTCGGCTGGAATGGATTCCTGACCTTCGCCATGCTCTACTGGCTGATTCCGCGCATGTACCGGACCCCGCTCTACTCGAAAAAGTTGCTCAACGCCCACTTCTGGATCGGTACGCTCGGAATTCTGTTCTACGCCATACCGATGTATATCTCGGGCTTCACGCAAGGCATGATGTGGAAAGAATTCACAAAAGAAAGCGTGCTGAAATACCCGACCTTCCTCGAAACGACCCTGCAGATTCTGCCCATGCATATGATGCGGGCGCTGGGCGGAACGTTCTATCTGCTGGGGGCAATCCTGATGGGGTATAATCTCTTCAAAACCATGGCCGCTGGCAAGCTGGTTGTCAATGAAGAAGCAGAAGCGTATGCGTTGCCCAACGTGTACAAGCCCGTGGGGTCCGACACGTTCTGGCACCGCTGGCTGGAGCGCAAACCCTTTCCGCTTCTGGTCGGTTCGCTGGTCGTTATTCTGATCGGCTCGCTGATCGAGCTTATTCCGACGTTCATGGTGAAGTCGAATGTACCCTCGATTCCGTCGGTGCAGCCCTACACCGCGCTCGAAGTACAGGGCCGCGACCTGTACATCCGCGAGGGTTGCGTGAACTGCCACAGTCAGCTGGTGCGGCCTTTCCGCTCCGAAACCGAGCGCTACGGCGACTACTCGAAAGCCGGTGAGTTCGTCTACGACCACCCGTTTCTGTGGGGTAGTAAACGAACCGGCCCCGATCTGCACCGCGAAGGTGGCAAATACCCCGACTCCTGGCACTACCACCACATGAACGAGCCAACGTCCATGTCGCCCGGTTCCATCATGCCGCCCTATCCGTGGCTGATCTCCCAGCCACTCGACATCTCGACCACTTCGGATAAACTGGCTGCGCTTCGGAAAGTAGGCGTTCCCTACGACGATCAGACGATCATGTACGCCAACGACGACTTGAAAAAACAGGCCTCCGACGTGAGTGCCCGCCTGGCCAAAGAAGGCATTCGGGTGAAACCCGACCGCGAAATTGTAGCGCTCATTGCCTACCTGCAACGGCTGGGGACGGATATCAAGAAAATGGAAAAATAACTGGCAGAGAGCAGAGGGTATGGGGGTAAGGGTTTAGGGAGTAGGGTAACTCATAATGTTTATCCTCTGCCCTTGCCCCTCTGCCCTTACCCCATGCCCTCTGCCCTTACCCCTCGGCAATCATGTTCAAGCAATTCATCTCAAAAATTCCCGGTGCCGACATCTATATGGTCGGCTCGTTCCTGACGTTTTTCGTCTTTTTTCTCCTGGTCGGCCTCTACCTGTTGCTGGCCGATAAACGTCACCTGCGCCAGATGAGCCACATGCCCCTGGACGAATCGACCGCGCTTTAATCGACCGCATTTATGAATCTTCTTTTAACCACTCTCCTCGATCCGGCTCCCGAATCAGTCTGGATGCTAAACTCGGGCGAAGACCTGATATGGTTCGTCGTGCTGATGCTGGTGGCTGTCGCTACGGTTCTGTTACTGGTCATAACCCTGTATCTGGGGTATATTCTGCGGCAGGCCCTCCCTCCCGAATCCGATGCTACGCACAAGCCAGCCGACACCCGTCCGTTGTGGCAGCGGTGGGCCGGTCTGCACGCACTGAGCCAGGAAAAAGACCTGATGATGGAACATGCTTACGATGGTATCGCCGAGCTTGACAATCCGACTCCGCCCTGGTTCATGGGTTTGTTTTACAGTACGATTGGCTTCGCCGTCATCTACCTGCTGATCTTTCACGTCTTCGGCAAAGGCAACATTATGGAGCAGGAGTACACGCAAGAAGTCGCCATTGCGGAGAAAGAGCGGGCCGCTTACATCAAACTCGTTGCCGGAAAAATTAACGAAAACACGGTGACGCTCCTCACAGATAAGAAGGGTGTCGACGCGGGGAAAGGCCTGTTCAATCAGTATTGCACCGCCTGCCACGGACAGAATGCCGAGGGCAAAGTGGGCCCCAACCTGACCGACGAATACTGGCTGCATGGTGGATCGGTCAAAGCGGTGTTCCATACCATTACGGAAGGTGTTCCCGAAAAGGGAATGATTTCCTGGAAACGACAGTTGAACCCCCTGCAAATCCAGCAGGTGGCCAGTTACGTGTTGTCGCTACAGGGTAGTAAACCCGCCGGAGCGAAAGAGCCACAAGGTGAGAAAGTTACTCCCGCTGCTCCCAACGTGGCAATTCGATGAGCTGGGTTCATAAACGAATGAATGTATGCATGCTGAGTTAACCGTTCCGTCATCCGCTAAGGACCAACCGGCCACTGGCCGGCAATGGCTCTACCCGCGGGTCATAAAAGGCCGCTATTACCGCTGGCGAACGGTTGTGGCCTGGGCGCTGCTGGCGGCCCTGTTGGCGGGCCCGTTTCTGACCCGGAACGGTCAGCCGCTGTTTCTGTTCAATGTGCTCGAACGAAAATTTAACTTTTTCGGGGTTACGTTCTGGCCGCAGGATTTTTACCTGGTTGCCATCGGGCTGCTCGCGTTCATTGTCTTTATTGCGCTCTTTACGGTCATCTACGGCCGGGTATTTTGTGGCTGGGCGTGTCCGCAGACGATTTTTCTGGAAATGGTGTTCCGCCGGATCGAAATCTGGATCGAGGGCGACTCCAATGCCCGTCGACGACTCGATGCCGGACCCTGGACGACCGGGAAAATCCTGAAGAAAACAGCCAAGCACAGCTTGTTCTTTTTGATCTCCTTTGTTATCAGCAACACGTTTCTGGCGTATATCATCGGCAAAGACGCGCTGCTGGGTATCATGACCGACGATCCGGCCAACCACCTCGGCGGGCTGGCCGCGATTCTGGTCTTTACGGGTATTTTTTACGCCGTATTTGCCTACATGCGCGAAATTGTCTGCACCACTATCTGCCCGTATGGCCGCCTGCAAAGTGTGCTGCTGGATAGGCAGTCGGTAATGGTCGCCTACGACGATGTGCGGGGTGAACCGCGGGGGAAAAAGCAGCGGGCAGAGGGACTACGGCAAAGAGATATCGTGCCTCTTGAAGCCCAGACCCTACGCCCTTTGCCCGCTGCCCCACGCCCAAAAGGCGACTGCATCGACTGCAAATTGTGCGTACACGTCTGCCCAACGGGAATCGACATCCGGAACGGCAGTCAGATGGAGTGTGTGAACTGTACGCTCTGCATGGACGCCTGCGACAGCGTAATGGACAAAATCAGTCGGCCGCGTGGCCTGATCCGGTACGACTCGCTGGAGGGTATCGAGACCCGGCGGCCCTGGCGCCTAACAACCCGAATGGTCGCTTATAGCCTGGTGCTGGTGTTGCTGATGGGGGTATGGGTAGTTCTATTGGCAGGCCGGTCTGATCTCGATACTACCATTTTGCGGGCACCGGGGCAACTCTACCAGCGGGAAGCCGGGGGGCTGGTATCGAATCTGTATCTGGTTGAGGTCGTGAACAAAACGCATCAGGCTAAACCAATTACATTTCGGGTGAATTACCCCGGCGCTACGCTGCGGATGGTACAGCCGATTCCGAACGCAGTGGCCGACGAACTGACAAAGGGTATGTTTTTTATCCTGTTGCCCGCCCGCTCGATCCGCGAAAACAGCACGAAACTGACCGTCGACGTTCTGTCGGGAGGTGCCGTGGTAAATACGATCAAAACATCATTTTTAGGGCCGGTGCAGTGAGCACGGGGTGAAGGGGTAAGGGCATGTGACGAACGACCCTCTGCCCTTACCCCTTCACCCAATCCTTATTAAACCTATGAACTGGAGTAAAGCCATCATTCTTGTTTTCGTGCTGTTCGCAGGCTTCATCGGCACGATGGTGTATCTGATGACCCGGCAGCGTGTCGACCTGGTCAGCGATAATTATTACCAGAACGAAATCGATTTTCAGCAGCATATCGACCGGGTGGCCAACGCCCGAACCAATGCATCTGTAGCCATGACCTATCAATCCGACAAGCAGCAAGTCGTTTTTGTCCTGCCGGAGACGCTCCGGAAAGGAGAGATCACGTTCTATCGACCCGGCGACCGACAGCAGGATTTTCGCGTTGCCATCCCGGCCGATCACCCCACCCGGCAGGTGATTCCGACTCAGTCGCTGGCCCGGGGAAACTGGCGCGTGCAGTTCACCTGGTCGGATGGGCAGCGCGAATATTACAAAGAAGAACAAGTTTTTCTGTAAACGATGTCACCCTGGCTCTCCACCGCTTTTCTGACGGGACTTATCAGCAGTCTGCATTGTGTGAGCATGTGCGGGCCGTTGGTCGCTGCGCTGCCCATCGGCCGGCTAGAACGTCAGCAGCGGTGGCTGGCAATCGGGCTGTACCATGTCGGGCGGATAGCTACTTATAGCAGTTTAGGAGCGCTGGCAGGTACGATGAGTGGCGGATTGACACTGCTCGGCTGGCAGCGCCCCCTGGCTATTGGCTGTGGCATTTTGTTGTTGATCCGCTTTGTCGGGCAAAACGGATTGTCGGCCCGTTGGCGTTGGCCCTGGCTGAATACCTACATAACCCGGCTTTTTCGGCGGCAGATACAGCAGCCAGGTCTACCTGGGTTTATCGGACTGGGGATGTTGAATGGATTATTACCCTGTGGCTTTACGTATCTGGCTTTAACCGGAACCCTCGTTTCGAATACGCCATTGACCGGTGTATTGTACATGCTGCTGTTCGGCGTGGGCACATTGCCAGCCCTGCTGGGTGTCAATCTGGTCAGTAACTGGCTGACGGCTATCAGTCGTCAGCGACTCAACCGGGTGCTGTCTATGGCTACGCTGGTCATCGCTTTCCTGCTGATCGGGCGGGGCTTAGCAGAGTACCGGCTACCCAGTACACCGGCTGATGCCATCCCCATTTGTCATGGGCTACTGACCCGATAATCAAAGAAGATTCAGGCTCATCATACCCGATAGAAACTGCAGACAGCCGTCTTTGATGCGGGAAAATTCGCCAATCAGCAGATTTGTATGCCGTTCGAGGGTGGCCGACAGGCCAAAGCGCACATTGCTACACGACGGTTTCTCCGGACCGGAACTGCAGTCGATTCCTTCACAGACCAGATCGCACTGCAGGCGGTTGAGCTTGGTTTGCAGCTGGTTCAGATCGCGGTAGTAATCGATCGCGTCGTGGCGCAGGCTCCGGCAATTGTACTGATTCATGATTTCCAGTAGCAGGGCCCGTAACTGACGAATTTCTTCTTCCTGTTGCCGGATGATCTGTTGCCAATGCTGGTGTTGCTGATGGCACTGAGCCGTTGAGCCGGTCTGGGCGGTGGGGTTGGCAACCATGTTCGAATTCATATGAGTTGTCGATTAACGAGTTGATAACGAAGATTGGCGCATTTGATGACTCAATTGCGCGACCAGTTCGGGTGCGTCGACGGGCCCCGAATAACTCCACAGTTCGAGCCCCTGCTGGAGCAGCACAAACGCCGGTAAGGCCGTAAAGCCAAAACTGCGGACAACCTCCGGGTGCGTGGTTTCACTGATACGCACGATGTGCACAGTCGGGTTCAGGAGCAAGCGAACCTTCTCCAGAAACTGGTCGACATCGGTGTGCTGAGCCGGAGCCGTCGAGGTACAGACCAGCAGGACAGGCTGTTGAAGTGCCGCTGAGAGTAACGAAGCGTGAGGGGCCATAAACAATAAGCCAGTTAATGCGGTAAAATTGCCCATTCTATCCTGGGTAAACCGTGAGACACATCAACCGGAAAACTGATTTAGATCAGCCAGGTTATCTGGATAGACGCTTTCTTTGCACTCAGAAACCCGACTCGTATGTTCGACGACTCGTTCGAAGCTGTTTTTACCCACGCCACTATCGGTATCATTGTCTGCGATGAGCAGGGGCTTATCGTAGCTTTTAATCGCCACGCGCGCACCCTGTTTGGCTACAGCGAGGAGGAAATGAAAATCATATCCATCGATGCGCTGGTGCCCGATTCGGTGGCAGGCCGGCATGCGCAGTTACGGGCTTCGTTCAACGCCGACCCGCAGGTACGGGCCATGGGGCACGGACGCGATCTGTATGCCAAACGGAAAGATGGATCGGTATTTCCGGCTGAAATTAGCCTGAGCTATTTCTACCGGGATAACGCCCTGCTGGCGGTTGGGTACATTATCGACATTACCGCCAAAAAAGAAGCCGAACAGACGCTGCTGGAGCAAAAAAGCCGCATCGAGCAACTCAACGCCGAACTGGAGCAGAAAGTCGCCGATCGTACGCATGCGCTCATGGCTACGCTGCACCAGCTCGAACAGTCGAAGGATGAACTGGCCAAAGCCCTGGCCGCCGAACGTGAACTGGGTGAGCTGAAGTCGCGGTTCGTGTCGATGGCGTCGCATGAGTTTCGCACACCTCTGAGCGCCGTGCTTACGTCGGCCTCACTGATCGAGAAATACCCTGGCGCCGACCAGCAGGCCCAGCGGCTCCGACATATTCACCGCATCAAGTCGTCGGTCAATCACCTCAATGCCATTCTGGAGGAATTTCTGTCGGTCGGACGGCTCGAAGAAGGGCGTGTAGAGGCTACGTGGTCGTGGGTTGATTTGCCGAAACTGATCGATGAGGTTGTGGCAGATCTGAGCGATATGCTGAAGCCGGGGCAGCGCATACAAACCCGGTTCGACGGCCCTCAGCCGGTTTATTCCGATCCGTCGCTGTTGCGGAAAATTCTGGTCAACTTACTATCGAATGCGATAAAGTACTCGTCTGACAATCAGGTGATCGATTTGGCGCGTATCAACCTGGCCGGTGCCTTCCAGCTCCAGATTCGCGATCAGGGGATCGGCATCTCGACCGAAGACCAGAAGCATTTGTTCGAGCGGTTTTTTCGGGCCAAAAATGCCACTAATTTCGCAGGTACGGGCCTGGGTCTGCACATCGTTGCCAAATACGTCGAACTGCTCGACGGCTCCATCGAGCTAACCAGTCAGTTAGGCGAAGGCACGACCGTAACAATCACATTTCCTCATGAAAAACATTCTGCTCATTGAAGACAATGCCGACATCCGGGAAAACACGGCAGAAATCCTAGAACTGGCCGGGTATCGCGTTCTGACCGCCGAAAACGGAAAACTTGGTGTCGAACGGGCCCTGGTCGAGCGACCTGACCTGATTATTTGCGACATTATGATGCCGGTCCTGGACGGCTATGGTGTGCTACACATTGTCAATAAAAACCCGGATCTCAACGGTATTCCGTTTATTTTCCTGACGGCCAAGTCTGAACGGATCGATTTTCGGAAAGGCATGGAACTTGGAGCCGACGATTACCTGACCAAACCCTTTGACGATACCGAATTGCTGAGCGCCGTCGAAGGCCGTCTGAACCGCTTCCGAAGCGTCGGACCTAGTAAATTGCGGGCCAATGACTACAACCTGAAGCAGGAGGGGCTTAGTCAATTTCTGGAGGATGCGCGCTCAGTGGGTGGATTGCAGAGTTTATCCGTTGATCGTAAGATACATGCGGTGCCAAAGAAGCAGTTCATCTACACCGAAGGCGACGAACCCACCCGCCTGTATTTTTTAAAAAGCGGTCGGGTGAAAACCACGCGGACGAATACCGACGGCAAAGAGTTGGTAACCGGCCTGTACGGTCCCGGCGAATTTTTTGGGGACCTGGCTCTGCTCGAAGAGAAAACCTATACCGACTCGGCTCTGACGCTCGACGATGCCGAACTGATTTACATTCCCAAAGAAGATTTTCGGCAGTTACTGACCAGCCAGCCCGAGGTGGGTCGGGAGTTTGTGCGGTTGCTGGCAGGGCGTGTTACCGAAAAAGAGGACCAGTTGCTGGGCATGGCCTATAGTTCGCTACGTCGGCGCGTGGCCGATGCATTACTGCGGTTGCAGGAACCCCTTCCCAGTGGCGAACCGGCTGCGCCCATTCTGCTCTCGCGCGACGATCTGGCGGCTGTCATCGGCACGGCTACCGAATCCCTGATTCGCACGCTGAGCGAATTCAAACACGATGGCCTGATCGAAATTACGGGTGCCGGTATTCGGGTACTCCAGGCTGATAAAATGCGACGGGCGAATTGGTGATGGCCTGATCAGAATCAGCTTTTGGCCTAAGCGAACTCAGGAGTCGGTGATCACAACCCACGTACTTTTGGCATGAATCTCCGCTGAACGTACGCATGAAAAAAGCCCTTCTTGTAACCGACGGGTCTGTCGATCTGGCGCTGGTGCTGAACCGCTGGCTCGAAACTCAGTCTGAACGCATCGACCTGACGGTGGTGTATGCCTATGAGCTTTGTTCAACCGTCGATCAGCCGTTAAAAGCAGCGGCCTATCACGACGCCCGCCAGGCCGCCGGCGAGGCTTTGAACCACTGGCTGACTTTTGTGTCGCCAACGGGCTCGGTCCAGCTATACACGAAAATGTTGCTGGGTGAGCCCCAACTGGTGCTTACGATTCATTTGCTGCTAGGCCAGTACGACTACCTCCTGACAGATATCGACCAGCCGGGCGTCATGGATGCGTTTACCGCGTGCCAGTTTCAGATTTCGACCCAATTGCGCTGGCTTGGCACATCCGATGGCATTCGGGCCATAACTCCTTCCCCGTCCTTCGCTCCGGTGAGCAACTGTCTGGCCGCTTAAGCAACAACGCTTAGATGTCCATCCATTTCCTGTCCTAATGCGGTGCTCCCTATGAAAACCATTATTCTCGCTACCGATTTTTCGCTCAATTCCCGGCGAGCCGCCCGATTCGCCGGCCAACTGGCTTATGATCAGAAAGCTACGCTGATTTTGTTTCACGCCTTTCATGTCTGGCCCGACAATCCGGCGAAAACCGGCGATTTCCCTTTATCGGTGAAGGCCATGCGCGAAAGCAGCGAGAAGAGCCTGCAAAAGATGGCCGATGAACTTAGGGATTTGCTGGGACCAACATTCCCGATCCGTTGCATTGTGCAGGAAGGCCATACCATCAATGCCATCCGTTCGGTCGCAGCAGCCGAAAAAGCCGATCTGCTGGTCATGTCGACTGTAGGAACGGCGCCGGCGAGTACACAGCTGTTGGGCAGCATCGCTACGGGGATGGTGGCCGAAACAGCCGTTCCGCTGTTGCTGGTTCCGCCAACTGTCGGCTATGCTGGGCTGAAAAATACCGTGCTGTGTATCGACCTCGACAATTCTCCCAATGCTGTCGCCTTCGACAAGGTGGTGCAATTTGCCCGAGCATTCGAGAGCATGTTGAATGTGCTGTGCATCAGCGATAAGCCGACGGATCCGGGAACGCACCGGGAAGCCGAAGCCATCCGCCGATTGCTCGGTCGTCAGCCCCACACGTTGACCATTGAAACAGACACCGATCTGTACAATGCCATCCTGACCTTCGCCCACACGACTAAAGCCGACCTGATCATGATGTTGCCGCAGAACCGAAGCTGGTTTTGGAAGCTTTTTTGGGAGGGCGAAACCCAGCACCTGGCCCGCCTGACGGATATACCCCTGCTGGCTATTGTCTGATCGATACAGCCGGGGCATGGGGCCAATCGCATAACTTCACTTTTAGTCTTATTTCTTCAGGTAGCCACGGAGAGCTATGACCGACCGTCTGCTTTCCAATCGCGATACCCCTGCATGCCCAGGGTCGCTATGGCCAGCATGGTAGCAGAGCTAACCGGCATCAGGATGGCTGCCACCACCGGCGACAGGTTCCCAAATAAAGCATAGCTTAGCCCAATGGCGTTATACACCAGCGAAACGGCGAAACTGACCCGGATCAGCCGCATCCCAAACTGACTAAATCGCAGAAACTGGGGCAACTGAATGAGCGAATCGGCTTCCAGAATGGCGTCGCTCGATGGCGTAAACTGAATCGTGTCGTCGGTAATGGCAATGCCTGCGTCGGCCTGCTTTAGCGCACCTGCATCGTTCAGCCCATCACCGACCATAATGACCCGCCGTCCCTGCTCCTGCAAAAGTTTGATGAAGGCCAGTTTATCTGCCGGACGGCAGTTGAAATACATCTGGCTGTCTACCGGGAACCAGTGGGCTAAATCAGCCTGCCCCTGTGCCCGATCGCCCGAGAGCAGATACAGCTGATGGGTGTTTCGTAGGTCGGAGAGCATGGTTTCGATACCCGGCCGGTACTGGCTCGGAAAACGGAAATAGCCCCGGTACTGCTGATCGATACTTAAGTGAACGGTCGTTTCGGCGAAGCTGTTGTCGGGCACGATGCCCCCGGATTCGACAAACGAGCGGGTGCCCAGTTTAACAAGCCGCTCATCTACAATCGCCTGGATGCCATGACCCGGTACTTCGGTAAACCCTTCGACAGGCAGCGGTAATACATCCGCGAGGTAATTCGTCAGTCTGCGGCTGAGCGGGTGCGCCGACTGATGCACCAGCGAAGCAACCATCGACCGTTCGCGGGTAGACAATGCATTGGTAAATGATTCAGTAACCGCGGCCTGGGCTTTGGTCAGCGTACCGGTCTTATCGAAAACGATGGTATCGCAGGCGGCCAACTGCTCAATGACTTCCGCATTTTTGAGGTACAGATGCCGTTTGCCAAGCAGACGCAGTCCATTGCCGAGCGCAAACGGATAGGAGAGCGAAAGTGCACAGGGGCAGGCAATGATCAGGACCGCCGTGAAGACATTGACCGCCCGCGCCGGATCGTGCCAAACGACGTACCAGTATAGCCCAGCCAGCATCGCCAGCGTTATGACCGACAGGGTGAAATACTTGCCCACCGCGTCGGCGAAGGTGCGGATGCGGGTAGTGGTCGTTTTTCGAAAAACGTCGTTGTTCCAGAGCTGGGTCAGGTAGCTTTGCGATACTTCCCGGACGACTTCCAGTTCGATGGCTTCTCCAATCTGTTTCCCACCGGCATACAGCAGCGATCCCAGCGTTTTGGGCTCCGGTTCCGATTCTCCCGTGACAAAGCTGTAGTCGATACGGGCCTGACCTTTGTAAAGAATACCGTCGGCCGGAATCAGTTCCTGATGGCGTATGCGTATGCGGTCACCTTTGCGCAGTTGGGTGATGGGCACGGGGCGTGGGGCAGAGGGGAGAGGGGTAAGGGTGGGGGGGAAGGAGATAGGACCCTGCGCCCTCACCCCTGCGCCCTCTGCCCCATGCCCTCTGCCCCCACGCCCCACCACCGTGACGGCCATTGGGAAATACGATTTATAGTCCCGCTCGAAGGATAAAAATTCATGCGTCTGTTGCTGGAACCATTTTCCGCATAACAGAAAGAAAATCAGGCCCGTCAGTGAGTCGAAATAGCCAGCGCCGTCGAGCGCCAGTACTTCATAGGCACCGCGGAAAAAAGCCACCAGAATACCCAGCAGAACGGGCAGGTCGATGTTGATCAACCCTTTTTTTAATCCGTTCCAGACCGACCCGAAATAGCCCGATGCCGAGTAAAAAACGACGGGAATAGCCAGCAGTAGATTGATGACGCCGAAGAGGTGTTTGAATGAAGGACTGTCGAGGCCGAGGTATTCAGGAAAGCTGAACAACATGATATTGCCAGCACAAAAGCCCGCTACACCCAGTCGATACAGAAAAGGTCGGTTGGATGCTTTTTGCTCTTGTTTGACTACGTCGTTCAGGCTGATCAACGGTTCGTAACCGACGGAGGTGAGTAGTTCAACCACCTGCCGGAGCGTCAGCTGGGCGGGGTTGTACGTCAGGTGAACCTGCTTTTTCAGAAAATCGACCCGCGACTGCTGAATGGCCGGATCGATGCGATAGAGGTGTTCGAGCAGCCATAGACACGAACTGCAGTGAATCGTAGGGATGTAAAACGTCACCTTCGCGACCGATTCGCTGGAAAAGGTTAGTAACTGCGCTATGATCTCCGGGTGGTCCAGGAATTCCAGTCGGGTCTGGCGGGCTTTGTCCAGAGAAGGCTGAGCACGATTTTCGATCGATTCGATGTCGTAATACTGGCAAAGCTGGTGTTCACTCAGGATACTGTACACGGTTTTGCAACCGTCACAACAGAATGGTTTATCATCGAAGAAAAGCCTATGGTCAGAGCAGTCGTTGCCGCAATGATAACAGACCGTAGAGGAATGTATCGCCGTATTCATACCACCGAATTTGACGGCAAATTGGCGATGGCCGGTCACTTGTCTTCTGATAATCATCAGCCCCCTGCCTGATTCGGGTCAGGCTTTTTCTGTATTAATCGACTCATTTTTGTGGGGTCAATGGCGTAGGGGTAAGTGCATAGGGTATAGGGTACGGGGTTATAGCGATAAATCCTCCGCCCTACCCCCATGCCCTCTGCCCTTACCCCTCTGCCCTTACCCCCATGCCACAAAACGCGCTCATTCAGAAATATAACGTTCCCGGACCACGCTATACCAGTTATCCGACGGTGCCATTCTGGGATGAAACCACCTTTAGCGAAGCGGCCTGGGTGCATAACCTGCGTCGGGCCTTTGCAGTCAGTAATGCGACGACCGGAATCAGTCTGTACATCCATCTGCCTTATTGCGAAAGCCTTTGCACCTTCTGCGGCTGTACGAAGCGAATCACCCGCAACCACGGCGTCGAAGGGCCGTACATCGATGCGCTCCTGACCGAGTGGAATCTTTACTGCGATCTGCTGCCCGAGCGGCCCCGTATCGCTGAGTTGCACTTAGGCGGGGGCACACCCAGCTTCTTTACCTCTCAACAACTTGAGCGATTACTTGGCGGAATTTTTAACCGGGCTATCCCGACCGAATCACCGGATTACGGCTGGGAAGGACATCCGAACAACACAACCCGCGAACACCTGGAGATTCTGTACAACAGGGGTTTCCGGCGGGTGAGTTTTGGGGTTCAGGATTATGACCCAGTCGTGCAGCGGGCCATTCACCGGCTTCAGCCATTGGCCAATGTGCGGCAGGTTACTGAGTGGGCGCGACAGCTGGGCTACACCTCCATCAGCCACGATCTGGTGTTCGGCTTGCCGTTTCAGACCCCGGAGTCAATCCAGGATACGATCTTTAAAACCCTGACTCTGTACCCCGACCGGATTGCGTTTTACTCGTACGCGCACGTACCCTGGCTCAAAGGCAACGGCCAGCGGGGCTTCCGGGATGATGATTTGCCGTCTGGCGAACAAAAGCGAGTGCTGTATGAGACGGGGCGTGAAGTGCTGGAACAGGCGGGGTATGTCGAGATCGGAATGGATCATTTTGCCCGGACGCACGATCCGCTTTATCAGGCCATGCTAACCGGCCAGCTCCACCGGAATTTTATGGGGTATACGACAGCGCAGACGCGGGTGCTGCTCGGCCTGGGAGCCTCCTCTATCAGCGATGTATGGACAGCGTTTGCGCAGAATGAAAAAGACGTCGATCAATACCTGAACCGGGTATTATCGGGCGGATTGCCCTTGCTGCGTGGTCACGTGCTCGACGATCAGGACCAGTTTCTGCGCCGACAGATTCTGAATATCATGTGCCAGGGTGAAACCCACTGGCATCTGGGTAGTTGGTCGAAAGGGGAGTGGGAGATGCTAAGCGCCCGGCTCGAATCGTTCTGGCTTGATGGGCTGCTGGATTTCGATGCCGAAGGTTTACGCGTTTGTCCGGAAGGTCGCCCGTTTCTACGAAATATTTGTATGGCCTTCGACGAGCGCCTGAATTACGCTCAGCCGAAGACCCGGTTATTTTCGCAGACCGTGTAGACTTACCAGCGCACCTGGCCATCGCCGACCACAATCCATTTTTCGGTGACTAACTTTTCGAGGGCGAAGGGCCCGCGGGCGTGTAGTTTCTGGGTTGATATACCGATTTCGGCACCGAGCCCAAACACGCCACCGTCCGTGAAACGGGTCGAGGCATTGGCGTATACCGCAGCCGCATCTACTTCCCGTAGAAACTGGTCGATCAATGCCTGATCCTGCGACAGAATCGCTTCGGAGTGCCGTGAGGAGTAAGCCTGAATATGCGACAGGGCTTCGTCCAGACCGGCAACCACTTTTACCGCACATTTATAATCCAGAAACTCACGGCCGAAATCTTCGGGTTGTGCTGGTTGCAGGTTCGTATAGCCCGCTTTCTCGAAGATGGTAAAAGCCGGTTCGTCGGCAAACACTTCTACGTTCCACTTAGCGAAGTCGGCGGTGAGCATGGGCAGAAAACGCTCGGCAATGGCTTCATCGACCAGCACACAGTCGAGGGAGTTACAAACCGACGGGCGCGAAACCCGGGCGTTGACCACAATAGCCACGGCTTTGGCCAGATCCGCCGAGGTTTCTACGTAGGCGTGGCACACTCCCGCACCGGTTTCGATGGTGGGTACCAGCGAATTCTTCCGCACAAACTGAATCAGCGAGTCCGAGCCGCGGGGGATGATGATATCGACGTAGCGGGTAGCTGTCAGCAATTCGTTTACGACGGCCCGATCGGGGGGGAGCAGGGTAACAGCCGCTTTCGGAACCCCAAAATCGTTCAGCACATCCTGAATCAGACCGACCAGATACCGGTTTGAGGCATCGGCTTCTTTGCCGCCTTTCAGCACGCAGGCATTGCCCGAGCGCAGACACAGCGACGCTACATCGACCGTCACGTTTGGACGCGCTTCGTAGATAACCCCTACCACCCCCAGCGGCACGGCGATTTTTTTGAGCTTCAGCCCCTGCTCGATCGTGCGCTCCAGCATCACTTCACCCGCCGGATCAGGCAGGACGGCTACCTCACGCAGACTTTTGGCTAAATCCGTTATCCGGCTCTCCGTTAGCTTCAACCGATCGTATTTCGGATCGGTAGTGGGCATCCGGTCGAGGTCTTTCTGGTTTTCGGCCATAATCTCGGCTGTATGCGCGGTCAGCACATCGGCGAGTCGGTTGAGCAGATCGGTTTTCTGAGCCGGGCTCAACCGACGAACGACGGCTGCGGCCTGCTGCGTAGCCTGAAGGAGCGGAGTGATGGGTGTCATAGAATTAAGTTGTTAGCTGAGTCTGGATGTATGTCAACACTTCTGTCAGCGTAATATCAACACTATCGGTTACCACTTCCGATCCACTACGGTAATCATGTCTGTGGTGTGGAAAGGAAGTAAGTTTGGGAAAGTGCGGAGCATTGTCCCAACGCATCAGCCATAGGTTGTGCGCTGTTTGCCACTGAAATGCGTAATTTCGAATGGATTCGTCAATGTACTCCTTTGTGTAAAGCACGGAACTGTCTGTCAGAACGATCTTCAATTTCAGAAATGTGGCATCGTCCATTTCATAATAATCCAACACGTCGTAGCTTATTACAAGCGAATGGTTCGTCAGCCAATCTAAGAAATTCATCTGTTCTCGAAAAAAGGCATCTGTTAGTCGATGAGTTCGATGTTGCCATTCTTAACGTCCTGAATCTTCCTGTCTATTCGGATTAGAAACTCCTGGGCTGCTTTCCATTCAATATAGTCGTCCCACTCCTCATAAACTTCATCTCCTCTATTGTCGAAGCGTTGGGCAAATGATTCAAGCGGCATGCCGTATTTTCGCTCGTACATAGTGAGCGTATCCTGAAAGCGATGCTTTTTTGATAAGTAATCAAATAGTATCCACTGTTGCACGGACTGTTTTGTTACCTGTACCATACCGGATTGTGTCAAAAGTAGAACTGAGCATCGGAACTGATTTACAAAAGTACAATATCATTGGCATTGGCCACCTCGACGTTCTGTTGATTCAACTGCTGCGCCAAGGTTTCCGACGAAACCCGGACGCGGGCTACGGCCACCGGATTCTGAAGCTCATCGACAATTTCGATCATTTCGCCCGTCGAAAACTCGCCCAGGATTGTCCGGATACCCACCGCCAGTAAGCTCCGCCGTTGCTGTAACGCCCGAACGGCCCCCTGGTCGATTTGTATCCGCCCGACTACCAGACTACCACTGGCCAGCCAGCGATTCCGGGCCGATAAGGCCGACGATTGCGGAACGAATTCGGTACCGGTTTCGCCCCGTAACGCCCGACCGAGGCTATCGGGTTCATTCAGCCCGAAAATAACCACCCGAATGCCCATGCGGGTCGCTAGTTTGGCAAAAGTCAGTTTAGACGCCATACCACCCAGACCCAACGAGGATTTGTCGGTCCGAACCACGCCGAACACGCGTTCGTCGAAGTCGTTCACCTGGCGGATGATCTGACCAGTTGCATCCAGCAGGCCACCTACGGATGTGCAGAGCATCATGGCTTCGGCCCCGAAACCGACCGCGATCAGTGTAGCCAGTTCGTCGTTGTCAGAAAATTTCAGTTCCCGGTTGCTCACCACGTCGTTTTCGTTCGCGATGGGAATCAGGTCGTTGGCCCACAGTTCTTCGTAGGTTTGCTTTAGTTGCAGAAACTGGTCCCGGTTGGCAAAATGATGGCGTTCGCACAGACTCTGGGCAATGGAAATTCCGTAGATAGCGAAGAAACGGGAGTACTGATTGAGTAACAGCAGATTACCGACCGCAGCGGCCGCTTTGCGCTGCGTGATGTCACCTTTATAGTCGTGAATCAAAGCCTTGCCAGCACCCACCGCTCCCGACGAAACCAGCACGATGCGGTAATGTGGGTGCAACGCTGCAACCTGCCGGGCAATGTCGACCATAATTGGCTCGTTGGGTTCGCCGGTTGGCTTTGTAATGGAAGCGGTACCAAACTTAAGAACAAGAACAGGCTTGGGCATGGGAACGAATTGGCAGATACAGGCGGCAAAAGTAATCAGTTACCCGTATTTATCGGGTAGCTGGCGCGCTAATCCCGTTCAACTGACCAGCGTCGAGTAGGTTCTGCAAACCGGGCTTTGTGACGAAGGGCTACCTTGAGCTGCCGGAGGTAATCGGCTTTCGGAATTTCGATCGCGCCAAACCGCCGGACATTGTCGTTGATAAACTGCGTGTCCAGCAGCGTGTACTGCTGTTGGCGAAGAATCTCGATCAGGTAATGAAACGCCACTTTTGAGGCATTGCTGACCTGGTGAAACATGGATTCTCCGAAAAAAGCCGAGCCCAGCGACACGCCATATAACCCGCCCACCAACCGGTCGTCTACGTACGTTTCCACGCTGTGGGCCAGCCCCATCTGATGCAGGCTGGTATAAGCTTCGATGATTTCGTCCGAAATCCAGACGCTGTCGTCTTCCGAGCGCGGTTTGGAACAGCCCTGCATGACTTCCCGGAAGGCCGTATCGATCCGGATCTCAAACTGATTTTTATTCAGCACCGGCCGGAGCGATTTGGCCGGTTTGTAGGTGTGAATCGGGATCACCGCCCGTGGGTCCGGCGCGTACCAGTACAGCGTACCATCGGTATCGGCCATGGGAAAAATGCCGTTGATGTACCCATAAATCAGGTCGTCGGCGGTTAACTTATCCATGGAACTGTGCAGTGAGTGACAGCAAAGATAAAAAAAACAGCCAATAATCGACGGCGTCGGGCGCGTAGCCGACTGGCTGTAAGTCGAATAGTTGGTGAAGAATTGGTCCGGACCAAACCGGATGCGTGACGAAAACCGCTTTTCCCGTCTATGCAATAATTCAAACGGATGAGGTTCGGTGCCTGATCCGATTTGACTTAGTTCACCAATTTATACAAGTCATGAAAAAAGTAATTCTTAGTCTCTTATTGACGGTAGCAGGACTGGTCGGCGCACAGGCTCAAAGCAATACGCTACTGGTTTATGGAAGTGTTGGGTTCGACTCACAAAAGGTTAGTGGCGGTACCGTCAGCAGCTACAACGTATCGCCCGCGGTCGGGTACCAGTGGAATGATAACTGGACGGCAGGCGTCAACCTGGACATTGCGGGTAGCAAAACGGTTTCCAGCTCGACAACCTCGACGGTATCGGTTGGGCCATTCATCCGTTATACGCAGCCACTGGCCGGTATTTTTGCGATTTATGGTCAGTTCAATGCGAACGTACTGGGTGGGCATGCGAGCGGTTTTCAGGGAACATTTTTCCCCGCCATTGGCGTCAACCTGAAAAATAGCTTTGCGCTTAACTTTTCATTTGGCTCCCTGAGTTTCTCGTCACAGAAAATCGATGGCGTATCGGCCAATGCCTTTCACCTGGGTTTTGGCAGTGGTGCCGGGTTCGGTATCTCCAAAAACTTCGGCCTGAAAAAGTAATCTTACCGAATCGTTAGTAGCGGTCGATTGATTGGTACGTCTGCCAAAGTAAGTATATGCTTTGGCAGACGTATTTTGTTGAGCGGTTCATCAAAATAACTACCGAAAAGACAGCCGGTCGATGTAGATAGAAATCAAACTACGATCCGCCTGAAAAACGACTGCTTTTTTCGAATGAATTATCGATGATGCCTGCGACTAAACAGGCGGCTTGACTTGTATATCGGGAGGGAATACGAGCCAACATATGACCTCTTAGTCAATAACTGGATGATGATATGAAAATCAGCTCGACTGATCGAATAGCGTGCGCAAATAATGTATACTTTTGAAAAGCGTAGGCTCTACCAGACCATTATATTGTAAAAATTAGTACCCACCGTTCATGCTTCCTGCTTCATTCTGTCAGCGCCTTTGGGTGCTGATTGTTCTCTGCTTTCTGAGTGGCACAGCGCTTTTATTTGCTCAGAAAACAACCCCTACCGCTCCAGCTATTACGTTCGGTAAAATCACGCCCGACCAGTTTTCGGTTCAGCAGGCAGATTCTTCCGCAGAAGCCGTCGTGTTGTATGCCTATGGCAGCGTAAATTTTGAAGAGAACGCGGGCGATTTGTGGATGAACTTTACACACCATGTCCGCACGAAAATCAATAAGAAATCGGCCTACGAACGGTCAGTAATTGAATTGCCGATTTGGCGGGGGAGCGCAGGTCAGCACGAGTACATCACGGAGTTCGACGGGTATACCTACAATAACGTTAAGGGCGATGTAACGATCGACCGACTAGCGAAATCCGGCCATTTTACAGAGAAAGTTTCCGACAATTATTCACTTGAGAAATACACCCTGCCCAACGTCCGGGAGGGAGCCATCATTGAATATAAGTATACGCTTCGGACGCCGTTTAGCGTAAACTACAACCCGCGTACCTGGCGGTTCCAGCAGAATATTCCCGTGAAATGGAGTGAGTATAACATTATCATTCCTGATTATTTTTATTACAAAATCATGCAGAGTGGGTATCTGCAAATGGCCATCAACGAACACAAAGCAACCACCTATGACCTCTACTCCGGTCAGAATGGAGCCTCTGCTACAGCCTACCGGCTGGCCATGAAAGACATTCCGGCGTTTCGGGATGAAGCGTACATCACCACGGACGAGGATTACATGGCCAAGATCGAATTCGAACTGGCCTCATATCAGTCGCCCGGTAGAAAACCTCAGGATTTCTCGGTTACCTGGCCGGGATTGCAGAAAACACTGCTTGAACACAGTGATTTTGGTGGGCAGATCAAGCGAACGGGCTTCTTACGAGAAACGGCCCAGTTATTGAATAGTCAGCAGGCCGATACAATGAGCCGTGTGACAGCCGCTTACGAATACATTCGTCAGTCGATCAAATGGAATAATGAAAACGGGTTGATATCCTCTGACGGTATTAAAAAAGTATTCGACAACAAAAAAGGAAACGCGGCCGATATCAACCTCATGCTGGTTGCGCTGCTGCGGGAAATGGAACTTGACGCCAATCCGGTGATCCTCAGTACCCGAGCCCATGGCCAGATCAGCGAAGAATATCCACTGCTGAAAAAGTTTAATTACGTAGTGGCCCATGTCATGGTTGGCGGGAAAGATCTGCTGCTAGACGCCACTGATCCGTACCTGCCTCTGGGTATGCTACCAGTACATTGCCTGAATGGAAACGGGCGGCTTATCCACGCGACTAAATCACGCTTCATCTCGCTGGCGCCGACCGAACGGGAAACCGTCGTATATACCTGTGCTTTTACAATCGGTGCTGACGGGGATATATCAGGGACACTCCAACTCTCGCACGGTGGCTACAGCGCCCTAAGCGACCGTAAATCCTTCGTCGTTGACGGAAAGACGAAATACCTGGATGGTATCCGGAAGAAACGGCCGGTCTGGCAAATCGAACAGGCGGATTTTTCGGGCGTCGACCTGAAAAGCAAGGCTTTCAACACCGATTATACCATCACCATCCCCGAAGCCTGTGGCCGGGCTGGTGACCGGCTCTACCTGCGCCCCATGCTGACCGAAGGCCACGGTGTTAACCCGTTTAAAGAAGCCGAACGTCTTTATCCGGTTGATTTCGGCATGCAGAAAGAGGAAGTTTTTACGGCGACCTATGCATTACCGGCTGGTTATCAGGTTGAAGAAATGCCAAAACCAGTATCGATGAGCCTGCCGGAAAACGGCGGACGGTTTGTGTACCAAGTATCCCAACTGGCTGACAACAAAATTCAGGTTGTCAGTCGGGTTTTCCTGCGCCGTCCGGTGTATTCGGCGGGTGAGTACGGACCTTTGCGCGAGTTGTTCAGCCGGATTGTGGCCAAACATGCCGAACAGATAGTACTGAAGCGGGGCGAAACCGCCAAAAAATAATCGTCTCTTCCCCACACGTCACTAGTCAATTTCTCTAAAATTTACCTACCCACCATCTATGTCTTCTGCTCCTGTTGCGCATCGGCTTCTGGCGATGATCGTTGCATTTTTCTGTACGGGCGTATCGCTCTCGATGGCTCAGCAAGCCAGTATGGTTGCGCCTATCGTAAAGTTTGGAAGTATTACACCGGCTCAATTTGCGAACACCACGGCTGATTCAACGGCCGAAGCTGTTGTACTTTACGACTACGGAGAGGTCAACTTCGATCTGAATGGTAGTTTAGCGCTGGTGGCTACGTATCACGTGCGGATGCAGATCCGCAAGAAATCAGCGTACGATCGGGCAACGATTCAGATACCGATTCGGCGGGGAACAACGGCTCAACACGAGCAGGTCACTGATTTCGACGGCTATACGTATAACCTCACGAACGGAACCGTGTCGGTCGATCGGCTGGCTAAAACGGGTCATTTCACTGAGAAAGTAACGAATCAGCTGTGGGTCGAAAAATATACATTGCCCAACGTTCGGGAAGGGGCAGTCATCGAGTATAAGTACACCGTTCGTACGCCCTTCAATATTAACAATAACCCTAAGACCTGGCGGTTTCAACAGGATATACCGGTTAACTGGAGTGAATATCGGGTTGCGATCCCGGATTATTTCTACTACAAAGTCTTACAGGGGGGCTATCTGTCGATCAAAGGGAGCGAAAAGAAAATAGCATCGACCGTGGAGTATCGGTTTTCGGTGAAAGACATTCCAGCTTTTCGCAACGAAGCTTACATCACGACAGCGGACGATTATCTGGCTAAAGTCGACTTCGAACTGGCGAGCTACCAACTTCCCGGTCAGATGTTGCGAGTTCTAACGGTCGATTGGGCGGCAATGGATAAAATCCTGCTTGAGGATGCCAGCTTCGGCGGCCAGTTTAAGCGGGCTGGTTTTCTGCGCGAAACGGCTAGATCGCTCCTAAGTCAGCACCCCGACACCTTGGGCCAAATTGCAGCTGCTTATGATTTTGTCAACCATGCCATAAAATGGAACGAAGAGTCGGGTTACTGGTCAGCCAACATCAAAAAGGTATTCGACGATAAAAAAGGCGATGCGGGTGATATGAACCTGATGCTGATTGCCCTGTTGCGGGAAATGGAACTTGATGCCAATCCAGTAATTCTCAGTACCCGCTCTCATGGACGGTTTGATACGTTTTATCCACTGCTGAAAAAGTTTAATTACGTGGTAGCTCACGTGATGGTTGGCGGGAAAGATCTGCTGCTGGACGCTACGGATCCGTATCTGCCCCTGGGTATGCTGCCCATACGGTGTCTGAATGGAGAGGGCCGCCTTGTGCATCCGACCAAACCGCGCTTTATACCTCTGCTTCCGGCCGAGCGGGATGTCGAAATCCACACAGGAACGTTTACCCTAAATGAGGATGGCGAAGTAACCGGTACCCTTCTTCATTCGCATGGAGGCTACAGCGCCTGGAGTACCCGTAAAGAGTTTGCCAGTTCGGGGAAACCAAAATTCATAGAGGCTATTCAGAAAAAGCGACCATCCTGGCAGATCGATAAAGTTGATTTTCCCTCGGCTGAGCTAAAGACCGGGGCGTTTAGTGTAAAGTATACCCTTACCATTCCGGAAGCCAGTACAAAGGCAGGCGATCGGCTTTATCTGCGCCCCATGCTGACAGAAGCTCAGGCGAATAACCCATTCAAGGAGGCCGAGCGACTTTATCCGGTCGATTTAGGAGTGCCCATCGAAGAGATTTTTACGGCTACGTACACGCTTCCGACTGGCTTTCAGGTCGAAGAGTTACCCAAGGCGGTATCGATGACCATTCCTGAAGATGGTGGACGGTTTCTGTATCAGGTATCGGTTAATTCCGCTAACCAGCTTCAGGTAGCCAGTCGGCTTCTTCTGCGCCGGCCGACCTATTCCGCCAGCGAATACAGCGCACTGCGCGAATTGTTCAGCCGGGTTGTGGCCATACAGGCTGAGCAGGTAGTATTGAAACGGGGCGATATCGCCGAAAAGAAATAAGCGGGACATACCATGAAAAACCTTTTTTTACTAACCGTACTGATAAGCCAGCCAGCCTGGGCTCAGGTCGAATACCAGGCGCTGGCACTGACCCCCGCTCTGAAAGATAACGCGCATGCCGTCGTTCGTCGGCACGAAACGACGTTCACTGTTAAGTCGGCGGGAGAGGCAACCCAACGCATCCGCAGTGTGATAACCGTGCTGGATGAACAGGGCGACGATCAGGCTACCCGGAAGGTGTGGTACGATAAATTTTCGAAAGTGACCAATCTGGAGGGAACCCTGTATGACGCGCTGGGGAAACCCATTCGTAAATTGAAAAAGGCCGATATCGACGATTACAGCACCTTTGCCGACTATAATTTTTTCGATGATAATCGGTTTAAATCGGCTACGTTTCCCAAACAGCCGACCTACCCCTATACGGTCGAGTTTATCGAAGAGACCACCGAACGGAATCTGATGTTCTACCCGACCTGGGCTCCCCAGGATGAGCAGCATCTGTCGGTCGAACAGGCTTCGTTTACGGTGAATATGCCGGCAACGCTTGCCCTGCGCTATAAAGAGATGAACCTTCCAGCGCCAGCGATCGTAACGGCTGCTGCCGATGGCGGCAAAACCTATACCTGGAAGCTGTCGAACGTCCCGGCTGTGGAATTCGAGCCGCTGTCGCCCCCGGCGCGGGAACTGCTGCCCATCGTATATACAGCTCCGACTGATTTTGAAGTGCAGGAGTACAAAGGAAAAGTTACGAGTTGGGAAGACATCAGTCGCTTCTACCATCAGTTGAACGACGGTCGCGACCGTATTCCCGATGAACTGCGTCAGCAGGTAATCGAGTTGACCAGTAAGGAAACCACAACGGCCGGGAAGGTAAAGAAACTCTACCGTTTTCTGCAGGAGCAAACGCGCTACGTTGGGGTACAGCTCGGCCTGGGCGGTTGGCAAACTATCGAAGCCGAGAAAGTCGCCGTCAGTAAATACGGCGATTGCAAAGCCCTGACCAATTATACGAAAGCCTTGCTGAAAGCGGCTGGCGTAACGGCTTACCCTGCGCTGGTTCGCGCGGGCGATGATGAACCAGATGTGATGGCCGATTTTCCGAGTTTTCAGTTCAATCACGTCATTTTATGTGTACCCGACGGCCGCGACACGCTCTTTCTGGAATGTACGAGTGGGCACAATCCCGTCGGCTACGTCGGCGATTTTACCGGTAGCCGCCATGCGCTGCTGATTCTGCCACAGGGGGGGCGACTGATACAGACTCCAGCCTACCGCCCGGCCGACAATCTTCAGCAACGGCAGATCACGATCCGGCTGACAGAACAGGGAGATGCTGTAGCCAATGTACGAACGCGTTATACGGGTTTACAGCAGGATAGTTATGCCGACGCGCTGCACCGCCTGAATCGGGACGACATGCGTAGCTGGCTCCTGAAGCGCATACGCATTCCGGCTTTCGAACTAAATACGTATGCGCACACGGAGCAGCCGGGTCCTGTTCCAGCGGTTACTGAAAACCTCGAAATAGCCGTTCGCCGATGGGCAACTACCAGCGGCACCCGGCTCTTTTTACCGCTCAATTTACTGTCGGCCCTATCGCTGGCGAGTCCGCTGACCCAGCCCCGTAAAGCCGCCGTCGAGCTGGGAGCCAGTTACGATTATGAAGACAGCGATACCATTACCTATCAGCTTCCCAACGGCTACCGACCCGAATACAACCTGGAGCCCGTAACCATCGAATCGAAGTTTGGGAAATACACGGCTCAATTGGCCGTCGAAGGCGACCGGGCCGTATACGTTCGGAAGGTGACCATGCATCGGGGACGGTTTCCGGCAGGCGCTTATACCGACTGGGTCGATTTCCGGAAGAAAGTGGCTAAGGCCGACCGGGCGCAGATGGTGTTTGTAAAAAGTAATTAAACCAAACACTTTGCCCGCTGTCGAACGTTATACAGGAACGATTTATGATGATCATGAAAAAAAGACTTGTTTTCGCATTGCTGGCGCTACCCCTTTTGTTTAGCCGGTGTAGTATGAATCAGCAGATTTCGCAGGCGAAGGCGCTGGGCGATTGCCGCTATACGCTTGCCTCAGCCGACAGTATTTACCTGGCCGGTATCGATGTACGCGAATTCCGTAAACTGGACGACCTGAACCTAGGGCGATTTCCCCGGCTGGCTACGGGCCTGCTGACACGCAACGTGCCGCTGGATGCTCGGGTAAACCTCGATATTACGAACCCGACTGGTAAGCTGGCGGGGATTAATCAATTGGAATACAAAGTGTTATTGGCAGGTCAGGAGTTGTTTAACGGATTTCTGAACCAGCGCATCGAAGTGCAGCCTGGTGGAAAAACGCGCGTACCCATCAAGCTCAACACGAATGCGTATCAACTGATCACCGACGCAAAAACCCGGGATGCGTTTACCCAACTGATGCAGAACATGTCAGGAGCGGCCAATACGCAGCCGTCGAAGCTGACGATCAAGATCAAGCCCACGCTGGCACTCGGTAATAAAGCCATAAATTATCCCGGCTACATCACCATCGATCAAGACGTGACCAATAAAATTTTCCTTGGAAATTGATCGAAACGATAACATTTAGGACTCGTATTCAGTAGCATTTCGGTCGCCCCGGCTTTTTTGAGTCGGGGCGATTGCTTTTATTGCCTGCTGAAAAAACGAGATTCTTACGTTTGTTAACCGACTATCTGATGCGCCAGTTTTTTATTGCCTGTCTAGTTGCAGCCGCCACGCTTTCCGCGCAGGCTCAATCGAATATGATTAAGCTTACCCATGATGAAGCGCAGAAACGTGTTACGGTTACGGTCGATGGAAAGCCGTTTACGGCGTACATCTATCCGGGACCAGCGGTTCTGAAAAAACCGGTACTGTACCCCATTGTATCGGCAGGAGGGAACTTCATCACACGGGGCTGGCCGCTCGATCCGCGTCCCGGTGAGCGGGTCGACCATCCGCACCACGTGGGCATGTGGTTCAACTATGGTGATGTAAACGGCCACGACTTCTGGAACAACTCCACTGAAATCGGACCGGAGCACAAAGGTCCTTTCGGAACCATCGTTCATACGGGGGTTAAATCCATGAAAAGCGGTAATGGACAAGCCGAACTGGTCGTAACCGCCGATTGGCTCGATAAAGACAATAAGGTGATGATGCAGGAGACAACAACCTACCAGTTTCAGGCGGGGGCCGGTAGCCGTACCATCAACCGGATTACGACGCTGAAAGCCGCCGGAAACGACGTTGTTTTCAAAGACAACAAAGAAGGTATGGTAGCCCTGCGGATGGCCCGCCAGCTGGAATTACCCTCTACCAAACCGGAAGTGTTTACGGATGCACAGGGCGTTGCGACAAAAGTGCCTGCACTGAATAACGAGGGCGTAACGGGGCAATACCACAGCAGCGAGGGTGTCGAAGGAGATGCCGTTTGGGGTACCCGTGCGCAGTGGATGAAACTGACCGGTAAAGTAGGCAACGAAGCCGTGTCGATTATCCTGATGGATCATCCCAAAAACGTAGGCTACCCAACGTATTGGCATGCCCGGGGCTACGGTCTGTTTGCTGCCAATCCGTTGGCTCCCTCGGTTTTCACCAATGGAAAGACACCGGCTATGAATTATACGCTTCCCGCCGGACAGGCAGTCACGTTTCGCCACCGCCTGCTGATTCAGTCGGGCGAGGTATCGGATGCCAACCTGGCCAAACTGAATAAGTGGTAGGCAGTAGCGGACAGCGACTGTCTAACAGGGGTTAATTCAAATGTACCAACGCCGACCGGTATACGCGGGCTTCCAGCGATTCGAGCCACACCCGCAGGGTTTCGTTCTCGCTGGTGGCTCGCCCAAGTTCGGTATCGATCTGGCGGAGCAGAAAGAGCAACTGATGAACATGCCGCCACTGGGCCGCTAACTGATCTTTCGATTGGTCGGTATTGCACCGGCGGTACTGGTTGGCTTCCTGAGTCAACTGCCGTACACTCATTTTAAGGTGGTATCGCAGCATCATCAACCGGCTGGCCATGGGCAACTCTTTCGGCGTACGCTCCATGTGTGAAATACCTTTGGCCAGCATATTATTGCGTTGCTGAAGCTGATCGGAAACAATCATCCAGGCATGCTCGGCCTGGAGTGATTCAAACTTGACAATGTTCATGGAGGTAAGTACGATACGGTTTGTTAACAAATATAAACACAAACAATTTAACTGGTCAAGTTCTTTGTTTGGCAAATTATAATTTGTTTGCCGGTTATTTGACCAACTATTGGATAACATATATCAGAGAAGGTTTAAGCGGAAAGGTCGTAGTCGGAAAACAAACCGTTTAGTAACAAAAGCCGCCTGAGCGACGTATCAAAAATGGGTCGATGGAGACACAGAGGTTCGTGTCGATCATAGCGAGTTTCGCTAAAACCGGTTATCTTCGCCCCACTTCTCGGTTCATTCCTTACTAAAAAACGCGCTCCTTCCCACTCGGAGACGGCCCTTTGTATGGATCCTATCTATCGTGCGCTCATCGTTTGTACAAATCATACCGATTACCCGACCAAATCGTATAAAACGGGATTGTGGTTGAGCGAGGCTACGCACTTCTACGATGAACTGGCTGACCGGAAACTGCCCTACGACATTGCCAGCCCTAAAGGTGGTTTTGTTCCGATCGATGAGAAGAGCCTGGATCGGCGCGACACGACCAACGAAAAGTGGTACAACGATCCAACCTTTCGCATGAAGCTGGAGAACTCGCTGCTGCTCGATGATATAGATCCGGCAAAATATCAGATTCTGTATCTGGCCGGAGGGCATGGAACGATGTGGGATTTTCCGGATAACATCGCCTTACAGCGTCTGACCCGGGAGATTTACGAAAACAACGGCATGGTTGCCGCCGTCTGTCATGGCGTCAGCGGTTTGCTGAACGTTACCCTGTCCGATGGATCATCACTGATTGCCAACCGGCAACTGACGGGCTACTCGAACATGGAAGAAAAACTGATCCGTCTCGATGAGGAAGTGCCGTTTCTGCTGGAAGATGCGCTCCGTAAAAAGCAGGCGGTGTATCGTAAAAGCCTGATTCCATTCATGCCTTACATCGAAGTGGACGAACGACTGATTACCGGGCAGAACCCGCTGTCGGCTCGCAAAGTAGGTCGAAAGGTAATGGAGGAAATGTATGAGAAGTGATGAACAGAGCGTAACGTGGGTTTCTACCTGCGTTACGCTCTGTTCATCACTTTAGGCTATCGCTTCCGGAAAGATCTCCCGGAACAATTTCAGCTCCTGGTCTTTTTCGGAAATGATCGGGTTTGTTACGCCCCAGTCGATATTCAGGTCGGGGTCGTTCCAGCGAATGCCCGATTCTGATTGTTTGTTATAGATGTTTGTGCATTTGTAACTAAAAACGCTGTCTTCCAGCGCCACGAACCCATGCGCAAACCCCTCGGGGATGTAGGCCATGTTTGCCAGCCGCGCATCCAGCAGAAAGGTTTCGTACTGACCGAACGTTGGCGAATCAGGGCGCAAATCGACGGCAACATCCAGGACCTGCCCGCTGATGACGCGAACTAATTTGCCCTGAGCAAACGGTTCGTTTTGCATGTGTAGCCCCCGCAAAACGCCCTTTACTGAAAAAGACTGGTTATCCTGGACGAACTCCATGGGTAAGCCCAGCGATGCAAAGAGCGGCTTGTTGTACGATTCGAAGAAATGACCGCGTTCATCATCGAAAATTCGCGGAATAAGCTCTACCAAGCCTTCTATGGCTGTTTGCCGAACTTGCATAAGAAAGGTCGTTACGTATATATGGTTGGTCTCACCGACAAATTTATGAAACCGGCACCGTAAGTCGTACTTTTGGAGCAATCATTTTACTTTGTTGTTTCATACGTTAGATGACATACCCGGAATTAACCAGCCAGATTTTTCAGAAGCAATCTTATCTATGCGTCGGATTGGATACTGATCCGCGCAAGTTACCCACTCACCTAGCCAACGAAGCCGATCCTGTATTTGCCTTCAACCGGGCCATTATCGATGCCACGGCCGATCTGGCAGTCGCCTATAAACCAAACATTGCTTTTTACGAAGCGCAGGGGCCGCGCGGCTGGGAGAGCCTTCAGAAAACTCTGGCGTACATTCCGGAAAATTGCTTTACCATCGCCGATGCCAAGCGGGGCGATATTGGCAACACATCGGGCTTGTACGCTCGTACGTTTTTCGACCCGTCAGCTGCTGGTTTGTCGTTCGATTCAGTAACGGTAGCCCCTTACATGGGTCATGACTCAGTCACACCGTTTCTGGAATACAAAGATAAATGGGTGATTCTGCTGGCCCTAACCTCGAATCCGGGCAGTGCCGATTTTCAGCGGCAGTTGATCAATGATCAGGAGCTATTCGAAACGGTGATCACCACCGCGCAGACCTGGGCTAGTCCTGAGCAGCTCATGTTTGTGATCGGCGCAACCCAGGCCGCCGAACTAAGCCGGATTCGGGAAATGGCACCGGATAACTTTTTACTGGTACCGGGCGTGGGCGCACAGGGAGGAAGTCTGGAGGACGTATCCCGACGCGGACTGACTTCGAAAGGAGGCCTGCTGGTCAATGCCTCGCGGAGTATTCTTTATGCTTCGTCGGGTACGGATTTCGCCGACCGGGCCAGGGCCGAAGCCAACGCGCTGCAGCGTGAAATGGCGCAGTACTTACAAGAGCGTCAAGCCGGCCAGCAGATGTAGTCTGGCTACTTTTCTGCCAACTTCGGTAAGACCCCCAACGGGTCATAGCGAGAGGCAATTCCAGCGCTTACAAGTGCTGGAATGATTTTATTGAAAATATAATACTATATTAATTTGTTTATATTGGGCGCGGTAAATCAGAATGCTCCGCCGTGCCTGAAACTTTTTTGTATTTTGTCTGGCAGTATCAATATTTTCTGACCACAAACCTGGTTACGACCGACGCCGAATCGGTGCAGGTGCTGCATCCGGGTTTCCGAAACCATAACGCTGGGCCGGATTTTACGAATGCCCGCCTGCTAATCAACGAAGTGGAATGGGTTGGAACCGTCGAGATGCATACGCGCACATCGGACTGGCTGGCGCATCGTCACCAACATGACCGCGCGTATGAAAATGTCATTCTGCACGTTGTCTGGCAGGACGATCAAACCGCCAGGGGCCGTCGGGTAAGTCGGTCTAACGGAACGACCTTACCTACGCTGGAGCTGAGCCCGATTGTCGATCCGGCTTTGCTGGAGCGTTATGCCCGCCTGCAGGATTCTCCCGAGCCAATTCCCTGTGCCAGTCAGTTTCGATCGGTTTCTCCCCTGCGGGTAACTTCGATGCTAGACAAGGCGATGTTGCAACGGCTGGAACGGAAGGCCGCTCATGTTCAGCAAGTACTTAAACAAGTCAATGGCGACTGGGAGGAAACCGCATACCGGTTACTGGCTGCGAATATGGGCTTCAATATCAACGCCGAACCCATGGCGCAACTGAGCCGGGCGGTGCCGCTGAAAGCAATTTTAAAGCACCGGGATGTACTGCTTCAGGTTGAGGCCCTACTCTTTGGGACCGCCGGTTTCCTGAACACGGACGAATCGGATGAATACGTGAGCATGTTGCAGCGCGAGTACCGGTTTCTGGCCGCCAAATACGAACTGATGGATAAGCAGGTAGCCGCACCGACCTGGAAATGGGGCCGGTTGCGCCCCGCTAATTTCCCGACGTTGCGACTGGCTCAGTTTGCCCGCTTACTAACGCAGCATGCCAGTCTCTTTTCGCTATTTGTGGGTATGAACGATGCCGAACGGTTGCTTCAGACCCTGCAGGTGACGCCCGCCGACTACTGGCAATCGCACTATCGGTTCGGAAAAGCAACGAACAAGGGGACGCCATCGCTCGGGCAGAATGCCGCCGAAAATATTGTGATCAATACTGTCGTGCCGCTGTTGGCCGCCTATGCCCGGCATCGAAGCCAGCCTGCTTATATCGACCGGGCCATTCAGCTTCTGGAGCAATTACCCGCCGAAAAAAACCGCCTGACCGAAGGCTGGAATACCCTTGGATTAGGTATTCGCACAGCCTTCGATTCGCAGGCGGCTATTGAATTGCACAACGAGTTCTGCGCCGTTAAAAAGTGTCTGAATTGCCAGATCGGCGCAGCACTGTTGAAATAGGAGTAAGATGTATAGTGTAGGATGTATGATGTATTGTGCTGACTGAACACACATCATACATTATACTTCATACATCCTACACTATACATCCTATATCAAACTTAGCTTACCACCACATCCTGTTTGGTTGAGTCCCAGGTGACGCGCTTGCCGGAATGCAGCGCCATGGTAGCCATAATGTTCGCGACGGAGTGGTTGAAGCCGACGCGGGCGGGGGCATTGGGTTCTTTGCGGCTCCGTACGCACTCCATCCAGTTCAGCATGTGCAGTGAGGTCATCGGATCGCCACCGGTGTTGGCCGAGGTTTCCATTTTAGCCGCTTCGCCGAGCGACATGGTGGGCAGCATGTTCGCTTTCATACCCATGTCTTTAGCGTATTTTTCTTCCAGACCACCCTCTGGCGAAATCTTATTCGTGTCGAGGTTGATCATACCACCGTTCGAATAGTAGTATTCTTTAACGCCACCCGCTTCGTTATTCATGCGCGACGAATACAGCACCTGGAAGCCTTTAGTTTTATCATTATCCGGACCGTAATCGAATACTGCCGTGAAGGTGTCCGCATTCGTCCGGCCATCTTTCCAGCTATAAATACCTCCGTTAGCGACAACCGAACGGGGATGATCCAGACCGCTGAACCAGTGAACCGTATCGATCTGGTGCGACATCCACTGGCCCGGAATGCCTGACGAATAAGGATAGAACAAGCGGAATTCCAGGTATTTGCGCGGGTCCCAGGCCACTTTGGGCCGGTTCAGTTGATACCGGTCCCAATCGGTATCTTCTTTCTTAATTTCAGAAACCAGCTTCGCCCGACGCCAGCGACCCGGCTGGTTGACGTTCCAGGTCATTTCCACCATGGTGATATCGCCAAACTTCCCGGACCGGATAAAATCATTGGCCGAATGATAATTGGGAGCGCTCCGACGTTGCGAACCCACCTGCACGATCCGCTTCGAGCTCTCGACGGCTTTGAGGGCTTTGCGGGCGTCGTCCAGAGATTCGGCGAAGGGTTTTTCGCAGTAGACATCCCGACCCGATTCAACGGCAGCTGCGCAGTGAAGCGCGTGCTGAAAATCGGCCGTGCTGATAATAACGGCATCGACGTCTTTCCGGTCAAGCAGTTCGTCGTTGTTGCGGGCCTTGAAAAACGAGCTGTCGTTCCAGCCTTTTCCTTTCAGATGTTGTTCCGCTTCATCGCGACGGCGGCTCCAGATGTCCGATACGCCGACAAAGGCGAAATTCTGTTGTTTGGCATGTTCGGAAAAAGCCGGTGCCAGCGACTGCCGGAAGCGATCCGAAAAGCCGATGATCCCGACCCGGACCCGGTCATTCGACCCGAGAATACGGGCGTAGCTGCCTGCCGTAAAACTCATACCCAGCCCGGCCAGCGCTGATTTCTTTATAAACTCACGACGATTTTCCATGTATACTCAGGGGTTAAACAAAGGATCGATACTGCATAAAGCCATTTACCTGAAAAGTCTAATGGCTGATAACCAGCTTCTTTTACAAGGTTTTGATTTTTATGTTCCGATACGACACCTGATTGCCATGATCCTGGAGCAGGATATGACCTTTCGGTGCTTCGCCAAAACGACCGTGGGCGTTATAGGCCGGTGCCTTGTATTTACTCATCGCTACCAGTTCCCGGAACTGTTCGCTGCCTCGTTCATACTCCACCACTTTCTTGCCGTTGAGCCAGTGTTCAACGTGCTTTCCTTTCGAAACGACCCGGCCCGTATTCCATTCGCCAATGGGTTTCGCCTGTTTGCTGGTAGCCGGAATCAGGTCATACAAAGATCCGACAGTCCGGTTGCCATTGCGACCCAGCTTGGCATCGGGGTGCTTGTCATCGTCGAGCACCTGAAATTCCAGCCCAAACGCCGATCCTTTGGGTTTCGGTGATTCTTCGACCACGAAGTACTTGACACCACTGTTAGCGCCCTCGGTCAGTTTGAAATCGAACATCAGGTCGAAATCGCTGTACTCGCCGTCCGTCACGATATCGCCGAAGCTTTGCGACTCCGATCCGTCGGATTGCTGGATGGTAAGCAGGCCGTTCGAAACGCTCCAGCCTTTAGCCGGAAACTTATCGGCGTAGGCGCCCCGCCAGCCGCTGGTGGTTTTGCCGTCGAAAAGTAATTTCCAGCCGTCTTTCTTTTCCTGGGCGGTCAGCGTATTCGGAGTTTGCGGGGATTGTGCCGCGACCAGGGCCGTCAGCAACAGGCCCGTCAGCATGAATTGTTTCATTGGTTATTGAGCAAAAGAATGAACGCACAAAAGAACGAGCAAATCCGCATATTTATGCATTAGCTCGTTCTCTTGTGCTTTTACAGAGGAATATGCAGCGTTTTCGTAATGTAATCTTTGTTGATCTGAGCGCACTGAGCGGCCGTTTTGTCTTTTTCCGGCACGCCATCCAATTCGACAATGCCCCAGCCGCTGAACTTAATGTCGTCTAACGCCCGGATCACGGCGGGCACATCGACATTGCCCCGGCCCAGTTCGACAAATTTATACGCTTTCGGGTCGTTAGGTTTGTCGGGCAGGGGCGACATAGTGTCTTTCAGGTGCAGCGCATACAGAATGTCTTTATACTGCTTCACCGCTTTTTCGGGCTGGCCTCCGCCTTGTTTGTAGTGAGCAATGTCGAGTTCGAGCTTCATGTATTTGGGGTTGACTGCCTGAAGAATCGTGTCGACCTCTTCCGGTGTCTCCCCGAGCTGATGCATGTGGTTATGATACGTGGCCTGCACGCCCAGGTCGGCGGTCTGTTTACCGATCTCGTTCATCACCGTGGCCAGCCGTTTCAACTCGTCGGTGGTTGGAAGCCGATCTTTAGGGCGGGCCGAATTTGTCAGCTGGATGGCCGAGCCACCGAGCGCTTTCACAAAACTGGCGTGTGCCACGTGCTGGTCGATGGTGCTCTGCTCCTTGGCCGGGTCAATTTCGACGTTGCCGCTCGAAAACATGGCCAGGGTCAGGTGATGCTGTTCGAGCAGCGCTTTCAGTTCAGAAGGTTTCGCCCGGTAGGGTCCGAAAGTGTTTGCCCGTATCTGGATACCGTGATAGCCAAGCGACGCCAGATCGGCAATGGCCTGTGCATCGTTGCCGCCCCAGGTAATGGAGGAATAGGCAATCTTGAGGCCGGATTTTTTAGGAAATCCAGCCAGTAGCGAACTGGCACCGGCAGTCAGCGCCAGGGCCGAAAGACCCGCCGTGGTGAGAAACTGTCGTCGGTTTACGGTCTCCTGCATAGTTGTGAAAAGGTAAACGATCCCGTTCATACGAGGGTATAAGGATCGATAATGAAACGAAAAAACCGATTGGATAAGGGCTAAGTCAGGTAGTTCTACTTATCGACCCGCTTACTTTCCTGTCATCCTGGCTTTCAGATACGAGTAACGGATAACGTTCAGTAAGAAAGCCAGTTAAGACGATCTGCTTTTTCTTATATTTGTTTATCGCAATTCCTCTTTGAACCATTGATGACGTACGAAGCCTGGTCTCCACTCTTTCTGGGCATGGTGTTAGCAATGCTGCTGGCCAATTCGGTGCAGTGGTTTATGTACCGGGAACGTATCTACGGGATCTACTCGATCTATACGTTTACCTGGGCTATTTACTTTATAATCAACTACATTCCTCAGCCCGTCAACATCGCTAATTTCGAGAAACTCGTCCTGTCCTACTCTGGGTATATTCTGTATCTGGAGCTGGCCAAGATATTTCTGAATCTACGGGAACGGCCTAAATTTTTTCGCTGGGTGACCATCGTGCAGGGCATGCTGGGGGGGTATATCGCGATAAAAACGTATATCTATCTGTTTACCGATTTCTGGCAGACCAAACTGCATTCACTGCTCCTGCAACCGGTTCGGTTTGCACTGCTGGCCGTGGGGGCCTACATCGTCTACACGTTCTTCCGATCGAAAGACGTGGTAGCCCGGTTTTTCGTGGCCGGTACGGCATCGTTGCTGATCAATCATGCCATTGCTACTTTCCTGCTCATTCGCTCGCCGGGTTTGAGTTTACAATTGCCGCTCTGGCAGCATCCTGATTTATATGTACAGACGGGCGTTGTGCTGGATCTGATTTTCTTTTCGCTCGGTATTTCGTATCGCCACTGGCGCGGAGCCGTCAACAAAGCCGTTGTGGAGAAAGAACTGGATCGTGAACGCGAACAGCGACACCGTGAATTTCTGGAAGCAGACCTCGCCATGCAGCGGATGCAGCAGGAGAAAATGGACATGCAGATGCGGGCCCTGCAAAGCCAGATCAACCCACATTTTCTGTTCAACGGGCTGAATACGCTGTCGTCGCTGATTGACGAAAGCCCCCGGCAAGCAGGCGAATTTGTCGACGAACTGTCGAACGTTTACCGGTATCTGTTACGCAGCAACGACAGCGAACTGACCAAGCTGAGCATCGAACTGCGGTTTATTCTCTCGTATTTCCATCTGCTCAAAACCCGTTTTGGTGGCAGCATCGCCCTGGATATTGCCGTAGACGATCAGTTCGACGAAGCGCTTTTACCGCCCCTAACCCTGCAGTTGCTCGTCGAAAACGCGGTCAAACACAATGTGGTGCTGGCCAGCCGCCCGCTGACCATCCGGATACGGACCACGGAAAGCCGACAGCTCGTTATTGAAAACACCCTGCAACCCAAGAAAATAAGCGTCGAATCGAACGGAGTGGGTTTGTCGAATATCGCGGAGAAATACCGATTGCTGAACCAGTCACAACCGCTCATTGAGGAAGACAGCGGCTGGTTTCGGGTAACCCTACCGCTATTAATGCCGCAACTGAATCCGGCGGCTTAACAGCGTTCAGCCCGACCGCGGGCCAGGCTGAACGATCGAACCGTAATACCTACTGGATCACAACGGGAAAGTCGACATTCAGATCGTCGGTGCCGGGCGTACTGGTGCCGTTTTTCGCGTTGGGCTGGTGCCGCAACTGAACCTTAAGTTTACCCGTAGTAGCTGCCCCGGTCTTTACCGTAAAAGCCAGTCCGATCGGGTAGGGGCCTGGCGCGGGATTGGTGTCGCGGTCGGTAATCGTTACGGTCAATAGGCTGGTTGCCGAAGGCGTATAAACGAACAGGTGCTCATTGGCTTTCTCCCGAATTTCAACCGTTGCGTCCAGGGTTGGCGTCTGGGTTTTGTCGTACAGCTGAATGGCTCCCGAGTAGGTCGCATTAGCTTTAAGGTTCAGGGTGGCTTTCGTGAAATCCGGACTTGTATTGATGGCCTCGATCGTTGCCGTTACAACATCCTGCGCATTAGCGGTGTTGGTTAGCGACAGCGTAGCGGTGGTGATGGCCTCATTGTCATCGGTTGGGGCGACGTTTTCTTCATCGTGTTTGCAGGCACCGGCCAGCAACGAAACGGCGATTAAAGCCCAGAGCGCTTTTCTTACAGATGGCATAATTTCGGTTGTTAAAAAGTGAATTGATTGTAAGCAGGTTTTGGGTGTTGACGTGCGGACACGGCGCTCAACTGGTGGTAAATAGACGGAACGCCCCTAATTTTTAGCGCTTGCCAGCGAAAACGGCATGCGTATTTTCAGGCCTATAGTCCGGCCCGGTTCATCGGCGAAGTAGCGAAAGCGGTTCAGGTAATCGCGGTAGGCAACGTTTGCCAGATTGCTGCCGCTCAAAATTACACTCATGGACTGCCCCCCAACCGGTGTAACAAAACCCAGCTCGGCACCCAGCAGAAAGTAAGCGGGGGGCGGTGGCGCAAAATCACCCGTAAAAACGACATTACCGTTTTCCTGCCGACTCGTTACAGCGGGTACCCGATTTTGTCGGGCTACGTATAACCCACTCACAGACACATACACGTTAGTTAGACGTCCCCACCGGGCCCAGTCGTAGCGCAGGCTGTTATCCGAACGGTTGGGCGGAATAAACACCAGATAATCGTGGTCGGTGTGGTTGTAGGCAAACAGCAGGGAATTTTTGGTGGTCAGGCTAAGCTGATCGGTAAACTTGTAGGTCAGGGTAGCGTCGATGCCCCGGAAAGTCGCCCGGACCTGGTTGTAGGTATAGGCCGGAAACGCTCCCCGCTGACGGATAATCGGTACGGAATCTGGTTTCAGGTAGATATAATTGTCGATGCGGTTATTATACACCCCCAACTCACCACTCAGGCGCTTGCCTGCATAAGCCAGCACAAGATTTCCGTTATAAGCCTGTTCGGGCTGTAAATTTGGATTGCCCCGCTCATACGCGACCGCACTCTGGTGTAACCCATCCGAATACAGATCGGCCACGTTGGGGGCCCGCCAGGCAGTGCTCAGGTTGGCCGTCAAAGTCAGATCGGTACGAAGTTGATAAGCAATTCCCAGCGAGCCGTTGGCATTTCCCCAGTCGCGGGTCGTAAAATACGTCTGCTTTGTTGTTTCATTGAGGAAGTAAGCCCGCAGCCAGCGGTAGTCGTAGCGCAGGCCGCCTTCCAGGGTCCAGCGACCAGCCGCGTAGCGCTCGATGGCGAAGAGTCCTGCGCCGTAATTTCGGAAATTGGGGATCAGAAACAGAAACTGCCGGACATTTCCCTGCGTGATACCATTGAATCCTGCACTTCCTGACCAAATTCCTCCCCGGCTGTTTTTTACCGAGCTATGTTCCCACACCAGATCGGCCGAGTGCGTCACCAGTTTGAGGTACAGTTCCGGGTTGAGCGCACCGCTGAACGAAACGTAATCGTATTCGCGACGAACGTTCTGCTGACGGGCAAAGGTAGCCGTAACCGTGCCGCCTTTATTGGTGCGCCAATAAGTCCGAAATTTAATCAGATCATGTTGTACGTCCTGATAAGGCCGGTTGAGCGCGTACGAAAACCCCGGTTGCGAGAGCGGTTCCTGCCGACTGATAGCCGCGTACAAATCCGCCAGGCTCCCTACCTGTGCCCCTGTAAACAGCCCAATTTTGGTATCGAAGCGGCTATAAAACACTTCTGCTCCCCAGGGGCCGTGATCGTAATGGATATCTCCCGAAAAATTATTTTCCTGATAGCTGGTATTCTCCAGAAAGTAGTTCGGCGTTCGGACATAGCCCGATCGTTTGATCGTGCCTTGTAATCGCCAGCTCAGGCCCGTCAGTTTTTTGCCAAAGGCCCCTTCCAGCACACCCGACGCCACACCCAGCCGCCCATTCGTTGCGCCGACCAGATTTACTTCTCCACCGATGCCGGGTTGGGTAGGCATGGCTTTCGGCTCCACCAGAATCACCCCGCCAATGGCGTCGGAGCCGTATCGGATACTGGCCGCCCCTTTGATCACCGTCAGGCGGGAAGCCAGAAACTGATCGACCTGAGGAGCATGCTCCGTGCCCCACTGCTGGTCTTCCTGCCGGATACCGTTGTTGAGAACGATGATGCGGTTGCTGTATAAGCCGTGAATAACCGGCTTGGAAATGCTGGGACCGGTCTGAATCGAATAGAGCCCGGTCATCGCTTTCAGGCTTTCGCCCAGCGACTGGCCACGCGTCTGATCGAGGGCTGCGCCCGATAAGCTGCTTTGCGTTTGCAGGAGTTGTTGTGCTTCGGAGCGGTGTTCAAGCACCGTCACCTCATTCAGCGTAACGTTTTCGGCCAGCAGGGTCACCGATGCCGCTGTGTTGTCTGCCAGTGGAATACGGATAGAACGGGTTATGGTTTTATAGCCGATAAACTGATAGTCAAGCGTGTATCTCCCCGCACACAAACCCGCCAGACTGAAATGTCCGTTGGCATCCGCAACCGCTCCCTTGGCAAGTTCCCGTACGTAAACTGTGGCACCGGGTAGCTCTAACTTCCGGCCTGCCTGGCGACTGTCCTGTCCCCGAATAAAACCAGTCAGCGAATCTGCACATTCAGTACTGGACTGGCCCCTGGCTGAGTAAATGAATGACAGCATCATTAAACACCCAATCAGCAGGCTCCTTCGTTTTTTTATCTGTCTGAGTGGTTCTGCTTGCATCCGTTTTTTTCGCTGCTCCAATAAATACAATGCACCGAATGAATTGTGTGCAACAATGTTGCAAACATAAGCGTAAGAATGATGTGATCATACGAAAACGGAATTTATTTGCAATAATGTTGCAATCATAAGGCTAGTTAATGATCCCCTGGCTACCGGCCAAAGATTGCTTGCAGCCGTAATGATTGAGTACAGATTAGTCAATCAGATGCTACAAGGCATAAAAAAGCCTCGACCGGTGAGGATCGAGGCTTTCTAAACTTCAGTCAGTGGTGGTTTACATACCCTGGGTCGTAAACTGTACTTTGTCCACCGCAAACAGAGGTTTCTGGCCCGCGCTTGGGTTCACAAACACCAGATATAGTTTATGCATGCCGGAAACGGGCTGTCGGAAAGGCAGGCTAACAGGGGCTGTATCACCTTGTTTTACATCCGATTCGCCCAGCAGGGTTCCGGTCGGCGAATCGAGACGCGCTTCGAGTTTGCCACCGGCAGTTTGCGTCGTCGAGGCAAAAGCCGTCACCGAAAGTCCCTGAATACCCGTCAGGTCGATGTCTGTAAAGGCCAGATAGCTACCTGATTTAGTACCGATGGCCGCCGGACCCATCTTCGGAATATCGTACTGGAAAATATCCTGTTTGACATCCGCCGTAACTGCTTTCAGCGACGGCGACCGCAGGGCAACGCTCGAAGAACCGGTAATCGGGCCGATAGCGCCGTTGCCCCGGTCGGTGTAGCTCGCGCTCAGGATATACGATCCCTCTTTCTTTTGCGCAGCGGGTACGTAATCGCCGGCAATAGGCTGGCGGTTAGCGGCTTTCTCATCGGCCAGCGAGAGGATATAACGTACCATATCTGTTGCTTCGCTTTCTTTCAGTTGCGGGTGAGCACTCATGGCCTGTTCGCCCCAGACACCACCACCACCGGAAATAATTTTCCGCGCCAGTTTGCCTTCTACCTGAGCGCCTTTGTACTTCTTCGCAACGTCGATGTACGCCGGTCCAATCGATTTCTGGTCGATGGTGTGGCAGGCTTTGCAGTCGCTCAGTTCCATCAGACGCTTTCCGGTCGAGAAGCCGGTATTGGCCTGGTGACCCTGGGCCAACATCGTTTTATCGAAGCCTTCGAGGTAATCGATCGTCATGGTTACGTCGTCGGGATTGATACCTTTTCGAAGTGTACCGTCCTCTTTGTCAGACACATTGACGGCGTATTTAACGGGCTTGTCCGGGAAGTAAAAAGTTTTGTTACCGGCTACGGCTACTTCTACTTTAGGCTCATCGTTACCGACTTTAATTTCCAGGGATTTCGTTGCCGATTTGCCGGCGGCATCCGTTACGGTCAGCGTGGCGGGGTAAATGCCTGGTTTGGTAAAGGTAACGGTTGGGTTCGGCGTCGTTTGTTTCGGCATTCCCTTACCGAACGTCCACTCGTATTTCAGCGCGTCTCCATCGTAATCCATCGACCCCTTCGAATCGAATTTTACGGCCAGCGGAGCCGCGCCTACTAGTTTATTGGCGCTCGCGATAGCCACCGGTTTGCGGTTCCCGGCGTTGTAGGTAATGTGCGACAGACGCGCATCGGCGTTGGCTCCGAACCATTTTTGCCCGTATTCGATCGTGTAGAGCGAGCCGTCGTTGGCAAACTGCATGTCGATAACGTGCGAGAACTTCGTGCTGGGCATGAAGGTCTCCATCTTCACGAAATCGCCATTTTCCTTCATCGTAACCGGGTGTATCCAGTCGCGAATCCAGTCGTAGGCGAAGAATTTGCCATCGTAATGGCGGGGAAATTTGACGGGCGTTTCTGGATAGTCGTCGTAGTAGTATACCGGACCGCCCATGGCGTTCCGACCGCCTTTACCCACAATATCCCCAAACTCCGGCGATTCGGCGTACGGATAATAGATGTACGCTTTCTGGGCTGGAGGCAATTCCCGTAAACCCGTGTTGTTCGGCGAATCGTTGATGGGCTTCTGCGGATCGAACAGCGGGCCCGTAGTGCTGTCGGCAAACGACCGCTGGTGATACGGCCGGTTGTCGGCTACAAACAGCGGCCAGCCATAATACCCGGCCTGCCGGGCCTGGTTGATTTCGTCGTGCCCACGCGGACCGTATTTTTCGCTGTTATTACCGGCATCGGGCCCTACTTCGCCCCAGTACAGATAGCCCGTGCGCTGGTCGACCGAAATACGGTAGGGGTTCCGGTTTCCCATCACGTAAATTTCCGGACGGGCTTTGGGGTTGCCTTTCGGGAACAGGTTGCCTTCCGGAATGGTGTAGGTGCCGTCGGCTTCCGGATGGATGCGCAGAATCTTACCACGCAGGTCGTTGGTATTGCTCGACGTCTGGCGGGCGTCCCAGCCTTTTCGACCCGGCCGCTCGTCGATGGGGGCAAAGCCATCGGAGTTGAATGGGTTGGTATCATCCCCCGTAGACAGGTACAGGTTGCCTTTCCGGTCCCAGGCTATCGAACCGCCCGTGTGGCAGCAACCGTCACGCTTGACCGGAATCGTGAGCAGCACTTTTTCGGTATTCAGCAGGACCGTATCCCGCTCTTCGTCATAGGTAAAGCGCGACAGATGCTGAGCGGTATCAGCGACTGTCGCGCCAGTAACGGGTGAATAATAGGCGTAAATCCACTTGTTCTGTTTGAAGTTCGGGTCGATGTTCAGCCCCATGAGGCCATACTCGAACTTGGTGAAGACGGGGAAATTAGCGACTATTTTTGTCTTTTTTTTTTTCGGATCGTAGACGGTCAACTCCCCTTTGCGCTGGGCGTACAGGACTTTACCGTTATCCAGCACGGCCAGTTCGGTCGGTTCATCCATTCCCTGAATCAGTACCTGCTGCTCGAAGCGGCTCTCTTCCGGAAACGGTTTGGTTTTCGCCTGCCCGAATTTCAGACTGGTCGCCATAACGGATTTGATGCCGCCCAGGATGTGTTGCAGAAACAGGGGGTCGCTGTACGATTCGTCGGTATGACCGCCACCGGTGTAGAACGATTTTCCACCGTCGAAATCGCGGTGCCAGATGAAGGGGTGATTGTCGCCGTTTTTGCCCCCTTCGTAGGTTTTTTCGTCCAGCTTGGCCAGTACTTTAAGTTCGGGCTGAATGCTTTTGTAGCTGTACCATTCATCCCAGCGTTTCCAGCGATCGGGTAGCATTTTCGTCGACGGGTGATTCTTGTCGACGATCATGATTTCCGCGTTCTGCTGTTTGGGGTGGTTCAGGAAGTAAGCGCCTACCAACTGATTGTACCACGGCCAGTCGTACTCGGTGTCGGCAGCTGCGTGGATACCCACAAACCCACCGCCCGCCTGGATGTAGCGTTCGAAAGCCGCCTGCTGCGCATCGTCGAGGACGTTGCCCGTCGTGCTGAGCCAGATAATGGCTCCATACTGTTTTAGATTGGCTTCGGTAAATTTGCTGGCATCTTCGGTCGTGTCGACGGCGAAGCCATTTTCCTGCCCCAGTTTCATGATGGCCTGCTTGCCCACCGGAATCGAAGCGTGCCGAAATCCTTTGGTTTTGGAGAAGACCAGCACACGGTTCAGCGCAACGGTTTTTTCCGCAGTGGCCGCAGCCGGTTTCGCGACTGTATTACGTTTGGCTGTCGTTTGCGCCCAGCCATTCCTACCGGGTACGGTAATGGCCAGCACACTCGCCAGCAACAACGCGCGGGAGGGAAGCCCTAAGTTTTTCATAAAATTTGGGATTTAAATAGGTTGGTTAGGTAAGCCATCAACGGGTTAAAATCGGGTTAACTTATTCAGTGATTTGATTGGCTTTTATCCAGAAACAAAAATAACGAAAAAAGCGAACGCTACACGGTGGCGCTCGCTTAAAATAAAGGTCAATTTGACACTAATCTACTTTCTTAAACGTCATGAATGGTTGGCCCTTGCGTACTAAGGTTAGTTTACCATCGGCAATCTGATATGCGGCAGGCTGAACCAGTGCATTGAGGAACGTATTTTCGAAACTCCCCGCAGGGTCGGCGCAGGCCATTTTCGTCATGACCATTGGCCCGAACTGAATCTGGCGGGTGTCGGCCTTGACGCTGCCGCTGAGCCGGTTGCAGCCCGTCGTGCCGGTCACGCGGCCCTCGGTCAGTGAGATTTCGAGTCGGGGGACCTCATTGCGTGGACCACCAGGGGTTACACTGCGCCCCTCAAAATCCGTCAGTACCCAGATGTCCTGCAGAAGCGCCACTTTCCGGAGTGAAACCCCGCAGCCAGTATAAGTTTTACCCGCCATATCGACCTGAACCTGATAATCGTACCGTTGGCCTGTTTGGGTATCGACACAACTATCGGGTCTGAATACCGCGTTCAAGCTTCCCGATCCGACCGGTGCGTTGTAGCGGAATACGCCATCCGAATCGGTCTGCCGCTCCGGAATTGTCGTTTCCAGACTGTCCGTGCTGGTCGGTTTGAAAATCAGTTTTCCTGTGGATGGGTTGATGGTCAGCGACCAGGCCGGATTGCTGCCGACAGCCACCAGCTCGTAGCCCGCTCGCAGATACCGGGTATAGTCGGCGGGTTGGCCGACTGGCGAGAGCATAGCTGCAAATTGGGTCGAAGGTCGCCGGCAGGCCGCAATCAGCACGAGCAGGCTAAACAACAGGATACGCATGGCAGGCATCGATGAAGTAAACATGTACCAATAAGACTTCCTGCCATCCGGAAAGTTTAATGAGTTTACGGTTAGTTGTCCGGAAGAATACAGGCTCTGGTCCGATAAAAAAAACAGTCTGCCTGCCGAACGGTTGTTCTCCTGGTATAAATCAAGTGTACGTTATGAAAAAAGGCTGGCTTATTGCATTGGTTTTGTTGCTCCTGGGCGGAATCGGTGCCTACGTTTGGTATGGTCGCCTGAGGAGTGAGGCAGCGGCCGAAAAAGGGCCTCACGACAATACGCTCAAACCACGGCTGGAGTTAGCCAAACTGAACATTGGGGACATCAGCGACGATGCTATTCACATGACCGCCCGGTTGCTGGTCGACAATCCCTTGCCGGTCGGTTTCAAGGCCAGGCAGATGGACTACACCGTTTACATCGCCAACACGCCGGTGGTGAAAGATTCTTACAAAAAAACAGTTTCGATTGAAGCTGGCGACAGCACGCTGGTTGTCTTACCCATCAAGGTAATGGCTAAAACCATGACCGAAGTGCTCAAGACGCTCGAGCGAAAGCAAATCGATAGTACGACCTATAAAGTCCACGCCACCTTTGCGCTCGATGTCCCAATTTTAGGCGAGAAAACGTTTTCCATTACGACCGAACGGCGACTACCGACGATTTATCTGCCCAAGATTCAAATCGAAGATATTGACTTCGGACGATTGGGGCTGAAGCGAACCGACGTGGCGGCAAAGGTGAGCATAACGAACAAAAACAAACTGCCGTTCAATATAACCGACGCCCGCTATACCGTCAGTATCGATGGAAAGGAGATCGCAGATGGTCATCAGCCCGACCCAATTCTCATCAAAGCGCAGGCAACGACCCCCGTTATTTTTCCCGTGACGGCTCGCCCCGGCAAAACGCTCAGTGTGCTGCCCAAAATGCTGTTCGACAAAAAAGATACCCCTTATGCGGTTAATTTCCGGTGTAAAATCATCGATAAAGACAACAGTGCTGCTTTTAGCGACAGCAAGTTTGCCGCCACCATCAAAGGCACGCTGGATGATTTTAAAAAGCTCAAAAAGTAGGTGTTGGTAGCTTGTCGGAAATTGGATTTTCTGTCATCCCGACGGCAGGAGGGATCTTAGTCTCTCCCGGCTCTCCGGTCAGGACGCTTTAAGATCCCTCCTGCGTCGGGATGACAGAAAAAACGCTAAATGCTGATAGTGAGCTAGTTATCCTTAGACAGCTACTTCCCTAATTTGTCCTGAATAAGGGCCACGATTTCCTTTCGGTTTTTGGCTCTGGCAAAATCCAGGGGCGATTTTCCATCGTGCGAAAGAAGACTTAAATCGGCGTTGGCTGCCAACAGCACTTTAACGACCTCGACGTTGTTCTGCCAGATCGCATCGTGCAGGGCCGTGTAGCCGTTATAAGGACCTTGCTTGTTGATGTCGATGTGGTAGTCGATCAGGAGTTTGGCTGCTTCGGCCCGGCCTGCATAAGCTGCTGCGTGTAAGGCGGAGGCCTTCATCCCCGGATCGACCGCACGTACGTCGGCACCGGCTTCCAGCAGTAACCTGACGATCTGGTTATAACCCTTGTAGGCTGCCATAACCAAAGGAGCATCCTGGTTCGAATCTAATTCATCGACGTCAGCACCCTTCTGGATGAGTTCGTGGACAAGGGAAGGATTATTTTTATTGACGGCGTTCATCAATGCGGTCATGGCAACGCTAGGCTAGGTGATTGAATCAGAAGGTGGCACAAATTACTACATGTTTACAGCTTGTAATGCAGCCTCCTGCTTTTTTCTTCAACGGCTTACTACCATGCGCTTCGTAAATATACCCTGACCTACTTCGACTCGCAGAACATAATTGCCTGTAGGCAGACTGGCTACGTTGAGCTGAACCGATGTCGGCGACGGCTGTGAGGCTGGAACGGCTAAGGCCCGCCCCTGCATATCGGAAAGCTGGAGCGTTTTGATCCCCTGACTCAGCCAGCTGGATTCCAGAATGACGGTCGACGAAGCTGGGTTCGGATACAGGCGGGCATCGGAACCGACCGGTTCGGTGGCGGTTATAGTCTGCTTAAAGACGGGAGCCGCCTGAAAATCCTTAAATAAAGCTGCTGTTTCGACGCTGGTGCTCATACCGAACCAATCGGTCAGGATGGCGGCATACACCTGCCGGAAATCGGTTTGCATCTTCAGGTTATTGTTGTCCAGATCGCTCAGGTTCGGATTCTTGCCTACCATCTGGGTTTTAATCCCGGTACCGAACACAAACATCGGTGCCGACGTGCCATGATCGGTTCCGTAACTGCTGTTGGAAATAGCCCGTCGACCGAACTCCGAGAAAGTCATACCGACTACCCGATCTTCCAGGTTTAGTTGACCCAGATCGGTCTGAAACGCCAGTACAGCGTCGGAAAGAGTTTTGAGCAGATTGGCGTGGGTGCCAGTCGTGGTGTCGGTCGCTACGACCTGAGCCGCGTGGTTATCGAACCCGCCCAGGGTCACGTAGAAAACCTTCGTTTTCATCCCGCCACTGATCAGCCGGGCAATGATTTTTAGCTGGGCTGCCAGCGCGTTATTGACCGGATAGGTGGCCAGGTTCTTCCCTTTCGCAGCCGCTGTTTTGATTTGTCCGGCGTAACTGACCGAACTGGCCTGCTGCTGTCGAATGTACTCAACCTGCTGCCCAGCATAACCCGGAACATCGCTCGTCGTCGGATCATTGGGTTTGTCGCCAACCAGCCGGGCAAACGTATCGGGGTCCTGGAGCACAATCGCCATCGAATCGGTAGGCCCCAGCAGGGTAGTCGCCGTTACGTAGCCAATCTGAATGGCGGGCGGATCGGGCATGGTAGCCGTCGGATAATTGTCCGGGAAACCTGGATATTGTTTGTCCAGATAACGGCCTGCCCAGCCCGAAGTGGCAGTTTGGGTAGAATCGACGGCCGTCATCCAGATATCGCTGGCCCGGAAATGGGAAAAGTTCGGAGTCGGATAGGAGACACCCTGGACAATACTCAGTTTATTGTCATTAAACAGTTGTTGCATGCCGGTCATGGCCGGGTGTAGCCCCGTTCCGGCATAGTTTTTCAGTTTAAGTGCTTTGGCCTCCGGAATAGCAATGTTGCCCCGAAAGCCGGGCGACGTATAAACGCTCATCTGATCGAGGGGAATCACCATATTCAGGCCATCGTTGCCGCCCTGTAATTGGATAATCACCAGCACCCGGTCGCTGGCTTCGGCCAGACTCACGAGCGAATGAATGAACGACGAGGGCCGGGCAAACGCCTTCGCGCCGAACCCATCGATCAGGACCGGCAACACCAGCGAAGAGGCTGCATGCTGTAGAAAATTACGACGCTTCATGAGAGGAATGATTGAGTGATAGATTGCGCAACTGATCGAATAACTGCATGCATTGGTTTGGTAGCTCGTTCGTCATTCGATCAACGCAGTCGCAATAAGTTAAGTAATCTGATACAGAGCCGTACGAAACAGGTATTGCAAAAACGTAGTCAGTTTCAACTGAACGGCCTGCTTTTTGGCCGCGTCATTGGGATTGCGTACGTAATCATTCCACTCCGCCGTCCACTCATAGCGGGGCAGCGCATTTAGCAGAACCGTGTCGGTCAGAAAATCCCGCTGCGCCTGCGACAGTGATATCGCCAGCATTTGAGCAGTCATGTCATCGACCAGCTTTGCCGGATCGGTGGGGTCGGGCAGGGTTTTGGTATAAGCCAGTACATCGACAACGGCTTTGCCGTTCAGCTTCAGCGCATTGGTGGTCAGGGCATCGCTGAAGAAACCCCGCAGGCCGAGCGTGGTCGAGTTGATCCACTGCTGATAATAGCCTGTCTGATAGTAGGCCGTCCAGCCAAAAACCGTGGGCGGATTGAGGATTTCCTGCTGTTCCTCTTTAATTCGGGCGAAGATGTAATTGCCAATCTGGTAAAAGGCCGTAATGTTCTGTGTCGGATCGGGGGCCTGCAGACTCCAGAATCGCATGGTTCCTATGACCAGATCGGTGGGCGATTTGATGATGGCCCCCCGCAGGCTGTCGCTGAAAAAATGCTGACTCTGAAACAGGGCGGCCATGACTGGCTTGATTTCAAAATTACTTTTACGGAACAGATCGGCGAGGGGACGGATGAAGTTTGTTTCTACATCCGCCGAAATATCGGAATTGACGAACCAGACATATAGCCGGCGGCAGATGTAGCGGGGCGTTTCGTCGTTGCGCAGGATCATATCCAGCAGATCGTTCAACTCATCCAGACCGGCATTGGCCCCCGACCGTCCTTTGATCACCGTATTCTGATACGTAGCCGAGAATTTTTTATCCGTTGTGTCGTGCTTTGTCGCCCGAAAAGCACTGCTGATAGCCGCGGTAGTTGCGTCGCGGTAGCCAGAATCGGCCCAGCCCGTCAGCACCCTGGCGGCCGTCCGAACGTCATCTTCCGTATAACCGCCATTACGGCCAATAGTAAAAAGCTCCTGTAGTTCGCGGGCGTAGTTTTCATTGGGTGTACCTGCCACATTCTGATTACCATTTAGAAACCGGAGCATAGCCGGGGCCTGCGTAATGGCAACAGCAAACGCTTTGAAATTACCCAGGGCGTATTGCCGGAGCAGGGTGTTGTAGCGGTACATGTACCGGTAGTCGTTGACCGTCGCATCGTTCGTCACGAAATGATTCGACCAGAACAGAGTCATCTTCTCGAGCAGCGATACGGGCTGGTTAAGCATCAGATTGGCCCACCAGTACTTGACATACAGGTTGTATTTGCCCGCATTCGTCATGTCGAATGGCTGATCGGTAAACGGCTTGCTGGTGGTCAGGTCGAGCGGGGGCACGGGCGTTGGCTGATCGGCCAGAAGTTTCGCGACGATCTGAGCGGCCGTCTGGCCCGTCAGACTCTTAATCTGATCGGGCGTTGGGCCAAACGTGGCCCGTCGGAGCAGGTAAGCAACCTGATCTGCCGTCAGTGGTTTCGTATAGGTATCGAGTAAAGCCACAGAAGAGGATGTTGATTGAGCGGTACTCCGTTGACAATAAATATACCCATAAGGTTTAATAATACTTTCTGTAATTAACTGATTTTTAATGCATAACGTGTATAAATAGCCCGTCTGAATGCATACAAAAAGCCCTGAAACTACTCAGTTCCAGGGCTTTAAAAATTAGTGGTAAATACTTAAAAATTCTCTGTTGATTTTACAGTTGTGGCTGTTCCGCAACGAGCGTCTCGTCAACGGGGCCTTGCGGGCGGTTACGCAGCCAGAACCACAGGAGTGTAAACGCCACGATCAGCATGATAGGGAACGTCAGCATGGTAGACAGCGTAGCCTGACCAGCGGCTAATTCGCGCGCTGGGCCGGTCAGCCCCTTGGCAGTAGCGGCAGCGTGGTCGGCATCGATCCATCGGCCGATGATGGGCTGGAAAATAGACGTCGACAGCATACCCACTCCGCCGATAATAGACATACCTAATGCTCCGCTCAAAGGAACCCGCTGAGCCACAAACCCAATCATGGTCGGCCAGTTGAAACAAACGCCAAGACCGAAGATAACAGCGGCTAAATAGGCTACCGGACCTGTTACGGTACTGAACATATAAATGCCAATAGCGGCCAGAACGGCTCCGCCCAAAAGAACGCCTGTCTGACCAAATTGGGCCACAACCGGACCGGTGAAAAGGCGTCCAATGGTCATAACGCCGAACGTCAGGGCTAAAACGAGCATGGCATCAGCACCGCTGCTGCTTAAGACAACGGCTACCCACTGGTTCGGACCGAATTCGGTAATAGCGGTCAGGGCCATGCAGCAGAACAGGACAATATACAAAGGCGTCAGCATAGCCTGGAAGTTTTTTGCCAGCGACGTAACACCCTCCACTTTTGGCTTCGGAAAATCCTGGCCGAAGAACAGAAACGCATAAACCACCGTCGGCAGCATCAATACCCAAATCTGAGACTGCCAGGAAGCACCTGCATCGGTCATGAATTTGGAAATCAAGCTACCGATCACGATACCGCCAGGAAACCACATGTGAAACCGGCCCAGCATTTTGTTCAGCTTATTGCTGGAATACATATCGGCAATCATCGGGTTACAGGCCGCTTCGGTACAGCCATTTCCGAAGCCGATAAAGAAGGTTGAAAACAGGAGCCCGGTGTAGCCGCCCGCGTAGATGGTCAGTAAAATACCCAGGGTGTGAGCAACCACAGCAACCTGCATGATCAGTTTGGGACCTACCGAGTGATACACGATACCACCGATAACCATCGAAATGGGAAAGCCGAAAAAGAACATCGAGTTTATAAAGCCTAACTGCTCGCCCGACAAACCGAAATTGGTAGCGAGCTGGGGCAGGATACCGGCCCGGATACTAAACGAAAAGGCTGTCGTAATAATAGCCAGACAACTGGCAAGAAATAGCCTGGACGGATTGACCGTTGAATTAATAGGGTGGCTAATCGCTGGGTTCATTTTCTGTAAGAGGGGATTTAGTGTGTATTGACTTATCTGGTACGTTAAAGACGGCGCCTGGGATAAACTCCCCGTTTTGTCGTCGTTTTTGTGCAAAATTTCCGAAAAATAAGAGAAAACCGCTAATTTCCGGCCGCGAAAAAATAAAGGGATCGCAAGGTCGAAGCTTCGTTTCCGGATTAGAATTGGCGAATCGTGGCTTTCGGTTTACGTCAGCCAGCCCTAACCCGAAAACTGTCAGCTACATACAGTAAACCGACTACCGTACCCCTCTTTACTAACCTGTTTACACTCAACTCACTTACCAATGCACAGAAAATTGCGAATGGGTATGGTTGGCGGAGGTCTCGACGCTTTTATCGGCGCCGTTCACCGTCGGGCCGCCGGTTTCGATAACGAAATTGAACTGGTGTGTGGTGTCTTTAGCTCGTCGCCTGAAAAATCCAAAGCGGCTGGTTATGCCTACTACCTGCCCGAAAACCGGGTTTATACGTCCTTCGAGGAGATGATCGAGCGGGAGAAAAACATGCCGGAAGGCGAACGGATGGATTTTGTGTCGATCGTGACGCCGAACCACATGCACTTTCCCCCTGCTAAAATGGCGCTGGAAAATGGCTTTCACGTCATCTGCGATAAACCCATGACGCTCAATCTGGAGGAGGCCAAAGAGCTGGCCAAGATCGTTGAGGCATCGGGGCTGGTTTTCGGGCTGACGCACAATTATACCGGCTATCCGATGGTCAAAGAGGCCCGCGACATGGTGCGCAACGGCAAGCTGGGGAAAATCCGGAAGGTAGTGGTCGAGTACCCGCAGGGCTGGCTGTCGAAGAAGGAAGAGGATACCGATTATAAGCAGGCCATCTGGCGGACTGATCCGTCCAAGTCAGGAGCCGCGGGTTGCATGGGCGACATTGGTACGCATGCCGAAAACCTGGCTGAATACGTAACTGGATTGAAAATCAGTGAGCTATGCGCCGACCTGAGTACATTCGTTCCGGGTCGCCAGCTCGACGATGACGGAAACGTACTGTTGCGGTTCGAAGGCGGGGCTAAAGGTGTTCTGCACGCCAGCCAGATTGCCAACGGCGAAGAAAATGCCCTGAAAATCTATGTATATGGTGAACTGGGTGGGCTGGAGTGGCACCAGATGGAGCCTAATACGCTGAAGTATAAGACCCAGGAAGGCCAGCGCATCATCCGCCCCAACGTAGGTACCTTGTCGGCGTCGGCAGCAGCCCACTGGCGCCTGCCTTCCGGCCATCCCGAAGGTTTCTTTGAAGCCTTCGCCAACCTGTATCGCAACTTTGCCTATGCCGTGAAAGCACATATGGAAGGCCGCGACCCCGATCCGATCTACGACTTCCCGACAGTAAAGGACGGCGTACGGGGCCTGGCATTTATCGACACGGTGATTGCCTCCAGCCAGTCTGATGAGAAATGGACAAAGTTCGTTCAATAGATTTTGGTTAACACAGAAGCACGAAGACCATAGAAAATCAGCGCAAAGCCTTTGTCATCTCTGTGCCTCTGTGTTCATTTTTTAACAATCCCTAAATCAATGCAAAAAATCAATGTTGGTGTCGTTGGCACCGGATTTATTGGCCCTGCCCACATCGAAGCCCTGCGTCGCCTGCCGAATACCAATGTCGTCGCCCTTTGTGAAGTAACCCCCGAACTGGCGCGGCAGAAAGCCGATCAGCTGGGTATCGAGCGGGCCTGCACGTTCGAGGAACTGCTCAAGATGGACGATATCCAGGTCGTACACATCTGTACGCCCAACTTCCTGCACTACGCTCAGTCGAAAGCGGCCCTGGAAGCGGGTAAGCATGTCGTCTGCGAAAAACCACTGGCCAAAGACCTGCACGAAGCCGAAGAATTGGTCCAACTGGCCCAAAAAACGGGACTGGTCAATGCGGTTCACTTCAACCTGCGTTATTACCCACTAGTTCGGCAAATGAAGGTCATGCGGGAGAAAAATGATCTGGGCGACATTTATTCAGTCATTGGGTCGTATCTGCAGGATTGGCTCTTCTACGAAACGGATTACAACTGGCGGCTCGAACCCGACAAATCGGGCGATTCGCGGGCTATCGCCGACATTGGGTCTCACCTGATGGATAGCCTGGAATACATTACCGGCCTGAAAACCGTGGCGGTGATGGCAGATTTCAACACCATCCACAAGTTCCGGAAAAAGCCCCTGAAGCCGGTAGAAACATACTCGGGAAAAATGCTGAAACCGGAAGATTACGCCGATGTACCCATCAACACCGAAGACCATGCCAACGTGCTGCTTCGGTTCGATAACGGAAACAAAGGCGTTATTACGGTGTCGCAGGTGTCGGCGGGGCGGAAGAACCAGATGAAACTGGAGATTGCCGGCTCGAAAAAAACGTTTGCCTGGAATTCAGAAGCGCCCAATCAGATGTGGATCGGTAACCGCGACGGGTCGAACGAGTCGTTCCTGCGCGATCCGTCACTGGCGCATCCGGAAGCCCGGTCGGTCATGTCATTTCCGGGTGGGCACAACGAAGGCTTCCCCGATACGTCGAAGCAATTGTTTAAGGAAGTGTACGATGCAGTAGCGGCTGGCAAGCAACCTGAGAACCCGACGTATCCGACTTTCGCGGATGGGTACCGGGAACTACTGATCTGTGAGAAAATTCTGGAATCGAATCGGAAGCAGGCCTGGGTCGAAATCTAATGGTAAATGAATGATTGATAGAGTGAAAGAATGATGGAAGAGGAGCCAATTTCTTCGGGCAAAGAGGAGTTCATAGAAGAATTCAAACGGAGAACGAAAGCGTTCGTTTTACGGAGCATTCGTTTATTTCAGGCTCTACCGAAGAAGCTCAAATACTTGGTAAGCAGTTTCTACGCTCTGCTTCATCGGTGGGCGCCAATTATCGGGCAACGTGCCGCGCAAGAAGCAAAGCTGAATGTTATGCTAAACTAAGTATTACCGTCGAGGAAGCGGATGAGTCGCTATTCTGGATGGAAATCTTGAGCGAATCTAAGATCATTCCACTCAATCGGCTCGAGAACTTAATGCAGGAAGCGATAGAAATTATCAAGGTACTGTCAACAGCACGCAAAAACACGTGAGAACTAATTTGAAGTGAATGAGTGGTAATAAGACTGTGGCGACTGCATTCATAAGCAGCATAAAGTCGCTATCCATTCACTCATTCACTCATTCAAAATTGAACATTCATGAAAACAATGAAAGGCCCGGGCATCTTTCTTGCCCAATTCCTCGGCGATGCAGAACCCTTCAACAACCTGGAATCTATTGCCAGATACATGGCCGATTTAGGTTATAAAGGTATTCAGATTCCGACCTGGGACCCGCGTATGATCGACCTAAAGCAAGCTTCTGAAAGTCAGACCTATTGCGATGAGTACAAAGGCAAGCTGAAAGATATCGGCGTTGAAGTTACTGAACTGGCCACCCACCTGCAAGGGCAATTGGTGGCAGTTCATCCGGCCTATGGCCCGATGTTCGACGGATTTGGACCGGCTGAACTGGCGGGCAAACCCAAAGAGCAGCAGGCCTGGGCTGTCGATCAGTTGATCATGACGGCCAAAGCCAGCAAGAACCTTGGCCTGAAAGCCAGTCCGACGTTTTCGGGGGCGTTGCTGTGGCCATTTATTTACCCGTGGCCACAACGCCCGGCGGGTCTGGTCGAGACCGGCTTCGGCGAACTGGCAAACCGCTGGCTGCCCATCCTGAATGCATACGATGAAGCAGGAATCGATCTGGCGTATGAACTGCACCCCGGCGAGGACCTGCACGACGGTATCACGTTCGAGATGTTCCTGGAAAAAGTGAATAATCACCCCCGGGCGGGCATTAACTACGATCCAAGTCACTTTGTCCTTCAACAGCTCGACTACCTGCAGTTCATTGACTTCTACCACGACCGGATTTACGCATACCACGTGAAGGATGCCGAGTTTAACCCGACCGGTAAACAAGGCGTATACGGCGGCTACCAGGGCTGGGTCGAGCGCGCAGGTCGGTTCCGTTCGCTGGGGGATGGGCAGGTTGATTTTAGCGGCATTTTCAGCAAGCTGGCGCAGTACGACTATGATCGCTGGGCCGTTCTGGAATGGGAATGTGCGCTGAAACACCCCGAACAGGGAGCTGCCGAAGGAGCCCCGTTCATCGAAAGTCACATCATCCGGGTCACCGAGCGTGCTTTCGACGATTTTGCCGGTACGGGTGCCGACGAAACATTCAACAAAAAAGTATTAGGACTGTAAGCGAATCGACCGATTTATTCACGTAGTGCCGGATTGATAGATCCGGCACTATTTGTTTATTCACTATTAATGACTGGCTTTACAGCCCTTCCCTGGTTTCATCAGGAGGGATCATCATCCCGAAAAGTAACATAAATGAGCGACGATGTCTTTCTCTGGGGAATTCTGATTTACGAATTCGTAGTACGCGCGTCCAACAATAAATTCAGGCCGCCGACACTAGTGAGGCCAGCTTTGCAGAGACGGTAGGGATGGCGCTTTTTTTCCGGAAGACGATTCAGGAATCAGCCATACCGTCAGCGGAGTTTTTGTATGGGCGGGTAGCTTTACTTCGAAACCAACCCGTATCGTTCCTGGGTTGGGGGCATCGTAGTCATGTGGAGGTTCGGTCGACCAGGTTTTCAGTTCGATTTTGGCAGGTTCAGCCACCTCCAGCGTCAAGGTTTTTCCCTCTTTTGTCAGTAAGGCTTTGTTGTCGCCGAGTAATTTCACCGTCGCGGGGGTCAGCATTGTCCAGCGGACGGTTGCTTCAGTCGATGCGGTTTCCACTTCATCCCGAACCGCAACAAAAGATCGCTCGACGATTGCAACCCCTCGGTTTACCTTCGACAGTGCGGGTTCATAAAGCGACGTCAGATCGGTTGTTGCGTTCATAAACGCTGGATTGGCGCTGTGGTGAGTAATGGTTGCCTTGCCGCTTACACGCTGCAGTTCAGTATTGACCGTGAGCGTGTTATGAACAAAATTATTGTAACGGAATACCTGCCAGCGCTGCGAATCCTGCTTCGAATTCCATAAATCGACTTTTTTGGATTCCAGCGATTCATAATTCTGCATGCCAAAATCCATAGCCCACCGTACGCCATCGGCTTCCATAACGAACGAGCCGACATCCATGTGTGCATGACTGACGGATGGACTACCGGTTTTCAGGCTCAGGTAAATGGCATTTGGATCTGTCCAGGACGTACGCATGAGGGCTACCGGACTGCGGCCCCCGCCCACCCATAAAGACGCCGAAGGTTTGGTGATCTGATCCATCCGGACACCGTTGCTCCAAAGCATAACGGCCGGAAGAAGCCGGTTTTTTACATGTTGTTTAGCATCGCCACGTTCCAGATGGCTACGTTCGACCCACAGGAGCGACGGGTCGTTCAGTTTCTGAGCAAACCAGAACATAGCAGGCTGCAGCTCGGCATCGGAGCCAGAATCCGAGTAGTTAAACGGGTCGCCCGACGGGCCGGTCATGTGCTCCAGATAACCAGCCGTCTGGAGAAACCCCGGTTTTTGAGAAAGCCCGAAATCGGTACCCGCTAGTTTGTCAAGGGTGCTGATCAACAGTACGTTGAAGCTGGTGCCGTATCCCCAATAGCTGTATCCTTCGGGATAAGCGCCGGTCGGGTTATAGTCTTCCATGGGTAACGTCACGGACTCGGCCGCACGGCTAATGATGCCTTTAGCCAGCTCAGGCTGATCCTCATAAATGGCCATCGCGCCATAGGCCATTCCGGCGTTACAAACCTGGTTCCAGTTGTTGGTTATTTTCAGCCAGTGATTGTATCGGGTATCCAGCGACGGCTCGATCCCTTTTTTAAGAATAGCCTCTTTAATAACCGACCGCGATTGATTGTTTAAGCCATTGTAAAGCCAGTCATAGCCGATCGAAACGGCCATCGTCATTTCTGCCACATCCAGAAAGTGGGAGGGGTTCCAGTCACGGAACGAACTTAGCGCCAGTAATTCCTTCTCGGCTCGTTTCAGGTACTTGTCCTGTTTCGACAGTCGCCAGGCGTAAGCTAGAAAAAACACCCGGCGTAGTCCTTCCCGCGAGGTACTCAACAGCCGGCGCCCGATCTGAATACGTTCCAGAACCGGGGCTTCCAGCAATGCATCACATTCGGTCAGTAGATTACGGTGCAGTTGTGCCCAGGTTTTGTCCGAATCTATCGTTCGCTGGATACGCTCTTCTTCGCCCTTCAAAAGCAGAATCCGTGGATGGTCGGGAAACTTTGTCAGCGACCCAGCGGACGTAAGTTGTGCCGTTGCCGGCAAATGGCACAGCAGTAAAAAGATAAGAACGTGTAACACTACCCAATTCAGTTTCATGACGTTGGCCGACTGTAAACAAGACGATACAAAGGCATAAGACCCGGTTCGACCTAAGTTACCTATGCGGCAGTAAGTAAACCAGCTTTTCAATAATGAATGGACAGGAGGCTGCTTTCAGGCTTCGGCTTAATTGCCCATTTGTTACATAGACTTTCGGGTAATCGATAGTAAAAGCAGGGTTTAATCCGCTTTTAATGCAGTTCCTAAATGGCTCTTTCGTTCGGTCCTGCACAACGAACAACGTATCTGCAGTAAAATAAACGCAATCGACAACGGGTCATAACCCTTTAAACCAAATTACTCAATGAAGAAACCAATACGTTTTTTGATTCACCTTAAGGCCACCTGTCGAATCATCTGTTTCCAGGCAGGGCTGGTGGTCTGTGGCACTGGGCTGGTAGCGGCTGGTGCGTCTGGTGTAGCGGCTGGGCAGCATATTGTGGCCGACCAGCCGGTTTCCGGGAAAATTACTGATGAAAAAGGTGACGCCCTGCCGGGGGTGAGCGTGGTGCTGAAAGGAACGACACGGGGAACTACCACTGATGCTGGCGGGCAATACAAGCTAACGGTTCCTGGCGGAAATGCCGTGCTGATCGTCAGTTTTGTCGGCTACGTCCGGCAGGAAATCGAGGTCAACAACCGGTCGGTGGTCAATGTGCAGTTGCTGAACGACGATAAAGCGCTGGAAGAAGTCGTGGTAGTGGGCTACGGTACGCAGAAAAAAGTAAACCTGACCGGCGCCGTCTCGACCGTCGATTCCAAAGCGTTGCAATACCGGCCCACGGCCACCCTCGCCAATGCGCTGCAGGGCGTTACTCCCGGCCTGACGATTACGCGCCAGAGCGGGCAGCCCGGCAGCCAGGGCATTCGTTTGCAGATACGGGGCGTTACGTCGGCCAATGGCAACGTCGACCCGCTGGTACTGCTGGATGGGGTGAGCGTTCCCATTGCGACCATGACCACGCTCAACCCCAACGACATTGAAAGCATCAGTGTGCTGAAAGATGCCGCAGCAGCCGCCATCTACGGGGCGCAAGCCGCTGGGGGTGTTGTCCTGGTCACGACCAAAAAAGGTAAATCCGGAAAGGTAACGTTCGATTACCTGGCCCAGTACGGTACCGACTGGGCCATCAACGTACCGGGTCGGATGAGCCTGATGGATGAAGCGTTGTTTGCCAACCTGGCCCGCAAAAACTCGGGCAGTGCGCCTGAATACACGGACGAAGACCTGCAGCGCATTCGCGATGGCATTCCGTACGTCGTCAATCCAGCCGACACGGGTACGTATCTGTATTACAACCAGCAGTCCTTGACCGACCAATTGTTGCGGAAATACACATCCATGAAAACCCATAACTTCACGGCACGGGGTGGCTCGGATAAAGTAAACTTCCTGGTGTCGGCCGGGTATTACGAAAAGCAGGGGGTTTTCAAAGTAGGGCCTGATAATGCGAAACGGTATAACCTGCGGCTGAACCTGGGCGCTCAGCTGACCAAACACCTTACGCTCGATACACGCCTGTCGTATACGCTGGAACGTATACAGCAATCGTCTACAGGCGCTGACGGAAGCGGGCTGTTGTATCAGGTTTACCGCCTGCGAACGCGAACGCCGTTTTTTACCCCCGAAGGTCGTTACAACGGAGCTGGATCGGCCGCTACGGCCTACGGACTGCTTGAATCCGGCGGCTATAATAACCGGACCAACCGCCAGTTCGATGGCGTGGCGAACCTCCAGGCGGCTAATTTCGTAAAAGGGCTTACGCTACGGGCCATTGCCGGCGTACAGTACCGGCCAGCCAATCAGCAGCTGTTTTTCCGGACGGTGCCGCTATGGGGTAAATCCCGGATTTTAAGCTATGCCAACAATCCAAACTCGTATCAGGTAGCCAATGAGCTGGTGCGGAATACGAACCTTCAATTCCTGGCTACGTATGACCTTAAAGTCGGCGAGAAACACAATTTCACCGTACTGGGTGGCTATCAGTGGGAAGATTATCGGGAGGAGGGCGTAACGACCGCATCGACTAACCTGGTCAGTAACGACCTGCCCACGCTGAATCTGGGCGACGACAAAACCAAGAGCAACAGCGAGTACGTACGAGCACGGGCTTTCCAGTCGGTCTTCGGCCGGTTCAACTATAACTACGATGGAAAATACCTGTTTGAAGCGACTATCCGGCAGGATGAAAGCTCCAAGCTGGCACCAGGTCTGCGCACCAAGATTTTTCCGTCGGTTTCGGCGGGCTGGAATCTCCAGCGCGAAAGTTGGTTTGCACAAGCCTTGCCCGTCTTTACCGAGTTCAAACTGCGGGGTTCGTGGGGCCGTCTGGGGGGCGCTCTGGGCGACAACCTCGGCTATTATGATTACCTGAGCCAGCTCAGTCGCGGGTCGGGCCTGGTATTGGGCGATTCCCGAGCATCGTATATTTATCAGAATTCGATTCCATCGGCTGCCTTGTCGTGGGAAACGATTGAAACCAGCGACATCGGTGTCGACCTGGGCTTCTTCCAGAACAAGCTTCAATTTACGGCCGATTATTATGCCAAATACAACCGGAACATGCTGACGCCTATGCAGTTGCCGGCCACGATTGGCGTTGGTACGCCCCGGCAGAACAACGGCGAACTGAAATCATGGGGCTGGGAAACCGAAGTGCGTTACCGCGGCCAGATTGGCAAAGATTTTACCTACTCGGTAGCCGCTAACCTGTCGGACAACAACAATAAACTGCTGAGTTATTCGGGCCGGAATGTGATCAACGCGGGTACGAACAACCTGGTTGAAGGGTATCCGATCAATACCATCTGGGGCTACCAGACAGCCGGCTATTTTCAAACCTCCGACGAGGTGAAAAACTGGGCGTTCCAGGATAACCGGACGGGCGCGGGCGACGTCAGATATATTGACAAAAATGGCGACGGGCGGATCACCGTTGGCAAAGGATCGGCGGCTGATTACGGTGACCTGATGTTGCTCGGAACGACCACGCCCCGTTACCAATACGGCGTTACGTTGAGTGCACAGTGGAAAGGCTTCGACCTGACCATTTTCATGCAGGGCGTGGGAAAACGAAGCTACCGTCCCACAACAGAATCCATTGCCCCACTGCTCGTTACGTGGAAACAGGCCCTGGCCATTCATAACGATTACTGGACGCCCGAAAATCCAAACGCGCTGTATCCACGCCCCTATGTAGGCGCTACGCACAATTACCTGGCTTCGGACAAATGGACGCTCAACGCCAGCTACATCCGGATGAAAAACTTACAGTTTGGTTATACGCTGCCCAGCACCTTAACCGAGAAAGTGCGCATCACGCAGGCCCGGTTTTTCTTCTCCGGTCAGGATTTGTTCACTATCTCGGGTCTGAAAGCCTTCCAGGGCTATTACGACCCGGAAACCCGCGATAATGTCGAAAATGATTATCCGTTTTTCGCAACGGCTTCACTGGGCCTGAACATCTCATTTTAATCGATTGCTAGTCGTAGAACGCATCAAAAAATATGAAAACGATTCTTAAATACGTCGCTATTCCACTGAGTCTGCTGGTTGGGTTGCCGGCCTGCGAAGTGGAGCGACTTCCCGAAACAGCCATCAGCGACCAGACGTACTGGCGCTCGGAAGGCGATCTGAAATTTGCGGCCAATTACCTATACACGTTTTTACCCGCTTGGTCAACCGAAGATGTTTGGTCGGATGATGCATTTGGCCTGGCCTCCAACAACATTAGTGATGGGTCACGGTTAGCTCCGGCTACCGATGTTGCTAGTTACAATAACAACTACAATCTGATCCGGGCGGCCAACAATATTATCGAGAAAGCGCCCCGAACAGCTGCCAGTACCGCTCAGTCAGTCATTGATCGATACACGGCCGAAGCGCGGTTTTTTCGGGCCTGGGGCTATTTCTACCTGGTACAACGGTATGGCGACGTGCCGCTGATTCTGAAAACGCTGGACGAAACAGCGCCTGAATTAAATGCACCCGCCAGTCCGCGGGCCGTTGTCATCGACCAGATTTATCAGGACCTGGACTTTGCCGCCCAGAAGTTACCCACGCCGACGGTACTGGGAACGGCGGATTTCGGTCGGATCAGTAATACCGCTGCGCTGGCTTTCAAAGCACGGGTTGCTTTGTTTGAAGGAACGCGATCTAAATACCATAATTATGGCGAGCCTACGAAGCACCTCAAAGCGGCCGTGGAGGCTGCCAAAGCGGTCATCGACAGCAAACAGCACGACCTGTTTACAGGCTCGTACTTCGATCTGTTCCAGTTGGCAGGGGAAGGTCGGCAGAACCGGGAAAACATCATTGTCAAGCAGTACGGGGTGTCGCTGACGGAGCGGGTCCTTACGCATAGCTACTACCGGAGTTCGTTGGAAACGGGTAATCTGAATCCAACCAAAAGTCTGGCGGATTCGTATCTGATGAAGGATGGATTGCCCATTACCAAGTCGCCCCTGTACAAAGCACCCGTTGTATCGACGGATGTGTTTGTGGACCGCGACACGCGCATGAGTGAGACGATCATGAAGAAAGGCGATCCGATGATGACGACCAAACCCGTCTTCGACATTGCCCCGCTGGTATTCAACAAAACCGGGTTTATGTTCCGTAAAACGTCCAATATCGATGACTGGAATACGCAGGCCTCAACGATCGACCGGCCGATACTTCGCTATGCCGAAGTGCTGGTGACCTATGCCGAAGCGCTGTACGAACTGAACGGTGCGATTAGTGATGCCGATCTGGACCTAACCGTAAACCGCCTTCGTCAGCGGGGTGGCGTCGCGAAGCTAACCAACGCCTTTGCTACCACGAATGGCCTGTCGATACGGGACGAGATTCGCCGGGAACGGCGCGTGGAACTGGCTCAGGAAGGGTTCCGGTACTGGGATTTGATTCGCTGGAAAACGGCCGAGGTTGAACTACCCAAACCTGTACTCGGGAATTATTTCTTCAAAGCCGAATTCGGAACTGTAACCTCCGTTCGACTGACATCGGATAATTTCATCCTGGTTCAGGAAGCCAGCTTCCGCAAGTTCGATCCGAATCGGGATTATCTGTGGCCCTTGCCCATCAACGAGATTGCGCTCAATCCGACGCTGAAGCAAAACCCAAACTGGTGAGGTCGTTCAACCGGTCGACAAGCCGGCCGCATTCATTATAATTTTTGTAAGTCAGTAAAGCGTAAACCCACGTCAGTCGATCACTGACGTGGGTTTCGCTTGTGTAAGAGGGCCGGAGATCATTCGAATCTTCGTGCTGCATCGGTTGTCGGGTCAAGAGCGATTTTTATTCTCCAGCCGTTCACTGGATGAACGAGCTTGCTTACTTTTTAAAATGAAAGCTGGCAAATTTTATAAAATTACTCCAGTCATAAGCCGTCAAGTTGTGTTCACCTTCCCGGTTATGGTAGCCCAGTGGAGAACGGACAATCGGGTGGTTTATAGCAGGCGGGCTAGACGGAAGTGTCGATTTCATACCGTATAGGGCATATACCTTCTCGGCATGTTTCAAGGACAAAAATGTTCCTGTAGGGTCGGCCCAGAGATCATTGGAGGCATTGGTCGCATACAGCGGTCTGGGCGCAATGCTTGCAATCAGCATATGCTGATCGAAGGGTAAGGCATCTTCATTATTATTGAATTTTTTATAATTGCTGGTAAACCAGTGCGGAAAAACGGTATTGATCCGGCTTATCGTTTCGCCAAATCGCCTGTGGGAGAGAGCCGCCCCCGAATTACCCGAACAATTCGTAGCGCAAATCGCAAACCGCCGATCTTCGGCAGCTGCCCACAACGAGGCTTTTCCACCCCTGGAATGTCCGACGACCACTACTTTCCTGGCGTCTATAGCGGCATCTTTCTCAAAATAATCCAGTACACGGCTGGCGCCCCAGGCCCAGGCCCCAATGGCCCGCATGCCATCGGTGGCGGTCAGTTGTTCCGGGTAAAGCTGAAGCACACCGTTGACGTATTTAGCCGTATCATCGGGAGCCAGGTCGCTTACGTGAAAAGCAGCCACGGCATAGCCACTGTCGATGACCATTTCGGCAGGCCAGAAGTCACTCTTTTTCGCCCGGGTAGGGTCCGTATTATCTTTACCCCGGTTATTGATTAACAGAAATACGGGTACGGGTTTCTTCTGCTGATTCGGTACGAAAAGCACAAGGTTTATTGTCAGGGTCTTATTGTTTCGGACCACCTCGATAGCTACCTCTTTTAGCGTTGCTTTTCCCGCCATCGCACCCGTGTTTTCATTTTTTACCGAGTACGTAAGCCGGTCGTAGGCTTTGGGCATTTGGCCGTACACATTCTCTTCAAAAAGTTTTATGATTTCCGGCCGTCTGACCGTTTCCCACGTTTTTTTATCCCGTACGGCCTGGTTCGTCGTTGTTTTCAGTACGTCTGGTAAGGTGTAGGGCGGAACTTTCGATTCGTCGTAATTGGCCACAAAGCCATTCTGGGCCTGCGCCCGGATGAGCAAAGCGAAAAAAAAGAAGGTAAAACTCCTTAAATAGGGCATAAGAGTAGAGTAATGGCGCAACAAGTTAGACATACAAAGTTCCTCCTGCGTCTGTACGATAAACGAAAGATTACTGGAAAGCCGGGTAACCTGGGTTCTGCGTCAATGATTTATTGACATCCCGGGCCGATTGCGGTATGGGTAACAGAATTATTTTCTGCTGTACCCAGGGCTTGGTTGCAACCTGAATTTTGTCGTAATCGGCCCGGTTAGCTTTGATGAAATCCAGGAAACGGCCTCTCCGGTTGAGGTCGGAAAAAGCGCCCGGAGATTCCCAGATAAACTCCATCCGCCGTTCGTAAAATACGGCATCCAGAACTTTGTCTTTGGCCAGATCGAGGGGTTTCGGATCTAATTTGGCCCGGCTTCTTACCAGATTTACCTGCGTCATAGCCTCCGCTGAGCGACCTATTTCGTTGAGCGCTTCGGCGTAGTTCAATAATACTTCAGGATAGCGAATAATCGGTGCATTGATTCCAGAAGCTACCAGGGAGGCCTCCTGCCAATATTTGGTAACGATATAGCCGGTTTTTGTGTACGGGTTGGGGAAAGTTGATGGCATAACGAACCCCGGCATTTCCGGATGGGCCTCGCCGGGGCCAATGATCACCCCGTAATAACGCTGGTCTTTTATCTTGCCCGTTTGATCCCGTTCAATGGCGTTGATCCAGCTTGTTTGCGGCACAAAATTACTGTTGGCGGCCCGGCCGATGTAGGCAGCCGGCGCCCCCCGGGGTGCCGATCGAACGTCGAGCCCATTGCCTTCGCTGCCATCGCTAACAGACGAATACTGGGTTTCAAAGACAATTTCTTTGTTGTTTTCATTACTCTTCAGGAACACGCTTCTGAAATTAGGCAGTAGACCATAAATGCCCAGGCCAATGATCGCTTCGCTGGTGGTGACGGCCTCCTGGTATTTCTGTTGCCATAGCTGAGCCTTTACCAGAAAGGCCAGAGCCGCTCCTTTCGTGGCCCGACCGATGTCGCCACCACTCCAGGTCGCGGGTAAATCGGTGACTGCTTCGCTTAAATCCGTTTCCACCTGCTTCCAGATGTCGGCAGCCGACGCGCGCGGGATATCCAGTTTGGACGATGCGGTGAGCTCGGTAGTGATTAGCGAAACGCCCCCAAAGTAATTGACCAGCCGGTAGTAATATATGCCCCGCAGGAATTTTGCCTGGGCCAGAATCGACGCCTTCACCTGGGGCGTAAGGCCTTCCATTTTAGTGACTCGTTCAATGACGAAGTTGGCCCGGCTGACGCCCTGAAACAGCGCTGAATACAGCTGCCCAATATACAGGTTATTCGCCGGCAAACTCAGCATCTCAAGCTCGACACGGGGCGTGTTCTGATCCTGCTCGTACAAATCACCGCTCATCGTCCAGTCGAGATTGGCCGCATCGACGACATTGCCAAAGGTCGACTCCGACTGTAACTGCCCATATACCCCAATCAGGGCAGACTGGGCATCCGCTTCTGTCTGGAAAAAATTAGCGTCTGTCAGCACATCCGTTGGGATGACGCTCAGGAATTTATCGCCACAGGATGTCATGGCTATCAGAAACATGATAACGCTGACGTTTAGTAGTGTTTTCATTTCGATGTTGGCTGCAATGGGTTAAAAAACAATATTGACTCCTCCCGTTAGTGTTCTTGGCATCGGGTAAATTCCTGTGTCTATACCCGAGTTCAGCGGATTGGCGCTACCCACCTCCGGGTCGAAACCGGTATACTTGGTGAAGGTGAACAGGTTTTGGGCCGTAACGTATACCCGTAAGCTTTTGATAGCGTTATGTGTCACTTTACGTATGACGGCTGGCGCTATATTGTACCCCAATACGACATTGCGCACCCGCAGGTAATCGCCATTTTCGACGTAGAAAGACGAAGCATTGGAATAATTTCCGTTGGCATCCGTGTATTTCAACCCAGGCTGATCGTTGATACCGCTGCCCGGCGTCCAATGGTTCAGAATGTCTTTCACGCCGTTGATGATCCCGTTTCCGTTGTAATATTTCATCTGGTAGTTCGTGATTTTATTGGCGTGATACAGCTGCGAGCCGGCTATACCTTGCAGCAACAGATTGAAGTCGAAGCCTTTATAGGATAACTCCGCGTTTATCCCATATGTCAGGTCGGGCCAGGGTTTACCTAGTTTCACTTTATCGGCATCGGTTAAGGCGCCGTCGCCGTTTACATCCCGGTATTTAAAATCGCCGGCGATGGCATTGGGCTGAAACGTTTTGCTGATCTCCTGACTGGTCTGATAAATACCATCCACGATGTAGCCCCGGTAATAGCCGATGGGTTCGCCTACTTTTGTGTAAGTCATCGTCATGCTGGAACCGGCCAGGGTCGGGCCCACAATAGGCTGACCGACGCCCAGGCTGATGACCTCATTTTTCAAGGTCGTTGCATTGGCACTGACGTTGAAACGGAAGTCTCCCACTTTACTCCGATAGCCAAGTAACAACTCTATTCCCGTGTTTCGCACCTGTCCTCCATTGACGCTCGGCGCATTCTGAAAACCCGCTTCCAACGAAACCGGCAGGCTGATCAACATGCCGATGTTGTCTTTTTTGTAGTAGTCAGCGGTTAAATACAGTTTATCGCCAAAAAACGAAGCGTCGACGCCAATGTCCAGTTGCTGCGTGGTTTCCCATTTGAGATCGGCATTGCCCGGCCGCACCAGGGTCGAGCCGATAACAATGGGTTGGTCGCCGGTTCCCAGAGTGTAATTATCGGCCGAATTGCCGTTTCGAATGGTACTCAGATAGCCGAATGCCGGAATGGCATCATTGCCAACCCGGCCCCAGCTGGCACGGATTTTCAAATCGTTGACTACGTTGTTGAGCGGAGCCATGAAAGACTCCTGTGAGAGTCGCCACCCACCCGATACGGCCGGAAAATAGCCCCACTTATTGTTAGGGCCAAAGTTGGAAGATCCATCCCGGCGCAGGCTTGCCGAAATCAGGTATTTATCCTTGAAGTTATAATCGATGCGGCCAAAGTAAGAAGCTAATGTGGCGTTACTGTTGGTGCCGCTGGTAGTACGCAAACTAACATCGCTGGCGTTGATCACCTGTAAGGCTTCACTCAGGTAACCATTGCCCGTCGATAAAATCATATTCAGTCGGTTCTTTTGAGCGCTCTGGCCCAATACGGCCGAAAACGAATGGTCGCCGACTTGTTTGGCGTAAGAAAGGGTGTTTTCAACCAACCAGTTGAATCGGTTGTCGAACCCTTCCGACAGGGTGGCCCGTGGGTGTACATAAAACCCGCGTTGAATTTTGCCTTCCCAGGAACGGGATCGGTTGAAGTTGGCGTCGATCCCTACGCTGGTTCTGAACTTCAGGCCCGTCCGGATTTCGTATTCGCCAAACGTACTGCCGTAAATTCGGGAGCCAAATAATTTGTTATCGATCGAGTTGGCTTTCAGTAAGGGATTGTCTCCGTTGCTGGTATAATACACCCCATCTCCAAAGAAAGGAGCATCTTTGGCCAGAGTCGGAAAAAACTGTTGGGCCAGGTTAAAAATACCACCCTGCAACGGGTCCGTATTCTGCCCTTTTGTTTCGGTACTGGCAAATGCCAGCGAACCGCCAAAATTTAATTTGTCGCCAGCCTTCAGATCGGCGGTAGCCCGGGCTGTATACCGTTTGTAATAGGTTTCGATCATGGTTCCTACCTGATCGTTATACCCCAGGGAAAGGCGGGCTTTCAGATTTTTGGTTCCTCCCGAAATACTGAGGTCATAATTCTGAACCGGTGCATTCCGGAAAATAAGCCCAATCATGTCCGTCCCTGGTCCAAACGAGGCAGGATTGGCCCATTCCGGGTTTGGTTTTATGCCCGAATTTGCCGCCAGTTCGTTAGCCATGGTGGCAAACTCCTGAGCGTTTAGAAACGCTGGTTTCCGCCACAGTTGAGCGACGCCGGATGATGCATTGACTGAAACAACGGCCGCCCCTTCCTTGCCGCGTTTGGTCGTCACCAGAATAACGCCATTGGCACCGCGTGAACCGTAAATAGCCGCCGAAGCCGCATCTTTCAACACTTCAATAGATTCGATGTCGTTCGGGTTAAGAATCGACATGGCGTCGATGCTGTTGGAACTGCCCGGAACAGACGTGCTTTCGCCGGTCATAGGAACCCCATCTACTACGTATAAGGGTTGATTGGCCCCCGTAGTACCGACGCCCCGGATGCGGACCGAACTGGCGCTGCCGGGTGCTCCGCTGGTCTGCGTTACGTAAACGCCGGGTACCTTTCCTTCGATAGCAGATGTGAAGTTGCTGGTATTTACCTTTTGAAGATCGCTGGAACTGACCGATGAAATAGCCCCGGTCAAATCCCGTTTTCGCTTCGTGCCATAACCAACGACGACGACTTCATTGAGTACCTGATTGGAAGGAGTTAGTGAGACGTTCAGTTCGGTCTGGGTTCCGGTCAGGATTTCGCGGGTCTCGAAGCCGATAAAGCTGAACACCAGCACCGCGTTGGCATCGGGCACCTGAAGTCGGTAGCGACCGTCGGCATCGGTGGTGGTTCCTTGCTGAGTACCTTTCAGGGTGATACTGACGCCCGGTAGTGCCTGCCCATTGGTACCATCCTGAACGACGCCCTGAATCACCTTCTCTTTCGGCAAACTGGCCGGAACCGATAGGGAGGGCATAGGTACGTCGGCTGACCTGCCTGCTACAGCCACTGCTATAGACGGTACGGCCGGAACACCTGCCAGCACGACATACCCGCCTGTTTTCATGCGCTTGAACGCCAGACCGAATGGCGTCAGTAGATCGGTTAACACGGTTTCGACAGGACCATCGAACCGCAACCGACTTTCGGGAATGCTGAACGGATCGAGGGAACGGCCCTCGTAAAGAATGTTGACTTTATACTGGTTTTTTACCGCTGTCAGCGCTTCTCGCAGGGATCGGTAAGTTAGCTGCCCGACCGGACCATCCGGCTGGGTGAGCCGACCGGCGCGCGCCAGTGTCTGGGCCTGACAGACAGCGCCCAGACAGCCTGCCAGCAAACAACTAAATAGCAACAGACGTACTAATTTCTTCATAAGAGTAGAGGAATGAAAGACTAGTTATTTAGGAAGTTGGGAGAAAATGACCCGGTCGCGCTGGCGGGTCACGCGGATGGATAATAGCTCTTCCAGCGCATTCAGCAGTTCATCGACGTGTGTAACGCTGTACGTACCCGAAACCTGCCTTTCGGCCAGCGATGCCTGTTTGATTTCTACTTTAAGACCAAAATCATCCTGAATCATCTGCCCGATCTCGGTCAATGGCGTATCGTTGAAAACGTACTGTCGATTTTTCCAGGCACTAAAGTCGTTTGGGCGGGACGAGGTAGTAAGCTTCAGCGCCTGGTTACGGTCATCAAGCGTTACTTTTTGTCCGGGAACCATCATCAGTGTTTTTTCAGTCTGCCGGCCAGGCTGATAATGCAGCTTCACTTTACCATGTATGAGAACCACCCGGGTTGCCCGCCTGCGGGCCAGCACGACAAATTCGGTTCCCAGCACTTCGATATCGAGCTGCCGGTCGGTATGAACGACAAACCGGCGATGATCGCTCAGGTGCGTTACCCTGAATTCGGCCTCACCCGTTAAAAAAACATCCCGTTGCGAGCGGTCGCTTAGCCATCCAAATCGAAACAGGCGCAACACCGAGTTTGCATTCAACACAACCCGACTGCCATCGGGCAACTCAAGTGTTTGTATTTGTCCGTTATGGGTAGCGTATGTTTTATACAAAAGTGAGGTACGAAACAGCCAGCCGCCAAGTAGCAGCATGGCCAGGCAGGCAGCGGCCAGCCAGCTGGCCCGAAACTGACGGAACAAAGGTTTGACTGGTACGTCGGCTTCGGTGGCAGACGTTGCCGGCTGAGCGCCTGCCAACCGGCGTCGGAAGCGGTCCAGACCTGCCGTCACGTCGGCCACGTACTGCGGATGGGTGGTTTCCCACTCCATCAGGGTTTCGTAGTAAATGGAGCGGTTACGAGTGTCCTGTAACCAGTCTTCGATGAGCTTACGTTGCAGAGCCGTTACCCTTCCGGCGTGATAATCAAGCAAAAGTGCTTTCGTAACTTGATTCATCTCTAAGAGGATTTACGTCTTTTTTGCATGGTGAGATAATTAAATGGTACTGGTTAGAACCGAAACAGACCCGCGAGCAATATCCAGATCCACATCGGTCGAAGCGCCTGGCGAAGCAGAGACAAGGCCTTGCTCATGTGGGTTTCTACGGTTTTTACACTGATGGCGAGTTCACTGGCGATTTCCTGGTATTTCCGGCCTTCGAACCGGCTCAGCAGAAACACCCGTTTGGTTTGCGGAGGCAACTGGTCGATGGCCAGTTCGACGCTCCGATACAATTCATCGTACTGGACGATCTCCGACGGCGAAGGGTCGTGGTCGATAATGTTGACCGAATCGACGTCCGTTCCACGCCGGGACTTACTGAGCTCCCACCGTATGTAATCGTAGGCCCGGTAGCGCACCGCCTGCATCAGATAGGCTTTGTAAGAAATGTTGACGGTCTTATAGAGCTGGTCTTTATAAAAGACATAAAAAACTTCGGAGACAATGTCTTCGGCTATTTCCCTGGAGTAAACAAACCGGCTGGCGTGGCTGCATAAAGGGCCATAGTATTGCCGGAAAAGAACTTCACAAGCTTCGCGCGGATCCGTTTCCAACAATCGGTTGACTTGCCAGTCTGGATCATTCTCCATGCTTGTAGAAACAGTAGGTCTGAGTGAGTGGATAAGGCGGGCGGACTTATCCGATGTCTGAAGCAGGGAATGATGCATAGGCAAATAACTGACTCAGAGTAATAGTCGGTTATGTCCTAGTCGAGTTTTTCGGTAAATACCCTGAGTGTGAAAATACTTTTTTCACTAAAAAATTAAATTCCTGCAGGATGCCCTGAATGCGGGTCGGGAGTAGTTGGTTAAATACCCATCGAACCCCGGATAATTTCGGGCTCTCTTGTTGCGGATAACCCGAGTGGAGCGTCAACTCAACGGGCGACGTACTCTGGTCATGGCCAGCGGAAATGAGCCGGTCCGAGTTCTTCTCTAAATTACGACCGTTAACCGTTATTTTTCCACTCTTATAAACGGTAACGACTTCGGTAGAGGCACCAGGGGTGACTCATCAGGAAATAAGCCAGGTCTGTTCAACTAAGCTGCTCAAATGAACTACATTCTGTCAATCGTACTAGTGCTGACTACGCTTCCGGCCTTTGGTCAGAAGCCGACAATCGGCCAGCCGGCCGATCTGCCTTTACGCCAGTCTGGCACCAACCAAAGGCTGTATTCTCTCGCCGATAGCCTGTATGTGAACGCGCTGAAGACTGGGGTAATCAATCAGCCCGGTAGCCTGACCCTGTCAGGAAATGTAGCGGTAAGTGGTAGTAATAAGGTTGGCAAAATGACGTATAACACGCTCAATGCGGCCAATGCGCTTTATATCGGTATCGATCCAGTAAACGGGAGCGACGCAAAAGATCCGGCCGAATATACTGTTCAGACAGCACGCTTTACCGGAGGGGTCGTGTTTAAAACCTTGGACAAAGCCATCGAATGGATCAACGGTAGTTCGGGCTTTTACTACTACGTAGACCTTCGTAACGCTACCGATGCTCATCCGGTTGTTCTGAGTTCGGTCCATGAGGTCAACAATAAGTACGTTTCTCTGTATTCGGCAGATCATCCTGCACTCGCTCATATAATCTTCAGGGCGAGGCTGTTCGCCAGTACCGGAACCATGCTCCAGCTAAGTACCCTCGATATCACGCTGAACGGCTCCAATCTGATCGCCCTGGACGGAGGCAACGTCGTTATTCATAGTTCGACGATCCGGCCTTCGGCCTCCTGCACAAACCTGTATTATGTGGCGATGGGCCAGATGTATCTGGATAATTCGACCTATGTATTTAGCGCCGACAATCAGAGTATTTTACAGCCTTCTGGTGGATACGGGGCTCAGGTTAGCGTTGGCATGCATGGTCCTTTGGTATTCAGCATGGGCTCGTTCAGGAATCTTTCGCTGATAGCGGCTACGCATAGAGGGTATAATCTCAGTGTGAAATGTAAGGATAACGCTACGTTTCCTGCGACTCTGAACATCGAAGGGGGGCTTTTTCAGTACGGGCAGACGCTGGTACAGGGGCAAGCCAGTTTCGACTCCACCAATAGCCATTACAAGAGCGTTTTACACGGCCCTACCCCGATTCGAACGCCGGACATGACCAGTACCAGTGCGGATATGACGGGGCCTGTAAAAACGGTAGTAGTCGATCAGAACGGACGCTTTGGTGTCCAGGGAAATAGGCTAACCACCGCACAACGTGACGCGCTCGTCCCGTATGAAGGCCTGGAGATTTATAATCTGACAACGCACGCGAAAGAGTTCTGGAACGGGACTAGCTGGAAAACCATCCTGACCAACTGACTGGTAACCTGGGAAGACTTCTTTTACGGCATTTCTGCCAGGAGCAGGCCGCTAAATTCGTTAAACGTAAGTCTCGCCATGACCACACCACGGTTCAGGATACTACCGGACTGCTTCGGCAAAGGCAACAGACCCTTATGGTTTAGCGTGGCGCATTTCCAGTCCTACAACCATGCGTGCTTTGAAACCAGGCCATCCTTCAGTCGCATTGGTTTCTGCCAGATCCAGATATTTTCTGTAAGCCATGCCCTTGAGGTGAAGCCCTAAAAAAGCCGTTACGAAGTGCTGATTAATATTATTGATTCGGTATTCGTTCCAGGCTGGTTCGGCATAATGCATGTATTCATCCGCAGATACGCCGGGTTGCAGCGAGGCCATAGGGGGCGGGTTAGGAGCCACATTATGACGGGCATTGACGTAGGTCAGCAAATACCGCTCCGCGTTGATAGCGCCTTCGTAAATCGCTTTGATACCTTTTTCGTAACCTGATACATCATCTTTACTGCCAGCCACCAGTAGGGTGGGCAGTTTCAGGCCCGATAGGCCGTCAGCATCCCAGACTCCCCGTTCCATACCCCAGGGAGCAAACGCAACGACGGCCTTGATGCGAGGATCGAGCGACGCTCTGTAAGTGGGCGAGGCCTGCGTACGGGTTTCCAGAGCCGTACTACCCCCAGTCATCTGCCCAAACAGTTTCAGCGCCTGAGGGCTGTAGCCGGCTCCGGCCAGGTTAAGTACGCCGTAGCCTCCCATCGAATAGCCGATCAGAGCCGTATTTTCTGCGTTAAGCAGGCCCGACAGAAAACTCCCACTTGTTTTCCCGGCCAGCCGGGCCATTTCGTTCAGCACAAATCCGTCGTCCAGCGAGCGGTTTAGCAACGTACTGGCAAAACCGCCCAGATCGCCGTAGGTCGATTCGGTATGATCGATGGCCACCACCACGTACCCTTTGGAAGCCAGGTTTTCGGTCAGGTAAGTCAGGAGCAGTCGTGAGCCAGGGTAACCGTGGGAAACAATCACCAGGGGATAAGCGCCCCCACTCGGGTCAGGCTGCGCATCGCGCGTGGCCCGGCCCAGGAAGGTAAACGGAATAAGCGGTCGTTTGGGGTCATTGGCCCGGCCCAGGGTAGACTTATAGGTAACGGTAGACTCTTTACGGGTCCTGGCCTGCGCCGGATACCATATCTCAAGTGTCAGCGGGCGATCATAGAGGGGGTGTTTGCCCCCACTTTCGTGGAGTACATCGAGCTGGGCGGAGTGAACCAGATTTAGCGTCCGCACGCCCACGCCATAGTTTCCCCGAGCCGCCAGTTCCGGTGCGTTGGGCAGCAAATCTCCATTGATGAACCCCTCGCCGGGGGGTTGGGCAATTACCAGCCGGACTGTAATCAGCAGTAGGGTACACACAAAACGAATCGAACAGGTGTTCATGGATGGTAGGGGTAGGAGGGTTCGTCGGCCAGAGGGCCAATGTTGGAAGGTATTGATCGAATTCGGGCGATTAAGTTAGCGGTAAAGCTACTAAGTTTGTCGTTGAACAGGGGTGGCAGGCTGTCAAAAGAACGGGATTTGCCGGCTGACAAGGTCAACGATGGGGTATCAACGAAGAGAAGAGGCATTTCTGGTAGTAAACGTATGCAACAGAATAAGGAAACTAATAAACGTCGTGTGGTGGTGCTCCGGCTCGACGGTCATTCCGAAACCATCCTGTTTTTTTCAACACAACCCTGTCAGATCAGGGGAATTTAATCCATTTTTGACCTTCAGGTCAACTTTTCGGCCTACTATGGGCCCATTACCTTATAAACCATGAAACAATTCTTCTTTTTCGCGCTGGTGCTGTTGCTGGCGGGAGCTTGTCAGCGGACGGCTACTCCCAACATAAAACGAGTTGTGATAACCGGTATCGATGCATCCAGAAAACCTGGCGATGATTTTTTTTCGTATGCCAACGGCATTTGGTACGATACCGCCCGCATACCAGCCGCTCAAACCGGGGTGGGTGCCTACTCCTTTATGAATTATCCCCAGCGCAAGCGGCTGCGGGGGATTCTGGATAGCCTTGCTGCCGGTCATCATCCGCCCGGTAGCCTCGAACAAAAGGTAGGCGATTTTTACGCTTCGGGCATGGATACCGTCGCCATCAACAAACGGGGCTACGAACCCATCAAGCCGCTGCTGGTCCGCATCGATGCCATGACCGATGTAGCCTCGTTGTTGAAACTGGTGGCGGAAGAACAAAAAGCAGGCGATGAGTCTATCATTGGGTTTTATGTCGGACCCGATGACCAGCACAGTACCGTCAATATTGCTCAGTTTTCGCAGAACGGCATTGGCTTGCCCGAACGGGCCTATTATTTCAAGACCGACTCGTCCACTCGCTCCATTCAACAGGCTTACAAACAATATCTGACCCGCTTATTCGCGTTGACCGGAACCGAGCCTACCACGGCTGGCAACCAGGCCGCCACTGCTTATGCTATAGAGAAACAGTTGGCCGTCGCTCACAAAACCAACATTGACCTTCGGGATGTTAAGGCGAATTACAACAAACTGGCGGTCGCTGATTTGGCCAAAAGACAGCCCGCCCTGAACTGGACAGGGTTGTTGGCCGACCTGGGAATAAAGACCGATTCGGTGAATGTGGGTCAGCCGGCTTACTACGACCAGTTGAACAGGATGATCGATTCGGTTTCGATCGCCGATTGGAAAGTGTACGTAAAAGCTCGTGCCCTGACCAACTACGCGAATTTACTGAGCCAGCCGTTTGTCGATGCTTCGTTTGCCTACACCAAAGTTCTGACCGGGCAAGCCGTAAAGCAAACCCGGGCTGAAGAGATGACCCAGGCCGTCGATCGTTCGCTGGGCGATGCGCTGGCCCAGTTGTACGTTAAAAAATACTTTCCCGAATCGGCCAGAAAACGCATGGCTATCCTGGTCGATAACCTCAAAAAGGCCTTTGAAGCGCGCATCAACCGACTGGATTGGATGAGTGATTCCACTAAGACAAAAGCCAAAGACAAACTCTACGCCTTCTCGCAGAAAATTGGTTACCCCGATAAATGGAAAGATTACTCGAAGGTAGCCGTAAAACGAGCCGCTTACTTTGAGAACCGGTTGGCGGCTGCCCAAAATGATTACCTGGACGAGCTGGCTAAAGTAGGGCAACCTGTCGACCGCACCGAATGGCATACGACTCCTCCCACGGTAACGGCTTATAACAATCCTCCGCTCAATGAAATCGTGTTCCCGGCGGGTATCTTACAACCGCCTTATTTCGATGTCAATGCCGATGATGCCCTGAATTACGGTGGCATCGGGATGGTGATTGGGCACGAAATCACCCACTCTTTCGACGATCAGGGTGCCCAATATGATAAATACGGTAACGTGACTAACTGGTGGACCCAGGCGGACTATGCCAAGTTCAAAGCCAAAACAAAGCAGGTGATCGACCAGTACAATCGGTTTACGGTTCTGGACTCGGTGCATGTGAAAGGAGCCTTGACCGTAGGCGAAAACACCGCCGACATTGCGGGGGTAGCCATCGCGTATGATGCCTTTAAGTTAACTCAGCAGGGTAAAGACACCACGAAGCTCGACGGCTTTACGCCCGATCAACGCTTTTTTATCTCGATTGCCCGAATCTGGCGCGTCAAGACAAGGGATGCGTATATGGGCATGTACGTCAACACCAATCCGCACTCGCCGGCCAAATGGCGGGTAAACGGGCCGCTGATGAATTTCACGCCTTTTTATAAAGCGTTCAATGTGCAGCCCGGCGATAAAATGTATAAATCCGAAAAGGATCGAATAAGCGTTTGGTAAGAGTTCCCGAGACGGGGCATAACCAGCTACAGGTCATCAATGTAAATCGCTTTTGTTATGAATTCTGACGATACTTTAAGCCGGTTTCTGGACGCTCAGACCGCGGACTACCAACGGGCGCTGGCCGAAATTAGAAATGGTCGTAAGCAAAGCCACTGGATGTGGTACATCTTCCCCCAGATTTCGGGTTTAGGCTTCAGTGAGACCGCTAAGTACTACGCCATCCGAGATATGGATGAAGCTCGCGCCTTCCTGGATCATCCTGTGCTGGGAAAGCGCCTGATCGGAATTGCCAATGCGTTGCTGGGTATTGAAGGCAAAACGGCGACGCAGATTCTGGGCAGTCCAGATGATCTGAAGTTGCGTTCGTGTATGACTTTATTTAATTTACTCGAACCCACCGATCCGGTATTTCAGGCGGTTCTGGATAAATACTTTACCGGCTTACCCGACCCGCAAACGCTCGATCGGGTACAGCCTGGTCAGCGATAGGTGAATGGGGGCGGTAACGTAGCGACTGACGAACGGCGGATAAAGCGATTAATAACCGCTTTATCCGCCGTTCCGATTCTGGTCGTAGAGATGAACTCGATCAGAGCATACAAAGCTGCTGGAATACCTTCTTCATCCAGACGCCTATACGCGCCACTACTTCAGGGTGTCGTTTTACTTTTTCCTTGTCAAGCAGAGGAACCGTACTTCCGTCAATTCATTTTACCGGCAACAGCTTCTCATCGACTTCAGTGCCCTGGCCGGCTTCACGACACCAGCCGGTAGATGTCTTATGATAGACTTCCAATCGCCGTACCTTCAGATTCACATCATGGTCGTCTACCAGGAGTTAGACATTAGCCAGAAAATTGACCACGGCCATCGTACCGTCGTATATGCGGATAAATTCATGGCCCGGTAATGGCCGCACGGATTTAAAAACCAGTTTTTCCTTCGCTTGTGCTCCTTGCCATTGTTGGTGTGAAAAGGAAATATCGCCTTTAGGCCCGACTGCAGTGACTTCTAACGCGCGTTTCTCCGAAACGAGCGCTACCTTCCTGCCGAAAATTATCGCTTTAGAGACTGATGGGTTGCCTTGCGTGGGCTTCGGCAAGTACAGGCGGTTGTAGAAACAGAGCTAGCCGGGTAAGACGCCCCAATCGACCAGCTGTTCGCGTAAACGTGGAGCGGATTCAAAATGAATGGCCTGAAAGCCCACGCGCCGGGCAGCCTCGACATTCAGCAAATTATCATCGATAAATACAGACGACGGAGCATCTAAATTATAACGCTCCAGCAACCGGACAAACAGGGCTAAGTCGGGTTTGATCAGCTTTTCTTCCCCAGACACCACAATACCGTCGAACAAGCCGAAAAAGTCGAATTTCCGGCGAGCGATCGGAAACGATTCGGCTGACCAGTTAGTGAGGCCATACAATGAATAGCCCATCTTCTTTACCTCATTCAGTATAGCAACCGAACCCGCAATAGGCTCTCCCAGCATTTCTTCCCAGCGGCCATAATAGTGGGCAATAAGTTCTTTATACGCAGGAAATGCCTCCTGTCGTTCCTGAATGGCATCGGCAAACATACGCCCTTTATCCTGCTCAAGATTCCATTCGTTGGTACAGACCGTCGCCAGAAACCAGTCGAGCTGATCCGTGTCCGGAATCAATTGCTGAAACAGGTAGCGCGGATTCCAGTCTACCAGGACTCCTCCGAAGTCAAACACTATCGTCTGTATGGGTATCATAAGCGCATGTTAGGCTGAGATTTCTACATAGTTTCCTTCGGGGTCCAGGATCGCGCTCTCGTAATAGCCGTCGCCCGTTGTTCGGGGTTCGCTGGCAATGCTATACCCGTCGGCTCGTAAGCGCTCGGTCAATTGATCGACCTTATCTTTCCCTCCGACAGAAATGGCAAAATGAGCCAGCCCTTTGGCGAATCCTCTAGGCAGGGGCGAATCGCTGATATCGGGTCGATGCATCAGCTCAAGCCGGGTCTTTTGAGGGCCGAACAGCAGAAAATAAGCGGTGAAGCTCTTGGTAGGATTGACGTATTTCTCGCCCGAAGAGGCCGCAAAATAACTCATGTAAAACGAGCGCATGCGTGCTAGGTCATCGACCCATATCGCCAGATGTTCAAGTGTCATGGTAGGCTATGATAATGTTCCAGACGGCAAAATTCAGCACCTTCCCAACCATATTTTCCTACTCAGTTAGCTAGTTGTGGTAGTAGATTAGCCCACTGATTGCCACAAGCCGCTGCCTGTCAATCATTCCCACCAATGAAGCGATAACCTTTGTTGAATATCGGATGAGGATCCGGATTGTGCAGAAATGAAAAACGCTTAACTAATAATTTCTAATTAGTTAAGCGTTCAGTACCGGGAGCCGGACTCGAACCGGCATGTCCTTGCAGACAATGGTGTTTGAGACCATCGCGTCTACCGATTCCGCCATCCCGGCGACAGAATCGTCTCTGTAACCAGAGATGCGTTTGTCAAACGTGGGTGCAAAAGTAAGGGTTAATGAACAATGTGCAATGCGTAAGGCATAATTTTATGGCCTGATCGATTCCATTATTCTTTGTTATCTGTTGTGCATTATCTTTTTTTGCTACTCGTACCGTAAAGCATCAATAGGGTCGAGTCGGGAAGCACGTACGGCGGGATATATGCCGGCAAACAAACCCACCGTCACGCAAACCACCAGGCCTAAGCCCATCCAGGCCCAGGGAACAACAAATCCGCCTTTCCCCTGACTGACAACCCCCGAAATTAAATTGCCGATACCCAGGCCCAGCAAGACCCCGCCCAGGCCGCCGAGCAGACAGATGACAATGGCTTCGATCAAAAATTGTTCGCGGATGCGTTTGGGTGTGGCTCCCAGCGATTTTCGAATGCCGATTTCGCGGGTTCGTTCGGTAACCGACACAAGCATGATGTTTAAGAGCGCAATGGAAGCGCCCAGCAATGTGATAAAGCCAATGCCAAAGCCGCCCATCCGTAGATAGCCCGTAATGTTCTCGGTTTCTTTGGCTAAATCGTCGGCTCGCTCGATCTCGAACGAATCGGGCTGGCCAAGCTGATCGCGTCGAACCAGCCGCATAACTCCCCGGGCCTCGCCGACAGCTTCGTCCTGGTCGCCTACGCTCGGTACGGAGGCCGTTATATCGAAGGAAAGTTTCTGAGAACCAGCCAGGGCGCGGGCATTGTCGAGCGGAATCAAAATCAGCCGGTCATCGCCCCCGCCGGAGAAACCCCCTTTTTTGGCCAATACACCCACAATTTTGTATTGATTGCCCGATACCCGAATGACCTGATTCAGGGGATTGAGCTTTCGCTCGAACAGCGTATTGGCCACTTCGCTTCCAATAACGGCTACATTCAGTGCGTACGTCAGGTCATTTGGGGTCAGGTTACGGCCGCTCTGGATGGTGAACCCCTTTACGGTCAGATACGCGTCGTCGCCCCCGGTCAACTGAATGTTGGGATTGGTTTTCTTCGATCCAAATTTAGCCTGAGCGGCTCCATTGACAACCGTCGATACAGCGATCGTTGCCCCATAGGGAAATCGTCGTTTGAACTGAATGGCATCGAAATAATCAATGGGGGCATCCTGTTTCTGCACACGGCCGCCACGCCGGAACGCATCCTGTCGGGCCACGATGTTGAACGTGTTGGCTCCCAGTCCGGCGAAACTATCGTTTACCGAGCTCTGAATGCCATCGATAGCCGTGAGAATACCCACCAGTGAGGTAATCCCGATGGCAATGATCAGCGACGTCAGGATGGTGCGCAGGCGGTTACCGGCGATGGATCGCAGGCCTTCTTGTATGTTTTCGATGAGATTCATGGGCGCTGGGCGTGGGGCAGAGGGCATGGGGTATAAAAACCTAGGCTATCTGCCCCACGCCCTCTGCTATTTTTCACACAAAATGTGTGTATATTTCGTTATTACAAAACTACCAAGAGTATTTATAACGGGGAAACCAATGAAACGGCTGCTGCTACCGCTTGTCCTAATTCTGACGTTAACAGGTCATGTATGGGCTTCAAAGATTCTGATTCCCATGGATGATTCGCAGAAGAACCATCTGAAAGCGTACGGCATTGCCTATTGGGTGCTTAAAACCCATGATACGGAAATCGACTGGTTGCTCAACTACCGGGGTGGTTCGTTTATGATGCCGCAAAGTCAGGCCTTCATCAATGAAATGGTAATTCGTGGAGTTAGCTACGAAGTGATTTCGGATGCCCAATCGGCGCAGATCCTGAGTGAAGTTTCGGCCGCCGATGCCAACATGGATGCGGTGAAATTGCAGAAGCCGCCTAAAGTGGCGGTGTATTCGCCGAAAACCAAACAACCTTGGGACGATGCCGTGACGATGGTAATGACGTATGCTGAAATTCCGTACGATGTGGTCTTCGACGAAGAGGTCATGAACGGAAAACTGCCCGAATATGACTGGCTGCATCTGCATCATGAGGACTTTACGGGGCAGTACGGCAAGTTTTTCCATTTCAAAGATCAGCCCTGGTACATCGCGCAGAAACACGAAGCCGAAACCATCGCCCGTAAATTCGGTTTTTCGAAAGTGCCCCAGCTGAAACTGGCCGTGACCCAGAAAATTCGTGAATTCGTGCTGGGGGGCGGCTATCTGTTTGCTATGTGCAACGCTACCGATACCTACGACATCGCGCTGGCCGCCCATAATACCGACATCGTCGATACGTTCTACGACGGCGATCCAGCCGACCCCAACGCAAACAGCAAACTGGATTACAGCCAGACATTTGCCTTCCGAAACTTTCAGGTCTATACCAATCCGTACCTGATCGAGTTTTCCAACATCGATAACCAGCCTGAAGAACGCGGCTTGAGCGAACATAACGATTACTTCACGTTGTTTCAGTTCTCGGCAAAGTACGACCCCATCCCAACCATGCTGACCCAGAATCACATGAACGTGATCAAAGGGTTTATGGGACAGACAACGGCTTTCAAAAAGAATCTGATCAAGCCCGAAGTGGTGATTATGGCCGAAAACCGCGCGGCAGGCGAGGCCCGCTATATTCATTCGCCCTATGGCCGGGGCTTCTTTACGTTCTACGGCGGGCATGATCCGGAAGACTACCGGCACGAAATCGGTGAGGAACCGACTGACCTTAACCTGCACCCAAATTCGGCAGGGTATCGCCTGATCCTGAACAATATTCTCTTTCCGGCGGCTAAGAAAAAGAAGCAGAAAACGTAGGCGATCAGGTGTCGTAGATTGCTTACTATCGCGACATAAATGACCTGCGTAGCTCATGAACGTATTTTCTGAATCCCAACGCTTTCGTCAATGGTGGCTGTGGATTTTCCTGGCTGTTGTTACCGGTATAACCGTTAGTGGAGCTTACGTTGACCCGACCGCCTGGTTTGGTATTGTCGTAGCGCTGCTGATTGACCTGCTGTTTTACGTCTGGCGGCTGGATACCCGTCTGGACGAGGCTGGTATTCATTATCGTGTCTTCCCCATTCTGCCCTGGCGAACCATTGCCTGGAGCCGTGTTCGGGCTGTTTCTGTATGTTCCTATGGGTTCATCGGCTACGGAATTCGGCTTGGGTTTGACGGTTGGGTGTATAATGTGGCGGGTAACAAAGGATTACGTATTGTCTTTACGGACAATCACCGGATCACGATCGGGACGCAACGCCCCGATGAGTTACAGCATTTCCTTGATCAACAGCAGGTTCCGCGTCCGGAACTGAAAAGCTGACCCGAAAATCCAGTCAGCGATACCGTAGTCCGGGGGTTTTCTGCGAACTTTGCTACTGGATATTTTCCTCTCGATAGTATGATTCGCATCTTTCAGCAGGACGCCACCGCCGTTCGTAAAATCCGCGATATCGATTCGTTTTCCAATACCGAGCGAACCCTGTGGGTCGATTTGCAAAACCCCACACCGACCGAAATCAAGCGCGTGGAGGAGAAATTCGACGTCGATTTTCTCAGCCAGCAGGAGCAACTGGAAATCGAGAGTAGTTCGCGTTATATTGAAGAAGACGATTTTCTGATTGCCAACTCAAACTTCCTGATTCCGGATACGGAGCAACGCTACGTTAACGTTCCGGTAAGTTTTCTGCTCAAAGATGATACGCTGTTCACGTATCGGAATGCCGATCTGAAATCGTTTGCTGATACCGTTAAACGGATCAAGTCGCGCCGGGCCGTATTCAGCGACGGAGCGCAGATCATGATCTCGATTTTCGAATCGCGGATCGATTACGACGCCGATCTGGTCGAGATGGTGTCGAGTGAAATCAAGGCCATCAACAAAATGCTCGATCTGGACGCAACGCTGGATCGTGAAATGCTGCTTAATATCAACGATTACCAGGAACTGACCATGTCGATTCGGGAAAACGTGGTGGATAAACAGCGGGTTATATCGGCCATGATTCGCTCCGACGGGTGGTTCAATGAGCTCGAACAGCAGCGCTTACGGACCCTGATCAAGGACATCAATTCGCTGATCGATCACACGAATTTCATTTTCGAGCGGCTCGAATTTCTGCAGAACACCTACCTCGGTTTGATCGATCTGGAGCAGAACCGGGTCGTCAAGATCTTTACCGTGGTGTCGCTGGTTTTTTTGCCGCCGACATTACTGGCCAGTATCTGGGGAATGAACTTTGACGAAATGCCCGAGGTCCACTGGAAATATGGGTATGTATTTGCCCTGACGATGATGGTCCTGTCTTCGGCGCTGACGGTCTGGATATTCCGGCGTAAAAACTGGCTGTAATCGAACGACTTCTCGAAAATATAATTTCCGAATAGCGTTACGGAGTTTTCAGAAAGTTACTTTTCTGTTTATTGGCGTCTGAGTTCCAAACACAAATCCCATCTCAGATTTATGGAACAGGCCCAAACCAGACTCCAGCTTTTCTACAACCAGTTAATCACCTTTGTTACGCTCTATGGAGGCCGCGTACTGCTGTCCATTCTGACCCTCATTGTCGGTCTTTGGGTTATCGGGTGGATAACGCGGATACTCTCCTCTGCGATGACCAAACGGCATGTCGACCGCGATGTTCAGCCCTTTCTGCTCTCGCTGGTCAACGGGCTGTTGCGCGTGCTGCTGCTATTGAGTATTGCCAGCACGCTCGGTGTGCAGACTACTTCCTTTGTGGCGATCATCGGTGCTGCCGGTTTAGCCGTAGGTCTGGCGCTTCAGGGTAGTCTGTCCAATTTTGCGGGGGGTGTTTTAATTCTGATTTTCAAGCCCTTCCGTGTCGGCGACCTGATTTCGGCACAGGGCTTTACGGGAAATGTCGAAGCGATCCGCATTTTCGATACGACCCTGCTGACTCTCGACAATAAAACGATCATTCTGCCCAATGGCGCCTTGTCGACTTCAGCCATTACGAATATCAGTACAAAAGGAGTAATTCGCGTCGATCAGGTGTATGGTGTTGGAAGCCAGAATGACCTGGATGCTACCAAAGCGTCGATCATGCGCGTGATAGCGGCTTGCCCTTATGCCCTGAAGGACCGTGAACACGACGTGTTGATTGCTAAACTGAATCCAAACTCACGAGATTATGATGTACGTGTGTGGACGAAGAGCGAAAACTACTGGGACACCTATTATTACATGCTTGAGAACATCGCCCGGCAGTTCGGCAAGGATGGAATCGAAGCTCCTAAGCCAAAAATGTTTATTACCAACGAAGAATAAAGGAGTGTTTTTTCAGGCCCACACCCTATAGGCCGCCCGCTGCTTCAGCCGGGCGGTTTTTTGTTTTTAGGTTCAAACTCCAGCCGGCACCGAGGCCATTGGCGCGGAAAAAATAACTTACGCAAGTTCAGGAAGTTAAACGGTTAAAGTTTATACGCAGGCTGATTAAACGTTTGGCTATCCGCACCATCTAACCATCGATGAGCGTACAACTCAGCACCTAATAACGTAGCGTCATGAATATCCAGAAAATAATAAAGCTGGTTGCCCTGATGGCAGTACTTGCTTTCGGGCCGTTTTTCACCCGCCCAGCATTGGCTCAGCCAGGGGTGACCGTTCCGGTGCAAACGTTCTATGACGAATTGGCACCCTATGGACAGTGGTTGCCCAGCCCGAATTATGGATCTGTCTGGGTTCCGAACGTCGGTCCTGATTTTCAGCCCTATGCCACCAATGGCCACTGGGTGATTACCGAGTTTGGGAACACCTGGGTTTCGGATTATGCGTGGGGCTGGGCACCGTTTCACTACGGCCGCTGGTATTTCGATCAGCAATACGGCTGGGCGTGGGTTCCTGACAGCGAGTGGGGACCCGCGTGGGTATCCTGGCGGACCGGTGGCGGGTATTACGGCTGGGCTCCGCTGGCTCCAGGCTGGGATATAAACGTAAATATCAACATTCCGGCGCCTTACTGGACCTTCGTGCCACAGATTTATATCACGAGCCCAAGCCTGTACAGTTACCGGGTGCCGCGGCCGAATGTCGTGACCATCTACCAGAATACAACAATCATTAACAACGTGTATCGGTCTAACAACCGTGCGTACATATACGGACCTTCACGGGCTGAAATCGCCCGCATCACCCGACGCGATGTTCCCGTGTATCGCATCGATCGGATGGACCGGCCGGGTCGCTCGATTGTTGGCAACGGTTCGGTCGGGTTCTACCGGCCTGGTCCATCCAATGGATATGGATCTGCTTACGGACGTAATGATCGTTTCGACAACGCCCCGCGCTCCAACTACGATGGCAATGCGGCTTCAAACCGACGCTACTACGACAACAACAACGGGCGCTACGATGGTAATCGCAACAACGACAATAACAGCGGTCGGTATACTGGCAATCGCTATAATGAAAACAATACGCCGGGCCGGAATTATGCCGCTCCGAATGACGCACCGAACCGCGACCGGGGCAGCTACGGTGGGAATTACCCTGCTGACCGGAATGGAAACGGAAACTCAGTAAACACACCGGCACCGAATAGCGCGCCCAATGACCGACCTCAGTCGGACCGGTTCGAATCCAGCCGGGGCAGTTACTCACCCGGAAATGCACAACCTGGAAACTATACGCCGAACAGCAGTCCACAAGGTTGGGAGCCGCGCGCTGGGGCAGGACACACGGAACGGCAGGGCCAAATGAATAGCCAGCCCATGCAGGGCAACCGCGGGGAAGGAGGGTTTCAGCGGACACCGGATAACCGGTCTGGGCAAAGCCAGCCGCAACCCGCCCAACGGTCGAATGGATGGGGTGGCCAGGGCGGACGTGGCCCTCGCTAACCTACTGCTTCCTTTAACTGAATCGGGCCTGTCTACAGACAGGCCCGATTCAGTTAAAGGAAGATTCAATTTTCTTCTCAACAGCTGGCTTTTCCTAACTGTAGCTATTCGGCAAAGTCAGTCGATTTCGTCAGCGTTTCCCAGGTGTGGTATTCATCGGTGAGACGATCCAGTTTACGGAAAGCTCGTGCGTAGGCATCCGTGCCCAGGAGCAAATACAAAGGTGGATTCGGCAGGTTGGCGATGCTGATCATAGCCGCTGCTGCCTTTTCCGGATCGCCCGCCTGTTTGCCGTCCATATGTAGGTATTTTTCGTGCGAAGCCCTGACAGCCTGATAAGCCTCAATGGGCTTTTGGGTCATAACCAGCGATTCGGCCGACAGAAACTGAGTCCGAAAAGCACCGGGTGCTACTACCGTAACCCGGATGCCCAGGGAGCGAACATCATCCGCCAGCACCTCCGACAACCCGACTACGGCATGTTTCGCAGCCGCATAAATTGCCCAGCCTGCGTTAGCGGAAAGGCCGGCAATGGACGAAATATTGATGATATGCCCCGATTGCTGCGCCCGCAAACGTGGCAATACAGCCCGAATGACGTTCAGGGTGCCAAACACATTGACGTCGAAACTGGTGCGGGTTTCCGCATCGGTCAATTCCTCCACACTGCCGCCAATCCCGTAACCAGCGTTGTTTACTACCACATCGATACGGCCAAAAGTAGCCTGCGCTTGTTGCACCGCCTGCGTGACACTGGTTTCACTGGTCAGGTCTACCTGTATCGGTAAGAAATTACCGGAGGTATCCTCAACAGCCTGAATAAGTTCATCCAGATGCCTGGACGTGGCAGCTACCTGTTCGCCGGTCGCCAGCAATTGTTTTACCAGGGTCAGCCCCAGTCCTTTAGAGGCTCCCGTAACAAACCATACTTTTTTACTGTCCATTTCTGCTTCGTTTTGAGAAGGCAAAAGTAGACGGCGGCTCGGGCAGATGGGTTACGGCATTCAAACCAATGCTTACAAGATTCAAACAGTCCGGATGGAGGAAGGCGTTTGGTGCGTTTGTCTTTTAAAAAAGTTATTGAAATGAGCGGGTTCGTCGAAACCGAGACTATAACTGATTTCGGAGACATTCCAGTTGGTGTGTTTTAGGAGGGCTGTAGCCTCGGTAATCAATCGTTCGGAAATATACTCCGTTGTGGTCTTGCCTGTAGTCGACTTAAGCGCCCGGTTCAGATGATTGACATGGACAGCCAGGTGGTCAGCAAACTCTTTGGGCGACCGCATCTGAAAGCGTTGCGAAGGCGATTCGATGGGAAACTGCCGTTCCAGTAATTCGACAAAAACGGCCGTAATTCGCGAATTGGCGTCTGTATGCTGATACAGGGTTTCCGAAGGTTGCAGTTTCAGGGCATAATGAATCAACTCGCTGACGTAGTTGCGAAGCAGGTCGTATTTGTACCGGTAATCCGACCGGATCTCGTCGATCATCTTCTGGAATAAGGCGCTAACCTGTTCATCCTGCCTGTCGGTTAGCACATACGACGGCTTGCCGCCCGGCCGAAACATGGGCAGGTCGTGGGTGTTTCCGCGCATGAATTCGGAGAAGAAAGCTTCCTTAAAAATGCAGAAAAAGCCGGTTTTGTCAGTAGAAAGCGACTCCCAGGTATACGGTACCTGCGGACTGAAGAATATTAGGGTGGTCCCCGAAATTTCGATGCTCTTATCGGCGTAATGAATTATGTTTCGGCCGCGGATGAGGCTGATTTTATAGAAATCCCGCCGGATGTAGGGGTGTGGCCCAATGCTGTCTTCCAGTCGAAATACATTGAAATGGCCGATGTCCTGCCGTAAGTTGTCGGGCATCCAGTTGAACTTACTTTGGTAGAAATCTTCCAGCGATTGTAGTTGTGACATGAGGCAAACTTACAAATTTCAAACAAATATGCCGACGCGTACCAGCACCTGATTACAGCACAATACAAATTTGCCGCGGCAAACACACATATTGTGTGGTAGGTCGACTGCACCTGAAACAGTACTTTTGCAGACGATGCGTTATTTTATCGAATTATCATACCGGGGAACGGCCTACAACGGCTGGCAGGCACAAGCCACGGGCATCAGTGTGCAGACGACGCTCGAAGCGGCCCTGACCCAACGACTCGGTAAGCGCATGTATGTAGTGGGGAGCGGACGAACCGATGCGGGAGTACATGCGCAACAGCAATTTGCTCATTTCGACACCGACGAACCGCTTGATGTGACCGAATCGTTTCTGTATTCGCTCAACTGTATCCTGCCGGAGGACATTGCCATCCATCGGGTATTTCCGGTTCAGTCAACCGACCATGCGCGCTTTTCGGCAATTTCCCGCTATTACCAGTATCATATCAGTCGTCAGAAGAATGCTTTTTTCAACGGCCTGACGTATCACTTTCGGCCCGTGCTTCAGATCGAAAAAATGAATGAGGCTTGCCAGGTACTCTTACAGCACACCGATTTTCAGAGCTTTGCCAAAGCCAAAGCCGATGTGACCAACTTTCACTGTCGGCTGGAGTTTGCGTACTGGGCATATACAAATGATGACTGTCTGACGTTTCATATTAAAGCCAATCGGTTTCTATGGGGGATGGTCCGTACCATTGTCGGTACAATGATCGAGATTGGGCAGGATCGCCTGTGTCTGGACCGGTTCGAGCAGATTATTCTCGCCCGCGATCGGAACCAGGCGGGCCGGGCGGCTCCCGCCAACGGCTTATATTTGGTTGAAGTCGGTTATCCGGAGAAAATGAGCATAGGGGCAAGGGCATAGCGGCAAGGGCAAAGGGCATCGGGAATGGGGCTTTAACAGAAGCTTGCTGGAAAATACCTTTTACCCTAACCCCAATGCCCAACCCCCTTCACTATATTTGCTAAATTTTGTTAAATTCGGCCGTTCGCTGGCCGAAACGATTATTTTTGTTGCATAACACGAACCCTCTAAATGGCTCGTACGAAGAAGACAGTAGGTGCGTATCCCAGCGGGATTATTTTATTTAGTCTGACGCTGGCCTTATTCCTGATCGGGTTCTGCGGATTGCTGGCGATCCAGTCTAAACAATTGGTGACTTCCATCCGCGAGAATTATGAAGTTCGGGTGTTTCTGGACAAAGGGTTGAGTTCCAAAAAAATAGGAGCGCTACACCGTACCATTGCGGAGCAACCTTACGTATTGGTATCGAACGGAACCCCGCAGGTAACCCTGGTCACTAAAGATGAGGCTGCCAAAGAATTTATTGCGGAAACGAAAGAAGATTTTTCGAAGTTTTTAGGGGAGAACCCCCTGCGCGACAGCTACCGAATCAAGCTGAACGAAGCGTATTTCGAAGAAGCTAAGTTGCAGGAAGTCAAACATGATCTGGAGCAGATCAATGGGGTGTTCGAGGTAGTGTATCAGGAAAACCTGGTCGACAACATCAACCGGAACATCACTAAGATCTACATGGTGATGTCGGCCTTCGCGCTGGTGCTGCTGCTCATTATCGTTGTGCTGATGAACAATACGATCCGCATTGCGCTTCATTCGCAACGGATGCTTATTCGCAGTATGCAGCTGGTAGGCGCCACGAACAGTTTCATTACGCGCCCTTTTCTGGGGCGGGGTATGTGGCAGGGATTTCTGGCTGGTCTGATTGCCATCGCGCTGCTGCTGATCGGCTGGGAAATTGCCAAGCAAAACCTGCCTGAGCTGGGCGCTTTTCAGGACCTCCAGAAAATAGCCGCTCTGATGGCGGGACTGCTAGGATTAGGCATTTTGATCGGCTTTTTAAGTACGTTTCAGGCCGTCAATCGGTACCTGGGCCTGACGCTGGATGAGCTTTATTGATGAATAATGTAAGATGAATAATGCCTACTGAATGGTGAGGTGAATAAAATCGGCGGTCGATAAGCCATTATTCATTTTACATTGTTCAATAAACAGATAACACAGAAAGGACATGGCAAAAGACAAACAATACGGTTCGACCACGCTGACGCGCGAAGAGCCTGCAAAAAAAACGACAGTTGCCGCGCCGATTCGGCCATCCATAACTGAACCCGTTCGTTCGACGGCTCCGGCCGCCTTACCCTTCGGCCGGCAGAACTATACGCTGATGCTGATCGGAATCGGGGTTATACTGGCCGGTTTCTTCATCATGAGCCTCGACAAAGAAGAGTTTGGATTTGGCTTTCTTGGGCTAACGCTTGGACCGATCGTGGTCATGGGCGGATTTGTGCTCGAATTTTTCGCTATTCTCGCTCGCCCGAAGGCATAAAAAAGTTGGTGGTTTGTTGCCTATAGCTTGTTGTTTGATCACACTTGGCATAAGTTTGTCGGGTATTGATACACGATGAGCCGTTAAGGGCTACAAACCACTCACTGTTTAATGGAGTTATTTCACGCGATTGCACTGGCCATCATTGAGGGCTTAACCGAATTTCTGCCGGTTTCTTCAACGGGGCACATGATTATTTACTCGTCGCTGGCGGGCATTGCCAGCGATGAATTCACCAAGCTTTATACCGTCGATATTCAGTTTGGGTGTATCCTGTCGGTGCTGGTGCTATACCACCGTCGTTTCCTGGTCGACAATCGGTCGGGGACGTTCAGGGTTCCGGGCTATCTTAAGTCATTCCCGCCCCGCCTGCAACCCATGCTGGATTTCTACAGCAAAATTCTGATTGCGTTTCTGCCGGCTGCGGTCATCGGGTTTCTGCTGAACGATTTTATCGATTCTCTGCTCGAAAACGTCGTGGTTGTCGCCATTACGTTGCTACTGGGCGGTATCGTGCTGGTCTTTATCGATCGCATCGTCAACCGCCAGCCAAAGGACGGTGATGTAACGGTTCCCGAAGCGCTACGGATTGGCTTTTTCCAGTGTATTGCCATGATTCCGGGCGTATCCCGCTCTGCCGCGACCATCATCGGCGGTATGTTCCAGGGATTGACCCGCACGCAGGCTGCCGAATTCTCGTTTTTTCTGGCGGTACCGACCATGGCCGCAGCCTCGGGCTACAAACTGCTTAAAACCTATAAACTCCTGCAACCTGCCGATTATCAGACGCTGCTTATCGGCAACGCCATTGCGTTTGTCGTGGGCCTGCTGGCCATCCGTGGCTTTGTTGGTTTTCTGACCCGGTATGGCTTCAAGGTGTTTGGGTATTACCGCATCGCATTGGGGCTGTTGCTGCTGGGACTCGTTGCCGCCGGGGTGAAACTGGATGTGTTGTAGCAGCGACAATCTGGTTGCTGTTCGGCTGTTCGCCAACCGATTGTATGGCGCTCTGAAATCGACTTGTATACAGCCTACAAACCATTCATTCCAAACAAAAAGTTGAATCAACCGCAATCTCCTCCCGATCCGGGTCAGGTCATATTGATCGATAAGCCGCTGACCTGGACATCGTTCGACGTAGCGAACAAGCTCAAATATGCCTGCAAGTTCAAGAAGATCGGCCATGCCGGTACGCTCGACCCACTGGCTACCGGTCTGCTGATTCTCTGTACGGGCAAGATGACCAAGCAGATCGATCAGTACCAGGCGCAGGAAAAAGAATACACCGGAACCCTGGTGTTGGGTAAAACGACTCCCTCCGTCGATCTGGAAACTCCATTCGATGCCGAGTTCGATACGACCGGTATTGAGCCGGAACGGATTCAGGAAGCGGCTGGGCAACTGACGGGGCTTATTCTGCAGGTGCCGCCTATTTATTCGGCGGTTCGGGTCAATGGTGAGCGGCTCTACGAAAAAGCACGACGGGGCGAAACCGCCGACCGGGTAGAGGGTGGTATAAAAGCACGCGAGGTGACGGTTTCTGTTTTCGAGGTCGATGCCGGCCGATTTCCGGAAGTCGATTTTCGCATTGTGTGTTCCAAAGGCACGTATATTCGCAGCCTGGTACGCGACCTGGGCTTGTTGCTCGCGAATGGCGCTTACATGAGCCGCCTTCGCCGGACGCGCATTGGCGATTTCCGAATCGAAGACGCCTATACCATCGAACGTTTTATTGACCTGTGCCGAACTCAGTCAGCCGTTATCAGTGAATAGCCGAAGGAATCTGATTTACCGATACCTGTTGGCTGCCAACCAGCGACTTCCTTTATCAGCAAATGATTATCTATAGAAGTCTCAGTGACATAGAGCCGTTACCGAACGCTGTTGTCACCAGTGGAACCTTTGATGGGGTGCATCGGGGCCATCAGAAGATTTTAGCCCGACTTACCGAAGTGGCCAGTCAGAGTGGGGGAGAGTCGGTGCTGATCACGTATTGGCCGCATCCGCGTACGGTTGTCTCGAACGACAGCCAGAATCTGAAATTACTGACGACCCTCGATGAGAAAATCGAACTGCTGGATCTGGCTGGCGTCGATCACCTGGTGGTTATTCCGTTTACCCGCTCCTTCTCCGAACTGACGTCGGAAGAATATATCCAGCAGATTCTGATCGATAGGATCGGTACCAGGAAGTTAGTCATTGGCTACGACCACCGCTTCGGCCGCGACCGTGAAGGCGGGTTCGATTACATTCGGACGCACCAGAGCGAATATGGTTTCGAGGTAGAGGAAATACCCCGTCAGGATATCGATGCAGTCGGGGTTAGTTCGTCCAAGATTCGGGCGGCTCTGAACGAAGGGAACGTACGTACGGCCAACCAGTTTCTGGGACGCCCTTATTCTATGACGGGGACGATTGTGAAAGGCCGCCAACTGGGGCGTACCATCGGTTTCCCGACGGCCAATTTACAGGTCGATGACCCGTCCAAATTAGTCCCGGCCAACGGCGTGTATGCGGTGGAGGTTCTCTACGCCGGTCAGACGTTGGGTGGAATGCTCAACATCGGTTTTCGCCCGACCGTAGCGGGCACGAATCAGACCATCGAAACCTACATTTTCGATTTCGACAAAGACATTTACGGTGAGCACATGACGCTGAAATTTCGGGAGTTCCTGCGGCCGGAGCAAAAATTCGACGGCCTGCCTGCGCTCGTGGCCCAGCTAAAACAGGACGAAGAAGTAGCCAGAAAAGTAATTAGTAGCTGAAAGCGGTCAGTCGATAGTAGCCGCTAATGGCTGGTACCGTTCACTGGCTACTCACCGCGGGTTGCTATGGACTAAACCCCTATATTCTTTCCCGCGATGTAGCCGGTTGTCCAGGCATTCTGGAAGTTGAAACCGCCCGTAATGCCGTCGACATCCAGGACCTCGCCCGCGAAAAACAGCCCTTTCTGGGCTTTGCTTTCCAATGTTTGCGGATGCAGGCTGTTGAGGTCGATGCCCCCACAGGTTACGAACTCGTCTTTAAACGTGCTTTTTCCTACCACCTGAAACTGGCTGTTAGTCAATCGTTCCGAGAGCCGGTTCTGAAGTTTGGCGGGTAGATCGGCCCAGCGTTGGACCTCGACAATGCCGACTTCTGCCGTCAGCGCCTGCCACAACCGGGCAGGTAAGCCAAACGGATTTTGCGAAACAACCTGTTTCCGGCCGTTCTGCTGGCGAAATTCCTGCAAGGCATTCCGCAACTCGTTCTCATTCAGCGTAGGCGTCCAGTTGATGCGAAGCGTAAAGCGGTAGTTCAGTTCGGCTAATTCGCGGGCAGCCCAGGCCGACAGCCTCAGAATGGCCGGCCCGCTAAAGCCCCAGTGCGTTAGGAGCAAGGGGCCACGCTGTTCCTGCTTCGTTCCACCGACATACACTTTGGCATCCTGCACCGAAACGCCGGCCAGCGGTAGCAGCGGGCTGTCGGGAACGTTGAACGTAAACAGCGAGGGAACGGGCGCCAGCAGCGACTCCGCTTGCTGGGGTAGCCAGGCGTAGGCCGTTGGCTGTGGGTACCCGCCGGTAGCCACCAGAACCCGGTCGGCGTAAAGGGTTTCGTCGGTCAGTAATTCAATCCGAAAACCAGTGTCCTCCTGTTGCAGTTCACGCACTCCGCAACTGGTTCGGATCTGGATGCCGAGCCGGTGAGCGGTGTCGAGCAGACAGGCTACGATCGTCTCGGAGGTGTTGGTAGCCGGAAACATGCGCCCGTCGGCTTCCGTCTTGAGCGGAACCCCCCGCTGAGTAAACCAGTGGACCGTAGCCGTCGCATCGAACTGATTCAGGAGCGGCCGCAAGGGTTTTTCACCCCGGGGGTACTGTTTGACCAACTGGCGGTTATCGAAGCAGGCATGCGTCACATTACATCGACCACCGCCCGAAATGCGTACTTTGTTTAGCACTGAGCGGGCTTTTTCCAGGATCGTTACAGTGGCGTCCGGAAATGTTTCAGCCGCTGTAATGGCTCCAAAAAAGCCAGCCGCTCCGCCACCGATGACAACAATTTTCAGGGAAGACATGAAAGCGAAACAGCAATCTGGGCTTTGTAGTTCGTCGGAAGAGCCGTACTGAGCAGGTGCAAAACAGTTCCGATCGCTCGGAAAACCATTAAAAAAACCGTAGTAGAGCTTTATACGTTAGTACAGACTGACAAACCACCCACCTTCTTCGTACTTTTGCCTCTATGCTGACCAATTCGCGACCTACGAACCAGAAGTATCATCGTCGGGGCTTTCGCTTAAGCGGTAATACGCTTATTCTCCTGCTGATCTTTTTTCTGATTGGTTTATTTCTGCAGTACGGTGGTCGAACCAAACCCGTAGTTTCTTTCTGGAACGATCTTCGGCAGGTAATCGGGCTGGGAAAAGCCCGATCAAATCATAAAGAGCGCAATCCTTACAAAGCCCCTGAGCCGCAGGAGACTGAACCGTCGTCGGACGTAGCGACGGATGACCGGGCGGGGAAAGCTTCGGATGAAAGCGAAGCCAGCGACAAGGCGGGTAAGCCGTCGATGAACTCCGCCAAAACGGTACGCTTCGATTTTGAAAAGCAGGTCGATTTCCTATTGCCACTTGTGCAGTCCGGCGATCAGATTATCCGGCATGAAGGTTATACGCTTCGCTACCGGGAGGAGTACAAAGATGCCGACTGGGTGGCTTATCCGCTGCTGGACTACGAAACCACGGGCGAAGCCGAGCGCAAATTAGAGCAGTTTCAGCCCGATCTGTCGGTACCCAACGGAACGGCGCTTTCGTCTGATTACACACGTTCGGGCTTTGACCGGGGGCATTTGGCGCCAGCCGCCGATTTTAAGTTTTCGCAGCGGATGATGCGCGAAACATTCTACATGAGCAACATCACGCCCCAGGTGCCGCAGTTTAACCGGGGTATCTGGAAAGATCTGGAAGACCTGGTCCGGCGGTGGGCCGTACGCGACAATGGCCTGTATGTCGTGACGGGAGCCGTGCTGAAACCCGGCTTGCCGACCATTGGCCGGTCCAACGAGATTAGCGTGCCCGAGAAATTTTACAAAGTAATACTCTACTGCAATAATCCCGAAATTCGGATGATCGGCTTCCTGTTGAACAACGAGCCGTCGGATCGATCGCTCAAGCAGTTTGTGGTGTCGGTCGATACGATCGAGCAGTTAACAGGGATCGATTTTTTTCCGAAACTGCCAGATGACCTCGAACGGAAGCTGGAAAGCAAAAGCCGCAGCGAAATGACCGCTGAATGGTTTAGTTATTAAAAACCTACGAACAAGGCGATTTTTCTCTTTCCTGTACAGATTTCCTGGTCTCTAAGTCAGTATAATTTCGTTTGATACCCGTGTTGTCATGCTGACGAAGGAAGCATCTCAGGGCCTCCTGGCTAAGATGCTTCCTTCGTCAGCATGACAACACGCTGCTTCTTTAGACAGTCTGTACGCTTTTCTTCGGGCCTCGGAGGAGAATAGGCTGCCGTTGTCAGATGGCTGATTTAAAAGAATGACCTTTCAATAAAAAGCTTTGCCGATACAGAAATAAACCTTGCGTAAGGCCTGATTTTTCGACTGGTTACCAGCCCGCCAGACGGGTAAGCCTATTCTCCCAAACCATGTCGACTATACACGCCCTCCTCATTGCTATTGACGAGTATCCGATTCCGCAGCATCGGCTGGGTGGATGCGTCAACGATATGCTGCTGGTGAAGCAGTATCTGGAAAATCATTATTCAAATCAGCTGAACCTGAGAGTCCTGCAGGACAACGCAGCCACCCGTCAGGGGGTGATCGACGCCTTCTCGCATTTCGACACGGCGCAGGATGGCGACGTCTGCTTTCTGTACTACAGCGGTCATGGTTCGCAGGCGCTGGCACCGAAGGAGTTCTGGACCGAATCCGATGGCATGAATGAATCGATCGTCCTCTACGACAGTCGTCTGCCGGGCGGACGCGATCTGATGGACAAAGAACTGGGCTACCTGATCTGGAAGGCCAGTCAGCAGAAACCGGTGCATTTTGTGGTCATGATGGATTGCTGTCACTCGGGAAACAGCACCCGGTTTGCCGAAGCCGTTGATATACAGGTACGGATGGCTGAGCCATCGTTTACGCCCCGCACGGTGAGCGACTATGTCGGGTATGAATCGTATCAGAAAATAGTTCATCCGGATGGGCGGATAGAGATCACTCCCCCCGAAGGAAAGCATATCCTGCTGGCTGCGGCCCGAAGCTACCAGACAGCCAAAGAGAAAGCCATTTCCGGTGACCGGCACGGGGTTTTTACCTATTCGGTTATTTCGGCTCTGGAAGAGCAGGGCGGCCAATTGTCGTACGCTGGGCTTATTCAGCAGGCTACCCTCCGCATCGCTCAGCTCGTTGATGACCAGACTCCTCAACTGGAGTCCATTAAGGCCGACGCCGGACGCAACTTATTTCTGATGGGCGCTGCTACCCAGGCCGATTCGTGGCTGGTTAGCTACGATAAAGAAAAGTGGTGGCTGAATGCGGGCAACGTCCAGGGCATCCGACAGGGCGGAAAGGCAAGATTGATCGACCCCGACGTGGTGCTTGTTCTGGGGGATGTGTCGGTAAGTCGAACCGCCGTTCAGGCCGGCATGGAGACCCTCGATCCAACCAGACAGTATCGGGTACATTACCAACCACCCGCCGACCAGTCGCTGAAGATTGCCATCGCACCGGGCAGCGACGAAGCCGCTTCAGGCGAACTGCGTCGACTGGTTTCCGAAACCATCGTCCTGACCGATCAGGTGGCCGAAGCCCGGTTTCTGATTCATGCCCGGAATGGGAAACTCTGGCTGGCACTGCCCACCAGCGACGCGCCGTTGTTCTTACCCGTCGACAAAGGCTACGATTCGGCTGCGGTTGAAGACTTTGCGGCTAAAATCGAGACGGTCATTCGCTGGCACAATCTGCTGGATATGAACAATGCTCGGACGCGCCTGCGCGACAGCGATATTACGGTTGAGTTACAGCGGGTAAGGGACTACGATAGCCCGACGGATGCCGCGCCTTACGAACCGATCATGAACCCGACGGAGCCGGTAGCCTGCTACTATCGGTTTGAGCAGGGACACTGGAAACAGCCGTACATTCGGCTCAAGGTGACGAATACGGGCTCAGAAAAACGCTGGGTCAGCGGTTTGTACCTGTCTCAGGACTACGGCATTAGTAACGGATTTCTTCAGAAAGCCGAGCTGGCACCCGGTGAGTCTGCCTGGCTGACGTACGACAGCTCGCGGACGCTTCCGCTCTACATCTGGCTCGACGAAGAGGAGTTCAAAAAGCTGGGCATCAACGAGATTACGGAGTACATCAAACTGCTCATTTCGACCGAAGATTTTTCGACGGATCACTACAACCAGGACGGGATTACGCTCTTCGACCTTCGCGACGCGCGCGAAAAAGGCATTGGCCTGATTGGAGCCACCCGCCCGAAAGTACCGGACTGGACAGCGCGAACCGTAACGCTCAACATCATCTGCCCACCCGACACGGCGACCGTGTCACCGACCCAAACGGGTCAGGTGCATGGCTTACGCATTAAGCCACATCCCACATTTAAAGCAAGCGTGACACTGACCTCCGTTCAGGATGCAACCCGCTCGCTGGCGAATGACGCAGATGACGCGTTCCGACGATTTTTCGATGATGACCTGAGCCGGTCGTTTTCATTTGCCCAAAACACGTTGACCGGAACCCGGGGTATGAGCTCGGCCCCTGGTCTGAATGTCGTTGAACTGGTTGACGTCGAACAGACCGATACGGTAAGCCCGCAGAACCCGTTTCAACTGGACGCGTCAGCTTACCTGCAAGCCGACGAAACCCTGCTTCCGTTTGGATACGACGAAGAAACGGGGCAATTCTTTCCGTTGGGCTTCGAGCGGGATGGCGTGGTTGAGATCGAGCAACTTCCGGACCCGTCGGCAGAAGGGGTTAAGAGCCTGGGTGGATCGATCAGGCTGTTTTTTAAGAAGCTCGTTGCCCCAAAGGGCCGAACTGGTGTACTCAGCCTGGTGACCATTGACGAACTGGAAGTGGTTAGCCGCATTCGGGACGATGAAGACGGCGGTCAACAGAAAATTGCCGACGCCGTTGCCGCGGCCAACCGAATCCTGGTTTTTGTACACGGGATTATAGGTGATACGGAGGAGATGGTGAAAGCAGTGCACCGGGTCCGGTTTGCGAACGGTGGCGAACTGCTGCTTACGCGCTACGACGTCGTGCTGGCGTTCGACTACGAAAATCTGGATACGAAAATCCAGCAGACGGCCCAGGTTCTCAATGAGCGGCTCCAGGCCGTTGGCTTGCGCGCCGACGACGGGAAGACGCTGCATATCATGGCTCATTCGATGGGCGGACTGGTATCGCGCTGGCTGATTGAGAAGAGTCAGGGCAACCAATACGTCGATCATCTGATCATGCTGGGAACGCCCAACAACGGTTCGCCCTGGTCCGACGTCGAAGCGATGGTGGTGCCGCTTATTACCAAAGCCATCAACGGCTCGGCGCTGGTAAAGCCGTACCTGATTCCGCTGGCCCTGCTGGGTAAACAGGCGAACCGGGCGTTCACGACTCTGCAGCAAATGCACAAAGATTCCGAATTCCTGCAAAGCCTCAACGACGGTACTGTTTCGGGCGTGCCATATACCATCATTGCCGGCAATACGCAGTTGGTACCTGTGGTCTACGAGAAGAACATGACTCTGCTGCGGAAAATCTGGGTGCGTTTCAAAACCAAGGCCGCTTACACGCTGCTGGATACCTTTCTGTTTCACGATGCCAACGACATTGCCGTACTGGTCAGTAGTATTCAGGATGTAGCAGGGCCGGGCGTAGTCAAGCAGGTACCGATTGCCTGCGATCACATCAGCTATTTCTGCGACGACGATAGCCTGAAAATCCTGGGCCAATGCATGCTGACAATTTAAAAGAGTCTCGCTTCATACCCTATATTCCTGTTCCCTTCTCCCATGAACCCTCCTTCCACTTCGCGCCCCAAACTTTACGCACTGGTCGTCGGTATTGATGCATATCGGGCCGACCTGATTGTCGATGACGTAGCCCGATTCCCGGCCCTGCATGGTTGCAAGGCCGATGCCGATAAGATGAAGGCTTATCTGGAAAAGCAAACCGGATTTGAGCAGCACATCGAGCGGCTGTCGGACCAGCAGGCTACCAAAACCGAGATTGTTCGGCTGTTCAGGGAGCATCTGGGGCAAGCGGGGCCGAACGACGTGGCCCTGTTTTACTTCTCCGGTCACGGCACGCAGGAGCAGGCCGATCCGGTCTGGAGCGACGAAACCGATGGGGGACTGGAATGCATTGCCTGCTATTACGATGAAAGCAACGTACAGGCGTTTCGGCTCGCCGATAAAGAGTTACGCTACCTGATCCATGACGTCTGGCAGACGCGCAAACCGCACATTGTCACCATTTTTGACTGCTGTCACTCGGGCGATAACACCCGCGCGCTCGAAGTGGCACAGACGGCTTATCCGGGTCAGGAGGCAGTGATCAAGCGAATCCCTATTCTGTTCGGGAAACGTGACTGGTCGAGTTTCGTTTTTGGTTCAGTCGTCAGTCAGGCCGATATCCGTGAGCAGGGTACGGGAGTGGCACTTCCCGAAGGCGTACACGTACACCTGGCGGCCTGCGAGTCGGACCAGTCGGCGGTGGAAGTGGCGGGCGAAGGGGTGTTTACGAAAGCGCTGATCCAGATTCTGAACCAGTCGGCGGGCGGCATTACGTACTATGACTTGCAGGGTAAAATCAGGGCGTACCTGCGCAATGTCTACGAGCAGCAACCGCGTTTTCGGGTAGCGGGCGGTTCGGCGGATCTGCTTTACCGAACCTTCCTCAACCAGTCGGCGCAACAGGCGAGTCTGATGGGAATCATTACGCACAACAGTTCGGGCTGGGCGCTCAACAAAGGCGCGATTCAGGGCATTGGTAAAACCCATGATCAACTGATCGGCATCGATCCGAACACAGAGGGGCATTCGGTACAATTTCGCGTCGATCAGGTGTTTGCAGATTACGCCACACTTCGTCCGGTTGGCGAAAATAAGCCGGATGAATCGGTGGATTATCAGGTGGCTATTGCCGGATTGATGGTGCAGGCGATTCGGGTTGGATTTCAACTGGAAGATACGCGTCGCGAAGATCGGGCAACTCTGCTGAACAGGCTTATGACCTCCCTGCCCGACCAGCTCATTATCGTGGAGGAAGCCGATGGTCGAACGCCTGAAGCCACCCGAAACCCGGAGACGACTGACAATAAATCCGCTGGGCTCAGCGCCGATTACGTGGTTCGGGGACGCAAGGGAGCTTATTATCTGACTTATCCCGTACGGGTTACCGATCCCGACGACGGAGCCGCTTACCGACCGCTCACCATGCCCATTGATGCCAGCACTACAACTGCGCTCGATCGGTTAATTGCTGACCTGAAACATCTGGCCCGCTGGGAGTACATCCGGCAGTTGACAAACCAGAATCCCCCGAACGGGCTGGCGGGGAATCCGCTCGAAGTCGCCATCAGGCGAGTACGACCCGATGGCACCGAAGAACGGGTGCCACTGAATGAGTCGGTGGTCAGGCTAACGGCTGAGCAGATCGAAGGCGAGTGGCAATGCCCGCTGCGGATCGAGGTGACCAACCGGGCAGCCGTTGACCTGTACGTCAGCGCCGTTTATCTGACGGTAAACTTCCAGGCGTATCTGTCGCTCTTACCGGACGAGGTGTACCGGCTGGAGGCTGGAAAAACCGTTTCATTTCAGCACGAAGGCCAACCCATTATTCCGTTTGGTCTGAGCGAAACCATCACCCTGTATAACTGGCCGGAGCGCGTCGAGTTCATCAAATTCATCGCCAGTACGGATGTATTCGATCCACTGGCGATGCAACTCGACGCCCTGCCCGATCCGCCTACATTGACCGAACAGACCGATAAAGAAGCCGAGCGTGGTATTGGGTTGATCAGTACCAAAAAAGTGCCCGTGAAAGGCTGGACAACCCAAATCGTCGAGCTGCACTGGCAGAACCCGCTCTATAACCAGGTTGACGCAGACACCCTGCGGGCCATGCTGACGAATGAAGCACTGACAGATTTTGCGCTTGGACTATATTTTGAGAACGTACCGGGCGCTGATTTTCCCAATATCCAGCCTAGGGCAGTGCTTCAGCAACTGACGGCCAACGTACCGCTTCAGGAGAAAGGACTGTTGGGGGATATTGGGCTGGATCTGGCCAATACCATTGCCCGTGCCCGCCGAAATCAGCGCTACCGCCGAACCCTACGGGAATTTCCGAACCGGCTTAAAATCGTTTCAGAAGGTGATTCGTGGTTTCAGCACCCACTCGTAACCGACATCATCGATCATCTGTCGGCTTATTATGCCATCTACTGCGTGGCGGCTGCTGGCGATACCCTCCGCAACATGACAATGGCGAAAACCAACGTCAGTCCACCGCTGGAGGAGTATATACAGGCCATCAATGAGCAGCAGCCCGACCTGTTTGTGCTCAGCGGGGGCGGAAACGATATCTTGGGTGAACAATTTCGTCGATACATCCGGACGGGTGTGCCGACGGGCTCGCCACCGGAAGCTTACCTGGATACCCTGCTGGCATCGGATCTGGACAGCCTCCAGGCGATGTACCGAACGCTGTTTCAGACGTTGCAGAAAAGTCACCCGGATATGCCTGTCCTGGTGCATGGGTACGATTACATCATTCCGCTGAGCGTGACCAACAAAGGCTGGCTGGGACGCTACATGATCGAAAAGGGCATTGATCAGCCTGCCGTTCGCAAAGCGATTCTGCACTATATTCTGGACGAGTTCAACCACCGGGTAAAAACCGTGGCGGCCGAATTCCCAGCGATCGTATCCTACATTCCAACGCCGGGTACGGTTCCCGACGACGAATGGTATGACGAGATTCACCCGAATGCCGAGGGTTTCGGGCGTGTAGCCGATAAATTCAAAAAGCGGATTGATGAACTGAAGCCGACGAAAAAAGCTGTTTCAATTCCGTCGAAGGTCCACCTGGATACCACCCGGGAGTTTATCGTGAATCCGGCCGCGACAAAATACATCATCAATCCGGATCGGGATTATGAAACTGGTTTTCCGTTCAGGCGAAAAAGCAACCTTTGGGATGACTCATATTTCGGTTCGCCAAGTTCGTCCGCTCCATTGCCGGGAAACGATACGCTGGAGTCGCTGCCGATGGCTCAGCCGATTGCCGTTCCTTCGCCAACCCCGACGCGGGCGGGCCAGCTCGATTACGACATTCCGGGCGTGATGCAGGTCGGAAAGCTATCAGCCTGCGTGGTTCGCATTGGCGACAGTCAGGTGGCGCAGGAGTTGCTTAAAATCAGCGACAGCAGTGTCCGCGAAGTCATTCGTGTGGGCGACGAAATGAGCGTACGGCTGATCGATGGATCGGGCGACGACTGCTTTACCATCACGGCCTTCAACAACGAACGCCAGGCCATCTTTCCCGGCGAACCTACGGAATGGAATTTCAAAGTGAAACCGCTCAAATCGGGCCAGTATCCGCTTTTGTTACGCGTGACGATTCACATGGAGGATCGCAGCAAAGACCTGGATATTCTGACGAAGGAAATCCAGATCAACACCGATAGCAGCGATCCGGTGGCAGATAAATCGGCAAAGCGTATTCTGTTCCTGGCCGCCAACCCGAACGATACCCAGCAACTTCGGCTTGGTGCGGAGTCCGAACAGATCAAGGCCGAACTGCAGATGTCGACGCAGCGGGACATGATTCTGTTTACGACCAACATGGCGGTCACTCCGCAGAACATGACGCGCTACATTCTGAAGGAAAAGCCAACCATCGTCCACTTTTCGGGCCACGCGAACGCCGATGGTTTGTGCCTGGAAACCACTGACGGAGCCCCGAAACTCATTGGCGCAACGGCATTGGAAGCGCTTTTTTCCGCTTTCGCCGATACGGTTCAGTGCGTCGTATTGAACGCCTGTTATTCGAAAGAGCAGGCCGACGCCATTGTCAAATCGGTTCCGTACGTCATTGGCATGACCCGGGCGGTCAAGGACCGGGCTTCGCTGGCTTTCTCCTCGGGTTTCTACCAGGCGCTGGGCGAAGGCGAATCCATCGTGACTGCTTACAAAATCGGCCGTGCCCAGATGGCGCTGGAAGCTGAAGGTCAGGGAGAGATTCCGGTTTTGTTGCAAAAGAACAGTCCGTAGCGATTACCTAAGCCGTTCATACTCCACGAAATCAAACGGTACCGCGTGGCGGTCGTCGGCCGGGTGCGGGTGGCGGCTGATTTCCTGCCACTCGCTTTTGTCGAATGCCGGGAAATACGTGTCGCCCTCGTAGGCCTGATGAATTTCGGTGAGGTAGAGCGTGGTGGCAATGGGCAGAGCCATTTTGTAGATTTCCGCTCCGCCAATCACGAAAATTTCGTCGGTGTGGTAAAGCTGCTCATCTACCCGTTTCGATTCCGCAATGGCGTCGTCCAGTGTGTGCACAATGGTTACGCCTTCGGTCGTAAAAGTCTGATTACGAGTAATCACGATGCTCGTGCGGTTCCGCAGGGGTTTGCCAAGGGCTTCCAGCGACTTGCGGCCCATGATGATAGCATGGTGGCTGGTTTTGCGCTTGAAGAAGGCAAAATCGTCGGGCAGGTGCCAGGGCATATCGTTGTCGCGGCCAATCACGCCGTTCTGGGCTACGGCGGCAATAAGACTGATTTTCATAATTTTTTCCGGCGTTCCATCAACGCGCGCCAGGTGGTGATAATGATGCCTTCCTTTTCGATAAACGCTTTGGCAGCCGGGTCCATCATGGCCAGCATATCGCCCTTGCGGCTTTGTCCTGAACTGCTGATCTGACTGAAGGCGGGTGTTGGATCGGTGCAGTGCATGATGATGTAGGTCAGCCCCGGCTTTATCGACTGCATGAGTTCGATGAATTTCTGGGTTTTGAATTTCTGCAGCGCTTCATCCGTCGCCGGCTGTCCGGCTGGCAGATTCTGGCTGGTCAGCGTGCCGTCCAGATCATCCAGCACGGGCAGACCAGCGTCCCAAAGCTGCTTGCCCACCTGTTTGATCAGCTGCTGCTGATCGGCCGGAATGCTGTTGGCTTTAACGATCAGGGAAGCGTGCCCACCCGGAAAGAGAATCGGAATTTTTTCATCCACCGCCACCTTGACGTAGCGCATCAGAAATTTAGGCTGAAACAACGTACCCATGTGCGAATCCATGTGCGTCGGCTGAACCCCGAACGAACGGTACCGCGCCAGTTGCGCCCGCATTTCAGCTTCTACTTCATCCGCCGACGCGTGCTGAACGACCTGCTCGACCGTGTGCCAGAGTGCCCCCTGCTCATCGCACAAACCCGGCGCTTTGTCTTTGCCCACCAATGGCCCCCAGCGGTAGTTTTTCCACTCGGATGTGAGCGTCAGGTGAACCCCCGCATCGGCGTTGGGGCGGGTTTTCAGCCAGTCGAAAAAATGCGGAACCCAGCTGCAGGGCATCATCACGCTGGTCGAACTGGCCATGCCTTTGTCAATGGCGTTTATCGTGCCGATGTTGGAGTCGTAGCTCATACCTGCATCATCAACGTGCAGGATAACGACTTTTTTTCCTTTGGGGAAGCCTAACTTCTCGGCGTAGGTTTCGGACTGGGCCTGGGTACTGTGGGTGCTTATCACGCCGGTGATCAAAAAAAGCAGAAATAATTTCATGGACGATGGGCTTTAGAAGAGTGACTAATTCCTAAAGCTTATTCCCCCGCAAAAACTCCTCAGCGCTCATCCGGCGCTTGCCTTCGGCCTGCAAGGCGTCGATCTGTAACCAGCCGTCGGCGGCCCGCACCAGAATCGTTTTTTTGCCATCGCTATACGCCTGACCTGGTTCGGCCGCAAACGGCGACTCGTTGGCTACCGAGACGTCGTAGATTTTGAATACTTTCCCGTTGATCAGCGTCCAGGCCGAAGGGTACGGAGCCAGACCCCGAACAAAATTCCGGAGCTGATGCACGGGCTGATTCCAGTCGATCTCGGTAGTTTCCCGACTTAGTTTCGGAGCGGGTTTCAGGTTGTCGACGGTGGGCTGTGGTATGCGGGGGTAGTTGCCCGATTCGATGGCCCGAACGGTTTTTAGCACCAGATCGGCCCCCCGTTCCATGAGCCGGTCGTGCAGGGTTCCGGCGGTGTCGTCGGGGTAAATGGGTTCGGTATCCTGAAAAATCATCTGGCCCGTGTCAATTTCTTTTTCAATCAGAAAAGTAGTCACCCCGGTTTCAGTCTCACCGTTGATGATGGCCCAGTTGATGGGAGCCGCTCCCCGGTACTGCGGCAGTAGGGAACCGTGCAGGTTGAACGTACCGATCGTAGGCATGGCCCAGACGACCTCGGGAAGCATCCGGAATGCGACAACTACCTGCAGGTCAGCCCGGTAGCTGGCAAGTTGTTCCAGGAAGATGGGGTCACGTAGCTTTTCGGGTTGAAGAACGGGTATATTGACCGCCTGAGCCGCTTTCTTCACGGGCGAGGGCGTAAGCTGTAAGCCGCGACCCGACGGCCGGTCGGGGGCGGTCACGACGGCAACGACCTCACAGCCTGCGCTCAGCAGCCGCTGCAGGCTGGTAACGGCGAAATCGGGCGTGCCCATAAACACAAGGCGAAGTGGCTGAGGCATAAATCAATGTATGTGGTTTTTACTGAACAAATCGGCTAGCTGTTGATATAGCCGGGAAGTATTTTTACTTTTGTCTCATTAAGGCGTCGTGTTGAATTAACTGACCGGCCAATAAATACCTTCGCTTATGCGTCGAACTATTTATTACCTTCTTGAACCGCACGCTCCGGATATCCGACGGCGATGCTGACGCGGCTGCAAAGAAAACCAATTTGGTTGCAGAACGGTCGGGGTACCGTTCTTTTTGTTTTTATGGACTGCCCCAAACTAATGTGAATAAACGAGTAAGTAGTAACGATTATGGGAAAAATTTCATATTATACCGAAGAAGGGCTCAATCGGCTCAAAGCGGAACTGAATGATCTGAAAACGAAAGGCCGGGCCGCCATTGCCCGCCAGATTGCTGAAGCTCGTGACAAAGGTGACCTGAGCGAAAATGCGGAATATGACGCAGCCAAAGACGCCCAGGGGCTCCACGAACTGAAAATCTCGAAACTCGAAGAAGTGCTGTCGAATGCCCGTATTCTGGACGAATCGACCATCGACGCTTCGCAGGTATCCGTGCTGTCGAAGGTGAAGATTAAGAACAAGAAAAACGGTGCCGAGATGACCTACACGCTGGTTTCCGAAGAAGAAGCCGATTTGAAAGCCGGTCGGATTTCAGTGAGTTCGCCGATTGGTAAAGGGCTGCTGGGTAAGCGGGTCGGCGATACAGCCGAAATCAAAGTGCCTGCTGGCATGCTGGAATTCGATGTGATCGAAATAGCCCGGTAGTTCAGTGAAGAATGTAGAGTGAAGAATGAAAAATAAAGAAGATAACTTTGCGTCTCGCTGTCTATTCTACATTCTTCACTCTACATTCTACATTATAAAGTATGGCTTCTATTTTCTCTCGCATCGTCGCTGGTGAGATTCCTTCTCATAAAGTTGCGGAAACTGACGACTACTATGCTTTCCTGGATATCATGCCGACGGCCGTGGGCCACACGCTGGTTATTCCGAAGCAGGAAGTCGATTACCTATTCGATCTGGATGATGAGCTGTACACAGGCTTGATGGCATTTGCCAAGAAGATTGCGCCCGCGATCGAAAAAGCCGTTCCCTGCAAGCGCATCGGAGTCGCCGTTGTTGGGCTGGAAGTACCGCATGCCCACGTCCACCTGATTCCACTGAACTCTATGGCCGACATGAATTTTCATAACAAGCTGAAGCTGAGTTCAGAAGAACTGGCCGCTACAGCCGAAAAAATACGGTCGTTTCTGTAAGACGGCGCGGCTCTATTTCTGAAATACCAAAAATAACAATCCCTGCTAAATGAATATTTAGCAGGGATTGTTGTAAGTAGGAGCGAATTGTTTAGCCGTTATGCGACCGCTTTTTCCAGGGTTTTCTCGACACCAGCCGTGAGCAAGGCTGTCAGATTCTGACTGATGGCGTCGGTAAATCCGGGAAGTGTAGTCAGGTCGGTCTGCCAGAGCGATACGTCGGATAATACACTCTTTACAAAGGCCTGCACCGAGGCTGGTGAGTTGGCTTTAACGGTTTTCCAGTCGCCGTAAAAATATCCGGCTTTATCGTCCCGGATTGGGTAGGTGATCGTGCCGCCCTTCGCTACCGTAATTTCGCCAAAGAACTGACCGTCTTTTTCCCGTAAGGCTTTCATGAACAGTAAATAAGCGGCAAAACCCAGTGCCATCTGTTTCGGTACGGCGTTGAATTGCTCAAAATACCGCTGGATGGTGGCTACGTTTCTGGCCTGCATTTTGGCCGTTTCCTGCAGGGAGATATTTAGCAGCAAATGGTCGAGGTGCGGGTTGCGGAAGCGGTCGAGCACATCATTGGCAAACTGAGCAACGGCCGCTTTGTCCATGCCCGGAATCCCGTAGTCGGGTACAGTCGGAACGATTTCGTCCAGCATAAGCGATTCGACGAACTTGCTCATGCTGGGGTGTTTCATTTCGTCGGCGACGGTTTCCAGCCCCAGCAGATACCCCAGCGGCATGGTAAGCGTATGCGTACCGTTCAGCACCCGTAGTTTACGCTCTTTATAAAAATTGATGTCTTCGTCGATAATGACTTGCGGGGTGCTCTCGTCCACAAAACTGAGCATTTCCCGAACCCGATCGTCGCCTTCGATGGCCCACAGATGGTAGGGCTCCGTCATGGTCAGCAGGTCATCCTCGTACCCCACTTCCTGTTCGATAGCCTGCTGCGCTTCCTCAGTTGGGCGCGTCACAATGCGGTCGACCAGGGAGTTACAGAACCGGACATGAAATTTGAGCCATTTGGTAAAGAGCTTACCCAGTTCGTTGAATTTGGCTAGTTGTTCTACTGCATCGCGCAACTTGAGCCCATTGTCGGTTACCAGCTCGGTCGGAATAACCACCAGTCCTTTGGCTTTCGAACCACCCACGCTCCGGAAGCGCTCGTACAGAAACGAAGTCAGCTTTGCCGGGAACGACTGGGGCGGATTCTGAAAAATACTTTCTTCGACGTAATTCAGCCCGACTTCGGTCGTGTTGGAAATGATAATCTGTAGTTTAGGATTTCGCGCCAGCATGAGCACCTGACTCCATTGCGTCTGAGCGGCCAGTACCCGGCTGATGGCCGAGACAACCGTAGTTTCGGCTACGTCCTGCCCTTGCTGAACTCCCCTGACAGCTACCGTATACAGATTATCCTGTTCGGTAAACTCGTCGGTTTTGCTGTCCGTCGATTTCACCACAACGATAGAGCCTTCGAATTTGCCCCGCTCATTGGCCTTCTGAACTAAATAATCGGGGAGGCCGCGCAAGAGAACACCAGTGCCAAATTGCAGAATTTTTTCAGGAAATGAAGAAGCGGGATGGAGGGAACGGGTTAATTTGGCCATAGTTGGACGGAATACAGTCTACTCAGCTATTCCTGGCTGAACAGGCTTGGAATATAGCTAAAACAAAAAAATGGTGTCTGGATACTGTTGAGCTTACGCATCGAGTCGTGCCAGGGAGCCAGGGCATGTCATTGGTAACCCTGGCACGGCTCGATGCATAAGTACTGTGTTAATAATTTGGCAATATTACGAACAACATCGTTATCCAATGCTTTCGGGCGATCAAATTCATACCCGCCTACTAGCGTTTTAGCTTCCCCGAACTGTCGCCCCGCTCCAGGGTTTCGACCTCGGCTACGGTTGCCAGATTGACATCGCCCGGAATGGTGTGTTTGAGAGCAGAAGCGGCCACCCCAAACTCGACAGCCCGTTGCAGGTCCTCGAATTGCAGCAACCCATAAATTAGTCCAGCTATGTAGGCATCACCCGTACCGATGCGGTCGGTGATGGGCCGGATATCGTGCACTCTCGATTTGTAGACCGCTTTTCCGTCGAAGAGCTTAGCCGACAGCTGGTTATGCGATGCACTGATGGAGTTTCGTTTGGTGTCGGTTATATACCGAATGTTCGGAAAGTGCTTCATCATGGCGAGTCCTGCCTCCTGAAACGTACTGCCAATGACGCCGTAGATTTCCGAAAAAAGCCCTTTGCTACCCAGCACCAGCGTACAGCCTTCCGTAAGTGCAGGCATAATTTCCTGCGGGCTACGGCCGTACTGCCAGAGATTGCTTCGGTAGACGATATCGGCCGATACGGGAACCCCCAGCTTATTGGCCGTCTGGATTCCCGCCAGCAGACAGTCGGCGGCTCCCTGCGAAAGCGCCGGGGTAATACCCGTCCAGTGAAACCAGGAAGCACCAGTCAGCACCGTTTCCCAGTCGATCTCGTCGGAGCGGATGCGGGCAAAGGCGGAATCTACCCGATCGTAGACGATCTGACTGGCCCGGCTTCCGGCACCCGTTTCCAGAAAATAAAGGCCCAGCCGCCCGTCGCCGTAGCGAATGTACTCGGTATTGACCTTGTATTTTCGGAGGTAGCCTGCCGCAGCCTGGCCGAGCGCATGGTCGGGAAAGCGCGTAACGTGCGCGGCTTGAAAACCGAACTGAGCCAGGGAGACGGCTACGTTTGCTTCCGTACCGCCAAAATGCATGGCCAGCGTATCGGTTTGCATAAAACGCTCGACGCCCGGCGGGCTCAGCCGAAGCATAACCTCGCCAAATGTGATAATTTTCATGTAAGATGAGTCAACGAGTAAAAGGTGGATGCGCGTTTAACCTGCGAATGTAGGGCGCTGTTTGGTTCCCGGCGAAAACTATTCTCCGCTGATCACCGACCATCGCCCGCTTTCTTCCAGTTCCTCGGCTTTGACCGGTTCTAATTTGGGAAGGACCAGGTGGATGATCAGCAGCGCAATCAGGTACGTGCAACTGGCAATGATAAACATCGGCAGATAGCCAAAAGCGGTGATGATCCGACCCGATAATAGAGCCAGCAGAATACCGCCCACGGCCCCGAACATACCACCGATACCGGTGACGGAAGCCACCACATTCTTCGGGAACAGGTCGGAAGCAAACGTGTACATGTTGGCCGACCAGCCCTGGTGTGCCGCCGTGGCCAGGCAGATCAGGGCGATGGCGATGGTCAGGCTACTGGTCTGGGCAGCGAAGAAAATAGGTACAACACACAGGGCGCAGATCAGCAGGGTAGTTTTGCGCGCCCGATTGGCCGACCAGCCCCAGCTCATGAACTGAGTACTGAGCCAGCCGAAGAATATACTGCCCGCATCGGATACGACATAAATGATCAGAAAGGGAACCCCGAAGCTTTTCAGGTCCAGCCGCTGGTCGAGTGCGTCATTCGAGTTGAAAAAATCGGGTAGCCACGACATGTAAAACCACCAGATCGGATCGGCCATAAACTTGCCCACGGCGAAGGCCCAGGTTTGTTTGAAGCCCAGTAAACGCGCCCAGGATACGTTTGTCGACGTAACGGTTTCGGCGTCGCTCCGGATGTAGGCCAGCTCATCCGACGACACCTGGGTGTTTCGCTCGGGCTTGCTGTAGGTAAACCACCAGAAAACCAGCAGTCCAAAGCCCAGGACGCCTGTGACGAAGAAGGAACTGCGCCAGCCGAACTGCAGAATGAGGTAGGGGATGGTCAGCGCCGTGAGAATGATCCCGACGTTAGTGCCGGCATTGAACAGCCCGCTGGCAAATGAGCGTTCGCGCCGAGGAAACCACTCGGCAATGGTTTTGACGGAAGCCGGGAAATTGGCCGCTTCGCCCAAACCCAGAAAAGCCCGGGTCCAGCGCAGGCCCGTCATATTACCCACAAAAGTAGTGAGCACGGCGGCAATGCTCCAGATCAGAATACCCAGCGAAAAGCCCCGCTTCGTGCCAATGCGGTCGATCAGCCAGCCCACCAGCAGAAACCCGATGGCGTAGGCGAACTTGAATGCCGCATCGACATCGCCGTACAGTACTTTGAAGCGGTCGATGGCTTCGTTTGTGAGGGGGGCTTGAGGGGCAATGTCGAGCATTTCTTTTCGAAAGGCCCCGTCTGTCATCGTAAAGGACAGCACCTGCCGATCGATGTAATTGATTGTCGTTGCCAGGAACAGCAGGGCCACGATGCGCCATCGAAAGCGACCCAAAGTAGTTGGCGTTTGCAAAACAAGGTAGCGTTTAGGGAGAAAATGTGGAAAGATAGCTTATATATCCAAAATAAGTTGATAGTTATCGGTCGATAATCCTGAGGTGTCTTTATCTTTTGGCCACTGACAATTATTGACGAACCCGTATCGACACTTACTTTCTATGCTTGAACAAACCTGGCGGTGGTTCGGACCGAACGACCCCGTATCGCTGAATGATGTCCGGCAGGCTGGTGCCACCGGTATTGTGACAGCCCTGCACCACATTCCGAACGGCGAGGTGTGGTCGCGTGCCGAAATAGCAACGCGCAAATCGATGATTGAAAACAGCCGCCTGACCTGGTCGGTGGTGGAGAGTATTCCGGTTCACGAACGGATTAAGACGCGCACCGGCGACTTCCAGCAGTACATCGAAAATTATAAGGAATCGATCGTCAATCTGGCGCAGGAAGGCATCGATACGGTTTGCTACAATTTTATGCCGGTTCTCGACTGGACCCGTACCGACCTCGATTATCCCATGCCTGACGGCTCGACCGGGCTACGCTTCGATGCTACTGAATTTGCCGCTTTTGAGCTGTACATTCTTCAGCGACCCGGTGCCGAATACCTCTACAACGACGAGCAGAAGCGTCGGGCACGGATACGGCTCGATGCCATGACCGACGCGGAAGTCAAGCGCCTGACCCGGACCATCATTGCGGGACTACCTGGTTCGGAGGAGAGCTATACGGTGGAGCGCTTTCGCGATGCGCTGGCAACCTACGCCGACGTGGGCGACCGCGAACTTCGGCAGAACCTGTATGCATTCCTCCGGGAGATTGTGCCCGTCGCTGAGTCGGTAGGTGTCCGGCTGGCCATTCACCCCGACGATCCACCATACCCGATTTTGGGTTTGCCACGCGTGGTGAGTACCGAAGCCGACGCGCGTGCGCTGCTGGCGGCAGCCGATTCGCCCGCTAATGGGCTGTGTTTCTGCACCGGTTCGTACGGCGTTCGGGCCGATAACGACCTGGCCGGTATGGCCCAGCGACTGGGACCGAAGATTCATTTTATCCACCTACGTGCTACACAGCGCGACGCAACGGATTATTTTGAACGGGGAAGTTTTCAGGAAGCCAATCACCTCGAAGGCGACGTGCCGATGCCGGCGGTCATGCTGGCGTTACTGAACGAACAGAAACGGCGGGAAACCGAAGGTCGGTCGGACGTACGGATGCCATTCCGGCCGGATCACGGTCATCGCATGCTCGACGATCTGACTTCGGGCAAGCGCACCAATCCGGGCTATACGGCTATCGGAAGATTGCGCGGTCTGGCCGAACTGCGCGGCCTGATGCTGGGTTTGTCGATTGAACGATAAAAATATTCGACAGGATTTACAGCCGGGCCGATGTTCGGATGGACAGGATTTTTCTACGGATCTACCCATGAAAGAATCCTGTTTTATTCGGCAAATCCTGTCGAAAAAAATTATCTTGCATTGGCAAAACAGCGTGGTTATGGAAACGATCAACAAGCCAAAACGCCCTCCTCGTACGCCTGAACAAAAACAACGTCGCGCCGAACGGGCCAGACTACTCAAATCGCTTGTGTATGAAATGTGGGACGGAAAGCCAGTCTACTACGCTGGCTACGAAGACGTCCTGAGAGGCATCAAAACGGTTGAGCAGGTCATGAGTTCGAGTTTGCAACAGGGTATTATTATCGCCAGATTAGTGGGCTATATAATCAATGCTATCGATCTGGATGAATATGTTATAGCGACGAACGAAGTCGGTGTTCAGTTCAAAAAAGGAGATTGGAGGGCGTGTGATATCGTGATTTTTGAACAGAAGGCATTGAAGGGAGCGGATGAGACCAAATATGCCTGGGTTCCGCCCAAAATAGCCATCGAAATCGATACGAAAGCGGCACTGAATCATGTCGATTCCGAGTTCGATTATTACGAACAGAAAACCACTAAACTGCTCCAGTTCGGGGTTGAAAAAGTGATCTGGCTATTCACCAAATCCCGCAAGGTCATGATGGCTGAACCCGATAAAGACTGGCTCATTCGTGACTGGAGCCAGGTGGTTGAGGTGCTGCCCCACTGCCAGTTTGTACCAGATACCCTGGTTAAATCACCAAAAAAATAAAAGGAAGCCGGGAGAAACGACCCGGCTTCTGCTTTTGTCAGCTATGCATACACTCGCGCCCGCCCCGACGTTTTTATCCGACGATTTTCTGCTGCAAACCGAGACGGCCCGTCGGCTTTATCATGAGTACGCCCGGCCCATGCCGATTATCGACTATCACTGCCATCTGCCACCCGATCAGATTGCCGCCGATAAACGGTTCGAGAACATTACTCAGCTTTGGCTCTACGGCGATCATTACAAATGGCGGGCCATGCGGACCCACGGTATCGACGAACGCTACTGTACGGGCGACGCTTCCGACTGGGAAAAATTTGAGAAATGGGCCGAAACGGTGCCCTACACGCTCCGGAATCCGCTCTACCACTGGACCCATCTGGAACTGAAGAATCCGTTCGGCATAACCGATCTGCTGAGTCCCGCTACGGCTCGGTCCATCTACGACACCTGCAACGAACAACTACCGAACCTGTCGACCCGGCAGTTACTGAAGCATTTCGACGTTCGCGTGGTATGCACAACCGATGATCCGCTGGATTCGCTCGAACACCACCGTACGATTGCCAAAAGCAACTTTACTACCAAAGTGCTGCCCACTTTTCGGCCCGATAAAGCCATGGCCGCCGACGATCCGGCTGCTTTCCGGGCCTATGTCCAGAGAGTTGGTGAGGTGACAAACCGGGAAATCCGGACGCTGACGCATTACCTGGATGCGCTCAAAGCAAGGCACGATTATTTTGGCGAAATGGGCTGTCGGCTGTCCGATCATGGACTGGAAACAATCGATGCTGAGCCGTTTGTAGAGAGTGAAATTCAGACCATTTTCACGAATTTGCTGCTGGAATGGCAGAACGGAACCAATGTGTTGAGTCCGACCGACATTCGGAAGTTCAAGTCCTTCATGCTGGTGCAGTTTGCCGAATGGGACTACGAAAAGGGCTGGACGCAGCAGTTTCACCTCGGTGCGCTTCGCAACAACAACGTCCGCCGACTCCGCGAGCTGGGCCCCGATACGGGCTGGGATAGTATCGGCGATTTTCCGCAGGCGGCTTCGCTGTCGCGCTTTCTGGGTGGTCTGGACGATCGGAATAAACTGGCCAAAACCATTCTGTACAACCTCAACCCGGCTGATAACGAGGTGATGGCTACCATGACGGGTAACTTCAATGATGGCTCCGTCCGCGGAAAAATTCAGTTCGGCTCGGGCTGGTGGTTTCTGGATCAGAAAGACGGCATGGAGAAACAAATCAATGCGCTGTCGAACATGGGTCTGCTCAGTGCCTTCGTGGGTATGCTGACTGACTCGCGGAGTTTTGTGTCCTACCCCCGTCACGAGTATTTTCGGCGGATTTTGTGCAACATCTTTGGCAACGAAGTGGAAAGCGGTGAACTACCCAATGATGTCGACTGGATCGGCCAGATCGTGCAGGATATCTGCTACCGGAATGCCGAGCGATATTTTGGGTTTTAACCCTGTTTCATGACGCAAACCTTTGTCGATACCAACGGCGTACGGTTACATGTCGTTCAGGCCGGCCCGGCCAACGGACCGCTGGTGATTCTGCTGCACGGGTTTCCGGAGTTCTGGTATGGCTGGCGTCATCAGATCGAAGCCTTGGCCGAAGCTGGCTTCCAGGTCTGGGCACCCGATCAGCGGGGGTATAACCTGAGTGACAAACCAACCGGTGTCGACGCCTATCAGATCGATACGTTAGCGGCCGATGTCGTTGGACTGATTCAGGCCGCTGGTCGGCAAAAAGCCGTGGTCGTCGGCCATGATTGGGGAGCCGCCGTGGCCTGGTGGACAGCCACGGTTTATCCGGAACGGGTCGAGCGGCTGGTCGCTCTCAATGTACCGCATCCGGCCATAATGCAACGATTCACCCTGCGCCATCCGGGTCAACTGCTGCGGAGCTGGTATATCGGTTTTTTTCAGATGCCGTGGTTGCCCGAAGCGTTGTGCCGGTTCGGTAACTGGGCCATGCTGGTCCGGACGTTACAAAAAAGCAGTCGACCCGATACGTTTAACGATGCTGATTTTCGGGAGTATAGAGCCGCCTGGTCGCAGCCCGGTGCATTGACCGCCATGATCAATTGGTACCGGGCCGCGCTACGAAAGCCGCCTTCCCGTCGTGCTGAGGTTCGGGTAAAGGTGCCAACGCTGATAATTTGGGGTGTCCAGGATCAGTTTTTGAAGCGGGAGCTGGCCCAGGCCAGCCTAACGTTGTGCGATAACGGCCGTGTTGTCTTCTTCGAAAAGGCCACCCACTGGGTGCAGCACGAAGAAGCAAAACGAGTGAATGAGCTGATAGTAAATAGTGGTTAGTAAATAGTAGTTAGTGGTTAGTAGATAGCCGGTCGTGCCAGTTTCTGACGCCTATCTACTAACCACTAACTACTATTTACTATTGCTTATACACCTTCCCGTTTTTCATGACGAACTGAACAGCCTGTAAAGTTTTGATATTCTGGATCGGGTTTTCGCTGACCGCGATGATGTCGGCAAACTTACCCGCTTCGATCGAGCCAATCTGCGTTTCCATACCCAACAGTTTGGCATTGGTCATCAGAGCCGCTTTGATGGCTTCGACGGGCGGCATGCCCGCTTCGACCATGTATTCAAACTCTTTGGCGTTATAGCCGTGGATAAACACCCCGGCGTCCGTACCGAAGGCGATCTTAACTCCAGCTTTGTATGCTTTCCCGAATGTTGCCTGAATCTTCGGGCCGATCGCCAGCGCTTTTGGGACAACCAGGGGCGGGTAGTAGCCGAAATGCCGGGCCGAGTCTGCGGCCGTTTTTCCGGCAATTATCGTCGGAACGTAGTAGGTGCCGTATTTTTTGAATAATTCGATGGCTTCGTCGTCCATCAGCGTGCCGTGTTCGATGGTCTGTACGCCAGCCCGAATGGCACGCTTCATGCCTTCGGCGCCGTGAGCGTGGGCCGCTACGGCAAACCCATAATCTTTGGCCGCATCAACAACCGCTTTGACTTCTTCTTCCGTAAACTGGGGGCCCGAGCCATCCTTGGCGTTGCTCAGGACACCCCCGGTGGCCGTAATCTTGATCAGGTCGGAGCCGTCTTTATAGCGTTGCCGAACCGCTTTTCGGGCATCTTCCGGGCCGTTGATAACCCCCTCTTCCGGACCGGGGTCGCCCATCAGATCTTTGCGATAACCGTTGGTCGGGTCGGCATGACCGCCGGTGGTTGCAATGGATTTGCCGACGGTAAGAATCCGCGGACCATCGACCAGCCCGGCGTTGACGGCATTGCGCAGCGACACGTTTACACCCGAGCCGCCCAGGTCCCGCACGGTAGTAAAGCCTGCCAGCAGGGTCGTTTTGGCATATTGAGCTGCCTGATAGGCCACATCAGCCGGATTTTTAGTGAATCCGTCGATGGCTCCGCCCCGGCGCGTCTGACTTTCCAGGTGCACATGCATGTCGATCAGACCGGGTAGCACGGTTTTGGATTTCATATCCACGACCCGGTCCTGACCGCTAGCTGCGGTATAACCCTTCTGAACAGCCATGATCTTAGTCCCTTCCACGACAATGGTCATCTGGGGTTGGAGACCATTTCCGACCCCGTCAAAAAGGTTGCCGCAGTGAATCAGGGTACGTTGGGCAAACAAAGGAGCCGCGAGCAGGGATAGCCCTGCCAGAAAGTATACTTTTTTCATAAAAGTTTGTTGGTTGGGTACAAAAAAGGGCTGTAACGATCGGTTACAGCCCTCAATCTACAAAAAGACCTCGAACAACGCTTATAATTTTGTTACCTGAACGACCGCCGTTTTTGGCTGGCCAGTCGAACTAGTGCTGGGGTAAGGAGTAACCTCACGCAGAATCACTTTGTAAACAGCATTGCTCAGGGTCACGCCGGTTGAGTCCGGACGCTTGTTTGTACTCGGGCCCGGATCGGCTCCCAACGCTACGCGGACAGCGCTCGAATCGGTGGCCGTCGACACCATCAGCTTCACCCGGGCCTGACCTGCCCAGATACAATTGGCTTCCATGGGACAGCGGCTATCCTGAATGGAGTCGACCCGCACCGTTACGTCTGAACCTAGCCGTCCCGATTGATGGAGCCCTAGTGAAAGTGAATCCGATGGCGTCGACTCGGTCGATTGACAAGCCGAAAAGAGCACTGTTCCAACGATGAATAAACCAGAAAACCACTTTACTGAAGCGAACATAATTCCTGTAATTTTTTCTACAAGGACACGCTCGTTAAAAAAAGGGTTGGAACGGCTGGCTATTTTTTTACGATGACGCCGTCAGCCACGAAAGTCAGGGCTTTTTCGGGCTCGGTAATTTTCGCGATGTCTTCTTTCGATTTGCCGGCATCCTGTGCGTAATGGCGCAGGTCGGCTACGGGAGTCGTACTGGTTTCGGCCAGCCCTTCGACCACCACCGTTTTGCCGACAATATCTTTCGGAACAAAGAAACCGTAGTCTTTAAAGGTAACGCGCATCGTCTGGCCCTCGCCGGTTTTTACTTTCATCCAGCAGCCTTTCACTTTGCAAACCGATTCTACCGTACCTTCGACTTTAGCGGGCATTTCACTTTTTTCGCCCATCTTCGTGGCTAACTGGGTAGCCGGAATGGCACCGGTTTCAGTTATTTTTTTGCCGTGGTAGCTAATCTCCGACTGAGCAAATGCGCCGAACGAAGCGGCCACGAGCAGGCTGGCCAACAGAAAAAATTTCATAGGAATATGAGATTATGACGTGTAATTGCTTTAAACACAGGCTAAGTACCAACGGCTCCCGGCCCGTTTATGTACTCAAAAATACTTATTTAGACGTATTCTAAAAGCATTCATGACACGAATTTCGCAAATACTTCTGATCGGTTTAAGTACATCTGCCCTGATGGCCTGCCAGAAAGAGAAAGAAGCACCCGGTCGCACGTCGTTTTTCGACAAGTCGGGGATGGATACGACCGTCAGTCCGGGCAATGATTTCTTTACGTATGCCAATGGAAACTGGGTAAAGAAGACTAAAATTCCCGGTGACCAGACTGGGTGGGGGTCGTTTTATCAGCTATATGACGAAAACCAGCAAAAGACCAAATCTATTCTGGAGGAAGCGGCTAAGGCAGACGCCAAAGTGGGTACTGTAGAGCAGCAGGTTGGCGATTTCTACGCCAGTGGCATGGATACGGCGACCATCGATAAGCTTGGCTATGACCCTGTCAAAGCCGAGCTCGCTAAAATAGCTGCCCTGACCGATTACAAACAGGTGCTGCAATACCTGGCCACCAACCAAACCAACCGGGGAGGGGAGTTTATCGGACTATATATTGGGGCCGACGACCGGCAGAGTTCCATCAATCGGATCAATTTTAGCCAGGCCGGTTTATCGCTCCCTGAAAAAGACTACTATACCCGCACCGACGAGGCTACAAAGAAAATAAGGGCAGCTTTTGTGGCTTATGTCGCCAAACTCTTTACGCTGATCGGGGTAGATTCAACCTCCGCCAAAACCAAAGCCAGCGCAATTCTAGCTTTCGAAACCACGCTCGCCAAATCGCACAAAGCGCCCGCCGATCTGCGCGACCCGGTAGCAAACTACAATAAACTGGCCGTGGCCGAGCTGACCCGGAAAATGCCCAATCTGAACTGGCGGCTGCTACTCGACAGCATGAGCCTGGCCCGCATCGATACGGTGCTGGTAGCACAGCCCGGCTACTATCAGGCACTGGACAAACTCCTGCCCACCACCTCCATCGATCTCCTGAAAGACCGGCTGGTGTTCGATTTGCTGGATCATAACGCCAGCCTGCTCAGCAAACCCTTCGAGCAGGCCAGCTTCGAGTTCAACAGCAAAACGCTGTACGGTCAGCCGCAATTACCCGACCGCTGGAAACGCATTGCCGACCGAACCGACGGAGCGCTGGGCGAAGCGCTGGGGCAGCTATGGGTAAAAAAATACTTTCCGGCCGAAGCCAAGGAGCGTATGCTGACGCTGGTCAACAACCTACAGAAAGTGTACCGGGATCGCATTGAGAAACTGGACTGGATGGCCCCCGAAACCAAGAAAGTGGCCCTGACGAAGCTGGATCGGTTTATCAAGAAAATTGGCTACCCCGACAAGTGGAAGGATTATTCGGACGTCACCATCAAACGCGACGATTATTACGGCAATGTTCAGCGGGCGCGGAAGCACTATTTTGCGGAAGAGTTTGCGAAAATCAATCAGCCCGTCGACCGGACCGAGTGGGGCATGACGCCCCCAACGGTGAACGCCTACGCGAATCCGACGAACAACGAGGTGGTATTTCCGGCCGGGATTCTCCAGTTTCCGTTTTTCGATAAAGATGCCGACGACGCCATCAATTACGGCGGTATCGGGATGGTGATCGGCCACGAAATGACCCACCTGTTCGACGATCAGGGCCGTCAGTACGACGCCAGCGGTAATCTCCGCGACTGGTGGACCAAGCAGGATGCTGAGCGCTTCAAAACCAAAACGCAGGCGGTTGTCAATCAGTACAATGGCTATACCGTGCTGGATAATCTGCACCTGAACGGTCGCCTGACGCTGGGCGAAAATCTGGCCGATCTGGGCGGAATTACACTGGCTTATCAGGCCTTCAGGCTAACGAAGCAAGGAAGCGCTTCTACGGAAAAAATCGACGGCTTTACGCCCGACCAACGGTTTTTTCTGGGGTTTGCGCAGGTCTGGCGGATTAAAGTGCGCGACGAAACCGAGCGTGCGGGCATTTCCACAGATCCGCATTCGCCCGCTAAATTCCGTGTGAACGGACCTCTGACGAACTTTGAACCTTTTTACCGGGCATTTGACGTTAAACCGGGACAGAAGATGTACAAACCGGAGGTTGATCAGGCGAAAGTATGGTAAAGCCTGTGTAAGTCACAAGAATAGTGGACTAAGTTTGTCAATAATGAAAGCCTGGCTGCGACGATTTAAAAAATTCTTTTCCTATCCAGTTGCCGAACAGGCGGTGGTTGTCGAAGCGTTTTGGGTTGTGCTGCTGGTGCGGCTGGGGCTGAAGCTCTTATCGTTTCAGCGATTCCGGCAGGTGTACGCTTCGTTGCTGCAATCGACATCCGTTCGTGATGTGCCGAGTGCACTCATCGAGCGATATGTCTGGGCAATTGAGCGCGTAAGCGGTTCGCTATCAGCTGTATGTTTGCCGCAGGCGCTGGCCTTGAAGTTTTTTCTGCGAAACGACAAAGCGACCGAAATTGTAATCGGTATCGAGAAAAATCAGGGTTTCAATGCTCACGCCCGGGTCGAGAAAAACGGTCGGATTTTGATCGGTGATTTGCCCCAGATGAATTTTCAACCGATCTGGAAATGGCAGTAAGATGAAAACTAACCCTCTTACGACAGAACAGGAACGATTAGCCACTGGCTGTCAGGCCTTTGTTAACCAGGCTGATAGTCTCTCGGAAGAGGAGTTTTTCCGGTCAATAGCTGGAAAATGGTCGGTTGCTGAGGTAATGCAGCACCTTTATCTGTCGGCAAGACCAGTCGCCCGGTTGATGACTGGCCCACGCGCGGTATTTGCTCAATGGGGGAGAGCCGAAACGCCTTCACAAACGTATGATGAACTGGCAGCCGCTTACCAGCAGGTGCTGACAAAAGGCGCCAAAGCCCCCGCTACCATGTCGCCCCGGCCGGAAGACATGCAGGTAGAAAAACAGGTTTTGGTCGATCGATTCACAGATGTGTATCAGGCGCTGATCGATGCCATCGACACCTGGTCACAGGCTGAACTGAATGCGTACTGTATGCCCCATCCGGTGCTCGGCAAATTGACCGTGCTGGAAATGCTCCATTTTACCAGCATACATACCCAGCACCACCTGCAGTTATTGCCGGTCATAAAAAAGACGACTGATTCCGACCAGTCGTCTTTTTGAGAAGCGCTGTTAGCCCACTCAACGTTGGTTTTGTCGACGGTTGCCTACCCGGCCAAAATAGTAATTGACGCCGATTTTCAGCCGTCCTCCTTTACCACGGCTTACGGTCGGATCGATCTTGTTGTAGAAATTGCTTTCAAAAGAAAGCTCGGCACCCAGCCGGTGCAGGATCCAGGCCATGACGCCGATTTCCAATCCGACGCTCGTGTATTTAGACTTCGTATCCGCCGAAATATTGTCCGAAAATTCGCGACCGCTGTTCAGGCTGGCGCCCACGAAGCTGCTGATGCGGGTGCGGAAAGGATAATACCGGGCAAAAGCACCGAACTGTCGGGCATGGTATTTATTCCCAACCAGCCGGTCGACGTCGTAGCGTAGCCCAGCCGCAAAACCGGGCTGGAAAAAATAGCCTGCGCGCAAGTTGGCATCCGTGTATACCTGCCCGTTTGTTGCCCCCAGGCCCAGGCCACCACCACCAAAAATGTTGCCTGGTTCGAACCAGCTCAACTGATGCGTTTGCTGGTAATTGCGCGACCGATCGATTTCGTCTTCGATTTTCTCGCTGGCCTGAGCCGCCTTCTGGCGAACCTCCTGCTTCGTTTGCTCATCGATGAGCGGTCTGGACCGATCTGATGAATCAGATCGATTCTGAGCCAGGCCTGCTACAGACAGACCTGTCAATAAAGTTATAGTCGTAAGTAATGTTTTCATCGTCGTTGAGGTAAATGTATGATGCCTTATTAACTGTAGAGAGAAAATAAGGTTTGGTTACAGTGTGAGTTTGGTGGGGCCTGAACAAGAAATGCCCGCTTATACGTAAGCGGGCATCAACTGGCAGAAGGCGGTAAAATAGCTACTTTTTCAACTGCTCGATCAGCGCGGCCATCTGTTCGGCGGATACAGCCGGGAAATTCGCAATGCGTAGCTGAGACTCTTTTAATTTGCCGTATCCGCTACCCACGACTAGGTTAGCAGCTTTACAGGCTGCAATAACCTCCGCCGACGGTTTTTGTGTGTCGGCCACGATAACTGTTTGGGAGCGGTGCCGCTCCTGTTTGACAAAAGGCTGGTAAGCCCCCGACGTTTCTAAAAATTTATAAAGCATCCGGGCTTTTTCTTCGGTTTGCCTGCGCAGCGTGTCGACGCCGATGCGATTAAAATCCTCCGCAATCTTACCGAGCAGGTAGATATACAGTACGTTGGGCGTAGCGGGCGTTTCGAACGTTTTGTAATGCTTCCAGAGCGTCGGCAGGGTATGGTGCGCGCCGATGGTGAGCGAATCGTTGGGTAATAAAGACTCGGCTTTTTGCAGGCAGTCTTCACTGGCAATCCAGACACCCAGTCCCGCCGGCATACCAAAGGCCTTCTGCACCGAGAAAAACGCCGAGTCGATGAGGCTAAAGTCGAGATCGGGGTAGGGGGCCGACGAAACGATGTCCACACAAAACAGCTTTTTCGGGTATTTGCGTTTCAGCTTATGGATTTCAGTGGTGCGCATCTGAACGCCCGACGAGGTTTCGTTGTGGGTCACGCAAACCAGTTCGGCGTATTCGGGCACGTCGATTTCTGCTGCGTCGAAGCCTTCGCCAAACGGTTTTTCCAGCACGTGAGTATGCTTGTGCAGGGCATTGGCGTAATCGTAAAATTTCTGCGAGAACGACCCGTTGACGAGGTGAAAACTCTCGTATTCAACGCAGTTCAACAGCACCCGCTCCCACACCTCCGAAGCCGAGCCGGTAAAGAAAATTCCGTGCGTAGAGGGGACAGACAGCAACGTTCGCAACTGTTCGTCGGCAAACCTGTAAATGTCCCGGAAGCGTTGACTGCGGTGCGAAATCGAGCCGATCTGTTCATCCAGAGCCTGTTGCAGGTGTTGGTAAAACGTCGGATAAAGCTCGGCTGGTCCGGGAGTGAAGTACGTTTGGGGCATAATGATCAGAAATTAAGGAGTAGCTGAGCAGCCGCACGGAAACCGAACGGACTGACCTAATTGACGATTTACCTTCTGGCGCATAGAAGCCGGTTTCGGAATGAACACGATGCGACCGGCACCGGGAATTTCAGTCGACGCAACGGGCCGACCGACGCGTTTGTAAAATTCTTCCACGCAATCTTTGGGCAGTAAATCTATACAGAGATTGATCCCGGCGAAGTCGTTGTATTGGTAAAATTGCTCGAAAAAACGCCACTGCTCGTCGGTCAGGCAGGTAGTTAACTGTTTAGCCGCCCAGAGGTTATGCGTATCCGGATGATCCAGTAAAGCTCCCCAGCCCGCTTTGACAAAAGGCTGAACCTGCGCTTCGTTTAGTCGACCAAAATATTGCCCCACCGTTTTTTTGCCGTGAAACCGCTGAAGTGCATACAGCGTGTTGTTTCGCTGATACAGCGGGCACAGGCCCTGACCGAACCCAACGCCGTTGCCTCCAATCACGCAGAAAGGCCAGTCCAGAATGGCTTCGCCCGGTTGCTGGCGAATCCGGTTCATGTACGGGTCGAACGAAGCCGGAAAATAATACGGTTCCTGCGTATGCCGAAAACCATACACGCTGAATACCTCTACCAGACCGACGAGCAGCAAGATCGTCAGCGCGATGGGCCGAACCCGACCGCTCCAGTGCAGGGCGAAGATGGTCAGGATAACCGGGTAGGCGATCGTGACGCGGGACGGAATGCGGTTGAAGCGATCCCATGGAAAAATTTGCAGAATCGGCATCTGAATGGGATGGTACAGCGCGTGCATCACTCCAAACACCACGAAGGGTACGTACGCCCAGCGAATCGATTTGCGGGTTGTCCAGAAACCCAGAATGCCTAAAATAAGCAGAAACCAGCCTGCACTACCCGCCCCGTTGCCTTCGGGCATGTCGTGCAGGTAACGACCCAGCGGATCGATGACCGGATTGAACCCCGGCAGGTACGGCATCAGTAAGCGCAACGGATGTACCCAGCCGTGTCCACCCGCAAAGCGGTCTTTGAAGACAAAGGAATTGGCGGCCTGAAAAACCTCCAGCAGAAGTGGTACATACAGCCAGGCCAGCGCAACCACGAGCAGGAGTAAAACTACCGGAACCAGTGGCCGCAAGCGGGCTTCCTGCCACCAGCCATTGATGACCTGACCGATGCGCTGAGCAGGCTTACCCGGCCCGCGGACCAGCCGCCAACCTAAAACCGCACCGATGAACAGGGAATTGAGGGCAAACGAACTGAGCGCATAACCGAGGATATAGCCGACATCATGGCCCAGGCAGAGGGTCAGCAGTAGGCCTTTCAGCAGCAGGAATCGGAGGCTGACAGACTCTTTGAGAACCACCCGCCGGGTCAGCAGAAAATCGGTCAGCATGCTCAGCACCGTCCAGTGAATCATGGCGTAGGCATAGTGACCAGGGTATTTATTGAGCGCGTAGAAATTCAGGAACGTGACGAACAGACCCGCCAGTGCCGCCCGAAAGGCTCCGTAGTCTTTTCGGAGCAGAAGATACGTGCCGGTACTAAGGACGAATAAACTAAGCAGGTAATAAACATTGAGCCAGGGGCCGTTACCGAAGAGGTGGTAGCCAATGGCATAAAAAAGATTCTGCTCGAATGCCCATCCCTGAAATACGTGATTGGTGCCATAGGGATAGAGCGTCTGATCGTTGATGAGGTCAAGATGGGGAAGGGGCGTAAACGACAGGTTTTTCGCTACGTAATATCCCATGTAATCCCACTGATCGATGTCGCCCGCGTTGAGATCGGCCAGTGGCCCACTGAAATTTCGGAGGAAAAAAGCCCCGTAGAGGATAGTAAGACATCCGAAAATAAGCAAAACAACGCCGGACGAAAACCACCGGGCGTAACGCGCTTCATTCGGAACAGGCGTAAAATAAGTGTAGTGCATAAAGAGCGAATGAACGGTTCGCCGGATGGTGAACGAGCGAAAGGAAGCGGACGTACGAAGGCCTTCTCCCTTTCGCTCGTCCGCCTTTAGTAGAGTAATCGAAACTTGATGGTGTTGTCAATCTCTTTCAATTCCTGGACGACCTCATCCGCATATTCTTTGGCTACGTCGGTAATTACGTAACCGATCTGCTCGTTGGTTTTCAGGTACTGCCCGTGGATATTGATATGGTATTTGGCAAAAATAGAGTTCATTTTGGCCAGAATACCCGGTACGTTGGCGTGAATGTGCAGCAATCGGTGCGCACCCTTCAGCAGCGGCAGTTGCAGTTCGGGGAAGTTTACACTGCCGTAGGTGCTGCCATTGTTGATATATTCGAGGAGCTTACCCGGCACGAAGTTACCGATGTTTTCCTGGGCTTCTTCGGTGCTACCGCCAATATGGGGGGTCAGAATAACGTTCGGCAGATTCCGGAGGGTACTGACAAACTCTTCGTTATTGGTCTTAGGCTCCTGCGGAAACACATCGACACCCGCCCCGGCTACTTTGCCGCGCTCGATGGCATCGACCAGGGCCGGAATTTCAACCACGTGTCCCCGCGACAGATTCAGGAAAATTACCCCGTTTTTCATCAGGCTGAACTCCCGGTAGCTGATCAGATTCTTGTTTTCCTTCCGCCCGTCGGTATGCAAGCTGATAATGTCGGCAATGGCCAGCAGTTCGTCTAGCGACTTGCATTTACGGGCATTACCCAGCGCGAGTTTATCGACAATATCATAGAAATAAACCTCCATACCCAGGGCTTCGGCCACGACCGATAGTTGCGTACCGATGTTGCCATAACCCACCAGACCGAGTTTTTTGCCGCGCACCTCGAAGCTGTTTTTCGCCGACTTATCCCAGCTTCCTTTGTGCATGGAATTACTCTTTGGTACAATGCTCCTGATCAGCATAATAATTTCGCCGACGGCCAGCTCCACCACCGAGCGGGTATTGCTATAGGGTGCGTTGAAAACGGCAATGCCTTTCTGGGTGCAGGCATCGAGATCGATCTGGTTGGTGCCGATGCAGAACGCACCGATCGTCATCAGTTTGTTGGCATGTTCCAATACCCGGGCCGTCACGTTCGTTTTCGAGCGGATACCCAGAATCGATACGTCGCGGATGGCCTCGATCAGCTCATCTTCGTCCAGCGCTCCTTTTCGGATTTCGACGTTAAAGCCTTCCTGCTCAAAGAGTTGAACGGCTACGGGGTGAACGTTTTCCAGCAGCAGCACCTTGATGCGGCTCTTGGGATACGATTGACTGCGGCTCAAGTTGTTATGGTATAAAAATTCGTCGAGTGAGGGCGCTACGTAATCGGCTTTTTCGACCACCCGCGGACGCATGACGTTTTCGGTGAAGGCATAAAACCGATTGGCCAGCCCGGACGCCCGAATTTCGTAATCCGTATAGCCATCGCCAATGACATAAACTTCGCCATCGAGATTCAGATTTCGAATCACCTGCGACTTACCGCCGTTGGCCGACAGGGGGTTTTCAGGATCGAAACCGATAATCGCGCCGGTTTCGTCGAACACGAACGTGTTGGCAAAAACATGCTCATCCCGAACGCCCAGCGTGGTAACGATGGGCACGATGAACTCGCGGAAACCATTTGAAACGACGTAAATATGATCGGCATTTTCGGTCAGAAACTCTTTATTCCGCTGGAAGGAATCGGAGATTTTACCCATCAGATTTTCGATCAGCGCGGGCAGTTGATCGCGGTGAGCCTTGAGCAGATTCAGCCGCAGATTCAGGGATTCCGTAAACGAAATCTCGCCCGACATACCCCGGTCGGTGATGGCCTTGATCTGGTCCAGCACGTCGTTTCGGTCGGGGCGGCCAACGAGGGAAATTTCGCCCAGCACATCGAGCGCTTCTACTTTCGTGAAGGTGCTGTCGAAATCGATGATGTAATACGTCTGTTCAAGTGGTTTGGTAAGCATAATTTACAGTGGTTCAACATCCGCGCCTTCCGGCAATTCATTTTCTAAAATTTCTTTTATCGTTTGTTGAAGGAGAGGTAATTGAACAAGGTTAAGTCAACCGCTTCTAACATATCCGTTAGCAAAATATAGGCTGAACGCTTAGACATAGTATAATTGGTTGGCTATGTAAGGCATCAATTTAGGCTTTATGCCTTGTCGTGTGACCAAATCGACAGGTTTCTGCAGGAGGTTTTCCAGTTCGATTGATAAGTCAATGAACTCAAAACCAACCGGATGCTTAAATTTCACTAATATATCGACGTCGCTACTTTCGGTTGCAGTGCCGTCTGCATACGAACCGAACAGAGCTATTGACGCCAGTGGATAAGTGTTAAACAAACGCTCCTTATGAGTCTGTAAAAGCTGTTTGATTCGCTGTCCGTCCATATCATTTACTCACTTTTGAGAAATTTCAGCGCCCGTTCCTCCGACCAGTACGTTCCCTGGATACCACCAGTCTTTGGCGGAAAGCCGCAATGGCCGCCCTGCTCAGGAAACTCCATCCAGACGTTGGGGAGTTCCCGACCCAGCTCTGCCGGGAAGCATTCGACCGACAGAAACGGGTCGTTTTTGGCATTGACAAGGAGTGTCGGGACAGCAATTTTCGGAATAAACTGAAGCGAACTGCTGCGTGTATAGTAATCCGTTACGTCCCGAAATCCATTCATAGGTGCCGTAAATAAGTTGTCGAACTCACGAATGCTGCGGGCGCTGCTAACCGCCGTAGTCGGAAAAACGCCGGGCATTACAGCGGCTTTCTGCATCACTTTTCGCTTCAATGTCCGATTGAACCGGTAATTATAAACCAGGCTATCCCATTGTTCAAGCCGACGGGCCGAACCCATCAGATCGACTGGGACCGAAAACACGACGGCTTTTTTTATAGCCGGGTTAATAGCCTGTCCCTGCTCACCCAGGTATTTCAGCGTCACATTGCCGCCCGCACTAAAACCCATGAGGTAGATGGTTGAATACCCTTTTAAAAGCGCCTGTTGAATAACGAAGTGTAGATCACCGGTTTCGCCGATGTGATAAAAACGTTCCTGCCGGTTGAGTTCGCCACTGCACGAGCGGTAATGCCAGGCCAGACAATCGAAGCCATTGGCCGTCAGATGCCGAACCATTCCCGCCAGGTACTGACTCGTCGAGCTGCCTTCCAGACCGTGAGAAAGTATGGCTAAGGGCAGAGGGCGTAGGGCAGATTCATCTTTAACCCCTATGCCCCTGGCCCCATGCCCTTTGCTCCAGTCTAAGTCCAGAAAATCATCATCAGGGGTTTCGATGCGTTCGCGGACGTAAGAAACCTGAACCTTGCGAAACAGCGAGGGAATGATGGTTTGCAGGTGGCCGTTCCACAAACGAGCGGGCGGCTCATAACTCGATGGGGCAATCAGCGGCATTACCAACGCGGGCGATTGAAGTCGCAAAGGTAAGGGTTCTGGCGCTTAGAAATTTACTGGCAGCCAAAAATCATTGTTTTACCGTCCGTTTTGCCAGGAATGCTGTACTTTACTGAACATGGGCTACTAAGGCCAGCCGAGGGTATTTTGACCTCTATGGAGGAGATTAGGGACGTTTTCGTCCGGCCCTTCGACAACTCTGAAACACGGGAGCGGCTTTTTGGAGAGTGGATGAAGTACAATCGAATGTTGCGGCAGGAGCTTGGCGAAGGGTTCCTGCAATGGGTGAATGGTAGCTTCGTTACGCAGAAACTAAATCCTAAAGACGTGGATATCGTTAGTTTCATCCCGTCTCATCTTTTTCGTAAATTTGAGAAGCGTCTCGATTATTATTGGACAGATAATTGGGAGCGGGAGGGAGTCGATGCATATCTGGTCGAACAGCATGCTGACGATAGTCTGTATTTTAGTTTGTACAGAACGCAACTGGAGAATTGGAAAAAACTCTATACGAAGACTAAAGTAACGGATAAACCGGCTGGTGCTTCCAAAGGATTTTTACTTGTTAATGTCGAATGACCGAGCAACAATACGCCCAGGCATTGAGCCAGCAACTGGATATGATCGCCGACTTTAAGCGATGTCTGGCTGACCAGCAAGAGCATGGCACCGATTTGGGTGTAAAACAATACCAGCAGTTGATTGGAAAGCTTTTTCAGGAATTAGACGCCTTAATGACGTTAGCGCCCGATCATTTAAAGCACGAGGTGATCGTTCATCAGGAATAAAAAAGCAAAAATGACCATGATAAATAGATGGTTATTTTTGCTTTTTGACGAGGATGTCCTCAGAGCGCCAGTTCCTTCTCGGTGACGATCGTCAACACTTCGGTGTCCATAAGCCGTTGGGCCAGCCCCAAAGTTTTCGGCACTTCGTAATGGAAGAAGAATCTCATCGTGTGAATTTTTCCTTCGTAAAAGGCCAGCTCGTCGCCCTGCGGATTCTGAGTCAGCAGCGCCTGCTTGGCAACAATAGCCTGTTTTAGCCACTGCCAGGCGATGATAACAATACTGAAAAAGTCAAGGAATAGCGTTGCGTCGGAAAGATACCGTTCGATATCGCCCTTCTGCGCGTGCGGCATCAAACTTTGCAGAACGTCTTGCGTCCGTTTGAGCTCGGTCGTCAGTTTATCGGCGTAAGGTTTCAGGTCATCGAATATGCTGGCTTCTGCAATGGTTTTGCTGATTTCAGCGAATAACAGTTGTGGGGCTTTGCCGCCTTTCATGGTCATCTTGCGACCCAGCAGATCCTGCGCCTGAATACCGGTTGTTCCCTCATAGATCGGCGTAATCCGAATGTCGCGGTAGAGCTGCTCGACCGGAAAGTCTTCGGTATAGCCGTAACCGCCAAGCGTCTGCATACTCTGGCTCACGGACTGAACCCCCATTTCGGATGGGTACGATTTGGCAACCGGCATCAGCAAATCCAGCAGCAGAAAAGCGTTCTCTTTCTCATCGCCTTCTGCTACTTCGCTAATATCGTAGAGCCGGGCGGCTTCCAGTAATAAAGATAATGAACCTTCGGTTATGGCCTTCTGGAGCAGGAGCATCCGCCGAACGTCGGGGTGATTGATAATAGGCGTTTGCGGAGCATCCAGGTGATTTTTTTCATTCAGCCGCCGACTTTGCGGCCGCTCTTTGGCGTATTCGAGGGCGGCATGATAGGCGGCTGTAGCAATGGCCGTTGCCGTCATACCTACCCCGATCCGGGCTTCGTTCATCATCTGAAACATATAGGGCAAGCCCTGATGCGGCTCACCCACCAGGTAACCAACCGTGTTATCGTTCGAGCCCATGGTCAGGTGCATGGCCGGAACGCCTTTCTGCCCCATTTTGTGGTAAACGCCCGTAGAAGTCACATCGTTGTCGACAAAGCCGTCGGCGGTCGGCCGGTATTTGGGGACAACGAATAGCGAGATCCCTTTTGTGCCTTTCGGGGCACCGTCGATACGAGCCAGCATCAGGTGAACGATATTCTCGACCGCATCATGATCGCCCGCCGAGATAAACACTTTCTGGCCTTTGATTTTATACGCGCCCGGCCCAGATTCGCCATTGGATTGTGGAGTGGCCGTAGTCGTGACATCCGACAGGGAAGAACCCGCCTGCGGTTCGGTCAGCGCCATGGTGCCCTGCCAGGTGCCCGCCAACAACTTCGGAATATACGTTTCACTCAGTTCGGAGGAGCCAAACGAGATAATGAGGTGAGCCGCACCCGCCGACAGGCCCGTGTACATCATGCCATTGTTAGCCGCCATCAGAATAAAATTGACCGCCGAGCCGATTAATTTGGGCAACTGCTGACCGCCCTGCTCAAACGGGAAACCCGCCCCGATCAGGCCCGCTTCGCCCATGGCCCGCAGGTATTCTTTTATTTTCGGATGGACCATGAGCTGGCCGTTTTTAAGTTCAGGCTGGTTTTGGTCGATCTCTCTCAAATAAGGGTGCATGAGCGTATCGGCAATGTAGGTAGCCGAGTCGATAACGAGGTTGAACGTCTCGCGATCGTGCGCGTTGAAATAGTCGTACCGGGTCAGTTCTTCGGCTTTAAAAACTTCGTGTAACAGAAACTGCAGGTTACGCTTACTAAAATACGGAGTGGCCATAAAAAGCAATTGAATGAGGGAGTTGGCGATGGTTGATACCGTTCCATAAGTAAAAGTACGACTTTACGAACGGTTGTTGCTGAGTAGTCGAAAAACTATCCTTTACTTTACGCCGTTTATACCAACGCATAAAACAAACTATTATTTACCCATGAAAAAGCTGCTTTTCGTAGTTGCGCTCCTGTTGACTACAGTGTCGCTGACCCAGGCTCAAGATCAGAAGGCACCTGCCAGCCCAAAAATAACGGCTGAAAGCCCGGACAAGAACATCAAAATTGTGTATGGCCAGCCTGCCAAACGGGGGCGGGTTATCTTCGGTGCCGAAGGGTCGAGCAGCCTGGAAAAATTTGGTAAAGTCTGGCGCACGGGCGCTAACGAAGCCACGGAAATAACCTTCAAGAACGATGTTATGTTCGGTGGAAAGCATGTCAAAGCGGGTACGTATACGCTCTTCACCATTCCCGGCGAAAAAGAATGGAGTGTTATTCTGAATAGTACACTCGGCCAATGGGGTGCTTACGATTATGACAAAATCAAAGGAACGGACGTAGCAACGGTAAAAGTGCCGGTCTCGATGAACAAAACCCCCATCGAAAAACTCACGATCACGCCCGCCAATAGCAGCATCGCCATTGCCTGGGACAACATGACCGTTTCGGTGCCGATCATGAAACACGGTTGAGTTGATCTACCCAACCCGTTTGCTCATTTATGGCTTTTTGACAACGGTTTATAAAAACGAAACTCGACTTCTTATGAGTCGAGTTTCGTTTTTATAAACCGTTGTTTGCTTGGTCATTACACGCTATTTAGTAGATATTTCAGGTTTTTGTGTTTGTAAGGCAGATCGTTCCTGTGGCAGGCTTAGACCCTGAGTAATTTTATTGAAAATTAATTATACATAAGTGGTTAACAAACAAACGTTTATCGCGTTATTTGTTAAACGCTTTAACCGGATACCCGATGATGAAACATTACGTACTGTATATACTGTTCAGCCTGGCTGTGTTGCCCGTCTATGGACAGGGTATCACGGACTATTATCGGTTGCCGGAGGGGGGATCTCAATACGCTCATCTGGTAAAGCGTTATGGTGGTCCGGCTATTCAAAATCGCTGGTATGTAGCGCTGGACGGATTTGTCCGAACCGACCGCGCTCAGCTCGACAATTCATTCAATGGCCTCATCCAGAGCGACCGCGTAGTTAAACCAGGCTGGGGCGTTACGGTAGGCTGGGCCTATCGGGAGCGGTGGGCTGTCGAAGCGGGGTACGCCCGCATGCCGGCGCATACGCAGGTATCGGTCGTCAATGCCAGTTCACCATTAAGTTTCCGATACACAAACAATCAGAATGCTTTTGTGCTGCGGGGTAAGCGACTCATTCTGTCCACCAGCAAGCCGTGGCTCCGGTCGGGTTTCTGGCTCAGTGGCGGCTTATGGGGCGTCCCGAACAATGGCCAGCGCGAAGGTAATTTTCTGGTTTCGGGCTATCAGTACCTGAGTATGCGGGAAGCACGCAATCCGGTTCAACTGGCGGGGCATACCTACTCAAACGCGCAACTAAGCACGCTCGCCGAGGTGGGCGCCGAATACAACATCCGGTTGAGCAACACGGTCGATCTGAGCTTTTCAGTACGCAAGTATTTCGGGCTGAGCAGTTCAATCACGACCGATGTGACTTACGCCGTCAATCAGACCACGCTCCAGCAGGCTCAATTACAGGGCGCGGGGACAGGCATGAGCTTCGGCACAACGCTCCGCTACACCTTCAGCACAAAACGTAAGCTGACGAATGTGCTGGAAGTTCAGGGGAAAACCCGACTGGGCAGACTCCAGTAACGCGAGTAACGACTGAGAAAAGTAAGGAAAACATAGTAGGTGGCTGGAAGGGCCACCTTTTTTGTTGGGTGGCCCCGCCGGGGCTGCCCGATGGCTTTTCTTAAAATCACGGACTACGAATGAAACCCTCGCCCCGAAATCTACTATTGCTCAGCCTGCTAACGGTTCAAACGGTTTGGGCGGAAGTACGCTTACCGAATGTGTTTGGTATGCACATGGTACTGCAACGCCGAAAACTCGTACCTGTCTGGGGATGGGCCGATGCCAACGAGAAAGTGACCATCACGCTCAATGGCCAGACCAGGACCGTAAAAGCCGCCAAAGATGGCAAATGGCGGCTTAATCTCGATCCGATGGAAGCGGGTGGACCGTATAGACTGCTGGTGAAAGGTAAAAGTAACGCAGTTACGTTCGATGATGTGCTTGTCGGTGAAGTCTGGATTTGTTCCGGACAGTCGAACATGGAGTGGCCATTGAGTGCAGCCGCCAATGGTAAGGAAGAAATCAAAACCGCCAACTACCCGAAACTACGGCAGTTGCTGGTGAAAAAAGACATAAGCCTGACGCCCAAGGATAATCTGGAAGGAACCTGGAGCGTATGCAGCCCGGAAACAGCCCCCGCCTTTACCGCGGTCGGCTACTTCTTCGCTAAGCAACTTCAGCAGGAACTGAACGTACCTATCGGGTTAATCAACACCTCCTGGGGCGGCACCCATTCCGAAACCTGGACCAGCCGGGAAGCCATGAACCGGAACGACGAATTGCGCCCGGTGGCGGGGAAGCTTCCCGCTTCTTACGAAGAAGTCATACGGAGCGGCAAAGAACGGATCGACGCGCTTTTGCGGGAACAGCAGGGTGGTTTGCCAGCAACCGCTGAGGAACAAACCTGGGCTTCGGCAGGCGCGAACGATAGTCAGTGGCGGAGCATGAACATGCCCGGCGACTGGGAATGGAGCGGTTTGCCAACGTTCGACGGGTCGGTCTGGTTTCGGAAAGATATTACCCTTCCGGAAAACAGCAAGTTGTCGAAAGCGGTGCTGCATATCGGCTCCGTGGATGACCGGGATTCGACGTTTGTCAACGGTCAGCTCATCGGCAGCAGAAAGGGTGGGGGAGCCCGCGAGTATGCCGTACCGGAAGGGCTTCTGAAACCAGGTCGAAATGTAATTGCCATCCGCGTTACGGATACCGGTGGGTCAGGCGGATTGATGGGTCGGCCTGATCAGCTTCACCTGACCACCGACAATATAGACATACCGCTGTCGGGGGCATGGAAATACCGGGTTGCCAGTGTGTTTGCCTCGTCGTATAAACCGGGTCCCAATACCTACGGTACACAGTTGTTCAACGCCATGCTGAATCCATTGATTCCGTATGCCATTCAGGGAGCTATCTGGTATCAGGGCGAATCGAACGCGGGGCGTGCCTACCAGTATCGGAAAACCTTTCCGCTGATGATCGAAGACTGGCGTCAGCACTGGGGTTACGATTTTCCATTTCTGTTCGTTCAGCTTGCCAGCTTCAATGCCGCCAATGGCGACAGCCGCCACGGCAGCACCTGGGCCGAACTCCGGGAGGCACAGACGATGACGCTGCAATTGCCTAATACGGGGATGGCCGTCACCTCCGACATTGGCGAGCGATCCGATATTCACCCGAAAAATAAAGAGGACGTTGGTAAGCGTCTGGCTGCCGAAGCCATGCGGGTTGCTTATCAGAAAAAGGGAGTGAGTACAGGCCCACAATTCGACAAACTGACGGTCGACGGCAGCCGGGCAGTGCTGACCTTCCGGAATGGAAACGGCCTGTGGGCCAAGGATAAGTATGGATACCTGAGAGGCTTTGAACTAGCCGGCGATGATCAGAAGTTTTACTACGCCAAAGCCGATATTCAGGGCAATACGGTGGTGGTTCACGCCGATTCGGTTGCGAAACCAGTGGCCGTGCGTTACGGATGGGCGGACGACAATGGGGATGCAAATCTGTACAATCAGGAGCAGTTTCCGGCCGTACCGTTCCGCACAGACACCTGGAAGGGAATAACCGAAGCGGCAAAATTCGGAGACAGATAAGTTACCGATTCGATATACGGTCCGTCATACGTATTCTGCTGAAAAACGACTGTATCGCATGATTAAAGACCATTTCCTGAGAACCCTGCTTTTACTGACGGCAACTGCCAGTTATGCTCAGGTAGAGTACAATACGGTTCAGAATGTCCGTATTTATGCACCCACGTATAAGCCGCCAACAGATGTGCAGGGATCGCCTTATGTACCCCGTGATAGCGTACTACCGGGTTGGCTGGTCAATGGCACCAAGCGAATACCGGCTAAACTACGCTACAATAGTTATTCGGGGGAGGTAGAGTTTTTACAGGGTAACCGTATGGTTGTGCCCGCTAACGCAATTGCCGAATTCACCATTTTAGGCGATGACACGCTTCAGTTCCATCGGGGCTTTCCGGCCGTCGGGTCACGATCAGCTAACGACTTCTACCAGCTTCTTTACAATGGCCGTAGAACAAAGCTGTTGAAAGCAATCTCGACTGTAATCAAAACGAATGCCGAAATAATGCACAACGACTTCGGCAAGAAATCTTTCCAGAAACGGGAGGAATATTATGTATGGATCGCCAAAGAAAAGCCACCGCTGGAAAATTATTTCCTGAATACATCGGAAGGTGAAATGAAGCAGGTGGCCGCCAATAAAAAGTCGCTGACTAATCTGTTTCCACAGTATATCGATCAGATCGATCGATACCTGAGTGAGCAGAAGAACAGACTTAGATCATGGACAGAATTTATAAGCGCGCTGCGGTATGTGGAGACACTCTAATCAGAACCTGGATTTATGTGATTTGACTGACCGACTTTGATTTTGTTCGTCGCTTTTGAAGAAAGCAAAAATCAAAGTCGGTCAGTCAAATCACATAAATCCGGGTTCCTATTGCTTTGCTTCCTGCCTGCGCATGGGCATGGTGTCGATCAGTTTGAACAGATCGGCTGAGCTGACCGGTTTCTTATAGGTTTCCTTAACGCCACCGTCTTTGCCGATGAGCCAGCCTGCAAAGTTTTCAGCCGGATTAAGTTTGTACTCATGCATCAGAAACTGACGGTCGGGCTCGGGCACGAGCGAAGCGACCAGCACGATCACGTCCAGATCTCGTTCGGTCATGCCGTCTTTAGCCTCCGTGAGGGCTTCCTGCTGTTCGATTAAGTAGTGTTGCGCGTCGTCGCGGCCGTACAGCAGCAACACTCGCCGGTGGTCTTTTTTTTCGTTCAATATCGCTTTGAGCGATTTTTGCTGATTTGCTACGCTTTCCATACCAGGAGTAAGCCCCATTAGCAGGACTATCAGACTCATCAACCAACGACGTCGCATAGTGTTTACGTAATGCGGCCAGTAAGCCGCTGTTAGTTTGACAATCCGCGACTTTTCAGCCGCCTTGTTCAGGACAAATCTTCCAGCCGTTCCAGCATCAGAATGGAACCCTGTGGAACAATGACGTATTGTTCGCCTTCGTACTGCAATTCAATGGCGCTTCGTTGCAGATACAGGGCCAGATCGCCTTCCTGCGCCTGAAGCGGCATATATTTCACTTTTTCTTCGGTTTCCTTCCAGGGTTCGTCTTCGGTCGGAACCGGAATCGGATAACCCGGTCCCACCTTAATAACATATCCCGATTGCACTTGTTCTTTTTCCTGCACGGTTGGCGGCAGGTACAAGCCGCTGGATGTACGATCGGTGGGATCTTTGGGTTTGATCAATACCCGATCGCCAACGACAATCAGGTGTTTAAGCTTATTATCGGAGGTAATGCCAAGCATAGTGGTCGATAGTAAATAGTATTCAACTGAGAAAGACACCAGTAGGTTAAACGCGGGGCAAAAATCGGGCAAGTTTCGTTCGTAAGTCAAAATGTCATATGCTGTCTGTTCCTGACGGCCATTGAGCAGCCACCAGCGACTTCGCTACGGGACGGGGTCGTACCCATGGCCGCCCCAGGGGTGACAGCGGCTAATCCGCTTCAGGCCGAGCCAACCGCCCCGAAGTGCACCATGTTTGCGGATCGCTTCGATAGCATACTGCGAACAGGTCGGCGTGTAGCGGCAGGCATTCGGGAAGTAAGGTGACACAATGGCCTGATACGCTTTGACCAGTCCGATCAAAATTGTTTTCATCATACAGGCTTAAACACTAAAAGAACCAAAAACTTTCCGGCAATACGTATCTTTGTCCGCCGTCGGTCTTGAATCGGGCAATATTGACCTTACGCTATTATGCTGCAATACATTATTTGGGAAGTTAATCCCGAAATTTTTCACATTGGCTGGTTCTCGGTGCGTTGGTATGGCTTGCTGTTTGCGCTGGGTTTTCTGATCGGCATGCAGATCATGAGCTACATTTTCAAAAAGGAAAACAAGCCGGTCGCCGATACGGATACTTTATTGATTTACATGGTAGTAGCTACCATTCTGGGCGCTCGAATAGGGCATTTTCTATTTTATGAACCCGATGTGCTGCTGCATCATCCGCTAACGGTGATCACACCGCCCTTTGCCGGGCTAGCCAGTCATGGGGCAACCATCGGTATCCTGACCGGCCTGTGGCTGTATTCGCGCCGGAAAGAGAGCCGACTCACTAATCAGACGTTTTTGTGGGTGACCGACCGGATCGTCATTACAGTAGCGCTGGCGGGCGCCTGTATCCGCTTCGGAAACCTGATGAACTCCGAAATCGTCGGTCGGCCGACCGATGTGCCCTGGGCGTTTGTGTTCATGAATAACAACGAGTACGCTAAGATTCCGCGGCACCCGGCTCAGCTCTATGAATCGATCTCATGTTTTGTGCTTTTTCTGTTTCTGCTCTGGTTCTGGAATCACTATAAAGAGCGGACACCGCGTGGCAGTATGCTCGGTATTTTCCTGATCTGGGTATTTAGCCTGCGTTTTTTGTACGAATACCTGAAAGAAAATCAGGTAGCGTTCGAGAATACGATGGCGCTGAATATGGGCCAGATTCTGAGTATTCCGGCGGTGCTGATGGGAATTTATTTTGTCGTTCGCAGCTACCAGACGCCGGTTGTCGTGCCGGTCCACGACGCATCGAAAGAGCCAACGCCCTAAGTAATCTAATTTCTTATTTCGACAGGATGGCCAGGATTTATTAGTTTAGAAAATCCTGGCCATCCTGTTCATCCTGTCGAGAAACAAACTTATCCGGCACTCAGCCGACTTCGCAGAAATAATGTATTTTTGACAAGTGCTTACTTTAAATACACTGTTTTTTTGTGAAGTCGTCTTTTCTTGGTTTTCATCAACTGCTCGCTTTTCTTACGGTCGGCTTCGTGGCCCAGGCACAGATTCCTGGTCAGCAAATGCATTGGACCGCCGACGGTAATGCTTATCTGGCTTCTGACCAGGGCAATCTTACCCGAACTGACATTCGCACGGGCACCCGGACCGTGGTTTTCTCAAGCGATAAATTGCGTCAGCCCGGTATGAACCAGGCGTTGTCCGTAGCTGATTTTTCATTTACGCCGGATAGCGCACATGCCCTGATTTTTACGAATACCGCCCGTGTCTGGCGGTATCACACACGGGGGGATTATTACCTCATCGATCGCGCATCGGGACAGGCTCGCCAGATAGGAAAAGGTCGACCGGCTCAGTCACTTATGTACGCCAAGCTGTCGCCAAATGGACGTAGTGTCGCTTATGTCAGCGAGCATAATTTGTTTGTGGAAGACATCGCAACGGGCAGGGTTACCCAGCTTACCGCCGACGGAACCCGCAAGAAAATAAACGGCACCTTCGACTGGGCCTATGAAGAAGAGTTCGGCTGCCGGGACGGATTTCGGTGGAGTCCAGACAGTAAACAGATTGCATACTGGCAGATAGACGCGACCAAAATCCGCGATTACTACATGCTCAATACCACCGACTCGGCCTACTCGCACGTCATTCCGGTCGAGTACCCAAAAGTGGGCGAAGCGCCCTCGCCTGCTCGTATCGGCATTGTGACTATAGCGGCTGGGCAAAAGACCGTACCGCCCACCACCTGGCTCAATCTGCCCGGCGATCCTCAGCAGCATTACCTGACCCGCATGGAATGGCTACCCAATACGGCCAGCGTAATCGTACAGCAACTGAATCGTAAGCAGAACGAAAGTAAACTGTTTGTCTGTGTGCCTGCTACTAAATCGGTTACACCCATTTATGCCGAAACCGATAAGGCCTGGATCGATGCCAAAGAGCGCTGGAACAACGACGACCCGAGCGGCTGGGAATGGCTCAATAAAGGCAAAGCATTTGTGTGGGTGTCGGAAAAAGACGGCTGGCGGCACCTCTACCGGGTCAGCATCGACGGCAGGACCGAAACCCTGTTGACACCCGGCTCCTACGACATCGAAACGATTAGCTGCATCGACGAAGCGAATAACCAGATTTATTTTATTGCCTCGCCCCAGAATACCAATCAGCGGTATCTGTACCGAACTACCCTGGATGGCAAAGGTAAGGCCGAGCGCGTAACCCCCGCCGGCCTGGCCGGAACGCACGGCTACACCATTTCACCCAATGGTCGGTTTGCACAGCATAGATTTACCAATTACCAGACGCCAACCGTACAGGAATGGATAAGCCTACCCGACCACAGGCCTGTCAATGAGCAGAATAGCATTGCTACGCGTATGAAACCTGTCGCTAAATCGAACGTCAGTTTTTTCAACCTGACAACGGACGATGGCGTAGCGGTGGATGGGTGGATGGTCAAACCGACCGATTTCGATAGTACCAAAAAATACCCGATCGTATTTTATGTATATGGTGAGCCGGCGGGTAGCACTGTCAACGACAACTTTTCCGTCGGTCAGAATTTCCTTTTTCAGGGCAACATGGCCAACGCAGGTTATCTCTACGTAGCGCTCGATAACCGGGGCACGCCGAACCTGAAAGGTGCCGCCTGGCGAAAAGCGATCTACCGGCAGATCGGGCGGATGAACATTCGCGATCAGGCGATGGCCGCAAAGAAGTTATTTTCGCAGCATGCCTACATTGATACCAGTCGCGTAGCCGTCTGGGGATGGAGTGGGGGCGGCTCTACGACCCTGCATCTGCTTTTTCAGTATCCGGATGTTTATAAAACCGGCATATCCATCGCGGCCGTTGGGAATCAGTTGTTCTATGACAACATCTATCAGGAGCGATACATGGGATTGCCGCAGGAAAATCGGGAAGATTTCGTGGCGGGTTCACCCATTACGTACGCGAAAAACCTGCGGGGGAATTTGCTGTACATTCATGGAACAGGCGACGATAACGTGCAGTACGACAATGCCGAACTGCTGATCAACGAGCTGGTGAAATACAACAAACAGTTTCAGATGATGCCGTATCCGAACCGATCTCATGGTATTTCGGAAGGTCCCGGAACTCGTCTGCACTTGCAAACGCTGTACACAAATTATTTGCTTAGGAACTGTCCTCCCGGTCCGCGCTAAACGCTTCCATCATGAACCGATTACTGACGTTCTGCCTGCTGTTGTTGCCTGTGCTGGCTTCGGCTCAGCGGTATGAATTTACGCACGACGATACGTTGCGGGGTTCCATCACACCCGAACGAGCCTGGTGGGATCTGACCTTTTACCACCTTAAGGTTCGAGTCCAGCCAACGGACAGCACCCTGCACGGCTCGACCGAGATCCGCTATCGGGTTCTCAAGCCTAGCCAAACTCTGCAGGTCGATTTGCAGCGACCCTTGCAGGTAGAACGGATTGAGCAGGATGGGCAGAAACTTGCTTTCCGGCAGGATGGGAATGCGTACTTCGTGACGCTGGCCAAAGCCCAGAAATCGGGTCAGTCGGAAGCGGTAACGGTGTATTATTCCGGAAAACCCCGCGTTGCCAAACGCCCACCCTGGGACGGTGGCCTGGTCTGGAAGCACGACAAAGAAGGGAACTGGTTTATTGCCACCGCTTGCCAGGGGTTGGGAGCCAGCGCATGGTGGCCCTGTAAAGACCACATGTACGACGAACCCGACTCGATGGCCATCAGTGTAACCGTTCCCGAAGATCTGACCGACGTATCGAACGGACGTTTGCGCAAGGTGACGACCAACAGTGACCATACCCACACTTTCGACTGGTACGTACAGAATCCCATCAATAACTATGGAGTCAACCTGAACATCGCCCGTTATGAGCACTGGTCGGATACTTATGCTGGCGAGAAAGGAAAGCTCGATCTGAATTATTATGTACTCCCCGAACACCTCGATTCGGCGAAGGTGCAGTTTCAGCAGGTGCCTAAAATGCTGAAGGCGTTCGAGTACTGGTTTGGGCCGTATCCGTTCTACGAAGATGGGTATAAACTGGTCGAAACGCCGTATCTGGGCATGGAACATCAGAGTTCGGTCACGTACGGTAACCACTTCCGGAACGGGTACCTAGGCCGCGACCTGTCGCAGACGGGCTGGGGACTGCTCTGGGATTTTATCATCGTTCATGAGTCGGGGCACGAGTGGTTCGCCAACAACATTACCTACAAAGACGTGGCCGATATGTGGATTCATGAGAGTTTCACCAATTACTCCGAGAACCTGTATACCGAATACTATTACGGCAAAGAGGCTGGTGCGCAGTACGTTATCGGAACCCGCGCCCTGATCCGGAACGACAAACCGATCATCGGTGTCTACAACGTCAATCATTCGGGGTCGGGAGATATGTATTACAAAGGCGGAAACATGCTCCATACCATTCGGCAACTCGTTCATAACGACGATAAGTGGCGACAGTTGCTGCGCGGGATGAACAAGACCTTTTACCACCAGACCGTTACTACGCAGCAGATTGAACAATACATGAGCCAGCAGACGGGCCTGACCCTGAAACCCGTGTTTGATCAGTACCTGCGCGACACCCGGATTCCGATTCTTGAGTACCGTATTGCCAATAACAACATTCAGTATCGCTGGGCTAATTGTGTGGCGGGTTTTGCCATGCCGGTACTGGTTTGTCTGGGCGAGTCGGGACCCTATCGATCGTTGCAGCCCACGACGCAATGGAAAACCGTACCCGCTGGTGGAACGACCAAACTGACGGTCGATCCGAATTATTACGTTTTGTGTAATCGCGTTGGCGAATAACGCTCGCTCAATAAATCGACCAATCGACCCACAGAAAATGTAGCTTACATCGCCAAACCGAACCCATTCTTAACCGTTTCTAACCCCTATGCGCGTGCATCGAAATTTACTTTGGGCTAGCCTGATTCCGGCTATGTTGCTAACTGGCTGCGGAGGCCAGAAAGAAGAAGAGGAAAAGAAAAAAGAAGACGAAACAATCTCGGCCCTGGGCGCTATGAGCGGCATCAAAGAGCTGGCGGCTCAGGCCGAAGAATCGCAAAAAAAGGGTTCTGCTAAAACGGTCGACTTCCGGGTGCTAAAAGACTTACTGCCCGACGATGCCGAAGGTATACCCCGCAAAGAAGCGAATGGTGAGAAAAACGGAGCTGCCGGTTTTGTTATTTCTACCGCAACGGGTAAATACGCAAACCAAGACGATAGCGAAACCATGGAATTGTCCATCATCGACGGAGGGGGCTCCATGATGATGGTTGGTTTAGCGGCCTGGTCGATGATCGAAGTGGATAAGGAGGACGAGCACGGCTACGAAAAAACGGGTCAATACGGGGACAACAAGTCGTACGAAAAATACAATAACGACAGTAAAGAGGGCGAAATTTCGGTGCTGGTCAACAAGCGGTTTATCGTTTCGGCCAAAGGTCACGGCGTCAGCATGGGTAAAATCAAAGCTGCTCTAGAGGACATTGACCTGGATAAATTAGCGGCTTTGAAGTAACTGTATCGCGGCCGGGCTGGCGTACCATTACTCAAACTCTTCGTAGATTCGCCGACGGTCTACTTTATCGGGCAGTGGCCCCTGGCGGGTTAATTTCATTTTGGCCATAGCGGCTCCGGCATGGGCGCAGTTTGCCGGCGCGTAGCCGTCCAGAAAAGCGGTCAGGAAACCCGCCCAATAGGCATCGCCGGCTCCAGTAACGTCGACCACATCGATTTTTTTTCCGGGGATACGGGCCTGTTTGGCTCCCCCTTCGTACGACACCAGGCTACCGTTGGCTCCCAGTGTTAGGCAAATGATCGACGCCCCCATCTGGTGGAAATCGCGTAGAATCTGCTCCGTGGTTTGAGGGGCTCCGTATAGTCGTTCCGCATCGTCTTCGCTCATCTTGACCATCGTTCCATCGGCGCAGTAATTCGTCAATACCTGCCAGGCCTGCTGACGGTCGGGCCAGATGCTGGGTGCGTAATTGGCGTCGATGGAGACCTGACAACCGGCCGCCCGTGCCCGCCGGGCGGCATCGACGATGGTGTCCTGAGCTGGTTGGTGGCTTAAGGCAAAGCAGGTTGTGTGAAATACCTGCGCCTGCGCCAATAAAGAATCGGGCAGTTGCGCTGGTTTAAGCTGGCAGTCGGCATGCCGGTATGCCACAAAATCGGGCGTACCAGCCGTACGTGAAACGATGACGATGGTCGTCGGCTCCAGCGGGTCGCTCGTGATGAACTGGCTATCGACCCCCGATTCGTCGATTTGCCGGACCAGAAACCGACCAAGACTGTCGTTTCCCACGCACGACACCAGAGCGGCTTTGTTGCCCAGACGGGCCATGTTGGCCGCCATGTTGGCCGGACTGCCGCCCTGATACCGGCGGAAATCCTGCGAGTCGAGCAAGCTACTCGCTACGTGATGACCAATGAAGTCGGTCAGCAATTCACCGACCGAGAGCAGGGCGTAAGGACGGGATGAGGGTATCATCTGAGAAGAATCCGTTGCCGGATTGGTTACGAAAACAGGCCAGCCAAATCGATCGCTAAGTAAGCGGTAAAACGATTACGGAGCGCGTATTTCTAGATTAATTTCCACCCGGCTCAACCGGGAAAGCCGCTTCTTCGCTGGCTTTGGTTTCTTTCACCAGAAAACAGGCTCCCGCAGCCAGAATCAGGCAAACGCCCGCCAGCGCCAGCGCATTACGAGGATCGTTTTTCAGCAGCGTCGGGTAAAAGAACCGAACCGTGAGGTTATTGACGATCTGCGGCACCACAATGAATCCGTTAAAAATACCCATGTAAACCCCCATTCGCTCGGCCGGTACGGAACTCGACAACAACACGTATGGCATTGACAAAATCGAACCCCAGGCCAATCCGACCAGGGTCATGCCGACGAAGAAAATATACTTGTCGTTCGACAGGAGCATCGACAGAAATCCAAAGCCACCGATGGTCAGGAAAACGGCATGGGTGGCGCGTCGGCCAATCCGGTCGGCAATGGCGGGCAGGAAGAAAGAAATGGTGAAACAGCCGACGTTGAACATGGCAAAGCACAGGTTCCCCCACTCGGTACCTTCCTGAAAACCCGGTGAATCGGCCGTGGGTGCATTGAAAGCGTGCCGGGCAACAGCCAGCGTCAGGTATTGCCACATCAGCGGCAAGGCAAACCAGGTGAAAAATTTGACCCACCAGAGTTGCTTCATCGTCGAAGGCATCTCTCTGATCGCAAGGAAAATTTCCGAGAAAGCGCCACCGATACCACTTCCTTCGGCTTTCTGGCGCTTAAATTCGGCCATGTTATCCGGCGGATATTCATCGGTCGTGTAAATCGTCCAGATTACAGCCAGGATAACCGCCAGCCCGCCGATATAAAATGGGTATTTGATGCTATTGGGAATGACGTTGGCAGCTACTACGGCCGTGGAAGTCAGGCCCAGGAGCCGAAAAATAGTCGGCATCAGGTTGGCCAGCGTCTGACCGAACCCCACGAAAAAACTTTGTACAGCAAAACCCAGGTCGCGTTGCTGGTCGTTGAGCTTGTCGCCGATAAACGCCCGGAACGGTTCCTGCGTAATGTTCAGGCCGGTATCCAGAATCCACATCAGGCTGGCGGCCATCCAGAGCGCCGAGGAATTTGGCATCAGAAATAGCGCCAGACTGGTAACGATGGCCCCGATCAGAAAAAACGGCTTTCGGCGGCCCCAGCGAGTCGACCAGGTTCGGTCACTGATGGACCCGATGATGGGCTGTACGATCAGGCCAGTGATCGGACCCGCCAGCCATAGAATGGGAATATTCGCTTCGTCGGCGTTCAGATACCGGAAAATAGGGCTCATGTTAGCCTGCTGTAAACCGAAACCGTACTGAATGCCAAAAAATCCGAAACTCATGTTCCAGATTTGCCAGAAACTCAGCGAGGGTTTAGTTTTTGCCGCTGGTTTCTGAATAGATCCTGTTTGCATACATTGTCGTATATTTAACTAGTCATCATAGGCTTTGCCGAATAGCTAACAATTATACATACGTATTTGCAGGATATACAGATAATCTTGTCTTATTTTTTTGAAAAGACGTACTTTTGAGAATGTTTCCCAAAAAGTGGCCAGCCGTTCTGCTGATGCTGACGGCCTTATTCCTGTTTTCTCAAAACGTACTGGCCGATACGCCCGTCGATTCCACCCAAAAGGTGGTGGTGCGGTCTGTAACCCTCAAGGGAAATTATAAAACTCGCGACCGGATCATCCTGCGGGAAATGTCGGTTCATGTGGGTGATTCGATTGTTCTGTCTGCCGTTCCTGACCGGGTGGCCTGGGATCAGCGAAACATCAACAACACCACCCTTTTTATTACAGTCGATACCGAAACCCGCCTGACGCCGTCCGATGATTCAACTCAACTGGCACAGCTCGATCTGACGGTGATCATGAAAGAGCGGTGGTACATCATCGCCTATCCGGTTTTCGACCTGGCCGATCGTAATTTTAATGAGTGGTGGTATGATCGGGGGCACGATTTCAGCCGGGTCATTTATGGCGGACGACTCAGCTACCGGAACGTCACGGGCAATAACGACCGGCTTCAGATGGCGATCGAGCTGGGATTTTTGCAGCGTTTTGGCTTATCCTATTCGAAGCCCTACATCGATCGCGCACAAAAAATCGGGCTGCGCGTCGACTTGTCGTACCAGACCAACAAAGAGATTCCCTACCGTACGCAGTTCGATAAGTGGGTATATACCAAGTCGGAGGAAATCCTGCGCACACGGGCTTATGCCGCGGTTGTGCTGACCCACCGGCGCGGTTTGTACCACTATCATTCCTTAGACGTCCGTTATACCCGCAACACCATTGCCGATACAGTAGCCCGGCTCAATCCGGACTATTTTTTGGATGGGCGCACGGAACAGCATTTCTCGTCTCTCAGCTACAACTACCGCTACGACCGGCGCGATAATGTCGTTTATCCGTTGCAGGGGACGCTTTTCTCGGGTGGAGTCGGGCTGTCGGGCCTGTTGCCCAGCGATAATTTTCGGTTTCTGGACGTTGGCGCATCCATCACGCGTTACTGGCCCATGGGGGGGAAGTTTTATGCGGCCGGGAGTCTGCGCGGCCGCTCGACCTGGCCCACGCGCCAGCCCTATTTTTACCTGAGAGGCCTGGGTAGTTCGGTCGATATGGTGCGGGGTTATGAATTGTACGTTATCGATGGACAGCGCAACGTTACCTGGCGGAATAGCCTTCGGTATCAGCTCCTCAATACCCGAAAGCAGCTAAACTGGCTGCACATCCGGCAGTTCAATACGGTTCCTATTTCAATCTACCTGACGGGCTTTGCCGATGCCGGTTATGTCAGCAGTACCGTGGCCGAACAGTACCAGAGCCGGCTGGCTAACCGCTTGCTCGTGGGTACGGGCATGAGCCTCGATATCGTAACGTTCTATAACCTGGTTATGCGGTTCAGCGGAACGATCAATGCCCAGGGCACAACGGGGTTCTTCTTCAACTTAGCGCAGGAGCTATAGGACTAGGCTGCCTGTTGGGTATCGGAGATGGGAACAAGTCGATAAAACTCCAGTGGCTGACTCCGACGATATAATTCATCGGCATCATAGGTCAATGGACTGTTCTGCTCACGAGCATTGCCCGATTCGTCCCAATAGGTATGGAGCATGGACAGGTTAACCCAATGTAATGTTTTTTGCTCACTGATGGATGCATACTTAAAAACACCATAGTTCAGCAGCGGCCGTTCTGACGGGCTTTCGGCCAATTTCCATTCCTGAAAAACTGATTCAAAGTCAATAACGCACACTTCTCCCGTCGACCAGCGGCAGGTTATTTAACAGGCTCGATTTTTATAATTTCCGTAATACGCGGCAGTTGGCTCATATTCCCTGTAATCTAACGAATTCATCCAGTAACTGGCTTTGAATCAAGGCCGCCAAGATTGACAAAATTATAACTTAGAACAACAGTACTTGACGCCTACCGCTCATCAATTCCCCTGCACAATGGGATTGGTTGGTAACCAATCATCCTAATTCCGGTGCGTTGACAGGGTCTATCCGCATACATTTGACGTGTCAATCGGGCTTTATCGCCACTACACCAATGTAGACATGCTGTCTTCATTTTCTGCTTCTAAAGAAGCTACATGCCTTTAGCTTCCCTTCATTTACTTTCATTCTTAACCATTTAATCCTGTTTCATGATGGAACTGTTACCGCTCATGTCGGCCTGGAGCTGGGTTGTCCTGCTCGTCGTGGCTGTTGTACTCTATAAATGGGTACTTCGCTTTTTATTCGGGATGGTTATCGTGCCCGAAGACCGCATTGGTCTGGTTACCAAAAAATACGTACTCGTTGGCACGGACCGGGGCCTGCCCGATGGTCGCATCATCGCTACCAAAGGTGAAGCGGGTTATCAGGCCCAAAGCCTGGCGCCGGGCCTTTACTGGTGGATGTGGCCCTGGCAATATGGCATTACTATGCAGCCCTTTACGGTCATACCGGAAGGTAAAATTGGCCTGGTCTTGTCAAACGATGGTCTCGAATTGCCGACGGGTAACATTCTGGCCCGGCGCGTCGATTCCGATAATTTTCAGGATACCGAGCGCTTTCTGAACAGCGGTGGCCAGAAAGGTCGTCAGACGGCGGTACTGACGCCCGGAACATACCGGATCAATCCCTACGCGTTTACGATCACCATTGCCGACATGACCGTAATCAAAGAGAATATGGTCGGAATCATTACCACGCTCGATGGCGCGCCGTTGCAACCGGGACAGATTGCCGGAAAACAGGTCGAGGGACACAACAACTTTCAGAACGTCGATTTCTTCCTGCAAAACGGCGGAAACCGGGGGCTTCAGCCGCAGGTCGTATTGGCCGGTTCGTACTACATCAATCCGTGGGCGGTACAGATTGAGGAAATTCCCATGACGACCGTGCCCATTGGTCATGTCGGTGTCGTGATTTCGTACATCGGTGAAGATGGTGAAGATATCACCGGCGATTCGTTCAAACATGGCAATATTGTCCGGCGGGGGTTCCGGGGCGTCTGGATGGAGCCGCTGGGACCGGGTAAATACCCCATCAACACCTATACGATGAAAGTGGAAGGGGTACCGACCACCAACCTGGTCCTTAACTGGGCCAACGCCCGCTCCGAATCGCACGATCTCGACCGGAATCTGTCGACCATCACCGTGCGGTCGAAAGATGGGTTCCCGTTTAACCTCGACGTCGCGCAGATCATTCACATTCCGTCGGCGGAAGCCCCGAAAGTGATTGCACGCTTCGGTAGCATGAACAACCTGGTGTCGCAGGTGCTGGAGCCGACCATCGGTAACTATTTTCGGAACTCGGCGCAGGATTCCGACGTGATTGCCTTCCTGAGTACCCGGAAAGAACGGCAGGAAGCAGCCCGTGAGCACATCCGCCAGGTGCTGGAAGTGTATAACGTCAATGCGGTCGATACGCTGATTGGTGATATCGTACCGCCCGACAGCCTGATGAAAACCCTGACTGATCGGAAAATTGCGCAGGAGGAAGAAAAAACCTACGAAACCCAGCGAATGGCGCAGGAAAAGCGGCAGGGGATGGAACGAGAAACGGCGCTGGCCGACATCCAGCGCGAAGTGGTGAAAGCCCAGCAAAGCGTCGAAATTGCCCAGCGTACGGCCGATGCCTCGGTGAAAAAGTCGGAAGGGGAAGCTCGGAGCCTGAAGCTGCAGGTAGCCGCCGAGTCGGAAGCCACCAAGATACGGGCCGAGGCCAACGCCGAAGCGCGCCGTCGCCAGGCCGCTGCCGATGCGGAAGCTACCAAGCTGACGGCGGATGCCGAAGCCGAGCGGATTGCCAAAACGGGTACGGCCGAAGCCGAAAAAATTCTGGCCATCGGTCGCTCGACGGCCGAAGCCTACGAGCTACAGGTACGGGCGATGGGCGACGAAAATTTTACCCGCTTCAAGATCACCGAAGAAATCGGGAAGGGCCAGATTCGGGTCATTCCGGATATTATTATCAATGGCGCGGGCAACGGCTCCGATGGGTCGCTGAACGGACTGATGGGCTTGCAATTGCTTGAGCAAATCGAAGAACGAAAGACGGGGAAGGCCACCAAAATTGTAGACATTATAAAACCGGCCGAAAAATCCGAAACGAATTAAAAAGAAATTAAAAAGGCCGATGGATGCCCATCGGCCTTTTTTTGTTTTGCCTACCTTTGATCAATTTACCGTTCGTAGTCAGCACTGCCAGACTGATAAGCCCTTATGGATCAAGCTACTCCGAAGCAAAGTTCTCGCCCAAAAGCCCCGTCGCCATTGCTGGGTTTGTTGAAACCCTATTCGCGCCTGATTCTGTCGATGATTGGGCTGGCGCTAGTCAGCAACGGTGCCAACCTGATTCTGCCCCTGCTAATTTCACGGGGTATCGATGCTTACTCCGCCGGGCATTTCGTCCTGAAAACCGTAGTGGTCGAATTTCTGGGTGCGGCCCTGCTCATTTTTGTGTTCACGTACCTGCAGAGCATCGTGCAAACCTACGCGTCGGAGCGGGTAGCAAAGGATTTGCGGACACAACTGGCCGATAAAATCTCGCATCAGAGTTTTGTTTATATCCAGCAGGCTAACCCATCGAAGCTACTGACCAACCTAACCTCAGATATCGACTCGGTCAAGATGTTTGTGTCGCAGGCCATCGTGTCGCTGGCTTCGTCGATCTGTATCATCCTAGGCGCCAGCATCCTGCTGATCAGCATCAACTGGCAACTGGCCTTAGCAGTACTCGCCATTGTCCCGATTATTGGCATTACGTTTTTTCTGGTACTTAAAAAAGTACGGGTGCTGTTCATTAAAAGCCGGGAAGTAATCGACTGGCTCAATAAAGTCATCAACGAAAGCATACTCGGATCGGCCCTGATTCGTGTCATTAACTCACAGCAACTGGAGTACGACAAGTTTCTGGCGGCCAATACCAATGCCAAAGACCTGGGTATTTCTATTCTGCGGTTATTTGCGGGCCTAATTCCCGTCATCAGCCTGACGGCTAACCTGGCGGCTCTGACGATACTGGTGCTGGGTGGGCATTTTGTGATTACCGACCAGATGTCGCTGGGCGATTTTGCGGCTTTCAACAGTTATCTGGCGCTGCTGATCTTTCCGATTATTGTAATTGGATTTATGAGCAATGTCATTGCGCAGGCATCCGCTTCGTTTCAGCGCGTCAACGAGGTGTTGCAGGCTCCCGAACCTGTCAGGGCCGGCACCGACAAGGCTAGGTTGAAAGGCGAAGTTGAGCTTCAGAATGTGTCGATCAATTACGGCGAGAAACCGGTGTTGAAGGATATTTCATTTGCCGTAAAAGCGGGCACCCGAACCGCTATTGTCGGGCCAACGGCCGCTGGTAAGACCCAATTGTTGTTTTTGCTGACTGGGTTGATAAAGCCAACCGGAGGGGTTATTCGATACGATGGAAAAAGCATGGACGCCTACGACGAAGATGCGTTTCACCGTCAGGTCGGATTCGTCTTTCAGGATAGTATTATTTTTAACCTGAGCCTCCGCGAAAACATTGCCTTCAGCGAAACCGTAACCGACGAATCGTTACAAAAAGCCATCGATACGGCCGAATTGCAGGACTTTGTGAACGCATTACCCGAAAAACTACAGACCATCGTGTCGGAGCGGGGAACTAGTTTGTCGGGCGGGCAGAAACAGCGGATTATGCTGGCTCGCGCGCTGGCACTCGACCCAAAGGTGTTGTTGCTGGATGATTTTACGGCTCGCGTCGATCCGAATACCGAGCAGAAAATTCTGACGAACGTACAGCAGAACTATCCCGGAATGGCGCTGATTTCGGTGACGCAGAAGATTGCGTCCGTAGAGGATTACGAGCAGATTATTCTGCTGATGGAAGGCGAAATCATCGCCAGGGGCACCCATACCGAGTTGATGAGCATCAGCCCCGAGTACGTTCAGATTTATCAGTCGCAGCGAAGCACCAGCCAGTATGAACTACGATCTTAACCAGGCTACCGGTCAGAAGGCTGAAAAAAACGCGACCTATAAAGCGCTCCGTAAACTGCTGACCCTTATCGACGACGAGCGCCAAACCCTGATTCTGGCCTTTATCGCCATTATCATCAATTCCAGTCTGACGCTGATCGGGCCGATGATCATCGGCCGCACCATCGACCGCTATATACAGACCAAGCAATTTGACGGAGTGCTGCGCAACGCGGGGATTTTGCTGGGCATTTACGCGGTTGCCTTCGTCACTAACTACACCCAAACCCGTCTGATGGGGGGCGTCGGGCAGCGAACCCTGTTCAAGCTTCGGAATGCGGTGTTCAATAAACTACAGGAATTGCCCGTCGCGTTCTTCAACCAGAATAAAGCGGGGGATCTGATTTCCCGGATCAATAACGACACCGACAAACTGAATCAGTTTTTTTCGCAGTCGCTGATGCAGTTTGTGGGTAGCCTTTTTATCATGACCGGGGCCGGTTTGTTTCTGTTGTTCATCGATCTGCCGCTCGGTGCTGCGGCTTTGTCGCCGGCTATTCTGATGTGGTTATTCACCACATTAACCTCCGGGTGGGTAAAGCGGAAAAATGCCGCTAACCTGAAAAGCGTGGGAAACCTGAGTGCGTCGGTTCAGGAAAATCTGGCCAATTTCAAAGTGATCATTGCTTTTAACCGACGCGATTATTTCCGCAAACGCCTGGAGGAAGCTAACCAGCAAAGCTATCGGACCGCCATTGGCGCGGGTCTGGCCAATAACGTCTTTACGCCCGTTATCGGGGTGGCAGCCAATCTAGGGCAATTGGTGGTACTGACGTTTGGGATTTATCTGATTTCGACCGACCGTTTTACTGTTGGTCTATTGATCAGCTTTTTATCGTACGTCAACAATTTTTACAACCCGCTTCGGCAACTGGCGGCTTTATGGACCAATTTTCAGGTAGCACTGGCGGGCTGGGATCGCATCTCGTACATGCTGGCTCTACAAACCAACCTGACGACCGTCGATAATCCGTTGAAGCTGCCGACTTCATCGTTACTGTCGTTCCAGCATGTATCGTTCAGCTACCCCGATGGAAAAGAAGTGCTACACGATATCAGTTTCGAGCTGGAGCGCGGTAAAACGTATGCATTGGTTGGCCCAACCGGGGGTGGGAAAACGACGACCGCTTCGCTGATTGCCCGGCTCTACGATCCGACGAGCGGAACCGTGCTGCTGGATGGAAAAGACATTCGATCGTACGCCCCCGAAGAACGAACCCGGAAAATCGGTTTCATTTTGCAGGAACCGTTTTTGTTTACAGGCACTGTTCGTGAGAATATTCTGTACGGCAATGAGCGCTATCAGACTTACTCGAATGAGCAACTCGCTGACGTAATTCGGGACGCTAATCTGGAAGGGTTACTGGAGCGGTTCGACGACGGACTAGAAACAAAAGTGCAGACGACGGGCGAGGCCATTAGCCTCGGTCAGAAACAACTGATCGCCTTTATTCGGGCGGTACTGCGAAACCCGGAACTGCTCATTCTGGACGAAGCAACGGCCAACATCGATACGGTGACGGAACAGTTGCTGGACGAGATTCTGCAAAACCTGCCCGAGACGACCACTCGCATCATCATCGCCCACCGGCTAAATACGATCGAAACCGCCGACGAAATTTTCTTTATCAACTCGGGTGAGGTCACCCGCGCAGGTTCGCTCAATGCGGCCGTCGACATGTTACTGCACGGAAAGCGGGTCAGCTGATCGTAAAAATAAAGTCCTGCTTTTTCGGAATTCCGGAAAAGCAGGACTCTGTTGCAAAACTGAACTTGATCAGGCCAGCATGTCGACTTCTTCTGGTTTTGGGGCTTCCATGCGTTTTTTCTCCTCTGCAATTTTTACCGGGCTCCCGAAGATGTAAAACATCTTTTTGCGCAGCCCTTTGGCTTTCCGAACATCCTGAACCATATCCGAAAGCTCGTGGAAGTTAATAAAGAACGGATTCGCTTTGTTCGGAATGTTGGTGGTGATGCCATAAATAACGGGTTCATCTTCGGGCTCGAACGTACCGAACATACGATCCCAGAAAATAAACGTAGCGCCGAAGTTTTTGTCGATATACTGTTCCTGCGAGCCGTGGTGAACGCGGTGATTCGAGGGCGTGGCAAAAATATATTCGACCCAGGCGGGCATTTTTCGGATGTATTCGGTGTGTACCCAGAACTGAAATAATACCGCCATCTGGTTGGTTACGAAGAAAATGATCGGGTGAAAACCCATGAACGCAACCGGTAGAAAGAAGACGAGTTTCAGGTGCTGAATCCAGCTTAGGCGGTACGACACGGTCAGGTTATAGAACTCGCCGGAGTGGTGAACCACGTGTGTCGCCCACCAGAACCGCTGCTCGTGTGACACGCGGTGTGCCCAGTAACTGAAAAAATCTAAAATGATGTAGCACGGAATCAGCGTCCACCACTGCAGTTCCATACGCCACGGGATCAGGTTATAAATCCAGATGAATACATACAGCAGACCCAGCTTGAGCACTGCGGTAACGACCAGATTACCCAGCCCAACCAGAATTGAACCAATGGTTTCTTTTTTCTCGTAAAATTCTTTTTCCTGGTAGTAGGCAATTCCCATCTCGATGATGGTGAAAAATAACATAACAGGAACAGCCCAGAGAATTATGTTAGGGATACTTTTCTCAATGGTGTGTACATTATCTAGAGAAATGGGATCTGCACCGAATAGGGAAAAATTCATAACAGTTGTTGGTAAGCGAGAACGTTTAATACAAAATTTAATCTATACTACGACTTTACCGTTGAAAAGTGCTTATTTGGATTAGATAAATATAATAATTGCTATATAAAATACTAATTAGAGGCTCTGTGTACTTTTTCCGCCTATACGATCTTATCCTGTTAAATCCTTGTAATGCATTACCTTTGTGTACTTAATATTGGCTTTATGACTCGATCTTTCCCTGTTATTCTATCCTGTATTTTTCTTCTGCTCTGGACTGGCTGCGGTTCCCGCAAACAGTCCGGTAATCAATCTGCCGACTCGCTCGAAACGGCCGCGACTTCTTCCGGAACGAGCGACGAAGTAGCGATCACGGGACATCTGGCCGATCTGGGCCTGACGAACGACAGCGACTGGCGGGGTATTAATCTCGGCGATGATTTTACGAAAGTGAAAGCCACCGAAAAAGGCGAAGCCTTCGAGAGCGATGCCAGGCACATCGGCTACACAATTGAGTTTCCAAATCTGGAAACATCCGATGTCCTGTATTACCAGGCTGATCAGAAAGTTTCGGCTATCGATGTAGACCTGTTTCTCAACAGTCGTCAGTCAGTCGATGCGTACACAAAAGAGTTGGAGCCTTATTTTACCGCTCGTTATGGCGCTCCCAAAACGGGTAATGGCGGCACGATCTGGACAGGACCGGGTGGAAAAACGGTGTTGCTGAAGGATGTCTCAAAAGGCAAGGATTTTGGCCTGAAGATAAAGATTGCTCCATCGGGCAGCGCCATAACCGCTTCGACAAAGTAAACTGGCGTTATCCTTTAAACAGAAAGAGTCCCCAGTGCTGAGGACTCTTTCTGTTTAAAGGATAAATAGATCTAACTGATCTGGCGCTGGTACGACCCTGACGGGGTCGTACTGGTCCTAACAAACAAGTCAATTAAATCGAATGCATCCAGCCGAATTCATCGGCAATTTTTCCGGTACGTAAATCCCCCAGGTACTTCCGCACGCGCGCTGCGAACGAATCCTCAGGGGCAAATTCGGGTAACATGTAATCTTTCCCATTGTAGCCGATCAGCGAGTAAGGCGAAGAGCCGACGGCCGTTCCAGCACCAAACGCTTCCGTCAAACGACCGGTTTCGATACCCGAAATAACCTCTTCAATGGACACCAGCCGCTCTTCAACGGTAATGCCCCAGCTACGGGCAATCTGCAAAATCGAATCACGCGTAACCCCTTTCAGGATCGAATCGGACGTGGCTGGCGTTACCAGTTTTCCATCGATGATGAACATGATGTTCATCGTACCAGACTCTTCGATGTATTTGTGTTCGCGGGCATCGGTCCAGATGAGCTGATCATAGCCCTGCTGTTGCGCCAGGAGCGTCGGGTACATCGAGCCTGCGTAGTTGCCTGCACATTTGGCGTAGCCCACGCCACCGGGAGCTGAACGAATAAATTCGGTTTCTACTTTCAGCTTTGGCGGATTGGAGTAATAAGCGCCCACAGGGCCCGTAAAGATGCAGAAACGATACGTTTTCGAAGGAGCGACGCCCAGGTAAGTATCTGTGGCAAACATAAACGGCCGGATATACAGCGAGCTATCCGGAGTATCGGGAACCCAGTCGGCATCGACCCGCAGCAGCGCTTCCAACCCGCCCATGAATACCTCTTCGGGTAGCGTTGCCATGCACATTCGCCGGGCCGATTCGTTCATGCGCTCAAAATTGGCGTAAGGACGAAATAGCAGCACCTCGCCGGCCTCATTCTTGTAAGCCTTCAGGCCTTCAAAAATAGACTGACCATAATGTAGCGACGACAGAGCAGGGCTTAGGGTAAAGTTGTCGAATGGCACAATCGCTTGATTTTGCCACTGACCATCGACGAAGTCGGCCACGAACATGTGATCCGAGAAATGTTTTCCGAAAGGCAGATGATTAAAATCTACCTCTTGAAGGCGGGAGCGTTCCGCTTTCCGCAGTTCAATTTGCAATGCGTCCGTCGTCATAACAGCTTATCGTTAATGAGTTAGCCTGTGAAATAACAAGCTGTGGCAAAGCTAAAAAATTAGATTGAGGAAATTTAGTTGTCTTGACAACTTTTTTTTACCGGTTAAACCCGGGGTTTCCAGACGACTTCCTCGACGCTTAAATCCTGCGCCATTTTTCGGGTCAGTACGAATAAATAATCCGATAACCGATTGAGATACTGCAGCACCAGCTCGTCGACCGGCGACTCGTCGTGCAGGGCAGTCACCAGCCGTTCGGCCCGGCGGCAAACGGTTCGGGCCAGATGCCCAAACGAAACCGAATCATGACCGCCAGGCAAGATAAACGCCCGTAGCGGAGGCAGGTCGGCGTCTAAGGTGTCTATTGCCTGTTCGAGCCGGCTGACGTCATCCGGAATGATCGTCGGTATGGTGCGGGTCGTCGCTTTGTCGGGGTCGGAGGCCAGTTCGGTTCCTATGGTAAAGAGCCGGTCCTGGATTTCGTTCAGCATTTCTTTCCGACTGACATTGACTAACTGATCGCGCATCAAACCGATCCAGGAGTTCAATTCATCAACAGTACCGTAGGCATCGATGCGTAAATCAGCTTTGCTTACCCGACGCCCGCCCAGCAAAGCGGTCTGGCCTTTATCGCCCGTTTTTGTGTAAATTTTCATATGCTTTTTAAAACCAAAATCTGCAACAATTAATCGACCTGACGGATTTCCCCGTTCGGGCCGTACCTTTGCACCCTAAAATAAAGTGGATAGTTGCTGGTCGTCATTGCCGAACGTCGACAATGCTCTTTTGCCAGTTACCTATCGATTATTGACTCTTCATGAAAGCAGGTACTTTTTTCATCCGAACCTGGCGTATTTTGTCCATCCTCGGCTTTTTGGTTGCGTTGTTCAGCAGTTATGTTTCGTATCCGGAAGAGGTTGCGGTTCGGTTCGATGAACTCAGACGGCCTATTCAAACCATCAACCGCGAAACAATTTTTTACCTCGCGGTGGCTATTTTTATTATCAACAATACGCTGATCAACGTCGTCGCCAAGCTTTTTCTGCGTGTGCCAACCGCTCAGGTTCCCATTCCGAATCAGAATATATGGGTTGCGCACCGTTCTCAACTGAACGAGATTTTCAAAAACTGGTTCTACGCCCTCACAGCCTCTATTAATACCGTCGTGGCGCTGGGTTTGTTTGTGCTATCGCTACTGAACCGCTCCGACCGCAGCATGCAGCCTTTCGATTATGCCTGGCTGCTGCCAGTAAGTACGCTCATTCTGATTTCAGTCCTGATCGGTCTGCCGATCCGTTTGCTGATGAAACCCGATGCCGATGCCTGAGGCCAACGAGCTGCTGCTGACTCAGTTTCAGTACGATCTGCCTGACGAACGCATCGCCCGGTTTCCGCTGGCACAACGCGATGCGTCGAAACTGCTCGTTTATCGGAGCGGTCAGATCAGCCATGAGCGGTTTGCCAGTTTGCCTGATCAACTGCCACCCAACAGCTTTCTGGTTTTTAACGACACGAAAGTCATTCCCGCCCGGTTGCATTTTACGAAACCAACCGGCGCTGTCATCGAACTGTTTTTGCTGAATCCATTTCCTAATCATCTACCCATCAGCCAGGCGATGGAAGCGACAGGGGCGGCCATCTGGCAGGGCATGATCGGCAACCGCAAGCGCTGGAAGCCAACCGAAACCCTGGAAGCAACGTTGCCTACAGCCTCGGGTGACATTATACTCCAGGCTTCCTGGTATGCTTACGACCAATCGGCTGTACGCCTGAGCTGGCAGCCTGCCGAGCTGACATTTGCCCAGCTTGTTCAGCACGCCGGCGAAATACCGCTGCCCCCCTACCTGAAGCGGGAAACAACCAATGCCGATCGGGAAACGTATCAGACTATTTACTCGAAGCAGGAAGGAGCCGTAGCCGCTCCGACCGCCGGCCTTCATTTCACACCCGCCGTCTTCGAGGCTTTGGCTCAACGAGGCATCGGTCATGATTACCTAACTCTACACGTGGGAGCCGGAACCTTTCAGCCCATCAAAACGGATGATGTTCGGCAGCATCACATGCATACGGAACAGGTTGTGTATACGCAGGAAAATTTACGGAACCTGCTGGCGCATCTGAACCAGGTGATTGCGGTCGGCACCACATCGATGCGTGCGCTGGAAAGTCTGTACTGGATAGGGACGAAGCTGCTTCGGCAGGAGGCCGATCCGTTTCAGCTCGATCAGCACTACGCTTATCAACTTCCTAAAAACGAACAGCCGTCGGCTGAAGCCGCGTTGACTGCCGTGCTGACGCATCTTACCGAACAAAAGCAGGAGTCTTTAGTAGCGTATACCGGTATATACATTACCCCTGGGTATTCGCTCCGGCTCTGCAACGGAATCGTTACGAATTTCCACCAGCCCGGTTCGACCCTGATTCTGCTGATTGCTGCTTTGATTGGTAATGACTGGAAACGGGTCTATACCGAAGCGCTCCAGCATGAGTATCGCTTCCTGAGTTACGGCGATTCTTCCCTGCTTTTACCATAAACCACTATTTTTGCGGACGAATCCAGCGAGTGAAGCGCCAAGTCGATCTGCGTCCACCCGTTACTCGTTCGCTCTTTTGATCCTATGAATTTCATTGAAGAACTCCGCTGGCGGGGTATGTTGAACGACATGACCCCCGGCACCGAAGAACAACTCCAGAAAGAACTAACCGCCGGTTATATCGGTTTCGACCCGACAGCCGCGTCGCTGCATATAGGAAATCTGGCTACAATCATGTTGCTGGTACATTTGCAACGGGCCGGTCATAAGCCGTTCGCGCTGGTCGGGGGAGCTACCGGAATGATCGGCGATCCGTCGGGGAAGGCGGCTGAACGCGAGTTCCTGTCCGAAGAAACCCTGCGAAGAAACCAGGAGGGTATTCGGCAGCAACTGGCTAAATTCCTGAATTTTGATAGCAGTGACAACTCGGCCGAAATGGTCAATAACTACGACTGGTTTAGGGAAATCTCCTTTCTGGGTTTCCTGCGTGAAGCGGGTAAGCACATTACCGTCAATTATATGATGGCGAAGGATTCGGTTAAGAAGCGGCTCGAAACCGGGATTTCGTTCACCGAATTTTCGTACCAGTTATTGCAGGGCTACGATTTTTACTGGCTTTACAAAAACCGAAATGTCCGCCTGCAAATGGGTGGCGCCGATCAGTGGGGTAATATCACGACCGGCACGGAACTGATTCGCCGGAAAGAAGCAGAGGAAACAGAAGGGCACGAAGGCAGTCATCTGGCATTTGCCCTAACGACCCCACTGGTGACCAAAGCGGACGGGGCTAAGTTTGGTAAATCGGAGAGCGGTAACGTTTGGCTCGATCCGGGTATGACGTCGCCGTATCAGTTCTATCAATTTTGGCTCAATACCGCCGACGCCGACTGTCCGCGACTGATTCGGGTGTTCACGCTCTTATCGCGTGAGGAGATTGAAGGATTGGAACAGCAGCATGCCGAGGCTCCGCATCTTCGTATTCTACAGAAAGCGATTGCCAAAGATGTGACCATTCGGGTTCACTCGCAGGCGGGATATGATTTGGCCGTAAAAGCGTCGGAAGTGTTATTTGGCAAAGCCACGCTCGAAACCCTGCGCTCGATTCAAGTCGACGAGTTCGATGTTATTTTCGAAGGGGTCCCACAAACGGAGATTTCAGCAGAAGAACTAGCCAGTAGCAAAGACATAACCGATCTGTTATCAGTTGCCAGTCGGGGCGAGGTGTATGCATCCAAAGGCGAAGCACGGCGGGCTATTACGCAGAATGCCGTTAGTATAAATAAAGTAAAAGTAGCTGATCCGGCAGCTCCAGCCGAGCTGGAATGGCTCCAGGACCGGTACATTCTAGTGTCAAAAGGAAAGAAAAATCACCTGCTGAAAAAAGTTTAAAAAAAGTTTTCAGGCTAAGTGGCTGATCCAGGGGTGGTTATCGAGCGGGCGCCGATAACCACCTAATTATTTTCAAACCAGGTCTTGACAAAGGTGATTTAAGGGCCTACCTTTGCAGTCCCAAATCGAACGAAATGGGGCAACTTCTGAAAATAACCGCCTGATCGTCAGGCTATTACGCATAAGAGGTTGACAGTCAGGTAGAAAAAATAATTTCACTTTTTACTTGACAAACGCTGGGAAAGCAACTACCTTTGCACTCCCAAACATCGGGAAGCAGGTTTTAGTCTTCTCACCACGCCGACGGCCAACGGGCCTGACGCGGAAAGTTCTTTGACAAACGGGCAGCACAAAAAACACTCGACCTGATACCTTCGGGTATCGGTTGAACAACATCGTAGTCTTCGGACTACACATAATATTTACGATGGAGAGTTTGATCCTGGCTCAGGATGAACGCTAGCGGCAGGCCTAATACATGCAAGTCGAACGGTCCTTTCGGGGATAGTGGCAAACGGGTGCG